>NZ_JBIWAS010000006.1:273774-457853 GCF_044760185.1 Streptomyces sp. NPDC098101 | reverse complement strand
GGCTTCATCGTTCGACTTGCATGTGTTAAGCACGCCGCCAGCGTTCGTCCTGAGCCAGGATCAAACTCTCCGTGAATGTTGACCCGTAATCGGGTACGACACTCGCGTTGAGCGGGACAGCCGGGCCGGAATGTGGCCGACTGTCCACAGCGTCCTCGCTGTGTTTTTTCTTCAAAGGAACCTCGACCAACCGGAGATCCGGCCGGACGGGGTATCAACTAATCTGGCGTTGATTTTTGGCACGCTGTTGAGTTCTCAAGGAACGGACGCTCCCTTTGTACTCACCCTCGCGGGCTTTCCTCCGGGCTTTTCCCTTCGGTATTTCGTGTTTCCAGCTTAGCAGATCCGTTTTCCGTTTCTGCCACCCGCTGGAGCAGGCTGCTGGGGCTGGAATTCGCTTTCGCGCTTTCCGTTCCCGGCGGGGTCAAACATTACCAGGCTTTCTCGGTCCCCCTGACCACGTCCCGCTGCGAGCACGCAGAGGTGTAGACCACTGGGGTTAGGATCTGGCTTGATAGGTGCTGCCGACCCGCGACTCAAGGCCGCGTTGGGGTCAGGCAGGAGTACGACAGTACATCCCACCGTCAGTAGAGGCAAACCGTCGCCGGTAGTCCCTAGCTCCGTCCAACTGGTACGTCTCGGGCGGAACCGGAACTTCCTATGACATACGCTTCTGAACAGTACGCCGTCCAGGACAGGTAGTGACGGCGCCACACAATCTCCGCCCCTGGGAGGCTTCCCATGACAAACGTGACCTCGCCGCTCGCCGGCCGTGCCGTCGGTCTCGCCGCAGTTCCCGATCCGGTCTTCTCCGGTGCGATGGTCGGTCCCGGTACCGCCATCGATCCCGTACGTGAGCCCTCCGAGGCCGTCTCCCCCGTCGACGGGGTCATCGTCTCCATGCACCCGCACGCCTTCGTCGTCGTCGACTCCGAGGGACGCGGTGTGCTGACGCACCTCGGCATCGACACCGTCCAGCTCAACGGAGAAGGCTTCGAGCTGCTTGCCAGCAAGGGTGACACCGTGACGCGCGGACAGGCCGTCGTGCGCTGGAACCCCGCCGCCGTCGAGGCGGCCGGCAAGTCCCCCATCTCTCCCGTCGTGGCCCTGGAGGCCGGTGCGGAGTCGCTTTCCGACGTCGCCGAGAGCGGCGAGCTGAAGGCCGGCGACCACCTCTTCGGCTGGAACTGAGCCGGTTCGTCCGCTGTGACGACCGCGAGTTCGACATTCAACGCGGCGGCCGGGGCCGTCGCTCAATCGGAGACGGGTGAGATGGAGACAACGCTGCGAGGCGTCGGCGTCAGCCACGGAGTGGCGATCGGCGAGGTCCGGCACATGGGCACCGCGGTTCTGGAGCCGCCGGCCAAGTCGATTCCGGCCGAGGAGGCGGAGCGCGAACAGGGGCGTGCCCGTCAGGCCGTGGAGGCGGTGGCCGCCGATCTGAACGCCCGGGGCAATCTGGCCGGTGGCGAGGCCCAGGCGGTGCTGGAGGCCCAGGCGATGATCGCCCAGGACCCGGAGCTCATCGCCGACGTGGACCGCCGGATCGCGGTCGGCAGTACGGCCGAGCGCGGCATCTACGACGCCTTCTCGCACTACCGCGAGCTGCTCGCCGGGGCCGGCGAGTACATGGCGGGCCGGGTCGCCGACCTGGACGACGTGCGGAACCGGATCGTCGCGCGGCTGCTCGGCGTGCCGATGCCGGGCGTGCCGGACAGCGACGAGCCGTACGTGCTGATCGCGCGGGACCTGGCGCCCGCCGACACGGCGCTGCTCGACCCGACGCTGGTGCTCGGGTTCGTGACCGAGGAGGGCGGGCCGACCAGCCACAGCGCGATCCTCGCGCGGGCCCTGGGCGTGCCGGCCATCGTGGCGCTGCCGGGCGCGGGCGAGCTGGCCGAGGGCACGCTCATCGCGGTCGACGGTTCCACCGGTGAGCTCTTCGTGGACCCGAGCGAGGAGAAGAAGGCGGAGCTGACGAAGGCCGCCGCCGAGCGCAGGGCCGCGCTGGCCACGTCGACCGGGCCGGGCGCGACCTCGGACGGGCACAAGGTGCCGCTGCTGGCCAACGTCGGCGGTCCTGCGGACGTGCCGGCGGCCGTGGAGGCCGGTGCGGAGGGTGTCGGTCTGTTCCGTACGGAGTTCCTCTTCCTGGACGACAGCAAGAAGGCGCCGTCCGAGGAGAAGCAGGTCGAGGCCTACCGCCAGGTCCTGGAGGCGTTCCCCGAGGGGCGCGTGGTCGTGCGGGTGCTCGACGCGGGCGCCGACAAGCCGCTGGACTTCCTGACGCCGGCGGACGAGCCGAACCCGGCGCTGGGCGTGCGGGGTCTGCGGTCGCTGCTCGACCACCCGGAGGTGCTGCGGACGCAGCTGTCCGCCCTTGCGAAGGCGGTCGAGGGGCTGCCGGTGTACCTCGAGGTCATGGCGCCGATGGTGGCCGACCGTACGGACGCGAAGGCGTTCGCGGACGCCTGTCGTGAGGCGGGGCTGCGGGCGAAGTTCGGTGCGATGGTCGAGATTCCGTCGGCCGCGCTGCGGGCGCGCTCGATCCTCCAGGAGGTCGAGTTCCTGTCGCTGGGCACCAACGACCTGGCGCAGTACACCTTCGCGGCCGACCGTCAGGTCGGTGCGGTGTCCCGGCTCCAGGACCCGTGGCAGCCGGCGCTGCTCGACCTGGTGGCGCTGTCCGCCGAGGCGGCCAAGGCCGAGGGCAAGAGCTGTGGTGTCTGTGGCGAGGCCGCTTCGGATCCGCTGCTCGCGTGTGTGCTGACGGGTCTGGGCGTCACCTCCCTCTCCATGGGTGCGGCGTCGATTCCGTACGTGCGGGCGACGCTGGCCAAGTACACGCTGGCGCAGTGCGAGCGGGCCGCGGCTGCGGCGCGGGCCGCGGACACCGCGCACGAGGCGCGGCTGGCCGCGCAGGCGGTGCTGTCCGGGGAGTGATTCCCGGAAGCGGGTGAGGACGAAGGGGCTTTCCGTCACGGAGGTGGCGGGGAGCCCCTTCGTCGTGTGCGGGGTCAGTGGTGGGTGGTCCAGTCGTCGTCGGGTCCGGGGGCGAGGGGGAAGCCGGCGCGGTACTCGACGCCGGGTTCCGGGGAGAGGGGTTCTCCCGTGCGGGCGTCGGTGCAGTAGGCGGAGAAGACCTCGGCCTCGGTGAGCGGGGTCAGGGTGCCGTCGGTGAGGCGCCAGCCGTGGAGGCGGTCGGGGGTGTCGGGGGCGGTGGTGCGCAGGACGAGTCCGCCGGGGGCGGAGAGGGCGATGCCCGCGGCGAGGACGGCGGTGAACTCGGCGGCGAATCCGGCGCCGGGAGCGTCCTCGGGCGGTGCGGTGCCTTCGGTGTGGAGGACGGCGAGGAGTTGGTCGTCGGCGGCGGGGACGCTGCAGACGAGGTGGTGGGTGCCGGGGCCGGCGGCCGCGAGGAGGCGGACGAGCAGGCGGGCGGCCCGCTCGTAGGCGGCCTTGCCGATGTCCTTGCCGCAGGTCGCGCAGTCGCCTGCGGTGGCGAGGACGGTGGTGGCGTACTCCCAGGTGGCCTGGCGGACGGCGGTGTCGACGAGTTCGGGGAGGAGGGTGGTGAGGGGCTGTCCGGTGTAGGTGACGCGGGCTCCGGTGGCGGCGAGGTGGGCGGTGAAGCGGCTGCGGCTCGCGGGCAGGTCGGGGTCGGTGGCGGTCTCGGCGCACCAGGCCGCGTACTCCTCGGGGTCGAAGAGGGCGACGGTGGTGTGGCCGCCCTGGCGGGCGAGGGCCTTGAGGAGGGCCTCGATCTGGCGCAGGTAGGCGGTGTGGTCGTCGAAGAGGAACGTGCGGTACCGGCGCATGGCCGCGAAGTCCTGCTCGTCGGCGAGGAGTGCGACGGTGCTGGGGATCTCGCGGCGCAGGGCGCGGCGGAGGTTCGTCGGGGTGGTCGCTGTCCGTGTCATGTCTCCCCCTGGTGACGGTCCGATCAGTGCTCACTCACCGTAACCTTCGCCACTGACAGTGACGCTCCGGGGAGGGCGGGCCTCCCCGGAGCGTTCCGGAACGGGGGGTCGGGCTTTGGAGGTGTCGGTCGTTCAGCGGGTGCGGTACGCGCCCGTCAGGGTCTGGGTGAGGGTGTTGCCCTTCGTGTCGGTGAGTTCGGCCCGGAGCGAGACGGAGCGTCCGGCGACGGGGTCGCGGTAGGCGGCCCGGCCGTCGACGACGGGGACGCGGGTCCAGGTGGCGCCGTCGTCGGTCGACACCGACACGGTCAGGGAGCGGACGCCGTATCCGGCCGCCGCGCCCTGGACGGTCACCGGGACGCGGACGTCGGCGCCCGCCGGGGCGGTGCCGTCGAGGGCGAGGGCCGGGGCGAAGCGGACGGTGCTGAGGGGAAGCGCGGTCGGGCGTGCGGTCGCGGCCGAGGTGAAGGTCCAGGCGGCGGTGGCCCGGCCGCCCGGGGACGTGCCGTCGCCGCGGGTCGCGGTGGCGGTCAGCCGGTACGAGGCCGCTCCCGGGGTGGTGGTGAACGTGCCCCGGCCGGGTGCGCCCCGGCGGGTGCCGATCAGGACCCCGTCGCGGTGGAGCGTGGTGGTGGCGGCGCGGAAGCGCGGCGCGCTCGGCACGTGGCCCTCGCCGTCGGCGAGCAGCGGGACGTCGAGGGAGAGGGCGGCGCCGTCGCGGACGCCCGCCGGGCGGGCGCCGGGCGCGGTGTCGAGGGCGGGGCCGAAGACGGCGTTGTCGAAGGTGTGGGTGGTGGTGGCGCCCGCGCGCACCGCGAACCCGTTCGCCGCGTACCGGTTGGGCTTCGTGCCGGGGGCGGCGGGAGCCTCGTACTCGACGTTCCACAGGCCCCGCTCGGGGGTCACGAGCACGGTCGCGGTGCCGAGCGGGCGGAGGGGCTGGACCATTCCGACGGTGGGGCCCGCGCTGGGCTGGACCGAGACGAACCCGGTGCCGGTCTCGCCGGCCGGGGCCGCGCGGCGGATCTGGACGGTGGCGAGGGAGGCGGCGGAGGGGCGGCGGACGAGGCCGGTCAGGGCGCGCGAGGAGGTGAAGGCGTAGCCCAGGGCGTAGTCGTTGTCCTGGCCGGCCCAGTACGTGTCGAACCACTCCTTGACCGAGCCGGACTCGGCGTCGGGGCCGAGGTGGGCGACGCGCAGGTCGGGGCCCGCCATGACGTTCGCGGAGCGGGTCGTGCCGCCGTGGGTGACCTCGACGAACCCGAGGCGGCTGACGAAGCGGGCGTCCGGGTCCTGCGGGCGGACGTCCACCGGGGCGGTGGTGCGGGCGTCGACGGTGACCGTGGTGTCGCGGTCCAGGTCCAGGCGGGGCTGGACGATCCAGTCGGTTCCGGAGCCCTCCTCGGGCCCGGCCAGGGTGGAGTCCAGCAGGTAACGGCCCTTGGGGAGGCGGACGGTGACCGTGCCGGAACCGTCGTGGGGCGTGACCTCCTCGGCCGCGCCGGGGCCCGAGACGCCGGTGACGTGGGTCCGGTACGCGTCGGTGGCGGCGCCCGCGCGGTCGAGGTGACGGATGGTCAGGGCGTACGCCTCCGGGGCGCGGGGCGCCGCCACGGCGGCCGGGGGCAGCGCGGAGAGCGACATGCCGGCGAGGACCGCGGCGAGGGCGAGGGTGCGGAGGGGTGTCCGGCGGGGTGTCGTCTTGTGGGCGGGGGCCGTCGTGCGGAGGGGCGTTGAGGAATCGTTCATGCTCAGCACTGCTCGTGGCGGCGGGGGCGTTCCCGTGACCTGGGACACAGCGGCGGAAGGGCTGTGTCCCAGGTCACGGGAACCCGGACGAACCACTGTCCAGTGCCAGTTGTGGAATCACCTATGAGAGATCGTTTCCGTGCCGGGGACCCCTCGGCGCTCGGCGAGGCGTACGACGAGCACGCGCGCGTGCTGTACCACTACGCGTTCCGGGTGTGCGGGGACCGGGCGGCCGCGGAGGACGTCGTCTCCGCCGCCTTCCTGGAGGCCTGGCGCTGTCGCGGGAAGGTGCACGCCGACGGCGGGAGCCTGCGCCCCTGGCTGCTCGGCATCGCGACCAACATCATGCGCGGCGCCGCCCGCGAGGCCCGGCGGCGGGACGCGGCCCTCGCCCGGCTCCCCGAGCGCGGCGTCCTGCCGGACTTCGCCGACGACGTCCTCGCCCGGATGACGGACGGGGAGCAGGTACGGGCCGCCCGCGTCGCGCTCGGCAGGCTCCGGCGGCGCGAGCGCGAGGTCTTCACGCTCGTGGTGTGGGCCGGCCTCGACTACGCGGCGGCCGGTGAGGCGCTGGGCATCCCGGTCGGGACCGTCCGCTCCCGGCTGTCCCGCGCGCGTGAACGGCTGCGGAAGCTCGCGGACGCCGAGCTGAGGGCGGCGCGGCGGCGGGAGCGGTCCGCCGCCGTCGCGGTCCGGGCGGGCGGCGGGCGTGCAGCCACGCCCTCACCTGGACCCGCACCCGCACCCGCACCGATGTCCGTACCTCTGCCCGAACCCGCGCCCCTCCCCGTACCCGAGCGTCTGTCCGTACCGCCGGCCGTGCGGGCGGCAGGTTCCCTCTCGTCCCGATCGAATCCGGAGAAGCAGGCATGAACGCCTTCACCCCCCGCCCGCCGCGCGGCGCCGACGCGGACGCGCTCCTGCGGGCCGAGCTCGCCGAGCTGCTGCCCCCGCCGCCGGTGCCCGAGCTGGCGCCGGAGCGGAACCTCGACCTGCGGCACGCCGTGCTGCGGTCCGCCCTGGCCGCCGGGGACGGCGGTCCGGCCGTCCGGCCGCGCCGGAGGTTCCCGGTCGGCCTGCTCGCCGTGCCGGTGGCGGCCTGCGCGGTCGTCGCCGGTGTCGTCGTGGTCGCGCCCGGGGAGGGGCCGGCCGGGCCGCCGGGCCGGGTCTCGGCCGGGCGGCCGACCCCGCCCGGCGCCGCGGGGGTCCTGTCCCGAGCGGCGCTCGCCGCGGCCGCCGCGCCCGCGCCGGAGGTGCGGCCCGGGGAGTACGTCTACGTGAAGAGCCTCGTCGCGTACGCGGGGCGGGACGCGGCCGGTGGTACCGCCGTGCTGCCGCCCGCACGCGCGCGCGAGGTGTGGCTCTCGGCCGACGGCAGCCGTCCCGGTCTGCTGCGCGAGGCGGGCTCCGCCGACACGCCGCTCGGCTCCCCCGGGCCCGTGTACGAGCTGGACGGCCCTGGGGCCGAGCCCCGGAAGAGCACGCTGGGGACGGAACCGCCGTCCGTCACCCGCCCGACGCACGCGTACGTGGCGGCGCTTCCCACGGAGCCGGAGGCGCTGTTGCGGCTGGTCCGGGAGCAGACCCGGGGGGCCGGGGAATCCGGGGGCTCCGGGAGCGACGCCGACCAGCGGGCGTTCAGCGCGATCGGGACGCTGCTCGCCGAGACCTGGGCTCCGCCGGAGGTCATCGCCGCGCTGTACCGGGCCGCGGCCCTGATCCCCGGCGTGACCGTGCTGCCGTCCGCGACCGACGCGGCCGGGCGCGAGGGCGTCGCCGTGGCCCGTACCGCCCACGGTGAGCAGAAGCAGTGGGTCTTCGACCGTACGACCTCGGCGTTCCTCGGGGAGCGTGCCGTCCTCGTCGAGTCCACGCCGGCCGGCCGGGCGGGGACCGTCCTCGGGGTGTCGGCGGTGCTCGTGAAGGGGGCCGCCTCCGCGCCCGGTGAGCCGCCGAAGGCGTAGGGGAACGCTTCGGGCCCCGATCCCGGTGGGTCGGGGCCCGAGGCGTTCGCCGGTCTAGGCGCGGCGGTTGGCGGCCAGGGTCTCGTAGAAGTGGAGGAGGCCGAGGTCGTCGACCGAGCCGGCGTTGACGGCCTTGGCGAGCGGAGTGCCCTGGAGGAGGCGCTTGACCGGGACCTCGATGCGCTTGCCGGTGAGGGTGTGCGGGACGCCGGGGACCTCGATGATCTCGTCGGGGACGTGGCGCGGGGAGAGTTCGGAACGGATGGTCCGCTTGATGCGGGCGATCAGCTCCTCGTCGAGGGTGACGCCCTCCACCAGGTGGACGAAGAGCGGCATCCAGTAGCCGCCGTCCGGCTCCTCCAGGCCGATGACGAGGGATTCGCGGATCTCCGGGAGGCGCTCAACGGCCTCGTAGATATCGGCGCTCCCCATCCGGACGCCCTGCCGGTTGAGGGTGGAGTCGGAGCGGCCGTGGATGACGACGGAACCGTGGTCGGTGATCGTGATCCAGTCGCCGTGGCGCCACACGCCCGGGAACATCTCGAAGTAGCTGTCCCGGTAGCGGCTGCCGTCGGGGTCGTTCCAGAAGTGGATCGGCATGGACGGCATGGGGTTGGTGACGACGAGTTCGCCGACCTCGCCGACGACGGGCTTGCCGGAGGGGTCCCAGGACTGGAGGTCGGTGCCGAGGCCCGCGGCCTGGAGCTCGCCGATGTGGACGGGGAGGGTGGGGACGGCGCCGGCGAAGCAGGAGCAGACGTCCGTGCCGCCGCTGACGGAGGCGATCCAGAGGTTCTCGCGGACCTCGTCGTGGAGCCAGCGGAAGCCGTCGGGGGGCAGCGGGGAGCCGGTGGTGGCGACGCACCGCACGGCCGAGAGGTCGAAGTCCCGGCCGGGGTGCACGTCCGCCTTGGCGCAGGCCATCACGTACGCGGCGGAGGTGCCGTAGAGGGTGGCGCGGGTGCGTTCGGCGACGCGCCACTGGGCGGCGGTGTCCGGGTAGCCCGGGCTTCCGTCGTACAGGACGATCGTCGTTCCGGTGAGCAGGCCGGAGACGAGGAAGTTCCACATCATCCAGCCGGTGGAGGTGTACCAGAAGAACACGTCCTCCGGGCCGAGGTCGCAGTGCAGGCCCAGCTGCTTGACGTGCTCGACGAGGATGCCGCCCTGGGACTGGACGATCGCCTTGGGCAGGCCGGTGGTGCCGGAGGAGTACAGGACCCACAGCGGGTGGGAGAAGGGGACCTGCTCGTAGACCGGCTCGGTGTCGGCGGCGACCAGGTCGTCCCAGGCGAGGGTGCCCTCGGGGGCCGGGGTGCCGAGGAGCGGGACGTGGACGACGGCGCGGAGGGTCGGGAGCTCGGCGCGCAGTTCGGCCACGGTGTCGCGGCGGTCGTGCTCCTTGCCGCCGTAGCGGTAGCCGTCGACGGTGAAGAGGACGACCGGTTCGACCTGCTGGAAGCGGTCGAGGACGCTGCGGGCGCCGAAGTCGGGGGCGCAGGAGGTCCACACGGCGCCGACGGCGGCGGTGGCCAGGAGGGCCACGACGGACTGCGGGACGTTGGGCAGGTAGCCGCTGATCCGGTCGCCGGGGCGGACGCCGAGGGCGCGCAGCTCGGCGGCGAGGGAGCCGACCTGGCGGCGGAGCTCGCCCCAGGTCACCGGGGTGGGCTCATGTGTCTCGTCCACATGGAGCAGGGCCGTGTCGTGGGGGCGCTCGTCGGCGGCGCGCAGGGCGTGCTCGGCGTAGTTGAGGGTGGCGCCCGGGAACCAGTCGGCGCCGGGCATCGAGCGGTCGCCGAGGACGCGCTCGTACGGGGTGGAGAAGCGGATGTCGAACCACTCGACGATCGCCCGCCAGAACGCTTCGAGCTCCTCGACGGACCAGCGGTGGAGCGCCGGGTACCCGCCCTCGGCCGGGGCGCCGTGGTGCTCGGCCGCCCAGGACTGGAAACGGGTGACGGCGGCCGTGGCGATGCGTTCCTCGTCCGGCTGCCAGAGCGGCTCGGTCTGCGCTGATGTCATGGGGCGGCTCCCTGGCTGTACGCGGGGTCTGCGTGTGTCCCGCGCACGTGCTGGGGTGTGCGCGCGACGCGGCTGACAGGACGATGCCATGTGATCGTCTTTCGCACCAGGGCTGCCCGCCCATGGTCCGGTAGTTGAATATGTGCTCCCACCACGGGTGAACGGCAGTTGAACGCGGCTCGTGACGGCTTTCGCGGGTGGCAGGGTGAGCCGCATGGACGGTCGTGAACTGCTGCGTTCGATGAAGGTGTTCGGTTCTGTGGAGGGCTTGCGGACGGTGCGGTCGGCGTGGCGGCAGCGCCGGACGGACGCGTGGGGGACGCCCCCGAGGGGGGCGGAGCGGGCCCGGGTGCCGGGGCTCGCGGAGGCGGCGGAGTCCGCGCCGGGCGGGGGGACGATCCGGTTCGCGCGGTCCTCGCTGCGGGTGTGCGTGTCGGCGGGCGGCACGGTGTTCTGGGGGTGGGACGGGGCCGGGCCGCTGCCCTCGTACGCGCTGGCCGGCGAGGCGCCCGAGCCGGATCCCCGGGCGGCCCTGGAGCCGGACACGGACGGCGGGTGGCGGATCGTGTCGGAGCGGGTGACGGTGGCGGTCTCCCGGCACGGGGCGGTGGAGGTCCGGACGCCGGGCGGACTGCTGCTCCGGCGGGACCTGCCGCCGCGGTGGTGGGAGCCGGTGGAGACGGGGCCGTCCGGGAGCGCGGGGCCTTCCGGAGGCGCGCGCTGGGTGCAGCGGAGCGAGGTGCCGGCCGACGCGCGGTTCTTCGGGCTCGGCGGGCGGTCGGGGGGACTGCGGCTGCGGGACGGCTCGTACGGGTTGCGGAGCACGGCTTCCGGGCGGGGGGCCGGGCTCGGGTTGGGGTGGGGGTTCTGGGCCGGGTCCGGGTCCGTGTCGAGGTCGGGATCAAGGCTCGGGGCCGGGGTCGAGGCCGGATCAAGGCTCGGGGCCGGATCAAGATCCGGCTCCCGGTCGGGTTCCGGAGACGTTCCGTCGCACCTCGCCATGCCTGTGCAGTTCATCGTCTCGGACGCCGGTACGCACCTGGTGTTCCACGACAACTCCCGGGACGGCCGGGTCACCCTCTCCGAGGGCGAGGAGGGGGCCGGGTCCGGGCACGACCGGCCCGGGGCCTGCGAGGTCCGGATGGAGGGCGGTCCGCTGCGCTGCTGGGTGGTGGTCGGCACCCCCGCGCGCGTGCTGCACGGCTGGGCGGCGCTCACGGGCGCGCCCGCGCTCCCGCCGTCCTGGGCGCTGGGCCCGCAGCACGCGCGCGAGGGCTCCGGGGGCGCGGCGGAGGTGCGGGAGGCGGTGGACGCGTACCGGAAGCACGGACTTCCGCTGTCCGCCGTACACCTGGACGCCGGGCATCCGGGTGCCGGGCGTTCTAACGGTCTGTCCGGACTCGCGGAGGAGCTACGGGAGGAGGACGTGCGGCTGGTGGCCGCGGACCCGGCGGTGCGGGCGGAGCCCGGGGACCAGGTGCACGACGGCGACCGCCGGGAGACGAGCGGCGTGTACGGCCTGGCGATGGCCAGGACCGGATACGAGGGGCTGCGCCGTCTGCGGCCCGACGAGCGGCCCTTCCTGCTGTCGCGCTCCGGCTGGGCAGGCGTGCAGCGGTACGGGGGCACCTGGGCGGGCGAGGTGCCGGCCGGGTGGCCGGGGCTGCGGGCCTCGCTCTCCCTGGTCCTGGGGCTCGGCCTGTGCGGGGTGCCGTACTCGGGGCCGGACGTGGAGGGCTCCGGACCGGGCTCCGGTTCCGGCCCCGGCGCAGAGGGGTCGCCGGAACTGTTCCTGCGCCGGTACCAGCTGGCGGCCTGGCTCCCGTTGTTCCGCACGCGCGCGGGGACCGGTCCCGGCCCTCAGGAGCCGTGGGAGTTCGGGCCCGAAATCCTGGAGTACGCGCGCGGGGCGCTGGCCGAGCGGGAGCGACTGCGGCCGTACTTCACGACCCTGGCGCGGCTCGCCCGGATGACGGGCGCGCCGTACGTCCGGCCGGTGTGGTGGGGGACGCCGGAGGACCGGGCGCTGCGGGACTGCGAGGACGCGTTCCTGCTGGGCGACTCGCTGCTCGTGGCCCCGGTCCTGGCGCCCGGCGCCGACCGGCGGGCGGTGCGGCTGCCGCGCGGGCGCTGGTACGACACGGCGACGGGGCGGGCGTACGAGGGGCCCGGGCAGGTGCTGCTCGACGCGCCGCTGTCGCGGGTGCCGGTCCTGGCACGGGCGGGCGCGGTGCTCCCGGTGCGGGGCGAGGAGGGCGGTCCGGCGCTGGAGGTGTGGGCGCCCGCCGCCGGGCGGACGGGCGGGGGGCTCGTCGTACGGGACACGGGGGACGGCTGGGAGCCGGCCGAGATCGAGCGGTACCAGTCGCGGCTGGTCGACGGGCGGGTGGTGGTGGAGCGGGTGACGGACGACGGGGTGGCGGAGGCGGGGCTGCCGGTGCGGGTGCGGGGGCTCTGACGGGCCGGTTCCGGGTGCCCCTCAGCCGTATCAGCCGTACTCCCCCGCGAACCACTTCCGTACCGCCTCCGTGTGGAGCGGGAAGGCCAGTTCCGCCGGGGCCCGGAGCAGGTGGTGGCCGCTGGTCTCGTCCGTCGGTGCCGAGGCGGGCAGGGAGGCGGCCGGGCGGGGCGGGAGGAGGCCGAAGAGGAGGAGGTGGCCGGCCGGGGAGCTCAGCGCGTCGGCGAGGCGGACCTCCTCGGCGGCGGCCTCGATGCCGGTCTCCTCGCGCAGTTCGCGGGCGACGGCGGCGTGCCAGTCCTCGCCGTGGTCGATGAAGCCGCCGGGGAGCGCGATCCCGCCCCGCTGCGGCTCGATGGTGCGGGTGATGACGACGAGTCCCGTGCCGTCCGCGTCCGTGACGGGCAGCAGGGCGACGGCGACGGGCAGCGGGTTGCGGTAGGCGGTGTGGCCGCAGCCCGGGCAGGTGCGGGGCCAGCCCGCGTCGGCCGGGTGGGCCGCGCCGCAGGAGGAGCAGTGGGAGTCCTTCACGGTCCGACCGTATGCGATCGTCCTTCCCCGGCGCTGCCGGAACTGGTAGACGGGGCCCATGACAGGACTCGCTTCCGCTCGCCGCACCCTCGGCACCCTCGCCGTCCTTGCCGCCGGGCTGTTCGCCGCGTCCGCTCCCCCGGTGGCGGCCGTCCAGGAGCCGCGGGCGCCACGGGAGTTCGTGGCGCTGAGCTCCGTGGATCCGACGATCCTCCAGGAGATGCGCTACACGACGACGCACAACTTCGTCGGCGAGCCGGTGGACGGCTACCGGCAGCCGCTGTGCGTCCTGACCCGGCCGGCGGCGGAGGCGCTGCACCGGGCGCAGGTGCGGCTGCTCGCCCGGGGCTACACGCTGAAGGTGTACGACTGCTACCGGCCGCAGCGGGCCGTCGACCACTTCGTGCGGTGGGCGAAGGACCTGGAGGACGAGCGGATGAAGAAGGAGTTCTATCCGCTCGTCGACAAGTCGAGGCTGTTCGCGGACGGTTACATCGCGGAGAAGTCCGGGCACAGCCGGGGTTCGACGGTGGACCTGACGGTCGTACGGCTGCCGGCGTGGCCCACGCGCCCGTACCGGCCGGGTCAGGAGCTCGTGGAGTGCTACGCCCCGCAGGCGGAGCGGTTCCCCGACAACTCCGTGGACATGGGGACCGGGTACGACTGCTTCGACACCCGGTCGCACACCGACGACCCGAGGATCACGGGCGTGCGGCGGGCCAACCGGCAGCTGCTCAAGGGGGCGCTCGCGGAGCAGGGGTTCGTGAACCTGCCGGAGGAGTGGTGGCACTTCACGTTCAAGCCGGAGCCGTTCCCGGAGACGTTCTTCGACTTCCCGGTGGCGTGGCGGTCGGTGGCCGGGCACTGAGCCTCCCGGTGGAGGGCCCGCTGCCGGGGCCCTCCACCGGAGGGTCAGGAGGTGACGGCCGCGTGGGTGCGGTCGGCGAGGACGAGGGCGTGTTCGACGACCGCCACGAGGACGTTCTTCACGGACTCGCGGTCCCGGGCGTCGCACATGACCAGCTCCACCTCGGGGTCGAGGTCGAGGGCCCCGCGCACGCTCTCGGCGGCGAACCGCTGGGCGCCCTCGAAGCAGTTGACGGCCACCGTGAACGGGATGCCGCGCCGCTCGAAGTAGTCGATGGCCGCGAAGCTGTCCTCCAGGCGGCGGGTGTCCGCGAGGACGATCGCGCCCAGGGCCCCCTGGGCCAGCTCGTCCCAGAGGAACCAGAAGCGGTCCTGACCGGGCGTGCCGAACAGGTACAGGACGAGGTCCTCGCGCAGGGTGATCCGGCCGAAGTCCATGGCGACCGTGGTGGTCGTCTTGGACTCGACGCCGTGCAGGTCGTCGACGGGACGGCCCGCCTCGCTGAGGATCTCCTCGGTCCGCAGGGGCCTGATCTCGCTGACCGCGCCGACCAGGGTCGTCTTGCCGACCCCGAACCCGCCGGCGACGAGGATCTTCAGGGTCACCGGTTCGACGAAGGGCTTGGTGCGGCTAGAGCGCCCGAAGGCCATTGATCACCTCGCGGAGGATGTTCACGTCCGGCAGCTCGGCCGGCGGAACGGGGCGGGTCACGTGGACGAGTTCGTCCTCGACGAGGTCGCCGACGAGGACCCTGACCACCCCTACGGGGAGGTCGAGTCCGGCGGCGAGCTCGGCGATCGACTGGGGCTGCTCGGAGCAGCGTTCGACGATCTCCACGTGTTCCGGGGAGAGCGTCTGGTCCCGGCCGGGGTCTTCGGCGGCGGGTTCGGGGACGACCAGCGCGATCAGGTCGAG
This sequence comes from Streptomyces sp. NPDC098101, assembly GCF_044760185.1. Classification (NCBI taxonomy): domain Bacteria; kingdom Bacillati; phylum Actinomycetota; class Actinomycetes; order Kitasatosporales; family Streptomycetaceae; genus Streptomyces; species Streptomyces sp. NPDC098101. The sequence continues at coordinate 443,423 of NZ_JBIWAS010000006.1, read as the reverse complement.
CCGGTGGCGGGTGGCGGCGCTCGTCCGGCCACGGGTCATCGCGTACGGACGGACCACCGGTCCGGCCTCGTCGTCGAACCAGTGGTGGGGGCGCGGGGGGCGCCCCTCCTCGGTCCGGTTCCGCTCGGCTTCGTCACTCATGCCGTCCCACTCACCCTCCCGAGGGCAGTCCGGTCCGGGGGGCCGTCGCGAGGTGGGCCCCGACCCGCTTCACCATCAGCGTCATCTCGTAGGCGACCTGGCCGACGTCGGAGTCGGCGTCCGCGAGCACCGCCAGGCAGCTGCCGTCGCCGGCGGCCGTGACGAAGAGGAAGGCGTCCTCCAGCTCGACGACCGTCTGGCGCACCTTGCCCGCCTCGAAGTGGCGGCCGACACCCTTGGCGAGGCTGTGGAAGCCGGAGGCGACGGCGGCCAGGTGCTCGCCGTCCTCCCGGGTCAGGTCCCGGGAGGCACCGGTGGGAAGGCCGTCGCCGGAGAGCACCAGGGCCTTCCGGATGGAGCCGACGCGCTGGACGAGCTCGTCGAGGAGCCAGTTCAGTTCGCCGTTTCCGGAGGTCGTGCTGGGTGCTGCGGCGTTCGGTGCGGTCATCGACCGTCCCCCTCGGGTGTCGTTCCTGGTGCTGTCGGTTCGTCAGGGTCGGCGGTGTGCACCCGCCCGCGCTGCCAGCCGCGCTGCATGGCGGCCATCCGGGCGCGCACCTCCTCCGCGTCGCGCTCGAAGGAGTCCGGGCCCTGGGGTGCGGCCCGGGTCCCCTCGTCGCGGCGGGCCGGCCGGTCGGCCTCGCGCAGCTGGGGCGCGAGGCTGGCCTGGCGGACGCGACGGGGCAGTCCGTCGAAGAGGGCGGGGGCCTCGGGCGGGACCGGGGGCTCCTGCGGGGCGGCGGCCTCCGGCTCGGCGGTGGCCTCCGCCCGGGCAGTGACCTCCGGCCTGGCGGTGGCCTCCGGCCTGGCCGGGGCCTTCGGCGGAACCCGGGTCGGGTCGGTCGCGGGCGGTGCGGGGCTCTTCGCCGGGGCGAGGCCTTCCGGGGGTACGGGGGTCCCCGGGCGTACGGGGCCTTCCGGCCTCGCGGAGCCCCCGGGGCGTACGAGGTCTTCCGGCTGTACGGGGCTTCCCGGACGCGCCTGGTTCTCCGGACGCGCCTGGCCCTCCGGGCGCGCGGAACCCGTAGGGGTTTCCGGGCGCGTGGGGCCCGTCGGGCGGACCGGGACGAGGGTGGGGCCCGGGGTGGGGCGGCGGGTGTCGTGGCCGGGGGCGTCGGCCGGACGGTCCGGGGCGGGGTGGGCGCGGCCCGGGAGCGGGTGGGCGCGGTCGGGGCCGTCGAGGCGGCGGCCGTGGTCCACGACGAGCGTCGGGGTGTGGCGGCGCGGCAGCGGTACGGGGCGGCGGGCGGTCCCGTCGTCGGGCGCGTCCCCCTCGTCGCGGCCCGCGGCGGTCCGGTCCGGGGCCTGCTCGTGCTGCTCGCCCGCGGGGGCGAGGCCGGTGCGGCGCCGGTCCCGGGGCTTGAAGAGGCCGCCGCGCTCGCTCTCGGTGTCGAGGATGTCCGCCGACCGGTCGAGGAGCGCGTCGAAGTCGTCGTCGAGCGGGGGCTCCAGCTCGACGGGCCCGTCGGGGACCCTGGCGAGCGCCGGGCGGCGGGCGGAGGGGGCGGCGGTGTCGTCGTCGGCGCGGCCGGAGACCTTGCGGTCCAGGCGGAAGCCGGCGCCCTCCGTCTCGGGCGCGTCGGTGAGCAGCGCGGCCGGGATGAAGACGACCGCGGTGGTCCCCCCGTACGGGGAGGTCTGGAGCGAGACCCGGACGTTCTGGCGCTGGGCGAGGCGGCTGACCACGAAGAGGCCGAGGCGGTCGGTGTCCGAGAGCTCGAACTCGGGGGTCTCGGCGAGCCGGAGGTTGGCGTCGAGCAGGGCGTCGGGGTTCATGCCGAGGCCGCGGTCGTGGATCTCCAGGGTGAAGCCGTTGGCGACCCGTTCGCCGAGCACCTGGACGGCGGTGTGCGGCGGCGAGAACACCGTGGCGTTCTCCAGGAGTTCGGCGATGAGGTGGGTGAGGTCCGCGACGGCGGGGCCGCCCACGCCGAGGCGGGGCAGCCGGCGCACCTCGATCCGCTCGTAGTCCTCGACCTCGGCGACGGCGGCGCGGACGACGTCCATGAGCTGGACGGGCTTGCGCCACTGGCGGGAGGGGGCGGCGCCGGACAGGATGACGAGGCCCTCGGCGTGCCGGCGCATACGGGTGGTGAGGTGGTCGAGCCGGAAGAGGTCGGCCAGTTCGTCGGTGTCCTCGGTGCGCCGTTCCATGGTGTCGAGGAGGGTGAGCTGGCGGTGGAGCAGGACCTGGTTGCGGCGGGCGAGGTTGACGAACACCTCGGAGACGCCGCGGCGCAGCTCCGCCTGCTTGACGGCGGCCTCGACGGCGGCGCGCTGGAGGGTGTTGAGGGCCTGGCCGACCTGGCCGACCTCGTCCTCCCCGTACCGCAGGTGGGGGACTTCGGTGGTGACGTCGACCTGTTCGCCGGCGGCGAGCCTGCGCATGACGCTGGGCAGGCGGACTCCGGAGACCTCCTGGGCCTCCTTCTGGAGGCGGCGCAGGTCGCGGACGAGGACGCGGCCGATGCGGACGGAGATGACGATCGAGGCGAGCAGGGCGAGGAAGCCGAGGACTCCGGCGACACCGACCTTGAGGAGGACGCTGTACGCGGCGGGCTGGACGCGTTCCTGGTAGCGGTCGCCTGCGGCGGTGTTCTCGCGGGCGAGGACGTCGAGGACGGGGCTGGCCCGGTCCTGCCAGTGGGCGGCGGTGACGGCGCGCGGGCTGTCGGTGGGGCCCTCCTCGACGAGGGCGTTCTCGGCGGTGCGCAGCGCCAGGGTCTCGGGGCCGCGCCAGAACTTCTCGAAGCGGTCGCGTTCGGCGGCCGGCAGGAGTTCGAGGTTGACCTCGTAGAACTGCTTCCGGTTGGCGATCAGGTCGGATATCGCGCGGATCTCCTGTGCGGTGACGCGGTCCGCGACGAGCGCGGAGAGCACGAGGGCGTCCTCGCGGGAGAGCAGTTCGCGGGCCCGGGTCACACCGACGAGGGCGCGGCCCTGCTTGTCCATCTCCACGTTCTCGAGGGCGTGGAGGGTGATGAGGAAGCTGTAGCAGGGGTCGACGAGCCGGTTGTAGAAGTCGAGGGTCTGCATCCGGCCGATGCTGCGGTTCTCCACGGAGCGGCGGAGCGATTCGAGGCCGTCGAGCGCTTCGAGGAGGCTGGTGAGCCGCTGGGCGGTGACGGGCCGCATCTCCTCGCGGACGCCGGGGTCGGCGGCGTTGGCGCGGATGCGGGCGATCTGCCGGTCGGTGGCGCGGCGGGTCTCCTGGAGCGAACCGAGGGTGTCGGAACCCCGGGGGTCGGCGAGGTAGACGAGGGACTGGCGGCGTTCGAGCTGGATGACCCGGGCGGTGTCCTCCAGGGGGTAGCCGACCTTGTCGACGATGTAGCCGACGTCGAGGAGCTGGTCGGCCTCGCGCCCGGTGAGGACCGTGGCGAAGCCCCACAGGCCGGTGAGGGAGACGAGCGGTACGAGCAGCAACGCCACGATCTTCCTGCGGATGGACTTCCCGCGAAAGCGCATGGCCTCCCCCAGCTCGGCCCCCGTTCGTCGCGAGGGTCCTTCACTTCGTGACGTCGGGCGTCAACACACGGCGTCAACCTTGAGTTTCAACAAACGGCGGCGCGAGCCTACTACTGCATCGCGGCCATCCCGAAGGTGTGTCCGGGCTATTTTCAGCCTGTCGAGTGAGCGTTGATCATGAGATGTCCTGTTATTCGGGGAGTTGGGATCGGTCACTGTGGCGTAGGACACCTGATGACGTGCCACTCCGTCGGCCTGCGGAGATGGCTGGAAGTGTGCGTTCCACTCGCAGGGGGTCTCGCATTCACCCCTGAGGGGGCGAAACCTTTTCCCTCTGACGTGCGTCAATAGGTACGGGGAGGGTTCTGTCCGCGTAAAGGCGCTCACAACGGGCAGCCGTCCCTGAAGTCGTTCAGTGGTGGGGAGTGACAGGACAATGGAACACGAGGCGCGGTCGGCGCGGCAGTTGTGGGTGGAGGACGAGCGGGGCCGGCGTCGAATGCCCGACCCGGTGCGCGACGCCGCCGTACGGGCCGTGATGATCACATCGGTGACCCTCATCCAGGCGGTGGTGGCGTTCTTCTGCAGCCTCGCGGGCGCGTGGCTGGCGTTTCCGATCACCATCACGGCGGTGGTCTCGACGATCGTGGCCACGTGGAGCATCCTCGACGTCTGGATCACCCGTCAGGTCTGGCGCCAGCGCAACGGAGTGGTGTCGGAGCCGAGCAGCACGGCGCGTCCGTCGCTGCGGACGCGGCGGGACGAGGGCCGGACGGACGCGGTGCCGCTGTCCGAGGCGGCCTGAGGAAAACGCCGAACGGCCCGACCCCTGTATGGGGTCGGGCCGTTCTTCCGTTTCCGTACGGGTCCTCTACACGGCGTCCGTCGGGGCCGGGTCGTCGGACTGGTGGCGGCGGAACATCCGCGTCGCCGTGATCTCGCCGTGGACGGTCTCCCCCTCCGGGTCGGTCTGCGGAAGCCCCGGACGCAGGTGCTCCTCCACGCTGATGTACTTGAGCCCCGCCCGCAGGTCGGCGTCGTTGCGGAGGCGGATCACCAGCGGGAACTCGGCGAGCGCGGTCGTGTCGAACAGGCCCGTCGTGTACAGGAGCTGGACGCCGAGCGCGTCCGACACGGCCCGCTGGAGCTCCAGGAGGTACGTGGCGTTGGCGCGGCCGATCGGGTTGTCCAGGAACAGCGTGCCCGCGTGCCGGTGCTTGTCGCGGCCCCGGTCGTTGGAGCGGAGCGCCGCCATCGTGCAGTACAGGGCGATGGCGGCGGTGAGCAGCTGGCCGCCGGAGAAGACGTCGCCCATCTGCCCGACGGGGACCCGCTCGGCGCGCAGCACCGCGTCCGGCTTGAGGATCTCGACGGAGACGCCCTTGGGTTCGAGGGCCGCCTGCACGCCCCGCAGGAGCAGGGACATGCCGTCGCGCCGCAGGTCGGAGTTCTTCTTGACGGCGGCGCGGGTGGCCTCGTCGACGACCTCCCCGAGCCGCTCCGCGAGGGTGGCCTGGTCGGGCTCCTCGAAGCGGATCCGCAGGAACTCCTGGCCGGACCACTCGCCGAGGCCCTCGGGGAGCCGGGAGAGCCGCTGGGCCGAGCGCAGGGTCGCCAGGGAGGACTCCACGAGGCCGCGGAGCCGGTCCACGATCGAGTCCCGGTTGCGCTCCAGCTGCTCCAGCTCGTCGGTGAGGACCCGCAGCCGGGGCGCGAAGGCCTCGGCCCACTTGGCGGCGTGCTCGGGGAGCGCGGACGCCGGGAGTTCGCGGATCTGCTGGCGGGCCGGGGTGCGGACCTGCTCGTAGCGGGTGGAGTTGGCGTGCCGGACGAGGACGTCGCTCGCCTCGCGCACGGCCGCGTCGGCGGCGGACAGCTCGCCGGTCCGGCCGCGCAGCGCCCTGCGTGCCTCGGCGGCCGTCGTCCGGGCCTCCTCCAGGGTGCCGGGGTACGGCTCGGTCTCCTCCCGCTCCTCATCCGCGTGGTCGCGGAGCAGGTCCCGGAGGAGGGCGGCCGTCTCCTCGAAGCCGCCGGCCGCGTCCTCGGCGGCCCGGTGGTCCCGGAGCAGTCCGGCGTGGGCGGCGCGGGCCGACTCCAGGGCGGCGCTGCGGGAGGCGAGTTCGGCGGTGGCGGTGCGCAGGAGGGCCTGGGCGCGCTCGGCGTCGGCGGGGACCAGCTCCTCGGGCAGTTCGGTGTGCGTCCCGCCGTCCTCGGGGGCGAGGCGCTCGGCCTCGCCGCGGAGCCGGCCGAGCTTCTCGCTCGCCTCGGAGGCGCGGGTCTCCAGCATCTGGACCAGGGACTCGGCGCGGGCGGCGGCGGCCTGGCGGGACGGACCGTCGGCGCCGTCGGTGGACTCCAGGAGCTGTTCGGCGCGGGTGCGGACCTTGTTGGTGAGGCGGTTGAGCTCGGCGAGGGCGGCGGACTCGTCGCTCTCGGCGCGGGCCTGCTCGGCGCGCAGGTCGGCGCCGACGCCGACCTTCTCGTACAGCCGGGACGCGGCCCGGTAGGCCTCGCGGAGGGTGGGCAGGGCGGTGCGGGGCGCGGCCGGGTCGGCCTCGGGGAGCGGGTCGGGGGCGCCCGCGATCTCGGCGCGCTCGGCCCGCAGGGCGCGGGCGGTGCGGTGGGCGTCGTCGGCGGCGCGCTGGGCGGCGCGGCGGTCCTCGTCGGCAGCGCGGGCGCGCTCCAGACAGGTCTGGGCGCGGGCCTCTGACTCGGCGGCGTCGTCGGCGAGTTCGCGGAGCCTGGCCTGCCAGGCGGACCGCTCGCGCAGCCGGTACGCCAGGCCCGCGAGGGCGTCGGCGACCCGGCGGGCGCGCTGGGCGGCCTCCTGGCGCTCGTCGCGGACGCGGATCGCCTCGGCGGCGGTGTCGTCGGCCTCGGCGCGGGCCGTACGGGCCTCTTCGAGGGTCGCGGCGGCCGCTTCGGCGCTCTCGCGGGCTGCCGTGGCGGCCGCGGCGAGCTCGGCGAGCATCCCGGGCGGGCAGTCGGCGCGCCAGGCGCCGATCCGGGCGGCGAGGGAGCGGTCGGCGGCGAGGCGGCCGGCGAGGGCGCGGATCTCCTCGTCGCGGGCGGCGGCCCGCGCGCGCAGGGCGTGCCGCTCCTCGTCGGCCGCGTGCTCGTCGTGCATGGCCGGGTTCGGCGGTACGAGGAAGACGCCCGCGTCCTCGTCCCCCGACCGCGCCGGTACGGGGGCGAGCAGGGCGGCGGCGGTGCCGACGGCGACGGCGGAGCGGGGCAGCAGGGCGGCGGCGGCGAGGACCTCGCGGGCGCGTCCGTACGAGACGGGGTCGGTGATGACGACGCCGTCGACGAGTTCGGGGCGGGCGGCGAGCACGCGCGCGTGGTCGGCGGGGTCCACGGCCTGGGCGAGGTAGCGCCAGCCGGGGAGGGCGGGGATGCCGTGCTCGCCGAGGTGCTCGACGGTGGCGAGGACGTCGGGTCCCGGCGGCAGCAGGCCGCCGTCGCCGAGGGCGCCGAGGATCCGGGAGTCGTCGGCGGCGGCGGTGCGCAGTTCGAAGAGCTGTCGTTCGGCGGAGGAGACGGCCCCGTCGAGCAGGGACCGCAGTTCGTCGGCGTACCGGTCGAAGTCGGTGACGGTGAGCGGCCCGTGGGAGGCGGGCCCGGTGGGGTCCCCACCGGCCGGGGGCAGGCTCAGGAGTTCGGCGAGGCGCTCCTCGGAGGCGAGGGCCTCGGCGGCGCGGCGCTCCGCGTCGTGGGCGTTCCCGGCGGCCCCGGCCGCGTCGGCGGCGCGGGCGGCGGCGAGTTCGGCGCGGGACTCGGCCCCGGCGGCCTCGCGGGCGCGCTCGACGACGGCGGCGGCGGTCTCGCGGGCGGTGTCCCAGGCGGCGACCGCGGTCTTCTCGGCGTCGCTGGCGGCGAGCGCGGCGCGGGCCGGGTCGGCGTCGGGCGCGGTGTCGTCGAGCCAGCCGGCCCGTACGGCCTCGGCGGTCTCCTGCTCGACCTCGGCGAGCCGCTGGCGCAGGTGGCCGGCCTCGCTGCGGGCGCGCTGGGCCTCGGTCGCGGCGGCGGTGGCGTCGCGGTGGGCGGTCTCGCCCGCCTCCTGGAGGGCGGTCGAGCGCTCCTCCTCCTCGGCGGCGTGCCGCTCGCCCTCCTCGGCGGCGGCGGCGAGGGCCCGTACGAGGTCGGCGGCGGCCGTGGCGCGGGCGGCGAGGGCGGGGGCGGCGTCCCGCTCGGCCTCGCGGATGGCGGCGGCCACGCGCGCGGAGCGGTCGCCCGCGGCGCGGTGGCGGAGCACGGCCTCGGCGGCCTGCCAGGCGGAGTGCAGGGTGCGGGCGTCGGTGAGTTCGCGACGCTGGGAGGCGGCGCCCTTCTCGGCGGCGGCCAAGGCCAGGGAGGCGTGCCGGTAGGCGAGTTCGGCGGCGATGAGGGCGCTGCGGCCGCGGGCGTCCTCGGCCTCGGCGACGGCGTGGGCGGCGGAGGTGACCTGCTGGGCGAGTGCGGCGCCCCGGCCGCGCTCCTCGGCGGCGCGGGCGGAGAGCCGGCGGGCGAGGGTGCGGGTGCGGCGCTCGGCGGCGGTGTGGACCTCGCGCGCGTGGGTCCGGATTCCGGCGGCCTCGACGATCCGGTTCAGGAGGTCGACGGAGCCGGCCGTGAAGTCGCGTTCGGCGGTGAGTTCGGCGCGGCGGCCGAGCTTGTTGCCGAAGCCGCCGACGAGGTCGGCGAGGCCGTCGGTGTCCCGGGTGTCGGTGACGGCGCGCAGCAGCAGGTCGGTGAAGTCGGAGTCCTTCTTGACCGCGAAGAGGCCGGCGGCCTCGCCCTCGTCGGCGTTCATCTCGCGCTGGTAGCGGAAGAGTTCGGGGTCGAGGCCGAGTTCGCCGAGGTGCTCGTTCCAGCGGTCGTGGATCTCCTCCCAGACCACCTCCAGGTGCGGGTAGGCCTTGCCGGCCTCGGTCAGGGCGTCGCGGAAGCCCTTCATGGTGCGGCGGCGGCCGCGCGCGCCGGAGGCGCCCTCGGCGGGCGGGCGGACCGACGTGGCCTCGGCGACGGGGAGGTTGTCCAGGCTGAGGCCGGGCCCGGGGCGGAAGGAGTACCAGGCCTCAGCGAACTTCCTCGGGTCGTTGGAGACCTGGCGGCCGCGCCACTCGCTGGCCTTGCCCACGACGACGAGTTCACCGGTGAGGGTGTGCTGCCACTCCAGGGCGACGTGGCCGCAGTCGTCGGCGAGGAGGAACTTGCGGAGCACGCCGGAGCTGGCGCCGCCGAGGGTGTTGCGGTGGCCGGGGAGCATGACCGAGAAGATCAGCTTGAGGAGGACGGACTTGCCGCCGCCGTTCTCCAGGAAGAGCACGCCCGCGGGGGCCGGGCGGCGCGGCGGTCCGACCGGCTCGTCCTCGAAGAACTCCGCCTGGGTGGGGGCGGGGTGGGGCACCGGGGCGCCGACTCCGCGCAGGTCCAGGACCGTGTCGGCGTAGCGCGCGCCGGCGGGGCCGATGGAGTAGAGGCGGACCCGGGACAGCTCGTACATGGCGGGGACTCTCGTGCTGGGAAGGTCGGCGGGGCGGCGGGACCGCGCGCGTGGTGGACGGGGTCGGCGGGGCGGGCGGGTTCGGCGGTACGGACGGTGCCGGCCGGGCGGCCGGGGTCGGCGGGGCTACGAGTGGAACGGGAGGCCCGCGTCGGCCGCGAGCTCCAGGTCGTCGCCCTCGTGCGGCGGCAGAAGGGTCGCGGAGCCGTCGCTGACGGGGACGACGCCGAGTTCGAGGAGTTCGGCCATGGCGGCGGAGCCGGCCATGTCGCGGACCTGGAGCTGGTAGCGGGCGGTGGTGCGGTAGGAGCCGCCGCCCTCGTCGCCGGTGCGCTGGAGGAAGCCGGAGTCGGTGAGGAACGCGGCGGCCTTGCCGACGATGCCGGTGGTGGATCCGGCGAGTCTGCGGGCGTCCTTGGTGGCGCCGGTGGCGCTGCGGCGGGCGTAGGTCCGCCAGGCGGCCTCCAGGCCGGGGGCGTCGGAGGCCGGGTCGGTGTTCTCGCCCTCCTCCTCGGCGCGCTGCTCCAGGCGCAGGCAGGCCTGGCGCACGAAGGCGTCGACGCCGTTGACGGTGAACCGGCCGATGTACGCGTCGTCGGCGAGGTCCTCGGGCCGGGGGAAGGCCATGGCGGCGACGGCAAGGTGGGCCAGGCCGTGCAGGAACCGGTCGGCGGAGTCCGTGGAGGCGCGGCGGGCGTAGTCGCCCATGCGGACGGCGAAGACGGAGTCCTCGGCGGCGGTGACGGCCATCCCCGCGCGCGGGGAGACCTCCAGGACGACGAGGCCGAGGCCGGTGGCGACGGCGTCGGCGAGGCGCGCGAAGGCGGGGTCCTCGCGGTAGCGGCGCAGGAGGTCGGCGTATTCGGCGTCGCGGGCCGGGAGCAGCTTGGGCTGGAGCCCGAAGGAGACGAGCCGGGCCGCGTCGGCGGCGTCGGCGGGGGTGACCGCGGGGCCGCCGGACGCGGCCGGGACCTCCGGCCTGTTCCACGCGTCGGCGTGCGGGGCCTCCTGCTCGCTCCACGCGTCGGCGTGCTCGGCGTGGGTCTCGCTCACGGCTGGGGCTCCTCGGGACGGTTCTCGGTCGGTACGGCGGGCCGGGGTACGGGCAGCGGGACGGGGGTGACGGCGGCCGGGGCCGGGGCCCGCTCGGCGGCGGGCGCGGGCGGCCCGTCCGTGAGCCGCACGGCCCGTACGGAGGGAACGTCGCCCCGCCGCCGCGCGGCCCCGGAACGGGACGGCCCGGGCGCGAGGGGGACGGTGCCGAGACGGGGGCGGGTGCGGGGGGCCTGCGGCGCGGGGCCGGGATCGGGTGCCGCCGGTGCGGGGTCCGGGTCGAGTGCGGGGTCCTGCGCGGATGTGGGGTCCGGGTCGAGTGCCGGGTCCGGCACGGGTGCCGGAGCGGGGCGGTGGCCGGTCGCCGGGGCCTCCCCGGTGCCCGTCTCGGCCTCCCGGGCCGGCTCCGGTACGGACTCCGATGTCGGTTCCGGCGTCGTGGCTTCCGGCGTCGTGGCTTCCGGTCGTGGCGCGGGTACGGCGGTGGTTCCGGGGACGGCGGTGCCCGCCGGGGGTACCGGGACCTCCGGGATCGCCGGGTTCAGCAGATCGGCCGGGTCGGGCAGGTCGGCCGGTTCGAGCGCGTCGGCCGGGGCGGGGCCGGCCCCGTCGGTACGCGAGGTATCGGTACAGGAGGTCGGGGCGGGGGGTACGAGGGTCACGTCGCCTCCGTGCGGTCGGCGGCCATGCCCGCCGCGTCGAGGAGGGCCGTACCGACGATGAGGTCGGCGCCTCCGAACTCGTGGTCGTCGAGCGGGGTGCCGTCGTCGACGGCGAAGAGAAGCCGCTCCTCGCCCTGGCGGTAGGCGGTGCCGACCGGGGGGCTCGCCGCGTGGACGGCGAGGAGGGCCACGAGGTACGGCAGGTCGGGGTCGGTCGCGCGGGCCTCGGCGAGCAGGCCGGAGAGGCGGCGCGGGGCGTCGTGCTCCAGGTCGAGCAGGCGCATGGCCTGTCCGAGCTGCTCCTCGCTGAAGCGGGAGTCGTCGGGGGTGGCGATCAGGTCGGGCTCGGGCATCTCCGCGCCCAGGTGCTCGCGCTCGACGGGCGGGGTGAGCAGCAGGTCGACCAGGTCGCCGAGGCGGACGGAGGCGGGGGTGCGCAGTCCGGTGCCGTGGGCGAAGAAGGCGTCGGTGGCGCGGGTGGCCTGCTCGACGGGGAGCGTGAGGAGCGGGGCGACCAGCTGCCCGTACAGGTCGAGTCCGGTGTACGCGGCGGGGGCGGCGAAGGCCTGGCGGTCCTGCTCGGCGCGGAAGAGCGGTCCGGCCTCCAGGAGGCGGGACTGGAGCTGGGTGTGGCGCCGGATGCAGTCCTTGACGATGTCGACGAGTTCGGCGGCGCGCCGCTTGTGCTCGGCCGTCTTCGCGTCGGTGGCGGCCTCGGCCTCGTCGCGCGCCCGGCGGATGTTGGTGAGGATCGCGTTCTCGTGGCGGTAGCGGTCGGCCACGTGGTCGAGCGCCTCGGCGATCATGTCGGGGACCGTCTGGAGCCAGTCGACGGCGCGGACGTTGCGCCGGGTGGCCTCCAGGGTCCTGCGGAGCGTCTCGGCGTACTGCACGGTCCGGTAGCGGGCCTGCTCGGCGGCGAGTTGGGCGTCGGCGAGGCGGCCCCGGTTGATGAGGACCTCCAGCTTCACCTCGGCGGCGATCTGGGCGCTGGTGACGTCGGTGTCGAGGGCTCCGACGAGGACGTTGACCGCTTCGTCGGTGGTGCGGAGGTAGACCCCGCCGCCGTATCCCGGGACCTCCTCGACGAGTTTGAAGTCGTAGTCCCTGCGGACGTAGACGCCGTCGGTGCCGAAGGTGCCGTAGACGGCGCGGAAGCCGCGGTCGACGCTGCCGACGTTGATCAGGTTCTCCAGGACCCAGCGGGCCACGCGCTCGTGCTCGGCGGCGGGGCGGTCGGGGGCCTGGGCGGCGACGCGGGGCAGCAGGCGGGCGACTATCTGCTCGTGGTCGGCGCCGGTGTCGAAGTCCATGTTCAGGGTGATGAGGTCGATCGCGGCGAGGGCCACCTCGGCCATCGCGTAGACCGTGTACTCGCCGGCCAGGTTCGCCTTGCGGGCGTCCAGGTCGTGCAGCGGGGCGGTGCACGCGAGCGCGCGGAGCCGCCGCGCGAGCCCTTCGTCGGCGGCCGGGCCCTGCGCGGGCCGCGGCCCCGCGCTGAGCTGGGGCGGAGCGAGGTCCGTCGAGGCAGGCGAAGTCACGGTGCACAGATTAGGTCCTCACCCTGACAACGGTCGAAACAGTGCGGATACGCCCGGACCCCCGGGGTCAGCGGCGGGCGCCCGGCGGGGTGCCGGAGGCCCGGCCGCAGGCGTCCGCGACCCGGGCGCGGGAGTCGTCGAGGTAGCGGGCGAGGAGGCGTTCCGCCGTGCCTCGCTCACCGGCGCGCAGGGCACCCAGGATCTCCCCGTTCCGCGCGAGGAACGGCTCGTGGAGGGCGCGGGGGTCCGCCACGAGGTGGAGGGCTAGGCGGAGTTCGGCGAGGACGCCGCGCATCAGTTCGTCGGTGCGGGGGCTGCCCGCGAGGGCGACGAGTGCGCGGTGGAAGTGGATGTTGGCCGTGGAGACGCCGTTCCAGTCGCCGGCGCGGGCGGCGGTCTCGCCCGCCGCGACGGCGGCGGCGAGGCCGTCGAGGGGGAACGGCGGCCGTCCCAGGCCCCGGACGACGGCGCACTCGACGAGCGCGCGGGTGCGGTAGATGTCGGCCACGTCGTCGGCGTCGAGGACGCGGACGAAGACGCCCCGGTTCAGTTCGTGGACGAGGAGGCGCTCGTGGGTGAGGAGGCGGAAGGCCTCCCGCAGGGTGTTGCGGGACACGCCGAGGGCGCCGCCGATGGCGTCCTCGGAGAGCCGGGTGCCGGGCGGGAACCAGCCCTCGGCGACGCGGGTGCGCAGGATGTCCGCGACTCGCTCCGCGGTGCTCGTGCGGCCGAGCAGCGCGCGGTCGTCCGCCAGGTCCCCGGCCCTGTCCTCCGCCCGTTCCGCCACGGCGCTCCCTCCCTCTCCGCTCTTCGCCGGTCCGACCACGAAGGAAGCCGACCACGAAGAAAGCCAACCGCACGGAAAGCCGACCGCACGGAAAGCCGACCGCACGGAAAGCCGACCGCACCGGAACCGACCGCACGGCAGTCAATCGCACGGAGGGGGCGGAGCGACAGACTTCTTGTCGGATCGTTCAACGATCCTCTACGTTGAAAGCGTCCCATGGTCCCGCCGTGCCCGCGTGGGCACGCCCCGTCCCGCGAGGCACAGATGAGCACGAACCGGGTGTCGATCGACCTCAACGCCGATCTCGGCGAGGGCTTCGGCCGCTGGACCCTGACCGACGACGAGGAACTCCTGTCCGTGGTCACCAGCGCCAACGTGGCCTGCGGCTTCCACGCCGGGGACGCGGCCACCATGCGGCGGGTGTGCGAGCTGGCCGCCGCGCGCGGGGTGCGGATCGGGGCCCAGGTGTCCTACCGGGACCTGGCCGGCTTCGGGCGGCGGTCGATGGACGTCCCGGCGGCGGAGCTGGCCGCCGAGGTGGCGTACCAGATCGGCGCCCTGGAGGTCTTCGCCCGGGCGGCGGGCTCCCGGGTCGCGTACGTGAAGCCGCACGGCGCGCTCTACAACCGGGTGGTCGGGGACGCGGAACAGGCGGCGGCGGTCGTCGAGGGCGTACTGCTCGCGGACCGGACGCTGCCGGTCCTGGGGCTGCCCGGGTCCCGGCTGCACGAGGCCGCCGCGGCGGCCGGGCTCCCGGTCGTCGCCGAGGCCTTCGGCGACCGGGCCTACCGGGCGGACGGCTCCCTGCTGCCGCGCGGGCGGGAGGGGGCGGTCGTCACCGATCCCGCCGAGGTCGTGGAGCGGTCGCTGGCCCTGGCCCGGCTCGGGACGGTCACCGCGCACGACGGGACCCCCGTGGCCGTCCGGGCCCGGTCGCTCTGTCTGCACGGGGACACCCCGGGCGCGGTGGAGCTCGCCCGGCGGGTCCGGGAGGGCCTCGAATCCTCCGGGGTGCGGGTGGAGGCCTTCGCATGAGCGGGAGGCGTTCCCCGGACCCACGCGTGCGCGTGCTGCGCGTGGGCGAGCGGGCGCTGCTCGTGGAGCTGGACGGCGGCGCCGAAACGGAGGCGTTCCACGCCGAGGTGCTGCGCCGGCGGGCGGCCGGCGCCCTCACCGGCGTACGGGAGGTCGTGCCGGCGGCGCGGACCGTGCTGCTCGACGGGGTGACGAACCCGGACCGGCTCGCGGCCGAGCTCCCGGAGTGGGAGGTGGGGCCGCTCTCCGCGCGCGTGGAGCGGGTCGTGGAGGTGCCGGTCCGCTACGACGGGCCCGATCTGGCGGAGGTCGCCGCGTGCTGGGGCGTGTCCGTCGAGGAGGCGGTGCGGATCCACACGGCGGCCGACTTCCGGGTCGCCTTCTGCGGGTTCGCGCCGGGCTTCGGCTATCTGACGGGGCTCGGCGAGCGGTACGAGGTCCCCCGGCGGGCCACCCCGCGCACCGCCGTCCCGGCCGGCTCGGTCGCCCTGGCCGGGCCGTACACGGGCGTCTATCCGCGCTCCTCCCCCGGCGGCTGGCAGCTGATCGGCACCACGGACGCGGCCCTCTGGGACACCGGACGGGACCCGGCGGCGCTGCTCTCCCCCGGCACCCGGGTCCGGTTCACGGCGGAGGGCCCCGGCCCGGGAGGCGGGCGATGACGGGCAGGGCCGTCGACGTGGTCCGGCCGGGGGCGCTGACCACCGTACAGGACCTGGGACGCCCGGGGTACGCGCACCTGGGCGTGGTCCGTTCGGGCGCGCTCGACCCGGCGGCCGCGCGGCTCGTCAACCGGCTCGTGGGCAACGCGGAGGGGGCGGCGGTCCTGGAGACCACCGTCGACGGGTGTGCGGTGCGGCCCCGGTGCGCGGTGACCGTGGCGGTGGGCGGCGCGCCCTGCCCGGTCCGGGTGGACGGGCGCCCGGCGGCCTGGGGCACGGCGGTCCGGGTGGCGGCCGGATCGGTGGTCGAGGTCGGCACGGCGGCGCGGGGGCTGCGGGCGTACGTGGCGTTCGGCGGCGGGATCGAGGTCGAGCCGGTGCTCGGCAGCCGCTCCACCGACCTGCTGTCCGGCCTCGGCCCGGCGCCCCTGGCGCGGGGGACGGTCCTGCCGCTGGGCGCGGACGGGACGGTAAGGACGCCGGTCGACGCGCCTCCCTGGCCGGGGCCGCCGGACGCGCTCGTCCTGCGGGTGCGGCTCGGGCCCCGCGACGACTGGTTCACCCCCGGCGCCCTGCGCACCCTCGCCACGCGCGCGTACCGGGTGTCCCCGGCGAGCAACCGGATCGGGCTGCGGCTCGAAGGGCCGGCCCTGGAGCGGTCCGTGACGGGGGAGCTGGCGAGCGAGGGCATGGTGCTCGGCGCGGTCCAGGTGCCGCCGGACGGGCGCCCGGTGGTCTTCCTCGCGGACCATCCGACGACCGGGGGCTATCCGGTCGTCGGGGTCGTCCGGGAGGCCGACCTGGGCGCGGCGGCCCAGGCGGTGCCGGGGACGGCGGTGCGGTTCGTGCCGGTGCGGTGAACGGGGCGGCCCCGTCTTCGCGCGCGTGGCGCCCCCTCACCGGATGTCGTGTCGTGTCGTGCTCTACGCCGTCGCCCCGTCCTCGCGCGCGTGGCGCCCCCGGTTCACCGGCCGGGCGCCCCCGGGGCGGGGAGGGCGTCGTGGGCGCGGAGGAAGGCGGTGACGGAGCGGTCCCAGGCGAAGCCCTCCGCACGCGCGCGTGCGGCCCGGCGGCGGACGGTCTCCGGGACGGCGAGGAGGCCCTGGACGCCGGAGGCGAAGGCCGCCGGGGTGTCGGCGGCCACCCCGGCCGTGCCGACGACCTCCGGGAGGGCCGAGGAGGCGCTGACCACGACCGGAGTGCCGCAGGCGAGGGCTTCGAGGGCGGAGAGGCCGAACGTCTCGGCGGGCCCCGGCGCCAGGCAGACGTCGGCCGCCGCCTGGAGGTCGGCCAGGTCCTCCCGGTCGGCGAGGTGCCCGACGAACCGCACCGGGAGGCGCCGCTCGCGCGCCCGCCGCTCCAGGCCGGCCCGCAGCGGCCCGTCGCCCGCGACCACGAGCGCCGCCGCGATCCCCGCGCCGCGCAGCTCCTCCAGGGCGTCCAGGGCCGTGCCGGGCCGCTTCTCGACGGAGAGGCGCGAGCACAGCAGGAGCAGCACCCGCTGCCCGTCCGCGTACCGGGCCCGCGTCGCGGCGTCGCGGCGGCCGGGCCGGCAGTGGTCCAGGTCGACGCCGAGCGGGGCCCGTACGACGTTGCGGGCCCCGACCCGTACGAACTCGCGCTCCGCCCACTCCGTCGTGCAGACGATCCGGGCGAACGCCCAGGCGGTGCGGCGGTTGAGCCGGTCGGCCGCGCGGGCCGCGAGGGCGGGCGGCACGCCCCAGGTGCGCAGGACCCCGTCGGCGGTCTCGTGGGAGACCATGACCGACGGCACGCGGGCGCGTCGCGCCCACTCGCCCGTCCACCGCAGGGTCGTGCGGTCCGAGACCTCGATCCGGTCGGGGGCGAGCTCGTCGAGGAGGCGGGCGACCCGGCGCCGGTCGGCGAGGACCCGGTAGCCGCCGGTGCCGGGCAGCACGGGGCCGGGGAGGGTGACGATCCGGCCCTGCGCGGTGCGGCGGTCGCTCGCGGCCTCGCCGGGGACGACGAGGACCGGTTCGTGCCCGGCCGCCAGGTAGCCGCGGCCGAGCCGGTCGAGGGCGGTGCGGAGGCCGCCGGAGGTGGGGGTCACGAAGTTGGCGAGCCGCACGATCCGGAGCCCGTCGCGGCCGACCCGGGCGTCCGTACGCGTACGCGTGGCCGTGGTCGTCGCCGTGGCCGTCGTGCGGGTGCCGTTCACGCCGCCACCGCCGTCCGCTCGCGCAGGACCTCCCGATAGTGGCCGATCAGTTCGTCGCCCAGGGCCTCCCAGGTGCGGTCCCCGACGGCGGCCCGGCCGGCCCGGCCCTGGGCGGCGCGCAGGTCCGGGGCGGCGGCGAGCGCGGCGACGGCGTCGCGCAGGGCGTCCGGGTCGCCCGGGGGCACGAGGAGGCCGGTGAGGCCGTGGCCGACCAGGTCCAGGGGCCCGCCGACGGCCGGGGCGACCACCGGCACCCCGCTGGCCATGGCCTCCTGGACGGTCTGGCAGAAGGTCTCGTACGGTCCGGTGTGGGCGAAGACGTCGAGCGAGGCGAAGATCCGGGCGAGGTCGGCGCCGGTGCGGCGGCCCAGGAACCGGGCGCCCGGCAGGGCGGTGCGCAGCGCGGGCCCGCTCGGGCCGTCCCCGACGACCACGACCCGTACGCCGGGGAGCCCGCAGACCCCGGCGAGCAGGTCGACGCGCTTCTCGGGGGCGAGGCGGCCCACGTAGCCGACGAGGAGTTCGCCGTCCGGGGCGAGGGCGCGGCGCAGGGCGGCGTCGCGCAGTCCGGGACGGAAGCGGAGGGTGTCGACCCCGCGGCCCCAGAGCCGGACGCGGCCGACGCCGTGGGCCTCCAGGTCGCGCAGGGCGGCGGTGGACGGGGCGAGGGTGCGGTCGGCGGCACCGTGCACGGCGCGCAGGCGGCGCCAGGCCGCGCCCTCGCCGGTTCCCACGTACGTGCGCGCGTATCCGGCGAGGTCCGTCTGGTAGACGGCGACGGCGGGGATGCCGAGCCGGGCGGCGGCCGTCATCCCGCGCGCTCCGAGGACGAACGGTCCGGCGAGGTGGACGAGGTCGGCGCGGTGCGCGGCGATGGCCGCGGCGACCCGGCGGCTGGGCAGGGCGACCCGTACCTGCGGATAGCCGGGCAGGGGCAGGGAGGGCACCCGGACGACGGCGCAGGGGGCGTCGGCGTCCGCCGCCGGGTCGGCGACGGCGGGGGCGATGACGAGCGGGACGTGGCCCCGCCGGACGAGGTGGCGCGCGGTCTGCAGGGCGCAGTGCGCCACACCGTTGACGTCGGGAGGGAAGGATTCGGTGACGATGACGACACGCATACGGGTGTTGTCGTCGCACCCGGCGTGTCCCCGCCGAAGTCGATCTGGACGGGGGGAGAACGTCCCGTGAGCGTTTCCCCGCGGGACCCCTGCCGGGGGCGCGAGGGCCCCGGGCGGCGGGCCCCGCTGTGGAGGCCCCGCCCGGCCGGGGCCCCGGGCGCCCGCAGGTGCCCCCGAGCCCTCAGACCTGCAGGTCCGGCCCTATCCGGTTGCGCACCGCCAGCTGGACCTCGACCTCCTCGGCCGGGTCGGCGGCGAGGCGGCGGAGGCGTTCGGCGACGCGGATGTCGCCGGTCTCGGCGTGCTGGGCCGCGACCTCGCGGGTGGTCTCCTCGCAGTCCCAGAGGCACTCGACGGCGAAGCCGGTCGCGAAGGTGGGATCGGTGGCCGCGAGGGCGCGGGCCGTGCGGCCGCGCAGCTGGGAGGAGGCCGTCTCCCGGTAGACATGGCGCAGCACGGGCGCCGCGCAGGCGATGCCGAGGCGCCCCGCCCCGTCGACGAGGCAGGCGAGTTCGGGGGCGTCGGGGCCCTGGGAGCGTACGGTCTCGCGCAGCGCGCCGAGGACGGAGGGGGAGTCCTCGGCGCCGCCGCGGCAGGCCAGTACCTCGGCGGCGGCGGCGCCGAGCTCGTCGGTGCGCCGGACCCACGCGCGGGCGCGGGCGACCGCGTCCTCGCCGCACATGCGGCGGTAGGCGGCGACGGCGGCCTCGGCGACCGCGCGGGAGGCGCCGTCGGCGGCGTGCTCGACGAGGTCGAGGACGGCGGGGTCCCCCGACTCGGCGAGGTGGTGGAGGGCGGCGCCCCGGGCCCCCTCCGCGCCGTCGCGGGCGGCGGCGAGGAGCTCGGGCCGGTCCTCGGGTCCGGCGACGGCGGTGAGGCAGCGGGCGGCGGGGCCGTAGAGGACGGCACCGCGCTCGTACCCCTCCTGCGCCCAGTCGAGGACGGCGCGCACGCTCCAGCCGGGGCGGGGCCCGGTGGGGCGCATCTGGCGCTGCCAGCGGTCGAAGGAGCCCTGCTCCATGGCGGCCCTGACGCGGGGGCCCACGGTGTCGCGCCGGTCCTCGGCCCACAGCCGCCAGGGCCGGGGCTCGAAGGCGTCGCGCACGGTGCGGGCCAGCTCGGCGTCGCCCTCCGCGTCGGCCGCGAAGCGGGCCAGTACGGGCGGGGCGAGCGCGCGGAGTCCGGCGTCGTCGTCGCGGAGGGCCAGCTCGTCCAGGGCCCAGGCCCAGTTGGTGCCGGTCGCGGCGTAGCGCCGGAGCAGCAGCAGGGCGTCCTGGCGTCCGTAGGAGGCGAGGTGGCCGAGGACGGCGAGCGCGAGCCCGGTGCGGGACTCCTCGGTGTCGAGGTGGTCCTCGGCGCCGAAGAGGTGCGCCTCGATCTCCTCCAGACCTCCGTGGAGGTCCAGGTAGAGACGGGCGTAGTAGAGGGAGCGGTTCTCGACCTGCCAGTCGTGGCGGGGGTCGTCGAGAACGCAGTGGGCGAGGGCCGCGAGGGCCTCGGCGCGCGGCGCGGCGAGGGCGTGCAGGGTGCCGTCGCCGCGGCCCCGCTGCAGCAGGCCGAGCAGGGTGCCGCTCGGCGCTATGACTGGATCGAACATGGGGAGACGCCTCACATCAAGCTGTCGACACGACCGGGGGATGCCGGGATGACCGGGATGAACCGGGTCAGGCGGTACATCGGTGTACGCCTAGGCCGTGCGGCGACATGTCGGGCCGCTCGTCGTCCTGCGCTTGCCAGTGACCATCTTCCTCTGCCTCTCGTCGGTGGCCCGTTTCGCCGGGTCCGACGTCATGATGACCCACCCATTTCGCCACCGCGACCACATTTACGACGCCGCCTCACCTGGGGTTCAGCGTCCGTTCACCGGGTCCCGAAGAGTTCCAGGAGTTCGGCCCTGCCGAACATCCGGGCGGTGTCGACGGCGGACGGAGTCCCCGACTCCGGATTCGCGCCGCCGGCCAGGAGCGCGCGGATCACGTCCTCCTGGCCCTTGAAGACGGCGCCGGCGAGCGGGGTCTGGCCGCGGTCGTTGGCGCGGTCGGCGTCGGCGCCCCGCTCCAGGAGGGCGGAGACCGCGGCGGCGTGGCCGTGGTAGGCGGCGAGCATGACGAGCGAGTCGCCCCGGTCGTTGGTGAGGTTCGCGGGGACGCCCGCGTCGACGTAGGCGGCGAGGGCTTCGGCGTCCCCCGTGCGCGCGAGGCCGAAGACCTTCGACGCCAGCTCGATGACCTCGGGGTCGGGAGTCTCGCTCATCGGGTGGACCGCCTCTCTCCTGTGGTGTCGGGCCGTGCACGGCGAGCGCGGCCGTACGGGTGAATCGACAGGGTACTGCCCGTTCGGGGACATGACCCTGTGCGACCGAGGCAAAGATCACGGCGTCCCGTTCTTCTCCGATCCCCCTTTAGCGCACCCCGGGCGTTTCGCCACCCGGCCGTGCGTCCGCCGTCCGCCGGTCAAGTGAAATCACCCGTTTTTCACTCCAATGCACCTTTAGTCACATAGATACTTGCGGTGAACCTGGAAGAACTCATGGTGACTGTCCCCTCAACCAGGAGAACAACCAATGATCCTGTCCATCTCAGGCGTGGTCCTGCTCGGCATCATCTGCTTCCTGTTCTTCAAGAAGGACGGACTCAAGGCCTCCCACGCCCTCGTCTGCTCGCTGTTCGGCTTCTACCTCGCGGGCACGGCCATCGCCCCGAGCATCACGGCGGGCGGCCAGAGCCTCGCCGGTCTCCTGGGCGGGATCAAGTTCTGACGCCCCTCAGCCCCTTCCACCACTTCAGGAGTACGACGTGGCCCGGCGACCACTCCCCCGCATTCTGAGCAGCGGCAGCGCGCAGATCGCCCGCAGTCGAGAGATCGCGCGCACGGCCGCCGACAGCGCCACCGATGTGCTCCATCCGCTGATCACGGTCTCCCGCGGTCTGCGGAAGCTGGCCGCGTCCGCGCGCGCCAAGTGGGCCGCGACCCCCAAGGAGCGGCGTGGTCCCACGCTGTTCCTGGTCGCGGCCTGCGTCCTGGTCGTCGCCCTCCTGCCGTACGGGCCGCTCCTCGCGCTCGTCGGGCTCATGGGCGCCGCCGCGTGGAAGGGGCGCGAGCGTCCGGTCGTCAAGACCGGTCCCGACGAGGCGGAGACCGCCCGCCTCAAGGGCCTGTACGAGGCGCTCGTGCCGTACTTCTCCGTCCCCGAGGATCCCTCCCCGCTCTTCTCCCACGGGGGCGACTGGAGCGGACCCTTCGGGGAGTACGCCTTCGACGAGGACGGGCGTCTCACCCGGCTGCGGATCGCGTACCCCCCGTACTTCGCCGACGGCGAGCCGGCCGCGCGCGCCCGCGTCGAGCAGTTGCTGCACGCCAAGTCGGGGCGCGGGCGCGAGTACCGCTTCGACTGGGACGAGGAGGACAACCGGCTCGTCCTGAGCGTGCTGCCCGCGCTGTCCACCGCCGTCGCCGCCCAGCGCTTCGTGACCGTGCCGGGCGAGACCGTCCTCGGCTTCACCGACGCCGACGCCGTGCAGCGGACCGTGCCGGTGGTCTCGGCGGACGGCACGGAGGACGCCCCGGCCGTGGTCTGGCGCACCGGTCCCCGCTCCACCGAGCCGCACCTGCTGGCCGTGGGCCGGCCGGGCAGCGGCACCACCTCCCTGCTGCGCTCGATCGCGCTCCAGGCGCTCCCCCACGGCGACGTCCTGATCGTCGAGGGCGGCGGCACCGGCGAGTACGCGTGCCTGGCCGGCCGGGCCGGGGTCCTCGCCGTCGAGTGCGGGCCCTCCGGCGCCCTGACGAGCCTGGAGTGGGCGGCGCACGAGACCGAGCGGCGGCTGATCGCCACGAACCAGGCCCGGCAGGCGGGCCTGCCCGCACCCGAGGACACCCGGCGTCCGCTGTGGATCCTGCTCGACCGGCCGGGCGTCCTCGGCCACCTGGCCGCCGCCGACGGCCGCCCCGACCCGCAGGAGCTGCTCCGGGTGCCGCTGCGGCACGGGCGGGCGGCGCAGGTGACGGTGGTGGTGGCCGAGCAGTTCGACCACGTGGACATGCTGAGCGAGGCGGTACGGAGCCACACCGGGGCCCGGGTCGTCCTCGGCCCCGCCTCGCCGGGCCAGATCGAGGCCGTCCTCGGCGTCCCGCCGCACACCACGCCGACGCCCGACGTTCCCGCGGGCCGGGGCTACGCGCGCCTGGGCACCGGTCCGGTGCTGCGGCTCCAGGTGCCGGCGACGCCCGACCCGTACGACGACGCGACGAGCGACGCGCACCGCCAGGCGGTCCTGGACCTCCTCCCGGAGCGGAACCCGGCCGTGCCCGCGGCGCCCACGGCCCCGCCCGCACCCGCTCCCGCCCCCGTTCCCACGGTGGTGATCGAGAAGATCCCCGTCACCGCCCCCGAACCGGCCCCGGCGGCGGGTCCGGGCCCGCTCCACGCCCCGGTCCCCGCCGAGGGCTGAGCGCCGGGCACGGCGGAGGGGCGGGTACGGACACCACGGTCCGTACCCGCCCCTCCGCCGTGCCCCGAAAGGCACCGGCACGCCCCCGGAGGGACTACGCCACGAACGACCGGGGCGACTCCGCCCCGCCGCCCGCCCCCGACTCGACCAGGCGGGCCGCGGCGGCGAGCCGGGCGGCCGCCTCGTCCGCGACCGGGCCGCCGACCGTGAAGGGCAGCCGGACGAAGCCCTCGAAGGCGCCGTCGACGCCGAAGCGCGGCCCCGACGGCACCCGGACGCCGACCCGCTCCCCCACCTCGGCGAGCCGGGAGCCGGAGAGGCCGCCGGTGCGCACCCAGAGGGTCAGGCCGCCGCGCGGGACCGTGAACTCCCACTCCGGGAGCTCCCTGCGGACCGCCGCCACGAGCGCGTCCCGGTTCTCCCTGGCCTGCTCGCGCCGCAGCCCCACGGCCTCCTCCCAGCCGCCCGTCCGCATCAGCCAGTTCACGCCGAGCTGTTCCAGGACGGGGGTGCCGAGGTCCGCGTAGGCGCGGGCGGCCACCAGGGAGCGGATGACGTCGGGCGCGGCCCGGACCCAGCCGATGCGCATCCCCGCCCAGAAGGCCTTGCTGGCCGAGCCGACCGTCAGGACGGTGGAGCCGGCCGGGTCGAAGGCGCAGACCGGCCGGGGCATCTCCAGGTCGTCGTCGAGGTGCAGCTCGGCCATGGTCTCGTCGACGACGAGCACCGTGCCGGCCGAGCGGGCCGCCTCCACCAGCTGCCGCCGCTGGTCCTCGTCCGCGAGCGCGCCGGTCGGGTTGTGGAAGTCGGCGACGACGTACGCGAGGCGGGGCGCCGCGTCCCGCAGCACCTGGCGCCAGCGGCCCAGGTCCCAGCTGCCGAGTCCCTCGGACATGGCGACGGGCACGAGCCGGGCCCCGGCCTCGCGCATCAGCTGGAGGATGTTGGCGTACGAGGGGGACTCGACGGCGATGCGCTCGCCGCGCCCGGCGAAGAGGTGGCAGATCGCGTCCATGGCGCCCATGGCACCGGTCGTGACCATGATCTGCTCGGGCATGGTGGGGATGCCCCGGGCGGTGTACCGGTCGGCGAGCATCTGCCGCAGCGCGGGAAGGCCGGCCGGGTAGTCCCCGTGCGTGTGGGCGTAGGGCGGCAGCTCCTCCAGGGCGCCCTGGAAGCCCCGGGACAGCCAGGGCTCGGGGGCGGGCAGGGCCGCGCAGCCCAGGTCGATCATCGAGCCGAGGGCCTCGGGCGGCAGCGGTTCGAGGCCGCGCGCGGGCAGCGGGTTCCCGGCGGGGACGGCGGTCCAGCTGCCGGCGCCGCGCCGCGACTCCAGGAAGCCCTCGGTGCGCAGCGCCTCGTAGGCGGCGGCCACCGTCGTCCGGCTGACGGCGAGCGCGAGGGCGAGCTCCCGCTCGGCGGGCAGGCGGGCGGCGACCGGGACGCGGCCCTCCAGGACGAGCAGCCGGATGCCGTCGGCGAGGGCGCGGTAGGCGGGCGGCTTGCGGGCGCCGGGCCCGGCGGGCCGGGGCTGCTGCGCCTGGAGCTGCCGGGCGAGCTGTGCCGGTCCCACCGCCGAAGTCCACTGAGCCATGGAAATCAGTCCACCTTCCTCGAATTGGCCATGGTTGGCCTTCGATCCCCTGCCACAGAGTGGCACGAGTCAGTCCACTACCACCACCCTGGGGGGCAGCACCTTGTCCATCGCCTCCGGCCTCCGCGGCCGGCACCTCACCCGTCGTCTGGTCCAGCTGTACGCGGGACTGACGCTGTACGGCGTCAGCTCGGCACTGCTCGTGCGCGGCTCGCTCGGCCTGGAGCCCTGGGGCGTCCTCCACCAGGGCCTCGCGGAGAAGACCGGGCTGACGATCGGCGTGGTGTCGATCGTGGTGGGGGCGGTGGTGCTGCTGCTGTGGATCCCGATCCGGCAGCGGCCCGGACTGGGCACGGTGTCCAACGTCTTCGTGATCGGCCTGGCGATGGACGGCACCCTGGCCCTGGTCCCGGAGTCCGACGGCCTGGTCGTGCGGGTGCCGCTGCTGGTCCTTGGGATCGTCCTCAACGGGGTCGCGACCGGTCTGTACATCGCGGCGCGGTTCGGCCCCGGCCCGCGCGACGGCCTGATGACCGGTCTGCACCGGCTCACCGGCCGCTCCATCCGCCTGGTGCGGACGGCCCTCGAAGTGGCCGTGGTGGCGACCGGCTTCCTGCTCGGCGGCTCGGTGGGGATCGGCACGGTGCTCTACGCGCTCTCGATCGGTCCGCTGGCCCAGTTCTTCCTGCGCCGGTTCGCGGTCCCGGAGCGGGAGGGCGGCCTCACGGTGGCCTCTTCCGGCGCCGCCCCGGCGCAGGACTCCGTCCCGGCACAGGACCCCGTCCCGGCACAGGACCCCGTCCCGGCACAGGACCCCGTCCCGGCGCGGGACTCCGCTCCGATGCGGGACGCCACCCCTGCGCAGGGCGCCACCCCGGCCGGGGACCCCGCTCCGGCGGAGGACGCCGGCCCCGCGACGGCCGCCCGTCCCCCGGCGGTCGCCCCCGGGACACCGGAACAGGCCATACTGCGGCGGTGACCCGTGTACGCCACCCCTATCTCGACCACCCCGCTCCCCTCGCGTTCGCCCATCGCGGCGGCACGGCGAACGGCCTGGAGAACACCGCGGCCGCCTTCCGCCGGGCCGCCGCGGCGGGCTACCGCTACTTCGAGACCGACGTCCACACGACGTCCGACGGAGCGCTCGTCGCCTTCCACGACGCGACCCTGGACCGGGTGACGGACGCCTCGGGGCGGATCCGCGACCTGCCGTGGGAGGCGGTGCGCGAGGCCCGGGTGGCGGGCCGGGAGCCGCTGCCGCTCTTCGCCGACCTCCTGGAGGAGTTCCCGGAGGCCCGCTGGAACGTGGACCTCAAGGTGGAGTCGGCCCTGGTGCCGCTGATCGACCTGATCCGCCGGACGGACGCCTGGGACCGGGTCTGCGTGAGCTCCTTCACCGAGGCCCGGCTGGCCCGGGCGCAGCGCCTGGCCGGTCCGCGCCTCGCCACCTCGTACGGGGTGCGCGGGGTGGTCGGACTGCGGCTGCGCTCCCTCGGCATCCCGGCGGCGCTGCGGGCCGGCGCGGTGGCCGCGCAGGTCCCGGAGCGCCAGGGCGGGATCCCGGTGGTCGACCGGCGGTTCGTCCGGGAGGCGCACGCGCGCGGGCTCCAGGTCCACGTGTGGACCGTGAACGATCCGGCCCGCATGACCTCTCTCCTCGACCTGGGGGTCGATGGCATCATGACCGATCACCTGGAGACGCTGCGCTCGGTGCTGACCGAGCGGGGCGCGTGGCACTGAGCGCGCGCCCGGGCGGCCCGGGGACGGACCGCAAGGGGCACGGGCCCACGGGGACGAACGAGGGGGCGCGGCCGTGACCGCTGACACCACCGAGCCGGAGGAGTACGCCGCCGGCCCCGCCGAACGGCGGCGCGAGCAGCGGGGCTGGTACTTCTACGACTTCGCCTGCTCGGTGTACTCGACGAGCGTGCTCACCGTCTTCCTGGGCCCGTACCTGACCTCGGTGGCGCGGGCGGCGGCCGACCCGGAGGGGTTCGTCCATCCGCTGGGCATCCCCGTGCGGGCGGGCTCCCTCTTCGCGTACGCCGTGTCGGCTTCGCTCGTGGTCGCGGTGCTCGCGATGCCGCTGGCGGGCGCGGCGGCCGACCGCACGGGCCGGAAGAAGCCGCTGCTGGCGGCGACCGCTTACCTGGGGGCGACGGCCACGGCCGGGATGTTCTTCCTGGACGGCGACCGCTATCTCCTGGGCGCCTTCCTGCTGATCGTGGCGAACGCCTCGCTCTCGGTCTCGATGGCGCTCTACAACGCCTATCTGCCGCAGATCTCGGAGCCGGACGAGCGGGACGCGGTCTCCTCGCGGGGCTGGGCCTTCGGCTACACGTCCGGGGCGCTGGTCCTCGTCCTGAACCTGGTCCTCTACTCGGGCCACGACTCCTTCGGGCTCACCGAGGGGGAGGCGGTCCGGATCTGCCTGGCCTCGGCCGGCGTGTGGTGGGGCGCGTTCACCCTGGTGCCGCTGCGGCGGCTGCGCGACCGGCGGATCCCCCGGGAGGGGCAGCGGGCCGGCGAGGGCGCGGTCGGCAGCGGCTGGCGCCAGCTGCGGGCGACCCTGAAGGACATGCGCCGGCACCCGCTGACGCTCTCCTTCCTGCTCGCCTACCTGGTCTACAACGACGGCGTGCAGACGGTGATCTCGCAGGCCTCGCTGTACGGCTCGGAGGAGCTGGGCCTGGACCAGACGACGCTCATCATGGCGGTCCTGCTCGTCCAGGTGCTCGCGGTGGCGGGGGCCCTCGGCATGGGGCGACTCGCCCGGTCGTACGGGGCCAAGCGGACGATCCTGGGCTCGCTCGCGGTCTGGACCCTGATCCTGGGGGCGGCCTACGCCCTGCCGGCCGGCGCGCCCGTGTTCTTCTACTTCCTGGCGGCCGCGATCGGTCTGGTCCTGGGCGGCAGCCAGGCCCTGTCGCGCTCGCTGTTCTCGCACCTGGTGCCGCGCGGCAAGGAGGCGGAGTACTTCTCGGCGTACGAGATGAGCGACCGGGGGCTCAGCTGGCTGGGTCCGCTCGTGTTCGGTATCGCGTATCAGCTGACCGGAAGCTATCGGGATGCCATCATCTCCCTGTTGATCTTCTTCATCGCCGGCTTCGTCCTGCTCGCCCGGGTGCCGGTGCGACGCGCGGTCGAGGCCGCGGGAAATCCGGTGCCGGGGCGTATTTAGACGTGGCGGTGAAAGGGCGGTAGTGTACGCGTTTGGCCTGCCAGGCGGACCGTTACTGCGTGCTGCTTTGGTGAAGACACCACGTCACACCTGCCGTCAGATGTGACAAAACGGGCACTGGTGGGTACAACAAGGGGCGGCACGACGGGCGACGCATGTCCCGGCACGGGAATCTTTACCGCCGACCGGACGTTGACCGGATAACGACGACAGCGACATCTGTCCTGTGGGCGACAAGCCCGGGAGGCACGATTCATGAGTGAGCGAGCTCTTCGCGGCACGCGCCTCGTGGTGACGAGCTACGAGACCGACCGCGGCATCGATCTGGCCCCGCGCCAGGCGGTGGAGTACGCATGTGAGAAGGGACATCGCTTCGAGATGCCCTTCTCCGTAGAGGCGGAGATTCCGCCGGAGTGGGAGTGCAAGGTCTGCGGAAGCCAGGCACTCCTGGTGGACGGGGACGGTCCCGAGGAGAAGAAGGGCAAGCCTGCGCGTACGCACTGGGACATGCTCATGGAGCGGCGCACCCGCGAGGAGCTGGAGGAGGTCCTCGCCGAGAGGCTGGCCGTCCTGCGCTCCGGCGCCATGAACATCGCCGTGCATCCGCGCGACAGCCGCAAGTCCGCCTAGCGGACCGCCGGACGATCAACGCCGCGGGGCCCGGTACACGAAGGCGTGTACCGGGCCCCGCGGCGTTTCCGCGTGCGCCGCTCCGGACGGCGCCGGAACCAAGGGATCAGATCAGGGGGTCAGGGGCGGGCGGGTTCCGTCGGCCCGGTACGGGCTCCGGGGGGCGTCCTCGCGGACGACCTCGCCCTGGACCACCTTCCCGTCCGGACGGTGGATGCGGGCCTGCTGGAAGGCGTCCTGGAGGCCGCCGGGGGACGCGGTGGCCATCCGGCGCTCGACCGCCCGCTCCGCGCGCCGCCCGAGGAACGAGCGGACCGGGGGGATCAGCAGGAGCAGGCCGGCCGCGTCGGAGATCAGGCCGGGGAGGATCAGGAGCAGGCCGCCCAGCATCAGGAAGCCGTTGCGGTCCTCCGCGCCGGTCCGCTCCGGCGCGACGGGCACCCCGCCGGTCCGCGCGGCCTCCTGGGCCTGCTGGAAGGTCGAGGTGAGGTTCCGGAAGGCGCGCCGGCCCGCCCGCTTGACGACGAAGGTGCCGAGCAGGGCACCGCCGACGAGCAGGACGAGGACGGTCGGTCCGCCGGCCGCGTCCGCCACCACCGTGAGCAGCCAGATCTCCAGGACCAGCCAGGCGGCGAGGCCGAGCGGAAGGAACGTACGCGCGCGGGAGCGCTTCTTGGGGGCGGGAGAGGGCGGTGCGCCGGTCGTCATGGTCCCCAGTGTGCCTGGAGCCCCGCCGGAACGGCGTAAAGGGAAGATCAGTGCGTACGGATCCCGGGTCGGCGGGTACGGGCCGGGGAGCGGCGCGCGGGGCCCGCGCGCCGGCGCGTACGGATCGCGGCCCGGTGCCCGCCGCTCGCCCGACGGCCCCGTAAGCCCCGTACGGACGGGGAACGGGTCAGGAGGACTTGCGGCCGAGCCGCTTGCCGACCTTCTCCGCGCGCGCCGTCAGGCCCCAGCCGGTGACCCGCCACAGCGCCTCGACGAGGATGTCGCGGCTCATCTTCGAGTCGCCGACCTCCCGCTCGACGAACGTGATCGGGACCTCGACGACGTGGTAGCCCGCGGCGACCGCGCGGCGGGCCAGGTCGACCTGGAAGCAGTACCCGGCCGAAGCCACGTCCTCCAGGCCCAGGCCCTCCAGGGTCTCCTTGCGGAAGGCCCGGTAGCCGCCGGTGACGTCGCGGATCGGCACGTCGAGCATCACGCGCGAGTAGAGGCTGCCGCCCCGGGAGATGAACTCGCGGGACTTCGGCCAGTTCACGATCCGGCCGCCCGGCACCCAGCGGGAGCCGAGCACCAGGTCCGCGCCCTTGAGGGCGGTGAGCAGCCGCGGGAGCTCCTCGGGCTGGTGGGAGCCGTCGGCGTCCATCTCGACGAGGACGCCGTAGCCGTGCTCGATGCCCCACCGGAAGCCGGCGAGGTAGGCGGCGCCGAGCCCCTCCTTGCCCTTGCGGTGCAGGACGTGCACGTGGTCGTCGTCGGCGGCGATCTCGTCCGCGAACTTGCCCGTGCCGTCGGGGCTGTTGTCGTCGGCGACGAGCACGTGCGCGTCGGGTACGGCTTCCCGCACCCGCGCGACGATCGGCTTGATGTTGTCCGCCTCGTTGTAGGTCGGAATGATCACCAAGGCCTTGCCGAGCGGGCCGTAACGCCTCTGGCCACCGTCGTTCACTGCTGCCCCTTCGGATACAAACACAGGCCCCCACCATAGCGAGGTCCCCGGGATGCTCCGGCGCGGCGGGTCGGGTGGGACGGGTGACGTGCGGCGCGGGGCCCGTCGTCCTTCGGTCCGGCCCGGGATCCGCCGGCTGCGGGTCGATCGGGAGCCGTTGTCTACTGAACGTCCGGGCCCCACCCGGGTCGCACCTTCCGCCGGGCGCCTTCCCCCGCGGCCGAGGCGCGGGCGGCGTTCGGCTGACGCGCGGGGCGCGGTCCGGTCGGACGTCCTGTGGTGGACGCGGAGAACCTACCCGCCCCCGGCGGGCCGCTGTCAATACCCGGACGACCTGCGGTTTCTTCCCGAAAGGCCAGGTCGGAGGGGAAGATCCGCAGGTCGGGGACGAGCGTCCGAAGGGGTGTTCCGAGGGGGACGGGCCCTTCCGTCACACGTCCGGCCGCACGAACACCGTCCGTCCGTGCACCACCGTGCGCAGGCAGACGGGCAGGTCGGCGCCGGGCGACAGGTCGGGCAGGCCGGGCGTGCCGGAGCGCGGGTCGGTGGACCAGCGGGCGACCCGGTCGTCGGGCGCCTGGACGACGAGCTCCTCGGTGCGCCAGACCGCGTAGTCGGCGGGGGCGCCGGGGACGAGCGTCCCGGCGTCGTCGCGGCCGACGGCCCGCCAGCCGCCCCGGGTGTGGGCGGTGAAGGCGGCGCGGGCGGAGATCCGGTGCTCGGGGGTGCGGTGGAAGGCGGCGGCCCGGACGGTGCCCCAGGGGTCGAGCGGGGTGACGGGGGCGTCGGAGCCGAAGGCCAGCGGCACGCCGGCGCGCAGCAGGGCCGCGTACGGGTTGAGGGTGCGGGCCCGGTCGGCGCCGAGCCGGTCGGCGTACATGCCCTCCTCGCCGCCCCAGAGCGCGTCGAAGGCGGGCTGGACGGAGGCGGTGAGGCCCAGCTCGGCGAAGGCGGCGATCGTCTCGGGGGTGAGCATCTCGACGTGCTCGACGCGGTGCCGGGCGGCCCGGATCCGGGCGAGGCCCAGCTTCTCGGCGGCGGCCCTGAAGCCCTCGACGACCGCGGTGACGGCGGCGTCCCCGATGGCGTGGAAACCGGCCTGGAGCCCCGCCTCGGTGCAGGCGACCACGTGGAGGGCGACGGTGGTCGCGTCCAGGTGGGCGGCGCCGGTGTGGCCGGTGTCGGCGTGGTCGGCGTACGGCTCGTGGAGGCAGGCCGTGTGGGAGCCGAGGGAGCCGTCGGCGAAGAGGTCGCCCGCGGCGCCGAGCGCGCCGAGGTCCCGCGCCCGCTCCACGTCGAGGTCGGCCCAGTAGCCGACGACCCGGGGCCCGGCCTCCTCGCGCGCGAGGTCGAGCAGTCCGGTGAAGTCCTCCTCGGAGGAGATCCGCGGGCCGCCGCACTCGTGCAGGGTGCCGATGCCGAGGGAGGCGGCCCGGGCGCGGGCGGCGCGCTGCGCCTCGGTGCGCTGGCGCGCGGACACGGCGCCGAAGGCGGCGGCGCGGACGGCGTGGTGGGCGTCGCCGGTGAGCGGCCGCAGGCCGTCGTGGAAGCCGTCCAGGTCCCGGACGCCGGGCACGAGGTCGAGCATGGCGGTGGTGACGACGGCCGAGTGGACGTCGATCCGCGTCAGGTAGAGCGGGCGGCCGCCGGTGAGGCCGTCGAGCTCCTCGCGGGTGAGCGGGCGGCGCTCGGGCCAGCGGGAGGCGTCCCAGCCGTGGCCGAGGAGGACGCGGTCCTCGGGGCGGGCGGCGGCGTGGGCCCGGATCCGCTCCGCCGCCTCGGCGAGCGAGGCGGCGGAGGAGAGGTCGAGGCCGGTGAGGGCGAAGCCGGTGGCGGTGGTGTGCACGTGCGCGTCGACGAACGCCGGGGCGACGAGCGCGCCCTCCAGGTCGACCACCTCGTCCACGCCGGACGCGAAGGCGTCGGCCGCGCCCTCCGATCCCACCCAGGCGACGTGCCCGCGCTCCACCACCATGGCGGTGGCGAAGGGGTCGGCGGGGCTGTGGACTTCTCCACCGCGCAGCAGCACGGTGCGGTGTGCGCCGGGAGGCGCGGCAGACGTGGACTCACTCATGCCACCAGGCTAGGACCTGGGGGGACCCGGTTTGTCCGGCAGGTCCCCCGGCGGGCGTCCACGGCTCCCCGGCGGGCGCCGACGGGTCAGATGCGCGGGGGCCGGGCCTCGTACGGGGTGGACAGGACGACCGTCGTGCGGCTGGACACGCCGGCCTGGGAGCGGATGCGGCTGAGCAGGTGCTCCAGCTCCAGCGGGGTGGCGACCCGGACCTTGAGGATGTAGTTCTCGTCGCCCGCGACGCTGTGGCAGGCCTCGATCTCGGGGATGTCGGCGAGCCGGTCGGGGGTGTCGTCGGGGGCGCTGGGGTCGAAGGGTTTGACCGAGATGAAGGCGGTCAGCGGCAGGCCCACGGCCTCCGGGTCGACGACGGCGGCGTAGCCGCGGATGACACCGCGCTGCTCCAGACGGCGGACGCGCTGATGCACGGCCGACGTGGACAGGCCGGTGGCCTTGCCCAGGTCGGTGTAGCTCATGCGCCCGTCCTTGACCAGCAACTCCACGATCTGACGATCCAGCTCCTCCATGCGGTGACCCTAGTGCTCCCGAGGGGCCGGAGCACAGCCCGGGGCGGCCTCTATGGGGCGCTATGCGCCGTCACGGGGCACCTGCGACGGGCATGTGACGAACGCCACAGGTTTGCGCCCGGCTCGGGATGCCGCCTCACGGTTATGCGGAGTTCCGTATGGGAAGTGGTTGCTGTGGTCGAAGGCCGCACAGATCCGGCCGACCCACCCGAGGGGGAGATTCTCCATGCAGGAGCCTGTTGATTCGGTCGACACGTCCGACGAGCTCGACGCGTACGACACCTTTGAGATGTTCCGGGTGGTCTGCCCGGAGTGCGTGCAGCCCCTCGCGCTGCTCGCGGACGAGGACGTGCTGCCGGAGCACGCGCTCTGCCCCACGCCGTGGAACCCCTTCGTCCTCACGGTGTGCCGGGGCACGGGTCTCGCGGCCTCCGAGGCGCGTCCGGCCGACGACACCCTGGAGGTCCAGGAGCAGGACACCGCGCTGCTCCTGACGCTCCCCCAGGGACTCGACTGGCGCACGCAGCCCTTCTCGCACGTCGGCGGCCCGGGCTCGCGCCCGATCCGGGTGCCGCAGATGCGCCGCGCGGCCTGAGGCCGTACGTCGCCGGACGTCTCCCCCGTGCCGCGCCGTGGTGCGGTACGGGGTACCCGGCGGCCGGACCGGCGCGCCGACCCCCGCCGGGTACCGGGCGAACTGCCGCTCGAATCCGCTCGGCGGTGACCCTTGGCCGCCGGAGCGCGTTGGTCCGGGCATGACCACGCTGCACACGACTCCCAGCGGTTACGGTCGGCACCGGCAGGCCGAGCCGCGCGTTGAAGAATCGGTTCCTCACCCGGCCGCGGCACCGGCGACCAGCGCCGTGTCCGCGCCCCTTCCCGTCCCCGTTCCCGTGCCCGTACCGGCGCAGGCGCAGCCCCAGGCCGAGACCGAGGGGGAGGCGGAGCCCCGGGCCCAGGCGCAGGGCCAGGCCGGGCCCGAGGCGCAGGCCCGGTCGCACGTCCTGCCCGAGGCGCGGGAGCAGGACCAGGCCCGGGCGCGCGTCCGGCCGGAGGCGGAGGCCCGGCTCCAGCCCCAGTCGCGCGTCCAGCCCCAGGCCCAACCACCGGCCCCTGCCCCGGTCTCGGCCCCGGCCCCGGTTCCGGTCTCGCTCCCCGCCCCCGTTCCGGCTCCGGCTCCGGCTCCTGTCGGTCCTCCCTTTCCGGCCAAACCGCCGGTCACGATCACCACTCCCGTTCCGGTGGCCGCCCCGGTCCCGGTCGGTGCCCAGGCCCCGGTCCCCGTCGCCCTTCCGGCTCCCGCCCCCGTCCCGGCGCACCCGCCCATCTACCAGGACGTGCTCTCCCTCTGGGCGAGCCAGGGCCGCACCCTCCCCGGCCACCGCGACCAGGAGTGGACCCGGCTCGCCGCGGGGCCCGTCTGGGCGGACCGGACCGTCCGGGTCAGCGGGACTCTGGTCCGACCAGGTGACGGGCGATGACCACCCGCTGGATCTGATTGGTCCCCTCGACGATCTGGAGCATCTTGGCCTCGCGCAGGAAGCGTTCCACCGGGAAGTCCGCCGTGTAGCCGTACCCGCCGAGCACCTGCACCGCGTCCGTCGTGACCCGCATCGCGGCGTCCGTGCAGAAGAGCTTGGCCATCGCCGCGCACCGCCCGAAGGGCCTCCCCTCGTCCCGCAGCCGGGCCGCCTCCAGGTACAGCGCCCGGCCCGCCTCGATCCCGGTCGCCATGTCGGCGAGGAGAAAGCGGAGCCCCTGGAAGTCGGCGATCGGCCGGCCGAACTGGCGTCGCTCGCGCGCGTGTCCGACGGCCGCGTCCAGAGCGGCCTGCGCGAGCCCCACGGCGCAGGCGGCGATGCCGAGCCGCCCCGAGTCGAGGGCGTCGAGCGCGATCGCGAAGCCCTGCCCCTCCTCGCCGAGCCGCCGCGCGTCGGGGACCCGTACGCCGTCGAAGCGGAGCTGCGCGGTGGGCGAGCCGCCCATGCCCATCTTGCGCTCGGGCGGGTCCGCCTCCAGGCCCGGCGCGTCCCCCGGGACCAGGAAGGCCGTGATGCCGCGCGCGCCCGGCCCGCCGGTGCGGGCCATGACCGTGCAGAAGTCCGCGATCCCGCCGTGCGTGATCCACGCCTTGGTGCCGTCGATGATCCACCCGTCGTCCTCGCGGACGGCCCGGGTCCGCAGCGCCGCCGCGTCGGACCCGGCGGAGGGCTCGGAGAGGCAGTAGGCGCCGAGGAGGCCGCCGCCCAGCATGGCGGGCAGGTGCGCGGCCCGCTGCTCCTCGGTGCCGTAGCCGGCGAGCGCGTGGCAGGAGAGGGTGTGGACGCTGACGCCGAGGCCGACGGTGAGCCGGGCTGCGGCGAGCTCCTCCAGGACCTGGAGGTACACCTCGTACGGCTGGCCTCCCCCGCCGTACGCGGGGTCGTAGGGCAGTCCGAGGAGCCCGGAGCGGGAGAGCAGGGCGAACAGCTCGCGGGGGAAGTGTCCGGCGACCTCCTCGGCCGCGGCGGACGGGAGGATCTCGCGCCGGGCGACGTCGCGCACCAGGGCGAGCAGTTCACGGGCCTCGTCGGTGGGCAGTCGGCGCTCCACGCCGTCCGCGGGGGTGTCGGGCACGGCCGGACGCTCCTCCCTGCCGGGCGCGGGCGGGTCGCGCGCGGGATGCCGGGGTCGCGGGGAGTATGCCCGCCCGGCGGTCCCGGATCACACGGCCGCCGGGGGATCACACCGACGCCGCGGCCCGATCCGGTCCGGAAGACGTCCCATGAGACCGGCCCGGTTCGGAGGGGGCCGTCACATGAGGCCGGCCCGGGTGACGAGCACGGCGAGCAGCACGACCAGGGTCCAGCCGAGGACGTGCTCCAGGAGCTTGGGTCCGTCGTCGTCCCGGGGACCGCCCGTGCGGGCGCGGACGAGGGCGGGGCTGTGGGTGGTGGAGGTCATGGCGACCACCATGCGCCACGGGGGCGGCCCGGGGGTAGAGACGTCCGTCACGTCGCCCCGGGCCGCGCCGCCGCGTCAGAGGACGCCGAGGGCCGCGAGGGCCTTGCGCCGGGCGGGCGAGAGGCGGTCGGGGAAGTAGAGGTAGCAGACCCCTCCTGTGCCGGACGCCACTTTTCCGCTCGCGTTGTACCGCTTGGTCCGCAGCCAGATGTTCTCCCACTCGCGCCGCCGGTAGACCCGGCGGACGGCCTCGTTGTCGGGCGAGGCGGGGTCGTTGGCGACGACGTCGCCGTCCGGGGTGAAGCCGACGACGGTCATCAGGTGGCCCGAGGTGCCGTAGCCGGCGCCGGTCAGCTCCTCCTTGAGGAAGGACTGCGACGTGATGACCGGGATGCCGGCCCGGACCAGGTCCTCCAGCTCGGTGAGCGAGCGCAGCCGGGTGACCACGGCGTTCATGCCGGGGTAGGTGGCGGCGTAGGCGGCGTTGAAGGGCCAGTTGCCGCAGCCCTCGTACTGGTGGTCGTAGGTGAAGCGGGCCGCGTGGCAGACCTGGGGGTCGGCGAAGGCCGGGTCGACCCAGGCCAGGTCCTCCGCCGTGGGGCGGCGTCCCCAGTACTCGACGACCATCTGGGAGGAGGTCGGGCTGCACCAGGCCTCGCCGCCGTTGTCGTACTCGGGGTACTGCCCGACGTGGGTGTTCTGCGAGTAGCGGGGCACGGCCAGCTCGCGGGCGGGGCCGGGCACGGAGGCCGGGACAGTGAAGCGGTCCGGGACGTCCGAGGCCATGGCGCCGATCCGCCACACCGTGGGGGTGAGGCCGCTGCCCGGCTTCCGGTACAGGGTCAGGCGCAGCCGGTACGCGCGCAGCCGCAGCCCGCCCGCCGGGTCGTCGATCGCGAAGGTGTCGGTCCAGACGCTGCTCCTGCCGTCGCTCTGGTCGTCGACCGAGGTGCGCCGGATGTCCTCCTCTCCGTCGCCGGAGGCCCAGCGGCCCAGGACGTACCAGGGGGTGGCCGTGGAGTCGGAGTACGTGCCGGAGAGTTCGACCTGGATCCAGGTGCCGGGAGGCGTACGGGCGTTCCAGGAGGCGATGACCTCGGTGGCGGGCACGGTGGAGGTGTGGACGGGCGAGGTCCAGCTCGCGTACTCCCAGGTCGAGGTCCGTCCGGTGTGCGGGTCGGTGTGGTCGGTGCGGCCGGCGGGCCGGGCGAGGACCAGGCCCGGACGGTCGCCGGGGACCGCCTTCGTGCCGTCGGCGGTGCCGCACCGCCAGTCCGTGTACGAGGACCAGAAGCGGTTGTCGACGAGGCCGGGCGCGGGGGCATGGCCCCTGCGGGCGGTGCCGGGGCCTGCGGAGGCGACGGCGGGGACGGCGGTGGCGGCCGTTCCCGCGGCGGCCGCGAGCGCCGCGGCGAGGAGGGTTCTGCGCGGGGTGGAGCTGGTCATGGGCGGTGACCCCCAGTCGAGAACGGTGGACGTGCGGGCCCGTACGTGACGTACGGACGGGCCGGGGTGCGGGTACGGGTGCGGGTGCGTCGGAGTGCTGGTGCGTCGAGGTGCCGGTGCGTCGGGAAGCCGGTGTGCCGGGTGTTGGTGCTTCGAGGTGCTGGTGTGCCGGCGTACGGACGTATCGGTGTGCGGACTGTCGGCGTGCAGGGCTGTCGGCGTACGGGGCTGTCGTCGGTGCAAGGACGTATCGGCGGAGGAACGTGTCGGCGTACAAAGGCGTCGGCACGCGGGCGTGCGGGACCCCGGGCCGTCGTCCGCGCACCCCCGGGCCACGGGCGCGCGGGCCCACTATCCCGGCTTCCGGCGGGCCTCCGCCAGCACTTCGCCCCGCGTCGCCGCACCAATATTGGTCTCGTCCACTGGCGGTGGCACCTCCCTGACCTGGGGAGGTGCCCGCTCCCCTACCCTGGGGCCATGGACGACCTCGACCGCGCGGCGCACGCGCTGCTCCGGCTGCCGCCCTCCTGCGGGCCGGTCCGGCTGGTCGCGGTCGACGGCCACGCGGGCTCCGGCAAGTCCACCCTCGCGGCCCGCCTCTCCGCCGCCCTCGGCGACGCCCCCGTCCTCCACCTCGACGACCTCGCCACCCACGAGGAGCTCTTCGCCTGGACCGGCCGGCTGCGGGAACAGGTCCTGGAGCCCCTCGCGCGGGGCGGGGCCGCGGCCTACCGTCCGTACGACTGGCGGCTGCGGCGCTTCGGGGAGCCGCGCGCGCTGCCCCCGGCGCCGGTGGTCCTCGTCGAGGGCGTCGGCGCGGGCCGGCGGGAGGTGCGGCCCTTCCTGGCGCGCCTGCTGTGGATGGAGCGCGGCGCGGAGGAGTCCTGGGAGCGGGGCCGGCGCCGGGACGGCCCGGAGCAGGCGGCCTTCTGGGACGGCTGGACCGTGGCGGAGACTCGCCATTTCTCCGGCGACCCCTCCCGGCCCTTCGCCGACACCCTGGTACGGGAGTGCCAGGAGGGGTACGAGTGGCTTCCCGGGCCCCGTGTGACAGCGGGCACGGACCAGATCATCACCCACCGTGACGGGTTTCTGTCCGTGAACTGAGGGCCTCCGGCTCCGCTTGCGCAAGTGCCCCAACTCCGCTTGACCCCAGGGGCGTACAGGTCTTACGTTCTGAATGTGCGGCTTTTCGGAGCCGCCGCGGACGCGAAGCCCCCGGTTGTTCCCCCGTGATCGGGGGCTTCGTTCTGCCCCCGGAGCCCCCTCGGACCCCCTTCCGGACCCCTTCGCGCTCCCCGGCGCTCACCCAGGGTCACCGCTTCCGGATCATGCGCTTCTCCTTAGGCCCCCACCCCCTGCGCAGGTACGATGCCCGCAGGTGCGGTCAAATCCCGTCCATGCGATGACGGTTGTGGGGGACCCGATGGACATCGGCACACAGGGCTCGCAGCCCCCGGCCGAGCTCGCCTGGCTGCGCGGAGTCGACGCCTACACGATGGGCGCCTATCCGCAGGCGGAGGACGAGTTCCGGGCGGCGGTACGGATCGATCCCGGGATGGCGGACGCCTGGCTCGGGCTGCACGCGCTCCGGGTCGACACCACGACCGCGCTACTGCGCATGTACCGCCACCGCGAGCGCTTCGGCGAGCAGCGGACCCGCTACCGGCGGACCCTGAACTCCTGGTACTGGCTGGGCTGGTGGGTGCAGCCGGTCCTGGAGAGCCCGCGCGACCTGCTGCTCGCGCACGCCTCCCACTGGCTCGACGGGCGCCACGTGCCCGAGCTCGACCGGGCCCTCGCGGGGCTCCCCCCGGTCGACACCGACCCCCAGGTGCGCTTCCTGCACGCCTGCCGGGCCTATCTCGTCAAGGACTGGGACCAGCTCGTCCGGCTCACCGAACCCCTCGTCGACGACCCGCTGCTCGGCATCGAGGCCGGGCTCTTCGGCGGCATGGCCCGGGTGCGCCTGGAGATGTACGGCCAGGCCGAACCACTGCTCTCGGCCTCCCTGATGCGCTGCCGCAGCGAGCAGCCGCAGCGCAAGGAGCTGCGGTACTGGCTCGCCCGCGCCCACGAGGGCACCGGGCGCAGCGCCGCCGCCCTGCCGCTCTACCGGGCCGTGCACCGGATCGACCCGGCGTTCATGGACACGGCGGCGCGGCTGGCGGCGATCACCGCGTACGACGGCTTCGAGGGCTACGACGGCCCGGAGGACCCGGCCGGGCTCGCGGCGGTCGCCCTGGGCACGGTCGGCGGCGGGCTCGGCCAGGACGCGGGGGACACCGTGCCGGGCGCCGAGCCCGACGGCGGCGGGCTCGGCGACGGGCTGCGGCTCGCGCCCGAGCCGGTGCCGCCGGCCGCGCCCCCGGAGGCCGTACGGCACAAGGCCCGGGTCCCCCGGCAGCCGGAGCCGCCGCGCTTCCCCGCCGGGCCCACCGATCCGGCCCTGCTCGCGGAGGCGCTCGCCGAGCTGGAGGGCATGGTCGGCCTCGAACCGGTGAAGCGGCAGGTCAAGGCGCTCTCGGCGCAGTTGGAGATGGCGCGGCTCCGGGCCGACCAGGGGCTTCCGGTCCAGCCGCCGAAGCGGCACTTCGTCTTCTCCGGCCCCTCGGGCACCGGGAAGACCACGGTCGCCCGGATCCTGGGCCGGGTCTTCTACGCCCTCGGGCTGCTCGGCGGCGACCACCTCGTGGAGGCCCAGCGGGCCGATCTGGTCGGCGAGTTCCTGGGCCAGACGGCGGTCAAGGCCAATGAGCTGATCGACTCGGCGGTCGGCGGGGTGCTCTTCGTGGACGAGGCCTACGCGCTCTCCAACACCGGCTACAGCAAGGGCGACGCGTACGGCGACGAGGCGCTCCAGGTGCTCCTGAAGCGGGCCGAGGACAACCGCGACCACCTGGTGGTCATCCTGGCCGGCTACCCCGAGGGGATGGACCGGCTGCTCTCCACCAACCCCGGGCTCTCCTCCCGGTTCACCACCCGGGTGGACTTCCCCTCGTACCGGCCGCTCGAACTCACCGCCATCGGCGAGGTCCTCGCGGCGGCCAACGGGGACGGCTGGGACGACGAGGCCCGCGACGAGCTGCGCTCGATCAGCGGGCACGTCGTGGAGCAGGGCTGGATCGACGAGCTGGGCAACGGGCGCTTCCTGCGCACCCTGTACGAGAAGTCCTGCGCCTACCGGGACCTGCGGCTCTCCTGCTATCCGGGCAGCCCGACCCGGGAGGACCTCGCCACCCTCCGGCTCGCGGACCTCATGCAGGCGTACGGGGAGGTCCTGTCGGGCCGCGGTCCGGTCGACCGCGGCCCTCAGCAGGAACCGCCGGGGTACTGAACCCGGCTACCGGCTCCGCGCGGGCGCCGGGGAAGGGGCCCCGACCGGGATCGTGACCGTGGCGGTCCGGGGGCGGACCCGGTGGGCGGGGTCGCGGACCTCGCCCACCAGCATCTCCAGGACGTCCTCCAGGGCGACGAGTCCGAGGACCCGGCCCGAGCCGTCCGCGACCTGCGCCAGATGGGTCGCGGCGCGGCGCATCACGGTGAGGGCGTCGTCGAGCGGCAGCTCCGCCCGGAGCGTCGCCATCGGCCGCCACAGCCGCTGCGGCACCGCCCGCTCCCGCTCCTCCAGGTCGAGGACGTCCTTCACGTGCACGAAGCCCGTGAAGGCGGCGCCCGTCTCGGCGCGGACCGGGAAGCGCGAGTACCCGGTCCGTACGGTCAGCTCCTCGATCTCGCGCGGGGTGACGGACGGCGGGACCGTGACCAGGGAGGCGGAGGTGATGAGGACGTCGGTCACCGGGCGGGAGCCCAGTTCGAGGGCGTCCTCCAGGCGCTCCTGCTCGGCCGGGTCGAGCAGGCCGGCCTGTCCGGCGTCCTCGACGAGACGGCCCAGCTGGGCGCTGGTGAAGACGGCCTCCACCTCGTCCTTCGGCTCGACCTTGAACGCCCGCAGGACCAGCCCGGCGCAGGCGCCGAGCGCGGTCGTCACGGGGCGGCAGAGCCGGGCGAAGCCGACGAGGGCCGGGGCCAGCCACAGCGCGGTCCGCTCGGGCGCGGCCATCGCCAGGTTCTTCGGCACCATCTCGCCGATGACGAGGTGGAGGAAGACGACGGCGGCGAGGGCGATGGCGTAACCGAGGGGGTGGATCAGTCCCTCGGGGACCCCGACCGCGTGGAAGACCGGTTCCAGGAGCCGGGCGACGGTCGGCTCGGCGACGGCGCCGAGCGTCAGCGAGCAGACGGTGATGCCGAACTGCGCGGCGGCCATCATGCGCGGCAGGTTCTCCAGGCCGTACAGGACCTGCTTGGCCCGGGCTCCGGCGAGCGGTTCGATCTGGCTGCGCCGGACGGAGACGAGCGCGAACTCGGCCCCGACGAAGAAGCCGTTGGCGAGGACCAGGAGGAGGGCCAGGAGGAGTTGGAGGGTGCTCACCGGGCGCCCTCCGCGACCAGCGGCCCGGTGGCGGACGCCGCGACCGGGACCGCCTCCTGGGGGGACCCGGGGGCCGGGTCCGGAGCCGGGTCCCGGTCCGGGGCCGTGTCCGCGGCCGCGGTCCGGTCCGGGGTCGTCCGGACGATCAGGACGCTCTCGGCGCGGTAGCGGTCGACCCGGCGGACCGAGAGCCGCCAGCCGGGCAGCTCGACCCGGTCCCCGGCGGCGGGGATGCGCCCGAGGAGGTCCGCGACGAGCCCGGCGACGGTCTCGTACGGCCCGTCGGGCACGTCGAGGCCCACCCGGCGCAGGGTGTGGACCCGGCAGGAGCCGTCGGCCTCCCAGGCGGGACGTCCGTCCTCGGCGGGGGCGGCGGCCAGCTCGGGCCGTCCGTCGGCCGCGGTGTCGTGCTCGTCGCGGACCTCGCCGACGAGCTCCTCGACGATGTCCTCCAGGGTGACGACGCCGGCGGTGCCGCCGTACTCGTCGACGACCACCGCGATCGGCTGCTCCCGGCGCAGCCGCTCCAGGAGGGCCTGGGCGGGCAGCGACTCGGGGACCAGGAGCGGCGGGACCGCGATCCGGCCGACGGGGGTGCGCGGCCGGGCGTGCGGGACGACGGCGAGCGCGTCCTTGAGGTGGACCATGCCGACGATCTCGTCGATCCGGTCGCGGTAGACCGGGAAGCGCGAGAGGCCGGTGGCCCGGGTGAGGTTGAGGACGTCGGCCGCGGTCGCGTCCCACTGGAGGGCGTTGACCTTCACGCGCGGGGTCATGACCTGCTCGGCGGTGAGGCCGCCGAGGGACAGGGTCCGTACGAAGAGGTCGGCGGTGTCCTGTTCGAGGGCGCCGGCCAGGGCCGAGTGCCGGGCCAGGGATACCAGCTCGCCGGGGGTGCGGACCGAGTCCAGCTCCTCGGTGGGCTCGACGCCCAGGAGCCGGACGAGACGGTTGGCGACCCGGTTGAGCAGGGCGATCACCGGCCGGAAGAGGGCGGAGAAGCGGCGCTGCGGGGTGGCGACGAAGCGGGCCACCTGGAGCGGCCGGGAGACCGCCCAGTTCTTCGGCACCAGCTCGCCGACCACCATCTGGACGGCGGAGGCGAGCAGCATCCCGATCACCACCGACACCCCGGAGACGGCCCCTCCGGGCAGTCCGGTCGCGGTGAGCGGCCCGTGCAGCAGCCCGGCGAGCGCGGGCTCGGCGAGCATACCGACGACGAGCGAGGTGAGGGTGATGCCGAGCTGGGTGCCGGAGAGCTGGAAGGACAGCTCGCGCAGCGCGGTGACGACGGTGCGGGCGCGCCGGTCACCGGCGGCCGCGGCCCGCTCGGCCTCGGCGCGCTCGACGGTCACGAGACCGAACTCGGCGGCCACGAAGAAGCCGTTGGCGAGGATCAGGAGGAAGGCCGCGGCGAGCAGCAGAAGGGAGATGATCATGCCGCCGCCTCCTGGGAGGGGGCGGCGCGGGTACTACCGGACGATCCGTCCATTGCTGGAGGGAGTCACTCCTCGGGTCGAAGGGCGGCCTCGCGGGCCGCCGTGACGGCGGCCCTGCACACGCGAGGCGGTGGTGCGCTCGGCACCACCGCCTCCAGAGTAGTCACGCGGACGCCCCGAGGGGCAGGGGGTCGGCTCCGGATGGGGGACGGACCGGGGTTCTCCCGGACGGGCGGGAGCCGCCCGGTGGGGTCTTCCCCGAGGGGGTCAGGCCCCCTCCGCGCCCGTTCCCCGGCTCTCGGTCAGGGCCCGCAGGGCGCGGGCGTCCCGGAGGGCGGCCTCCCGGGCGATGCCGGGCTGGATGCCGAGGACGGGCAGGCTGGTGCCGTCGCTCAGGTCCAGGAAGACCCACGGGTCGCCGGAGCGGAGGTTGACGCGCAGGATCTCCGCCCAGGCGAGCCGCCGGGTCCGGGTGATGTTGACGACCGTGACGCCCTCGTCGTCGGCGACGACCTTGGGGCGGCTCAGCAGCACGAGGACCCCGAGGAAGAGCGCGGCGGTGAAGACGAAGCTGGCGCGCTCCCCCGGCCCGAGCCGCTCCAGCATCATCGCCACCACGGTGACGGTGGCGAACATCGCGATCCCCACGGTCAGCAGGACGGCCCGGGTGCGGCCGGGCCGGAAGGTGACCGGGAGGGCGGGCGTCGTGGACTCGGACATGGGGGTTCCTCGGTGCCTGGTGGTGCGGGGTGGAAGCGCGGATCCGGCCGTCAGAGGCGGCAGGCGTGGATCGCGGTGGTGAGGATGGCGCGGGCGCCCAGCTCGTACAGGTCGTCCATGATCCGCTGCGCCTCCTTGGCGGGGACCATCGCGCGGACGGCGACCCAGCCCTCGTTGTGCAGCGGGGAGATGGTGGGCGACTCCAGGCCGGGGGTGAGGGCGACGGCCTGCTCCAGGTGCTCGGCGCGGCAGTCGTAGTCCATCATCACGTACGAGCGGGCGA
Organism: Streptomyces sp. NPDC098101; assembly: GCF_044760185.1. Taxonomy (NCBI): domain Bacteria; kingdom Bacillati; phylum Actinomycetota; class Actinomycetes; order Kitasatosporales; family Streptomycetaceae; genus Streptomyces; species Streptomyces sp. NPDC098101. Next base: position 399,897 of record NZ_JBIWAS010000006.1, on the reverse strand, counting down.
CCAGGACGCCCTGGAGGCGGCGCAGGAACTGCTGGACCTGCGGGTGGTCGTCGGTGGCGCCCTGGCGGCGGACGACGACGGCCTCGGAGGTGAGGATCGGCTCCCCGATGACCTCCAGGCCGGCGTTGCGCAGGCTGGTGCCGGTCTCCACGACGTCGGCGATGACCTGGGCGACGCCGAGCTGGATCGCGGTCTCGACCGCGCCGTCCAGGTGCACGACGGAGGCGTCGATGCCCTGGTCCGCGAGGTGCTTGGCGACGATGCCCTCGTAGGAGGTGGCGATCGTCATGCCGCCGAAGTCCTCGGGGCCGTTGGCGGTGCCCGGCCGGGTGGCGTACCGGAAGGTGGAGCGGCCGAAGTTCAGCGGGAGGATCTCCTCGGCGCTGGCGCCGGAGTCCAGGAGCAGGTCGCGGCCGGTGATGCCGATGTCCAGCTTCCCGGAGGCGACGTAGATCGCGATGTCCTTCGGGCGCAGGTAGAAGAACTCGACCTCGTTGTCGGGGTCGATGACCACCAGTTCCTTGGACTCCTTGCGCTGGCGGTAGCCGGCCTCATGGAGCATGGCCGACGCAGGTCCGGAGAGGGAACCCTTGTTGGGGACGGCGATGCGCAGCATGGGGTGGGCTTCCTTTGCCTGGGGAGTCGTGTGGGGGAACGGGCGGGTGCTCAGAGGTGGGCGTAGACGTCGTCGAGCGAGATCCCGCGGGCGACCATCATCACCTGGACGTGGTACAGCAGCTGCGAGATCTCCTCGGCGGCGGCTTCCTTGCCCTCGTACTCGGCGGCCATCCAGACCTCGGCGGCCTCCTCGACGACCTTCTTGCCGATGGCATGGACGCCCTTGTCCACCAGTTCCGCGGTGCGGGAGGTGGCCGGGTCGCCGTTCTCGGCCTTGAGCTTCAGCTCGGCGAAGAGCTCTTCGAAGGTTTTGTTCGCCATGATGGTCCTAAGAGTACGGGGTGCGCGTATGCCACTCAGCGCCAGGGTTCGCTGACCGTGCGCAGTGTGGTGGCGGTGGCGACGGCGGCGGTGACGGCCTCGTGGCCCTTGTCCTCGGAGGAGCCTTCGAGGCCGGCCCGGTCGAGCGCCTGCTCCTCGTTGTCGACGGTGAGGACGCCGAATCCGACGGGTACGCCGGTGTCGATCGAGACCTGGGTGAGGCCGTGGGTGACGCCCTGGCACACGTACTCGAAGTGCGGCGTTCCGCCGCGGATGACGACGCCGAGCGCCACGATGGCATCGTAGCCGCGCCCGGCGAGGACCTTCGCCACGACCGGGAGCTCGAAGCTGCCGGGGACGCGGAGCAGGGTCGGCTCGTCGATGCCGAGCTCGCCCAGGGCGCGCAGGGCGCCGTCGACGAGGCCGTCCATGATCTTCTCGTGCCACTGGGCCGCGATGACCGCGACGCGGAGGTCGCCGCAGTTCTTCACGCTGAGGACGGGTGCGCCCTTGCCGCTCATGTTTCTCCTTGCCGAAGTGCCGGTAGTGCCGATGGTGCCGCTGGTACGGGTGGATGCGTAGGGGGTTACTGGTTGCCGCAGGTGGGGGCCGGGGAGCCGTCCAGCCAGGGCAGGTCGTGGCCCATCCGGTCCCGCTTGGTGCGCAGGTAGCGGAGGTTGTGCTCGCCGGCCTGGACGGGCATGGGCTCGCGGCCCTCGACGACGAGGCCGTACCGGGTGAGGGCGTCGATCTTGTCGGGGTTGTTGGTCATCAGGCGCAGGCTGCGGACGCCGAGGTCGACGAGGATCTGCGCGCCGGCCGCGTAGTCGCGGGCGTCGGCGGGCAGCCCGAGCTCCAGGTTGGCGTCGAGGGTGTCGCGGCCGCGCTCCTGGAGTTCGTACGCGCGCAGCTTGGACAGCAGGCCGATGCCGCGGCCCTCGTGGCCGCGCAGGTAGACGACGACGCCCCGGCCGGCCTCGGTGATCCGGTCCATGGAGGCCTGGAGCTGGGGGCCGCAGTCGCAGCGCAGCGAGTGGAAGACGTCGCCGGTCAGGCACTCGGAGTGGACCCGGACGAGGACGTCCTCGCCGTCGCCGACCTCGCCGTGGACGAGGGCGACGTGCTCGACGCCGTCGACGGTGGAGCGGTAGCCGTACGCGGTGAAGTCGCCGTGCGCGGTGGGGAGCCGGACCTCGGCCTCACGGCGGACGGTCGGCTCGGCGGAGCGGCGGTAGGCGATCAGGTCCTCGATGGAGATGATCGTGAGGCCGTGCTTGCGGGCGAAGGGGACCAGCTCGGGCAGGCGCAGCATGACGCCGTCCTCGCCGGCGATCTCGACGATGGCGCCGGCCGGGCGCAGGCCCGCGAGACGGGCGAGGTCGACGGCCGCCTCGGTGTGGCCGTTGCGGACGAGGACGCCGCCGGGCTTGGCGCGCAGCGGGAAGACGTGGCCGGGGCGGACGAAGTCGGAGGGCTCGTGGCGTCCGCTCGCCAGCATCCGCAGGGTGGTGGCGCGGTCGGCGGCGGAGATGCCGGTGGTGACGCCGTGGGCGGGGGACGCGTCGACGGAGACGGTGAAGGCGGTGCGCATCGACTCGGTGTTGTGCGCGACCATCTGCGGGAGTTCGAGGCGCTCCAGCTCCTCGTCCTCCATGGGGGCGCAGATCAGGCCGCGGCACTCGCTCATCATGAAGGCGACGATCTCGGGGGTGGCCTTCTCGGCGGCGATGACGAGGTCGCCCTCGTTCTCGCGGTCCTCGTCGTCGACGACGACGACGGGGCGGCCGGCGGCGATGTCCCGGATCGCCTGCTCGACCGGGTCGAGGGCGAGGTCACTGGCATCCCAGATCGGGAGGGCACTCATGCGTGGGCTCCTTCCAGAGCGGGGGCGGTGCGGGAGCGGAGCCACCAGTCGCGCATCCCCCAGAGGACGAGCGCGCCGTAGATGACGTAGACGAAGCCGGAGAAGGCGTAGCCGTTGGCGAAGTTCAGCGGGACGCCGACCAGGTCGACGAGCAGCCAGGCGAACCAGAACTCGACCATGCCCCGGGCCTGGGCGTACATGGCGACGACGGTGCCGACGAAGATGTAGGCGTCGGGCCAGGGGTCCCAGGAGAGGGTCGGGAAGGCCTTGAAGAGCAGGGCGACCGCGACGGTGCCGGCGGCGGCCGCGGCGATCATGGCGCCGCGCTCGCGCCAGGTGGCGAAGCGCACGGCGATGTGGCCGTCCGTCCCCCGGTCCTTCCCGCGCTGCCACTGCCACCAGCCGTAGAGCGCCACGAGGACGACGACGACCTGCTTGCCCGCGCTGCCGGCGAGGTGGCCGTAGAAGGCGCCGAAGAGGATGACGCCGGCGAGGAACTGCACGGGCCAGGTCCAGACGGAGCGGCGCCAGCCGAGCGCGAGGGCGGCGAGGCCGAAGATGTTGCCGATCATGTCGGACCAGATGATGCGCTGGTCGAGGACGGTGAAGGCCTCGGAGTTGAGCCAGTTCACTTGACGTTCTCCCCGGCGTTCGGGCCGAGCAGCCGCTCGACGTACTTGGCGATGACGTCCACTTCCAGGTTGACCGGGTCGCCGCTCTTCTTGATGCCGAGCGTGGTCAGGTCGAGGGTGGTGGGGATGAGGCTGATGGTGAACCAGTCGTCGCCGACCTCGACGACGGTGAGGCTGACGCCGTCGACCGTGATCGAGCCCTTCTCGACGACGTAGCGGGCGAGGTGGGCGGGGAGGCCGACCTTGACCAGCTCCCAGTGCTCGGACGGGGTGCGTTCGAGGACGGTGCCGGTGCCGTCGACGTGGCCCTGGACGATGTGGCCGCCGAGGCGGCCGCCGACGGCCATGGGCCGTTCGAGGTTGACGCGGGAGCCGACGCCGAGGGCGCCGAGGCCGGACCGCTTGAGGGTCTCGGCCATGACGTCGGCGGTGAACTCGCCGTCGCCGTGCTCGACGACCGTGAGACAGACACCGTTGACGGCGATGGAGTCGCCGTGCTGGGCGCCTTCCGTGACCAGGGGGCCGCGCAGTCGGAAGCGGGAGGCGTCCTCCAGCCGCTCGACGGCGACGACCTCGCCCAGTTCTTCGACGATTCCGGTGAACACGGTCAGGCTCCCTTGGGGGTGGCGGTGATGCGGAGGTCGGGGCCGATGCGGACGGTCTCGGTGATGTCGAGCCGCAACGCTTCGGCGATGGTGCCGATTCCCGCTCCGGCGAGGGCCTGCGGGCCGTCGCCGAGGAGGACGGGGGCGAGGTAGCCGACGACCTGGTCGACGGCGCCGGCGGCGACGAAGGAGCCCGCGAGGGTGGGGCCGCCTTCGAGGAGGACGGAGCGGACGCCCCGGGCGTGGAGCGCGTCGAGCAGGTCGCGCACGCCGATCCGGCCGTCGCGCAGGGGCAGTCGGAGCAGTTCGGCGTCGGGCAGGTGCCGGGTGTCGGCGTCCTCTCCGACGACGACCAGGGTGGGCGCGGCGTCGTCGAGGACGCGGGCGGTCGGCGGGATCTCGGCGCGGGCGTCGAGGACGACCCGCAGCGGCTGGGTCGCGCCCTCGACGCCCCGGACGGCGAGGTGCGGGTCGTCGGCGCGCAGGGTGCCGCCGCCGGCCAGGACCGCGTCGGCCTCGGCGCGCAGCCGGTGGACGTCGGCGCGGGCCTCGGGGGAGGTGATCCAGCGGGAGGTGCCGTCGGCGGCGGCGGTCCGGCCGTCGAGGGTGGCGGCGTACTTCCAGCGGACGAAGGGGCGGCCGTTGCGCACGGAGGCGAGCCAGGCGATGTTGACGGCCTCGGCCTCGGCCTCCAAGAGCCCCTTCTCGACTTCGACGCCGGCGGCGCGCAGGGTGTCGGCGCCGCCGGTGGCCTGCGGGTTCGGGTCGCCGACCGCGTAGACGACGCGGCTGATCCCGGCCTCGATCAGGGCCTGGGAGCAGGGTCCGGTGCGGCCGGTGTGGTCGCAGGGTTCGAGGGTGACGTAGGCGGTGCCGCCGCGGGCGAGGACGCCGGCCTCGCGCAGGGCGTGGACCTCGGCGTGGGGGCCGCCGGCCCGCTGGTGGTAGCCCTCTCCGACCCGGTGGCCGGAGGCGTCCGTGACGACGCATCCGACGACGGGGTTGGGGCTGGTGGCGCCGAGCGCGCGGGCGGCGAGCCCGATGGCGCGTCGCATGGCGGTGGTGTCGTCGGCCTGCCGGTCCACCGGGTCCTCCTGCCTCTTCGGGCACGGACTCCGGGGCCTGTCTGGACGACAGAGGAGCGGGAAGGACGCCTCGCGCAGGGTGCGCCGGGGCCGAGGGTCCGGTTCGCCGGAGAACGGCGTACGACGGACGTACGGCCGGCACACCCCTCGAAAGGGGTCACCCGCCGCGCACTGCCTCCCATCCGGACTTTCACCGTCGGTCCAGGAATCTCACCTGGTCAACCGGCCGCTGGCTGCGGACGGGTCGCGGACTATACCGCCGGTTCGGAATTACACCGACCCCGGAGTGCGCTGCTGCTGATACAGGGCCAGTGTGCCACGGCCGGTGAACACGGTGCGGCCACGATCCTGTGGGCTGGCTCACAGGATCCCACATTCACCTTCTTTGGTCCAGACCTATTGACGCACTGGTCTAGTCCTCTTAATCTCCGTTTCACCTCCGAGGTAACGGTCCGCCGGGGTGCGCACTCCACGGGCCCAACACGACCCACCCCCTTGTTCGTTGTGTTCCATCACCTCCCCAGGAGGAATCGATCGTGTTGTCCCCCACGACGAAGAGAGCCTCGCTGCTCGCTTCCGGCGCGGCCGTCGCCGGACTGCTGCTCAGCTCGCTCTCCGGCGGCGTCTCGTACGCGGCCGACAACGAGTCCTGTCGCCCCGACGGCCTCTACAAGACGCCCGGCGTCGACGTCCCGTACTGCTCGGTCTACGACGCCGAGGGCCGCGAGAAGATGGGCGCGGACCACCAGCGCCGGGTCATCGGCTACTTCACCGGCTGGCGCACCGGCAAGAACGGCCAGGACGCCTACCTCGCCGACGACATCCCGTGGGACAAGATCACCCACATCAACTACGCCTTCGCGCACGTGGACGCGGCCAACAAGGTGTCCGTGGGCACCGACGGCCCGAACAACGCGGCGACCGGCATGACCTGGCCCGGGGTCGCGGGCGCCGAGATGGACCCGGCGCTCCCCTACAAGGGGCACTTCAACCAGCTCAACAAGTTCAAGAAGCAGCACCCGGACGTCAAGACGCTCATCTCCGTGGGCGGCTGGGCCGAGACCGGCGGCTACTTCGACGACAGCGGCAAGCGGGTCGGCTCCGGCGGCTTCTACACGATGGCCACCAACGCGGACGGCTCCGTGAACCAGGCGGGCATCAACACCTTCGCCGACTCCGCTGTGGACTTCATCAAGAAGTACGGCTTCAACGGCGTCGACATCGACTACGAGTACCCGACCTCGATGAAGGACGCCGGGCACCCGGCCGACTTCCCGATCTCCAACGCCCGCCGCGCCGGCCTCAACAAGGGCTACGCGGCCCTGATGAAGACCCTGCGCGAGAAGCTGGACCGGGCCGGCGCCGCCGACGGCAAGCACTACCTGCTGACCGTCGCCGCCCCCTCCTCCGGCTACCTGCTGCGCGGCATGGAGACCTTCCAGGTCCAGAAGTACCTGGACTACGTCAACATCATGTCGTACGACCTGCACGGCGCCTGGAACGAGTACGTCGGCCCGAACGCCTCCCTGTTCGACGACGGCAAGGACGCCGAGCTGGCCTCCGCCAACGTCTACGGCAGCGCGCAGTACGGCGGCATCGGCTACCTGAACACCGACTGGGCGTACCACTACTTCCGCGGCTCCATGCCGGCCGGCCGCATCAACATCGGCCTGCCGTACTACACCCGCGGCCACAAGAACGTGCAGGGCGGCACGGACGGCCTGTGGGGCAAGGCCGCCGCGTCCTCCTGCCCGGCGGGCTCCGGCCTGACCAAGTGCGGTGACGGTGCCGTCGGCATCGACAACCTCTGGCACGACAAGGACGACAACGGCGTCGAGTCCCCCGCGGGCTCCAACCCGATGTGGCACGCCAAGAACCTGGAGAAGGGGATCGTCGGCGACTACGTGACCCAGTACGGCTTCCCGGCGAACACCCAGCTCACCGGTACCTACGCCCGCAAGTACGACTCGACCCTGGTCGCGCCGTGGCTGTGGAACGCGCAGAAGAAGGTCTTCCTCTCCACCGAGGACGAGCAGTCGGTGGCCAAGAAGGCGGAGTACGTGGTCGACCGCGGCATCGGCGGCACCATGGTCTGGGAGATGGCCGGCGACTACGGCTGGAACGCGGCCAAGGGCCAGTACGAGGCGGGCTCCACCCTCACCTCGCTGATGTACGACAAGTTCAAGACGGCCGCCCCGTACGGCGCCAAGAAGTCCAACAAGGCGCTGCCCTCGCAGGCGGTCGACATCGCGGTGGACTTCACCGAGTTCAAGCTGGGCGACTCCAACTACCCGATCACGCCCAAGCTGAAGATCACCAACAACACCACGGCCACGCTGCCCGGCGGCACGGAGTTCCAGTTCGACTACTCCACCGCGGCCCCGGCCAACGCCTCCGACCAGTCGGGCTTCGGCACCAAGGTGATCAGCAGCGACCACACCGGCGGCAACGTCGGCGGTCTGAAGGGCGACTTCCACCGCGTCTCCCTGAAGCTCCCGGCCTGGCAGACGCTGGCCCCGGGCGCGACGGTCGACCTGTCGTTCAACTACTACCTGCCGGTGTCCACCCCCTCCAACTGGACGGTGAACATCAACGGCACGGCGTACGCCCTCGCCGGCGACCTGGCGCGCGGCACGACGCTCGTGCAGCCGGGCACGGGCACCACCCCGCCCACCACGCCGCCGACGACGCCTCCCACCACCCCGCCGACCACCCCGCCCACGACCCCGCCGACGACGCCGCCCACCGGCTGCACCGCCCCGGCGTACGTGGCCGGCACGATCTACAACGCGGGCAACGAGGTCTCCCACAACGGCCGCAAGTACAAGGCCCAGTGGTGGACCCAGAACGAGGCGCCGGGCACGACCGGCGAGTGGGGCGTCTGGAAGGACCTCGGCGCCTGCTGATCCCCACCTCCTGAAGGAACCCTTCCGAGAACCCCCGGCGGCGGAAACTCACGGCCCTTGCCGCCGCCGGGCACCCTCCGCGCCGCGCTCCCCTGTCCGGGGCGCGGCGCGGTGGCGTTCCCCGGCCCTCTGGAACCGCTCCCCTACGGGAACAGGTCCTCCTGGGCCGCGTCCCGGGCCATGAGGAGGGCGCCGCGCAGGACGGCCGCGTCGCCGAGCGCGGTGGCCCGGACCTCGGTGCGCAGCGGCGAGAGGGCGGCGAGCTCCGCCTCCACCCGGGCCGCCAGGGCCGCGCCGCCGCTGTGGCCGGTCTCGCCGCCCAGGACCACGCAGCCGGGGTCGAGGACCGAGGCCACGGCCGCCGCGCCGACGGCGAGGCGGCGGGCGACGGCGTCCAGGAAGGGCTCGTGGCCGGAGGCGAGCGCGGTCTCCGGGGCGAGCCCGTGCTCCCGGGCGAGCGCCTCGACGGCCGCGGTGCAGACCAGCTCGTGGAAGCCGCCGTCGCAGCCGGTGGCCGAGGGAAGCCCGCCGGTGCCCGGCACCGGCAGGAAGCCGATCTCGCCCGCCCCGCCCGAGGCGCCCCGGCGCAGCCGCCCGTCGAGGACGACGGCGGCGCCCACGCCCTGGCCGAGCCAGAGCAGGACGAAGTCCTCGCGGTCGCGGGCCGCGCCCTCGCGCAGCTCCGCGAGGGCGGCGAGGTTGGTCTCGTTCTCGACGAGCACACGCGCGGGGAGCCGTTCCTGGAGGACGGCGACGAGCCGTCGGTGCCAGGCGGGCAGCCCCGTGGAGTCGCGGAGTTCGCCGGTGACCGGCTCGATGAGGCCGGGGGCGCCGACCGCGACGCTGTGCGGCGCGTCGACGCCGGCCTCCTTCACGGTCCGCTCCAGGAGGGCGACGGCCTTCTCCACGGCCGGTCCGGTGCCGCCGTCGTCGCCGACGGGCGCGGAGGCCTCGGCGAGCGTGGTGCCCAGCAGGTCGGCGACGGTGACGGAGACCGAGCGGGTGCGCACGTCGAGGGCGGCGAGGTGGGCGCGGCCCGCGACGATCCCGTACAGCTTGGCGTTGGGGCCCCGGCGCTCGGCCCCGGCCTCGCCGACGACGTGGAGGAGTCCGGAGCTCCGGAGCCGCTCGACCAGGTCGGCGACGGTCGGACGGGAGAGTCCGGTGAGCGTCTTGAGCTGAGCGGCCGTCAACGGGCCCTCGTCCTGGAGCAGTCGCAGGGCGAGCCGGTCGTTGATGGCCCGTGCGGTGCTCGGGGATGCGGCCATGCGGCGATCCTCTCAGACGGTCCCGCGGCGGGGGTCCTCCCTGCGGACTATTTATCAGGCAGGGTTCCTGATAGTTTACGCGACGCACCACGACACCGGCGCACCACGACACCGGCGCACCACGACGCCGACGCACCACGACACCGACGCACCACGACACCGACGCATCACGACACCGACGCATCCCCCGTCGACGCATCACGCCGGCGCACCACGGCAACGGCACGCCACGACGGCGGCACATCACGACACCGGGAGGGCCCATGGCGGCGGAGACCGTCACCACCACCGAACGCCTGCGGCGGGCGCGCTTCGCCGTCGCCGCCGTCTTCTGCGTCCACGGCGCGGTCACCGGCAGCTTCGCCACCCGCATCCCCTGGATCCAGGAGCACGCGGGCGTGAGCGCCGGGCAGCTCGGGCTCGCGCTCGCCTTCCCCGCGCTCGGCGCCTCGCTCGCGATGCCGCTCGCCGGGGCGATCTCCCACCGCTTCGGCGCCCGCACCGCGCTGCGCGGCCTGCTCGTCCTGTGGACGCTCTCCCTGATCCTGCCCTCGCTCGCCCCGAACGTCTGGGGCCTGTGCGGGGCGCTCTTCGTGTACGGCGCGACCGCCGGCATGTCCGACGTGGCGATGAACGCGCTGGGCGTCGAGACCGAGACCCGGCTCGGCCGCTCCATCATGTCGAGCCTGCACGGCATGTGGAGCGTGGGCGCCCTGATCGGCTCCGCCGCCGGCACGGTCGCCGCCCACCTCGGCGCCGACGCCCGGATCCACCACCTGATCGCGGCCCTCGTCCTCACCGCGCTCGGCCTGGTCTTCTGCCAGGGCGTCCTCGACGTGCGCAGCACCCCGGAGGAGGAGGCGCCGCCGCGCTTCTCGCTGCCGCCGAAGTCCGCGCTCGTCATCGGCGCGATCGGCTTCTGCGGGGTGTTCGCGGAGGGCGCCAGCCTCGACTGGTCGGCCGTCTACCTCCGGGACGAGCTGGGCACCTCGGCCGGGCTCGCGGCCGCCTCGACGACCGCCTTCGCCCTGACGATGGCCGTGGCGCGGCTGGTCGGCGACCGGGTGGTGGACCGCTTCGGCGCGGTCCGTACGGTACGGGTCGGGGGCGTCGTCGCCACCCTCGGCGGGCTCATGGTCGTCCTCGCCCCGCACGCCGCCGTCGCCCTGGCCGGATTCGGTCTGATCGGACTCGGGATCGCGGTCGTCGTCCCGCTGGCCTTCGCGGCGGCCGGGCGCAGCGGCCCGAACCCCAGCCAGGCCATCGCGGGCGTCGCCACCATCACGTACACCTCGGGTCTCATCGCGCCCTCCGCGATCGGCGGCATCGCCGACGCGACCTCGCTCGTCTTCTCGTTCACGCTGGTCACGCTGCTCGCCTTCGGTCTGGTGCTCGGCGCGGGCGTGCTCCGGAACGCCGACGGGAAGGGCCCTGCGGCGGCCCCGGCGGACGGCGTCCCCGCGAAGAGCGGGGGCCCGGCCGCGTAACGGCGGCCACCGGCCGGGGACGCCGTCCTCCCGGGCGTCCCCGGCCGGTCGTCGCGCATACCATGTGGCTGATCTTTTGCGGTCACGACGCGACCGCCGGAACCGGAGAACGGGAGCGACCTCATGAACCTCGGCGTGCGCTGGACCCTGCACGGGGACGGGAGAACACCCGCTCCGGGGGCCGTCGTCCGCCCGGACGAGCGGCTCTCCTGGCCCAGGACCGTCGGACTCGGCGCCCAGCACGTGGTCGCGATGTTCGGGGCGTCCTTCGTGGCGCCGGTGCTCATGGGCCTCGACCCGAACCTCGCGATCATGATGTCCGGCGTCGCGACCGCGATCTTCCTCCTGGCGACCCGGGGCACGGTCCCGTCCTACCTGGGCTGCTCGCTCTCCTTCGTCGGCGTCGCCGCCGCCATCCGGGCCTCCGGCGGCACCAGCGCCACCGTGACCGGCGCGGTCCTCGTCGTCGGCGCCGTGCTCTTCCTGGCGGGCCTCGCGGTCCGGAGGTTCGGCGCGCGGATCATCCACGCGGCGATGCCCCCGATCGTGACCGGCGCCGTCGTCATGCTGATCGGCTTCAACCTCGCCCCGGTCACCGCGGCCACCTACTGGCCGCAGGACCAGTGGACGGCGCTCCTGGTGATGCTGTTCACCGGTCTGGCCGTGGTCTGTCTGCGCGGCTTCTGGTCCAGGATCGCGATCTTCCTCGGCCTGGTCTTCGGCTACGCCCTGTCCTGGGTGCTCGACCTGACCTTCGGCAAGATCCACTCGATGGCGCCGTCCGGCCAGGTCACCGACCACTGGCGGCTCGACCTCTCCGGCGTCGCGAAGGCCGACTGGATCGGCCTGCCCTCCTTCCACGGCCCCAGCTTCGAGTGGTCCGCGATCCTGGTCGCGCTGCCCGTGGTCATCGCCCTGATCGCGGAGAACGCCGGGCACGTCAAGGCCGTCGGCGAGATGACCGGGGACAACCTGGACGACAAGCTCGGCACCGCGATCGCCGCCGACGGCGCCGCCTCGATGCTGTCGACCGCCGTGGGCGGCCCGCCGAACACCACGTACTCCGAGAACATCGGCGTCATGGCCGCCACCCGCGTCTACTCGACCGCCGCCTACTGGGCCGCGGCCGGCTTCGCGCTGCTCTTCGGCCTCTGCCCGAAGTTCGGCGCGGTCGTCGCCGCCATCCCCGGCGGCGTCCTCGGCGGCATCACCGTCATCCTGTACGGCATGATCGGCCTGCTCGGCGCCCAGATCTGGATCAACGCCGGGGTCGACCTGCGCAACCCGCTGAACCTGGTCCCGGCCGCCGCCGGCATCATCATCGGCGTCGGCGGCGTGAAGCTGACCTTCACCGACACCTTCGAGCTGGGCGGCATCGCGCTCGGCACGATCGTCGTCATCACCGGCTACCACGTGCTGCGGGCCTTCGCCCCGGCCCACCTCAAGGAGCAGGAACCGCTCCTGGACTCCGGCACCAGCTCGTACGAGAGCGGAACGGACGGCGGGGCGAAGAGCTGAGGGATTCGCCCGTTCTGGGGAAGCCGGGCCCGGAAGGCTCCCCCGCGGGCCCGGCGGCTGGGACCCTGCCCCCATGGCGCAGACCCAGCAGCCCGGGCGGCAACTCGGACCCTTCCTGGCGGTCGACCCGGTGGTGGACCGGATGCGGGCGCTCCGCTCGGCCTGGCACCCGGCCGACGGGGTCGCCGTCTTCAACCGGGTCTACCTGACCGTCACCGAGGAGATCGGCCACGCCATCGAGGCGGGCGCCTTCGGGGACCGGCGGGCGGCCGCCACGCTCGACGTGCGGTTCGCCGAGCGGTACTTCGCGGCGGTCGACGCCCTCGCCCTCGGCGGCCCGGCGCCCGCCTGCTGGCGGCCCCTCTTCCACTACCGGCGCCATCCCGGCGTCCGCCCGCTGCAGTTCGCGCTCGCCGGGATCAACGCGCACATCGGCCACGACCTGGCGCTCGCCGTCGTGGACGCCTGCCGGGACCTGGGGTGCGCGCCCGCCGACCTGGAGGACGAGTTCGACCGGGTCGGGGACGTCCTCGTCCTCCTGGAGGAGCGCATCCGGGAGGAGCTGATGCCGGGCCCGGACCTCCTGGAGCTCGCGGACCCGCTCACCCATCTGCTCGGCTGCTGGTCCCTGGACCGGGCCAGGGACGGGGCCTGGCTGGCGGCCCGCTCGCTCTGGCAGCTGCGCGGGCTCCCCGAGCTGGCCGGGGAGTTCACCGAGCGCCTGGACCGGTCGGTGGGCCTGGTGGGGCGGATGCTGCTCACGCCCCTGGCCGGTCCGTAACGGGTACGGGGGTCAGTCCTCCGGCAGCTCGACCGGGGCGATCTCCTCGTAGACGTCGCCCGGACCCGGGTTGGTGGCGTCGGTGGAGCCGCCGAGGTGGTGCATCACGCCCCAGACCGCGTTGAGCGCCGTCTGCACCGCGCCCTCGGCCCAGCCGGCCGTCCAGGAGATGTCGTCGCCGGCGAGGAAGATGCCCCGCTTGTCCTCGGGCAGCCGGTCCTGCATGAAGTGGGTGAACAGGCGCCGCTGGTAGCGGTAGTGGCCCGGCAGGTTCGCCTTGAAGGCGCCCATGAAGTACGGCTCGTTCTCCCAGGAGACCGTCACCGGGTTGCCGATGATGTGCTTCCGGATGTCGACCTTCGGGTAGATCTCGCCGAGCGACTTCAGCATGACCTCCATCCGCTCGTTCGCGGACAGCGGCAGCCACTTCAGGCTGTCGTCGCACCAGGTGTACGAGAGGCAGATGGTGGCCGGCTTGTCCGGGCCGTCGTCCAGGAGGTAGGTGCCGCGGGTCATCCGGTCGGTCAGCGTCATCGACATGACGTCGCGCCCGGTGCCCTCGTCCTTGTCCAGCCAGAACGGCCGGTCGACGGGCACGAACAGCTTCGAGCTCTCCATGTAGTGGGTGCGCTCGATCGCCGTCCAGTGGTCGATCGGGAAGAGCGAGTCGTCGCAGGCGATCTTGGACAGCAGCATCCAGGACTGGGCAGTGAAGACCGCCGCCCGGTACGTGCGGATGTCGCCGGAGGCGTCGGTGACCGTGATCCGGTTGCCGGCGGTCCGGTTCAGCCGGGTCACGGCCGGCTTCGGGTCGCCGCCGTGCAGGGAGGCGAGGGAGGTGCCCTGCGCCCAGTGGACGATCTTCTCCGGCTCGCGCTCCCAGAGGCGCAGCGGCAGCTGCTGGGAGCCGCCGACGATGCCGCGGTGGTGGTCGTCGGCCTCGGTGTAGACGACGCGGAGGATCTCCAGGATGGAGTTGGGGAAGTCGGTGTCCCAGCCGCCGGTGCCGAAGCCGACCTGGCCGAAGATCTCGCGGTGCCGGAAGGACTTGAAGGACTCGGACTCGCAGAGGAAGCCGTAGAAGGTCTGGTTGTCGAGCTTCTCGACGAGCTGCGCCCAGATCTCGCGGATGCGCGGGACGTCCCGCTCGCGCATCGCGGTGTTCATGTCGGAGAAGTCGGCGCCCTCTTCCAGGCACTTGCCCCAGGCGGCGGCGACGTCGCGGTAGACCTGCGGCAGGTCGTCGATGGTCTCGGCGTAGTGCGACTCGCCCTTGAGGTCGACCACGGTCGACGGGGTGGCCTCGGAGAGCGGGTTCGGGAAGGGAACGGTCTCCAGGCCGACCAGGTCGATGTAGTGCTGGAGCGCGGTCGAGGAGGGCGGGAAGCGCATGGCGCCCATCTCGGCGGTCAGCGAGTCGTCGCAGCCCTCGAAGCCGACGGTCCGCAGCCGGCCGCCGATCTTGTCGGCCTCGTAGACGACGGGCTTGAGGCCCATCTTCATCAGCTCGTACGCGGCGATGATCCCGGACAGGCCGCCGCCGATGACCGCGACCTCGGTGCCGTGCTCGGTGGCCGGTATCTGGCCGAGCCCGGCCGGGTGGGCCAGGAAGTCGTCGTAGGCGTACGGGAAGTCCGGACCGAACATGGTGATCGGCGGCTGCGCGTCGGTGTGCTGGACGGCGGTGGGCACCGTGGACGTCATGGGGTACGGACTCCTTGCACGGAAAAGAAGGGTGAGGCGGGAGGACGAGGGGGGCTCAGACCAGGGGGCCGTAGAGGTCCGGGCGCCGGTCGCGGAGGTAGGGGTTCAGCTCGCGGGAGGCCGCCAGGAAGGCGGGGTCGACGTCGCCGACGACGAGGTCCTCGCCGCGTCCGGCGCGGGCCCGGGCGGTGCCGTCGGGGGCGGCGAGCACGGAGAGGCCGACGAACTCGAAGTCGCCCTCGGGGCCGGTCCGGTTGGCGTACGCGATGTAGAGCTGGTTCTCGAAGGCGCGCACGGGCACGACGGACTCGGCGACGACCTCGGCGGGGTGCATGAGCGCGGTCGGCACGAGGAGGAGGTCCGTGCCGGCCAGGGCCTGCGCCCGGACGTTCTCGGGGAACTCGACGTCGTAACAGATCATCAGGCCGACGGTGAGCCCGCCGAGCTCGGCCTGGACGACGCCGTCGTCGCCGGGCGTGAACCACTGGTTCTCGAAGGCGCCGTAGAGGTGGGTCTTGCGGTAGTTCGCGAGCGGGACGCCGTCGGCGCCGACGAGCCGCACGGAGTTGTGGAGGACGCCGTGCTCCTCGGTGTTGCGCTCCGGGTAGCCGTAGCCGACGGCCAGGCCGTGGCGGACGGCGACGGCCGCGACGGCGCGGGCGGAGGGGCCGTCGGCCGGTTCGGCCAGGCGGGCCATGTCGGCGCCGATGGCGTAGCCGGTGAGGAACAGCTCGGGGGCGAGCAGCAGGCCCGCCCCGGCGGCGGCGGCCCGGGCGGCGGCCTCGTCGAGGATCTTGAGGTTGGCGGCCACGTCACCGAGCTCGCCGGAGCTCTGGAGCAGGGCGGTGCGCAGCGCGGGCATGGCGATCCTCGGGGGGGTCCGGAGTACAGGGGGAAGACGTCAAAAACGGTACGGTTCCGGGCTCGGCCGGGACAAGGCGGGAGCGTTGCGGACCGACCGTCGAACCGTTGCGCGATCCCCGCTCGCGGCGGCGATTCGTTGCGTACGGCTCCCGCCGTGGTCGTACGCCTCCCCCGCCGCCCGGCGGAGACGGGGACCGTTCCGCGGCGCGACGCCCCGGCGCGGTCCGCGCGGAAGAGTGAGGGGCGTCCGATCGACCGGCCCAAGAGGAACGGAACGCCCATGAACCGTCGTACGAGGATCGTCTCCCTGACCGCCGCACTCCTGATCTGCGCGGGGGCCGCGGGCTCCGCCACCGCCTCGGCGGACGGCGGGGAATCCGCCGCCCGGCACGGCGGGCGGGAGGCGGCCGCGCTGACCGGCACGGCCAAGCTGTACCGGCCGGCCGGGGACGACATCACGTTCTCCTTCGACGCGCACCTGGCGGCGAAGGACACCATGGACCCGCGGGCCGCGACCGGCACCTTCCGGTTCAGCCACTACAAGGACGGCCAGGGGGGCTACGCGGTGGCGAAGGTCGACTGCCTCACCACGGGCGGCAAGGTGGCCGTGGTGACGGGCGTCGTGATCGAGACCGACGTGGACGAGTTCCGGAACGAGCGGGTCGGGATCTCGGTGCACGACGACGGGAAGCGCGACCGCCTGGGGTACAGCTGGATCACGAAGGAGGGGGACGCGGAACTGCCGCCGTGCATGAGCCCCGCCCCCTTCGAGAAGGTGAAGGCCGGCACCGGCGACTTCAGGGTGCTGCCCTGGAAGCTCGAGTACCCGACGGAGTGACCCCGGCGGGCGGGTCCTACGCGGGCGAGCCCGAGGAGAAGCGGCGCAGCAGCGGCGAGAGCACCAGGACGGACTTGGTGCGCTCCACGAAGGGCTCGCCCGCGATCCGCTCCAGGACGCGCTCGAAGTGGCGCATGTCCGAGGCGAAGACCTGGACGACGGCGTCCGCGTCACCGGTGACGGTCGACGCGGACACCACCTCGGGGTACCGCTCCAGACCCCGCCGGATGTCGTCCGGCGAGGTGTTGTGGCGACAGTAGATCTCGACGAACCCCTCGGTCTCCCAGCCGAGCGCCGCCGGGTCCACCCGTACGGTGAAGCCGGTGATGGCGCCCTCGGCCCGGAGCCGGTCCACGCGCCGCTTCACGGCGGGCGCGGAGAGGCCGACGAGCGAGCCGATGTCGGCGTACGAGCGGCGGGCGTCCTCCGCGAGGGCGTGGACGATGCGTTCGTCGAGGTCGTTGAGTCGCACTACGGGTGGATCACTTCTCTGCTGAGGGCGCTGCGGTGGCCAGACGGGAGCGGCGCACACCGTACAGGAAGTAGAACACGAGCCCGGCGGCCATCCAGCAACCGAAGACGGCCCAGGTGATCGCGTCCAGGTTGCACATGAGGTACGCACAGGCCAGGAAGCCGAGGATCGGGAAGGTCCAGCCGAGCGACACGCGGAAGGTGCGGTTCATCGTCGGGCGGGTCTTGCGGAGCACGATCACTGCGATGTTGACCAGACCGAAGGCGAACAGGGTGCCGATGCTGGTGGCGTCGACGAGCTTGCCCAGCGGGATGACGGAGGCGAGGGCGCCGCAGAACAGCGACACGATGACGGTGTTGACGCGGGGGGTGCCGGTCTTGGCGTTGACCTTGCCGAAGACCTTGGGAACGAGGCCGTCGCGGGACATCGCGAAGAGCACCCGGGTCTGGCCGTAGAGCACGGTGAGCACGACGCTGGCGATCGAGATGACGGCGCCGGCGGCGAGCAGGGTGCCCCAGAACTTCTGGCCGCTGACGTCGTTCATGATCGCGGCGAGCGTGGCCTCGGAGCCGTCGAAGTCCTTCCAGTTCCAGGCGCCGACGGCGACGGCCGCGACCAGGACGTAGAGGACGGTGACGATGAGCAGCGAGAGCATGATCGCGCGGGGGAGGTCGCGCTTCGGGTTCTTCGCCTCCTCACCGGCGGTGGAGGCGGCGTCGAAGCCGATGTACGAGAAGAAGAGGGTGGCCCCGGCGGCGCTGACGCCGGCCATGCCGAGCGGCATGAAGTCGGCGTAGTTGCCGGACTTGAAGCCCATGAAGCCGATGGCGCAGAAGAGCACGAGCGCGGCGATCTTCACGAACACCATGATCGTGTTGACGACGGCGGACTCGCGGGCGCCGCCGAGCAGGAAGACCATCGCGAGCAGGACGACGATCAGGCCGGGCAGGTTGATGAAGCCGCCCTCGCCGGGGGCCGAGGAGACCGCTTCGGGGAGGGTGACCCCGATGGTGCCGTCGAGCAGCTCGTTGAGGTACTCGCCCCAGCCGACGGCCACGGCGGCGACCGAGACGCCGTACTCCAGGACCAGGCACCAGCCGCAGACCCAGGCGACGAGTTCGCCCATCGTTGCGTACGCGTACGAGTACGAGGAGCCCGCGACCGGTATGGAGCCGGCCAGCTCGGCGTACGAGAGGGCGGAGAAGAGGGCCGCGAGGCCGGCGATGACGAAGGCCAGGGTGACCGCGGGGCCCGCCTCCGGGACGGCGTCGCCGAGGACGACGAAGATGCCCGTGCCCAGCGTGGCACCGATGCTGATCATGGTCAGCTGCCACATCGAGAGGGACCGGCGGAGGCTGCCGCCCTCGCCCTGCCCACCCTCCGCGACCAGGGCTTCCACCGGCTTGCGGCGGGTGAGGGAACGAAGAGCGGAGGGCTTGGGGGCGGTCGTGTCGCCGACCGGTGGGGCTACGCCGTGGTCCAGCACTGCGGAGGCTCCTTATCGCTGCCTGTGGGGGCGGAGCGGGGACCGCGGCGGTGTGCGGACATGCCGGAGCAGCCCACGGGGGGACGGAACCGCCGAGCAGGCGGTCGCCGCCACTCCTGGTACGAGGCACGAGCCTAAGGCTCAGGGTTCGCACTCGTAATGCAGGGTTGTTGCGCAATGCCGGATGATCATTGCGCACTTGCGGCACGAAGGGGGGAAACATTGCGCTCCCCCGCATGAATCCGTACATCGGGGGCATGGTGCGATCCACGCACGCATGGGCTCTACGTGCCGGACGACCCGCTCCGCGAGGCCCGGCGGCCCGACGATCGGAGGCCCCGGTGGACTGGCTCGACCCGGAACCGTTCCTGCGCGGCACGGCCTGGCTGGACGGGAGGCGGCCCGTGCGGGCCGACCCGGACGATCTGGCGCGGCTGCCGTGGGACGTGGCGGCGCGGGCGGAGCTGCCCATCGGGGTGCGCATCGAGTTCACGGCCGCGCCCGGCACGCGCGCGGTGGAGCTGCGCTACCGGGCGGCCGTCCCGGATCCGGACGACCCGCTGCGCGACCTGCGCCACTGCTTCGCCCTCTGGAGCGGGGCGCGGTTCGTCGGGGAGACCTGTGTCGCCCCGGCCGCCGAGACCGTCGTGAAGCTCCCGCTGCCCCCGGGCGGCGGCGTCTTCAGCGTGTACCTGCCGGAGGGCCAGGCGCCCGTGCCGCTCGCCCTGCGGGCCGTCGGCGGCGGCCTCTCCCCCGCCCCGGCCCGGCCCCGCTGGCTCGTCCACGGCGACTCCATCACCGAGGGCTGGTGGTCGACCCGCCCGGCCCGCTCCTGGCCGGCCACGGCGGGCCGCCTGCTCGGCCTCGACCCGGTCAACCTGGGGTACGCGGGCGCGGCGCGCGGCGAACTGCCCCTCGCCGAGCACCTGGCGCGGCTCCCGGGCGAGCTGATCACCCTGGCGTTCGGCACCAACTGCTGGTCCAAGGCGCCCGCGACGGCGGACTGGCTGTACGAGACGGTCCGGGCGTTCGTCGGGCTCGTCCGCAAGGGCCATCCCGAGACCCCGCTGCTCGTCGTCTCGCCCGTCCTGCGCCCGGAGGCCGAGCACACCCGCAACGCCCTCGGGGCGACCCTCACGGAGCTGCGCCGGGCCATGGAGCGGGCGGGCCGGGACCTGGCGGCCGAGGGCGACGGGCACCTCCGCGTCCTCTCCGGCGGCCCGCTGCTCGGCCCGGAGCACCTGGCGGACGGGCTGCACCCGAACGACCGGGGGCACGCCCGGATCGCGGCGGCGGTGGCGGAGGCCCTGGGCGGTTTCCCGGACCTCCCGGACCCGTCCCCGGCTCCGTCAGTCCGCTGACAGCTCCCTGACCAGGAAGACGCAGGCGTCGGCCTCCTCGTGGACGCGCCCGTCCCGGTCGGTGCGGGTCCAGCGGTCGGTGTACGCCGTGACGGGTGCGTAGCCGAGCCGCGCGTACAGGGCCGCCGCGCGCGGGTTGTCGCGGGCGACCCCGAGGCCCAGGGAGGTGCGCCCCCGGGCGCGCGCCAGCTCCTCGGCGGCGCGGATCAGGGCCGTGCCGATGCCCCGGCCCCGGAGGTCGGCCCGTACGTCGAGGCCGTTGAACTCCGGGCAGTCCCCCACCGCGGCCCGCACCTCGGGGGCCGCGCAGCCGTCCCAGCGCACCTGGCCGTGTCCGACGGGCTCCCCGCCCCTCCGGGCGAGCAGATAGGTGCCGGTCCCGGCCTCCTGGCGGGCGAACCGGTCGGCGTGGCGCGTCGGTGCGCCCGGGGCGGGCAGGTGGCGGTCGAGCAGGGGGACGTCCTCGGCCCGGCAGGGCCCGATCTCCGTGCGCTCCATGCCCCGACCGTACGGGACGGCCGTGGGCCCCGGGAGTGTTCTCCCGGGGCCCACGGCCTTCGCGCGTGCGGAGGGGCTAGCTCCAGCTGGCGTGCAGCGGCTTGCCCTCGGCGTAGCCGGCGGCGGACTGGATGCCGACCACGGCCTTCTCCTCGAACTCGGCGAGCGAGCCGGCGCCGGCGTAGGTGCAGGAGGAGCGGACGCCCGCGATGATCGAGTCGATCAGGTCCTCGACGCCCGGACGCTGCGGGTCGAGGAACATGCGGGAGGTGGAGATGCCCTCCTCGAACAGCGCCTTGCGGGCGCGGTCGTAGGAGGACTCGTCGGAGGTCCGGTTCTTGACGGCGCGGGCCGAGGCCATGCCGAAGGACTCCTTGTAGAAGCGCCCCTTGGCGTCCTGGTGGAGGTCGCCCGGCGACTCGTACGTACCGGCGAACCAGGAGCCGATCATCACGTTGGAGGCGCCGGCGGCGAGGGCCATGGCGACGTCGCGCGGGTGCCGGACGCCACCGTCGGCCCAGACGTGCTTGCCGTACTTCTTCGCCTCGGCGGCGCACTCCAGGACGGCCGAGAACTGCGGGCGGCCGACGCCGGTCATCATGCGGGTGGTGCACATGGCGCCGGGGCCGACGCCGACCTTGATGATGTCCGCGCCCGCCTCGATGAGGTCCTTGACGCCCTCGGCGGCGACGATGTTGCCCGCGACGATCGGGACCTGCGGGTCGAGCGCCCGGACGGTCCGGATGGCGGAGATCATCGACTCCTGGTGGCCGTGCGCGGTGTCGATGACGAGCGTGTCGACGCCCGCGTCGAGGAGCTGCTTGGCCTTGCCCGCCACGTCGCCGTTGATGCCGACGGCGGCGGCGACGCGCAGCCGCCCCTTGGCGTCGACGGCCGGGGTGTAGAGGGTCGCGCGCAGGGCGCCCTTGCGGGTCAGGATGCCGGCCAGCCTGCCCTCCGCGTCGACGGCGGGGGCGTAGCGGCGGTTGGCGGCGTCGAGGGTGTTGAAGGCCTCGCGCGGGTCGATGTCCGCGTCCAGGAGGAGCAGGTCCTTGGACATGACCTCGGAGAGCTGGGTGAAGCGGTCCACGCCGGAGAGGTCGGCGTCGGTGACGACGCCCACCGGGCGCCGGTCCCCGTCGACGACGACGCCGGCGTCGTGGGCGCGCTTGGGCAGCAGGGCGAGCGCGTCGGCGACGGTCTGGTGCGGCTCCAGGACGATCGGGGTGTCGAGGACGTGGTGGCGGCTCTTCACCCACGAGATCACGTCGGTGACGACCTCGATCGGGATGTCCTGCGGGATGACGACCAGGCCGCCGCGGCGGGCTACGGTCTCGGCCATCCGGCGGCCCGCGATGGCGGTCATGTTGGCCACGACGAGCGGGACGGTCGTCCCGGTGCCGTCGGGCGAGGAGAGGTCCACGGCCTGGCGGGAGCCGACGGCCGAGCGGCTCGGCACCATGAACACATCGTCGTACGTCAGGTCGTAGGGCGGCTTGACGTCATTGAGGAAACGCACGTGCTGACATCCCAGTCATTCGGATCGGCCCCTAGGCATTTCAGCCAGGGGAAAAAGCACGTAGTTCATTGTCCCACGGGTGTACGCATACCAGACCCGGGCCGATCATCCGAGTCTCGCGGCAGGTGGTTCGGAGGATCCTCCGAAGGACCGGCCCAGGGAGAGGAGGACGGAGAGGCGGGCGGGGCTCTCGTCGGCCGCCGTGGCGAAGACCTCCTGGGCGGTCCGCCACTCGCGCGGCCGGGCCTCGGCGTACCCCCGCCAGCCGGTGACGACGAGGACGACGGGCCGGGGCAGGTCGGTGAGGCAGTCGGCGAGGGCGTCCCAGTTGCGGCCGAACCAGTCGGGCAGCGCGAGGGCCTCGGCGCACCGGTCCATGAGGGCGGCCTTGTCCGCGACTCCGGTCAGGTCGAGGACGACGGGGTCGTCAGGGTTCATCCGCGACCACCTCCCGGAAGGTCTCGTAGTGGTCGGCGGTGTAGTACGCCTCGCCGTTCCGCCCGGTGACGACGCGGCGCGCGCCCCGGTCGCGTGCGCCGGGGGTCTTCACGGTGTACTCGCGGTAGTAGCCGCGCTCCTCGCGGGGCAGCACCTTCTCGAAGTTGGAGAAGACGGTGCCGTCCTTGGCGTACGGGTAGGGCCCGCCGCGCGCGATGAGGGCGAGCGTCGCGCGCGCCTCGGGCGGCAGGTCGGCGGTCCGGACGACGGGCAGGCCGGAGGTCCCGGTGGGCGCGGCGGAGGCGGTCGTACGGGTCGGGGCGGCGGTTCCCGCGCCTCCGCCGGACGGGGAGCACCCGGCCAGGAAGCCGCCCAGGAGGACGGAGAGGACGAGCGCGAGGAGCACGCGCGGGGGCCGGAGCAGCATGTCCCGAACATACCGTCGCGGGACGGCCCGGACCCCGGGGGCACGCGCGGCCCGGACGCACGACGGCGTACGCACCGCCGAAGCCCCCGGGGAACGCGCGGCTCAGCTGCCGTCGGGGTCCGTCCGGTCGAGCGCCGGGTGGGTGCCGGGGGCGGACTCGGTGAGCAGGTAGTCCGCGGCGGCGCGGTCGGTCACCAGGCTGGTGACGAGCCCGGAGCGGAGCACCGCGCCGATCGCCGCCGCCTTGCGCTGGCCGCCGGCGATGGCGACGACCTCGGGGATCCGGCGCAGCCGGTCCGCCTCGACGGTGATGCAGCGCTCGCCCAGGTCGCGGCCGACCCGGCGCCCCTCGGAGTCGAAGAGGTGCGCGGACATCTCGGCGGCGACGCCGAGCGAGGCGTAGTGGGCGCGCTCCTCGTCGGAGAGCATGTCGTGGACGGTGGAGATGCCCGGTTCCCAGGAGCCGATGGAGACGCAGGCGACGGTCACCTTGTCGAAGTACTCGAAGGCCCGCGCGATGCCGGTCTGGCTGCGCAGGGCGGCCGCCGTCGCCGGGTCGGGGAGCAGCATGGGGGCGTAGATCGGGTGGGCCTCGCCGCCGGAGACCTGGGCGGCCCGGCGGACGGCCTCGACGGAGCCGCGCTCGGCGGTCCCCGCGTCGTACACGCCGGTGAGCTGGACGACCGTGCAGGGCGGCAGCCGGTCGAGGGCGGCCGCCATGTGGATGGTGGAGCGGCCCCAGGCCAGGCCGAGGACGTCACCCTCGGCGACCAGCTCGCCGAGCAGGTCGGCGGCGACCTCGCCGAGGTTCTCCGGGTCGGGCGACTCGTCCTCGCCCTCCGCCGGGGACTCGACGACGACGGCGTGGCGGAGCCCGTAGCGGGCGCGGAGCGCGTCGGAGCGCTCGGCGTCCAGCTCGGCCGGCACGCGGATCTCGATCCGTACGAGATCGCGCTCCAGGGCGGTCTCCAGGACCCGGGCCACCTTGAAGCGGCTCACGCCGAACTCCTCGGCGATCTGGATCTTGGACTTGCCCTCCAGGTAGAAGCGGCGGGCCATGGCCGCCGCCTGCACCAGCTCCGCGGGGCCCATCCGCAGGGCTGACCGTCCCGCCGACATACCCGCCACCGCGATCTCCTCACTGCCGTTCACGTACCGCTTGCCCGCGGCACGCCGTTCACGCGCCGAGGTCGTTCACACTCCTGCTCGCCGTTCATCCTGTCAGAAACGACGGGCCTTGATCAGTCCTGTCGGCGGCCCGACGGGCCGCGTTCATCCGCCGGAGGCTCAGTGGCCACACGCCCACGCGGCGGAGGCCGTCGCAGTCTCGGCGCGGGCCCGCAGCGAGGCGACGGCGGCGGCCGGGTCGGCCGCTCCGTAGACCGCCGAGCCCGCGACGAAGACGTCGGCGCCGGCCTCGGCGCACCGCTCGATCGTGGACTCCGCGACCCCGCCGTCGACCTGGAGCCACAGCTCCAGACCGTGCTTGGAGATCAGCTCGCGGGTGCGGCGGATCTTGGGCAGCATGATGTCGAGGAAGGCCTGGCCGCCGAAGCCGGGCTCGACGGTCATGATCAGCAGCATGTCGAGCTCGGGGAGCAGGTCCTCGTACGGCTCGACGGGCGTGGCCGGCTTGAGCGCCATGGAGGCGCGGGCGCCCTTGGCCCGGATCTCCCGCGCGAGCCGCACGGGGGCGGCGGCCGCCTCGACGTGGAAGGTCACCGAACCGGCGCCGGCCTCCACGTACTGCGGGGCCCAGCGGTCGGGGTCCTCGATCATCAGGTGGCAGTCGAGCGGGGTGTCCGTCGCGCGGGCGAGGGACTCCACGATCGGCACGCCCAGCGTCAGGTTGGGCACGAAGTGGTTGTCCATCACGTCGACGTGCAGCCAGTCGGCTCCCTGGACCGCCTCGGCCTCCTCGGCGAGCCGGGCGAAGTCCGCGGACAGGATGCTGGGGTTGATCTGCGCCATGCGCCAAGCCTCCCACGTTCTTGGGCACTTCTTTGCCGCTGGGCGGTTTCGATTCAGGTCCGGACCAGGTTCGGTACGAAAAGACGAGTCCGGGACCTGGACGGACCGGGATATTGCGGTCGGGTGATCGAAGGGTGGAGCGGTCCGGGGTCAGGCGGTCCGGCGCAGCAGCGCCAGGTACATGGCGTCCGTACCGTGCAGATGCGGCCACAGCTGGACGTCCGGCCCCTCGCCGAGGGCGGGGACGCCGGGCAGCAGCGGGCGGGCGTCGATCAGCTCGGCGCCGCCGGTCTTCTTCAGGACGTCGTCGACGACGACCCGGGTCTCGGCCAGGTGCGGCGAGCAGGTCGCGTAGCCGACGACGCCGCCGACGCGGACCGCGCTCAGCGCCTCGGTGAGCAGCGCGCGCTGGAGCGGGGCGAAGCCGTCCAGGTCGTCGGGGCGGCGGCGCCAGCGGGCCTCGGGGCGGCGGCGCAGGGCGCCGAGGCCCGAGCAGGGCACGTCCATCAGGACCCGGTCGAAGGAGCCGGGGCGCCACGGCGGGCGGGTGCCGTCGGCGGCGATCACCTGGTACGGGCCGGGGTTGCCGGCGAGGGCGCGCTCGACCAGGCGGGCGCGGTGCGGCTGCTTCTCGGAGGCGAGGAGCGCGGCGCCCCGCTGGGCGGCGAGGGCGGCGAGGAGCGCGGCCTTGCCGCCGGGGCCCGCGCAGCCGTCGAGCCAGCGGGTGTCGGGGCCCTCGACGGGGGCGTTGGCGAGGGCGATCGCGACGAGCTGGCTGCCCTCGTCCTGGACGCCGGCCCTGCTCTCCCCGACCGCCTCGATGGCGCCGGGCTCGCCGCCCTCCGCCATCCGCAGGGCGTACGGGGACCAGCGGCCCGGCAGGGTCTCGACGGCCGCGGCGAGCTCCTCGGTGGTGGAGCGGCCGGGGCGGGCGACGAGGGTGACCTCGGGGCGCTCGTTGTCCGCCTCCAGGAGGTCCTCGATCCCGGCGCGGCCGCCGCCGAGCGAGTCCCAGAGCGCCGAGACGACCCAGCGGGGGTGCGAGTGGACGACGGCGAGGTGGTCCTCGGGGTCGTCGTCGTACGGCGGGGCGACCTGGGCCACCCAGGCGTCCAGGTCCTGCCGGGAGATCTTCCGCAGCACGGCGTTCACGAACTTGGCCCGTCCGTCGCCGAGCACCACCCGGGCCAGCTCGACGCTGGCGGAGACGGCGGCGTGGGTGGGGATGCGGGTGCCGAGGAGCTGGTGGGCGCCGAGCGCGAGCACGTCGAGCACGGGCGGGTCGACCTCGCGCAGCGGGCGGTCGATGCAGGCGGCGATGATCGCGTCGTACGTGCCCTGGCGGCGCAGCGTCCCGTAGACCAGCTCGGTCGCGAGGGCCGCGTCCCGCCCGTCGAAGTCCCCGCCCTCGCGGGCCTTCTTCAGGAGCGGCGGCAGCACCAGGTTCGCGTAGGCGTCCCGCTCGTCGACCGCCCTCAGCGCCTCGAAGGCGAGGATCCGGACGGGATCCTTCTTGGGCTTCCGGTAGGGCTTGGGGGGACGGCGACGTGCCTGCTCGCTCAAAGGTGCTCCGCGTGACGAAATGACGAGGTCGAACGCTCCCAGCGTAGTCCCTCGCGGGGGCGGACCCGGGGCGGTGCGGCGCCCGCCCGGGCCGTTCCGGACCCGCGGCCCGGTGAGGGCAGCCGCGTGATCCGCCGCGCGGCCGTTCGCCCGGGGCGCCGGGCGGGGCCTAAGGGGAGGCCGGGGTCACGCGCCCAGCCGCTCCCCCGGGGCGATCCGGACCCCGCGCGCCCAGTCGGCGGCCTTCATCGGCTTCTTGCCCTGGGGCTGGACCCAGAGGAGTTCGACGGCGTACGAGCCGGTGCCCGCGTACACGTTGTTCTTGCCGACCGAGAGCTCGCCCGGGGCCAGGTCGGTGCGGTCCGGGAGGGGCGTGACCTGGATCAGCTTGAGGCGCTCGCCCCGGAAGACGGTCCAGGCGCCGGGGGCCGGGGTGCAGCCGCGCACCACCCGGTCCACCCGCAGTGCGGGGGCCGCGAAGTCGACGTGGGCGTCCTCGACCTGGATCTTCGGGGCGAGGGTGACGCCCTCGACGGGCTGCGGGACGGCCTGGAGCGTGCCGTCCTCGATGCCGTCCATGGTCGCGGCGAGCAGCCCGGCGCCCGCGAAGGCGAGCCGGGTGAGCAGGTCGCCGCTGGTGTCGGTCGGGCGGACGTCCTCGGTGACCACGCCGTAGACCGGGCCCGAGTCGAGCCCCTCCTCGATCAGGAACGTGGAGGCGCCCGTCACCTGGTCGCCCGCCATCAGCGCGTGCTGCACGGGCGCCGCCCCGCGCCACGCGGGCAGCAGCGAGAAGTGCAGGTTGACCCAGCCACGGGCCGGAACGTCGAGGGCGACCTTGGGCAGCAGGGCGCCGTACGCGACGACCGGGCAGCAGTCCGGCGCGATCTCCCGCAGCCGGGCGAGGAAGTCCTCGTCGCGGGGCCTGGCCGGCTTGAGGACCTCGATCCCCGCCTCCTCCGCGCGCTGGGCCACCGGGCTGGCGACCAGCCGCCGGCCGCGTCCCGCCGGGGCGTCGGGCCGGGTGACCACGGCGGCCACCTCGTGCCGCCCGGAGGCGATCAGGGCGTCCAGGGCGGGAACGGCGACCTCGGGGGTGCCTGCGAAGACGAGCTTCATGGGGGGCGACTGCCTGTCTCTCCGGGGGCGTTGGGGCAGCGCACCAGTCTAGGCGGTGCCCGGCGGGTCCCGCCCGGCGCGCGGCACCGGGGCGGAAGGGGGCGTACGGAGGGGCGGGCGCTCCGCGCATATGCGTGTACGCCCCCGCAGCGTGACCCAACTCCCGGTGGCGCGTTGGTCAAGAGAGATTGACCTCACCGGGTCGCCGCTCCCCCTCGCGACCCGCTCCCTCATACGCCGGTTCGAGAGGCTTTCACATGGCCGACCACGCAACCCACGACGCCCAAGCCCGGGCGAGTCTGCACCTGCTCGTGCGGGACATCGAGCGGGTCCGGCGGCAGGTGGACGCGCTGCGCACGCTCACGGCCCAGCTGGGCAATGTCTACCGCCCTCGCCGCTCCGGCCCGTCGACGGGCTTCGTCGTCTACGGGCGCGCGCCCGCCCCGACCGTACGCCTCGCCCAGGAGCTGCGGGACAGCGTCGAGACCCTGGTGACCGCCGCGGTCGACTTCGACCGTTCGCTCGGTTTCTCGTGGGACGCGGTGGGTTCCGCGCTCGGGGTCACCAAGCAGGCCGTCCACCGCCGCTACGGCGCCCGCCGGGCGTCCCCCCAGCAGAGCGCCGCCGTGGAGCAGGAGCACGGGGTGGAGCCGGGCGGGATCCGTCCCGTCCCCTCGGTCCCCGCCGCCCGCTCGATGCCGCCGCAGCCCTCGTCGGGCAGCTCGGCCCTCCGCGACGACCCCCGCCCGTCGGCCTTCCCCGCACCCCGGAACGTCTGACGCACGAGACACCACGGCCGCCCGCCCCTCGTGGGACGGGCGGCCGTCTCGCGTCCGTACGGGTATCGGTACGGGGGCCCCGCTGTCAGCCGATGTCCGGCGGGTCCACGCGGACCCGGACCGGGTCCCCGCCGCCGCGCGCCAGGCGGGACGCGCGGGCCTGTTTGAGGGCGGCCGCCAGGGCCGCGCCGCTGCCCGGCGGAACCCGGACCAGGGCCCGGTCCCACTGCTCGCCCGGCGGGGGGTCGCCGGGTCTGCGGGCGCCGCCGGGGCGGACCACCGGCAGCGGCACCGGGCCGAGGACCTCGGCGTCGGGCGGCAGCGCGGCCGCCGTCAGGAAGTCCTCGACGGCCTCCGGCGGGCCGCTCACCGCGGCCATCCGGGAGACCGGCGGGAAGCCCAGCTCGGCGCGCTCGGCCAGCTCGCGCCGGGCGTGCCCGACCGGGTCCCAGCGGACGAGCGCCTGCACCGGCCGCAGCGTCGGCTCGGCCACCACGACGACCGTGCCGCCCTCGGGCTGCCCCCGCACCAGGGAGGCCGCGTCGATCCAGCGCCGCAGCGCCTCCTCGCCCGCGCGCAGGTCGGGCCGGCCGAGCATGGCCCAGCCGTCGAGGAGCAGCGCGGCCGCGTAGCCGCCCTCGGCGACGGGCTCGGCGCCCGGGGTGGAGACGACGAGCGCGGGGCGCCCGGGCACGCTGTCCAGGACGTGGTCGCGGCCCGAGGTGCGGACCGGCACCGCCGGGAAGGCCCGGCCCAGCTCCTCGGCGGTCCGCCGGGCGCCGACCACCTGGGCGCGCAGCCGGGTCGAGCCGCACTCGACGCAGTGCCAGTCGGGGGCGCCGCGCCCGCACCAGCCGCAGCGCAGCTCCCGCTGCTCGGGGGCCTCCAGGGGCCCGGCGCAGTGCCGGCAGCGGGCGGGGGTCCGGCAGCGCTCGCAGGCCAGCCGGGGCACGTACCCCCGGCGGGGCACCTGGACGAGCACCGGACCGGTCTTGAGCCCCTCCCGTACGGCCTGCCAGGCGAGCGAGGGGAGCCGGGCGGCGCGCGCGGCCTCGTCCCGGGCGAGTTCGCCGTCGCCGACGGTACGGATCAGGGGCGCGGCCGCGCGGACCCGTTCGCGTCCGGCGGTCAGCGCCCGGGCCCAGCCGGACTCGACGAGCTGGGCGGCCTCGACGGTGCAGCTCGTGCTGCCCAGGAGGAAGGCGCACCGGTCGTGGGCGGCGCGCAGCAGGAGCACCTCGCGGGCGTGGGGCTGGGGGGCGTGCGGTTCGCTGTGGCTGCCGTCGCCGTCGTCCCAGACGGCGACCAGGCCCAGGTCGCGTACGGGGGCGAACATCGCCGCCCTGGTGCCGACGACGGCCCGCACCGCCCCGCGCCGCACGGCGAGCCAGCGCGCGTACCGCTTCTCGGGGCCCGCCTCGGCGGTGAGCAGCGCGTGCCGCCCCTCCCCCAGGACGGTGGTGAGGGCCGTGTCGACCCGGTCGGCGGCCCGTCCGTCGGGGACGACGACGAGGGCGCCGCGCCCGGAGGCGAGGGTCGCGGCGACGGCGCGGGCGATCTCCTCGGCCCAGTGCGGTCCCGGCAGCGCGTTCCACACGGCCCGGGGCGCCCCGCCGCCCGCCAGGGAGTCCAGGAAGGCGGGCCCCTGCTCGTACCGCGTCCAGCTCCCCGGCGCCGGGGCGTCCGGCGGCGGCAGCGGCTCCGGGGAGGGGCGGCGCTCGGCGGCGGCGCTGCGCGGCGGCACGGCGAGCTGGAGCACGTCGGCGAGGCTGCCCGCGTACCGGTCGGCGACGGCGCGGGCGAGGCCGAGCAGCTCGGGTCCGAGGACCGGTTCGGGGGAGACGACGTCGGCGAGGGCGGCCAGGGGGCCGGAGTAGTCGGAGGTGGCCCGGCGCTCGACGAGGAAGCCGTCGATCAGGCGCCCGCCCTCCCGGCGCCCGTTCTTGACCTGGTGGGCCCCGGCCCCGAACCGGACGCGCACCCGCACCCCGGGCCGGGCGGCCTCGTCCAGCTCCTCGGGGACCGCGTAGTCGAAGAACTGGTCGAGGTGGAGCGCCCCCTTGTTCACGACGACCCGCGCGACGGGCAGCTCCTTGGCGAGCGCGGCCCCCCGCCACGTCCGCGGCTTGGCCCGCGGCACCTTCGCCTTCCGCACGGTCTCCCGAATGAGCGCGAGCTGCTCGGGTTCCTCGGAGGGCTTCTCGTTCTCGCTGCTCACGGCCCCATACCTACCAGACGCCACCGACAGTCGGGACGGCGCGAAGCCCGGCGCCCCTCGCGGGGTGCCGGGCTTCGGTCGCGTACGTCCGGGATCAGAGCCCGGCGGCCTGCTTGAGGGCGTCGACGCGGTCGGTGCGCTCCCAGGTGAAGTCCGGCAGCTCGCGGCCGAAGTGGCCGTAGGCGGCGGTCTGGGAGTAGATCGGGCGGAGCAGGTCGAGGTCGCGGATGATCGCGGCCGGGCGGAGGTCGAAGACCTCGGCGATGGCGTTCTCGATCCTCTCGACGTCGACCGTGTTGGTCCCGAAGGTCTCGACGAAGAGGCCGACGGGCTCGGCCTTGCCGATCGCGTAGGCGACCTGGACCTCGCAGCGCGCGGCGAGGCCGGCGGCGACGACGTTCTTGGCGACCCAGCGCATGGCGTAGGCGGCCGAGCGGTCGACCTTCGACGGGTCCTTGCCGGAGAAGGCGCCGCCGCCGTGGCGGGCCATGCCGCCGTACGTGTCGATGATGATCTTGCGGCCGGTGAGGCCGGCGTCGCCCATCGGGCCGCCGATCTCGAAGCGGCCGGTCGGGTTCACCAGGAGGCGGTAGCCCTCGGTGTCGAGCTTGATGCCGTCCTCGACGAGCTGCCCCAGCACGTGCTCGACGACGAACTCGCGGATGTCGGGCGCGAGCAGCGACTCCAGGTCGATGTCGGAGGCGTGCTGCGAGGAGACCACGACCGTGTCGAGGCGGACGGCCTTGTCGCCGTCGTACTCGATGGTGACCTGGGTCTTGCCGTCGGGGCGCAGGTACGGGATGGTGCCGTTCTTGCGGACCTCGGTGAGGCGGCGCGAGAGCCGGTGCGCGATGTGGATCGGCAGCGGCATCAGCTCGGGGGTCTCGTCCGACGCGTAGCCGAACATCAGGCCCTGGTCGCCGGCGCCCTGCTTGTCGAGCTCGTCCTCGTCGCCCTCGACCCGCTTCTCGTACGCGGTGTCGACACCCTGGGCGATGTCCGGGGACTGCGACCCGATGGACACCGACACGCCGCAGGAGGCGCCGTCGAAGCCCTTCTTCGAGGAGTCGTACCCGATCTCGAGGATCTTGTTCCGGACGAGGGTGGGGATGTCCGCCCACGCCTTGGTGGTCACCTCGCCGGCGACGTGCACCAGGCCGGTGGTGATCAACGTCTCGACGGCGACGCGCGAGGTGGGGTCCTCGCGCAGCAGTGCGTCGAGGATGGTGTCGCTGATCTGGTCAGCGATCTTGTCGGGGTGCCCCTCGGTGACGGACTCCGAGGTGAACAGACGACGGGACACAACGCTCCCTGGGGTTGCAGCGGCTGCTGGCTACTCGTGGCTCGGACCGGCAGGGGGCTGCGCCCCGCGACGTT
Organism: Streptomyces sp. NPDC098101; assembly: GCF_044760185.1. Lineage (NCBI taxonomy): Bacteria > Bacillati > Actinomycetota > Actinomycetes > Kitasatosporales > Streptomycetaceae > Streptomyces > Streptomyces sp. NPDC098101. Next base: position 368,178 of record NZ_JBIWAS010000006.1, on the reverse strand, counting down.
CCACGAACAGTCTATCGGTCGTGGTCGGACAATGGACCAGGTGTCTCGCCTGGCGAATGCCCCCGGGCGGCCGGAACCGGCCGCCGACAAGGGCGGGACGGCCGCTCCGGTGGGACGCGAATCACTCGCGAGGCGGTGTTTCGCTCCTCCGCCCGGGTGACGGCGGGCCGGGCTGACCGGACCCGGACATCTCAGTGGGTGGGACGCAGCCGGGGCAGGACCAGGTCCCAGACCGTCTCGGCGAGCGCTTCCTTCGGCCCGTACGGCACGGGGGTCTCGGTGCCGTCCGCCGCGAGCACCACGGCCTCGTTCTCCTCGGAGCCGAAGGTCTTGCGCTCCCCGACCTCGTTGACGACGAGGAGGTCGCAGCCCTTGCGGGCGAGCTTCTCCCGTCCGTTGGCGAGGACGTCGTCGGTCTCGGCGGCGAAGCCGACGACGACCTGGCCGGGCAGGGCCCGGTCGGCGGAGATCTCGGCGAGGATGTCGGGGTTGCGGACGAGTTCGACGACGGGGGCGCCGTCGTCGCCCTTCTTCTTGATCTTGCCGGGGGCGTAGACGGCGGGGCGGAAGTCGGCGACGGCGGCGGCCATGACCACCGCGTCGGCGTCGGCGACGGCCTTGAGGACGGCCTCGCGGAGCTGGACGGCGGTGCCGACGCGGACGACGTCGACGCCGGCCGGGTCGGGGAGGCCGGTGTTGGCCTCGACGAGGGTGACCCGGGCTCCCCGGGCGGCGGCGGCCCCGGCGAGGGCGTAGCCCTGCTTGCCGGAGGAGCGGTTGCCCAGGTAGCGGACGGGGTCGAGGGGCTCGCGGGTGCCGCCCGCGCTGACCACGACGTGCCGGCCGGCGAGGTCGGGGGCGGTGACGCCCCGGGCGAGGACGCGGCGGCAGACCTCGAAGATCGCGGCGGGGTCGGGCAGCCGTCCCTTGCCGGTGTCAACGCCGGTGAGGCGGCCGACGGCGGGCTCGATGACGACGGCGCCTCGGCGGCGCAGGGTCGCCACGTTCTCCCGGGTGGCCGGGTGCTCCCACATCTCGGTGTGCATGGCGGGGGCGAAGACGACGGGACAGCGCGCGGTGAGCAGCGTGTTGGTGAGGAGGTCGTCGGCGAGGCCGTGGGCGGCCTTGGCGAGCATGTCGGCGGTGGCGGGGGCGACCACGACGAGGTCGGCGGCCTGGCCGATCCGCACGTGCGGCACCTCGTGGACGGACTCCCACACCTCGGTCGAGACGGGGTTCCCGGAGAGCGCGGACCAGGTGGCCTCGCCGACGAAGTGCAGTGCGGAGTCGGTGGGCACGACCCGGACGTCGTGGCCCGACTCGGTGAGCCGGCGGAGCAGCTCGCACGCCTTGTAGGCGGCGATGCCGCCGGTGACGCCCAGAACGACCTTCGGCTTTGCCACGACTTCCACGACTCCCCGCACTCGGACGCGCACTCGGATGCGTACGACTCCATGAGACACCACAGGCCCGGCGGATGTTCCGCCGGGCCTGTGGTGACAGATATGACAAACGCCGTGCGTTTACTGCGCCGGACCCTCGATGGCCTCGGACGTCAGCAGGCCCGCGTTGATCTCGCGCAGCGCGATCGAGAGCGGCTTCTCGTGGACGTGGGTGTCGACGAGCGGACCCACGTACTCCAGCAGGCCCTCGCCGAGCTGGGAGTAGTACGCGTTGATCTGACGCGCGCGCTTGGCCGCGTAGATCACGAGGCTGTACTTCGAGTCGGTGGCCTCGAGCAGCTCGTCGATCGGCGGGTTGATGATGCCCTCGGGCGCGGTGATGGAAGAGGACACGCTCTACCTTCCGAAGATGGAAAAAAGATCAGACACACTGCAGGGAACCGGGGATCATTCCCCAGAAGACAGCAGCATCAACGTTAGCAGCTCGCGCGCCACGTCCTCGACGGAGGTGTTGACGAGGGTGGTGTCGAACTCGGACTCGGCGGCCAGCTCGACCTTCGCGGCGTCGAGACGGCGCTCGATGACCTCGGGGGACTCGGTGCCGCGGCCGGTGAGGCGGCGGACCAGCTCCTCCCAGCTCGGCGGGGCCAGGAAGACCAGCTGGGACTCCGGCATGGAGTCCTTCACCTGACGGGCGCCCTGGAGGTCGATCTCCAGGAGGACGGGCTCGCCGGCGTCGAGGCGGTCGAGGACCGCGCCGCGCGGGGTGCCGTAGCGGTTGCCCGCGAACTCGGCCCATTCGAGGAGCTCGCCGTTGGCGATCAGCTTGTCGAACTCGTCGTCCGTCACGAAGAAGTAGTGGACGCCGTGCTTCTCGCCGGGGCGGGGCTTCCGCGTCGTCGCCGACACCGAGAGCCAGACCTCGGGGTGGACCTTGCGCATATGCGCGACGACCGTGCTCTTGCCGACCCCTGAGGGGCCGGAGAGCACGGTCAGCCGCGGACGTACCTCTGCTGCCATGCAGCGATTATTCCAGTGGTTCACCCCTGCTTGCGCAGGGAGGACGCCTCATGCCGGGAATGTCCCGAAAGGTCAGGCGCCGGTGGAGCCGAACTCTCGCTCCAGGGAGGCGATCTGGTTGGAGCCGAGACCGCGTACCCGGCGGCTCTCGGAGATGCCGAGCCGCTCCATGATCTGCTTGGCGCGGACCTTGCCCACGCCCGGCAGGGACTCAAGGAGCGCGGAGACCTTCATCTTGCCGATGACGTCGTTCTCCTGGCCGGTCTTGATGACGTCGTGGAGGGATGCGCCGGAGTGCTTGAGTCGATTCTTGACCTCGGCCCGCTCCCGGCGAGCCGCGGCGGCCTTCTCGAGCGCGGCTGCGCGCTGTTCAGGGGTAAGGGGCGGAAGAGCCACGCCTACGTCACCTCGGATGTCGATCTGTCGGATACGGACCGGTGAGGAACCTAGTCGCCCCGCACCAGTGGAGCAACGATCAACGGAGTGGCCGTTGAACGCCTGCTCTGCCCCGGAGACTAGCGGCCGAGGCCGCTCCAGTCAGCGAGAACAGCGGAAAAGTCCTGGTCAGCATCGACCGACCAGGACTTTCCCGACATAAAGACCGGGTTTTGGGCCAAGTTTTCGTCAAGTGGTGAGACGGCCGGCCGGCGCGGGCCGCCGAACCGGGCCCGATCCGCTCCGACCTGCGGATTGGTCCCGGCGGGGATCAGGCGCCGACGGCCGCGCGGATCTCGTCCGCGTAGCGGAGCGCCGAGTCCCGCAGGGCGGTGGCGTCCGGACCGTGCCGCAGGACCCCCCGGCTGACGTTCGGGACGACGTTGCGGACCGCCGCGCCGAAGACGGCGGGGAGGTCGGCGGGGGTCGCGCCCTGGGCGCCGATGCCGGGGGCGAGGAGCGGGCCGTTGACGTCCAGGTCGAAGGAGGAGAGGTCGCCGAGGGTGGCGCCGACGACCGCGCCGAAGGAGCCCATGGGGGTCTCCCCCGCGTTCTCCTCGGCCAGGTGGGCGAGCATCGTCGCGCCGACCGTCCTTCCGTCCTCGCGGACGGCCCGCTGGACCTCGGAGCCCTCCGGGTTGGAGGTGAGGGCCAGGACGAAGAGGCCGGCGCCGGACTCCCGGGCCAGGTCGACGGCCGGCTTCAGGGAGCCGTAGCCGAGGTACGGGGAGACCGTGAGCGCGTCGGAGAAGAGCGGGGAGTCCTTGCGCAGGAAGGCCTCGGCGTAGGCGGCCATGGTGGAGCCGATGTCCCCGCGCTTGGCGTCCATGACGACCAGGCCGCCCGCCGCGCGCAGGTCGGAGACGGCGCGCTCCAGGACGGCGACGCCGCGCGAGCCGAACCGCTCGAAGAAGGCGGACTGGGGCTTGAAGACGGCCACGGTCCCGGCGAGGGCCTCGACGACGGTGAAGGTGAAGCGCTCCAGGCCGGCGATGTCGTCCGTGAGGCCCCAGGAGTCGAGCAGGGCGGCGTGCGGGTCGATGCCGACGCAGAGCGGGCCGCGCTCGTCCATGGCGGCGCGCAGGCGGGATCCGAAGGAGAGCGTCACGGGGTGGCCTTTCGGTTGTCGGCGCCGACGGCCTCGGCGAGGGTGGCGTACGGGGAGGCCGCGAGGCGCGCGGCGAGGCCCTTGTGGATCGCGCGGGCGTAGAACGGGCCCTCGTAGACGAAGGCGCTGTAGCCCTGGACGAGGGTGGCGCCGGCGAGGATGCGCTGCCAGGCGTCCTCGGCGTTCTCGATGCCGCCGACGCCGACGAGGACCAGGCGGTCGCCCACGCGCGCGTGGAGGCGGCGCAGGACCTCCAGGGAGCGCTGCTTGACCGGGCGTCCGGACAGGCCGCCGGTCTCCTCGACCAGTTCAGGCGCCGACTTCAGGCCGAGGCCCTCGCGGGCGATGGTGGTGTTGGTGGCGATGATGCCGTCGAGGCCCAGCTCCAGGGCGAGGTCGGCGACCGCGTCCACGTCCTCGTCGGCCAGGTCGGGGGCGATCTTGACCAGGAGGGGGACCCGGCGGTCGGTGACCGTGCGGTCGGCGGCCTCCCGCACGGCCGTCAGGAGGGGGCGCAGGGACTCGGTGGCCTGGAGGTTGCGCAGGCCCGGGGTGTTCGGGGAGGAGACGTTGACGACGAGGTAGTCGGCGTGCGCGGCGAGGCGCTCGGTGGACTTCACGTAGTCGGCGGCGGCCTCGGCCTCGGGGACGACCTTGGTCTTGCCGATGTTGACGCCCACGACCGTCCTGAAGACCGGTACGCGCGCGTGGAGGCGGGCGGCGACGGCGGCGGAGCCCTCGTTGTTGAAGCCCATGCGGTTGATCAGGGCGCGGTCCGGGACCAGCCGGAAGAGCCGCTTCTTGGGGTTGCCGGGCTGGGCCTCGCCGGTGACGGTGCCGATCTCGACGTGGTCGAAGCCGAGCATGGCCATGCCGTCGATGGCGACGGCGTTCTTGTCGAAGCCGGCGGCGAGGCCGAAGGGGCCGTGCATCCGCAGGCCGAGGGCCTCGGTGCGCAGCTCCTCGTAGCGGGGGGCGAGGGCGGCGGCGACGAAGGTGCGGAGCACCGGGACGCGGGCGGCCAGGCGGATCCAGCGGAAGGCCAGGTAGTGGGCCTTCTCGGGGTCCATCCGCTTGAAGACCAGGTGGAAGAACAGCTTGTACATCGTCCGAAATATCCCTTGTTCGGTCATGAAGAGGGGGACACCGCGCTGTGGCCGGTGTCCCCCTTCTCCGTACGGGCTGCTAGTCGCGGGCCGCGACGAGGTGCTCGGCGTGCTCCTGGAGGGAGCGGACGCCGACGCCGCCGTGGTTGAGCGCGTCGATGCCCTGGACGGCTGCGGCGAGGGCCTGGACGGTGGTCAGGCACGGGACGCCACGGGCGACAGCGGCGGTACGGATCTCGTAGCCGTCGAGGCGGCCGCCGGTGCCGTAGGGGGTGTTGACGATGAGGTCGACCTCCCCGTCGTGGACGAGCTGCACGATCGTCTTCTCGCCGTTCGGGCCCTCGCCCTCGCTGAGCTTGCGCACGATCGTGGCGTTGATCCCGTTGCGCTTGAGGACCTCGGCCGTCCCGGAGGTGGCCAGGAGCTCGAAGCCGTGGGCGACCAGCTCACGGGCCGGGAAGATCATCGAGCGCTTGTCCCGGTTGGCGACCGAGATGAACGCCCGCCCCTTGGTCGGCAGCGGCCCGTACGCGCCGGCCTGCGACTTGGCGTAGGCGGTGCCGAAGACCGAGTCGATGCCCATCACCTCGCCGGTGGACCGCATCTCCGGGCCCAGGACGGTGTCCACGCCCCGGCCGTGGATGTCGCGGAAGCGGCTCCAGGGCATGACGGCCTCCTTGACGGAGATCGGCGCGTCGAACGGCAGGGTCCCACCGTCGCCGTTCCTCGGCAGCAGGCCCTCCGCGCGCAGCTCGGCGATGGTGGCACCCAGCGAGATCCGGGCCGCCGCCTTCGCCAGCGGCACCGCGGTCGCCTTGGAGGTGAACGGCACGGTCCGCGAGGCACGCGGGTTGGCCTCCAGGACGTAGAGGATGTCCCCGGCCATCGCGAACTGGATGTTGATCAGACCACGGACCCCGACGCCCTTGGCGATGGCCTCGGTGGAGGCCCGCAGCCGCTTGATGTCGTGCCCGCCCAGCGTGATCGGGGGCAGCGCGCAGGCCGAGTCACCGGAGTGGATACCGGCCTCCTCGATGTGCTCCATCACCCCGCCGAGGTACAGCTCCTCGCCGTCGTAGAGCGCGTCCACGTCGATCTCGATCGCGTCGTCGAGGAACCGGTCGACCAGGACCGGCCGGGTGGGGCTGATCTCGGTGGACTCGGCGATGTACGACTCCAGGCGGGCCTCGTCGTACACGATCTCCATGCCGCGTCCGCCGAGCACGTACGAGGGGCGGACCAGGACGGGGTAGCCGATCTCGTCCGCGATGGCCTTGGCGCCGGCGAAGGTGGTGGCGGTGCCGTGCTTGGGGGCCGGAAGGCCGGCCTCGGCCAGGACCTGTCCGAAGGCGCCCCGGTCCTCGGCGGCGTGGATGGCCTCGGGGGAGGTGCCGACGACCGGAACGCCGTTGTCCTTGAGCGCCTGGGACAGACCCAGCGGGGTCTGGCCGCCGAGCTGCACGACGACGCCCGCGACCGGCCCGGCGAGGGTCTCGGCGTGGACGATCTCCAGCACGTCCTCCAGCGTCAGCGGCTCGAAGTACAGCCGGTCGGAGGTGTCGTAGTCCGTGGAGACCGTCTCGGGGTTGCAGTTGACCATCACGGTCTCGTAGCCCGCCTCGCTCAGCGCGAAGGAGGCATGAACGCAGGAGTAGTCGAACTCGATGCCCTGACCGATCCGGTTCGGACCCGACCCCAGAATGATCACCGCCGGCTTCTCACGCGGCGCGACCTCCGACTCCTCGTCGTAGGAGGAGTAGAAGTACGGCGTCTTCGCCGCGAACTCCGCCGCACAGGTGTCCACCGTCTTATAGACCGGGCGGACGCCGAGGGCGTGCCGGACCTCACGGACGACGTCCTCGCGCAGGCCACGGATCTCCGCGATCTGGGCGTCGGAGAAGCCGTGGCGCTTGGCCTCGGCCAGGATCTCCGGGTCGAGCTTCTCGGCGGCGGCCAGCTCGTCGGCGATCTCCTTGATCAGGAAGAGCTGGTCGACGAACCACGGGTCGATCTTCGTCGCGTCGAAGACCTCGTCCGGGGTGGCACCGGCCCGGATCGACTGCATCACGGTGTTGATCCGGCCGTCGGTCGGACGGACCGACTCGCGCAGCAGCTCGTCCTTGTCGCCGGGCTCGCCCACGAAGGTGAACTGCGAGCCCTTCTTCTCCAGGGACCGCAGGGCCTTCTGGAGGGCCTCGGTGAAGTTCCGGCCGATCGCCATGGCCTCGCCGACCGACTTCATGGTCGTGGTCAGCGTGGAGTCGGCGGCCGGGAACTTCTCGAAGGCGAAGCGGGGCGCCTTGACGACGACGTAGTCGAGCGTGGGCTCGAAGGACGCCGGGGTCTTCTCCGTGATGTCGTTCGGGATCTCGTCCAGCGTGTAGCCCACGGCGAGACGGGCCGCGATCTTGGCGATCGGGAAGCCGGTCGCCTTGGAGGCGAGCGCGGAGGAGCGGGAGACACGCGGGTTCATCTCAATGACGATGATCCGGCCGTCGTCCGGGTTGACCGCGAACTGGATGTTGCAGCCGCCGGTGTCGACGCCGACCTCGCGGATGATCGCGATGCCGATGTCGCGGAGGACCTGGTACTCGCGGTCGGTCAGCGTCATCGCCGGGGCGACGGTGATCGAGTCACCGGTGTGGACGCCCATCGGGTCGAAGTTCTCGATGGAGCAGACGACCACGACGTTGTCGTTCTTGTCGCGCATCAGCTCCAGCTCGTACTCCTTCCAGCCGAGGATCGACTCCTCCAGGAGGACCTCGGTGGTGGGAGAGAGCGTCAGGCCCTGGCCGGCGATGCGGCGCAGCTCCTCCTCGTCGTGGGCGAAACCGGAGCCGGCGCCGCCCATGGTGAAGGAGGGGCGGACGACGACGGGGTAGCCGCCGAGGGTGTCGACGCCCTTGAGGACGTCGTCCATGGAGTGGCAGATGACCGAGCGGGCGGACTCGCCGTGCCCGATCTTGGCCTTGACGGCCTCGACGACGCCCTTGAAGAGGTCGCGGTCCTCGCCCTTGTGGATGGCCTCGACGTTCGCGCCGATCAGCTCCACCCCGTACTTCTCCAGGACGCCCTGCTCGTGCATGGAGATCGCGGTGTTCAGCGCGGTCTGGCCGCCGAGGGTGGGCAGGAGGGCGTCGGGGCGCTCCTTGGCGATGATCTTCTCGACGAACTCGGGAGTGATCGGCTCGACGTAGGTGGCGTCGGCGATCTCCGGGTCGGTCATGATCGTGGCCGGGTTGGAGTTCACCAGGATCACCCGCAGGCCCTCGGCCTTGAGGATGCGGCACGCCTGGGTGCCGGAGTAGTCGAACTCGGCGGCCTGGCCGATCACGATCGGGCCGGAGCCGATGACCAGGACGGACTGGATATCGGTGCGCTTAGGCACGCTCGGCCTCCATGAGGGATACGAAGCGGTCGAAGAGGTACGCGGCGTCGTGCGGGCCTGCTGCCGCCTCGGGGTGGTACTGCACCGAGAAGGCCGGCCGGTCGAGCAGCTGGAGTCCCTCCACGACGTTGTCGTTCAGACAGACGTGGGAGACCTCGGCGCGGCCGAAGGGAGTGTCGGAGACCTTGTCGAGGGGCGCGTCCACGGCGAAGCCGTGGTTGTGCGCGGTGACCTCGACCTTGCCGGTGGTGCGGTCCTGGACCGGCTGGTTGATGCCCCGGTGGCCGTACTTCAGCTTGTACGTGCCGAAGCCGAGCGCCCGGCCCAGGATCTGGTTGCCGAAGCAGATGCCGAAGAGCGGCGTCTTGCGCTCCAGGACGGCCCGCATGAGAGCGACGGGGCCGTCCGCGGTGGCCGGGTCGCCGGGGCCGTTGGAGAAGAACACTCCGTCGGGCTCGACGGCGTAGACGTCCTCGGCGGTGGCGGTGGCGGGCAGGACGTGGACCTCGATGCCGCGCTCGGCCATCCGGTGCGGGGTCATGCCCTTGATGCCGAGGTCGACGGCGGCGACGGTGAACTTCTTCTCGCCGACGGCGGGGACGACGTACGTCTCCTTGGTGGCGACCTCGGCGGAGAGGTTCGCGCCCTTCATCTCGGGCTGCGTCTTGACCTTGGCGAGCAGGGCCTCGTCGCGGACGCCGGTCCAGGCGTCGCCGGAGAAGATGCCGACGCGCATCGCGCCGCGCTCGCGCAGGTGGCGGGTGAGGGCGCGGGTGTCGACGCCGGAGATCCCGACGACGCCCTGGCGCTCCAGCTCCTCGTCGAGCGAGCGCTTCGCGCGCCAGTTGGAGGAGACGCGGGCGGGGTCGCGGACGACGTAGCCGGAGACCCAGATGCGGCCGGACTCGGGGTCCTCGTCGTTGACGCCGGTGTTGCCGACGTGCGGGGCGGTCATCACCACGACCTGCCGGTGGTACGACGGGTCGGTCAGGGTCTCCTGGTAGCCGGTCATGCCGGTGGAGAACACGGCCTCGCCGAAGGTCTCCCCCACGGCCCCGTAGGCGCGGCCGCGGAAGATCCGGCCGTCCTCCAGGACGAGTACGGCGGGAGTCTTGGCGGCTCCCCTGGTGGAGGTCGTCATCGTGCGATGCCTTCCGTTGCGCTGATCATGGAGTTGACGGTCTCGACCCAGGCGGTGTGTTCCGCCGCCCGGTCGGACCGGAAGCCGGAGTCGAGGAGGGTGCCGCCGTGCTCCCAGGTGACGATCAGGAGCCCGCCCTCGGCGAGGACCTTGCCGGCGATGCCCTTGTCGAGGCGTGCCTCGCGCAGGGCGTCGGCCGGAATGTGGAAGTCGTTCGCCCCGGGGCGGACGACCGTGATCCCGGCGTCGGTGAGCGTGAGCTCGACGCGGCTGCGGACGCCAAGGCCGTGGGCGACGATCCGGTCGAGCCACTGCCCGGCGGTCGTGGACCCGTGGTAGCGCCCGCTGAGGGTCAGTTTCGCCGCACCGGCCGTCTCCGGCGCGGCGGGCAGTGCGGGGAGGTCCGACTGGAGGCTGCCGCGCCACTTCCAGCCCTGGCGCATGAGCCAGTACACGAAGGCGATGAAGAGCAGCAGTCCGGCGACCCAGCCGATCCTTCCGGCCCAGTCGGTCACCTCCGCCGACTTCTGTTCGGCTGCCTCTGCGGCGATTGCGATGAGTGGTGTCACGCCAGCTTCCCGTCCACGACCGTTGCCCGGCCCCGCAGGAAGGTGTGGGTGACGCGTCCCGGCAGCTCGCGGCCCTCGTACGGGGTGTTGCGGCTGCGGGAGGCGAAGTCCGCGGGGTCCACGACTCCACGGTAAGCCGGATCGACCAGGGTCAGGTTCGCGGGCTCACCAGCCGAGACGGGTCGTCCGTGGCCCTTGGCCCGGCCGATGCGGGCGGGGGCGAAGGACATGCGGTCGGCGACGCCGGCCCAGTCGAGGAGTCCGGTCTCGACCATCGTCTGCTGGACGACGGAGAGGGCGGTCTCCAGGCCGACCATGCCCATGGCGGCCGCGGCCCACTCGCAGTCCTTGTCCTCGTGCGGGTGCGGGGCGTGGTCGGTGGCGACGATGTCGATCGTGCCGTCGGCCAGCGCCTCGCGGAGCGCGAGGACGTCCTTCTCGGTGCGCAGCGGCGGGTTGACCTTGTAGACGGGGTTGTACGAGCGGACCAGCTCGTCCGTGAGGAGGAGGTGGTGCGGGGTGACCTCGGCGGTGACGTCGATGCCTCGGGACTTGGCCCAGCGGACGATCTCGACGGAGCCGGCGGTGGAGAGGTGGCAGATGTGGACGCGGGAGCCGACGTGCTCGGCGAGGAGGACGTCGCGGGCGATGATCGACTCCTCGGCGACGGCGGGCCAGCCGCCGAGGCCGAGCTCGGCGGAGACGATGCCCTCGTTCATCTGGGCGCCCTCGGTGAGGCGGGGCTCCTGGGCGTGCTGGGCGACGACGCCGCCGAAGGCCTTCACGTACTCCAGGGCGCGGCGCATGATCACGGCGTCGTCGACGCACTTGCCGTCGTCGGAGAAGACGGTGACGCCGGCGGCGGAGTCGTGCATGGCGCCGAGCTCGGCGAGCTTCTTGCCCTCCAGGCCGACGGTGACGGCGCCGATGGGCTGCACGTCGCAGTAGCCGTGCTCCTGGCCGAGCCGGTAGACCTGCTCGACGACGCCGGCGGTGTCGGCGACCGGGTGGGTGTTGGCCATGGCGAAGACGGAGGTGTAGCCGCCGGAGGCGGCGGCGCGGGTGCCGGTGAGGACGGTCTCGGAGTCCTCGCGGCCGGGCTCGCGCAGGTGGGTGTGGAGGTCGACCAGGCCCGGCAGCAGGATCTGCCCGTCGGCCTCGATCACGGTCGCGCCCTCGGCGGAGAGCCCGCTTCCGACCTCGGCGACGGTCTCGCCGTCGATCAGGACGTCCTGGACCTCGCCGCCGAGTACCTTCGCGCCGCGGATAAGGATCTTGCTCATGGTTACTTGTTCTCCTCGGTGCGCGCGGCGGGGGTGGTGGTGACGGCGGGCTCGGAGCCGCCCAGGAGCAGGTAGAGCACGGCCATGCGGACGGAGACGCCGTTGGCGACCTGTTCGACGACCGTGCAGCGGTCGGAGTCGGCGACCTCGGCGGTGATCTCCATGCCGCGGACCATGGGGCCGGGGTGCATCACGATGGCGTGCTCGGGCATCCTCGCCATCCGCTCGCCGTCGAGGCCGTAGCGGCGCGAGTACTCGCGCTCGGTGGGGAAGAAGGCGGCGTTCATCCGCTCGCGCTGCACGCGCAGCATCATCACGGCGTCGGACTTGGGCAGCACGGCGTCGAGGTCGTACGAGATCTCGCAGGGCCAGGTCTCGACGCCGACGGGGACCAGGGTGGGCGGGGCCACCAGGGTGACCTCGGCGCCGAGGGTGTGCAGCAGGTCGACGTTGGAGCGGGCGACCCGGCTGTGCAGGACGTCGCCGACGAGGGTGATCCGCTTGCCGGCGAGGTCCTGGCCGAGTCCGGTGTCGCGGCCGACGAGGCGGCGGCGCATGGTGAAGGCGTCCAGGAGGGCCTGGGTGGGGTGCTGGTGGGTGCCGTCGCCGGCGTTGACGACGGGGGCGTCGATCCAGCCGGAGGTGGCGAGCCGGTACGGGGCGCCGGAGGCGCCGTGCCGGATGACGACCGCGTCGACGCCCATGGCCTCAAGGGTCTGGGCGGTGTCCTTGAGGGACTCGCCCTTGGAGACGCTGGAGCCCTTGGCCGCGAAGTTGATGACGTCGGCGGAGAGGCGCTTCTCGGCGGCCTCGAAGGAGATCCGGGTCCGGGTGGAGTCCTCGAAGAAGAGGTTGCAGATGGTGCGGCCGCGCAGGGTCGGCAGCTTCTTGATGGGCCGGTCGGCCACCCGGGCCATCTCCTCGGCGGTGTCGAGGATCAGTACGGCGTCGTCGCGGGTGAGGTCGGCGGCCGAGATGAGGTGACGCATCATCGGGGTTTCTCTCCGTGGTGGGGAGGCGTGCGGGCGTGCGGGGGCAGGGGGGTGCCCCGGCCCCGGCGGGGAAGCCGGTCCGGCTAGGAGGCGGCCTTGGAGCCGAGCAGGACGGTGTCGCGACCGTCTTCCTCGGCGAGCAGGACCTTGACCGTCTCCCGCAGCGACGTGGGGAGGTTCTTGCCGACGTAGTCGGCGCGGATGGGCAGCTCGCGGTGGCCGCGGTCGACGAGGACGGCGAGCTGGACGGCGCGGGGGCGGCCGATGTCGCCGAGGGCGTCGAGGGCGGCGCGGATGGTGCGGCCGGAGAAGAGGACGTCGTCGACGAGGACGACGAGGCGCCCGTCGATGCCGTCGGAGGGGATCTCGGTGCGGCCGATGGCGCGGGCGGGCTTCATCCGCAGGTCGTCCCGGTACATGGTGATGTCCAGGGAGCCGACCGGGACCTTGGTGCCGGTGATGGCGGCGAGCTTCTCGGCGAGCCGGCGGGCGAGGAAGACGCCGCGGGTGGGAATGCCGAGGAGGACCACGTCGTCGGCGCCCTTGGCGCGCTCGACGATCTCGTGGGCGATGCGGGTGAGGACCCGCGCGATGTCGGGGCCTTCGAGAACGGGCCGCGCGTCGTCGCCGTACTGCTGCTGGGTGTCCAGCCGGGTGTCCATGGGAAACGGACCTCCTTCTCCGCCTCACGGGACGGTTCTTAAAGGACGTCGGATGTGCGCGTCGATCCTAGCAGGGGTGGTGCGGGGTCTCACCCGCACCTCCGGCGCCCTTCCGGGCGCCGTCCCCCGGGCGGGGGCGGTACGGACCTTTCGGCTTGACGGGTGGGTGTAACGCTGCGTAACCTCACAGTGAGTTACCAGCCGCGCGGCGCAGCCGCATGTCGTCACAGCGTCCGGGAGCGTTATGTCCAGCGAATACGCAAAGCAGCTCGGGGCCAAACTCCGCGCCATCCGCACCCAGCAGGGTCTCTCGCTCCACGGGGTGGAGGAGAAGTCCCAGGGCCGCTGGAAGGCCGTGGTGGTCGGCTCGTACGAGCGGGGCGACCGCGCCGTGACCGTGCAGCGCCTCGCCGAGCTGGCGGACTTCTACGGGGTGCCGGTGCAGGAGCTCCTGCCGGGCACGACACCGGGCGGGGCCGCCGAGCCGCCGCCGAAGCTGGTCCTGGACCTGGAGCGCCTGGCCCACGTCCCGCAGGAGAAGGCCGGCCCGCTCCAGCGCTACGCCGCGACGATCCAGTCGCAGCGCGGCGACTACAACGGCAAGGTGCTGTCGATCCGCCAGGACGACCTGCGCACCCTCGCCGTCATCTACGACCAGTCCCCCTCGGTCCTCACGGAGCAGCTGATCAGCTGGGGCGTGCTGGACGCGGACGCGCGCCGCGCGGTCGCCCACGAGGACAGCTGACCCCTTCGCGGGACTCAGCAGAAACGTACCGCCGGATCCGTGGACGTCACCGACGTCCACGGATCTCGTGCTTTCCCGGCCCGTACGCCCGTACGAGGCGCCCCCGGGCCCTCGGGAGGCCCACCGGGGCCCGGGAGGGCCCGGACGCGCCGAAGGGGCCCGCAGCACCGGATGCCGCGGGCCCCTTCGGCTGCCGGGGACGGGCGGGGCCTCAGGCCTCGACGTCCCGGCGCAGACGCGGCTTCAGGTCCTTGAAGCGCGCCAGGAGGCCGTTGACGAAGGCCGGCGACTCGTCGGTGGAGAACTCCTTGGCGAGCTGCACCGCCTCGTCGATCGCGACCGCGTCCGGGGTGCCGTCCTCCCAGATCAGCTCGTACGCGCCGAGGCGCACGATGTTCCGGTCGGCGACGGGCATCCGGTCGAGGTCCCAGTCCACCGCGTAGGTCGCGATGAGCTCGTCGATCCGCGCCACGCGGGACGCGTACCCCTCCACCAGCTGCATGGTGAACTCGTTGACCGGCGGCTGCCGGTCGTCCGACCGGGCGTGCCGGACCTGGTCCGCGAGGACCTCCTGGACGGAGGCGCCGCGCTGGTCGGCCTCGAAGAGGATCTGGAAGGCGCGCTTGCGGGCCTTGCTCCGAGCGGCCACGGTTAGTCGTTCACCCGGCCGAGGTAGTCGCTGCTGCGCGTGTCGACCTTGATCTTCTCACCGGTGGTGATGAAGAGCGGGACCTGGATCTCGTGGCCGGTCTCCAGCGTGGCGGGCTTGGTGCCGCCGGTGGAGCGGTCGCCCTGGACGCCCGGGTCGGTGTGCTGGATCGTCAGGACGACGGCGGCCGGGAGCTCGACGTAGAGCACCTCGCCCTCGTGCTGCGCGACGGAGGCGGTGAAGCCCTCGATCAGGAAGTTCGCGGCGTCGCCGACGGCCTTGCGGTCGACGTGCAGCTGGTCGTACGTCTCCATGTCCATGAAGACGAAGTAGTCGCCGTCCATGTAGGAGAACTGCATGTCACGACGGTCGATGGTGGCCGTCTCGACCTTGACGCCCGCGTTGAAGGTCTTGTCGACGACCTTGCCGGACAGCACGTTCTTGAGCTTGGTGCGCACGAAGGCCGGGCCCTTGCCGGGCTTGACGTGCTGGAACTCGACGACGGACCAGAGCTGGCCGCCTTCGAGCTTGAGCACCATGCCGTTCTTGAGGTCGTTCGTGGAAGCCACGGTTGCGGAATCTCCTGGACTCTGGACTGACGTGGGACCGGGGAGGCGTGCGCGCCCTACAGCGCGAGCAGCTCCTTGGTCGTGATGGTGAGTAGCTCGGGTCCGCCGTCCGCCTCCTGGCGCACGACGAGCGTGTCATCGATCCGGACACCGCCCCGGCCCGGGAGGTGGACCCCCGGTTCGACGGTGACCGGCACACAAGCGTCCAGTTTACCCATGGCCGAGGGTGACAACTGCGGGTCCTCGTCGATTTCGAGCCCCACACCGTGCCCGGTGAGCGGCACGGCGGCCTCCGCGTGCCCCGCCGCCTTCAGGATCCGGCGGGCCGCCCGGTCCACGTCCCGGTACTCGGCGCCGGGCACCAGGGACTCCCGCCCGGCCCGCTGAGCGGCGAAGACGAGTTCGTACAGCTCGATCTGCCACTCGGCGGGGGTGGTGCCGATGACGAAGGTGCGGCCGATCTCGCACCGGTAGCCGCGGTAGTCGGCGCCGAGGCAGACGGAGAGGAAATCGCCCTCCTCGACCCGGCGGTCGGTGGGCCGGTGTCCCCGGCGGCCGGAGTGCGGCCCGGTCGCGACCGAGGTGGGGAAGGCGGCCCCGTCGGCGCCGTGGTCGACGAGCCGCCGCTCCAGCTCCAGGGCGAGGTGTCGCTCGGTCCGTCCCACCAGGATGGATTCGAGGAGTTCGCCGAGGGCCTGGTCGGTGATCTCGGCGGCGATCCTGAGACAGGCGATCTCGTCCTCGTCCTTGACGATCCTGAGCTGCTCCACGGCGCAGTCCAGATCGGTGAGGCGCGGCGCGGACGCGACGGTGCCCATGGCCCGGTGCCGGGCCACCGTCAGGTGGTGCTCCTCGACGGCGAGGGCGTCGGCGCCCGCCCGGCGGGCGAGGTCGACGGCCGCGACGGCCGGATCCCCTCCCCCGGTGGGCAGCACCTGCTGCCGGAGCAGTTCGTCGAGCCGCCCGTCGGCCGGTTCGCCCCCGGGCGCGACGGGGCAGAGCAGGACGTCCGCCTCCGGTTCGGGGCCGACGAGCAGGACGGCGCCCGGCGGGGAGCCGCCCGCGAGATAGCGGACGTTGGCGGGGCGGGAGACCAGGGCCGCCGGGCTGCCCGCGGCCGCGCACCGGTCGCGCAGCCGTACACGGCGGTCCGCATACACCTCTGACATGCTCCGAGCGTACGAGCAGCGGGCCGCCCCGGCCTGTTCGGGACGGCCGACCGGGGCCCGCGACGGGCACGGCCTCACCAGGAGGGCGGGCTCGCGATCGCGCGGGCGAGGACGTCGTCGAGGACGCGGGCGGTGGTCTCGACGTCGTACGTGGAGTTGTCGATGATCGGCAGGCCCGAGCCGTACCAGCCGGCCATCCGGCCGTGGATGGCGGCGACCTCCTCGTCCGAGAGGCGCCGGTTGCCGCTGCGCTCGGCGTTGCGCTCCAGGACGACCTCCAGGCCGGGCAGGAGGACGACGGGCAGCAGGCCGGGGCCGACGTGGCGCTTCCAGCCGCCGAGGCCGACGACGGGCCGGTCCGGGAAGACGGCGTCGTCGACGATGCAGGAGATGCCGTTGGCGAGGAAGTTGCGCGCGGCGAAGCCGCAGGTGCGGCGGGCGAGCCGGTACTGCGCCTCGGAGTGCTCGTTCCATCCGGACTGCGGGTCGGCGAAGCCGGAGCAGACCCACTCGCGGACGTCGTCGAGGCTGATGTGGGCGGTGGGCACGCGGCGGCGCCGCGCCCAGTGCCGGGCGACGGTCGTCTTGCCCGCGCCGGCGGGGCCGATGAGCAGCACGGCCAGGGTCGCGCCGCCGGTGCCGGCCCCGTGCTCGGCGGGCGGGGCGAGGGGCGCGCCCACGGGCGGCAGCGGGACGTGCCCGGCGGGCTCGGCCCGGTGGAGCGGCGGGGCGGTGGGGTAGTGGGGGGCGGCCGGGCCCTGGGGCGCGCCCTGGGAGGGGGGCCGGGGAGCCGGGGGGTGGCCGGGTATGCCGCCGGAGGCGCCCGCGCTCCACCCCGGGGCTCCCTGCCCGGCGGGCGCCGGGTGCGGGGGCGCCGCGGGCGGTGGCGGGGCCGGGTGCCGGGGCGCGGACGTCCCGCCGGGGACGGCCGGGTGGACGCCGAGGCGGGAGCCGGCGCCCGGCGTCGTGCCCGGTGCCGGGTGTACGGGCGGCGGGCCGCCCCGGTCGGCGTCCCCCGCCGCGGGAACGGGGCCGGGCGCCCCGCCCGACCGCTCGTGCGGTGGCAGCGGGCCCCCCACTGCGTGCTGCATCCGGTGCCACTCCGTCTCGTACGCCTGTTGTCACCCGGGACCGGTCGTGTACCCGGACGGCGGAACGTTACCGCTCCCGAGCGCCCCCGCTCCCCCCAGGGGGAACGGCCGGGGGCGCTTCCTGGTGCCCCGTCAGCCGGACAGCTCCTCGGCGAGCGCCCGCAGCGCCAGCCGGTAGGAGCCGATGCCGAACCCGGCGACCGTCCCGGTCGCCACGGCCGCGATCACCGAGGTGTGCCGGAACTCCTCGCGGGCGTACGGGTTCGAGATGTGCACCTCGATCAGCGGCGCGGTGCGCTGGGCGGCCGCGTCCCGCATCCCGTACGAGTAGTGCGTGAACGCGCCGGGGTTGATCACGACCGGGACCGAGCCGTCCGCCGCCTCGTGGAGCCAGCGGATCATCTCGCCCTCGTCGTTGGTCTCCCGCACCTCGACGTCGAAGCCGAGCTCCGCGCCGAGGGCGCGGCAGGACTCGACGAGCCCCTTGTAGGAGGTGGCGCCGTAGATGTCGGGCTCGCGGGAGCCGAGGCGGCCCAGGTTGGGGCCGTTGAGCACCAGGACCGGGCGCGGCTCGCTCACGCCGACACCTCGCCGTACGCCGCGATCAGGACGGCCGGGTCGGGGCCCTCCAGGACGGTGGGCTTGGCGAGCCCGTCGAGCACGATGAACCGCAGCAGGTCGCCGCGGGACTTCTTGTCGACCCTCATGGTCTCCAGGAGCTTGGGCCACTGGTCGCCGCGGTAGCTGAGCGGCAGGCCGACGGACTCCAGGATCGCGCGGTGCCGGTCGGCGGTGGCGTCGTCCAGGCGTCCGGCGAGCCGGCCGAGTTCGGCGGCGAAGACCATGCCGACGGAGACGGCGGCGCCGTGGCGCCACTTGTAGCGCTCGTTCTTCTCGATGGCGTGGGCGAGGGTGTGGCCGTAGTTGAGGATCTCGCGGCGGCCGGACTCCTTGAGGTCCCCGGAGACGACCTCGGCCTTGACCTTGATCGAGCGGACGAGCAGCTCGGCGGTGTGCGGTCCGGCCGGGGTGCGGGCCGCCTGCGGGTCCTCCTCGATGAGGTCGAGGATCACCGGGTCGACGATGAAGCCGGCCTTGATGATCTCCGCGAGGCCGCTGACGTAGTCGTGGACCGGGAGCGAGTCGAGGGCGGCGAGGTCGCAGATGACCCCGGCGGGCGGGTGGAAGGCGCCGACGAGGTTCTTGCCCTCGGCGGTGTTGATGCCCGTCTTGCCGCCGACGGCCGCGTCGACCATCGCCAGGACCGTGGTCGGCACGGCGATCCAGCGCACGCCCCGCAGCCAGGTCGCGGCGACGAAGCCGGCCAGGTCGGTGGTGGCGCCGCCGCCGACGCCGACGACGACGTCGGTGCGGGTGAAGCCGGTCTGGCCCAGGGCCTTCCAGCAGTAGGCGGCGACCTCGGCGGTCTTGGCCTCCTCGGCGTTCGGCACCTGGATGGCGACCGCCTCGTAGCCCTGGTCCGCGAGGTCGGCGCGCAGGGCCTCGCCGGTGTCGGCGAGCGCCTCGGGGTGGATCACGGCGACCCGCTTGGCCCGGTCGCCGATCAGGCCGGGCAGCTCGCCGAGGAGCTGCCGGCCGACCAGTACCTCGTACGGATCCGTGCCCGCGCTGCCGGCCACGTGGATGCGGGTCACGTCCTGGTCCGTCGTCATGCGTCCTTCTCGATTTCCAGTGCCGAGAGGACCGCGTCCGCGACCTCTTCGGGGGTGCGGTCGTCGGTGGTGACGACGGCCCGGGCGACTTCGGTGTAGAGGTGGCGGCGCGCCTCCATCAGCTCGCGCCACTGGCGGCGCGGGTTGACGGCGAGCAGCGGCCGGGCGGCGCCGAGGCCGACGCGGCGGACCGCCTCCTCGACGTCCATGGAGAGGTACGCGACGGGCAGCCCGGCGAGCAGGGCGCGGGTGCCGGCGTCGAGGACCGCGCCGCCGCCGAGGGCGAGGACGCCCTCGTGCTCGGCGACGGCCCGGGCGACGGCGTCCCGCTCCAGGGCGCGGAAGCGCTCCTCGCCGTCCTCGACGAAGATGTCGGAGATCTCGCGTCCCTCGGCGGCGACGATGTCGGCGTCGGTGTCCCGGTAGGGCGCGCCCAGCCTCTCGGCCAGGAGCGCGCCCACCGTGGACTTGCCGGACCCCATCGGTCCGACGAGGACGACCAGGGGACCGGCGGTCACCGGATGCGCAGGTTGTCGAGGTACGACCGGACGTTGCGCCGGGTCTCGGGGACGCTGTCGCCGCCGAACTTCTCCAGGACGGCGTCCGCGAGGACGAGCGCGACCATGGCCTCGGCGACGATGCCGGCGGCGGGGACGGCGCAGACGTCGGAGCGCTGGTGGTGGGCGACGGTGGCCTCGCCGGTGACGACGTCGACGGTGGCGAGGGCGCGCGGGACGGTCGCGATCGGCTTCATCGCGGCGCGGACGCGCAGCAGTTCGCCGGTGGTGAGGCCGCCCTCGGTGCCGCCGGAGCGGCCGGAGGAGCGCTTGATGCCCTCGTCGGTGCGGACGATCTCGTCGTGGGCCTTGGAGCCGGGCACGCGGGCGAGCTCGAAGCCGTCGCCGACCTCGACGCCCTTGATGGCCTGGATGCCCATGAGGGCGGCGGCGAGGCGGGCGTCGAGGCGCCGGTCCCAGTGGACGTGCGAGCCGAGGCCGACGGGCACGCCGTAGGCGAGGACCTCGACGACGCCGCCGAGGGTGTCGCCGTCCTTGTGGGCCTGGTCGATCTCGGCGACCATCGCCTTCGACGCGTCGGCGTCGAGGCAGCGGACCGGGTCGGCGTCGAGCCTCTCGACGTCGGCGGGGGTCGGGTAGACGCCGTACGGGGCCTTGGCGGCGGCCAGCTCGACCACGTGCGAGACGATCTCGATGCCCGCGGCCTCCTTGAGGAAGGAGCGGGCGACGGCGCCGAGGGCGACGCGGGCGGCGGTCTCGCGGGCGCTGGCGCGCTCCAGGACCGGCCGGGCCTCGTCGAAGCCGTACTTCTGCATCCCGGCGAGGTCCGCGTGGCCGGGGCGGGGCCGGGTCAGGGGCGCGTTGCGGCCCGTCTCCTTGAGCTCCGAGGGGTCGACCGGGTCGGCCGACATGACCTTCTCCCACTTGGGCCACTCGGTGTTGCCGACCATGACGGCGATCGGGGATCCGAGGGAGAGCCCGTGCCGGACGCCGCCGAGGAAGGTGATCTCGTCCTGCTCGAACTTCATCCGGGCGCCGCGCCCGTAGCCGAGGCGTCGCCGCGCGAGGTGGTCCGCCACCAGCTCCGTGGTGACCGGGACGCCGGCGGGCAGACCCTCAAGGGTCGCGACCAGCGCGGGTCCGTGGGATTCCCCAGCCGTCAGCCAACGCAACCTGCTCAACGATGCTCCTCATGCTCGCGCCTGGCACTGCGACGGCGCGCCCGGGTGCGCGGCCCTGGCCCGCCACCCCCGATCCTCCCACGTCCGGAGCGCCCCCTTGGACGCCTGTCCAGCTACCGGACGGGAGTCTCGGCTGCCGGGACGCTTTCCCCGTCGTCGGGGGTGGCCGCGAACCTGCCCCGCAGCCAGGAGACGAAGCCGTACACGACGGTCGAGCCGCCGAGCCCGAGCACGGTGTACCGCGCCCAGGCGGGCAGGTCGCTGAAGAACCCCACGTACAGAAAGCGCAGCACGTCGAAGGCCGTGTCCCACTTGGACGCCAGCAGCATGTCCCCGTATCCCCCCGTTCGGCGCCGACCGGCCCCGGGCGCCGACGGAAGCCTATCGGGCGGCCAGCGCCCGCTCCCCCGCCGTCCGCATGGCCGCGAGCGGTGCCTGCGGCACGCCCGTCATCAGCTCAACCTGGAGGACGGCCTGGTGGACGAGGAGGTCGAGGCCGCCGACGACCTTGCCGCCCCGATCGGACCAGGCGGCGGCCAGCGGGGTGGGCCAGGGGTCGTAGAGGACGTCGAAGAGGGTGCCGACGCGGTCGGGGACGGCGGTGGCCAGGGCGTTCGTCGTACCGGCGGGAGTGGTCGCGATCACCAGCGGCGCCTCGAAGGCCTCCGCCGCGCGCTCCCAGTCGGCGGTGCGCACGTCCACGCCGAGCCGCTCGCCCCAGCCGCGCATCTCCTCGGCCCGCGCCTCGCTCCGCACGTACGCGGTGACGGGCCCCGCGCAGATCAGGGCGAGGGCGGCGAGCGCGGAGGAGGCGGTGGCGCCGGCGCCGAGGACGGCGGCGGCCTCCACCTTCTCGACGCCGCGCTCGCGCAGGGCGGCGATCATGCCGGGGACGTCGGTGTTGTCGCCGACCCGCCGTCCGTCCTCACGGAAGACGACGGTGTTGACGGCCTCCACGGACGCGGCCGTGTCGCTGACCTCGTCGAGCAGCGGGATGATCGCCCGCTTGAGCGGCATGGTCAGCGAGAGCCCGGCCCAACTGCCGTCCAGCTCGCCCACGAACCCCGGCAGGGCCGCCTCGTCGACCTCGAAGCGCTCGTACGACCAGTGGCCGAGGCCGAGTTCGGCGTACGCGGCGCGGTGCAGGACCGGGGAGAGGGAGTGGGCAATCGGTGATCCCAGGACCGCCGCGCGACGCTGCTTGCTCACTGTCCCTGCTTCCGCTGCTTCTCGTACTCCGCGACGTTCCGGTTGTGTTCCTCGTTCGTCACGGAGAAGACGGTCTTGTCCTCGTTGATCGAGACGAAGTAGTACCACGGGCCGGCCGCGGGTTTGATCGCGGACTGGAGCGCCTCCATGCCGGGGTTGCTGATGGGCCCGGGGACGAGTCCGGTCACCTTGTACGTGTTGTACGGGTCGTCGATCTTGCGCATGGCGTCGACCGTGCCGACGTCGAGGGTGCTCTGTCCCCTGAGGTAGTTCACCGTCGAGTCGAACTCCAGACGGCCCACGGTCTCCGTGTTCCCGGGCTTGAGCCGGTTGTAGACCACGCGCGCGACCTTGTCGAAGTCGTGCTTGTACTTGCCCTCGACCTGGACGAGGCTCGCCACCGTCAGCAGTTCCCAGGGCCCCTTGAGGCCGACCGCACTCGCCTTCGCGTCCAGGTCCAGCTTGTTGTACTCCTGGTTCGCGCGGGTCACCATCCTGCGCAGGGCGTCCTCGGGCTTGCTGCCCTTCGCGACCGGGTAGCTCGCCGGGAAGAGGAATCCTTCCAGCGGGTCCTTGATGTCGGGGTGCTGCTTGGCCCACTCGGGCAGGCCCAGGGAGTCGGCCTTCGCGAGCGCGATCTCCTTGGTGGTGCCGGGCTTGAGGTCGAGGCGCTGGTCGAGCGTCTCGTAGACCCAGGCGTTCCGCTTGCCCTCGGGGATGATGAGGTTGGCCTGGCTCGCCGGGTCGAGCATCAGCTTGACCGCGCTCTCCGCCGACATCTCCTTCTTCAGCGTGTAGACGCCGGCCTGGATGGACTGGCCCTTGGGGTCCTTCATCTGGGCCGAGGTGAAGGCGTCGACGCTCTTGACGACGCCGGCCTTCTTCAGGATGTTGCCGATGTCGGAGCCGTACGCGCCCTTGGGGATCTCGACCTGGACCTCGCCGCTGCCGGTGCCCGCGAAATCCGGGACCTCGGCGAACCGGCCCTGCCAGAACTGGTAGCCGAAGTAGCCGACGCCGCCGACGCCGCCCACCAGGACGGCGGCGACGACGAGGCAGGCCACGCCGTTCTTGCCCTTGCGCTTCTTGTCCCTGCCGCGCCGGTCGCGGTCGTCGCCGCGGGAGCCCCGGCCGCGCGCCGGCTCCTCGTCGTACCCGTCGTCGTAGTCGTCGTCGCGGCCGCCCCTTCCGCCGCGGCCGGCGTCGCCGTCGTCCTCGCCGGTGAAGAAGGGGTGGTTCTCCTCGTCCGGCTCGGGCTCCCGGCGGGTCTCCTCCTCCGGGGCCCAGTCGATCACCGGCTCCGGCGGGTCCTGCCGGTGGCCGGGGGGCCGGGGCGGCGGATAGGCCTCGGGGGTGCCGTACAGGTCCGGGTTCTGGCCGCCGTACGGATCGGCCGGGGGCGCGCCGTAGGCCATCGCCGCCTGGCCGGACTCCCAGGTGCCGTCGTACTGCTGTCCGAGGTGTCCGGGCGTGTCGTAACCGCCCTGGTGCC
Source organism: Streptomyces sp. NPDC098101 (assembly GCF_044760185.1). NCBI lineage: Bacteria > Bacillati > Actinomycetota > Actinomycetes > Kitasatosporales > Streptomycetaceae > Streptomyces > Streptomyces sp. NPDC098101. The sequence goes on along the minus strand of NZ_JBIWAS010000006.1, from coordinate 344,775 downwards.
CCGTCCCGTACTGCTGCTGTTGTTGCTGGTCGTACGGCTGCTGTTGCTGGTACTGCGACGGGTAGTGCTGCTGCTGGTACTGCGGATCGGCGTAGCCCTGCGGCTGCTGTTGCTGCGGGTACTGCTGCCCGTAGGGGTCCTGATACCCCTGGCCGCCCTGCCCGTACGGGTCCTGGTAGCCGTGGCCGCCCTGGTCGTACTGGCCCGGCTGCTGCGGATGCGGGTACTGCTGCTGGCCCTCCCACCCCTGGTCCCCGTAGAGCGGGTCCCCGGGGTGCCACGGTTCGGAGCCCGGGCCCCGGCCATACTCAGTCATCGATCCCCAAAACAGCCGCGAGGCTTCCGGACGATCCGCCTCTACGTAGTGCGGCAGCTGTTCGAACACCGCCGCATCGCGCGGAACGTTACCGTATCGCGATCAGATGACCACTTCGACGCCCTCGCCGGGAGGATTACCCGATACCCGTTCGGACTCAAGAGCGTTCTGAAGGATGATCACGGCGGCGGCCTGGTCGATGACCGAGCGGCCCTTCTTCGCCTTCACCCCGGAGGCGCGCAGCCCCTGGGTGGCGGTGACGGTCGTCATCCGCTCGTCGACCAGCCGGACCGGCACGGGGGCGATGCCCTTCGCCATCTCGCGGGCGAAGGCGCGGACCTTGGTCGCGGCCGGGCCCTCCCGCCCGCTGAGCGAGCGGGGCAGACCCACGACGACCTCGATCGGCTCGTACTCCTCGACGATCCGGCGGAGCCGCCGGTGGGCGGCCGGGACGTCGCGTCCCGGCACGGTCTCCACCGGCGTGGCGAGGACCCCGTCGGGGTCGCACGAGGCGACCCCGATCCGGGCGTCCCCGACGTCGACCGCGATGCGGCGGCCGCGGCGCATCGTCACGCCGTCTCCACCACGAGGCGCTCGACGGCGGCCATGGCCTCGCCGACGGCCTCCGGGTTCTGGCCGCCGCCCTGGGCGACGTCCGGCTTGCCGCCGCCACCGCCGCCGAGGGTCTTGGCGGCCGTGCGGACCAGCTCGCCGGCCTTGAGGCCGCGCTCGCGGGCGGCCTCGTTGGTGGCGATGACCGTCAGCGGCTTGCCGTTGACCGCGGTGAACAGGGCGACGACGGCCGGGCGGCCGCCGGAGATCCGGCCGCGCACGTCGAGGACCAGCTTGCGCAGGTCGTCGGCGGTGGTGCCGTCCGGGACCTGCCCGGTCACCAGGGCGACGCCGCGGATGTCGCGGGCGGAGTCGACGAGACCGGCGGCGGCCTGGAGGACCTTCTCCGCGCGGAACTTCTCGATCTCCTTCTCGGCGTCCTTCAGCTTGCCGAGCATGGAGGAGATCTTCTCCGGCAGCTCCTCCGGGCGGCCCTTGACCAGCTCCTGGAGCTGGGCGACGACCGTGTGCTCCTTGGCGAGGAAGTTGTACGCGTCGACGCCGACGAGGGCCTCGATGCGGCGCACGCCGGAGCCGATGGAGGACTCGCCGAGCAGCTTCACCAGACCGAGCTGGGCGGTGTTGCGGACGTGGGTGCCGCCGCACAGCTCCTTGGAGAAGTCGCCGATGGTGACGACGCGGACCTGCTCGCCGTACTTCTCGCCGAACTCGGCGATGGCGCCCTGGCGCTTGGCCTCGTCGATCGGCATGACCTCGGCGTGGACCTCCAGCTCGTGCGAGAGGACCTCGTTGATCTTCTGCTCGACGTCGGTGAGGACCGTGCCGGGAACGGCGTTCGGCGAGCCGAAGTCGAAGCGGAAGCGGCCGGGCTGGTTCTCGGAACCGGCCTGGGCGGCCGTCGGGCCGAGGGCGTCGCGCAGGGCCTGGTGGGTGAGGTGGGTGGCCGAGTGGGCGCGGGCGATGGCCCGGCGGCGGCGCACGTCGATGGCGGCGTAGGCGGTGGCGCCCACGGTCACTTCGCCGACCTGCACGGAGCCCTTGTGCACCGAGACGCCCGGGACCGGCTGCTGGACGTCGCGGACCTCGATGACCGCGCCGCTGTGCAGCTTGATGCGGCCCTGGTCGGCGATCTGGCCGCCGCCCTCGGCGTAGAAGGGGGTGCGGTCGAGGACGACCTCGACCTCGTCGCCCTCGGAGGCGGCCGGCGAGGGGACGCCGTTGACGAGGAGGCCGACGACCGTGCTCTCGCCCTCGGTGCTGGTGTAGCCGGTGAACTGGGTGGCGCCGCTGGTGTCGGCGATCTCCCGGTACGCGGTCATGTCGGCGTGGCCGGTCTTCTTGGCCTTGGCGTCGGCCTTGGCGCGGTCCCGCTGCTCCTTCATCAGGCGGCGGAAGCCGTCCTCGTCCACGGAGAGGCCCTGCTCGGCGGCCATCTCCAGGGTGAGGTCGATCGGGAAGCCCCAGGTGTCGTGGAGCAGGAACGCCTTGTCGCCGGAGAGGACCGAGCCGCCGGAGGCCTTGGTCTCGGTGACGGCGGTGTCGAGGATGTTGGTGCCGCCGCGGAGGGCCTTGAGGAAGGCGGCCTCCTCGGCGAGGGCGACGGTCTCGATGCGCTTGCGGTCGGTGACCAGCTCCGGGTATTGCTCGCCCATCGTCGCGATCACGGTGTCGACGAGGTCCTGGACGACCGGACCGGTGGCGCCGAGCAGGCGCATGTTGCGGATGGCGCGGCGCATGATGCGGCGCAGCACGTAGCCGCGGCCCTCGTTGCCGGGGGTGACGCCGTCACCGATGAGCATGACGGAGGTGCGCATGTGGTCGGCGACCACGCGGAGCGAGACGTCGCTCTCGTGGTTCGCGCCGTACCGGACGCCGGTCAGTTCGGTGGCCTTGTCGATGACGACCTTGAGGGTGTCCGTCTCGTACATGTTCTGGACGCCCTGGAGGATCATCGCCAGGCGCTCCAGGCCGAGGCCCGTGTCGATGTTCTTGGCGGGCAGGTCGCCGAGGATCGGGAAGTCGTCCTTGCCGGAGCCCTCCCCGCGCTCGTACTGCATGAAGACCAGGTTCCAGATCTCCACGTACCGCTCGTCGTTGACGGCCGGGCCGCCCTCGACGCCGAACTCGGGGCCGCGGTCGTAGTTGATCTCGGAGCAGGGGCCGCAGGGGCCGGGGACGCCCATGGACCAGAAGTTGGGGCCCATGCCGAGGCGCTGGATGCGCTCGGCGGGGACGCCGACGACGTCCCGCCAGATGCGCTCGGCCTCGTCGTCCTGCTCGTAGACGGTGATCCAGAGCTTCTCCGGCTCGAGCCCGTAGCCGCCGTGCTCCACCGGGGTGGTCAGCAGCTCCCAGGCGAGCTTGATGGCGCCTTCCTTGAAGTAGTCGCCGAAGGAGAAGTTGCCGCACATCTGGAAGAACGTGCCGTGGCGGGTGGTCTTGCCGACCTCTTCGATGTCGGGGGTGCGCACGCACTTCTGCACGCTGGAGGCGCGCGAGAACGGCGGCTTGACCTCGCCCAGGAAGTAGGGCTTGAAGGGCACCATGCCGGCGGGGACGAGCAGCAGAGTCGGGTCGTCCGCGATGAGCGACGCCGAAGGGACGACGGTGTGCCCGCGCTCCTCGAAGAAGCTCAGCCAGCGGCGGCGGATTTCAGCCGACTCCATCAGTGGTCCTCATTCCGGTTGTACGAACTCTTGGGAAGGGTGAAATACGAAGGCGGGGTGGGGCCGAGGGCGGTCCTGCGGCGGGGCTCCGGGAGCTCCCGGCCCTGTGCGGCGGGCGGTTCCGCGGGGGCGTCGAGTCCGAGCGCCTCCCCCAGCTCGGCCTCCCGCTGGACCATGCCGGCCCTCACGTCGAGGGCGAAGTCCTTGAGCCGGTGGCCGGTCTCGACGGCCTTGTTCGCGGCCTGGGCCGCGAGGCTCTCGGGGGTCAGCTGCTTCAGCTTCCGGTTGACCTTGGCGGTGGCCCACACGCCGGCGGCTGCGCCGGCCGTGAACCAGAACGTGCGGCGGAACATCGCGGCTCAGCCCTTCTGTTTCCGGCGTCGCATGGACGGCACGGTACGGCCGACGATCACGGTGCGGCGGGCGGAGGCGCCCGGTGCGCCCTCCCCGTCCCGGCTCCGGCCGAGCGCGCGGCGCACGCCGTAGCCGAAGGCGGCCACCTTGACGAGCGGGCCGCCGAAGGTGGAGGCGACGGTGGTGGAGAGCGCGGAGGCGTTGGAGGTGACCTCCTGGACGTCCGAGGCGATGGCGTCGACCCGGTCGAGCTGGGTCTGCGCCGACCGCACGGTCGCGGAGGCCTCGGCGAGCAGGGGCACGGCCTGCTCCGTCACGTCCGCCACGAGCTTGGTGGTCGCCCTGAGCGTCTGCGCCAGTCTCGCCAGCGCCACGGCGAGGAAGGAGACGAGGATCGCCCAGAAGACGGCCACCAGGATCCCGGCAACCTCTCCACCGGTCACGCTGCACCGCTCTCTGCTGTCGTTGGGCCTTGTGAAAAGTCGTCCCCCGACCCTATCGCGCCCGGGCTGTCGCGCCGTACCGCATTACCGTGCGCGAGGCACCGGTCACGGGATCCGGTTGTACGCAGCGCGCGGGGGTGAGTACGCTCCGTGTCCCATGCGACGGAGCAATCTCCCGGCGGAGCTGAACCGGTTCGTCGGACGGGCCGCCGAGCAGGCCGCACTGGCGGCGCTCCTCGGAACGTCCCGCCTGGTCACGGTCGTGGGCGTGGGCGGGGTCGGCAAGACGCGGCTCGCGCTGCGGGCGGCCGCGGGGGCGCAGAAACGCTACGGCGACGGGGTCGGGCTCGCCGACCTCGCGACGCTGCGCGATCCGGACCTGGTGGCGCACGCCCTGGCCGAGGCGCTCGGCCTCACCGACCACACGCCGAGGCCGCCGCGCGAGGCGCTGAAGGAGCACCTGGCGGAGCGGCGGGTGCTGCTGGTGCTCGACGGTTTCGAGCACCTGGTGGAGAGCTGTGCTCCGCTGGTGCGGGAGCTGCTGGCGCACGCGCCCGGCCTCACCGTCCTGGCGACCGGGCGCCGGCCCCTGCGGGTGGCGGGCGAGGCGGTGTTCCCGCTGGCGCCGATGGCCGAGGCGGACGCGGTGGCCCTGCTGGCCGAGCGGGCGGCGGAGGCGGGCGCGCCGGTGCTCCCGGGATGCGCGGGCGGTCCGGGCGGTCCGGGCGCGGACGCGATCCCCGGCCGTACGGCCTCCGAAGTACCCGACGTCGTACGGGAGTTGTGCCGGAGGCTCGACGGGATTCCGCTCGCCCTGGAGCTGGCCGCCGGGCGGCTGCCGCTGCTCTCCCCCGAGCAGGTGCTGCACCGGCTCGACGACCGCTTCCGGCTCCTCGCGGACGGCGAGCGCGGGGCGCTGCCCCGCCACCGGGCGCTGCGGACGGCGATCGGCTGGAGCCACGAGCTGTGCACGCCGGGGGAACGGCTGCTCTGGGCACGGCTCTCGGTGTTCGCGGGCCCCTTCGACCTGGAGGCGGTGGAGTACGTGTGCGGGGGCCGCGAGCTGCCGCCGGAGCGGATCCTGGACCTGCTCGGCGGGCTGCTCGCGCAGTCGCTGCTGTCGCGGGAGGACACGCCCGCGGGCCCGGCCTACCGGATGCTGGGGACGGTCGCCGCGTACGGGGCGGAGTGGCTGGCGGCGCTCGGCGACACGGAGCGGATGCGGCGCCGGCACCGCGACTGGTACATGGGCCTGGCCACCTGGTGCGAGCTGGAGTGGTTCAGTCCGCGCCAGGCGGAGGTGGCGGCCCGCACGGACGTGGCGCTGCCCCATCTGCGGGCGGCCCTGGAGCTGTGCCTGGAGCTCCCGGAGGACGCGCACCTGGCCCAGCACCTGGCGGGCACGCTCTGGTTCGCCTGGGCGGGCTGCGGGCGCCTCGCGGAGGGCCGGTACTGGCTGGACCGGGCGCTCGCGCTCGACTCCGGGCACGAGGAGGCGCGCCTGAAGGCGCTGTGGGTGCTCGGGTACGTGGCGATCCTCCAGGGGGACGGCACGGCGGCGGTGGCGGCGCTCCACGAGTGCGGGGAGCGGGCCGGGTCCTCGGGGAACGCGCTGGCGGAGGCGTACGCGACGCACCGGATGGGCTGTCTGGCGCTGCTCACCGACGACCCGGTGCGCGCGGAGGAGCTGATCGGGCGGGCGCTCGACTCCTACCGGGAGCTGGGCGAGCTGAACAGCAACGTGCTGATGGGCCAGGTCGAGGTGGCGATGGCGCGGGCCTTCCGGGGCGATCTGGAGGGGGCGGTGGTCCTCTGCCGGGAGGTCCGGGAGATCTGCGAGGAGCGCGGGGAGCTGTGGACGCGGGCGTACGCGCTCTACGTCCTGGCGTACGCGGCGTGGACCCGGGACGCGTACGGGGAGGCGCGGGAGCTGCTGACCGAGTGCGTCTCGGTCAACCACGTCTTCCACGACCTGGTCGGGCTCGTCCTGGCGATCGAGCTGCTCGCGCTCGTGACGGTGAGCGAGGGGGATCCGGCGGAGGCGGCGGTGTTCCAGGGGGCGGCGGTGCCGGTGTGGGACGCGGTGGGCGTCCGGCTCTTCGGTTCGACGTCGTTCGGCGGGCCCGGGGAGCTGTGCGAGGCGCGGGCGCGCGAGGCGCTGGGCGCGGCGGCGTACGAGGAGGCGTTCCGGGAGGGCCGGGGGCTCTCGCTGGACGCGGTGGTGGAGCGGGCGCTCGCCGGGCGCCGGGATCCGGCCGGGGACGGCGGGGCGGCGCCGCGCCCGTTCCGCACGGGCCGGTCGGCGGGGATCCCGGGAACGCGGAAGCCCGCCGGCTCCCCCACCGGAAAGGGCGGGGAAGCGGCGGGCTGAACACCGCGGGGGTGGTACCGCGCCTGCGTCAGCGGGCGTAGTACTCGACGACCAGCTGCTCGTCGCAGATGACCGGGATCTCCTTGCGGTTCGGGTCGCGGTCGAGGCGGAACGCCAGCGCCTTCAGGTTGACCTGGAGGTAGCGGGGGGTCTCGCCGTCGGCGGCGAAGCCACCCTCGCGGGCGACCTCGAACAGCGGCTTGGTGCGGCTGCGCTCGCGGACCATGACGACGTCGTCCGGACGGACGCGGAAGGACGGCTTGTCGACCTTCTGGCCGTTGACCTGGATGTGGCCGTGGACGACCATCTGGCGGGCCTGGTAGATGGTGCGGGCGATGCCCGAACGCAGGACCAGGGCGTCGAGGCGACGCTCGAGCTCGACGACCAGCGCCTCGCCCGTCTTGCCCTCGGCCTTCTTGGCGCGGTCGTAGGCGCGGGCCATCTGGCGCTCGCTGATGTCGTACTGGGCGCGCAGACGCTGCTTCTCGAGCAGACGGACCTTGTAGTCCGAGTTCTGCTTGCGACCGCGGCCGTGCTCGCCCGGCGGGTACGGGCGGGCCTCGAAGTACTTGACGGCCTTCGGCGTCAGCGCGATACCGAGCGCACGGGACTTCTTGACCTTGGGACGCGACTGGTTAGGCACGTTCTCCAGACCTCCGTTGTAGGTTAGGTTAGGCTCACCTTACTCAAGGAGATCGCATGTCTCGCCCGGGGAACACCACACGCATCACGGACGGCAACACAAAGAACGACGCCCAAACCATGGATGAAGCCCTGGATGGCATCGATACGACGGAGGTCCGATCAGCTCATGGTCAGCCGCGTCCCAGCGGACTTGAAATCGCGCGGATGCCGTCAGCAGCCGAGCGCACACGAACTCTCGTACAGAGTACATGCTCCGGCGTGCTGCTGATCCCGGGGGCCGAGGGGCACCGGCCCGAGCAGCTCGCGCCCGAGGCGCGGGCCGTGGGACCCGACGGCGAGATCTTCCTGCTCTACGCCGCCGACGCCCCGCCCGTACGGGCCGCCACGCACGCCGTGGACGACGAGCTGCCGGTCGTCCTGGAGCTCACGGACGTGGCCCCCGTCTCCGTCCCCCACCGCATCCGGGGCCGCGCCTGGGTCTCCGGCTGGCTGACCTGCCTGCCGGGCGTCGCCGAGCAGGGCCGCATGATGCTGCGCCTGGAGGTCGGGGAGGCGCGCGTGGACGACCTGTGGGGCACCGCCGGGATCGACGCGGAGGAGTTCGCGGCCGCCGCCCCCGATCCGCTGCACGCGCACGAGACGGAGCTGCTCCAGCACCTGGCGGCGGCCCACGGCGACCGGCTGCGGGAGCTGACCTCGCTCCTCGGCGAGCGCTCGGCCGCCCTCGTCCCCACCCGGGACGTGGCCCCGCTCGCGCTCGACCGCTTCGGCCTGCGGGTCCGCTTCAGCGCGGGCCCCGGGGACTGCTTCGACGCCCGCTTCGACTTCCCGGAGCCGGTGCGGGAGGTCTCGGAGCTGCGCCGCGAGATGCACCGGCTCTTCGAGGCCGCCCGCGCCTGAGCGCGCTACCGCCGCGGCTCCTCGCCCCTCAGGCGCGTCCGCGTCCACTCCACCACGTCCGCGTACCGCGCCTCCCCGCCGTGGCGGGTGGGCTCGTAGTACCGGCGGCCGTGGATCGCGTCCGGGGCGTACTGCTGGGCCGCGATACCGCCCGGCACGTCGTGCGGGTACACGTACCCCTGCGCGTGGCCGAGCTCGGCCGCGCCCTTGTAGTGGCCGTCGCGCAGGTGCGACGGGACCGAACCCGCCAGGCCGCCCCGCACGTCGGCGAGGGCGGCGCCGATCGCGGTCGTCGCCGCGTTCGACTTGGGCGCCAGGGCCAGGGCGATGGTGGCGTGGCTCAGGGTCAGCGCCGCCTCCGGGAAGCCGATCATGGCGACGGCCTGGGCCGCCGCGACGGCGATCGGCAGGGCGTTCGGATCGGCGAGGCCGATGTCCTCGCTCGCGGAGATCATCAGGCGCCGTGCGATGAAGCGCGGGTCCTCCCCCGCCTCGATCATCCGCGCCAGGTAGTGCAGGGCCGCGTCCACGTCCGAGCCGCGGATCGACTTGATGAGCGCGCTGGCCACGTCGTAGTGCTGGTCGCCGTCCCGGTCGTACTTCACGGCGGCCCGGTCGACGGTCTCCTCGACCGTCAGGAGGGTGATCTCCGCCTCCTTCTTGGCGATCGCCGCGCCGGCGGCGGCCTCCAGGGCGGTCAGGGCGCGGCGGGCGTCCCCGCCCGCGACCCGCAGGAGGTGGGCCTCGGCGTCCTCGGGCAGGGTCACGGCCCCGCCGAGCCCGCGCTCGTCCGTGAGCGCCCGGGCGAGCAGGCCCTTGAGGTCCTCGTCGGTCAGCGGCTCCAGGGTGAGGAGCAGCGAGCGGGAGAGGAGCGGGGAGATCACGGAGAAGTAGGGGTTCTCGGTGGTGGCGGCGATCAGCGTCACCCAGCGGTTCTCCACGGCCGGCAGGAGGGAGTCCTGCTGGGCCTTGGAGAAGCGGTGGATCTCGTCGAGGAAGAGGACGGTCTCCTTGCCGTAGCCGCCGGCCGCGCGCCGGGCCCCGTCGATGACGGCCCGGACCTCCTTGACGCCGGAGGTGATCGCGGACAGCTCCACGAACCGCTTGTTGGTGGCCTTCGAGACGACGTACGCCAGGGTGGTCTTCCCGATGCCCGGCGGGCCCCAGAGGATCACGGAGGAGGCTCCGGCGGGGCCGCCGTCGCCGTCCCCCACGAGCCGGCGCAGCGGCGATCCGGGCTTGAGCAGGTGCCGCTGCCCCACCACCTCGTCGAGGGTGCGGGGGCGCATCCGGACGGCCAGCGGGCTGCTGGACGGGTCCTTCTCCTGGCGGTCTTCGGCGGCTGCGGTAAAGAGGTCGGGCTCCACGTTCACGAAGCCTAGGTCACGCCACCGACAACGCGGTCCGGGCTCAGCCCGTCCAGAAGTCCCACCAGCGGGTCAGGATCAGCATCCCGATGATCCCGACGTGCAGGACGGGCAGGACCCAGGTGAACTCGCCGAAGAAGGTCTTCAGACCCGCCGGGGCGGGGATCACGCCGTGGCGCACGTTGTGCGAAGTCACGTACCAGAACATGACGATGGTTCCGACCCAGGCCAGGCAGCACCACAGGCAGAGCGCGTTGATCTCGTACAGCGACTGGTACGTGAGCCAGGCGCAGAAGACGACGCCGAAGAGGGTGCCGGCGTTGAGGCCGAGCCAGTACCAGCGGCGGTAGCGGGCGCCCGCGAGCAGGCCGACGCCGATGGCGATCACCATGCCGTACGTGACGAGGCCGAGCATCGGGTTGGGGAAGCCGAAGACCGAGGCCTGCTCGCTCTTCATGATGTTGCCGCAGGAGACGACCGGGTTGAGGCTGCACCCGGGGGTGAAGCCGGGGTCCTCCAGGAGCTTGAACTTGTCGATCGTGATGACCCAGGCGGCGAGCAGCCCGGCCGCGCCCGTGACCACCAGGAGCCAGGCGAGGGCGCGGCTCGCTCCGATCGTGCCGGGTGCCGGGTCGTCCACCGCTGCTTTCGTCATGTTTCCGATCCATCGCTCGCGGGCTGCTGGGCACGGACATTCTGCCGCACGGAGGCCCGTGCCCACCGTTCGGTGGACATAAGGAAGGGCCCGGGCGCCGGTGCGCGCCGGGCCCCTTCCCGTACGACCGGGGGTCAGGCCAGCTCGGTCCGCACCGCGTCCAGGAGGTCGTCCAGGGCGACCGGCCGCTGCTCGCCGGACTCCATGTCCTTGAGCTGGACGACGCCCTCGGCGAGGTCGCGCTCGCCGGCGACGACGGCGAAGCGGGCGCCCGAGCGGTTGGCGTCCTTCATGGAGCCCTTGAGGCCCTTGCCGCCGAAGGAGAAGTCCGCGGCGATCCCGGCCCTGCGCAGCTCGGTGACCTTGCCGAAGAGGATCCGGCGGGCCTCCTCGCCGAGGGCGACGGCGAAGACGCTGGTGGCGGAGGGCAGGTCGAGTTCGACGCCCTCGGCCTCCAGGGCGAGGACCGTGCGGTCCACGCCGAGCGCCCAGCCGACCGACGGCAGCGCGGGGCCGCCGATCATCTCGGAGAGGCCGTCGTAGCGGCCGCCGCCGCCGACCGCCGACTGCGAGCCGAGGCCGTCGTGGACGAACTCGAAGGTGGTGCGGGTGTAGTAGTCGAGGCCGCGCACCAGCTTGGGGTCGTCCTCGAAGACCACGCCCGCCGCGGTGATCAGGGCGCGCACCTCCTCGTGGTACGCCTTGCACGCGTCGCACAGGTAGTCGCGCAGCAGCGGGGCGCCGACGAGCTGCTTCTGCACCGCCTCGCGCTTGTCGTCGAGGACGCGCAGCGGGTTGATCTCGGCGCGGCGCAGGGTGTCCTCGTCGAGGTCGAGCCCGCGCAGGAAGTCCTGGAGGGCCTCCCGGTAGACGGGGCGGCACTCCTTGTCGCCGAGCGAGTTCAGCAGGATGCGGAAGTTCCGCAGGCCGAGCGAGCGGTAGGCCTCGTCGGCCAGGATGATCAGCTCGGCGTCGAGCGCCGGGTCCTCGGAGCCGATGGCCTCGGCGCCGACCTGCGAGAAGTGCCTGTAGCGGCCCTTCTGCGGGCGCTCGTAGCGGTAGTACGAGCCGGAGTACCAGAGCTTCACCGGCAGGTTGCCCTGCTTGTGGAGGTTGGCCTCCAGAGCGGCGCGGAGCACCGAGGCGGTGCCCTCGGGACGCAGGGCGAGCCGGTCGCCGCCCTTGGTCTCGAAGGCGTACATCTCCTTGGTCACGATGTCGGTGGACTCGCCGACGCCGCGGGCGAAGAGGTTCACGTCCTCGAAGCCGGGGGTCTCGACGTAGCCGTAGCCGGAGCGGCGCAGCGGGGCCGCGATGGCCTCGCGGACCGCGAGGTAGGTCGCCGAGACCGGCGGGATGAGGTCGTACGTGCCCTTGGGGGCCTTGAAGGTGCTCACGTGAGTCGTCACATTCCTCGTCGGGGAGCGTCGGGGCTCCCGAGGCCGGAGGCCACCTGCCTGAGGTAGGGGTTGGTGGCGCGCTCCTGGCCGATGGTCGTCTGGGGACCGTGCCCCGACAGCACCACGGTCGAGTTGTCGAGGGGCAGGCACACGCGGGCCAGCGATCCGAGCATCTCGTCCATGTCACCGCCGGGGAGGTCGGTGCGTCCGATGGAGCCGGCGAACAGCAGATCCCCGGAGAAGAACACGGAGGGGATCTCCGCGGTCTCGGGCATCCGGAAGGTCACCGACCCCTTGGTATGGCCGGGCGCGTGGGCGACGGAGAACTCCAGACCGGCGAGCTTCAGCTCGGAGCCGTCGGCGAGCTCCCGCACGTCGTCGGGCTCCCCCACGGTCAGCTCGCCCATGAGGGGCATCCCGATGGAGCGGCCGAGGGCCTTCTCCGGGTCGCTCATCATGTAGCGGTCGGACGGGTGGATCCACGCGGGGACGTCGTGGGCGCCGCACACCGGGACGACGGAGGCGACGTGGTCGATGTGTCCGTGGGTGAGGACGACGGCGACGGGCTTGAGACGGTGCTTCTTGAGCGTCTCCTCGACTCCCTGGGCGGCCTGGTGGCCCGGGTCGATGATGACGCACTCCTCGCCTGCGGCGGGGGCGACCAGATAGCAGTTGGTGCCCCAGGCTCCGGCGGGGAACCCGGCAATCAGCACGTTCGTCCTTAGATGTCGTCCGGCACGGGGCGCGGAAATCCCGGGAATGACGGGATTCGGCAGATCAGAGCCTACCGGCGCTGCCGGTTCCACAGCCAACCCGTATACGGTACGGGCACATCCGGCCAGGACAGGAACACACGAGCGACAAGGAGCGGACCGGTGGTCAGCAGCGATCAGCGGCGGCGGCAGCTTGCCAGGGAGAAGTACGTACGGCAGCAGCAGCGGCGGGAGGAGAAGCGGCGCAAGGACAGGCGGCGCAACACCGTCATCGCGTCCGTCCTCGCGGTGGTGCTGGCCTCGGGCGGCGCCGTGTACGCCTCGGTGGCGCTCTCGGACGACGGCTCGAAAAAGGGCTCGGACAACGCGGCGGGCGACACGCCCACCACCCCGGCGCCCTCGCCCTCCGGGAAGGAGTCCGAGAACCCGGAGCCGAAGCTCACGGTGGACCCGAAGGCCTCGTACGACATGGCGCTCAAGACCAACGCGGGCGACATCACGATCACCATGGACGCGTCGAAGACCCCGCGCACGGTGAACTCCTTCAAGCACCTCGCGGACAAGAAGTACTTCGACGGCAGCAAGTGTCACCGCCTCACCACGCAGAACATCTTCGTGCTGCAGTGCGGCGACCCCCAGGGCACCGGCTCGGGCGGCCCCGGCTACACCATCCCCGACGAGAACCTGGACGCCCTCGGCAAGGCCGGCGCGGACGGCTCGGTGACCTTCCCGGCCGGCACCGTGGCCATGGCGAACACCGGGCAGCCGGGCACCGGCGGCTCGCAGTTCTTCCTCGTCTACAAGGACACCAAGCTGCCGCCGACCTACACCCCCTTCGGGAAGATCGACGCGGCCGGCCTCAAGGCGGTCCAGGAGGTCGCCGCCGCCGGTGTCGAGGGCGGCGCCGGGGACGGGGCCCCGAAGAAGGCCGTGACCATCGAGAAGGCCACCGTCACCGAGAAGTGAGCCCGCGCGTCCGCACCGGCGGGCCGACCGTCGAATCTCGGTCGCGCTGAGTGCGGACAGCCGGGCCGCCGTTCGCCTAGATTGGCGGTGTGCAGCGTGGGCCGTCGGCCGCGCTGCGGAAGGCGGGCGAGGCCCGCCGGGAAACTGTGGACGATGCCCGGGGGGTTGCGACCCCGCGACGGCATCATGGTGAGGAGGCGCTGTGAGCAGCGACCCGTGGGGCCGCGTCGACGAGACGGGCACCGTGTACGTGCGGACGGCCGAGGGCGAGAAGGTCGTCGGATCGTGGCAGGCCGGCACCCCCGAGGAGGCCCTGGCCTACTTCGAGCGCAAGTACGAGGGCCTGGTGGTCGAGATCGGCCTCCTCGAGAAGCGGGTGAGGACCACCGACCTCTCGGCGAAGGACGCCACCGCGGCGATCGAGCACATCCGGCACCAGGTCGACGAGCACCACGTCGTCGGCGACCTGGCCGCGCTCTCCGCCCGGCTGGACAAGCTCGTCGAAACGGTCGACTCGCGCCGCGAGGAGCGCCGGGCCCAGAAGGCGAAGCAGGCCGACGAGGCGCGCGCCGCCAAGGAGAAGCTCGTCACCGAGGCCGAGGAACTGGCCCAGAGCGAGCAGTGGCGTTCGGCCGGCGAGCGGCTGCGGGCGCTCGTGGACACCTGGAAGGGCCTTCCCCGGCTCGACCGCAAGTCCGACGACGAGCTGTGGCACCGCTTCTCGCACGCCCGCTCGGCGTTCTCGAAGCGCCGCAAGGCCCACTTCGCGTCCCTGGACGCGCAGCGCGAGGACGCCCGCAAGGCGAAGGAGCGCCTGGTCGCGGAGGCGGAGTCGCTCTCGAACTCCACCGACTGGGGCGCCACGGCGGCCCGCTACCGCGAGCTGATGACGGACTGGAAGGCGGCGGGCCGCGCCCAGCGCGAGCACGAGGACGACCTGTGGAACCGCTTCCGCGGCGCCCAGGACGTCTTCTTCGCGGCGCGCGGCGAGGTCTTCGCCGAGCGGGACGCGGAGCAGGGCGAGAACCTCAAGCTGAAGGAGGAGCTCGCGACCGAGGCCGAGAAGCTCGTCCCGGTGACGGACCTGAAGGCGGCCCGCGCGGCCTTCCGCTCCCTCAACGAGCGCTGGGAGGCCGTCGGCCACGTCCCGCGTGACGCGCGTCCCAAGGTCGAGGGCCGGATGCACGCGGTGGAGCGGGCGATCCAGGAGGCCGAGGAGGCCGAGTGGCGCCGGACGAACCCGGAGGCGCGTGCGCGTGCCGCGGGTCTGACCGGTCAGCTCCAGGACGCGGTCGAGAAGCTGCGCAAGCAGATCGACGCGGCCCGCGCCGCCGGAAACGACGCCAAGGCCGACAAGCTCTCCCGCGAGCTGGAGGGCCGCCAGGCCCTGCTCGACCAGGCCCTGAAGGGTCTGGAGGAATTCGGCGGCTGATCCCGTCGTACGTCCGTACGGAAAAGAGGGCGGCCCCGGTACGCAGGTACCGGGGCCGCCCTTCTCGTACGCCCTCGTTACGGCTCGTACGCCCCCGTCACGGCCGGCGGGCCGAGGTCACGCGGTAGACGTCGTAGACGCCCTCCACGCCCCGCACGGCCTTCAGGACGTGTCCCAGGTGCTTCGGGTCGCCCATCTCGAAGGTGAAGCGGGAGGTGGCCACCCGGTCGCGGGAGGTCTGGACGGCCGCCGAGAGGATGTTGACGTGCTGGTCCGAGAGGACCCGGGTGACGTCGGAGAGCAGCCGGGACCGGTCCAGGGCCTCGACCTGGATGGCGACCAGGAAGACCGAGGACTGGGTCGGGGCCCACTCGACGTCCAGGATCCGCTCCGGCTCCCGGGACAGCGAGTCCACGTTGACGCAGTCGCTGCGGTGGACCGACACCCCGCTGCCGCGGGTGACGAAGCCGATGATCGGGTCGCCGGGGACGGGGGTGCAACAGCGGGCCAGCTTCACCCAGACGTCCTCGACGCCCTTGACGACGACGCCGGGATCCGCGTTGGAGCGGCGCTTGGAGCGGCCCCGGGTCGGCGGCGCGGACTCGTCGATGTCCTCGGTGGCGGCCTCCTCGCCGCCGAGCGCCTGGACCAGCTTCTGCACGATGGACTGGGCGGTGACGTGGCCCTCGCCGATCGCCGCGTACAGCGAGGAGATGTCGCTGTAGCGCATCTCGTGGGCGAGGGTGACGAGGGAGTCGCCGGTGAGGATCCGCTGGATCGGCAGGTTCTGCTTGCGCATGGCCCGCGCGATGGCGTCCTTGCCCTGCTCGATGGCCTCGTCCCGGCGCTCCTTGGAGAACCAGGCGCGGATCTTGTTGCGGGCGCGCGGGGACTTGACGAAGCCGAGCCAGTCGCGGGAGGGCCCGGCACCGGCGGCCTTGGAGGTGAAGACCTCGACCAGGTCGCCGTTGTCGAGGGTCGATTCGAGCGGGACCAGCCGCCCGTTGACCCGCGCTCCTATCGTGCGGTGGCCGACCTCGGTGTGGACCGCGTAGGAGAAGTCGACGGGGGTGGCTCCGGCGGGCAGCGCGATGACGTCGCCCTTGGGGGTGAAGACGAAGACCTCGTTGCGGGAGAGGTCGAAGCGCAGGGACTCCAGGAACTCGCCGGGGTCCTCGGTCTCCTTCTGCCAGTCCAGGAGCTGGCGGAGCCACGCCATGTCGTTGAGGTGGTCGTCCTTGCCGGTCTTCTTCGGCACGTCGGTGCGCACCTTGGAGGCGCCGGCGACGGCCTCCTGCTTGTACTTCCAGTGCGCGGCGATGCCGTACTCGGCGCGGCGGTGCATGTCGAAGGTGCGGATCTGGAGCTCGACGGGCTTGCCGTTGGGTCCGATGACCGTCGTGTGCAGCGACTGGTACATGTTGAACTTCGGCATCGCGATGTAGTCCTTGAACCGGCCGGGGACCGGGTTCCATCGCGCGTGGACGGTGCCGAGGGCCGCGTAGCAGTCGCGGACGGTGTCCACGAGGACGCGGATGCCGACCAGGTCGTAGATCTCCGCGAAGTCCCGGCCGCGGACGATCATCTTCTGGTAGACGCTGTAGTAGTGCTTGGGGCGGCCGGTGACGGTGGCCTTGATGCGGGCGGCCCGCAGGTCGGCCTGGACCTCGTCGGTGACGACGGCCAGGTACTCGTCCCGCTTGGGGGCGCGCTCGGCGACGAGCCGGACGATCTCGTCGTACATCTTGGGGTAGAGGATCGCGAAGGCGAGGTCTTCCAGCTCCCACTTGATGGTGTTCATGCCCAGGCGGTGGGCCAGCGGGGCGTAGATCTCCAGGGTCTCGCGGGCCTTCTTCTCCTGCTTCTCCCGCTTGAGGTAGCGCATGGTGCGCATGTTGTGCAGGCGGTCGGCGAGCTTGATGACCAGGACGCGCGGGTCCTTGGCCATGGCGACGACCATCTTGCGGACGGTCTCGGCCTGGGCGGCCTCGCCGAACTTGACCTTGTCGAGCTTGGTGACGCCGTCGACGAGGAGGGCGACCTGGTCGCCGAAGTCCCGGCGGAGGGTGTCGAGGCCGTACTCGGTGTCCTCGACGGTGTCGTGCAGGAGCCCGGCCATCAGGGTCGCCGGGTCCATGCCCAGCTCGGCGAGGATGGTGGTGACGGCGAGCGGGTGCGTGATGTACGGGTCGCCGCTCTTGCGCTTCTGTCCCCGGTGCCAGCGCTCGGCGACCTGGTAGGCCCGCTCGATCTGGCGCAAAGTGGCCGTTTCGATCTTGGGATCGTTGGAGCGGACGATCCGCAGCAGCGGTTCGAGGACCGGGTTGTACGGGGAGGAGCGCTGCACGCCGAGCCGGGCGAGGCGGGCGCGGACGCGGTTGGACGAGCCGCCCGAGCGGGCGGGCGCGGCCGGTGCGGGGCGCGCGGCCGGGGCGGCCGACTCGGGCGCGGGCCCGGTCTCCGCGGGCTTGTTCTGGGGCGTGCCGGTTCCCGGCGCGGCCTTCTCGGCCTTCGGGTCGGGCTGCGCGGCGGAGAGTGGCTGGGCCTCGTCTGGCAAGAGCGCTCCTCTGGGGGTCCCCCCGGACGGACTCCGGGGAAGGTTCCGGGTCCCCCGGTCAGGCCCGGAACGGCCATGGTATCGACCCCGGCCCCACGCTGCTCACGTGCCCGGGGAGTGAACGGATCCGGCCACGGACGACACCCGCCCCCGACCGCCGGACCGGGACACTCCGGAAAACGACGGGGGCGCCCCGGGGATTCCCCGGGGCGCCCCCGTGCGGGCCGGAGCGGAGGCGGTCAGTTCCAGCGGAGGAGCGAGGGACCGCCCTTGACCAGGATCTCCTTGCTCGCCGCGACATTGCCCCAGGCGACCTCGACCCGGCCGTTCTTGGAACAGAGCGGGGCCGACCAGAACTCCTTGCGGCGGGCGTCGAAGCCCTTGGCCCGTACGCAGACGCTGCCGCCCCGGTAGACCTTCCAGGCATAGGACATCTTCATGCCGTTCGCCCCGAAGTGACCGCAGCCGTCGCTGACCTTGCTCCACTCCAGGGGCACACTGCCCGCGTTCTTCCAGCCCTCGCAGACGGCGGCCGGCCGGACGGCCGCGGAGGGCGGGGTCGCGGTGGCGGGAGCGGCGGCGAGCGGAGCCGCCGCGAGGGCGAGCAGGCACGCCGCTCCGGCGAACGGCTTGCGGACGATCGGCATGGGGTTCCTCCTGTGGGGCGACACGGTCCCGGAACGCGGTGACGGGCGCCGCGGGAGGTCCCGGGCGCCCGTCGCCGCGTGTCCACAGGTGACATCGGCCAGGAGGTGATCAGACTTGAATCAGCGCCGTGAGCGGAGCGCCCCTCAGGGTCGGTTCCAGGCGGGCGCGGCCCGGTAGGAAGCCCAGTTCCATGAGGACGGCGACGCCCGCGACCTCGGCGCCGGCGCGGCGGATGAGCTCGACGGAGGCCTCGGCCGTACCGCCGGTGGCGAGGACGTCGTCGATGACCATGACGCGGTCGCCCGCCGCCAGGTCCTCGGCGTGCACCTCGATCTCGGCGGTGCCGTACTCCAGCTCGTACGCCTGGCGGAGCGTGGCCCCGGGGAGCTTTCCGGCCTTGCGGACCGGGATGAAGCCCAGGCCCGCGCGGACGGCGACCGGGGCGGCCAGGATGAAGCCGCGGGCCTCCAGGCCGACGATCTTCGTCGCGCCGTGCGCGGAGCACAGCCCGGCGAGGGCGCCGGTGAGGGCCCCGAACGCCTCCGGGTCCGCGAGCAGCGGCGTGATGTCCTTGAACAGCACGCCGGGCTTCGGATAGTCCGGTACGTCGCGGATGCGGCTGAGCAGGAGGCCGGCGACGTCCTGGGGCCCGGCGGTCATCCTCGGTGCTCCTGGGCGCGGCCCCGGCGGCCGGTCCGCGGGCCGACGACGGCGGTCTCCGCGCCGTCGCCGAACGCGTCCGTGCCGTCCGCGGGCTCGCCCTTGGCGGCGGCACCGGCCCGCTTGGCCAGGATCCGCTTCTTGAGGGCCTTGATCGCCGGATCGCGTTCCTTGAGGTCGGCGACCAGCGGGGTGGCGATGAAGATCGACGAGTACGCGCCGGCCGCGAGGCCCACGAACAGCGACAGCGAGATGTCGTTGAGCATTCCGGCGCCGAGGACGCCGCCGCCGATGAAGAGCAGACCGGCGACCGGGAGGAGCGCCACGACGGTGGTGTTGATCGAGCGGACCAGGGTGCCGTTGATCGAGCGGTTGGCCATCTCGCTGTAGGTGAAGCGGGTCTGCTTCGTGATGTCCTTCGTCTGTTCCTTGAGGGAGTCGAAGACGACCACCGTGTCGTACAGCGAATAGCCGAGGATCGTCAGGAGGCCGATGACCGTGCCGACGGTGACCTCGAAGCCGACCAGGGAGTAGATGCCCACGGTGATGGTGAGGTCGTGGATGAGGGCGATGAGCGCCGCGACCGCCATTCTCCACTCGAAGGCGATGGCCAGGTAGATCACCACCAGGATCATGAAGACCCCGAGGCCGGTCCAGGCCTTGTTGGCGATCTGCTCGCCCCAGCTGGGGCCGACCAGCTCGGCCGCGATCTTGTCCTCGGCGACGTTCAGGTCCTTGGCGAGCTCCGAGCGGACCTGGTCGGACTGCGCGGTGTCGAGGCCGCCGACCTGGATGCGCAGCGAGCCGTTGCCGAGCTGCTGGACGATCGCGTCGTGGCCGGAGGCCTCCTCCGCGTACTCCTGGGCCTGGCTGACCGAGACGTCCGTCTTCGGGGTGGTGAAGACGGCGCCGCCCTGGAACTCGATGCCCATGTTGAGGCCGCGGACGGCCAGGGCGACGATGGCGGTGATGGTGATCAGGACGGACAGGCCGTACCAGATCTTGCGGTTGCCGATGAAGTCGTAGCCGACCTCACCGCGGTGGAGTCGGGCGCCGAGATCTCCGAGCTTCGACATCTCACGCCTCCTTCGGGTCGACAGGGCCGGCGGGGGCGGTGGTGCGGCGGGTGCGGCGCAGCGGCGGCTTGGCACCGAGGCGCTTCGGGTCCAGGCCGGACCACGGGTGGCCGTCGCCGAAGAACTTGGTCCGCGCGAGCAGCGTCATGATCGGCTTGGTGAAGAGGAACACCACGACGATGTCGAGCAGGGTGGTCAGGCCGAGCGTGAACGCGAAGCCCTGGACCTTGCCGACGGTGACGATGAAGAGCACGGCCGCGGCCAGGAACGACACGAAGTCGGAGACCAGGATGGTGCGGCGGGCGCGCGGCCAGGCACGCTCGACGGCCGGGCGGAGCGTGCGGCCCTCGCGGAGCTCGTCGCGGATGCGCTCGAAGTAGACGATGAACGAGTCCGCGGTGATGCCGATGGCGACGATGGCGCCGCAGACGGCCGGCAGGTTCAGCGCGAAGCCGATGCCCGGGCCGAGCAGGGCCATGATCACGTAGGTGAGCAGCGCGGAGACGCCGAGGCTGAGGATGGCGACCAGCGACAGGCCGCGGTAGTAGACGACCAGGTAGAGGATGACGAGACCGAGGCCGATGGCGCCGGCGATCAGGCCGGCCTCCAGCTGCTCGCCGCCGAGCGCGGCGGTGACGGTGTCGACGCTCTGGGTCTGGAAGGAGAGCGGCAGGGCGCCGTAGGACAGGATGTTGCCGAGGTCCTGGGCGGACTGCTGGTTGAAGCTGCCGGAGATCTGGGCGCTGGCGCTCAGCGTGGTCTGGACGCGGGGCGCGGAGACGACCTCGCCGTCCAGGACGATGGCGAACTGGTTCTGCGGCTCGCTCTGCTGCGAGAGCTTGCTGGTGATCGCCTGGAACTTCTTCGAGCCGGCGCTCGTGAACTCCATGTCCACGATCCACTGGCCGGTCTGCTGGTCGAGCGCGGCCTTGGCGTCGTCGACGTCCTTGCCCTCGACCTCGGCGGGACCGAGGAGGTACTTCTCCCACTGGTCGATCGCGTTCTTGCCGCAGGCCACGGTGGGCTCGCTCGGCTTGACGCCCTGGCCGGCGGCGGTGCGCTGCTTGGGGTCGAGGCAGTTCAGGGTGGTGAACTTCTGCTCGAGCGCCGCGGAGGCCGGGTCGGGCGTGGGGGTCGCCTGCGGGGTGCCGGTGGCCTTGGGCGTCGCGGAGGACGAGGGGGAGGCGCTGCCGGTGGGCGTCGGGCTCGGGGCCTTGAGGGCCTCGGTGAGCGCGCGGCCCTGGGTGGAGGCGGTGGCCGTCGGGGTGGCCGACTTGTCGCTCGCGGTCGGGGCGGAGGCCGAGGCGGAGGGCTTCGGCGAGGCCGAGCCGGTGGCCGTCGGGGCCGGCTGCGGCGCGGCGGCCGCGACGGCGAGAACGGGCCGGAAGTAGAGCTGGGCGGTGGTGCCGACCTGCTCCCGGGCCTGCTTCT
Source organism: Streptomyces sp. NPDC098101 (assembly GCF_044760185.1). Lineage (NCBI taxonomy): Bacteria > Bacillati > Actinomycetota > Actinomycetes > Kitasatosporales > Streptomycetaceae > Streptomyces > Streptomyces sp. NPDC098101. The sequence continues at coordinate 323,602 of NZ_JBIWAS010000006.1, read as the reverse complement.
CGTTCGTCCCGCGAGGGATGTTGACGATGATGTTCTCGCGGCCCTGCGTCTGGACCTCGGCCTCGGAGACACCCAGACCGTTGACGCGGCGCTCGATGATGCCGACCGCCGTGTTCATGTTGGTCTCGTTGACCGCCGACTCCTGGCCGGGGTCGGCCTTGGCCTTGAGCGTGATCGACGTACCGCCGGCGAGGTCGATGCCGAGGCGCGGGGTGGTGTGCCCCGACCAGAACATCCCGCCGGTGAGCGCGACCATGGCGATCAGGATGAGTGCCAGGGCGCGGCCCGGCCGGCTCTGTCCCCCCGCCGGCCTTCGGCCCTTCTTCGGTGCTGCCACCTGTCGTATCTCCCTGTCCAACCGCCGCGCGACGGGTGTGCGCGCGACGGCCACGAAGTATGTGTGGGGACCATCCCCCGCAGACGTGGAACCGTTCGGGGGCGCGCGCACGCCGGTGGGCGTGCGCGCGGTCCCCCGTCGCGATTACTTCGCGTCGGTCTCGCCGTCGGTCTTGCCGTCCTTCTCCCCCTCGGCCACGGCCTCGGCCGCGTCCGACTTCTTCGTCAGGTCGGCCTTGGGCGCGTCCTCGGCCGTGACGTCGGTGGCGCCACCGGTCAGCGAGGAGGCGTCGTCCGGGACGACCGCGGCGGAGTCCGAGGACTCCTCGGTGTCGTCGTCGCCGTGGACGATCCGGTTGTACTCGGAGTCCTCGAGGACCGCGCCGATCGCGTTCTTGGCGTAGACGGCGTGCACGCCCGGGGCGATCTCGAGGAGGACGGTCTCGTCGCCGATCTCCTTGACGGTGGCGTACATCCCCCCGATCGTGCGCACGCCGGTGCCGGGCTGCATCTCGTCACGCATACGCGCCGCCTGCTGCTGCTTCTTCTTGGCGGAGCGGGTCATCAGGAACATGGCCCCGATGAGGACGATGAAGGGGAGGAGGGTCACGATGCTCACGGGACGGGTTTCCTTCGCACGGTCGCGGAGAACCCGCGGCCTGATCTTCGGGGGTGGGCGCGCCGACCGGAAAGGGGCGGCATCGGCGGAGTCTAGGCGAGTCCGCATCGATGGAACAACGTCCAGCATCGCACCCTGGTTCCGGTCCGGGCGAGTGTCCGCTCCGTCACGCCCCGAAGAGCCCCTGTTGTCCCGTTCCCGTGCCGCTCCCCGCGCCGCCCGGGCCCGCTGCCTGCGGCGGAACGAGTCCGAGGTGCGTCCAGGCGGCGGGCGTGGCGACGCGACCACGGGGCGTGCGGGCCAGCAGACCCTCGCGTACGAGGAAGGGTTCGGCGACCTCCTCGACGGTCTCGCGCTCCTCCCCCACCGCGACCGCGAGGGTGGACAGGCCGACCGGTCCGCCGCCGAAGAGCTTGAGGAGGGCCTCCAGGACGGCGCGGTCGAGCCGGTCGAGGCCGCGGCCGTCGACCTCGTAGACGCTGAGGGCGGCCTCGGAGATCTCCCGGGTGATCACTCCGTCCGCCCTGACCTGGGCGTAGTCGCGGACGCGGCGCAGCAGGCGGTTGGCGATGCGGGGGGTGCCGCGGGAGCGGCCGGCGATCTCGGCGGCGCCGGCCGGGTCGATCTCGACGTCGAGGAGTCCGGCGGAGCGGTGGATGACTCGCTGGAGCTCGGACGGGTCGTAGAACTCCATGTGGGCGGTGAAGCCGAAGCGGTCGCGCAGCGGGGGCGGCAGGAGTCCGGCCCGGGTGGTGGCGCCGACGAGGGTGAAGGGCGGCAGTTCGAGGGGGATGGCGGTGGCACCGGGGCCCTTGCCGACGATGACGTCGACGCGGAAGTCCTCCATCGCCATGTAGAGCATCTCCTCGGCGGGCCGGGACATGCGGTGGATCTCGTCGAGGAAGAGGATCTCGCCCTCCTGGAGGGAGGAGAGGATCGCGGCGAGGTCGCCGGCGTGCTGGATGGCGGGGCCGGAGGTGATGCGGATCGGCGCGTTCATCTCGGCCGCGATGATCATCGAGAGGGTGGTCTTGCCGAGGCCGGGGGCGCCGGAGAGCAGGACGTGGTCGGCGGTGGCGCCGCGCTGCCGGGCGGCCTTGAGGACCAGGTCGAGCTGCTGGCGGACCTTCTCCTGGCCGACGAACTCGCTGAGGTCCTTGGGGCGCAGGGCCGCCTCGACGGCCTGGTCGTCCCCCTCGGCGGCGGCGCCGACGATGCGCGCCTCGGCGTCGGATGCCTCGGCGGTGGTGTCGTCGTCCCAGTTCACGGTGGATGCCTTCTCGTTCGTACGGCCCGGCCGGGCGGGGTCGGGGGTGGTCAGCGGGCGCGGTTGAGGGTCTGCAGGGCGGCGCGGAGCAGCTGCGGTACGGGGGCGGTGCCGGTCTCGGCGAGGGCGGCCTCGGCCTGCGGGGTGACGGCGCCGACGGCCTCCTCGGCCTCGCGGCTCGCGTAGCCGAGGCCGATGAGGGCGGCGGCGAGCTGCTCGGTCCAGGGGGCGGGGCCGGAGGCGGCACGCTGGGCGCCGACGAGACCGCTGCTGCCGAGGGGCGAGCCGAGCTTGTCCTTCAGTTCGAGCAGGAGCTTCTGCGCGCCCTTCTTCCCGATGCCGGGGACGGCAGTCAGGGCCTTCTCGTCGCCGGTGGAGACGGCGAGGCGGAGCGCGTCGGGGCTGTGGACACCGAGCATGGCCTGGGCGAGGCGGGGGCCGACGCCGCTGGCGGTCTGGAGGAGCTCGAAGACCTGCCGCTCGTCGTCGTCGGCGAAGCCGTACAGGGTGAGGGAGTCCTCGCGGACGACGAGGGAGGTGGCGAGCCGGGCGTCCTCGCCGATCCGCAGTCCGGCGACGGTCGCCGGGGTGCACTGGACGGCCATGCCCACGCCGCCGACCTGGATGACGGCCGTGGTGGGGGCGAGGGCGGCGACCGGGCCGCTGACGAAGGCGATCATCGGGTTCGGCCTTTCACTGCGGACGCGTGCCGGGCGGCCGCTTCCTGGAGACGGTTCTGGGCGGCGACGGCCTGCTGGAGGCGGTTCTGCGCGGGGGCCCGCCAGATGTGGCAGATGGCGAGGGCGAGGGCGTCGGCGGCGTCGGCCGGCTTGGGCGGCTCGGAGAGCCGGAGCAGCCGGGTCACCATGGTGCCGACCTGGGCCTTGTCGGCGCGGCCGCTGCCGGTGACGGCGGCCTTGACCTCGCTGGGGGTGTGCAGGGCGACGGGGATGCCGCGGCGGGAGGCGCAGAGCATGGCGACCGCGCTGGCCTGGGCGGTGCCCATCACCGTACGGACGTTGTGCTGGCTGAACACCCGCTCCACGGCGACGAGTTCGGGCGAGAAGCGGTCGATCCACTCCTCTATGCCCTGCTCGATGCCGACCAGGCGCATCCCGATGTCGGCGTCCGCGGGCGTCCGCACCACTCCGACGCCGAGCATGGTCAGGGGCCGGCCGGCGACGCCCTCGACGACGCCGACGCCGCACCGGGTGAGCCCGGGGTCCACTCCGAGTACGCGCACGTCGCCCCCTCTCTTCGATCTCCTGTTTGAGCAGGCTATCGGCTGCCACCGACAACGCGGCGGGCCGACGGGAGCGTGTCCCCGTCGGCCCGCCGCGTGAAGCAGGTGATCAGGCGTCGACCTTCGCCATGACCTCGTCGCTGACGTCGAAGTTGGCGAAGACGTTCTGCACGTCGTCGCTGTCCTCGAGCGCGTCGATCAGCTTGAACATCTTGCGCGCGCCCTCCTCGTCCAGCTCGACCTGCATGGTCGGGACGAAGCTGGAGTCGGCGGAGTCGTAGTCGATGCCGGCCTCCTGGAGCGCGGTGCGGACCGCGACCAGGTCGGTGGCCTCACTGATGACCTCGAAGGACTCGCCGAGGTCGTTGACCTCCTCGGCGCCCGCGTCGAGGACCGCGCCCAGGACGTCGTCCTCGGACAGCTCGCCCTTGGGGAGCACGACGACGCCCTTGCGGTTGAACAGGTACGAGACGGAGCCCGGGTCGGCCATGGAGCCGCCGTTGCGGGTCATGGCCACGCGCACGTCGGAGGCGGCGCGGTTGCGGTTGTCGGTGAGGCACTCGATGAGCACCGCGACGCCGTTCGGGCCGTAGCCCTCGTACATGATCGTGGCGTAGTCGACGCCGCCGGCCTCCAGGCCGCCGCCGCGCTTCACCGCGGAGTCGATGTTCTTGTTCGGGACCGAGCTCTTCTTCGCCTTCTGGATGGCGTCGAAGAGGGTCGGGTTGCCCTCGGGGTCGGCGCCGCCCGTGCGGGCCGCGACCTCGATGTTCTTGATCAGCTTCGCGAAGAGCTTGCCGCGCTTGGCGTCGATCACGGCCTTCTTGTGCTTCGTCGTAGCCCATTTAGAGTGGCCGGACATCTGCCTGTCTCCTTCGCGTAACCCTTTTCTGAACGAACCCCAGAGATCCTACCGGGATCGGATCAGCCCGCCGCGCGCACCATGTCGACGAACAGGGCGTGGATGCGGTGGTCGCCCGTGAGTTCGGGATGGAACGAGGTCGCGAGCGCCCGGCCCTGCCGTACGGCGACGACGTGGCCCCCGTGCTCGGCGAGGACCTCGACGTCCGCGCCGACCGACTCCACCCAGGGGGCCCGGATGAAGACGCCCTCGACGGGGCCGTCCTCGATGCCCGCGACGGTGACGCCGGCCTCGAAGGACTCGTTCTGCCGGCCGAAGGCGTTGCGGCGGACGATCATGTCGATGCCGCCGAAGGTCTCCTGGCCCGAGCGCGGGTCGAGGATCTTGTCGGCGAGCATGATCAGGCCGGCGCAGGTGCCGTAGACCGGCAGTCCCGCGGCGATGCGCTCGCGCAGCGGCTCCATGAGGCCGAAGAGCGCGGCCAGCTTGGAGATGGTGGTGGACTCGCCACCGGGAATGACCAGGCCGTCGACCTCGGCGAGCTCCTCGGGGCGCCTCACCGGCCTGGCCACGGCGTCCGCCGCGGCCAGGGCGATCAGGTGCTCCCGTACGTCGCCCTGGAAGGCCAGGACACCTATCACGGGAGTGCTGCTCATCGGTGCTTACCAGCCCCGGTTGGCGTAGCGCTCGGCCTCGGGGAGGGTGTCGCAGTTGATGCCGACCATGGCCTCGCCCAGGTTGCGGGAGGCGTCCGCGATGACCTTCGGGTCGTCGTAGAAGGTGGTGGCCTTCACGATGGCGGCGGCACGCTTGGCCGGGTCGCCCGACTTGAAGATGCCGGAGCCGACGAAGACGCCCTCGGCGCCGAGCTGGCGCATGAGCGCGGCGTCGGCGGGGGTGGCGACGCCACCGGCGGAGAAGAGGACGACCGGCAGCTTGCCGAGCTCGGCGACCTCCTTGACCAGCTCGTACGGGGCGCGGAGGTCCTTGGCGGCGGCGAACAGCTCGTTGTTGTCGAAGCCGCGCAGCCTGGCGATCTCGTTCTTGATCTGGCGCAGGTGGCGGACGGCCTCGACGACGTTGCCGGTGCCGGCCTCGCCCTTGGAGCGGATCATGGCCGCGCCCTCGGCGATGCGGCGCAGGGCCTCGCCCAGGTTGGTGGCGCCACAGACGAAGGGGGTGGTGAAGGCCCACTTGTCGGAGTGGTTGACCTCGTCGGCCGGGGTGAGGACCTCGGACTCGTCGATGTAGTCGACGCCGAGGGACTGGAGGACCTGGGCCTCGACGAAGTGGCCGATGCGGGACTTGGCCATCACCGGGATGGAGACCGCGCCGATGATCTCCTCGATCATGTTCGGGTCGGACATGCGGGCGACGCCGCCGTCCTTGCGGATGTCCGCGGGGACCCGCTCCAGGGCCATGACGGCCACGGCGCCGGCGTCCTCGGCGATCTTCGCCTGCTCGGCGTTGACCACGTCCATGATCACGCCGCCCTTGAGCTGCTCGGCCATGCCGCGCTTCACGCGCGCGGTGCCGGTCTCGGGGGACGAGGAGGGGGTGGAAGGCGTGGTGGACACGGATACCTCACTGGTGACAACGGGGGTTGACGACAGAGACGAGGAAACAGTCCACTCGCGGGCCACGGCAAGGGCCAATGTGGACCCGGTGGCTCGTTTTCGCAGGTCGAAAGGATCAAGCCGGGCGATCGGCAAGGGCCACCGGGGGCTCGTCGTCCATTTCGAAGGCCAGCGGGAAGGGGGCGTGGCCCGCGAGCCGGAGCCAGCGGACCGTGCGGTGGCGGCGCAGGGCGCGGGCGGCCCGTACGGCGTCGTTGTGGAAGCGGCGGGCCATCGGCACCCGGCGCACGGCCTGCGCGAGCTCCCCCGCGGCCTCCTCGCCGCCGGGGGCCTCCCGTACGAGGTCCATCTGCTCGGGCTCGCCGAAGACGGCCCGCAGCGCCTGGCTGAGCTCGCTCTCGGCGACCTCCCGCTGGTCCTCCTCGGCCTGCCGGGCCGCGTGCGCGGCCTCGTACAGCACGATCGAGGCGGCCGGGTCGAGGACCCCGGAGGTGGCCAGTTCCTGGGTGACCGAGGCCCGGCGCAGCAACTGCGCGTCCAGGGCCGCGCGCGCCGCGTCGATCCGCGAGTGCAGCCGGTCGAGCCGCCCGGCGGTCCAGCTGAGGTAGACGCCGATGACGATCAGCGCGACGACGGTCCAGATCAGGGTTTGGGTCACGGGCGCACAGGCTACCGGGGCGGGGGCGGGGTGCCCGCCCCATGGGCGGGGGCACGCACGCGCGTGGATGTGGATACGGTCCCGCCGCCCGGCCCGCGCGGGCGCGACGCCCACGTCCGGGGCCGGACTGGGGAACGGCCGGGCCGGGGCGGGCGGGGGAACAGCCGGGCCGGGCCCGAGTACGGGCTCCCCCGCAGCCCCGGCCGCTACAACCCCAGCCGCGCCCGCAGCCCGCCCGCGCGTTCGTCCGTGTCCACCGCCGCCGCGCCGTCCGTGACGGTCTCGTAGACCGCGAGGACGTCCGCGCCGACGGTGGACCAGTCGAAGCGGCGGACGTGGGCCGAGCCGCGGGTGCTCAGTTCGGTGCGGCGGGCCTCGTCGCCCAGGAGGCGGATCGCCGCGTCCGCGAGGGCGTCCGCGTCCTCGTTGGCGAAGAGCTCGCCCGCGCCGCCCTGGTCGAGGACCTGCGCGAAGGCGTCCAGGTCGGCGGCGAGCACGGGCGCGCCGGCCGACATCGCCTCGACCAGGATGATGCCGAAGCTCTCGCCGCCGGTGTTGGGCGCCACGTACACGTCGACGCTGCGCAGCAGCCGCGCCTTGTCCTCGTCGCTGACCATGCCGAGGAACTCCACCCGGGACCGCATCTCGCGCGGCAGCGACGCCACCGCCTCCTCCTCGTCGCCGCGCCCGGCGACCAGGAGCCGCGCCCCGGGCCGCTCGGTGAGGATGCGGGGCAGCGCCTTCATGAGGACGGGCAGGCCCTTGCGGGGCTCGTCGATCCGGCCGATGAAGCCGAGGGTCTCGCCCTGCCACTCCTTCTTCGGCTCGGCGCGGGCGAAGAAGTCCACGTCGACGCCGTTGGGGATGACGACGGCGTCGCCGCCCAGGTGCTCGACGAGCGTGCGCCGCGCGTACTCGCTCACGGCGATCCGCGCGCTGATCTTCTCCAGGGCGGGCTGGAGGATCGGATACGCGGCGATCATCGCCCGCGAGCGCGGGTTCGAGGTGTGGAAGGTGGCCACGATCGGCCCCTGCGCCGCCCAGCAGGTGAGCAGCCCCAGCGACGGCGAGGTCGGCTCGTGGATGTGGACGACGTCGAAGCCGTTGTCGTGCAGCCAGCGCCGCACCCGCGCGGCGGACAGGAAGCCGAAGTTGAGCCGGGCCACCGAGCCGTTGTACGGCACGGGGACGGCCCGCCCGGCCGAGACCACATACGGCGGCAGCGGGGTCTCGTCGTCGGCCGGCGCCAGGACGGAGACCTCGTGGCCCAGCCGGATCAGGTGCTCGGCGAGGTCGCGGATGTGGAACTGGACGCCGCCCGGCACGTCCCAGGAGTACGGGCAGACGATCCCGATCTTCACGCCGCCCCGCCCTCCCCTTCGCCCGTCCCCCGGTCCTCCAGGTCCGCGAGCCACAGCCGCTGCAGCATGTGCCAGTCCTCCGGGTGGTCCGCGATGCCCTCGGCGAAGGCGTCGGCGAGGGCCTGGGTCATGACCACCGTCCTCTCCGCCCGTGTACCCGCTTCGGGCACGTCCACCGGCGGGTGGACCCGGCCCTTCATGACCGGCGTGTCGTCGTACCAGAGCGTCACCGGCAGCAGCAGGGCGCCCGTCTGCTGGGCGAGTATCGCCGGGCCCGCCGGCATCCGCGCGGTGTCCCCGAAGAACGTGACCTCGGTGCCGGAGGCCGACAGGTCCCGGTCCGCGACCAGACAGACCAGGCCGCCCGCCCGCAGCCGCCGCGCCAGCCTGCCGAAGGCGGAGCCCCCGGTGTGCGGCACGACCTCCATGCCCAGGGACTCGCGGTAGGCGACGAACCGGTCGTACAGCGACTCCGGCTTCAGCCGCTCGGCGACTGTGGTGAACGGCACGCCGAGCGAGCGGGTCACCCACACGCCCGCGAGGTCCCAGTTCGCCAGGTGCGGCAGCGCCAGGACGACCCCGCGCCCGGAGGCGAGGCCCTCCTTCAGATAGTGGATGTCCTTGATGTCTATCCCGCGCTCGACCCGCTCCTTGCTCCAGGTCGGCAGCCGGAAGGACTCCATCCAGTACCGCATGTACGAGCGCATACCGGCCTTCGACAGCTCGGCGAGCCGCTCGGGCGTGGCGTCCGGCACCACGCGCGCGAGGTTGGACTCCAGGCGCAGGACGCTCTTGCCGCGCCGCTTCCACGCGAGGTCGGCGATCCGCCGGCCGAGGCCCGCGGCCACCGGCTCGGGCAGCTTCTTCACGGTCGCCCAGCCCAGGCCGTACAGCCCGTCACTGAGCCGGTCCCTGAGGTCGCTCACGAGACCGCCCCGCCGCCCCCGGCCGCGGCGGCGTCCGCCTCGGCCGACTCCCGCCGTACGGTGACCACCCGCTGCCCCAGGGTGACCGCGCTGCCGACGGCGACGATCCACAGGGCGATCGGCAGCAGCACCTGGATGCCGGGGACGCCGAAGGCGTGCAGTCCGGCGAGTCCGGCGGCGACCAGGGAGATCACGAGCCGCTCGGCGCGCTCGACCAGACCGTTGACGGCGACCGGCAGGCCGATCGACTCGCCCCGGGCCTTGGTGTACGAGACGACCTGGCCGCTGGCCAGGCAGAAGATCGACACGGCGCACATCACGTTGTCGTCGCCCTTGCCCGCGTACCAGAGCGCGAAGCCGCCGAAGATCGCGCCGTCCGCGACCCGGTCGAGCGTCGAGTCGAGGAAGGCGCCCCAGCGGCTGGAGATCCCCGCCTGCCGGGCCATGTTGCCGTCGACGAGGTCGGAGAAGACGAACAGGGTGATGACGATCGTGCCCCAGAAGAATTCTCCGCGCGGGAAGAAGACCAGCGCACCGGCCATCACCCCCGCCGTGCCGATGAGCGTGACCGTGTCGGGGCTGACGCCCCTGCGGAGCAGAAACGCGGCGAACGGTGTGAGGACACGCGTGAAAAAGGCACGCGCGTACTTGTTCAGCATGGCCTTCCCGAGGTTCGGTGGGCCGCGCGGCCCCTGCGACCACCGGCCCGCCCATCGTAGCCACGCGCGCCCCCGGCTACCGGCGGGTACCCGCCCCGCCGCGTCGGCGTCCCCCCGGGAGCCCGGCAGACCCGGTGCGGGGGTCCCCGACCGATGGACGCGCCCCGGTGTCGGTGCCAAGCTCGAAGGACCACCGCAAGGCACCGCGGGCACCGCGGAAGCCGTACCGCAGCCGTACCGCCGCGACACCCCCGCTCCCCCGCGCCCGCGTCCCGCCGCACCGTGCGAGCAGTCGGGAGGAACACGTCATGGGTGACAGGGCGAAGACACCCGCCGGGGCCGCCGGCAGGGCTCCGACGGCCGACCGGCCCTCGGACATACGGAACGTGGTGCTGGTCGGCCACGGCGGATCGGGCAAGACGACGCTCGTCGAGGCCCTCGCGCAGACCGCGGGCGCGCTCAACCGGGCCGGACGCGTCGAGGACGGCGGCACGGTCTCGGACCACGACGAGATCGAGCGGCGCCGCCACCGCTCCGTCCAGCTCTCGCTCGTCCCGGTCGGCTGGGACGGCCACAAGATCAATCTGATCGACACCCCCGGGTACGCCGACTTCGTCGGGGAACTGAGGGCCGGTCTGCGCGCGGCGGACGCGGCCCTCTTCGTCGTCTCGGCCGCCCAGGAGGCCGACGCCGTCGCCGCCTCCACGCGCGCGCTCTGGGAGGAGTGCGCCGCCGTCGGGATGCCCCGCGCCGTCGTCGTCACCCACCTCGACACCGCCCGCACCGGCTTCGCCGAGCTGACCGGCGTCTGCGCCGGGCTCTTCGGCCGCGACGACCCGGACGCCGTCCTTCCCCTGTACCTGCCCGTGTACGGCCCCGAGGGCGCCGACGGGCACGCGCCCGCGACCGGCCTGATCGGCCTGCTCTCGGAGCGGATCCTCGACTACTCCACGGGCGCGCGGCGGGAGGAACCGCCCGACGAGGACCGGCGGGAGCTCATCGCGGAGGCCCGCGCCCGGCTCATCGAGGGGATCATCGCCGAGAGCGAGGACGAGACCCTCATGGACCGCTACCTCGGCGGCGAGCCGATCGCCCCCGAGACCCTCGTCGAGGACCTGGAGAAGGCCGTCGCCCGGGGCGTCTTCCACCCGGTCCTCGCGGCCGCCCCCGCCGCCGACGGCGGCACGCAGGGCCTCGGCACCGTCGAACTCCTGGACCTGATCGCCCGCGGCTTCCCCTCCCCCCTGGAGCACGGGCCGCGCGCCGTCACCACCCCCGACGGACAGCCCCGGCCCCCGGTCGTCTGCGACCCCGGGGGACCCCTGGTCGCCGAGGTCCTCAAGACCGCCACCGACCCCTACGTGGGCCGGATCTCCCTGGTCCGGGTCTTCTCCGGCACCCTGCGCCCCGACGACACCGTCCACGTCTCCGGCCGCGGCCTCGCGGACCGTACGGGCCCGGCCCCCGCCCCCGGCGGGCGGGACCTCCACGAGGCGGACGACCGGATCGGCGCCCTCACCTCCCCCTTCGGCAGACAACAGCGCCCCGTGGCGCACTGCGTAGCCGGAGACCTCGCCTGCGTCGCCCGCCTCGGACACGCGGAGACCGGCGACACCGTCTCCGCCAAGGACGACCCGCTCCTGATGGAGCCGTGGACCCTGCCCGAACCCCTGCTGCCGCTCGCCGTCCGCGCCCACGGCAAGGCCGACGAGGACCGGCTCTCCCAGGGCCTCGCCCGGCTGGTCGCCGAGGACCCGGCCCTGCGGCTCGAACAGAACCCGGACACCCGGCAGACGGTCCTGTGGTGCCTGGGCGAGGCCCACCAGGACGTCGCCCTGGAACGCCTCCGCGAGCGCCACGGCGTACGGGTCGACGCCGTGCCGTACGAGGTGGCGCTGCGCGAGACCTTCGGCGGCGCCGCCTCCGGCCGGGGCCGGCACGTCAAGCAGTCCGGCGGCCACGGCCAGTACGCCGTCTGCGAGATCGACGTGGAGCCGCTGCCGCCGGGCAGCGGCGTCGAGTTCGTCGACGAGGTCGTCGGCGGCGCGGTCCCCCGCCCCTTCGTCACCTCCGTCGAGAAGGGCGTGCGCGCCCAGGCCGCGCGCGGGATCGCCACCGGTCATCCGCTCGTCGACGTCCGGGTCACCCTGCGCGACGGCAAGGCCCACTCCGTCGACTCCTCCGACGCCGCCTTCCAGACCGCCGGCGCCCTCGCGCTGCGCGAGGCGGCCGCCGCCGTCCCCGTCCACCTCCTGGAACCGGTGGACGAGATCGGGGTCCTCGTCCCCGACGAGTACGTCGGCCCGGTCATGAGCGACCTCTCGGGACGGCGCGGCCGCGTCGTCGGCACCGACCGGGCGGGCCCCGGACGGACCCTCGTGCGGGCCGAGGTGCCGGAGACCGAGATCGTGCGGTACGCGGTGGACCTCAGGTCCGTGTCGCACGGCACCGGGCGGTTCGACCGCACGTACGCCCGGCACGAACCGATGCCGCCCCACCTGGCGGAGAAGGTCCGGCAACAGGCCTGAAGAAGACCCTGATTGACGCCCCGACAGCCCGGGCCGCCCGTTCCGCCGTCGCGGGGCGGGCGGCATTCGGCCGTCCCCGCGCACTCCGGTGACGCGTCGGGGGGTACCCGGTTACGCTGGGGTGCCCAGCTCAGAAGGTGTGCGGGGCACCGCAGTTGGGAAACAGCCCGCACAGGGACTCGGCGCGATGGGGGCGGCAGTGGCGATGGACGGTTTCGGTCTCGGGGCGCAGATCCCCCTCCAGGGCTCGGACGGGCAGACGGCGGCGACCCACGCCCTCGCCTCCGCCGCGTACCGCGACGGGCCCGTCGACAAGATCCTGGACGCCGACAACGACCTGTACAAGTCGAAGGTCACCCCGGGCAAGTGGCACAAGCTCTTCCGCCCCGACCTCGGCGAGGCCTTCTCCCGCGCCGTCCAGGTGCGGATGCTCGGCGGAGCCCGCGGCGCCCTCGTCCAGTCCTTCGGCGTGGAGCCCCAGCCGGTGGTCGTCCACTGCCTCGCCGCCAACCGCATCCGCAAGCAGCGGGACGTGAAGCTGACCCTGATCACGCTCGTCTGCGGGGTCCTCTTCCTGCCCGGCCTGCTGCTCTGGCTCGCCGTCATCCAGCTCCGCCGCTTCGCCGCCGGCTCCGACAACAAGCGCACCGGCTTCCTCGGCAACGCGGTGCTCGTCGCCGCCGGGTTCCTCGCCCTGCTCGTGATGTTCAAGCTGCCCTTCGCCGGGATCCTGCCGACCTATCTGCGCGCCATGCTGGTGGCCCCGGTCATCGGCTGGTTCCTCGCCCGCCGCGTCTGCGAGAAGACCGCCGTCGAGCTGCGCGAGCGCTGGAGCGCCCTGCTCGGCGGCGGCGGCATCGGCGCCAAGATCCCCGAGGCGGCGCCCCGGGACCCGGGCGAGAAGGCCGCCGAGGAGCTCCGCCAGAACCTGGAGAAGCTCTCCGCCGAGCAGCAGTCCAACGTCGTCTTCTACGCGGGCCCCAAGGGCATACTCGGCCTGGGCACCCGCTGGGGCAGCTGGACGCTCGCCGAGGAGATCGTCCCCAAGGCCGGCAAGGAGATCCACGACTTCCGCGCCTGGGACGTCGTCCGCAAGATCCACGAGCAGCTCACCCTCCTGGAGCGCGGCTCGCTCAAGACCGGCTTCCCCAAGCCGACGGTGAAGCACTGGATCGTCTCCCCGGTGGGCGAGGGGGCCGAGTCCGTCAGCCGCCCCGAGGGCGACAACATCGTCCACTACCAGGTGAAGCCCCACGAGATACAGCGCATCTGCAACGACCAGCAGTTCGGCGCGGGCAACCGCCACTACCTCGGCGTGCAGTTCACCCTCTGGGACGGGAACCTCGTCCTCACCATGATGGTCACCGTGACCTCCCTCCTCCACACGCTCCGCGTGGAGGTCACCGGCCACGCCCTCGGCCCCGTCCACGGCCTCTTCAGCGAGAAGCCCGCGGGGAAGAGCAAGACGGTCTCCAAGTCCGTCCGCTTCTGGGAGACCCGCGAGGTCAAACTGCCGCTGACCACCACCGACGACGTCGTCCGGACGGCCGTCCGCGCCCCGCTCACCTGGTTCCCGCCGGTTTTGGAGTTCCTCGGCGGCAAGCTCGTCCTGCCGGAGCCCTTCGGCCTGCGCCACGTCTGGGCCGGACCGCTCTGGAGGAACCGCTTCATGGCCGACGACGCCATCCGCATGGCGACGCCGGTCCTGCGCGCGGTCCACGCGGCCACCATCAAGGTCCTCGACGAGCACAACGTCGAAACCGAGCGCTTCACCAACCGCTCGCTCGTCCTCAGCGGCGGCACCCAGGACGCGAGCCCCCGGAAGGCCGACGTCTACGACGCCTGACCGGCCCCGTACACCGGGAAGACCCGGACCCCTCGTGTGCCGGGGGTCCGGGTCTTCCCGCTGTACGAACCGCCGTACAGGCCACCTTACGGACTGCCTTACGGACTGCCTTGTGAACCGTACGGATCAGACGCCGGCCGGCCAGGCGTCGGCCAGCATCTTCCGGGTGTCCGCGAGCAGCTGGGGCAGGATCTTCGTGTGCCCGACGACCGGCATGAAGTTGGTGTCCCCGCCCCAGCGCGGCACCACGTGCTGGTGCAGGTGCGCGGCGATGCCCGCGCCCGCCACCGCGCCCTGGTTCATGCCGATGTTGAAGCCGTGCGCGCCGGACGCCGCCCGCAGCGCCACCATCGCCCGCTTGGTGAAGTCGGCCAGCTCCGCCGTCTCCGCCGCGTCCAGGTCCGTGTAGTCGGCGACGTGCCGGTAGGGGACGACCATCAGGTGACCGCCGTTGTACGGGTACAGGTTGAGGACCGCGTACACGCTCTCGCCGCGCGCGATCACCAGGCCGTCCTCGTCCGACTTCGACGGAATCGAGCAGAACGGACAGCCGTCCTCGGCACCCGGCCCGGTCGGCTTGTTCTCGCCCTGGATGTACGCCATCCGGTGAGGCGTCCACAGGCGCTGGAACGCGTCCTGCGTCCCCACTCCGATCTGCTGCTCCGGCTCAGTCGTCATGCCGTGCAGCATATTGCGTCGTCCGTTCGGAACGTGTCGCCGGGGCGGCGGATCCATCCGCCGTCCATGCTGTTGCGATGAGCGACAGGCCACCGACACCGTCCCGGCAGGAGCGCTGGGACCGCCGCATGGAGATCCCGCTCGCCGTGGCCTCCTTCGCCTTCCTCGCCTCGTACGCGGTCCGGGTCCTGGCCCGCCACCGCCTCCCCCGGGACTGGCTCGACGTCTGCGTCTCCGTCACGCTCGCCTGCTGGGCCGTCTTCGCCGTGGACTACGCGGTACGGCTCCGGCTCAGCGGCCTCTCCCCGCTCCGCTTCCTGCGCTTCCACGCCCTCGACACCGTGGTCCTGCTGCTCCCCCTGCTGCGGCCGGTGCGGATGGTGAGCATCTACGGCCGGCTCCAGTACCGCCGCGGCGAGCCGGTGCTCGGCCTCTACGGCCGGGTGATGGTCTACGCCGGGCTCACCACGGCCCTCCTCGGCTTCGCGGGGGCGCTCACGGTCTACCACCACGAGGTGGACGCCCCCGGCGCCACGATCGTCACCTTCGGCGACGCGGTGTGGTGGACCTGCTCGACGCTGGCGACGGTGGGGTACGGGGACGTGTCCCCGGTGACCCCGGTCGGCCGGGTGACGGCGGTGGGCCTGATGGCCTGCGGCCTGGCGCTGCTGGGGGCGGTGACGGGTTCGTTCTCGTCCTGGCTGATCCAGTCGTTCACGAGGGAGGACGAGAAGAGGCCCCCGGGGGATTCCCCGGGGGCCTCCTGAACGCGCTCCGGTCCGTCAGACCTGGACGCGGTCCTCGACGAGCTTGGCGATCTTGGCGAGGGCCTCGTCGGCGGGGACGCCGTTCTCCTGCGAACCGTCGCGGTAGCGGAAGGAGACGGCACCGGCGGCCATGTCCTCGTCACCCGCGATGATCATGAACGGGACCTTCTGCTTCTGGGCGTTGCGGATCTTCTTCTGCATCCGGTCCGAGGAGGCGTCGACCTCCACCCGCAGCCCCTGCTTCTTCGCCTTCGCGGCGAACTCCTGCAGGTACTCGACGTGCGCGTCGCCGATCGGGATGCCGGTCGCCTGCACGGGCGCCAGCCACGGCGGCATCGCGCCCGCGTAGTGCTCCAGGAGCACCGCGAAGAAGCGCTCGATCGAGCCGAACAGCGCGCGGTGGATCATGACCGGGCGCTGCTTGGTGCCGTCCGGCGCGGTGTACTCCAGGTCGAAGCGCTCCGGCAGGTTGAAGTCGAGCTGCACGGTCGACATCTGCCAGGTCCGGCCGATGGCGTCCCGCGCCTGCACCGAGATCTTCGGGCCGTAGAACGCGGCGCCACCCGGGTCGGGGGTCAGCGGGAGGCCCTGCTTCTCGGCGACCTGCTGGAGGACCGCGGTGGCCTCCTCCCACGCCTCGTCCGAGCCGACGTACTTCTCCGGGTCCTTGGTCGACAGCTCCAGGTAGAAGTCGTTCAGACCGTAGTCGCGGAGCAGGTCGAGGACGAAGGTGAGGGTCTTGTCCAGCTCCTCCGCCATCTGCTCGCGGGTGCAGTAGATGTGCGCGTCGTCCTGGGTGAAGCCGCGGGCCCGGGTCAGTCCGTGCACGACGCCGGACTTCTCGTACCGGTACACGGTGCCGAACTCGAACAGGCGCAGCGGCAGCTCGCGGTACGAGCGGCCGCGCGCGTCGAAGATCAGGTTGTGCATCGGGCAGTTCATGGGCTTGAGGTAGTAGTCCACGCCCTCGTCGAGCTGCATGGGGGGGTACATGCCCTCGGCGTACCAGTCGAGGTGGCCCGACTTCTCGAACAGCTTGCCCTTGGTCGCGTGGGGGGTGTAGACGAACTCGTAGCCGGCTTCTTCGTGCTTCTTGCGCGAGTAGTCCTCCATGACCCGGCGGATGATGCCGCCCTTGGGGTGGAAGACCGCGAGGCCGGAGCCGATCTCGTCCGGGATCGAGAAGAGGTCCAGCTCGTTGCCCAGCTTGCGGTGGTCGCGCTTCTCGGCCTCGGCGAGGAAGTCGAGGTGGGCCTTCAGCTCGTCCTTCGACGGCCAGGCGGTCCCGTAGATGCGCTGGAGCATCGGGTTTTTCTCACTGCCGCGCCAGTACGCGGCGGCGTTCCGCATCAGCTTGAACGCCGGGATGTTCCGGGTGGTGGGCAGGTGCGGACCGCGACAGAGATCCTTCCAGCACAGCTCGCCGGTCTTGGCGTCGAGGTTGTCGTAGATGGTCAGCTCGCCGCCGCCCACCTCGACGTTCGCGCCGTCGTCGGTCGACGCGGAGCCCTTGATGCCGATGAGCTCCAGCTTGTACGGCTCGTCGGCCAGCTCCTCGCGGGCGGCCTCGTCGGAGACCACGCGGCGGGCGAAGCGCTGCCCGCGCTTCTGGATCTCCTGCATCTTCTTCTCGATGACCTTGAGGTCCTCGGGGGTGAAGGGCCTGTCGACGTCGAAGTCGTAGTAGAAGCCGTCCCGGACCGGCGGGCCGATGCCCAGCTTGGCCTCGGGGAAGAGCTCCTGCACGGCCTGGGCCATGACGTGCGCGGTCGAGTGGCGCAGGATGTCGAGACCGTCCGGGGAGGAGATCTCGACGCCCTCGACGACGTCGCCGTCGGCGAGCTCGTACGACAGGTCCTTCAGCTCACCGCCGACGCGGGCGGCGACGATCGTACGGTCGTCGGCGAACAGGGCGCCGGCGGTGGTGCCCGCGCTCACCGCCCTCTCCTCTGGTTCCGAGGCGGACTGGACGGTCACACGGACATCAGACACGGGTGCTCCATACATCGGGGCGCCGGCAGACACGAGGTGCCGGCGTCGGTGGCGCGCGGCAGAGACGAGGTGCCGCGCACCGCCGATCTTACGGGCTCGGCCCCGGACCCGGCGTCCGCATTACGGGCCGGGCCCCGCCCCCGCCCTCAGTCCTCCGGCCCGCAGGCCTCCCCGAAGAAGTCCAGGTTCTCGTGGAGCGCCTTCATCAGGCGGTCCCGTTCCACCTCGTCGACCTGGACGGGGACGACCTCGGACGCGTCGGTGAGGCGGCGGAAGCCGCCCCGGCTCTCCAGGCGGCCGGAGACCCGGATGGGGAGGCCGACGAGGTGGGCGTGGCCGGCGGTGCGGTACGCCTCCTCGTCGAGGGTGACGCGGACGTGCGGGACCTCGGCCCCGCCCAGGACGCGGAGCCGGACGGTGCCCGCGCCCCGGGGTCCCGAGCGGCGCATCCGGACGACGGCGCCGGTGAGGCGGACCGGCACGGCGGGCTCGCCGGTCCGGTAGCGGGCGCTCGCCTCGCGCAGGGCGGGCAGGTCGCCGGGCGAGAACTCGACCGGTTCGGGCCGGGCGGCGCACCCCTCGGGCGGTCCGGCGGCCGGGGCCCACTCCAGGGCGATCCGGGCGCCCTCGGTGCCCCGGACGAGGGCGACGAGGGCCTCGGTGAGCTCGCGGCTGACGCCCGCCTCGACGGCGGCATCGAAGGCCTCCGTGCCGCCGGTGGCCCGCTGGTAGTCGACGGCCTCGCGGGCCGCGTGGAGCGCGTGGTAGAGCCGGACGGCGATCGGGCGGCCCGGTTCGACGGGCAGGAAGGCGGTGAGGCCGCGCCCGCCGGGGGACGCGCCGACGAGGACGGTCTCCAGGGAGGCCTGGGCGGGACGCCGGTGCCGGGCGCCGTAGTAGCCGGCCCGGCCGCGCACGGCGAGGGCGCCCGCGAGGAGGAGCTGGCGGGCGGCGGAGCCGAGCTGTTCCCGCACGGTCCAGGGGACGGTGCCGGCGGGGCCGGGGGGCACGTCGCGCCACCAGCGGATCTCGTCGCTGGGCACGGCGAGGCCGGTGAGGACCTCGCGGGCGGAGGGCGTGGCGCTGTGGGCGAGGGCGGCGAGGGCCTCGCCGAGCAGGTCCTCGCAGTCCGGGAAGGCGCGGCTCTCGGGCACGAGCAGGCTCGTGCCGGTGCCGGTCCCGGGCGGGGTCCAGCGGCTGTAGCGGCCGGCCGCGCCGCCGCGCCGCCGCCAGCCGTGGCGGGCGAGCAGGGCGCCGAGGACCCGCGGGTCGACACGACCGGGGTCGGGCACACCGTGGACGTCGGCCCAGGGACCGGCGGGCGGGGCGACGGGGATCGCGGCCCGGGGCCCCGGGGCTCCGGACCGGGAGCCGGGAGCGTCGGACCTGGAGCCGGGGACGTCGGACCTGGATCCCGGGACGTCGGACCTGGATCCGGGGGCGTCGGACCGTGCCCCGGAAAGGTCGGGCCGGGGTCCGGAGGGGGCGCCGGGCACTGGGTGGGGCCGGTAGGGCGGGGGGACGGGTCCGTGCCCGCCGGATTCCCCTCCCCCGAACCCCCGGTCGTCTCCGAACCCGGGGTCGTCGATCGGTCGGTGCATCAAGGTCTCCCTCCCACCCCGACCCGGGTCATGATCTCGCAGAGCGCCCGGTCGTCGAAGATCCGTGTCGTCGGGACGCGCACGGTGGTCCGGCGCCGTCCCGTGACCGGGTGCCCGGCCAGGTTGATCCAGTAGCAGCAGTGCCGCAGGTCGAGCCCGTCGTGGTCCGCCCTCAGCCAGTCGTCCCGGGACCTCGGGACGAGCATCACGACCAGGATCTTGTGCACGGACACGGGGGTCCGGGCGAGCTTCACCAGGTGGTCGTTGTCCAGGGTGAAGGAGAACGCGCTCCCCCGGGGGCGCGGCGGTATCTGGTAGGTGCACTTGAGCTGCACCTTGATGGTCACCTCGTCGTCGACGGTGTGGCCGGGAGCGCTGTGGCTCACGTGCCAGTCGATGCCGTTGTCCGGAAAGGGCTGGGACAGCGAGCAGCCCGCTGCGGCGGCGACGGCGTGCAGGTATCCCACCTGGAGGGTCTCCATGCAGGCGGTGGTGGCGAGTGAGCCGCGCGTCGGAGCTGCCCGCTGGGGCGGCAGCCCTCCCGACTCGGGCTGGGCGAGCGCCATGTCGTCTTCCTTCCCCGTCCCTTCTGTTGTGACCGGTCCGCGTACGGCGCAAACAGTCCGGGTATCACCGTTTCGGGGCAGGGGGTTGGCCATCTGCCGCACGTGTGCAGGGAGTTCGGGGATGACGATGCACTGGTACGAAGGGCCCCTGGCGGCTTTCGACACGGAGACGACGGGGATCGACGTCGAGGGCGACCGGATCGTGTCGGCCGCGCTCGTCGTGCAGGACACGGCCGGGGCGCGTCCCCGGGTGACGCGGTGGCTGGTGAATCCGGGCATACCGGTGCCCGCGGAGGCCACCGCCGTGCACGGCCTGACGGACGATCACCTCCAGCGGAACGGCCGGTGGCCGGCTCCGGTGATGGAGGAGCTGGGGCGGGCGCTGTCGGAGCAGATCGCGGCGGGGCGTCCGCTGGTGGTGATGAACGCGCCGTTCGATCTGACGCTCCTGGACCGGGAGTTGCGGCGGCACCGGGCGTCGTCGCTGGGCACCTATCTGGCGGGCGCGCCCCTGTGCGTGCTCGACCCGCGGGTCCTGGACAAGCACCTGGACCGCTACCGGAAGGGGCGCAGGACGCTGACGGACCTGTGCGCCCACTACGAGGTGGAGCTGGCGGGGGCGCACGACGCGGCGGCGGACGCGACGGCGGCGATGGACGTCGTACGGGCGGTGGCGCGGCGGTTCTCGTCCCGGCTCGAACGGCTGACGCCGGCGGAGCTGCACACGCTCCAGGCGGTGTGGCACGCGGCCCAGGCGCGGGGCCTCCAGGCGTGGTTCGCGCGGCAGGGGACGCCGGAGACGGTGGATCCGTCGTGGCCGCTGCGGCCGGAGCTGCGGACGGCGGCGTGATCCGCGGGGCGCACCCGGAATGACAGAGGCCGGTCCGTCTTTCGACGGACCGGCCTCTCCCGGTGGGCGATACTGGGATCGAACCAGTGACCCCTTCGGTGTGAACGAAGTGCTCTCCCGCTGAGCTAATCGCCCGGGAACGGGTTGAACCATACAGGTCTCCCGGCCCTTCCTTCAAACCGATCGCAGGTGGGCGGCGAGCCCCCGTCTGCCGCCGCGCATCATCAGGGCGTGGTTGGCGCGGAAGAGGGGTCGGCCGGGGACGGCGAGGGCCCTCAGGAGCCGGGCGCGGACCTCGACCTCCTGCTCGTACAGGACGTGGGTGCCGGTTCCTTCGGGGGTGAGGGTCCAGCGGGCCCGGCCCTCCAGGTCCCCGCCGAGGCCGACCTCCAGGACGCGGCCGGCGGGGTCGCGGCGCAGGGCGCGGACGGTGACGACGAGGTCGTACGGGAGGAGGGAGCGGAAGCGGGCGGTGCCGGAGGTCCCGTCGCGGGGGACTACCTCGCGGACCTGGGGCCACCAGCGGGGGTAGTCCTCGGCCCGTTCGAGGACGGCGTAGACGGTGTCGGGCGGGGCGGCGAGCCGCCAGACGCAGCGGAATCGGTAGTGGCACCAGTCCATGGCCCCAGTGTGGGCGTACTCAGGGGGGAGGCGGGGGGAATCTGAGTACGGGCGCCCATTCCCGGCGGGCGCGGCCGGGACGACACTCGGCTCATGGACAACTCCCTGCCGCCCGCGGACGAGCTGGTGCTCGTCGACCGTGAGCTGGCCCAGCTCGAAGTGCGCCGGAACCAGTTGCTGACCCGGCGGGCCTGGCTGGTCCAGGTCCTGTACCAGCCGGTCCGGCCGGTGGGGCCGTCGTGGCCGGCGGCGCCGGTGGCGGACTCGACGCCGCGGAGCGCGCAGAACGTGCTGCTGACGCTCGGCGGCACGCTGCTGACGATCGCGGCGGTCGCGTTCACCCTGGTGAGTTGGGGTTCGATGGGGATCGGCGGCCGTGCGGCGGTGCTGTGCGCGGTGACCGGCGCGGCGCTCGCGGCGCCGGTGGCGCTGCTGCGCAGGGGGCTCGGGTCGACGGCCGAGTCGGTGGCGGTCCTGGGGCTCGTCCTGACGGTGCTCGACGCGTACGCGCTGCACCGGGTGGCGCTGGCGGACACGGACGGGCTCGGGTACGCGGCGGTGGCCTCGGCGGTCCTGGCGGGGGCGTGGGCGGCGTACGGTACGGCGCTGTCCCGGCTGCGCGTGCCGCTGCCGGCGGCCGTGGTCGCGGCGCAGCTGCCGCTGCCGCTCGGTGTGCTCGCGGCCGGTGGCGGGCCGACGGCCTTCGCGTGGGCGGCGCTCGTCACGGCCGCGGCGGACGGTGCGGCGGTCCTGTGGGCGCGGCCGCTGCCGGTGCGGGTCACGGCGGGCGTCGGTGCGGCGGTCCTGGGCGGCTGGGCGCTCCTGACGGGCGGCTGGCTCTCCTTCTCCTCGCCGTGGAGCGGCGCGCCGCTGCTCCTGGTGGGTGCGGCGGTGTGCCTGTACGTGGCGTGGCGGACGCCCGCGGTGGCGGTGGCGGCCTCGGTGGTCGCGGGCCTGGCGGCGCTGGCGGCGGTCGGCGGTCTGCTGCGGTCGGCGCTTCCCGGTGACTGGGAGGTCCCGGGGTACGTGCTGTGCGCGCTGGTCCTGGCGTCGGTGTGGCGGGCGGGCGCGGGTGCCCGGCTGCCGCGCGGGGTCCGGGCGGGTCTCGCGGGCGCGGGGGCGTCGGTGACGGCGCTGGGGCTCTCGTGGGCGCTGCCGCCGGTGGTGGCGGGGGCGCTGGGTCCCCTGGCGCGGACGACGGACGTCTGGTCGGGCGAGCACGCCGGTCCGGTCCTGGGCTCGCATCCCGCGACGGCGGTCCCGGTCCTCGCGGTGGTCGCCGCCGTTCTGGCGTCCGTGCCCCGGCTGTGGGCCCGGTGCGGGGCGCTCGTCCTCGGGTGGGCGCTGCTCACGGCCCTGCCGGTCTCCCTGGGTCTGCCGTACGCGGCGACGCTCGCCCTCCAGCTCCTCACGACGGCGGGGGCCCTGTGGATCGCCGTCCGTCCGGCCCCGCTGACCCGGGGTCTGCCCCGGCCGGGCGTGTCCGAGGGCGCCGAGCAGGCCGCGGAGAAGACTGGGGAACCGGCTCCGGCAGCCAGTCCCGCCGGTCCCGCCGCCCCCTGGTCCGGCTGGGCGTCGCCCCGGCCCCGGCCGCAGGCTCCCCCGGCGGAGCCCGGGACCGTCCTGGGGTGGATCGCATACGCCGGCGGGCTGCTGTCCGCCGGGGGCGCGGTCGCCCTGGCCCTGGACGTGCGGGTGGCCACGTTCGTCGTGCTCGGGGCGGTCCTCGGGCTCCTCGCGGGCGTCGCGGTCCTCGGTGCGGGTGCGCGGCGGGTCGTGTCGGCGTGCGGTGCGGTGCTCGCGGCGACGGGTCTGGTGCTCGCGGGGGCGGCGGCCGGTGGCCTGGAGGGCCACTGGGCGGGGGTGGTTCTGCTCCTCGTCCCGGCGGCGACGGCGGTCGTCGGCGCCAAGGCGCGTCCGGTGGCGCTGCCGGTGGAGATCACCGGCGCGGCCGTGGGCCTCTGCTCCGTCGGGCTCGCCGGGTCGCGGCCCGCGTTCCTGGCGCTGGTCCTGGCGCTCGGCGGGGTGATCGCGGCGGCGACGGCGGTCCGGCCGGAGCGGCGCCGGTTCGCCTCCTGGGCGGCGGCGGGGCTGTTCCTCCTCGCCGCCTGGGTGCGGCTGGGGGCCTGGGGCGTGACGACTCCGGAGGCGTACACGCTGCCGGTGACGGTCCCGGCGCTCGTCGTCGGGTTCCTGCGGCGGCGCCGGGACCCGGAGGCCTCGTCCTGGGCGGCGTACGGCCCCGGTCTGGCGGTGACGCTGCTGCCGAGCCTCGGCGCGGCCTGGACGGACCCGGAGTGGGTGCGGCCGCTGGTCCTGGGGGTGGCGGCGCTCGTGGTGACGCTGCTCGGGGCGCGGTTCCGGCTCCAGGCCCTGCTGCTGCTCGGCGGCACGGTGCTCGCCCTGGACGGACTGCACGAGCTGGCGCCGTACGTGGTGCAGGTGGTGGGCGCGCTGCCGCGCTGGCTACCGCCGGCCCTGGCCGGGCTGCTGCTGCTCGCGGTGGGCGCCACGTACGAGCAGCGGCTGCGGGACGCGCGGAGGCTGCGGGAGCGGCTGGCGCGGATGCGGTGAGGCGTTCCGGGGGGGAACGCCGAGGGCCCGGAGACGGTGGTCGTCTCCGGGCCCTCGGTCCGGGTGGTGGGCGATACTGGGTTCGAACCAGTGACCTCTTCGGTGTGAACGAAGCGCTCTCCCACTGAGCTAATCGCCCGGTGCACCGCACACATTACCCCATGTCAGCGGGGCTCCCGCACCACGCGGAGGTCACTCGTCGATCTTCCACGGCATGACGAAGCCGAACTTCCAGAGGTAGATGCCGAGCAGGACGGCGACGATCACCAGGCCGATGCCGGTGAGGATGATGTTCCGGCGGCGGACCTTGGGGTCGAGGGCGCGCTGGGCGGCCTCGGTGACCTTGCGCTTGGTCCAGCGGAGCACGAGCTGTGCCCAGACGAACTCGGTCGCCCAGATCGCCATGCCGGCGAAGATGACCAGCCAGCCGGGTCCGGGCAGCACGAGCATGAGCACGCCGGCGACGACGACCGCGAGTCCCACGACGAAGACGCCGACCTGCCAGCTGATGTGCAGGGTCCGGCGGGACTTGATGAACTCCGGTGCGCGGGATCCGAGTTCGGCGTCCTGGTCGGCCGCGGACTCCCCCGTGCGCTCGTCACTCTCCGCATTCATGCCTCCCAACCTACCGGACGCCGGGCCGATACCTGAATGGCCGTATTACCCAAAGTTACACGGGCCCGTACGAGGGACCTGAACGACCACAAAACCGACAGAGGGGTTTACAACGGCACCGGAGGTGGCATGTCGATTTCGCCGACGTGCGAATCCCCGAGCGCACACTGAGCGAAAGGCCCTGGCGCTTATGAACACCACGGTCAGCTGCGAGCTGCACCTGCGCCTCGTTGTGTCGAGCGAGTCCTCACTGCCTGTACCCGCGGGCCTGCGGTATGACACGGCCGATCCGTATGCCGTGCACGCCACCTTCCACACCGGAGCCGAGGAGACGGTCGAGTGGGTCTTCGCCCGCGACCTTCTCGCCGAGGGGCTGCACCGGCCCACCGGCACGGGCGACGTCCGCGTCTGGCCATCTCGTAGTCACGGCCAGGGAGTCGTCTGCATCGCTCTGAGCTCTCCCGAGGGAGAAGCCCTGCTCGAGGCCCCGGCGAGGGCCCTGGAGTCGTTCCTGAAGCGGACCGACGCCGCCGTGCCACCGGGCACCGAGCACCGGCACTTCGATCTCGACACGGAGCTCTCCCACATCCTGGCCGACAGCTGAGCCAGGCCGAGAGCCGCACGGCGCCGTCCGACTCGGGGAGACGGCGCCGCGCGGGCAGCCACACAGGCACGTCATCCGGCGCCCACCACCGCGCAGCCGGCGCGGTGGTGGGCGCCGGTGCCATGTCCGGGTCGCGCTAAAGTCAGCGCCATTCCGCGGGCGCCCGCCCGCGGCCGGCCAGGGAGCGAATCGTGCTGATCCCTCACGACACCCGGATCGCCCTCGACACCGTCGTCGATCTGATGAACACCGCGCCCCAGGGCGACCGCCCCGACGCGCTCGCCGACCTCCGGGGCCTCCACACCTTCGTACACGCACACAAGATCAGCGACGTGGGCGACCTCGGCCCCGGCGACCTGCGGGCCGTGCGCCAGGTGCGCGAGAAGTTCGCGGCCGTCTTCTCCGCGCCCGAGGCCCGGATCGCGGCCCCCCTGATCAACCAGCTGGTGGCGGGCGCGGGCACCACCCCGCAGCTCACCGACCACGACGGCTACGACTGGCACGTCCACTACTTCGCGCCGGGCGCCTCGGTGGCGGACCACCTGGCGGCCGACTGCGGCATGGCCCTGGCGTTCATCGTCGTGGCGGGCGAGCAGGAGCGGCTGCGGCGCTGCGAGGCGCCGGACTGCGGCCGGGCCTTCGTCGACCTCTCCCGCAACCGCTCGCGCCGCTACTGCGACAGCCGGACCTGCGGCAACCGGCTGCACGTGGCCGCGTACCGGGCGCGCCGCAAGGAGGCGGCGGGCTGACGGCCCCGGCCCGGAGGGTCACGGCACGAGGGTCACAGCACGAAGAGGTCGTGCACGGCGGCCACGAGCAGCAGACAGCCGATGACGCCGAGGAAGATCATCAGCGGCGGCTGGGAGAGCGCGTACAGACAGCCGCGCGGTTCTTCGCCGGGGGCGTCGACGGGGGCGTCGGTGGGGGCGGGGACGGGGTCCCGCGAGGTATCCAGCATCTCGGGGGGATGATCGCGCACGCCGCGCGCCCGACCTCACGGAACACGCCTTCCGACCGGGGGGTTCACTCCTTCCCGTGGATCACCGAACGGGGACGGACAGCGGAATCGCCAGAAGCGGTCAGATTCCGTGCTTCTTCAGAATCGCCTCGATGTCGCTGAAGTCGTCGCCCGCGGGCTCGGCGGCGGCCCGCGGCTTCCCCGTCACGGCCCTCGGAGCCGCCGGGGCACCGGGAGCCGCGGCTCTCGGTGCGGCCTCCGCGACGGCGGCCCCTCCCCGGCCGGCCCGGCGCCGCTCGACGGCCCGGGTGGACAGGAAGAGCACCCAGGCCAGGCCCAGCAGGCCGAAGCCGGCCCAGGCCACCGGGCTGAACGCCGTGCTCGCGATCCAGGCGACGGCCCCCGTCATCACCAGGCCGAGGGGCACCAGCGCGTAGGCCGCGATCCGGGCGGCGGGCAGGAAGCGCTTCCGGTACGCCGCGATCGCGGCGATGCCCAGGCCCGCCGCGGACACCGCGGAACAGATGGTCTCGGCGAGCATGTGGTCCTCCAGGTCCCCGGGTGATACGTCCCTTCCATCCTGCACCCGCGCATCGGCCCGGGGCCATGCTCCCCGGCCGGTCTCAGGGAGATCTCCGGGTCACCCCGACCGGGATCTCCTCCCCCGGTCCCGGTGGGGGAGACTGCTGGCATGAGCGACTCCACCACCGCACCCGTCTCCCCCGTCGTCCTGGAGGCGTGGTTCGACCTCCAGTGCCCCGACTGCCTCCGGGCCCTCGACGACGTCCGCGCGCTCCGCGAGGAGTACGGCGACCGGCTCGACGTACAGCTGCGTCACTTCCCGCTGGCGAAGCACAAGCACGCGTACGCCGCCGCCCAGGCCGCCGAGGAGGCCTTCGCGCAGGGCGAGGGCTGGCCGTACGCGGAGGCGCTGCTCGCCAGGACCGCCGAGCTCGGCGAGCGGGGCGAGCCGGTCCTCCTGGAGCTGGCGACCGAACTGGGCCTGGACGCCGAGGAGTTCGACACCGCCCTGATCGACGGCCGGCACCTGCTGACCGTCGACGCGGACGAGGCCGAGGGCAAGGCGATCAAGGTCACCGGCACGCCGACCTACGTCATCGGCGGCGAGCGCCTGGACGGCGGCCAGAGCCAGGAGGGCCTGCGGGAGCGGATCGGGACGATCGCCGACCGCCTCCTCGCCGGCTGACCCGCCCGACCGGCCCGCTACAGCAGCGTCTTGGCGCTGTTGACGTAGGTCGTGCGGTAGCCGAGCGACTCGTAGAGCCGGACCGCCGGGGTGTTGTCCGTGAAGACGTGCAGTCCGAGCAGGGTCTCCCCGGCCTCCCCCGCGACCCGCTCGGCGAGCAGCATGAGCGCCCGCCCGTAGCCGTGTCCGCGCTGCTCCTCGTCCACCTCGATGTCGTACACGTAGGCGGCCCGCCGGCCCGGTTCGAGTTCGGTCCGGCCGGTCCACAGGACGCCGGCGGGCCGCCCGTCCCTGACCAGGACGTGGAACGCGGCGCCGGGGGTGGCGAGCCCCTCGGGCAGGAGGGTGCGGTGGCTGTTGTCGGCCTTCGCGCGCGCCAGTTCCTCGGGGACGCCCCGCTCGGTCCAGTCCCGCGCGAAGGCCTCCCGGGCCCGCACCTCCCACTCCCCGTACTCGGCGCCGGTCATCGGCCGGACCTCGACGCCGTCCGGCAGCGCGGGCGGGACGGCGGGCAATTCCTTGACCATGTTCCGGCTGCGCTCGACGTAGCCGAGCGAGCGGACCATGCGCAGGGCGGGCGCGGCGTCGGCGGGCACCGACGCCCGCACCTGGACGCAGCCCCAGCTCCGCAGCACCTCCTCGGAGGCGAGCGCGGCGACCGTGCCCCGGCCCCTCCCCCGGTCCGGCTCGTCGATCCGGAGGTCCTGGACCACTCCCGAGGCGGCGCCGAAGCCGGGGTCGGTGGCGAGGTGGACGGAGCCGACGCGACGGCTGTTCACACACACGTCGTAGGTGCGGGAACGGCCGCCGCCGGGCAGCTGCTGAAGCGGCTCGACCGGCCGCAGGGTGGTGGTCATCAGAGGTGTTCTACCCACCCCGGGGCCGCCCGTCATCAGGTTTTGCGGCGCAACGGCGTCCGCCAGGGTCTGTCCGGCGGATCAGGGTCTAGCCGAGACCCGGGTCCCGGTCGCGGGCCGCGTGCTCGTCGAAGGTCCGCATGGCCTTGGCGGTGACCGGGCCGGGCGCGGGCGACAGTTCGCGCCCGTCGACCCGGTGCACGGCCTGCACGTCGCGGAGGGTCGAGGTCAGGAAGACCTCGTCGGCGCTCTCCAGGACGTCCAGCGGCAGATCGGCCTCCTCCGCGCCGGTCCACCGGACGGCGAGGGCGCGGGTGATGCCCGCGAGGCAGCCGGAGGAGACGGGCGGGGTGAGGATCCGGCCGTCGACCACGACGAAGACGTTGGAGCCGGTGCCCTCGCAGAGCCGTCCCACCGTGTTGGCGAAGAGCGCCTCGGAGGCCCCCTCCTCACGCGCCCTGGCGAGGGCGACGACGTTCTCGGCGTACGAGGTGGTCTTGAGGCCGGTGAGGGCGCCGCGCTCGTTGCGGGTCCAGGGCACGGTGATCACGGCGGTGGAGTCGGGGCGGCGGCCGGTCTCGCCGAGGGCGACAACGAGGCTGGTGCCGGAGTCGCCGCGCTCCGAGCCGAGCGGGGAGGGACCGCCGGTGTACGTGATGCGGAGGCGGCCGAGCTCCATCGGGTTGGCCTCCAGGACGGCGGCGCAGGCGCGGCGCACCTCGTCGAGGTCCGGGTCGGGCAGGCCGAGGCCCCGGGCCGAGCGGGTGAGACGCTCCAGGTGGAGGGTGAGGGCGAACGTTTCGCCGCGCTCCGCCTTGACCGTCTCGAAGATGCCGTCGCCGACGGTCAGTCCATGGTCCAGTACGGAGACCCGGGCGGTCTCCGCGTCGTGCAGCCCGCCGTTGACCCAGAGTTTCATCGAGAAATGGCCTTTCCGGTCGCCTCGGGGGCGCCTTGTCCGTGGGCGCCCGACGCTATCGCGACCAGCCGGGACGCCTTCAGCTCGGTCTCCTCCCACTCGCGCTCCGGGTCGGAGCCCCAGGTGATTCCGGCGCCGGTGCCGAAGCGCAGCACGCCCTCGGGGCGGTCGATCCAGAAGGTGCGTATGCCCACGGCCAGCTCGCCGGTGCCCGCGTCGGCGTCGACCCAGCCGACGCCCCCGCAGTAGGGGCCCCGGGGCGCGGTCTCCAGGGCCTCGATGATCCGCAGCGCGCTGGACTTGGGGGCGCCCGTGACCGAGCCGGGCGGGAAGGTGGCGGTCAGCAGCTCGGGCCAGCCGGCGTCCTCGCGCAGCAGGCCGGTGACCGTGGAGACCAGGTGGACCAGGCCGGGGTGCTCCTCGACCGCGCAGAGGGCGGGGACGGCGACGGAGCCGGTCTCGCTGACGCGTCCCAGGTCGTTGCGGACCAGGTCGACGATCATCACGTTCTCCGCGTGGTCCTTGGGCAGGAGGTCGGCGGCGGTGCGGCCGGTGCCCTTGATGGGCCCCGAGGAGACCCGGGCCCCCTCCCGGCGCAGATAGAGCTCCGGGGAGGCGGTGGCGATCTCCACGCCGTGCGCGGGCAGCCGGATCGTTCCGGCGTACGGGGCGGGGTTGCCCCGGGCGAGCAGCGCGGTGAGCGCGTCCACGTCGGCGGCGGCCGGATCCGGCAGCGGCGCGGTGAGGACCCGGCAGAGGTTCGCCTGGTAGACCTCGCCCCGCGCAATGTGCTCCCGCACGCGCCGTACGCCCGCGGTGTACGCGGCGCGGTCCAGGGAGGACGTCCAGGCGTCGGCGGCGGGGCCGCGCCAGGCGCCCGGCACGGGCGGGGGCACCGGGTCCGGCCGCACGTCCCCGAAGCGGGCGCAG
Source organism: Streptomyces sp. NPDC098101 (assembly GCF_044760185.1). Lineage (NCBI taxonomy): Bacteria > Bacillati > Actinomycetota > Actinomycetes > Kitasatosporales > Streptomycetaceae > Streptomyces > Streptomyces sp. NPDC098101. Next base: position 293,981 of record NZ_JBIWAS010000006.1, on the reverse strand, counting down.
GTCAGGCGCCCCTCGAAGTCCGCGCAGACGGCCCAGAAGCCGGTGGAGTCCAGGGCCTCGGGGTCGTGGGTGACGTCCCGGAGGTCGGTGGCGACGAGGCCGCCGAAACGGGCCAGGGGAGCGAGGTCGTACACGCGTCGAGTCTAGGTCGGGCGGGGCCCGGGCACCGGGCCGCGTGCGCCGGGGGCTCCGCGCGACCCCGGGAACACGGCGAGTGAACGCCGCGCGAACCCTCCGGGGGTCTGAGCGGCGGCCGGGCCGGGGGCGTCGCCGGTGCCCCGGTCGGCCCGCAGGTCAGCACGCTGCGGAAACGCGTTTTTGTACTGGCCCGGGAATCCGCTAGAGTTCAACACGTCGCCGGGACGCGCAAGCGGAACGGAAACGACAAGCGGACGTGGCTCAGTTGGTAGAGCATCACCTTGCCAAGGTGAGGGTCGCGAGTTCGAATCTCGTCGTCCGCTCGATGTGGGGGATCTTCCCGAACCCCCGTATTCACTCCTGGTGGAGTGGCCGAGAGGCGAGGCAACGGCCTGCAAAGCCGTCTACACGGGTTCAAATCCCGTCTCCACCTCCAAGGACGATTAGCTCAGCGGGAGAGCGCTTCCCTGACACGGAAGAGGTCACTGGTTCAATCCCAGTATCGTCCACTGGACCCTCGGGTCCCGGATCTCCGGATCCCCCGCGCGATTAGCTCAGCGGGAGAGCGCTTCCCTGACACGGAAGAGGTCACTGGTTCAATCCCAGTATCGCGCACGCAGCACGACCGCCTTCGGGTAGGTTGTGCACGTCCCGCGCGATTAGCTCAGCGGGAGAGCGCTTCCCTGACACGGAAGAGGTCACTGGTTCAATCCCAGTATCGCGCACCAGAAGAACGAAGCCCCGGCCGCGTCTCGCGGCCGGGGCTTCTTCGTGTCAGTGCCTCACGAGGAGAAGAGCATCCGGCCGAAGCCGCGCTGGCGGTAGTGACCGCCGCCGTGGTGGCCGCCGTGGTGCGGGGCGCCCCAGGCGGGCGCGGCGGGAGCGGGCTGCGCCGGGTAGGCCTGGGGGGCGGGCGGCGCCGGCGGGGCCTGCTGCACCCACTGGGACTCCAGGCGGGTCAGGGCCTCCAGCTCCCCGTAGTCCAGGAATATGCCCCGGCAGCCGCTGCACTGCTCGATCTGGACGCCGTTGCGGTTGTACGTGTGCATGGCCGCATGACACTTGGGACACTGCATGGTCGGCTCAACTCCCTGACATTTCCGTTCGAATGGTGGCCTCACCTTACGTGGACGCCGAAAGTGCCTACCCGGTTCGATGTCCGGCGATGCGGGCGCAGGTGTCGATCATCACCTCCTCGACCTCGTCGAGCGGCCGGCGTTCGGCCGTGGACTTCGCGAGGGCCAGGGCGGCGGTCTGCACCGTCAGGGCCCGGGCCGGCACGTCGAGCCGGGCCCAGGGATCGGCGCCCACCGCCGGGCCGTCCGCCTCCCGGTACGCGCCGAGGAAACGGGACCAGACCTCCGGGGGCAGGATGCCGGCCGCGAACCAGGCGGCCGGACGGGCCAGGTCCCAGGCCGGATCCCCCGCGCCGAGGTCGTCGACGTCGATGAGCCGCCAGGACGGCGGATCCGACGGGGCGTGGGCGAGCCGGACCAACTGGCCCAGGTGGAAGTCGCCGTGGCAGAGCAGCCGGGGGGCGTCCGCGCGGTCCACGGGGACCGTCCGCCAGGCGGCGAGGACGGTGGCCGCGGCCGGGTGGTCCGGCGCCGCCCGGCGCATCCGGTCCACGGCGAGGGCCGCCTTGAGCGGGGCCCGCATCGCCGGAAGGCCCTCCGCGACTCCCGGCGGGAGCGGAGTGCGGTGGAGCAGGGCGAGGAGCCGCGCCGCCTCCTCCCAGGGAGCGGCGTCCGGATCCCCCGGGTCCACGGGCGGGCCGTACGGCCAGACGGTGACCGGACGCCCGCCGAGCCCGTCCGGAACGGCCAGCGACGGGGGGAGCGGCAGCGGCGGCAGGAGGATCCCGGCAAGGTCCGGGCGGGCGGCCAGAGCGAGCCGCGCGCGGTGCGCCTCGGGGTCGGTGTCGGGGGCGTGCGCCTTCACCACGAGCGCCCCGTGGCGTACGACGGTCCCGTCCTCCCGGTCCGCCAGCACCCCGACGAGCCCGCCGTCCGCGCAGCCGCAGGGGGCGGCACCGGGCGGGTGGGCGGCGGCGCGGGCCAGGGCGGCGAGGTGGTCGAGGGGGGCCGGCCGGGCGGACGGGGGCTGGGTGGGGGTCACGCGGGGAGCGTACGGGGTGGGGCGGCGGGTTCTCGTGGGAGGGCCGTGCGGGGGGCTGGGGCACGGGTCGGGTGCGGGGGCGCCTTGGGCAGGACCGTGCGGGGTCACGTGCGGGGCCGTAGGTGGATGCGGTGCCGGGTGCTCGTGCGCCAGGGTGGTGCGGGGTCACGTGCGGGGCCGTAGGGGGATTCGGTGCGGGGTGCTCGTACGGCAGGCGGGTGGGAACGCGCGAGGGCCGGTCGGCTCCCCAGCCGACCGGCCCCACGCTGCCGTCCGTCGCACCCCCGTCCCCACGGGGCTGATGGCCGGATGTCCCGACCCGGGCCGCTCTCCCGGGTCCGGGGCGCCGCTCAGCGCCCCAGCATCACGCCCACGGACGACGCCTGTGTGACCACCGCTTCCCAGCCGCCGAAGACGACCACCAGCAGGGCCGCGAGAGGAAGAACCATGGCCGTGGCCACCAGGGGGTGACGGCGGCCCGGAGGCCGGCTGGTCGTCCTCGGTGCCGTGTAGGCCATGGTTCCTCTCCCGTCGTGTGGCGCGGCGGGTGCGTAACCTCGGGGGACGAGTGCTGCACCCGCCGCGTGACAACAACCTTAGGAAGCGGGAAGCCCCGGCACGTCATGCCCGCGTACCGACTTCCGGGCCTCCCGGAGGATGACGGCCGCCCACACGGCGTACTCCCCTGGGTGGAGACGGGGGCGCACAACCCCGGGTCATCCCCGAGGGGTTGTCCAGGAGAGGTGTACGGGCGGCGAGCGGCGTGACATCGCTCACTTCCTTGATCGTCACGGGTGCGCCCCGGTCTGCGGGGTCCCGGAGGCCTTCCCCCGGGGGCGGGCGAGAGGGGTCCGAAGGGCTCTTCAAGTGGGCTGGGCGGGAAGGGGGTTGGGCGGCGGGGGCGACCGTCGGGCTCCGGAGGGTTCTCCCAGTACTGACAATCGATCCCGGTGCGAGGGCGCGGCCTATGAGCGCGTGCGGGCGCCACTACGTAAGCTGTGCCACGTCGAACGGACGAGGGGACGGACATGGCGATGATGCGGCTCCGGCGCGAGGATCCGCGGATCGTCGGGTCGTTCCGGCTCCACCGCAGGCTGGGAGCCGGCGGAATGGGCGTCGTGTACCTGGGGTCCGACCGGCGCGGCCAGCGGGTCGCCCTGAAGGTCATCCGGCCCGACCTCGCCGAGGACCAGGAGTTCCGGTCGCGGTTCGCCCGCGAGGTGTCCGCGGCCCGGCGGATCCGCGGCGGCTGCACGGCCCGGCTCGTCGCCGCCGACCTGGAGGCCGAGCGCCCCTGGTTCGCCACCCAGTACGTGCCCGGCCCCTCCCTGCACGACCGGGTCGCCGAGGAGGGACCCCTACGGGCCGCCGACGTGGCCTCCATCGGGGCCGCGCTCTCGGAGGGCCTGGTCGCCGTCCATGAGGCCGGCGTCGTGCACCGGGACCTCAAGCCGTCGAACATCCTGCTCTCCCCCAAGGGCCCTCGGATCATCGACTTCGGCATCGCCTGGGCCACCGGCGCCAGCACCCTCACCCACGTGGGCACCGCCGTCGGCTCCCCCGGCTTCCTCGCCCCCGAGCAGGTGCGCGGCGCCGCCGTCACCCCCGCCACCGACGTCTTCTCGCTCGGCGCCACCCTCGCGTACGCGGCGATGGCCGACTCCCCCTTCGGACACGGCAGTTCCGAAGTCATGCTCTACCGGGTCGTGCACGAGGAACCGCACCTGAACGGCGTGCCCGACGCGCTGGCGCCCCTCGTCCGGGCCTGTCTCGCGAAGGACCCCGAGGACCGGCCCAGCACGCTCCAGCTGTCGATGCGGCTCAAGGAGATCGCGGCCCGCGAGGCCCAGGGGCTGCCCGTGTCCCGGCCGCCCGTGCAGCGGGAGCGCGCCGAGGAGCGGAACACCGTCCGGCCCACCGAGCGGTACACCGAGTACACCGAACGGGACACACGCGGGCGTGGACCCGAGCGGACAGGCGAACGGGGGGTCGAGCGCGGCTCCGATCGGGAGCGCGAGCGCGGTCAGGGGCGGGGGGCGTCCTCCCGGTCCTCCGCCGGGCCCCGGACCGGGGGCTCGCGGTCCCCGCAGTCCCGGCCCGGCACCCGGCCCGGCGTCCGCTCCACCTCGACGGGCCGCCGCCCCGCCAACCCCCGGCTGCTGCGGCAGCGGCTCTTCGTCTTCGTGGTCGTCACCCTGGTCGTCGCCCTCGGCATCGCCGCCGCTCAGGCGCTCCAGAGCTGAGCCGTCCGGGGCCGAGCCTCCCGAGGCCTCAGGCTTCGGGGCGGCCCGTCGCCACCGCGTAGAAGGCGACGGCCGCCGCCGCCCCCACGTTGAGCGAGTCCACGCCGTGGGCCATCGGGATGCGGACCCACTCGTCGGCGGCCTTCAGGGCCTTCTGCGACAGGCCCTCGCCCTCCGCGCCCAGCATCAGCGCCACCCGGTCCAGCTTGTGCGGGGCCGCCTCGTCGATGGAGACCGCCCGCTCCGCCGGAGTGAGCGCGAGAAGCCGGAAGCCCGCCTCCCGTACCGTTCCCAGGCCGTGCGGCCAGCCCTCCAGGCGGGCGTACGGGACCGAGAAGACCGCGCCCATGGACACCTTCACCGAGCGCCGGTAGAGCGGGTCCGCGCAGTCCGGGGAGAGCAGGACGGCGTCCATGCCCAGGGCGGCGGCGCTGCGGAAGATGGCGCCGATGTTCGTGTGGTCGTTGACCGACTCCATCACCACCACCCGGCGGGCCTCCGCCAGCAGCCCGGACGCCTCCGGAAGCTCCTTGCGCTGCATGGACGCGAGGGCGCCCCGGTGCACGTGGTAGCCGGTGACCCGCTCCGCCAGGTCCGGGTCGATCACGTACACCGGTGCCCCGGCCCCGTCGATGACGTCCCGCATGGTGTCGACCCACTTGGCCGAGAGCAGCATCGACCGCATCGCGTACCCGGCCTGCCCCGCCCTGCGGATGACCTTCTCGCCCTCCGCGATGAACAGGCCCTCGGCCGGCTCCCGTCTGCGGCGGAGCTCGACGTCGGTCAGGCCGGTGTAGTCGTGCAGGCGGGGGTCGTCGGGGGTATCGATCGTGATCAGTTCGGCCACGGGGTGCTGCTGCCTCGTTCGGGGTCGGGTGTGGGATTGTGTTTTTACGCCGTCGGCCTGTTCGGGCCTTCCGTCACCACGGGGCCTATGACGATCACCGCCGGCGGCCGGACCTCCTGGGTCCTGACCGTCTCCTCGACCGTCGCCAGCGTCGCGTCCACCCGGCGCTGGGCCGCCGTCGTGCCCTCCTGGATCAGCGCCAGGGGGGTCTCCGGGGCCTTGCCGTGGGCGATCAGGGCCTCCGCGATCTTTCCGATCTTGTCGACGCCCATGAGGATCACCAGGGTGCCCGTCAGCTTGGCGAGCGAGGCCCAGTCGACCAGGGAGCGCGGGTCGTCGGGGGCCACGTGGCCGCTGACCACCGTGAACTCGTGGGCCACGCCCCGGTGCGTGACCGGGATGCCGGCCGCGCCGGGCACCGAGATCGAGCTGGAGATGCCCGGGACGACCGTGCAGGCGATGCCCTCGGCGGCGAGCGCCTGCGCCTCCTCCATGCCCCGGCCGAAGACGAACGGGTCGCCGCCCTTCAGGCGGACCACCGACTTCCCCGCCTTCGCGTGCTCGATCAGCGCGTTGTTGATCGCCTCCTGGGCCATGAACCGGCCGTACGGGATCTTCGCCGCGTCGATCACCTCGACGTGCGGGGGCAGCTCGTCCAGGAGGTCGCGGGGGCCCAGGCGGTCCGCGATCACCACGTCCGCCTCCGCGAGCAGGCGGCGGCCGCGCACCGTGATCAGGTCCGGGTCGCCGGGGCCGCCGCCGACCAGGGCGACGAACGGGGTGCGGGCGCGGTGCTGGGGCGCCGCGATCGAGCCGTCCCGCAGGCCCTCCACGATCGCGTCCCGCACGGCGGCCGAGCGCCTCGGGTCGTGGCCGGTGAGCACCGCCACGGTGACGCCGTCGCCGCGGCCGGTGGCCGGGGTCCAGGCGGTGGCCGCCTCGGCGTCGTCCGAGCGCACGCACCAGGTCCGGGTCCGCTCGGCCTCGGCGGAGGCGGCCTCGTTGGTGACGGGGTCGGTCGTGGCCACCAGGACGTACCAGGCGTCCGCGAGGTCGCCCTCTTCGTACCGGCGCTTGAGCCAGGTGATCTCGCCCGTCTCCGCCATCACGTCCACGGACGGGGTCGCGGACGGGGAGATCAGGGTGATGTCGGCGCCCGCGGCGATCAGGGCCGGGAGGCGGCGCTGGGCGACTTGGCCGCCGCCGAGGACGACCACGCGGCGGCCGGCGAGGCGGAGGCCCACCGGGTAGGCGGGGTGGGCGTCGGGGGTCGCCTTCTCGGTGTTCTCGGCCATGGGTGAGCGGCTCCTCGGGGCGTGGCAGGTGCGGCCGCTGCGGCGGTGGAGCGGCTGGTGGGACGCTGTTTCGGGTCCCGGCTTCGGGTTCCGGGTCCGGTTCCGGTTTCGGGTCCCACGATATCGGTGGCCCCGGGGGGTCACCCTGTGACGGATCTCCCCGCCGTGGGGCGTGACGTGGGGGCCGCTCCGGAACAGGGTTCGGGACTGCATGATTTACGGCGCCCGAGGCCCATGGAAGCCTCACCCGCTGGTCGCGCCACAAATCACGCTTTACGTCCCGAACCCTGTTCCTGCGCGGCCCCCACTCCCGTGAGTGGGTGGGGGCCGCGCCGTGGTGCTACTTCTCGGTGACTCCCGCCGAGTCGAACGTGGCCACCTCGTGCATCGCGCGGGCCGCGCTCTGCACCAGCGGGAGGGCGAGCAGGGCGCCCGTGCCCTCGCCGAGACGGAGGTCCAGGTCGACCAGGGGGCGCAGGCCCAGCTTGTTCAGGGCCGCCACGTGGCCCGGCTCGGCGCTGCGGTGGCCCGCGATGCAGGCCGCGAGGGACTCCGGGGCGATCGCCCGGGCCACCAGGGCCGCCGCTCCGGTGGAGACGCCGTCCAGGATCACCGGGGTGCGCAGGGAGGCCGCGCCCAGGATCAGGCCCACGAGGGCCGCGTGCTCCAGGCCGCCGACCGCCGCGAGGGCGCCGATCGGGTCCTCCGGGTCCGGGGTGTGCAGGGCGAGGGCGCGGCGGACCACGTCCACCTTGCGGGCGTGCGTCTCGTCGTTGATGCCGGTGCCCCGGCCCGTGACCTCGGCCGGGTCCGCGTCGGTGAAGACGGAGATCAGGGCGGCGGACGCCGTGGTGTTGGCGATGCCCATCTCGCCCGTGAGCAGCGCCTTGTTGCCCGCTGCCACGAGGTCGCGGGCCGTCTCGATGCCCACCTCGATCGCGGCCAGGACCTCTTCGCGGGTCATCGCGGGGCCCGTGGTGAAGTCGGCGGTGCCGGGGCGGACCTTGCGGGGCAGGAGGCCCGGGGTGGCCGGGAGCTCGGAGGCCACGCCGACGTCGACGACGCAGACCTCGGCGCCGACCTGGTTGGCGAACGCGTTGCAGACCGCTCCCCCGCCGAGGAAGTTGGCCACCATCTGGCCGGTGACCTCCTGCGGCCAGGGCGTGACGCCCTGGGCGTGGACGCCGTGGTCGCCCGCGAAGACCGCGACGGCCGCGGGCTCCGGGATCGGCGGCGGGCACATCCGGGAGAGGCCGGCGAGCTGGGCGGAGATGATCTCCAACATGCCGAGGGCCCCTGCGGGCTTGGTCATGCGCTTCTGGCGTTCCCAGGCCTCGCCGAGCGCCTTGGCGTCCAGCGGGCGGATGTTCGCGACGGTCTCCTGGAGGAGGTCGTGCGGCTCCTCGCCGGGCAGGGCGCGGCGGCCGTACGTCTCCTCGTGGACGACCCAGGCCAGCGGGCGGCGCTTGGACCAGCCCGCCTGCATCAGCTCGGGCTCCTCGGGGAACTCGTCCACGTATCCCACGCAGAGGTACGCGACCACTTCGAGGTGCTCGGGGAGGCCGAGGGCGCGGACCATCTCGCGCTCGTCGAAGAAGCTGACCCAGCCGACGCCGAGGCCCTCGGCGCGGGCCGCGAGCCAGAGGTTCTCGACCGCGAGCGCGGAGGAGTACGGGGCCATCTGCGGCTGCGTGTAGCGGCCGAGGGTGTGGCGGCCGCCCCGGGTGGGGTCGGCGGTCACCACGATGTTGACCGGGGTGTCGAGGATGGCCTCGATCTTCAGTTCCTTGAACTGCTTCGCCCGGGCCTTCGGGAGCGACCTGGCGTACGCCTCGCGCTGCCGCTGGGCCAGCTCGTGCATCGTCTGCCGCGTTTCGGCGGAGCGGATGACGACGAAGTCCCAGGGCTGGGAGTGGCCGACGCTGGGGGCCGTGTGGGCGGCCTCCAGGACGCGGAGCAGCACCTCGTGCGGGATCGGGTCGGAGCGGAAGCCGTTGCGGATGTCGCGGCGCTCGCGCATGACGCGCAGGACCGCCTCGCGCTCGGCGTCGTCGTAGCCGGGGGCCGCGGGAGCCGTGGGGGCTTCGGGGGCAGCGAGGTCTTCGGGGGCCGCGGGGGTGGACACCTGCTCCTGGGCCGGGGCCGGAGTCGGCTCCGGGGTGGGGAGTGCCTCCGGGGTGGGTGCCGGTTCCGGGGTGGAGAGCACCTCGGGAGTGGATACCGGTTCCAGGGTGGGTGCCAGTTCCGGGGCCGGGGTCGGTTCCGGGGACAGGATCGGTTCCGGGGTGGGTGCCGGTTCCGGGGACGGGGTCGGCTCCTGTGTCGGTTCTGGGGCCGGGGTCGGCTCTTGGGCGGGCACCTGGTCCTGGGCCGGGAGCGGTTCCGGGGCGAAGGCCGGTTCCGGGGCCGGGGTCGGCTCCGGGGTGAGTGCCTGCTCCTGTGCCTGCTCCTGGGGCTCTTCCGGAGTCTCCGGGGTCTCCTGCGGCTGCTGCTCGGGGGTCGCCTCCGCGACCGGCTCCACGGTCGGCTGCTCCGCCGGGGCCTCGGGCTCGGGAGCCGTCTCCTCGGCCACGGGCGCGACGGGCTCCGGTTCGGTGGCTTCCGGTGCCGTCGGTTCGGGCTCGCGCGGTGCGGGCACGACGATCGCCTCGGGGGCGGTCGGCTCCTCCCAGATCTCCGGGGCGGCCTCGGGCGTCGGCTCCGCCGTGGCGGCGGGCTCCTCCGGCGCCGGAATCGACTCGGCCGGCGGCTCGGGGGCCAGGTGCGGGGTCGTCGGGACGGTGCCGTCGACCTGGACGAACTGGCCGGAGTGGTCCCGCTGCGGGACGACCGTTTCTGCGGGGGGCTGCGCCACCGGCTCCTGCGCGGTCCACGGCTCGGCGCCCTGCGGCGCGAGCTGCTGCTCCTGCGCGATCTCGAAGTACTCGGGGCCCGTGGTCGGCGGGCCCGGGTTCCGGACCGGCACCGGGGCGGGGCCGGTGGCCACCAGGGGCTCCGGAGCGGGCTGCGGGACGGGGGCGGGCGCGGTGGCCGGGCCCCGGTCGGCCAGCGAGCGGACGACTCCGCCGGTGGCCTCGGGCACGGGCGGGCCCATGTGCAGCGGGCGGCGGGCGGGCGGCGGGGTCTGCGCCGCGGCCTGCGGGGGCACCTGGACGCCGCCGAGGTCGACGGAGCCCGTGTCGAGGATGCCGGGCTCGTAGCCGTGGTCGGTGAGGACCGGCTCGTACGGGGGCACGGGGACGCCGTGCGCGGGAGTACCGGCGGGGACGCCGTGCGCCGGGGTGCCGGCGTACGGGACGTCGCCGAGGGCGGCGGGCTCGGGGAGCGGGTCCGTGAGCGGGTCCGGCAGGGGGTCCGTCAGCGGGTCCCCCGTCGGAACCGGGGCCTCCTGGTGCGGGAGCACGGGGGGCGGCACGGCGACCGGCGGTGCGGGCACGACGCCCGGCGGGTGCTCGCTCCAGGCGCCCTGGGCGCCCGGCATCAGGAGCAGGTCGTCGTCCTCGGGGGTGTGCTCGGAGGGGTCCAGGAAGGTGTACGCGCCCGGTGCGGGGATGCCCGGCTGCTCGACCATGCCTGCGTTCTCCGGCAGCCCCTCGCCCGGGACCTGGCCGGTGTCCGTCATGCGTACCCCTCGCCCATCGCTTGTGCTCCTTCAGACCTGCGCCCGTCGACAAGAACGAGCGTGCGCGCCGCGCGGCACGAAGGACGCGGACACCTGCACATTGTCCCGGCCCTCGGTCCCCGTGGCAGGAAGATTCGCCACGGTGCGCTGTGGACTGCGCCACGTCGCGCGGTCCCCCCTTGTCGCGTACCACACCGGTGTCCCCGAGGGGCCACCATTTCCGGACATCGATACACGAAGTGACGAACGTCCGGACGCGGTACAACAATCGGCCAGCCTACCCCGACCGGCGGGGCGGCCGGGTCACGGGGCGCGGTCGATCCTGCGTCCGGAGAGCAGGAAGACGGCCGAACGATCGCGTTCCGACCAGGTGTCCGGGTCGAGTCCGACGGTCTGGAGGAGGAGGGCCTCGACGGCGTAGCCGCCGGCGGCGGTGAGGGCGGCGGCGATCGCCTCGGCCTCGTCGCGGGTGGAGGCGTGGGCGACGATGCGCTCCGGGCGCCGGTCGGCACAGGCGGTGACGACCTGGACGCCGCCGGTCGCGATCCGGACGACGTCGGGTTCGGGGAGGCTCTCCAGGACGTGCGGGGCGCGGCCCCGGACGGTCTGGAGGGGGACGCCGTGGCGGCGGGCGGCGGCCTCGGTGCGGGCGCAGGCGGCCGGGTCGGGGTCGACGGCGATGACGGCGGCGCCGAAGCGGGCGGCCTCCACGGAGAAGGCGCCGCCCGCGCAGCCGATGTCCCAGACGAGGTCGCCGGTGCGGGGCCCGAGACGGGCGAGCTGGGCGGCGCGGAGGGCGGGGTCCTCGCCCGCCTTCGGCCGGGCCCGATCGGTTCCGGGGCCGTGCTCCTCGGAGTCGTACTCCTCGGTGGGGAGGCCCCAGCCGCGGACGGGGCGGACGGACGGGTCCCGGCCCGCGAGCCAGGGGGTGGTCGGGGTGCCGCCGCCCCCGCCGATGACGAGGACGACGTTGGGGTCGCGCCAGGTGTGGTCGGCGGCCTTGTCGGAGGTGAGGACGGAGACCCGTTCGCGGTCGGTGCCGATCTCCTCGCAGACGACGAAGGTGCGGTGGACGCCGTCGAGGAGGAGGGCGAGCTCGGCGGGGCCCGCGCCCGGCGAGGTGAGGACGGCGACCTTGGGGTGGGCGCGGCAGACATTGACGGCGCGGCGCAGGGTGCGCTGCTGGGCGACGACGATCCGGGCGTCCTCCCAGGGCATCCCGGCGCGGGCGAAGGCGGCGGCGACGGAGGAGACGGCCGGGACGACCTCGACCTCCAGGCCGTGCTCGGGGGCGCGCAGGGTGCGGACGACGCCGAAGAAGCCGGGGTCGCCGTCGGCGAGGACGACGGCGGTGCCGCGGTGGCCGGCGATGCGGCGGGCGGCGAGGTCGACGCTGCCGAGGCGGATGCGTTCGGCGGCGGGGGGCACCTCGGGCCGGGCCAGGTGGTGGCCGGCTCCGGCCACCAGGGTGGCGGCGGAGAGCGCGGACAGGGCCGCCGGGGAAAGGGGCGAGCCGTCCCAGCCGATCACCGTGACGCGGTCGGCCATCGTCGTCTGTCTCCCTGTGGTGTTGTCGCAGGTCGGGGGCGTGCCGAGCGTACCCGGTCGTCAGCTCCAGTCGGTGTACGAGGAGTATCCGGCCTCGGCCATCTGGTCGGCGACGTCGTCGAGGTCCTCGGGGAGGAGGCCCCAGAGGATGAAGTCGGTGCGCAGCTCGGTCCAGCCGCCGTCCTCGGTGCGGGTGCGGGCTATGCAGGCGTTGCGCAGGACGCCCTCGCTGATGCAGCCGATCTTCTGGGCGACCTGCTGGGAGGCGGTGTTGTCGGCGGCGGTGCGCAGTTCCAGGCGTTCGAACTTCCGGTCGTTGAAGAGCCACCGGGCGGTGGCGAGGGCGGCTTCGGAGGCGTAGCCCTCGCCCCGGGCCCAGGGGGCGACGATGTAGGAGAGTTCGGTGGAGCGGACGCGCCAGTCGGTGTTGCTCAGCTGGACGACGCCGACGAGGCGCTGGGTGAGGAACTCGGTGACGGCGAGGTCGAGTCCGCGGCCGGCGGCGCGTTCGGCGGGGGCGTGCTCGGTGATCCAGCGGTGGGCGGCGGCCTCGGTGTAGGGCTGGGGCACGGCGGTCCAGGCGCCGACGAGTTCGTCGTTCATCATCTCGGCGAGCGCGGGGGCGTCCGCCTCCTCGAACGCGCGCAGCACCAACCGGTCCGTGTTGATGGAGATGTCCGGAAAGGTGGTAGTCATGCGCAGCTCCATGCCGTGGACCGTCCGAATCGACCGTGAACGCACAGCATGCAGCATGGCGCCGCCGGTGCGCATGGCCGGGTGGGGTACGGCGGAAGGCCCCGCGCACCGGACGGGGTGCGCGGGGCCTTCCGCTCAAGGACTGTACGGGGGAACCGGTCTGACGGTCCCTCGGACGGCGGTTACTCCTTGGGGGCGCCGAAGGCCGGGATGACCGAGCCCTTGTAGGTGTCCTCGATGAACTTCTTCACCTCGGGCGAGTTGAGGAGCTCGGCGAGCTTCTGCACGCGGGCGTCCTTCTCGTTGCCCTTCTTGACGGCGAGGAAGTTGGCGTACGGGTTGTCCTCGGCCTTCTCCAGGGCGATGGCGTCCTTCGCCGGCTCCAGCTTGGCCTCCAGGGCGTAGTTGCCGTTGATGACCGCGGCGTCCACGTCGTTCAGGGCGCGGGGCACGGTGGCGGCCTCCAGCTCCTTGAACTCCAGGCCCTTCTTGTCGGTGATGTCGGAGAGCTTGGCGTTGGTGCCGACGCCGTCCTTGAGGGTGATCAGGCCGTTCTCGGCGAGGAGCTGGAGCGAGCGGCCGCCGTTGGTGGTGTCGTTGGGGACGGCGACGGTCTGGCCGGGCTTGATGTCCTTCAGCGACTTCAGCTTCTTGGAGTAGAGGCCGAGCGGCTCCAGGTGGACGTTGACCACGGGGACGATGGTGGTCTTGTTCTTCTGGTTGAAGTCGTCGAGGTACGGCTTGTGCTGGAAGAAGTTGGCGTCGACCTGGCCGGACTGGGTGGCGGTGTTCGGCAGGACGTAGTCCGTGAACTCCTTCACCTCCAGCTTCAGGCCCGCCTTCTCGGCCAGGTTGTCCTTGACGTAGTTGAGGATGTCGGCGTGCGGCGTCGGGGACGCGGCGACGACGAGGGGCTTGTCGGCGGCGCCGGCCGAGTCCTTGGAGGAGGACGGGTCGGAGGAGGTGCCGCAGGCGCTCAGACCGAGGGCGAGGGCGGCGGTGGCGGCGATGCCGGCGGTGAGCTTGATGTTCTTGCGCACGAAGAGTGCCTCTTTCGGGTGGAGTGGTAGTCGTCTGGACAACAAGTCCGGACTGTTCTTCGCAGGACGAAGTCGGGGGGCGGGGCGGGACGGCTCAGGCCGTGCGGCCCCGGCGGGCGAGGAGTCGGACGACTCCGTCGCCGATGAGCTGGACGACGGTCACGATGACGACCAGGACGACCACCGTGACGAGCATGAAGGTGGTGTCGAAGCGCTGGTAGCCGTAGGTGACGGCCTTGGAGCCGAGGCCTTCGCCGCCGACCGCGCCGGCCATCGCGGAGTAGCCGATGAGCACGATCACGGTGGTGGTGACGCCGGAGACCAGGGAGGGCAGGGACTGCGGGAGCAGGACCTTGCGGACGATGGTGGGGATGCCGCCGCCCATGGCCTGGACGGCTTCGACGAGTCCGTGGTCGACCTCGCGGATCGCGGTCTCGACGAGGCGCGCGAAGAAGGGGATGGCGCCGATGGCGAGCGGCACGATCATCGCGGTCGGGCCGATGAAGGTGCCGACGACGAAGGTGGTGAAGGGGATCAGGGCGATCAGCAGGATGATGAAGGGCAGCGAGCGCCCGACGTTCACGATCGCGCCGACGACCTTGTTCACCGGCCGGTTCTGGAGCAGTCCGCCCTTGTCGGTGAGGACGAGGAGGATGCCGAGCGGCAGGCCGCCGAGGACGGTGACGACGGTGGCCCACAGGACCATGTAGAGGGTGTCGACGGTGCCCTGCTCCAGCAGGGGCTGCATCTCGGACCAGGTCACTTGGCACCTTCCTTCACCAGTACGGTCGCCGCGTCGGACGCCGGTTCCGGGACAACCGTTTCTTCGGCGGTCTCGGCTTCTTCCACGACCTCGACCTGGAGGCCCTGCTCGCGCAGGAAGCCGACCGGGACGACGTTCTCCTCGTACGGTCCGGGCAGTTCGATCCGCATCCGGCCGATCTGCTTGCCGCCGACGGTGTCCATCGCCGCCCCGAGGATCGAGATGTCGATGTTGTACGTGCGGGAGAGCTGGGAGATGACCGGCTGGGTCGCGGCCTCGCCGTGGAAGGTGACGTCGACGACCGTGCGGTCGGGGCCGGTGGGGGCGCCGCTGACCGGGAAGAGCTCGGCGGCGAGCTGGGAGCCGGGGGTGGCGAGCAGTCCGCCGACGGTGCCGGACTCGACGACGCGCCCGTGCTGCATGAGGGCGGCGGAGTCGCAGATGGTCTTGACGACGTCCATCTCGTGCGTGATGAGCAGGACGGTGAGGCCGAGCTGCTGGTTGAGGTCGCGCAGGAGCTGGAGGATGGAGCGGGTGGTCTCCGGGTCGAGGGCGCTGGTGGCCTCGTCGGAGAGCAGGACCTTGGGCTTGCCTGCGAGGGCGCGGGCGATGCCGACGCGCTGCTTCTGGCCGCCGGAGAGCTGGGCGGGGTAGGCCTTGGCCTTGTCGGCGAGGCCGACGAGGTCGAGGAGTTCCAGGGCGCGGCGGGAGCGCTCGGCGCCGGATATGCCGAGGATCTCCAGGGGGAGCTCGATGTTGTCCTTGACCGTGCGGGAGGACAGCAGGTTGAAGTGCTGGAAGACCATGCCGATGCTGCTGCGCGCCCGGCGCAGGTCCTTGCCCGCGCGGCGGCCCTTCCCGGCGAGGGCGGTGAGGTCGACGCCGTCGACGGTCACCGTGCCGGAGGTGGGGCGCTCCAGGAGGTTGACGCAGCGGATGAGGGAGGACTTGCCGGCGCCGCTCTGGCCGATCACGCCGAACACCTCGCCCTCGCGGACGTGGAGGTCGACGCCGTCCAGAGCGGTGACCTGCCGGCCGCGCGACTCATAGACCTTGGTCAGGCCCGAAGTGGTGATCACAGGGGTTTCCGTCACTGTCGAGTGCGCGACGCGGGGTCCGTCACGCACGGGGCATTCGTCATCGGACAGTCAGGCGCACGGAGCCGGTCCGGCGGATGGCCGGGCGTCGGCGGGTGCGCGGGGCGGGCACGGTCCGCCGCCGTGGGGCGGGGGCCGGCGCGGCCGTCGGTCTCGCTTCGGGGCGCGAAACGCAGCGGGAGCCCTCAGATGGCGCACATTCGACACATACAACGAGCACCGGGCGTCGTGATCGCCTCGGTCGCAAGGGTGCGGCTGCTCGTCGTGGTCAT
The DNA here is from genome assembly GCF_044760185.1 of Streptomyces sp. NPDC098101. Taxonomy (NCBI): domain Bacteria; kingdom Bacillati; phylum Actinomycetota; class Actinomycetes; order Kitasatosporales; family Streptomycetaceae; genus Streptomyces; species Streptomyces sp. NPDC098101. The sequence goes on along the minus strand of NZ_JBIWAS010000006.1, from coordinate 278,302 downwards.
GTCTGCAAGTAAAGCACGCACGGTCGCGGGCGAAAGGGGGCTGTCCGAATAGCGGACGTTGATGAGACGCCATGCGGACACTTCGGAGGCTTCCCCTCCGCTTCCCTTCGGCCGTGCGGACCGCGCTGTGGCCTGCGGGGACGGGGCTGCGGGCCGGTGCGGGCGGGGGTGGGCGCGGGGCCCGTCGGGGTGCCGGTTGTGGCCAAGGCCACGCGGGGGCGGGGGCGGTGGGGAGGGCCGAGCGCATCGGGTCATTCGGACCGTAATACCCTCGGGCCCATGCTCGACGCCCTGACGGTCGCGGTCTCCGTGGCCGCGCTCGCCCTCGCCGCCTGGTGCGGCTTCGCCGCCTTCCGCGACCTGCCGACCAAGGACTGGCACTTCATCGGCATGGCCGTGGTGACCTTCCTGGTCCTGGTCCAGCTGATCGTCGGCATCGTGCAGCTGGCGCGCGGCGAGAAGGCCGAGGAGGGCGCGACGATCTTCGTCGCCTATCTGCTCGGCGCGCTGTGCGCGGTGCCGATCGCCGGCTTCATGTCGCTCGCGGAGCGCAGCCGGTGGGGTTCGGCGACGGTGGCGGCCGGCGCGGTCGTCCTGGCCGTGCTCGAAGTGCGTCTCTACGACATCTGGACGGTGGGCTGACCATGACCGCGACCGAGGGAACGACCCGTCTGGTCAAGGGGCCGGGGATGCTCCTCGTCTGGCTGTACGGCGTGATGTCGGTCGGCGCGGTCTCCCGCTCGATCTACCAGATCGCCACCGAGTTCGACCGGGCGCCGCTCGCGTACGCCCTGTCGGGGGTGGCGGCGGTCGTCTACGTCTTCATCACGTACACGCTGGTACGGGGCGGGGAGAGGGCCCGCAGGGCGGCGCTGGTGTGCTGCGCCGCCGAGCTCGCGGGCGTGCTGGTCGTGGGGACCTGGACGCTGGTCGAGCCGTCCGCCTTCCCGGACGCGACGGTCTGGTCGGACTTCGGCTACGGCTACGTCTTCATCCCGGTGCTGCTGCCGCTGACCGGGATCTGGTGGCTGCGGAGGTCCAAGGCCGTCTAAGGCCTCCCGACCCTGATCCGCCGGACGGCACTGGGGCGTCGTCCCTAGGCGGCCTTCTCCAGGGTCACCAGGGTGAGCTCGGGGCCGACTTCCCGGGTGGCGACCCGGGCGTACCCCTTGCTGCGGTAGAGGCGCAGGTTGAGTTCGCTGCGGTGGCCGGTGAAGAGCTGGAAGCGCTTGGCGGGGAAGGCCGGTTCGGGGGCGTCGGCGAAGTGGCGCTCGATGGCGTCGAGGAGCCGGCCGCCGAGGCCGTGCCGCCGCATCCGCGGGTGGACGATGAGCTTGGCGATCCGTACGGTGCCGTCCTCGTCGGCGCGGGCCCGTACGGAGGCGACGACCTCGTCGCCGAGGCGGGCCACGAGCCCGTGCCCCTCCTCCAGTTCGGTGCGCAGGGCGTCGAGGGACTGGGTGAGCGGCTCGATGGACCAGTCTCCGTAGAGCTCCGCCTCGCTCTGGTAGCAGAGGTACTGCAGCTTCAGGATGTGCTCCGCGTCCCGCGCGTCCGCCGCCGAGATGGTCACGCTCAGGCCCATGTGTGCACGCCTCCCGCTCATCTGCCGATCATCGGTTCAACACACCCTTCCCCGTCGGCTCGGGGCGGGAACCTCCGCAGCCAGCATTCTGCGCAGGCATCCCAGGCAACGGGAACGCATCGGCCCCAGACTCCCCTGTGAGATACCCAACTCTCCTGCGATTTCGCGGTAGGTACGGTCCTTGGGGTCGAGCATCGCGGCGAGGACCCCGGGGCAGCGGCCGGGGGTGCGGGTGACGGCGGCGCGCAGGGTGCGGCGGCCCTCGGCGGCGAGGAGGGAGCCCTCCGGGGAGCCGTGGGGCTCGGCGCCGGCCGGTTCGTGGACGGGCTCGGTCCGGTAGGGGCGTTCCCGGTCGCCGGTCCTGCGGGCGCGGCGGGCTTCGGCCCGTACGGCCCGGCGGAGCCATTCGGCGGGCCGCTCGGGGGCGCCGGTGTCCCGGAGGCGTTCCAGGAGGCGGAGCCAGACGGCCTGTTCCAGGTCGCCGGGTTCGACTCCGGCGGCCGGTGCCTCGGCATCCGACTCGGCGGCGAGGAGCGGGGCGAGCGCGGCGAGGAGGTCGGCCGGGGTGTCGGGGGCGGCGGGGGTGCCCGTGGTGGAGTCGGCGGGGGTGGCGGGGGTGGTCATGCCCCGCACGATGCCGGGGTACGCGCCCGTGGTTGCGGTACGGGGCGTAAACCACCCGGGAGGGGGTCGTGCGGGCCCGGGGGCCGGGCCCGCGGGGGCGTCAGCGGCGGGCGGTGAGGTCCGCGGCGGCGAGCAGGGCGGTGTCCGGGTTGTCGGAGAAGATGCCGTCGATGCCCGTCTCCAGGTACGTCCTCAGAGCGCCGAAGGAGTCGCCGTAGGCGTTCGGGTCGGTGCCCCTGCGGAACTCGGCGGGCAGGAAGGCGTTCTCGTTGCGGTGCGTGTACGGGTGGAGGACGAGCCCGGCCGCGTGCGCGTCGCGGACCAGGGCGGTCGGGGTGCCGAGCCTGCCCTCCGCGTTCCGGGGGATCACCAGGTCGAGCGTGGGGCCGATGCCCTTCGCGTACGAGGAGATCCACCGCAGGCCCTCAGGGGTGACCAGGTCTGCGACCGTGCGCGGGTCCCCGGCCTCGGTGAAGTCCCAGGGGCGGCTGCCCGCGCCGGAGAGCAGGACCACGCCGGGGGCGTCGACCAGCTTCGCCAGGCGCCGGATGCTGCTCGGCTCGAAGGACTGGAGGATGACCGGGGAGTGCGCGCGGTGGCGTCCGTACCGGCGCAGGAGCTTGGCGAGCCGCTCCTCCAGGCCGAGGCCGAGGGAGCGGAAGTAGCTGGGGTGCTTGGTCTCGACGTACAGCCAGACCTCGCGGCCCCGGCGGCGGCCCTCCTCGTCGGCCCAGCGCAGCACCTCCTCGAAGGTGGGGACCGTCCAGCGCCCGTCGTAGAGGGTGTTCTCCTGGCGGTTGCCGGGGATCCGCTCCTTGGCGCGCAGGGTCTTGAGCTCGGCGAGCGTGAAGTCCTCGGTGAACCAGCCGGTGAGCGCGGTCCCGTCGACGGTCTTGGTGGTCCTCCGGGAGGCGAACTCGGGGTGGTCGGCGACGTCGGTGGTGCCGGTGATGTCGTTCTCGTGGCGGCAGACCAGGTGTCCGTCCCGGGTGGGGACGAGGTCCTGCTCGATCACGTGGGCGCCGAGGTCGAGGGCCAGCCGGTACGAGCCGAGGGTGTGTTCGGGGCGGTAGCCGCTCGCGCCGCGGTGGCCGATGACCGTGGGGACGGGCAGGGAGCGGTAGCCGCGGCCGTGGCCGTGCGCGCCGCTCGTCCCCGCGGCGGGGGTGGCCTGCGCGGGGCCGGCGGTGAGGGCCGCGGAGGCGCCGAGGACGGTGGCGCCCGCCGCGCCGAGAACCGTCCGCCGTGCCGGGGTCCGGCGTTCGCCCTGGGTCATAAGGGATCCTCCTGAGTGGACCGGGGTGTGATGTCCCGCACCTGTCGGCGGTGACCCCGACGCTAGGCACGGAGCCCCTACGGGCGGCAGACCTGCGCCGAACATGGCGGAAACACGTGTCAACACTGCGTATCCACCCGGTGAACCCGATGTGCGCGCGGTGGTGACCCGCGAGTATCGTCGCCACCTGCACCGTCGGTGCGGCCACCTTCGCCCGACCCGCTTCCCACCGGAGGAACCGTTGTCCCGTCTCGCGATCATCAAGGCAGTGCTCGGGCCGGTCATGCGCCTGATGTTCCGCCCCCGCGTGGAGGGCGCAGAGAACATTCCGGGGACGGGTCCCGTGATCCTCGCGGGGAACCACCTGACGTTCATCGACTCGATGATCATGCCGATCTGCCTGGACCGTCCGGTCTACTTCATCGGCAAGGACGAGTACGTGACGGGCAAGGGGATCAAGGGCCGGGCGATGGCCTGGTTCTTCACCAGCGTCGGCATGATCCCGGTGGACCGGGACGGCGGCCGGGGCGGTGTGGCGGCGCTGATGACGGGCCGCCGGATCCTGGAGGAGGGCAAGGTCTTCTCGATCTACCCGGAGGGCACCCGCTCCCCCGACGGCCGGCTGTACCGGGGCCGTACGGGCATCGCGCGGCTGACCCTGATGACGGGCGCGCCGGTGGTGCCGTTCGCGATGATCGGCACCGACAAGATCCAGCCGGGCGGGGCGGGCTTCCCGCGTCCGGGCCGGGTGACGGTCCGTTTCGGCGAGGCGATGGAGTTCTCGCGGTACGAGGGGATGGACCGCGACCGCTACGTCCTGCGGGCGGTGACGGACTCGGTGATGGCCGAGGTGATGCGGCTCTCCGGGCAGGAGTACGTGGACATGTACGCCACCAAGGCGAAGGCCGCGTAGGCCCCTTGCGCACAGAGGGGGGGGGGGGCCCCCCCGGGGGCGGGGGGGGGGGGCCCCCCCCCCCGGGGGGGGGGGGGGGGGGGGGGGGGGGCGGGGCGCGGGGGGGGGGGGGGCGGGGGCGGGGCCCCCC
>NZ_JBIWAS010000006.1:209274-273764 GCF_044760185.1 Streptomyces sp. NPDC098101 | reverse complement strand
TTTGGGGGCTAGGGGGTCTGTTGGCGGGGTTGTTTTCCCCCACACGGGCCCGGTGCCCGGTGGCCGTTTGCGACATGGGGGGGGTGCCCCCGTACGGGCTCCCGTACGGGGGCACCCCCCTCTGTGTGCGGGGCGGCGTCTCAGTGTTCGACGCCGTCTTCCAGCTTCTGGCCCCTGAGCAGGAACCAGGCCGCGACCGCCGTCGCGAGGAGGACCGCCGCGCCGACGCCGGCCGCGATCCGCAGGCCGTCGACGAAGGCCTCCTGGGCGGCCGACACGAGGGCCGTCGCCGTGTCCGGGGCGAGGGCGCCGGAGGCCTCGACGGCGCCGCCGAGGGATTCGTGGGCGGCCGCCGTGACGTCCGAGGGGACGCCGGCCGGGGTGGGGAAGCCCCGGTAGACCCCGGTGACGATGGAGCCGAGGACGGCGATGCCGAGCGCGGCGCCCAGTTCGTACGCGGTCTCGGAGACGGCGGACGCGGAGCCGGCCTGCTCCTTGGGGACGCTGGAGAGGATCACGTCGGCGGTGACGGTGAAGGCGAAGCCGGCGCCGATGCCGACGACGAGCAGGGCGGCGCCGAGCAGCGGGTAGCCGGTGTGCTGGTCGAGGGTGGTCAGGACGGCGAGGGAGAGGCCGACCGCCGCGAGGCCGGCGGTGACCACGGACCGTACGGAGAAGCGGCGGGCCGCGACGCCCGCGACCAGACCGGCGGTGACCGCGCCGACCGCGGCGGGCAGTTCGGCGAGTCCGGCCTCCAGGGGCTGGCGGCCCTGGACCAGCTGGAAGAACTGGGACAGGAAGAACACCAGGCCGGAGAGGCCGAGGATGGTCAGCAGGTCCGCGAGGACGGCGCCGGAGAAGCCGCGGTGGCGGAAGAGGCGCATGTCGAGGAGGGGCGCGGGCAGGGTCAGCTGCCTGCGGACGAACCAGGTGAGCGCGCCGGCGCCGGCGAGGGCGGCGAGGCCCGCGTCGAGGGAGGGGCCGTGCGAGGCCAGTTCCTTGATCGCGTAGACGACGCCGATCATGCCAACGAGGGAGAGGGCGACGCTGGGCAGGTCCCAGGGGCCCGGGTTCGGGTTCTTCGACTCGGGGATCAGCTTGACGCCGACGAGGACGAGGACGGCCATGACGGGCAGGTTGATGAGGAAGACCGAGCCCCACCAGAAGTGCTCCAGGAGGAAGCCGCCGACGACCGGTCCGACGGCCGCGCCGGCCGAGGCCATGGCGCCCCAGATGCCGATGGCGAGGCTGCGCTCGCGCGGGTCGTGGAAGAGGTTGCGGATGAGCGCCAGGGTGGACGGCATCAGGGTCGCGCCGGCGACGCCGAGGAGGGCGCGGGCGACGATCATCGTCTCGGGGCTGGTCGCGTAGGCGTTGAGCACGGAGACGGCGCCGAAGGCGGTGGCGCCGATCAGCAGCAGCTTCTTGCGGCCGATGCGGTCGCCGAGGCTGCCCATGGAGACCAGGAGTCCGGCGATGACGAAGGAGTAGACGTCGCCGATCCAGAGCAGCTGGGTGCCGGTGGGTTCGAGGTCCTCGGAGAGGAAGGGGGTGGCGAGGCCGAGCACCGTGGCGTCGACCGCCACGAGCAGGACGGCCAGGACGAGGACGGAGAGGGCGAGCCACCGGCCGGGGCGGCGCACACCCTCGGTATGGCCCGTGCTCTTGAAGGTGCTGGTGGTCACTTCTCCACGCTCCTGCGCGCTCCGCCGAGCAGCAGCTCGACGATCATGTACTGGAAGTCCTTGGCGGCGATCCGGCCGTCCTGCACGGCCCAGGCTCCGGAACCGACGAGCCCGTAGAAGGCCTCGGTGAGCCAGGCGGGGGTCAGGTCGATCCGGAAGACGCCGTGTTCCTGTCCGCGCCGGAAGAGCGCGGAGACCCGGGCGTCGATGCGGGCCCAGCCCTCGTTCTGCTGGTCGCCCTCGAAGAGCTGGTTCTCGGTGACGAGGAACGAGAGCAGGGGGCCGACGGGCTCGACCGCGGCGACGAGCCGGCGTACGGCCTCGTCCTCGGGTCCCTCGTCGATCCCGGCGGAGTCGAGGGCCGCCTCCAGCTCCTGGAGCCCCAGCTCCTCCAGCGCCCGCACCAGGGCGTCGCGCCCGGCGAAGTGCCGGTGCAGCGTGGCCCGGCCGATCCCGGCGGCCCGGGCGACCTCGTCCATGGTGGCGGTCGCCTTGCGGGTGAGCAGGGCGGCGGCGGCGCGGAGCACCTGGGTGCGATCGACTGACATGAGACGAGCATACACCGAATGAGACATCAGTGTCTCATTCAATAAATCGACGCCTCACCCGGGGCGGGAACGGAATGCTGTGGACATGACGAAGCCACTGCTGCTCATCGACGTGGACGGACCGCTGAACCCGTACGCGGCGAAGCCCGAGCGGCGCCCGGAGGGATACGAGACGTACCGGATGAGCCCCACGGGCTGGACGGGGGCGAAGCCGCTGCGGGTGTGGCTCAACCCGGACCACGGGAAGGAGCTGCTGGCGCTCGCGGAGGCGTACGAGCTGGTGTGGGCGACGACCTGGAAGGGCGAGGCCAACGAGTGGATAGGGCCTCCGCTGGGGCTGCCCGAGCTGCCGTTCGTCGACTGGCCGCAGATGCACGGAAAGGCCCCTCGCGGGACCTTCTGGAAAACGCAGTACATCCTGGAGTACGCGGCGGGGCGGCCGTTCGCGTGGGTCGACGACGACATCACGCCGTACGACCACGAGTACGTGGAGCGGAACCACCTCGCCGCCGCCCTGCTCCTGCGCGTCGACGAGCGGATCGGGCTGATCCGGCCGGACTTCGACGCGCTCGCGGAGTGGGCGGCGGCGCTGTGACCTTCTGGTGGCCTACTGCTTCGCGGTGGCCCAGGCGTGCTGGATCACCAGGTCGGCCTTGACCTCGACGAGCTGGACGGCGACGGCGGAGGGGGCGGTGCCGCCCCGGCCGTCGCGGGAAGCGAGGGCGCCGGGGACGTCGAGGACCGTGCGGACCTCGGGGGTGAGGTGCTCGGAGATCTTGGCGAACTGCTCGTCCGTCAGCTCGTCCAGCTCCTTGTCCTCGGACTCGGCGACCTTCACGCACTCGCCGGCCACCTCGTGCGCCACCCGGAACGGCACGCCCTGCTTGACCAGCCACTCGGCGATGTCCGTGGCCAGCGAGAAGCCGGCCGGGGCGAGGGCCTCCATGCGCTCCCGGTTCACGGTGAGCGTGGCCATCATGCCGGTGAAGGCGGGCAGCAGGAGCTCCAGCTGGTCGCAGGAGTCGAAGACCGGCTCCTTGTCCTCCTGGAGGTCCCGGTTGTAGGCGAGCGGGAGCGCCTTGAGGGTGGCCATCAGGCCGGAGAGGTTGCCGATGAGGCGGCCGGACTTGCCCCGGGCGAGCTCCGCGATGTCGGGGTTCTTCTTCTGCGGCATGATCGAGGAGCCGGTGGAGAAGGCGTCGTGGAGGGTCACGAAGGAGAACTCCTTCGTGTTCCAGATGATGACCTCCTCCGCGATCCGGGAGAGGTTCACGCCGATCATCGCGGTGATGAAGGCGAACTCGGCGACGAAGTCGCGGGAGGCCGTGCCGTCGATCGAGTTGCCCGCGCTGCCCCGCTCGAAGCCGAGGTCCTTCGCGACCGCCTCCGGGTCGAGGCCGAGGGAGGAGCCGGCGAGGGCGCCGGAGCCGTACGGGGAGACCGCCGTCCGGGTGTCCCACTGCCGCAGCCGCTCGGCGTCCCGGGAGAGGGACTGGACGTGGGCCAGGACGTGGTGGGCGAAGAGCACCGGCTGGGCGTGCTGGAGGTGGGTGCGGCCGGGCATGGCGACGTCCGCGTGCGCCTCGGCGAGGCCGACGAGGGCGCTCTGGAGGTCGGCGAGGAGACCGCCGATGATCCGGGCGTGGTCGCGCAGGTACATCCGGAAGAGGGTGGCGACCTGGTCGTTCCGGGACCGGCCGGCGCGCAGCTTGCCGCCGAGGTCCGGGCCGAGGCGCTCCAGGAGGCCCCGCTCCAGGGCGGTGTGGACGTCCTCGTCGGCGATCGTGCCGACGAAGGAGCCGTCGGCGACGTCCGCCTCCAGCCGGTCGAGCCCGGCCAGCATCCGGGTCAGCTCGTCCTGGGTGAGCAGGCCGGCGGTGTGCAGCACGCGCGCGTGGGCGCGGGAACCGGCGATGTCGTACGGGGCGAGGCGCCAGTCGAAGTGGACCGACGCGGACAGCTTCGCCAGGGCCTCGGCCGGACCGTCGGCGAACCGTCCGCCCCAGAGCCGTACGTCACCGTTGTTGCTGCTCACAGCTGCTGCTCCTCGGGAGGGTGGGGGTACCGCCGCCTTCCCGGCCCGGGGCCTCGCGGCGCGGGGACGAAGAAGACGATGGCATAACTATGCAATCCTCCGTATGTTTTGTCAACGCGGGGGTCACCCTTCCGGGGGTGACATCGGGGACGATGTCGGGAGTGACATCGGGGGTGACGTCGGGAGCGATATTCGGCGGCGTCCCCGGCCGCGCGGATCTAGGCTCCGCCCATGCCGACCAGCGCTTTCGACGACCTCGCCGACCAGCTCGCCCGCGCCCTGACGGGGACCGACGCGCGCGCGTGGACCGACTTCGACGAGGACGTCCGGGCCGAGCTGCGGTGGGGCCGCTCCGTCCCGCCCGTCCCCACCTGGTTCCCCGGCGACCCGGACCGGCGGCCCACCGCCGTCGGGACGGCCGTCGCCCTGTGCGGTCCGGACGGGCGGATGCGGCAGGCCGCCCTCTCCTTCGCGGGCGGCTTCCCCGAGCTCCTCCCCCTGGTCGTCGTCCGGTGCGCCGACTGGGCCGGGCCCGTACGGGAGCGGGCGCGGTCCGTGCTGCGCGCGGAGCTGCCGGGGCTGTCCCCCGAGGCGTTCGGCCGCCTCCTGGCGGTCGCCCTGCTGATCGCGGAGCGGCTGCGCGGGGACGCCGCGCGGGAGCTGCTGGCCGGGTCCCTGCGGGAGGGGCCCGCGAGCCGGGTGACCGCGCTGCTCGGGAACGGCGACCGCAGGGTCCGGCGGCTCGCCCACCGGATCGGTGTCGAGCGCGGGCTCCTCTCCCCCTCGTGGCTCGCGGAGACCGCCGCCACCGACCCCGACGTGGTCGTGCAGGACCTCTGCGCGAACGCCGTGCTCGCGGCGGTCCGGGACGCGGCCGACGGGGCCGTGCTCGGTCCGCTCCTGCGCTCCCGGCAGGGGCGGGTGCGAGCCGCCGGGGTCACGGGGCTGCACCGGGCGGGACGGGCGGCCGAGGCCGGGCCGTTCCTGTACGACCGCTCCGCGATGGTGCGCGCCTGCGCCCGCTGGGTGCTGCGGCAGGCGGGCACGGACCCGCTGCCGCTCTACCGGGCGGCCTGCGCCGCCGGGGCCGGAGTGCCCGACGACGCGCCGTACGGTCTCGCCGAGTGCGGTGACCGGGCCGTGGACGTCCCGGTCCTGTGGGTGCTCACGGGCCACGAGCGGGCCCGCGTCCGGGCGGGCGCCGTGGCGGGACTGCGCCGGTTCGACGCCGTACGGGTCGAGCCCCTCGTCCCCCTGCTCGACGACGGTTCGGCGCGGGTCGTACGGGAGGTGGTGACGGCGCTGCTGCCGTGGGCCGGCCGGCTTCCGGCCGACGGCCTCCTCCGGCGCGCGACCACCGCCCCCGCCCCGCACGTCCGCGGAGGTGCGCTGCGCCTGCTCATCGAGGCCGGGGGCGCCCCGTCGCGGGAGGCGGTCCGGGTGCTCCTCGACGACCCGGATCCGCAGCTGCGCGCCCGGGCGCGCCGGGCATGGGGAGAAGCGCCTTCTTCCGCAAGGGACTTGCCAAAGGTTCGCTCCGGGTGGGGGCGGTGAGCAGAATGTGGGCCATGGGAAAGACATATGAACGGATCGACGGACGGCTGCGCGCCTTCATCGAGGAGCAGCCGGTGTTCTTCACGGCGACCGCTCCGCTGGCCGGCGACGGCCACGTCAACCTCTCCCCCAAGGGGCGGCACGGGACCCTCGTGGTGCTCGACGAACTGACGCTCGCCTATGTGGACTTCGGCGGCAGCGGGGCCGAGACGATCGCGCACCTGCGGGAGCCGGGCAACGGGCGGATCACGCTGATGTGGACCGCGTTCTCGGGGCCGCCGACCGTGGTGCGGGTGCACGGGACCGGGGAGGCGGTGTTCCGGGACGACCCGCGCTGGGGCGAGCTGTTCGCCCGGTTCCCGGCCGGGGCCGTGGAGGGGCAGGGCAGCGCCCGGGCGATCGTCGTGGTGCGGGCGCGGCTGATCAGGGACGCCTGCGGGTTCGCCGTACCGCTGATGGAGTACCGGGAGGAACGGACGCTGCACGCCGAGTACTTCAACCGGAAGACGGACGAGGAGTTCAACGCGTACTGCGAGGGCAAGGAGCACATCGCGCACAGCCTGGACGGGCTGCCCGCGCTTCCGCTGCCGCTGCCGCCGCTGCCCAGCCCGGCCGGGTGACCCGTACGGGACTGATGCCCCGTACGGGTCCGCACCGCGTACGGAGGCCTACTTCTGGGCCAGTTTCAGGAGGTGGTCCGCCAGGGCCTGGCCGCCCACCGGGTCGCGGCTGATCAGCAGGAGCGTGTCGTCGCCCGCGATCGTGCCGAGGATGGCGTGCAGTTCGGCCTGGTCGATGGCCGACGCGAGGAACTGGGCGGCGCCCGGCGGGGTTCGCAGGACCACCAGGTTCGCGGAGGCCTCGGCGGAGATCAGCAGCTCGCCGGAGAGGCGCCTCATGCGCTCCTCCTTGGCGGACTCGCCCAGCGGCGCCTGCGGGGTGCGGAAGCCGCCCTCGCTGGGCACCGCGTAGATCAGTTCCCCGCCGGTGTTGCGGATCTTCACCGCGCCCAGCTCGTCGAGGTCGCGGGAGAGCGTCGCCTGCGTGACGCTCAGGCCGTCGTCCGCGAGGAGCTTGGCCAGCTGGCTCTGCGAGCGCACCGGCTGCCGGTTGAGGATGTCGACGATCCTGCGGTGGCGTGCGGTGCGGGTCTGCGGAACGGACGGCCCTCCGTGCTCGTTCTCCTGCGCGTCGGTCATCGTCGTCTCATTCTCCGCTTCGTCCTTGCCCGTTCACCACGTCGAGGACCCCGGGCAGCGCCCGGACGAAGGCGTCCGCCTCGGCGTCGGTGAGGAGCAGCGAAGGCATGATCCGTACGACATCGGGGGCGGGCGCGTTCACCAGGAGGCCGGCGTCCTGAGCCGCCTGCTGCACCTGGGGCGCGAGGGACTCCGTGAGCACGATACCCAGCAGGAGGCCCGCGCCACGGACGTGGGAGACCAGCGGGTGGCCCAGACCCTCGATTCCCTGCCGCAGCCGCTCCCCCACCGCCTTCACGTGGTCGAGGGCCGCGTCGGCGGCGAGGGTGTCCAGGACGGCGAGTCCGGCGGCGCAGGCGACCGGGTTGCCGCCGAAGGTGGTGCCGTGGTGGCCGGGGCCAAAGAGGTCGGCGGCCGGGCCGAAGGCGACGGTCGCGCCGATCGGGAGGCCGCCGCCGAGGCCCTTGGCGAGGGTCACGACGTCCGCCTCGACGCCTTCGGCCTGGGCCGCGAACCAGTGGCCGCAGCGGCCGATGCCGGTCTGGACCTCGTCGAGGACGAGCAGGGTGCCGGTGGCGCGGGTGATCTCCCGGGCCGCCTTGAGGTAGCCGGGGGGCGGGACGACGACGCCGTTCTCGCCCTGGATCGGCTCGATGATCACCAGCGCGGTGTCCTCGGTGACCGCGGCCCGCAGCGCCTCGGCGTCGCCGTACGGCACGTGGGTGACGTCGCCGGGCAGCGGCAGGAAGGGGGTCTGCTTGGCGGGCTGGCCGGTGAGGGCCAGGGAGCCCATGGTCCGGCCGTGGAAGCCGCCGTGGGTGGCGACCATGTGGGGGCGGCCGGTGAGCCGGCCGAGCTTGAAGGCGCCCTCGACGGCCTCCGCGCCCGAGTTGCAGAAGAAGACCCTGCCGGGCCGGCCGAAGAGGCCGAGGAGCCGCTCGGCGAGGGCGACGGGCGGTTCGGCCACGAAGAGGTTGGAGACGTGGCCGAGGGTGCCGACCTGGCGGGAGACGGCCTCGACGACCGCCGGGTGGGCGTGGCCGAGGGCGTTGACGGCGATGCCGCCGACGAAGTCCAGGTACTCCTTGCCGTCGGCGTCCCAGACCCGGGCGCCCTCGCCGCGGACGAGGGGGAGCCGGGGCGTGCCGTAGTTGTTCATGAGCGAGCCCTGCCAGCGCCGGGTCAGCTCCGCGTTGCCGGTCCCGGTGCCGTCGGCGGTGTTGTCTGTCCCGATGCCGCCGGTTTCGGTGCCGCCGCCGGTCTTGGTGTCGTTGTCGCTCATCGGTCCCCCTGTCCTTCGTGGCTGTCCGGTACGACCATCGTGCCGATGCCCTCGTCGGTGAAGATCTCCAGCAGGATCGAGTGCTGGACGCGGCCGTCGATCACGCGGGCCGTGGTGACCCCGTTCCGTACGGCGTGCAGGCAGCCCTCCATCTTGGGGACCATGCCGCTGGAGAGCTCGGGCAGCAGCTTCTCCAGCTGGCTCGCGGTGAGCCGGCTGATGACCTCGTCGCTGTTCGGCCAGTCCTCGTAGAGGCCCTCGACGTCGGTCAGGACCATCAGGGTCTCGGCACCCAGCGCCGCAGCGAGTGCCGCAGCCGCCGTATCAGCATTGACGTTGTAGACATGTGCGTCGTCCCGGGAGCGTGCGATGGAGGAGATGACCGGGATCCGGCCGTCCTCCAGGAGTGCTTCGATGGCGCCGGTCTCGATGGCGGTGATCTCGCCGACCCGGCCGATGTCGACCTGCTCGCCCTCGATGACCGGGCGGTGCTGGACGGCGGTGATGGTGCGGGCGTCCTCGCCGGTCATCCCGACGGCGAACGGGCCGTGCTGGTTGAGCAGTCCGACCAGCTCGCGCTGGACCTGCCCGGCGAGCACCATCCGCACGACGTCCATGGCCTCGGGGGTGGTGACCCGCAGGCCGGCCTTGAACTCGCTGACCAGGCCGTGCCGGTCGAGGGCGGCGTTGATCTGGGGGCCGCCGCCGTGCACCACGACCGGCTTGAGGCCGGCGTGGCGCAGGAAGACGACGTCCTGGGCGAAGGCGGCCTTGAGGTCCTCGTCGATCATGGCGTTGCCGCCGAACTTGATGACGACGGTCTTGCCGTGGTGGCGGGTGAGCCAGGGCAGGGCCTCGATGAGGATCTGGGCCTTGGGGAGCGCGGTGTGCTTCCGCGTGGCGCCGGTCACGACGAGTACGCGCTGTTCTCGTGGACGTAGTCCGCGGTGAGGTCGTTGGCCCAGATGACGGCGGACTCGGTGCCGGCGGCGAGGTCGGCGGTGACGGTGACCTCCCGGTAGCGCATGTCCACGAGGTCGCGGTCCTCGCCGACCGAGCCGTTTCGGCAGACCCAGACGCCGTTGATGGCGACGTTGAGCTCGTCGGGCTCGAAGGCGGCCGAGGTGGTGCCGATGGCGGAGAGCACCCGGCCCCAGTTGGGGTCCTCGCCGTGGATGGCGCACTTGAGGAGGTTGTTGCGGGCGATGGACCGGCCGACCTCGACGGCGTCGTCCTCTGTCGCGGCGTTGACCACCTCGATGCGGATGTCCTTGCTGGCGCCCTCGGCGTCGCCGATGAGCTGGCGGGCGAGGTCGTCGCAGACGGCCCGTACGGCCCCGGTGAACTCGTCCTGGGCGGGGGTGAGGCCGGAGGCGCCGGAGGCGAGGAGCAGGACGGTGTCGTTGGTGGACATGCAGCCGTCGGAGTCGACCCGGTCGAAGGTGACGCGGGTGGCGGCCCGGAGGGCGTCGTCGAGGCGCTTGGCGTCCACGTCGGCGTCGGTGGTGAGGACGACGAGCATGGTCGCGAGACCGGGGGCGAGCATTCCCGCGCCCTTGGCCATGCCGCCGACCGTCCAGCCGTCCCCGGTCACCACGGCGGTCTTGTGGACGGTGTCGGTGGTCTTGATGGCGATGGCGGCCTTCTCGCCGCCGTGCTCGGAGAGTTCGGCCGCGGCCTTCTCGACGCCGGGGAGGAGCTTGTCCATGGGGAGCAGGATGCCGATGAGGCCGGTGGAGGCGACGGCGACCTCGCCGGCGCCGACCTCCTCGCCCTTCGCGGAGAGGACCTCGGCGACCTTCTCGGCGGTGGCGTGGGTGTCCTGGAAGCCCTGGGGGCCGGTGCAGGCGTTGGCGCCGCCGGAGTTGAGGACGACGGCGGTCAGCTCGCCGTCGGCGAGGACCTGCCGGGACCAGACGACGGGGGCGGCCTTGACGCGGTTGGAGGTGAAGACTCCCGCGGCGGCGCGGCGGGGCCCGGTGTTGACCACGAGGGCCAGGTCCGGGTTGCCGTTCTGCTTGATCCCGGCGGCGATGCCCGCCGCCGTGAATCCCTTCGCTGCGGTGACGCTCACTGTGCTTCTCCGTTCGCTTCTCCGCCCGCGCAGCGCAGAGGTGCGGGCTTCGTCGTCGTCTGCAGACCGGTGGCTGCGCGTGCGTCGCTCACGGAGCGACTCCAATCGTGGAAAGTCCGGTGCCCTCAGGGAGCCCGAGGGCGATGTTCATGCTCTGCACCGCGCCGCCGGCGGTGCCCTTGGTGAGGTTGTCGATGGCGCTGATCGCGATGATCCGGCGCGCGCCGGGGTCGTACGCGACCTGGACCTGGACGGCGTTGGAGCCGTAGACGGAGGCGGTCGCCGGCCACTGTCCCTCGGGGAGCAGGTGGACGAACGGCTCGTCCGCGAAGGCCTTCTCGTACGCGGTCCGCACGGCCTCGGCGGTGGTCCCCGGCTTCGCGGCGGCCGTGCAGGTGGCGAGGATGCCGCGGGGCATCGGGGCCAGGGTGGGCGTGAAGGAGACGGTGACCCGCTCCCCCGCCGGTCCGCTGAGGTTCTGGATCATCTCGGGGGTGTGGCGGTGGCCGCCGCCGACCCCGTACGGGGACATGCTGCCCATGACCTCGCTGCCGAGCAGGTGCGGCTTGGCCGCCTTGCCGGCGCCGGAGGTGCCGGAGGCGGCGACGATCACGGCCTCGGGCTCGGCCAGGCCGTCCGCGTACGCGGGGAAGAGCGCGAGCGAGACGGCGGTG
Organism: Streptomyces sp. NPDC098101; assembly: GCF_044760185.1. Classification (NCBI taxonomy): domain Bacteria; kingdom Bacillati; phylum Actinomycetota; class Actinomycetes; order Kitasatosporales; family Streptomycetaceae; genus Streptomyces; species Streptomyces sp. NPDC098101. The sequence goes on along the minus strand of NZ_JBIWAS010000006.1, from coordinate 262,713 downwards.
GGGTAGCAGCCGGGCACCGCGACGCGCTTGGACCCCTCCAGCGCGGCGCGGGCACCCGGCAGTTCGGGGAGGCCGTAGGGCCAGGTCCCGGCGTGCGGGGAGCCGTAGTACGTCTCCCAGTCGGCGGGGTCCTCAAGCCGGAAGTCGGCGCCCATGTCGACGACGAGGACGTCCGGGCCGAGCCGCTCGGCGACGGCGGCGGACTGGCCGTGCGGCAGTGCGAGGAAGACGACGTCGTGCCCGGCGAGCTCCTCGGCGGCGGTGGGCACGAGGACGCGGTCGGCGAGCGGCAGCAGATGGGGCTGGAGGGCCCCGAGGCGCTGGCCGGCGTTGGAGTGGCCGGTCAGTGCCCCGATCTCGACGTGGGGGTGTGCCAGGAGCAGACGCAGGAGCTCTCCGCCCGCGTATCCGCTCGCACCCGCCACCGCTACTCGTACCGTCATCGAAACCCTCCTCATGGATGGCATGACTATACGTGGAGCCGCAGTTTTATGCAACGAACCGGAGGGGAGGCGCCCCGCGCGCGTGGACGGCGGGGTCAGACCACGGCGAGGCGGTCCACCAGCAGCTCCGTCCGCCGCTCGGCATCCCCCGGCGGCAGCCGTCCCGCCCGGGCCAGGGTCGCGAGGCCGTGCAGGGCCGCCCAGAACACCTCGGTGAACAGCCCCGGGTGGACGCCCTCGCCCGCGACCTCGTCGAGGGGCTCCAGCAGGGCGGCGAAGGCATCCTTCAAGGGTTCGGGAGTGTCCTCCTCCGCGAACGCCAGGCCGCCGTCGAGCCGGAACATCGCGTCGTAGACCGCCGGATTGCGCCCGGCGAAGTCGAGGTAGGCGCGGGCGAGGGCGGCGACCCGCGCGCGCGGGCCGTCCGCGGCCGAGGTCGCGGCCCGCAGCGCCGCCGCCATCTCGGCGGCGCCTTCGAGGGCGACGGCGCCGATGATCTCGCGCTTGCCGCGGAAGTGGCTGTAGAGGACGGGCTGGCTGTACTCGATGCGCTCGGCGAGCCGGCGGGTGGTGACCGCGTCCCAGCCCTGCCGCTCGGCGAGTTCGCGGGCCGTCGCCACGATGAGCCGCTCGCGGTCCGCCCGTTCGCGTTCCTTGCGTTCCTGTACCGACATGAAGGAATCCTAGCACCGCTAGACAATCGAGCGGCAGAAGGTCTAGCGTTGCCTTACTGGCTAGCAACGCTAGAACCCGGGAGGGTCACCATGCTCACCGCACTTGAGGTCTTCACCACCGTGGTCGTCGGCGTGATGGTGGGGGTGGAGTTCTCCGTCGCCTTCGTCATGAACCCGATCTTCAGCGCGCTCCCCGAGGACAGCGGCCAACTCGCCCGTGCCCACGGGGGCCGGATGCTCGGCGCCGTGATGCCGTTCTGGTACATCGGCTCGCTCGTCCTCGCCGCGATCTGGGCCGTCGCCGGGCGGCACGACGGCGGCACCGCCCTCGTCGTCACCGCCGGCGGGCTGCTGCTCGTCAGCGTGGCCATGTCGATCCTGCTGCTCGTCCCGATCAACAACCGGAGCAAGACGTGGACCCCCGGGAACCGGCCCGCCGACTGGAAGGAGCAGATGAAGCGCTGGGACTTCTTCCACTACATCCGCGTCGCCGTCATCATCGGCGCCTTCGCCCTGCTGGTCACCGCGCTCGCCTGAGGGGCCGGGGGCGGCGGGGCGGCGACGGGCGCGCGGAAGCTCGCGCCGCGCCCCGGACGCCGGGACCCCTTGCCCGGCTCCCCCATCCCTCTTTGCATGACCATGCGAGATGATGCATACTCTTCCTATGTCCAAGGTCCTCACCTCCCTGCCCGCCGGCGAGCGCGTCGGCATCGCCTTCTCCGGCGGCCTCGACACCTCCGTCGCGGTCGCATGGATGCGCGACAAGGGCGCCATCCCCTGCACCTACACCGCCGACATCGGCCAGTACGACGAGCCCGACATCGCCTCGGTGCCCGGCCGCGCGAAGACCTACGGTGCCGAGATCGCGCGCCTGGTCGACTGCCGGGCGGCGCTGGTCGAGGAGGGCCTCGCCGCGCTCACCTGCGGCGCGTTCCACATCCGCTCGGGCGGTCGCGCCTACTTCAACACCACGCCCCTGGGCCGTGCCGTCACCGGCACCCTGCTCGTCCGGGCGATGCTGGAGGACGACGTCCAGATCTGGGGCGACGGCTCGACCTTCAAGGGCAACGACATCGAGCGGTTCTACCGCTACGGGCTGCTCGCCAACCCGCACCTGCGGATCTACAAGCCGTGGCTGGACACCGACTTCGTGACCGAGCTCGGCGGCCGCAAGGAGATGTCGGAGTGGCTCCTCGCCCACGACCTCCCCTACCGGGACAGCACGGAGAAGGCGTACTCCACCGACGCCAACATCTGGGGCGCCACCCACGAGGCCAAGACCCTGGAGCACCTGGACACCGGCGTCGAGACCGTGGAGCCCATCATGGGCGTCCGGTTCTGGGACCCGTCGGTCGAGATCGCCGCCGAGGACGTGACGATCGGCTTCGACCAGGGCCGCCCGGTGACCGTCAACGGCAAGGAGTTCTCCTCCGCCGTCGACCTCGTCATGGAGGCCAACGCCATCGGCGGCCGTCACGGCATGGGCATGTCGGACCAGATCGAGAACCGGATCATCGAGGCCAAGAGCCGGGGCATCTACGAGGCCCCCGGCATGGCCCTGCTGCACGCCGCGTACGAGCGCCTGGTCAACGCGATCCACAACGAGGACACCCTCGCCCAGTACCACAACGAGGGCCGGCGGCTCGGCCGGCTCATGTACGAGGGCCGGTGGCTGGACCCGCAGGCGCTGATGGTCCGCGAGTCGCTCCAGCGCTGGGTCGGCGCGGCCGTCACCGGCGAGGTGACGCTGCGGCTGCGGCGCGGCGAGGACTACTCGATCCTCGACACCACGGGCCCGGCGTTCAGCTACCACCCGGACAAGCTGTCCATGGAGCGCACCGAGGACTCGGCCTTCGGTCCTGCGGACCGGATCGGCCAGCTCACCATGCGGAACCTCGACATCGCCGACTCCCGCGCCAAGCTGGAGCAGTACGCGGGCCTCGGCCTGATCGGCAGCGGCGGTCCGGCCATCGGCGCCGCGCAGGCCGCCGCGACCGGGCTGATCGGCACCATGCCGGAGGGCGGGGCCGAGGCCATCGCCTCGCGCGGCGAGGCCTCGGACGACGACGAGCTGCTCGACCGGGCCGCGATGGAGTTCGGCACGGACTGACCGCGCGGGCCGTCGGGCGACGGCCCGTCGGCGGCGGAAGGCCGGTTCGGCACCCTGCTGGGTGCCGGGCCGGCCTTTTCGCCGATCGGCCTGGAGGCGGTGTGGGGGCAGCCTTTTCGCGGGCCGCGTGGAACCGGTGCGGGCGGGCCTTTCGCGCGCACCGGTTCCATGCGGGCGGCGCGGCAGGTCAGGCCGTCGTTCGCTCCGGGTTCCGGTCGCCCCGCGTCGCGGCCGCGCGGGAGACCAGTTCGTCGCGCATCCGGGTCAGCCGGGCGATCTCCTCGTCGAGGGCCTCGATCCGGCGGTGCACGACCGGGGAGGTCCGCGCGCAGACGCCCTCCGGGACCCGCCGGGAGCGGATCGCCTCCACGTCGAGGAGGGAGAGGCGGTCCACGCAGGCCCGGACGTCCTCGATCGTCAGGCCGAGGGCGAGGAGTTCGCGCACCACGCGCACGCGTGCCACGTCGTCCGGGCCGTACTCCCGCTGGCCTGCCGGGGTGCGGACGGGGGGCGGGAGGAGGCCCCGCTGCTCGTACAGGCGCAGGGCCCTGGGCGTGGTCCCCGCCGCTGCCGCCGCGTCACCGATCCTCATGCCGACCGTCCCCGCCGTGGCCCCCGGCGGCCACCTCCGTCAGGGCAACTCGACCACGACCGCGCCGAGATGCCGTCCCGTCATCACCTCGTGCAACGCGTCGGGGGCCCGTTCCATGCCCGCCGCCCTGACGTGCGGGAAGGTGATCTCGCCAGCACGGAGCCAGCCGCCGAAGCGCTCCCGCCACTCGGCGTCCGTCTCCGGGTGGTCGAGCGGGCTGAAGCCGCGCAGCGAGATCCGCTTGAGGACGAGCGCGTACGAATCGAGCTCCACGCGCGCGGTGGTGCCGGTTCCGGCGGGGTCGAGCTGGCCGGAGAGCGCGCCGACGACGACGGCGCGGGCCCCGGGGCGGGCCGCGTCGACGGCCGCGCGCAGTTGCCCGCCGCCGACGTTGTCGAAGATCACGTCGACGCCGTCGGGCGCGGCCTCGGCGAGCTGCGCGGCGAAGGGCGTACCGGTGTCCCGTACGACGGCCGCGTCGTAGCCGAGTTCGGTGACGAGCCGTTCGGCCTTGGCCGGTGAGCCGGTGCTGCCGACGACCCGGCCCGCGCCGAGGAGCCGGGCGATCTGCCCGGCCATGGTGCCGACGGCGCCCGCCCCGCCGGTCACGAGGACCGTGTCGCCGGGACGCACCTCCGCGCCCCGGGTGAGGGCCGCGTACGCCGTCCTGCCCTGGGAGAGGTGGGCGACCGGGTCGGGCAGCGCGTCGCCGAGGGGCGTGCAGGCGGCGACGGGGACGGCGGCGTACTCGCGCCAGCCCTGCCAGTGGAGGACGAGCTCCCCGGGGCGCGGGCCGCCGCCGTGCGGGGCGGACACGACCTCGCCGACGGCCGCGCCGAACAGCGTGTCGCCCGGCTCGACGGATGGGAGGGGCGCGCCCTCGATCCGGCCGGAGACGAGGGTCCGCAGCGCGGCCTGGACCGCGAACCAGCGGTTCCTGACGAGGACTTCGCCGGGGGCGGGCACGGGGCGCGCGGTCGTGACGAGTTCGAGGTGGTCGGGGGTCGGGAGGCCGTGGGCGGGGCGGGTGCGCAGCCGGATCTCGCGGTGGGTGGCCATGACGTGCTCCAGGAGGAGGGGCGGGCGGGTCGGCGGGACCGTAAACCCTGACCCGCGCGTCAGGGGCAAGCCCGCCCGCCACGTGCCCGCCGGGTGTACGGGGCCGTACGTCGGTGGCACCGGCGTGGAGTCGAGCTGCTGGTGGGTGGTTTCCGACAGCGGTGCGGGGGCGGTGGCAGGCGTGATCGCGGTGGCCGTCTTTTTCGTCGTCTCGCGGGAAAGGGGCGCGTCGCGTGACACGGGCGAGTCCTCCCGCCGCGATCGCCGGGAGGACTCGCTTCGCCGCCGAGCTCGTGTCGCTGTCGCCGCCGAGCTCGTGTCGCTGTCGCTGTCGTCGCCGTCGCCGTCGCCGCTAATCGTCTGCTTTCGGCCTGGCAGTGGATGCGGCCGCGACGGCCGTGGCCAGGGGAAAGCGGGCCGCGCGGCCGAGGAGGTCGGTGAGGTCGGGTGCGGTGCCGTCCAGGAAGCCGTGCCGGATGCCCGTGGCGATCGAGGCGAGCATCGGCGGCTGGAACGGCAGCAGTCCCGGCGTCTCGTGGAGGAGCCTGCGCCGGTACTCGCCCAGACTGATGGAGCGGTACGCGACGCCGAGCTCGCCGGCCACCTGCCCTGCCGTGATCGGCGTGCCGACGAGGTCATGGACGCGCCCGCCATGCGGTGCGGGATCCGACGCCACCACCGCCGCGGCCTCGGCCAGGTCCTCTCGCGAGACCGCGGCCAGGGCGCCGTCCCCGAACGCGGACTCCACCTCGTCACCGGCCCACATCAGCAGACCGCCGAAGAGTTCGGCGTACAGGCCGTTGCGCAGGATCGTCCACGGCAATCCGCTCGCCCGCACCAGGCGCTCGGTCGCGCGGTGGGCCAGGGCGAAACCGAGATGGTCGCCGGCGGTGGTCAGGCTCGTGTAGACGACGTGGCCGACGCCGTCACGGACGGCGGCGTCCAGGACTGCCGCGTGCCGGGCGACGACCCGGTCGTCCTCGGCGTAACCGGCGGAGACGAGCACCAGAGTCGACACACCGGTCAGGTCGAGGCTCGGACGGTCGTCGAAGTCGAGGCGCCGCATCCCCTCGCCCGGTGTGCGGCTGCCGCCCGTCGCAACGGCACCGCGGGCGTGCAGCGCCGCGAGGGTGGCCGCGCCGAGGTTCCCATTCGCTCCGGTCACTAAAATCATGATCGATCACAGTCTTCCGTAGTGGTTCTCATCGGTAACTGCGCTTGATCCTCGACCTCATGCCCACCGGCCACAAGGAGGCAGTTCGATGTCACTCACGCACACCGGGGTAACCACCGCCCCCGCCGAAATCGACCCGTGCGGACGCGAACACCATCCCGACTGCGGCATCCGCGACGTCCTGGACCGCATCGGCGACAAGTGGTCGGTGCTCGTGATCGTCGAACTCACCGGCGGGCCACGTCGCTTCCGTGAACTCCAGCGCGCCGTCGACGGCATTTCCCAGCGGATGCTCACCCTCACCGTGCGCAGGCTCGAACGTGACGGCCTCGTGCTGCGCACCGTGTACCCGACCGTCCCGGCCCGGGTCGACTACCGCCTGACCGAGACCGGGGCCGGCCTGACCCACCTGGTCAAGGCGCTCGCCGACTGGTCCCTCGCGCATCGTTCCGTCATCGCCGAGGCGCGACAGGTGTACGACCGGGCCCACCCCGACCCTGATCCGCGCCCCTGATCCGCCGGACAGGATCTAGGCGCGGACCGCGCGCAGGACCACGAACTTCGGGTCGCTCGCGACCAGTTCGCTGTTGCCGAAGATCCGGCGGAGGGTGACGTGGTAGCCGAGGTGCCGGTTGCCGACGACCCACAGTTCGCCGCCGGGGCGCAGGGCGCGCCGGGCGTCGGCGAACATGCGGCGGGCGGTACGGTCGGTGGTGGCCTGGTGGCTGTGGAACGGCGGGTTGTTGAGGACCAGGTCCACCGAGCCGGGGGCCAGGTCCGCGAGTCCGTCGCCGACGAGGAATTCGGCCGTGCGCCCGTCACCCGCGTGGGCACGGAAGTTCTCCTCGGCCGAGGCGACGGCCTGGTACGACTCGTCGGTGAAGACCAGGTCCGCGCCGGGTTCGGCGAGGGCGACCGCGAGGCCCACGACGCCGTTGCCGCAGCCGAGGTCGGCGACGCGGGCCCGGCCCAGGTCGCGGGGCAGGTGCGCGAGGAGGAAGCGGGTGCCGATGTCGAGGCGGTCGGCGCAGAAGACGCCCGCGTGGTTGGTGACGGTCCGTCCGGGGAGGCCGGGCGCGGGGGTGTCGGCGGGGAGCGCGTACCGGTACGGCCAGGGGTTCGGGCCCGGGGCGGCGGCGGGGTCCGGCGTGGTGTGGATCAGCCGGGCCTTCTTCACCGCGAGGGAGGTGCGGGTGGGGCCGAGGATCCGCTCGAAGAGCTTCAGCGTGGAGGTGTGGATCTCCTTGACCATGCCGGTGCCGACGATCACGGTGTCCTCGTGGACGGCGGGGGCGAGGCGGTGCAGCTGGTCCTCCAGGAGCGCGAGGCTCTTGGGGACGCGGACGAGGAGCACGTCGATCCGCTCGGGCGGCGGGTCCTGGGTGGTGAGCAGCCGGACGGCGTCCGGGGCGGCGCCGGCGCGGGCGAGGTTGGTCCGGGTGGCCCGCCCGCCGAGGTACGAGTCGGTGATCTGGACGAGGGTGCCGGTGCCCGCCGCCTGGAGGGCGGTGACGAGGGCGCCCCAGCGGTCGCCGAGGACGGCGACGGTGCCGGAGAGGTCGGTGCCGGTCTCGGCCAGGTGCCCCAGGAGGTACTCGTCGGACGCGTCCCAGGCGCGCAGCGGGTCGCGCGGGTCCTCGGGGTGGCGGGTCAGCGCGAAGGCGCCCCATGACGTGCTCAAACGGTTCATCGTGGGTTCAGGCTAGCCGGTCGTGGGGCCGGGCCGCCCCGCCCTCGCCTCGTCCCCGCCCCGCCCCGTCCCCGCCTCGTCCCCGGCCTGTCCCCGGTGGCGCGGGCCGGTCAGCGCAGGGCCGCGCCGAGCTGGAGGTGCCAGAGGCCGGGGCGGCCGGTGAGGGTGACGGTGGAGAGGGGGCGGACGTCGACGTTCCAGTACGTGGCGGGATGCGCCTTCAGGGCGTACACGAGGGCGGCCCGTACGACGGAGGGTTCGGCGACGGCGACGATGGCGCCGTCCTCGGCGGGGCGGGTGTCGAGCCAGCCTCCGATCCGGGCGATGAAGGCGAGGAGGGGTTCGCCGCCGTGCGGGGCGGTGCGGGCGTCGGTGAGCCAGGCGTCGACGGCGGCCGGTTCGAGGGCGGCGACCTCGGCGAGGGTCAGGCCGCGCCAGCGCCCCATGTCGCAGTCGCGCAGCGCGGGCTGGGCGAGGGGCGCGTAGCCGAGGGCGGTGCCGGTGGCGCGGCTGCGCGGGGTCGGGGAGCAGTAGCGCAGTTCGGCCGCGCCGAGCGGGATGAGCGCGGGCGCGGCCTGCTGCACCTCGTACCAGCCGGCCTCGTCGAGCGGCCGGTCGTCGTCGAACCGTTCGGCGAGCAGGGAGGAGCTGCGTGCCGCCGTGACGAGCGTCACCCTAAGACCCATGGCCGCGATCGTGAGGCCGGTGGCGCCGCTGGTCAAGGGGTCGTTTCGCGGGGGCGGAGGGGGCTCGGCTCACTGCCGCCCGAGAGCCATCCACTTGTCCGGATTTCGTAGTGGCGCGAAACCCACCTTCGCGTACACGCCGTGCGCGTCGGCGGTGGCGAGCATGATCCGGCTCAGCCCGTACGGCTCCAGGAGGTCCCGGACGGCGGTGACGAGCGCGGTGCCGAGGCCGGTGCCCCGGGCCGGGCGGTCGACGTAGACGTCGCAGAGCCAGGCGAAGGTGGCGTAGTCGGTGACGACGCGCGCGTAGGCGCCCATCTCGCCGGTCTCGCGGTGGTAGGCGCCGACGTTGAGCGAGCCCGCGATGGCCCGGTCCTGCTTCTCCCGAGGTCGGCCCGGGGCCCAGTAGGAGTCGGTGGAGATCCAGTGGTGGACGCGGGCGGCGTCGATCCGGGCGGGGTCGGCCGATATCTCGTACGCCCCGTGCATGACGGGGCCTTCCGGGACGGTGCTGTCGCTCATGGACGCAGGCTTTCAGGAGTACGGGGTGTTGTCAGGCGGATTTGCCCGGGGCCGTTGCCGGGTCGGGGGCGGGCGGGGCTTCCGTACGGCCCGGTCCCGGATGCCGGCCGGTGAGCTCGTCCACCGCCGTCCGCAGGCGGCGCACGCCCTCCGCGATCTCCGTGGGGCCCGCGACACCCGCGAAACTCAGCCGGATGTGGCCGGCGGGGGGTTCGGCGCAGAAATAGGGGCGGCCGGGGGCCACGGCGACCCCGGTGCGCAGGGCGGTGGCGTGGAGGGAGGCCTCGGGCAGGGCGTCGGGGAGGCGCGGCCAGAGGTGGTAGCCGCCGGAGGGGACGTGGGACAGGGCGAGTTCGGGGAGGTGGCGGGCGAGGGCGCCGGTCATGGCGTCCCGGCGGGCCTTGAGCTCCTGCGAGACGGCGCGGAGGTGGCGGGGCCAGGCCGGGGAGCCGACGAGTTCGAGCGCGGCCTCCTGGAGGGGGCGGGGGACGAAGAAGCTGTCCACGACCTGGATGGCGCGCAGCCGTTCCAGGACGGGGCCGCGGGCGGCGAGGGCGCCGACGCGGAGGCTGGCAGAGGTGGGCTTGGTGAGGGAGCGGACGTGGACGACGACGCCGTCCGGGTCCTCGGCGGCGAGGGGCTCGGGGAGCGGCGGGGCGTCCTCGTGCACGAGGCGGCGGGCGAAGTCGTCCTCGACGACGAAGGCCCCGGCGGCGCGGGCGATCCGGACGACCTCCCGGCGCCGCTCCGGTCCGAGGACGACGCCCGTGGGGTTCTGGAAGAGCGGCTGGCAGACGAGGACGCGGGCCCCGGTGGCGCGGAAGGCGGCTTCGAGGAGGTCGGGGCGGACTCCCCCGGCGTCGACGGGCACGGGGACGGGCCGGAGGCCCGAGGCGCGGGCGACGGCGAGCATCCCCGGGTAGGTGGGGGACTCGACGAGGACGGGGGTGCCGGGCGGGGCGAGGGCGCGCAGGGCGGTGGTGATCGCGGACTGGCCCCCGGCGGTGACGAGGATCTCGGCCGCCGTGACGCTGCCGCCGATCTCGCGGGCGAACCATTCGCGCAGCTCCGGCAGGCCGTCGATGGGCGGCCTGCCCCAGGCGCCGGGACGTCGGCCGGCCCGGGCGAGGGCGGCGGCGAGGGCCCGTTCGGGCTGGAGGGAGGGGTGGAGGTAGCCGCCGTTGAACTCGATCGTGCCGGGCGGCGGCGCGGCGAGCGTGACGAGGACGCCGGAGGCGTCGACGGCCCGGGGCACGAGTTCGGTGGCGGTGTCGGCGCTGAGGGCGACCTCCTGCCAGGAGGTGTCGCCGGTGACCGGCGTGGGGGTACGGGGTTCCGCGCGGAAGGCGCCGGCGCCGGGGCGGGTGACGACGAGCCCTTCGGCGGCGAGCTGGGCGAGGGCGCGGGTGACGGTGACCGGGGAGACGCGGTAGCGCTCGACGAGGGCCCGGCTCGACGGCAGCTTTCCACCGGGAGAGTAGCGGTCGAGCTCTGCCCTCAGGGATTTCACCAGTTCCGCGACACTGCTACGCTCATGCATGAGGACATACGATAGCGCTACTACTGCTGACGCGATAGCGGTCACCACCTCGGGGGGCGGCAGCGCCGGAGCGTCGGACCCTTCGGCGCCGGGGGCCGCCGGGGCGCCGACTGCCTCGGCCCTGAGGGCCGGCGGAGCCCCGGGGCCCTCGGTCTCCGGGGCCACCTGGACGTCGACTCCTTCGGTTCCTTCGGTCCTGGGGGCCGCCGGGGCGCCGGGTGCCCCGGTCCCGGGGATCACCGAAGCCACGGACACCTGCCGGGTCGCGGGCGCCGCGCCCGTTCACCCGGCCCCCGGCCCTGCGGGAGGCGCGACCGCCCGCCGGGCTACCGAAGCCGCTGGAGCCACGACCGGCCGCCGAGCTCCGGGTGCCAACGGAACCACGGCCGCCCGCCAGGCCCTCGGCACCGCCAGTACCTCCGGCAGCCCCAGCACCCCTGGCACCACCGGCACCGCGAGCACCCACCGGACCCCCGCGCCCGACCCCCGCACCCGTGGGACCCTGCTCGCCGGGCTCGGCGTCGTCGCGTTCTCGCTCACCTTCCCGTCGACCGTCTGGGGCCTGGAGAGCTTCGGACCCTGGTCGCTGGTGGCCGTGCGCTCCACCCTCGCCGCGCTCGTCGCCGGCGTCTTCCTGCTCGTCGGCCGGGTGCCGCTGCCGGAGCGGCGCCACTGGGCGGGGCTCGCGGTGGTCGGCGGCGGGGTCGTCATCGGCTTCCCGCTCCTGACCAGCCTGGCGCTCCAGACCTCCACCACCTCCCACGCCGCCGTGGTGGTGGGCCTCCTGCCGCTGACCACGGCGGCCTTCGCCGCCCTGCGGACGGGCCGGCGCCCCTCCCGCACCTTCTGGATCGCCGCCGTCTCCGGCGCCGTGGTGGTGCTCGGCTTCACGCTCGCGGAGAGCGGCGGGGCGCTCTCCACCGGCGACCTGTACCTCTTCGGGGCGCTGCTCGTGTGCGCGGCCGGCTACACCGAGGGCGGCCGGCTCGCCGGGCTGATGCCGGGCTGGCAGGTCATCGGCTGGGCCCTGATCCTCTGCCTGCCGCTGATGCTGGTCGCCTCGGCCGTCGCCCTGTCCCTGGAGCCGGTCCACCTCACCGCCCACGGCGTCGTCGGACTGCTGTGGGTCGCCGCCGGTTCGACCTTCTTCGGCCTGTACGTCTGGTACCGGGGCATGGCCGCGATCGGCATCCCCAAGGCCAGCCAGCTCCAGCTCGCCCAGCCGCTCCTCACCCTCGTCTGGTCGGTCACCCTCCTCGGCGAAACCCTGTCCCCGGCCGCCCCCGTCGCGGCGGTCGCGGTCCTGGTCTGCATCGCGGTCACCCAGCGCTCGAAGTCGTGACCCGCCCCCCGGCGACCGGGGAGGTCCCGCGCGACGGAAGCGGACGAAAAGGGTCACAATGACAAGCAGAGGCTCCGAAGAGCGAAGAACCGGCACGGGCCGGATCGCGAGGAGGTCACCCCGATGCAGGCGAGCGTGGGCGACAAACTGCTGGTGCACGGACGGACCGTCGGCCACCACGACCGTACGGCCGAGGTCCTTCAGGTACTGGGGGAGAACGGCACTCCCCCGTACCGCGTGAAGTTCGACGACGACGGACACGAGGCCCTGATGTCACCGGGCCCCGACACCGTCGTGCGTCACCACCCGGAGGCGGGAACCGGCTGAGGAACGGGGACCGGCCGAGGGGCTGGGACCGGCTGGGGAACGAGGACCGGCCGAGGTGCTGGGACCCGCCGAAGAACGGGACCCGGCCGAGGAACGGGAACCGGCCGAGAGGCCGTCACCCCGGTGGACGGACCCTGGTCGGGTAGTGGTCGGCCACCACCTCGGCCATCGCCCCGATCCGGTCCCGCGCGACCTCCTTCGCCGAGAAGAAGCAGTGCCCGCCGACCCCGGCGTACCCCTTGGCGAGGTCCAGGTGGCGCGAGAGTTCCCCCGGGTCCTGCCAGGCGGCGGGCTGGGCGGGGTCGCCGGCCTTGTGGAGCGCCTCGCCGACGTAGAGGCCGACGCCGGTCCCCCGTACCGTCTCGTCCCACCAGGGCAGCAGCTTGGCGTAGTCGGCCGCGGGCAGGCCGATGTTCCAGTACAGCTGCGGCACGATGTGGTCGAGCCAGCCCTCCCGCACCCACTTCCGGGTGTCGGCGTACAGGTCGTCGTAGGTCTGGACACCGGCCGTGGTGTCCGAGCCCTCCGGGTCGGTGGCGGCGTTCCGCCAGACCCCGAAGGGGCTCACCCCGAAGGCCACCCCCGGCTTGGCGGCCTTGATCCGGGCGGACATCTCGGAGACCAGCAGATCGGTGTTGTGCCGCCGCCAGGACGCCTTGTCGGGGAAGTCGCCGCCGTGGCGCGCGTACGTCCCGTCGTCCGCGAAGACCTGCCCGGCGACCGGGTACGGATAGAAGTAGTCGTCCCAGTGCACGGCGTCGACGTCGTAGCGGCGGACCGCGTCCAGCATGGCGTCCTGGACGAAGCGCCGGACCTCGGGAAGGCCGGGGTCGTAGTACAGCTTCCCGCCGTGGGGCAGCACCCACTCCGGGTGCCGCCGCGCCGGGTGGGAGGCGACCAGCCGGGCCGGGTCGGTGTGGTTCGCCACCCGGTACGGGTTGAACCAGGCGTGCAGCTGGAGGTCCCGCGCGTGGGCCTCGGCGACGGCCGTGCCCAGCGGGTCCCAGCCGGGGTCGCGCCCCTGGACGCCGGTCAGGCACTCCGCCCACGGTTCGTACGGCGAGGGCCACAGGGCGTCGGCGGTCGGCCGGACCTGGAGGACCACGGCGTTGAGCCGCCGCTCGGCTGCCCTGTCGAGGTGGACGAGGAGCTCGGAGCGCTGCTGCCCGGCGGTGAGGCCGGGCTTGGAGGGCCAGTCGATGTTGTTGACCGTCGCCACCCACACGCCGCGGAACTCCCGGCGGCGGGGCCTCCCGGGCCGCCCTCGCGCCTGGCTCCGCACTTCGGGTGCCCCGCCCGCCTCCGCGCCCGCGTGGGCCGCTCCGGTCACCGCCGTCGTGCCTGTCGTTCCCGTCACGGCGAGCGCCGCCCCGGTGGTGCCGACCACGAACCCTCTTCTGCCGATAGGCCGCACTTGTACCCCTCCTTTGTCGGATACGTCACACTCACCTGGAGAATGCCCACTCCCCCGGACGATCGATCATCGGTTAATGAGCGGTAACGTCGGGGGATCGAGGCGGACGCACCGGAATCACACGGGCCCGCCGCCGGCAGAAGAGCGAAAGGCACGAGGTGACGGACTCCATGGCCGACATTGAGCGCGTCGGAGTGGTGGGCTGCGGCCAGATGGGCGCGGGCATCGCGGAGGTGTGTGCCCGGAGCGGGCTCGAGGTAAAGGTGGCCGAGACCACCGGCGAGGCGCTGGAGATCGGCCGCACGCGGCTCTACAACTCGCTGGCGAAGGCCGCCGAGCGCGGCAAGATCAGCGAGGAGGAGCGGGACGCGACGCTCGCGCGCCTCAGCTTCACCACCGACCTGGGCGAGTTCGCCGACCGCGACCTCGTCATCGAGGCCGTGGTGGAGAACGAGCAGGTCAAGACCGAGATCTTCCAGGTCCTCGACCAGGTGATGACCCGGCCGGACGCCATCCTGGCCTCGAACACCTCCTCCATCCCGCTGGTGAAGCTGGCCGTGGCGACCTCCCGCCCCGACCAGGTCGTCGGCATCCACTTCTTCAACCCGGCCCCGGTGCAGAAGCTCGTCGAGCTGATCCCGGCCCTCACCACCTCCGAGGGCACGATCAGCCGGGCGCAGGCCTTCGCCGAGAAGACGCTCGGCAAGCACGCGATCCGCGCCCAGGACCGCTCCGGCTTCGTGGTGAACGCGCTGCTCGTGCCGTACCTGCTCTCCGCGATCCGGATGTTCGAGTCGGGCATCGCGAGCCGCGAGGACATCGACAACGGCATGGAGTTCGGCTGCGCCCACCCGATGGGCCCGCTGAAGCTGTCCGACCTGATCGGCCTGGACACGATCGCCTCGATCGCCGACTCGATGTACTCGGAGTTCAAGGAGCCGCTGTACGCCGCTCCCCCGCTGCTCCAGCGCATGGTGGACGCGGGCCGGCTCGGCCGGAAGACGGGCTGGGGCTTCTACCCGTACTCCTGACGCCTCCCTCCGCTCCCGGCGGCTTCCCGCCGGGGCTTCACGACCACTCTCCGCACCACCCGGACGGCCCGTACTCCCGCACAGGTACGGGCCGTCCGGCCTTTCCCCGGGCCCGGCTCAGCCGAGGCGCAGATGGTGGAGCATCAGCAGCCCGGCAGCCATGTTGGCGGCCGGGACCTCGCCCCGGGCGATCATGTCGGGGACCTGTTTCAGCGGGACCCAGGCCCGCCGCGAGGACTCGAACGCGTCCTCGGGCGGCCCGGTGTAGGTGGCCCGCTCCGCCCAGTAGAGGTGGTGGCGGGCGTCGGTGAGGCCGTTGGAGGGCTCGACGGTGAGGAGGTGGCGCAGCGGCCCCGGCCGCCAGCCGGTCTCCTCCTCCATCTCGCGGGCGGCGGCGGACTCGACGTCCTCGCCGTCCTCGACCACGCCGGCGGCCAGTTCCCAGCCCCAGCTGTCGGTGATGAAGCGGTGGCGCCAGAGCATCAGGACTTCGTCGGCCTCGTTGACGGCGGTCGCGACGGCGACCGGACGGAGCCGGATCAGGTAGTGGTCCAGGTGGCGGCCGTCCGGGAGTTCGACGTCCGCGAGGTTCACTCGGAACCAACGGTTCTCATAGACGGAGCGTTCGCTCCGTTTCGTCCACTGCACGTTCTTGCCACCTTCCGACTGGTCGGAGCTTGTTCGGTGGCAATATCGCAGCAGTTGAGGGTCCGAAGGGGATCAGATAGGACCGGAGAAGACTGAAAAGGGGCGGGGCGAAGGGACGGAAGGCCGGAGGGGCGTCAGAGGGGGACGCGCAGCGCCCCGTCGATGAGGGCCACCGCCTCCCGCGCGTCCTGCGCGCCGCTCGCCAGGAGGTGTTCCCGGACCTCCCGCAGCCGGTCCCGCAGCCTCCGCGACTCCATTCCGCGCGCCAGCTCCGTCATCTCCACGGCCGTGTGCGCCGCCCCGTCGGCCTCCCCCCGCCGCAGCTGGACCTGGCACAGCATGGCGAGCCGGTGCACCCGCCCCCGGTCGTGCGAGGGGGCGCCGACCGCCGCCGTGGCGTGCTCGTGGGCCGCCGGAAGGTCGCCCAGACCGAGGAGGGCCTCCGCGATCTGCACGTTGACGAGCCCCGGCTGCACGTAGCCCGTCTCGGCGGGCTCGTCGCCCGGACTGATCCGCTCCGCCGCCGCCTCGGCCCGCCGGATGCAGGCGAGGGCGGTCGCGCCGTCGCCCAGGTGCGCGTACGCCTTCGCCTGCATCGCCGTCAGGTCGGCGGCGAGCGCCGGGGTGATCCCGGGCCCCGCCGCCCGCAGCGCCGCCTCCGCGAACGCCACCGCCTGCCGGTACTCCCCCGTGAACAGCGACTGGTTGACGAGGAGCGCGATCACGTACGCGCCGAGGCCCCGGTCCCCGCTCGCCTTCGCGAGCCGCAGCGCCTGGTGGAAGTAGCGCTGGGCCAGGCCGTGCGCGTCGGCGTCGTAGGCGCAGATCCCGGCCACCGCCACCAGGCCGCCGGCGGCGCGGTGCAGCCGCCGGCCGAGGGCGTCGCCGTACGTGCCCCGGAGCAGCGGCGCCGTCTCGGCGGTGAGGAAGCCGACGATCCGGGCCCGGGTCGCGACGCCGCCGGCCTTGCGGTACATCTGCTCGTAGTGGGACCGGGCGGCGACCAGGACGTCGATGTCGGCCGCCGAGACGGCGGTCCTGCCGGTACGGGAGACGTCCACGTCCTCCGGCGGGTTCTCCCACTCCCACACGGGCATCACGGCGGGGGTGCCGGTCAGGGCGGGTGCGGCGACGATGTGCGGCCGCTGCTGCTCGTCGGAGCGCCAGAGGGCGGCCGCCCGCTCCACGAAGCCGGAGAGCGGCGAACCGGCCGCCGGGGCCGGGCCGCCCGGGACGCCGAGGCCGATGTCGTCCAGGGTCACCTGCCGGTGCAGCCGGGCGGCGAGCACCTCGCAGATCAGGTCGGGCACCTGGCCGCGCGGCCGCTGGCCCTTCAACCAGCGGGCCACGGCGGTGTGTTCGTAGCGCAGGGCGAGTCCCCTGGCCCGGCCCGCCCGGTTCACCCGGGTGGCGAGGCCGGCGTGCGAGACGCCCGCTTCGTCGAGCAGGGCGTCGAGCAAGGTGTTGGGCTGCATGGCCGCTCCGGTCCGCTCGGTGAACTCAGCGTAGCGGTGGCCGATTTCGTACGGGGCGAAGTGGCGGGAGTGGCCCCGTAGGGGGGAATCGCGGGCACGGGGTGTACGCGCGGGAGGTCCCGCGCGGAGTGCGGCACGGGGTCGGGCACGGGGTCCGGCACGGGTCCGGCACGGGTCCGGCACGGGGATTTCGCACGGGGTGTGAACGAAGCACCCGTTCTCCCGGCCCGCGTGCTCTGCCGCGCCCGTCCCGCCCCCGGTTGACTGTGCTTCTCGCCGCAAGGCGACGACCGGGCCGCCGGCTCCCCCTCGTACAGTGCGGCCGCCCGGTCCGCGTCGCCCGCCCCGCTGATCTGCCCGACACTCCGTGGCGGGGCGGGCGGCGCCGGTCCCGTCCCCCTCCGCTCAGCAGTGGGAGGAGGGGGCGGGCCGGGGGCGGCGCAGCCCGGGTTCGGCGGGCTGCGCCGGCACCCTGGCACGGTCGTTCCGTACGACGAGGAGCGCGACGTCGTCGGCGAGCCGGCCGCCCGTGTGGTGCAGCAGCTCCGCGTGGACCCGGCGGACGAGGGCCGCGGGCGCCTCGCCGGGCGGCCCGGCCAGGGCGGCGTCGAGGGCGAAGAACCGGCCCCGGTGGTCCCGGGCCTCCTCCGCGCCGTCGGTGTGCAGGACGAGGGTCTCGCCGGGCAGCAGCCGGGCCGCGGTGTACGGCGCGAGGCCGGCGGGCAGCGGCAGCACGCCGAGCGGGGGCAGCGGGTCCCCCACGGGCAGCCGCTCCGGCTCCCGGCCGAGGCGGTACGGGCCGGGGTGACCGCAGTTGAACACGGAGAGCCGCCCGTCGGGCGCGACCTCCAGGAGCAGCAGGGTCACGAACTCCTCCGCCGCCGGGTGTTCGGGGTCCGTCCCGGCCCGCGCCGGGTGCTCGTCCCGGGCCCGCTCCCGCAGGTGCCGCTCCAGGGCCCGCTCCAACCGCCGCAGCACTCCGGCGAGTTCGGGCTCGTCGTGGGCGGCCTCGCGGAAGCTGCCGAGCACCGCGACCACGGCGCCGAGCGCGGCGAGCCCGTGGCCCCGGACGTCCCCGATGACGATCCGCACCCCGTAGGGGGTGGCCACCGCCTCGTACAGGTCCCCGCCGACGGACGCGCCCCGGGAGGCGGAGAGCTGCCCGGCGGCCAGGGTCAGTCCTTCGAGCCGGCCCGGCGGCGGCCGCAGCAGCACCCGCTGGGCGGCGGCCGCGACGGCCCGGGCCCGCGCCAGCTCCTGGGCGAGCCCGCGCCGGACGCCGAGGACGAGACCGATGCCGACGGAGAGGAAGACGACGCTGGTGGCGATCCGTATCGGCAGCCCCGGCTCCCTGGCCGGCGGGCAGGCGAACTTCCACGCCACGGCCACCGCGCCCCAGGCGGCGGGAAGAGCGAGCGGGGCCAGCCGGCGGAGCCGGGAGCCATCGGAGTCCAACGACCTCGTACGGATCATGCACGGCCCTTCCCGAGCCCCGACAGTGCCCGAAGGCCCTGCGACACGCAGGTCCGCCCCTGCGGCCGCGTCGATTCTCCCGACCGCGCCCACCCCTACGGAACACCCCAGAACGATCTCACCCGAAGGAGTGACCACCCCCGGCGCGCCGCGCTGCGCCAGGGCCGCGCCATCGGCACGGACACACGATTCTCGTGAAGGTGTGCGCACTTCGGGAACGGAGCGCTGCTCTTACACAGCAGATGTCGGCGGCTCCGGGAAACGGCGAAGGGCCGCCCCGGGAAGAGTTCTTCCGGGGCGGCCCTCCCGGTGCCGCTGGGTGCCGTCGCGAGGTCAGGCGCCGCGCAGGGTGGCGCCCGTGCGGGTGGATGCCAGGGTGACGGCCGCGTCGCGGGCCGCGGTGGCCTCGTCGACCGTCAGGGTGCGGTCCGGGGCGCGGAACTTGAGGGCGTAGGCGAGGGACTTGGTGCCCTCGTCGAGCTGGTCGCCGGTGTAGACGTCGAACAGCCGGATGGACTCCAGGAGTTCACCCGCGCCCTCGCGGAGGGCGGCCTCGACCTCGGCGGCCGGGACGCCGGCGGCCACGACCAGGGCGACGTCCTGGGTGGCGACCGGGAAGGAGGAGATCCGGGGGGCCTTGAGGGGGCCCCCGGACGCCGCCTCGACCAGGTCGAGGTCGAGCTCCATCGCGCTGGTCCGGGCCGGCAGGCCGAAGGACTTCACCACGCGCGGGTGCAGCTCGCCCGCGTAACCCGCCGTGCGCTCCTCGCCGTCGACGACGACCAGCAGCTCGGCGCAGCGGCCCGGGTGCCAGGGGCCGTACTGGCCCTGGCGCACGATCAGTTCGGCGCCGGCCTCGCGGGCGACCGTGCGGGCGGCCTCGACCGCGTCCGCCCAGTCGGACGGGCGGCCCTTCCCCCACCAGCCGGCCTGCTCGCGCGCACCGGCGAGGACGACGGCGGCGTGCCGGGGCTGCGCGGGCAGGGCCGCGTTGACCTCGGCGATCTCCTCGTCCGTGGGGCGCCGGTCGACGCCGAGGCGGACGGCGACGCCCGGCCGCTCCCCGGCCAGGAAGACCAGGCCGGTCTCGAAGAGGGCCAGGTCGTGGCCGCCCCGGCTGTCGTTGCGACGCAGCGTCCCGAGCAGGCCCGGGAGCAGCGTCGTACGGAGCGCGGGCTCCTCGTCCGAGAGCGGGTTGACCAGCTTCACCAGGCGGCGACGGGCGTCGTCCGCGTCGAGCCCGAGGTTGTCGAGGGCCTGCTCGCCGATGAACGGGTAGTTCAGCGCCTCGACGTAGCCGGCGCCGGCCAGGGCGCGGCCCACCCGGCGGTGGACGCGCTGGCGCTCGGTGAGCCCGCGGCCGGCCGGGGGCTTGGGCAGCGTGGAGGGCAGGTTCTCGTAGCCCTCCAGCCGGATGACCTCTTCGGCCAGGTCGTTCGGCTCGTTGAGGTCGGGCCGCCACGAGGGGACGGTGACGATCAGCTCGTCCTGCCCGTAGACGTCGCAGCCGACCTCCTGGAGGCGGCGGACGACGGTCTCGCGGCCGTAGGCGACGCCCGCGACCTTGTCCGGGTGGTCCGCCGGGATGACGATCGTCCGGGGCGCGGACGGGGCGACGACCTCGGTGACGCCGGCCTCGGCCGTGCCGCCCGCGAGCAGCACGAGCAGGTCGACGGTGCGCTGCGCGGCAGCGGCGGCGGCCTGCGGGTCGACGCCGCGCTCGAAGCGCTTGGACGCCTCGGAGGCCAGCTTGTGGCGGCGGGCCGTGCGGGCGATCGAGATCGGGTCGAAGTGCGCGGCCTCGACGACGACCTCGGAGGTGCCGGTGACGACGCCGGTCTCCGGGTCGGTGACCGGGTCGGCGATCTCCGTGTTGGCGCCGCCCATGACGCCCGCGATGCCGATCGGGCCGCGGTTGTCGGTGATGACCAGGTCCGCGGCGTCCAGGACGCGCACGGTGCCGTCGAGGGTGGTGATCTTCTCGCCGGCCTCGGCGCGGCGGACCCCGATGGGGCCGTCGAGCCGGTTGCGGTCGTAGGCGTGCAGCGGCTGGCCGAGCTCCAGCATCACGTAGTTGGTGACGTCCACGGCCAGCGAGATCGGGCGCATTCCGGCCTTCTGGAGGCGGCGCTGGAGCCAGATCGGGGAGCGGGCCTCGGGCGCCAGGCCGACGACGGTGCGCGCGGTGAAGCGGTCGCAGCCGATCGGGTCGGTGATCTGGACCGGGTAACCGTACGAGTTCGGCGCGGGCACGTCGAGCAGCGCCGGGTCGCGCAGCGGCAGGCCGTAGGCGGTGGCCGTCTCGCGGGCGACGCCGCGCACCGAGAGGCAGTAGCCGCGGTCCGGGGTGACGGCGATGTCGAGGACCTCGTCGAACAGCTCCAGGAGGACCGTGGCGTCGGTGCCGACCTCGTGCTCCGGCGGCAGCACGATGATGCCGTGCGAGCCGTCGTCGCCCATGCCGAGCTCGTCGCCGGAGCAGATCATGCCCCGGGAGACGCGGCCGTACGTCTTGCGCTCGGCGATCCGGAAGTCGCCGGGGAGCACGGCGCCGGGCAGGGCCACGACGACCTTGTCGCCCTCGGCGAAGTTCCGGGCGCCGCAGATGATCTCCTGGGGCTCACCGGTGCCGTTGGCCTGCCCGACGTCGACGGTGCAGAAGCGGATGGGCTTCTTGAACTCCGTCAGCTCCTCGATGGTGAGGACCCTGCCGACCACCAGCGGGCCGGTCAGGCCGGCGCCGAGCTGCTCGACGGTCTCGACCTCGAGGCCCGCCGAAATGAGTTTGGCCTGGACGTCGCGGCCGGTCTCCGTCGCCGGCAGGTCGACGTACTCCCGCAGCCAAGAAAGCGGGACCCGCATCAGATCTCCATCCCGAACGGCCGGGTGAACCGGACGTCACCCTCGACCATGTCTCGCATGTCTTCGACGTTGTGGCGGAACATCAGCATCCGCTCGATGCCGAACCCGAAGGCGAATCCGCTGTACTTCTCGGGGTCCACGCCGCAGGCGACGAGCACCTTCGGGTTGACCATGCCGCAGCCGCCGAGCTCGATCCAGCCCTCGCTGCCGCAGGTGCGGCAGGGCCGGTCCGGGTTGCCGACGGACTCGCCGCGGCAGACGTAGCAGAGCATGTCCATCTCGGCGGACGGCTCGGTGAACGGGAAGAAGTTCGGGCGCAGCCGGGTCTTCATGTCCGGGCCGAAGAGCGCCTGGACCATGTGGTCGAGGGTGCCCTTGAGGTCCGCCATGGTGAGGCCCTCGTCGACGGCGAGCAGCTCGATCTGGTGGAAGACCGGGGTGTGCGTGGCGTCGAGCTCGTCGGTGCGGTAGACGCGGCCGGGGCACACGACGTAGACCGGGGGCTCCCGGTCGATGAGCGTGCGGGCCTGCACCGGGGAGGTGTGGGTGCGCAGCACGACGCCGGACTCGTCGCCCGTGGTGCCTTCGGGGCCCTCGACGAAGAAGGTGTCCTGCATCTGGCGCGCCGGGTGGTCCGGGACGAAGTTGAGCGCGTCGAAGTTGAACCACTCCGCCTCGACCTCGGGGCCCTCGGCGACCTCGTACCCCATGGAGACGAAGACGTCGGAGACGCGCTCCATGAGGGTGGTCAGCGGGTGGCGGGCGCCGGCCGGGACGCGGTCGTACGGCAGGGTGACGTCGACGGCCTCCTCGACGAGGACGCGGGCGTCGCGCTCGGCCTCCAGCTCGGTCTGGCGGGCGGCGAGCGCCTTGGAGACGGCGCCGCGGGCCTGGCCCACGAGCTTGCCCGCGGCGGCCTTGGCCTGCGGGGGCAGGGCGCCGATCTCGCGGTTGGCGAGCGCCAGCGGCGAGGTGCCACCGGTGTGCGCGGTCTTCGCGTGCGCGAGCGCGTCGAGATCGTCCGCGGCGGCGAAGGCGGCGAGCGCCTCGTCCCGCATACGCTCGATCTCTTCCGGTTTCAGTGCCTCGACCTCAACCGGGTCGTACGACTTATTGGGTGCGGACATCTCTTCCCGTGCTTCCGTTGGCTTGGCTGGGCGGCCCCGCTCGACGTCAAGGGCGCAAACGTGCCAAAGGTCGAGTCTAACGGGGTGGGGGGACGCGAATGAGCCCGTGGGCGGGCCGGGCGGCTCCTGATCGTCTCCGGTCTCGCGGGGCGGGACGTCAGAGGAGGTGGGCCGGGGTGCCGACGGGCAGGATAAATCGGAACTCGGCCCCGCCGCGGGGGCCCCGTCCGACGGTGATGGTTCCGCCGTGGGCCTCGACGACGCCCTTGACGATGTAGAGGCCGAGACCGGTGCCGCCGCGCTTGCTGCCCCGCCAGAAGCGGGTGAAGACGCGGCTCATGGACTCCTCGGGGATGCCGGGGCCCTCGTCGCTCACGGTGACCTCCGTCCCCTCTTCTCCGTCGTCGCCCGCCGTGGTGGGTGCCACCTCGATGGTGACGGTTCCCTCGCCGTGGCGCACCGCATTTTCGAGGAGGTTCCCGAGGATCTGGTCGATCTTGTCGGGATCGGCCCAGAGCGGGGGCAGCTGGGGCCTGATCCGTACGAAGAAGCGGTCCGGGGACTGGCCGCCGGTGGTGTGGGCGTGGACGTGCCGGCCGACGGCCGCCGCGATGTCGACGGGCTGGCGGCGGACCTCCAGGCGGCCGGAGTCGATCCGGGAGATGTCGAGGAGCTCGGCGATGAGCCGCTTGATGCGGCCGGCGTCGGCGTCGACGGTCTCCAGCATCAGCCGCTTCTGCTCGTCGGTGAACCGCTCCCACTTGTGGAGGAGGGTGGCGGTGAAGCCCTTGACGGAGGTGAGCGGGGAGCGGAGCTCGTGGGCGACGGTGGCGATGAGCTCGGCGTGGCTGCGCTCGGTGCGGCGGCGGGCCTCGGTGCCGCGCAGGGAGACGACGACCCGGCGGACGGGGCCGGTGGGGTGCTCGCGGACGTAGCGGGCGGAGACGAGGACCTCGCGGCCACCGGGGAGCAGCAGGTTGCGCTCGGGCTGTCCGCTCCGGGTGGCGAGTCCGCCGTACGGATCGGTCAGCGCCCACCAGCGACGGCCCTTGAGGTCCTCCAGGGGCAGCGCCCGGTCGAGTGGCAGGCCGAGGGCCCGGTCGGCGGGGACGGCGGTGATGCGGGCGGCGGCGGCGTTGAAGCAGACGACCCGGCCGGTGGCGTCGGCGACGACGAGACCGTCGGGGAGGTCGTCGGGGTGGATCCCGGCGAAGCCGACGGGGTCGGCGGGGTCGGCGGGGGTGGTGGAGTCGGCGGGGTCGGCCGGGCCGGTCGTTCCGGCGGGGCCGGCGGGGCCGGTCGGGCTGGGGGCTCCGGCCGAGCCGGTGGAAGCCGTAGGGCCCGGGGACCCGGCAGGGCCGGTGGCATCGGCGGAGGCGGTGAGGCTCGCGGAGGCGGCGGGATCCAGAGCTCCGGCGGGGCCGGTGGGTGCTGGGGACCCGGCTGGACCGGTGGCCCCGGCAGGGGTGGCGGAAGCCGTAGGGTCCGGGGATCCGGCTGGATCAGTGGCGTCGGCGGGGCCGGTCGAGGCGGGGGGGTTCTGGGGCCCGGCAGGGCCCGTGGAGGGTGGGGGCTCCGGTGGGGCGGCGGGGGGGATCGGGGCGTGCGGTCGGTCGCTCCGTGCCTGTGCGGGACTGTCCGTGCCGGCCGTCATCCCCGTCCCCACCCCTCCGTGTAGCGCAGTGGGCCCCCGAGTGCGTCACTCTACTGGGCGGGCGGGGCGGAATGGGCCCTTCCGGGCGTCCCTCAGGGAGAGGTTCGGGGGCGCTGGGCGCGCGCGGAGGCGTACAGGCAGACCGCGGCCGCGGTGGCGAGGTTGAGGCTCTCGGCCTTGCCGTGGATCGGGACGCGGACGACGGCGTCGGCGAGGGCCCGGGTCTCCTCGGGCAGCCCCCAGGCCTCGTTGCCGAAGATCCAGGCGGTGGGCCCGCCCATGGTGCCGGCGTCCAGCTCGTCGTCGAGGTCGTCGCGCCCCGCCCCGTCGGCGGCGAGGATCCGTACGCCCGCCGCCTTGAGTCCGGCGACGGCCTGCTCGACGGGGACGCCGACGGCCACCGGCAGGTGGAAGAGCGAACCGACCGAGGCGCGCACGGACTTGGGGTTGTAGAGGTCGACGGAGGCGTCGGTGAGGACGACCGCGTCGGCGCCGGCCGCGTCGGCGCAGCGCAGCACGGTGCCGGCGTTCCCGGGGTCGCGCACGTGCGCGAGGACCGCGACCAGCTTGGGGCGGGCCGCGACGATCTCCTCGAACGGCGAGTCGAGGAACCGGCAGACGCCGACGAGCCCCTGCGGGGTGACGGTCTGGGAGACCTCGGCGAGGACGGCGTCGGAGGCGTGGTGGACGCGGGCCCCGGCGGCGCGGGCCGCGTCCACGATGGCGTCGTACCGCTCGGCGGCCTCGACGGTGGTGAACAGCTCGACGAGGGTGGGCTCCCCGCCGGGCCCCCGGTGCTCGACGGCCTCGCGGACGGCCTGGGGGCCCTCGGCGATGAAGAGGCGGTCCTTGCCCCGGAAGTTGCGCTTGGCGAGCCGCCGGGCGGCGACGACGCGCGGGGAACGCGGGGAGATCAGCTCGGGGGTGACCATGGCGTGCGGCGGTTCTCTCTTCGGGGCCGGGGGGGCTGCGGGGGCCGGGCGCGGGACGGTCGCGGCCCGGATACGGCACGGGGCCGGACGCGGACACGAGGACGCGTCACGCGCGCGCCACGGGTGCGGGCACGGCGGCGGGCCGGGTGGTTCGGGGGCCGACGCACCCGGACCCGCAGGCGCGTGGGCGTCTGCGGGTCCGGGCGGAAGTACTGCGGGCCTGGAAGATCAGGCGGCGGCCTTCGGGGCGTTGACGTCGGCCGGGAGGGCCTTCTGCGCGACCTCGACCAGGGCGGCGAACGCGTTGGCGTCGTTGACGGCCAGCTCGGCGAGGATCTTGCGGTCCACCTCAATGTTGGCGGCCTTCAGACCCTGGATGAGGCGGTTGTACGTCATGCCGTTCAGGCGGGCAGCGGCGTTGATGCGCTGGATCCACAGCTGACGGAAGTCGCCCTTGCGCTTCTTGCGGTCGTTGTAGTTGTAGACCAGCGAGTGGGTGACCTGCTCCTTGGCCTTGCGGTACAGGCGCGAACGCTGACCGCGGTAGCCGGAGGCCTGCTCGAGGATCGCCCGGCGCTTCTTGTGGGCGTTGACTGCCCGCTTGACGCGTGCCACTTGTTAACTCCTTGTAGCGGGGTCGTGGTTGGACTCACACGACCCGAAAAACGAATGGGTCCCGGACCTGGCCGGTGGCCCTCGTCGCCGAGGGCGGGTGATCAGATCAGATGCCCAGCATCTTCTTGATCTTGGCCGCGTCGCCCGGGGCCATCTCCGCGTTGCCGGTGAGGCGACGGGTCAGCTTGGACGACTTGTGCTCGAGCAGGTGGCGCTTGCCGGCGCGCTCGCGCAGGATCTTGCCGGAGCCGGTGACCTTGAAGCGCTTCTTGGCACCGGAGTGCGTCTTGTTCTTCGGCATCGCGCCGTATCTCCTCGTCAGTGGCGCTCCCCCCGGTGCGGGCACCGGACGTCCGGGAGCGTCAGTTCTTCGTTTGGTGGGTCCGGGCGGGGCCCGGGGCTGCCTGGGTGGCAGCCCCTCGGGTCACGCCTCGGGGGTCTCGGCCGGAGCCTCGGCGACCGGGGCCTCGGCCTCGGGTGCCGGAGCCTCGGACGTCTCCTCGGCGGTGACGCCCTGGCGCTCGGCCTTGCGTGCGGCCTGGGCCTCACGCGCCTCGGCCATGGCCTCGGTCTTCTTCTTGTGCGGACCGAGAACCATGATCATGTTCCGGCCGTCTTGCTTCGGGTTGGACTCGATGAAGCCAAGCTCCTCGACGTCCGACGCCAGCCGCTGCAGCAGCCGGAAACCGAGCTCGGGGCGGGACTGCTCACGACCACGGAACATGATCGTGATCTTGACCTTGTCGCCCTGCTTGAGGAACCGGACGACGTGACCCTTCTTGGTGTCGTAGTCGTGCGGGTCGATCTTCGGCCGGAGCTTCATCTCCTTGATGACCGTGTGCGCCTGGTTCTTGCGCGCCTCACGGGCCTTCATGGCCGACTCGTACTTGAACTTCCCGTAGTCCATGAGCTTGCACACGGGCGGACGGGCGTTCGCCGCGACCTCGACCAGGTCGAGGTCGTACTCCTGTGCGAGCTCCAGGGCCTTGGCAAGCGGAACAATCCCGACCTGCTCGCCGCTGGGTCCGACAAGTCGCACCTCGGGAACGCGAATCCTGTCGTTGATGCGGGGCTCGGCGCTGATGGATCCTCCTCGGTAGCACCACGCGACCGCCTGGCGGACGGACGCGCAACGTCTGTTTAGTGAGACCAACCGAGCCGGTACATGAAAAATGCCCCGGACGGGACACAGGCGGGGCTCCAGGGAAATACCGGAACACCGCCGCGGTCAACCGCGGGGCGCACATCGGGCGGCTCCATCGTCCGTACGGAACGATGGGGGCCACCTGACCGGTGACCCGCCTCCCCTGAGGGTGGTCGGGTGGGAGTACGGAGCCTCCACTTGTGGGCTGGGCACACACGTGTCCAGCCGGTCGTTACACAAGGTTAGCAGGACCCGGCGGTCTCCGCTAACCGGGGACCGGCATATCGTGTGGGGCATGAGCGAGACGCCCCAGAACGAGTCCCCCGACTCCTCCGACACCCCCGACTTCGAAGCCATGACCCGCGACATCGCCGAGGTCCCGGCGGTCGAGGTGATCGTGACCGTCGCCGTCAACCTGATGAGCGCCGCCGCGGTGAAGCTCGGGCTCACCGAGGAGGGCGACAAGCACAAGGACCTGGACGAGGCCCGCAAGCTGGTGCACGCGCTCGCGGGTCTGCTCGACGCCGGCGCGACGGAGGTCTCCTCCTTCCACGCGGCGCCCCTGCGGGACGGCCTGAAGTCCCTCCAGCTCGCCTTCCGCGAGGCCTCCCTGATCCCGGACGAGCCGGGCCAGGGACCGGGCGAGAAGTACACGGGGCCGGTGTACGGCTAGGACCTGGCCTCGGGGGTACGGGGGTCGTCCCCCGGAAGACAACAGCCACCGGGCCGGTGTACGGCCAGGACCCGACCTCGGGGGTACGGGGGTCGTCCCCCGGAAGACAACAGCCACCGGGCCGGTGTACGGCTAGGCCCCGTACTCCTACGCGTTCCGTACGTAGAAGGGCTCGCCCGGAGGCGTGGCCGAGGCCGGCAGGAGTGCCAGGTCGAGGCCCCGCACCAGGCGGGCCCTCAGTGTTTCGTCGGCGGCCAGGGCGCGCGCCACGCTCTGGGCGGTCTCCGCGGGGGACGCGTCCCCGGCGAGGACCAGCGCGAGGGTGCCGTCGGCGGTGCCGGGGCCCAGGTGGGCGCGGAGCACGGCGGGCTCGGCGGCGACGGCGGCCCGGACCGCCTCCCGTACGGCGGGGTCGTCGAGCGGGTCGGCGCTGGTACGGCCCTCGGCGAGGGCGAGCAGGGCCGGGCCGGTGACCTGGTACGGCACGGGGCCCGCGAGGTCGAGGAGGAGCGTGTCCGCCTTCTCGTGCGCGACCGCCTGGAGCGCCTGGTGCAGCGGGACGGCCACGGGCCGGGCCTGCGGGTCCCAGAGGGCGAGCGAGGCGGTCGAGGTGAAGGCGGGCAGGGCCCGCCGGTCGCCGGCCGTGAGGGTGGGGACCGCCATGTCGCTGGTCTTCTCGCGGCGCAGGCCGTTCTCGTCGGTCTCGACCTCGCCGAGGACGGCGACGACGGGGACGAGCAGCCGGGCGTCGCGCAGGGCTTCGAGGACGGGGCCGTGGGCGGTCCTGTCCTGCGCCCAGGCCGCGAGGGCCTCGGTGAGCCGCGGGTCGGCGGTGCCGTCGTCTTCGGAGAAACCGGGGTCCGGAATGTTCTTGAGCGCCACGCCCCGAGCCTAGCCGCCGGGCGGGTGCGCCCGGCCCGCCGGGTGTCAGCCGGTGCGGTGGGCGCGCCGGAGCACGACGGCGGTGAGCAGCAGCAGGGCGCCGAGGCCGCCGAGGAGCGGGGCGAGCAGGCCGAAGGAGCGGGGCTCCTCGGCGGCGGCGACGGGTCCGGGCCCGAAGTAGCGGCCCCGGTAACCGGTGGCGGTGTTCTTCGGGTCGCCGCCCTTCAGCCGGGCGCCCGCCTCGATCGCCGCGGCCGGGTCGACCGTCCCGTACCCCTTGGCGTCGCTGCGGCCGTCCTTCGGCCGGCTGCGCGCGGTGTCGATGAGCAGGGTCTTGATCTGGGCCGGGGTGAGGTCGGGGTGGGCGGCCCGGACGAGGGCGACGGCGCCGGAGACGAAGGCGGCGGCGGCGCTGGTGCCCCAGCCCTCGTAGTAGCGCCGGTCGGGGTCGGCGATGACGATGTCGACGCCGGGGGCGCTGACGGTGGCGTACCAGCGGCGGGTGGAGAAGGAGGCGCGGGTCCCGTAGCGGTCGACGGCCGTGACGGCGATGACGCCGGGGTAGGCGGCGGGGTACGAGACGTGGTCGCCCTTCTCGCCGCCGTTCCCGGCGGAGGCGACGACGGAGACCCCCTTGGACAGGGCGTACTGGACGGCGGCGTCCTCGCCCGCGTCGGGGTGGGCGGACTCGGAGTCGTCGCCGAGGGAGAGGTTGATGACGTCGGCGCCGTGGTCGGCGGCCCAGCGGATGCCCTCGGCGAGGGCGGTGCCCCGGCTCTTGCGGGCCTTGTCGCGGGCCTTGTCGGAGGACTCCAGGATGACCCGTACGGGGAGGATCTCGGCCTCGGGGGCGATCCCGAGGACGCCGTTCCCGTCGTCGGGGCCGTGGCCGTGCCCGGCGATGATCCCGGCCATGGCGGTGCCGTGCCGGGCCCAGGCGCGGTCGCCCCGTTCGGCGCCGAAGCCGATGAGGTCGTGTCCGGGCAGGACGGAGCCTTCGAGGTCGGGGTGGTCGGCGTCGACGCCGGTGTCGAGGACGGCGACGGTGACGCCCTCGCCCCGGGTGGTGCGCCAGGCCTCGTCGGTGTGGAGGGCTTCGAGGCCCCACTGCCGGGCCCGGATGGTGTCGGCGTGCGCGGGCGCGGTGGTGGCGGGCAGGACGGAGAAGGCGGCGGCGAGCAGGACGGCCGCGCCGCCGCGCGCGGGCCGGCGGACGGATCGGTTCACCGGGTCTTCTCCTTCGCCGCCGCGGTGGCGGTCGTGCGCAGCAGGCGCTCCAGGTGCTCGGTGATGCCCTTGGCCTCGTGGCCGAGGCCGGACTGGGCGACGGCGTCGGTACGGCCCTTGGTCATGGCCCGGTCGGCGGGCTGGGGGGCGTCGACGGTCCGGCCGTCGGCGAAGCCGGAGACGGCGGTGACGACGACGGGCAGGTCGGCGGGGGCGCTCGTCCACCAGCTCGCGCGCTGCCGGTCGCCGAAGCGGGCGGCGACGGTGGAGGGGCCGGAGAGGGCCGGGGGGACGTCCTGGCCGAGGCGGGCGGTGAGGCCCTGGCCGAGGGCGCGCTGGGCGGCCGCGTCGGCGCGGGTGAAGACGAGGCCGACGGTGATCACGCTGCTGGCGGTGGCGTCGGTGTACGTGGCGCGCAGGACGCGTTCGCAGCCGAGCGGCTCGACGGTGGCGAGCAGGCCCTCGGCGAGGGCGGCGGGCGAGCAGGCGGCGTCCGGGGCGACGACGATCCGGGTCCAGGTGCGGGCGGCGGGGCCGGGGCCCGCGCCGGGGCCCGCGAGGGTACGGGGGAAGAGGACGTCGACGGGGGCGTTGTGCCAGAGCTCCCGGGCCTCGGCGTACCCGGCGGGTTCGGCGGGCTTGCCGGGCTCGGAGGCCGCCAGCCACACCCCGGCGAGGGCGCCGCCGATGAGCCCGAACCCGAGCACGGCGCAGGCGGCGACCACGGCCGTCCGCCCGGCGCTCCTCCGGTCCCGTACGGGCCGCAGCCGCGTGGTGATCTCGACGGGCGCCTCGGGTGGCACGGTGGCGCGGGCGTAGGAGGGGGTGAAGTACGCGGGGGCGGCCTGCGCCGGGGCGGACGGCCGGGGCACCGGCCGGGCCGGGCCGGACGACGGAGGGCCCGGGAGCACCGGGCCCGGCGAGGGCGTGGCGGGCCGGGGCGGGGTCGCCTGCGGCGGGACGGACGGGGCCGGTGCGGGGTGCGCCGGGCCGGGCCGTCCCTGCGGCGGTACGGAGGGCGCGGCCGGGGGCCGGGGCGGGGTCGCCTGCGGCGGGGCGAGCGGGCCGGAGGCCGGGCGTGCGGACCGTACGGGCGCGGGAGGCGCGGACGACGGCCGGGGCGGAGGTGCCTGCGGCGGGGCGAGCGGGCCGGACGGCGGGCGGGGCGGGGTGGACTGCGGGGACGCGGACGGCCCCGGCCTCGGGTGGACCGGGGCGGGAGACGCGGGCCCCGGACGGGACGGGGGCGCCTGCGGCGGTGCGGGGGCCGGGTGCGCCGGGCCGGGCCGTCCCTGCGGCGAGGCGGGGGCCGTGGAGCGGGCGGGCCGGAGGCGGGCCGTCGTCTCGACGGTGAGCGGGTCGGCGCCGGCCGTCGCCGGGCGGGCGGGGGCGGAAGCTCCGGAGGTGGCGGCCGTCGCCGGACGGACGACCCCGGGAGCTCCGGAAGCGGCGGCCGTCGCCGGACGGACGGCCCCGGGAGCCCCGGAAGCGGCGGCCGTCACCGGGCGGGCGGTGTCGTCCCGCGCCGGGCGGGTGGCCGGGGTTCCGGCAGGGGCGTCCTCCGGCCGGCCCGCGGGGTCGCCGGGGCCCGGGCGGGCGGGGGCGACGGGCGCGTCGGGGTGGGGCGGGAGGAGGTCGGCGATGCGGGAGGACGGGGGGCGGTGCTCGCTGGTCATCCCCGTCTCCCGCTCGTGTCGACAATGCCCGTCACTCTACGGGCTGTTCCCGGCCGGGCGGGAACTCAGGGGCTACCCACCCGTAAACCTGTCTGGCAAGCTCGGGCCATGACTCCCCGTGCCGGCGACCGGGCCCGTTACGACAGGGCCACCGCTCACCTCGACGCGCCCGTGGCGATCGTCGACCTCGAAGCCTTCGACGCCAACGCGGCGGACCTCGTGCGCCGGGCCGGGGGCAAGCCCATACGGGTCGCCAGCAAGTCCGTGCGGTGCCGGGCGCTCCTGGAGCGGGCGCTGGCGCGGGAGGGCTTCGCCGGGATCATGTCGTTCACGCTGGACGAGTCGCTGTGGCTGGCGCGCGCCGGGTTCGAGGACGTCCTCCTCGCGTACCCGTCGGCGGACCGCGCCGGGTTCGGGGAACTGTCCCGGGACCCGAAGCTGGCCGCCGCCGTGACCGTGATGGTGGACGACGTGGCGCAGCTGGACCTGATCGACGCCTCCCGCGCGGGCGGCACGGAGGAGGTCCGGGTCTGCCTGGAGCTGGACACGGCGCTGAGCCTGCTCGGCGGCCGGATCCGGGTCGGCGCCCGCCGTTCCCCGCTGCGGGAGCCCTCCCAGCTGGCGGAGCTGGCCCGCTCGGTGGTGCGCCGCCCGGGCTTCCGCCTGGTCGGGATCATGGCGTACGAGGGGCACGTCGCGGGGGTCGGGGACGCGGTCGCGGGCCGGCCGCTGCGGTCCCGGGCGATCCGGCTGATGCAGTCCGCCGCCCGCCGGGAGCTGGCGGAGCGCAGGGCGGCCGTGGTGCGGGCCGTGCGGGCGGTGGCGCCGGACCTGGAGTTCGTGAACGGCGGCGGCACCGGCAGCGTGCAGCACACGGCCGCCGAGGACGCGGTGACGGAGATCGCCGCCGGTTCGGGGTTCTTCGTGCCGCGCCTCTTCGACAACTACACCTCCTTCAGCGGGCGCCCGGCCGCGCTCTTCGCGCAGCCGGTGGTCCGGCGGCCGGGCATGGGCGTGGTGACCGTCCTCGGCGGCGGCTACCCGGCCTCCGGGGCGGCGGGCCCGGACCGGCTGCCCGTGCCGTACCTGCCGGAGGGACTGCGGTACGACCCGCAGGAGGGGGCCGGCGAGGTGCAGACCCCGCTGCTCGGCTCGCCGGCCGACGACCTGCGGATCGGCGACAAGGTGTGGTTCCGGCACGCGAAGGCCGGCGAGCTGTGCGAGCGGTTCGAGAGCCTGCACCTGGTCGAGGGCGACCGGATCACGGCGACCGTGCCCACGTACCGGGGCGAGGGCCGCACCTTCCTCTAGCGGCTAGTGGACCGTGTCCTCCTGGTCCGGGATCACGCTGCCGTCGGCCCGGCGGACCGGCCCCGCCGTGCCGTCGGCAGCCGTGTAGCCGGTGGTGGCGCAGGGGTACGGGGCGGCCTTGCGGGCCTTCGGCTCGATGAACATGGGGTTCACGAGCCAGCGCCCGTCGCCGTTCTCGTACGCCCGGCACATCAGTTCGTTCTTGTTGCGGTTGAGGACCAGGCGCAGGCCCGTGGCGTCCCGCAGGAAGGAGACGTCGGTGTCGGAGTCCCCGGCGGCGAGGACCTGGCGGCGGGGGGCGGGCTGGACGCGTTCGGCGGCGGGGCCCCGGAGACCGAGGATCTCCTGGTTGATCCAGCAGCGCTTGCCGTCGATGTAGGTGATCGTCGTGTCCTCGCCGTCCCGGACGGTGCCGCAGCCCTTGAAGTGGGAGGTGAGGCGGCCGCGCTCGGTGGTGTTGCGGATGCCGATCGCGTGCGCGGGGTCGATCCCGATGCCCCGGGCCCAGACGTCGACGACGGGTTCGGGCGAGGCGGAGACGATCCAGACGTCGAAGCCGGCCCGCCGGAGCGTGTGGATCAGGTCGCGCTGCTGGTCGTAGTGGCGGATCCAGCCGGTGACGCGGGCGGTGCCGACCCGCTGGGTGGCGCCCTGCGGGGCGGCGAGGTTCTCGGCGCGGGCGGCGGCCGCGAAGGACTCGACCTCGCGGGTGGTCCAGCCGCGCAGGAGCTGGGCGAGCCAGGCGTACTGGGGTTCCGTGCGGCGGTGGTCGAAGCCGGCGAAGGCGGGCGCGCCGCCGGTGGTGGCGCCGTCGGTGTAGACGGAGCGGATCTCGTCGGCGCAGCGGACGTCGGTGGCGGTGGGCAGGGTGCGCCCGCCGGCGGGACAGGCCGCGCGCAGGGCGGTCGCGGCGGCGGGGGTGAGGTGGCGGCTGGTGGTGGACCAGTCGTCGTTCCGGGGCGGACGGACGCGGTCGTTGCGCAGGAGCCAGTACAGGGTGGCGTCGCCGACGTCGTTCTTGATGACGGTGTTGTCCCAGTCGAAGACGGCGAGGGGCTTCTCCCCCTTCCTCCTCCCGTCGGCGCAGTGGTCGGCTATCAGGCGGTCGAGCCGGGCCTTGTTGTCGCCGTACCAGCCGGTGGAGACGCTCAGGGTGGGGCACGGGCGGTGCTTCGCCTGTGCCGGGGCGGCGGAGACGAGGGCGGTCGCGGTGAGGGCGAGCGCGGCGACGGCCGCGGCCGTACGGGATCGGCGGTGCACGGGCACTCTCCTGGAGGTGGGCGGACGGAGGTGTGCGGGTGGGGCACGCGGGTGGAGGTGTGCGGGTGGGGGTACGCGGACAGCCGGGCGCCTCGCGACGCCCGGCTGTCCGAGGGGTGGCGGCTAGAGGGGCGTCACGTACGCGCCCGCGATGCCGCCGTCCACCAGGAAGTCGGTGGCGTTGACGAAGGAGGAGTCGTCGCTGGCGAGGAAGGCGACGGCGGCGGCGATCTCGTCGGCCTCGGCGAAGCGGCCGACGGGGATGTGGACGAGGCGGCGCGCGGCCCGCTCGGGGTCCTTGGCGAACAGCTCCTGGAGGAGCGGGGTGTTGACGGGTCCGGGGCACAGCGCGTTGACGCGGATGCCCTCGCGGGCGAACTGGACGCCCAGCTCCCGGGACATGGCGAGCACGCCGCCCTTGGAGGCGGTGTAGGAGATCTGGCTGGTGGCGGCGCCCATGATCGCGACGAAGGAGGCGGTGTTGATGATGGAGCCCCGGCCCTGGCGGCGCATGTAGGGCAGGGCGGCCTTGCAGCAGAGGTAGACGGAGGTGAGGTTGACGTCTTGGACGCGCTTCCAGGCCTCCAGGCCGGTCTCGAGGATGGAGTCGTCGTCGGGCGGCGAGATGCCGGCGTTGTTGAAGGCGATGTCGACGGAGCCGTAGGTGTCGAAGGCCGTCTTGAACAGCGCCTCGACCTGCTCGGGGTCGGTGACGTCGACCCGTACGAAGGTGCCGCCGACCTCCTCGGCGGCGGCCTTGCCCGCGGTCTCGTCGATGTCGCCGCAGACGACGTTCGCGCCCTCGGAGGCGAGGCGGCGGGCGGTGGCGAGGCCGATGCCGCTGCCGGCGCCGGTGATGACGGCGGTGCGGCCGACCAGGCGGCGGCAGATGATCTCTTCGGTGGTCATGCGGTTCAGGCCTCCGTGCTGATGAAGACGTTCTTGGTTTCGGTGAAGGCGGTCAGGGCGTCGGGGCCGAGTTCGCGGCCGAGGCCGGACTGCTGGTAGCCGCCGAACGGGGTCCAGTAGCGGACGCTGGAGTGGGAGTTGACGGAGAGGTTGCCGGCGCGGACGGCGCGGGAGACGCGCAGGGCGCGGCCGACGTCCCGGGTCCAGATCGAGCCGGACAGGCCGTACTCGGTGGCGTTGGCGAGCCGGATCGCGTCGGCCTCGTCCTCGAAGGGGAGGACGACGGCGACGGGTCCGAAGATCTCCTCGACGGCGCAGGGGGCGTCCTCGGGCAGGCCGGTGAGGACGGTCGGCGGGAACCAGAAGCCGGGGCCCTCGGGGGCCTTGCCCCGGATGCCGGGGAGGTCGTCGGGGACGTAGGAGCGGACGCGGTCGAGCTGGGCGCGGGAGATGAGCGGGCCCATCTGGGTGCGCTCGTCGGAGGGGTCGCCGACGACGATCTCCTCGATCGCGGGGGCGAGCAGCTCCAGGAAGCGGTCGTACGCGCTCCGCTGGACGAGGATGCGGGTGCGGGCGCAGCAGTCCTGGCCGCTGTTGTCGAGGAAGGACATCGGGGCGGCGGCGGCCGCGGCGTCGAGGTCCGCGTCGGCGAAGACGATGTTGGGGCTCTTGCCGCCGAGTTCGAGGGTGACCCGCTTCACCCGTTCCGCGCACTTGGCCATGATGGCCTTGCCGACCCGGGTGGAGCCGGTGAAGACGATCTTGGCGACGCCGGGGTGTTCGACGAGGGCGTTCCCGGCGACCGGGCCGGTGCCGGGGAGGACCTGGAAGAGCCCTTCGGGCAGGCCCGCCGCCAGGGCGAGTTCGGCGAGGCGGAGCGCGGTGAGCGGGGTGGTCTCGGCCGGTTTGAGGAGCACGGCGTTGCCGGCGGCGAGGGCCGGAGCGGTGGCCCAGAAGGCGGTCGGCATGGGGAAGTTCCAGGGGGCGATGACGCCGACGACCCCGAGGGGTTCGAGGATCGTGACGTCGAGGCCGCCGGCCACCGGGATCTGGCGCCCGTTGAGGCGCTCCACTCCCCCGGCGGAGAATTCGAGCAGGTCGCGGACGTTTCCGGCCTCCCAGCGGGCGTTGCCGATGGTGTGTCCCGCCTCGGTGACCTCCAACCGGGCCAGTTCCTCGGCGTGTTCGTCGACGACGGCGGCGAAGCGGCGCAGGAGACGGGCGCGGTCGGCGGGCGCGGCGGCGGCCCAGCCGCGCTGGGCGGCGGCGGCCCGGGTGACGGCGGCGTCGACGTCGGCGGGGGTGGCGGCCTCGACGATGGCGACCTCTTCCCCGGTCGCCGGGTTCAGTACCTGGAGCAACTCTTTCCTCACAAGCGTTCGCCTCACAAGCGTTCGAAGGAGCGGCGCAGTTCCCAGTCGGTCACCGCGGCGTCGAAGGCGTCGAGTTCGACACGGGCCATGTTGCGGTAGTGGGCGACGACCTCGGGGCCGAAGGCGGCCTTGGCGATCTCGCTGGTCTCCCAGAGTTCGGCGGCCTCGCGCAGGGTGGTGGGGACGTGGGCGTAGTCGGCGGCGTAGGCGTTCCCCGTACAGGGCTCGGGCAGTTCGAGGCGCTGCTCGATGCCGTGGAGGCCGGCGGCGACCAGGCCCGCGACGGCGAGGTAGGGGTTGACGTCGCCGCCGGGGAGGCGGTTCTCGAAGCGGGTGGAGCGGCCGTGGCCGACGACCCGGAGGGCGCAGGTGCGGTTGTCGTGGCCCCAGGCGACGGCGGTGGGGGCGAAGGAGCCGGGCTGGAAGCGCTTGTAGGAGTTGATGTTGGGGGCGTAGAGGAGAGAGAAGTCGCGGAGGGCGGCGAGCTGTCCGGCGAGGAAGTGCCGCATGGTCTCGGACATGCCGTGCTCGTCGTCCCCGGCCATCACGTTCGTGCCCTCGGCGTCCTGGAGGGAGAGGTGGATGTGGCAGGAGTTGCCCTCGCGCTCGTTGTACTTCGCCATGAAGGTGAGCGAGCAGCCCTCCTGGGCGGCGATCTCCTTGGCGCCCGTCTTGTAGACGGCGTGCTGGTCGCAGGTGACGAGGGCCTCGTCGTACTTGAAGGCGATCTCGTGCTGGCCGGGGTTGCACTCGCCCTTGGCGGACTCGACGGTGAGCCCGGCGGCGGTCATCTCGTTGCGGATGCGGCGCAGCAGGGGTTCGACGCGGCCGGTGCCGAGGACGGAGTAGTCGATGTTGTACTGGTTGGCGGGGGTGAGGCCGCGGTAGTTCGCGTCCCAGGCCTGCTCGTAGCTGTCCCTGAAGACGATGAACTCCAGCTCGGTGCCGACGTGGGCGGTGAGCCCGTGCTCGGCGAGGCGCGCGAGCTGGCGGCGCAGGATCTGGCGGGGCGCGGCGACGACGGGGGTGCCGTCGCCCCAGGCGAGGTCGGCCGTCACCATGGCGGTGGCCTCGTTCCAGGGGAGGCGCCGGAGGGTGGTGAGGTCGGGGTGCATGGCGAAGTCGCCGTAGCCGCGGTCCCAGGAGGACATCTCGTAGCCGTCGACGGTGTTCATCTCGGTGTCGACGGCCAGGAGGTAGTTGCAGCCCTCGGTGCCGTGGCCGAGGACGTCGTCCAGGAAGAACTGCGCGGCGAACCTCTTGCCCTGGAGCCGCCCCTGCATGTCGGGGAAGGCGAGGACTACGGTGTCGATCTCGCCGCTCGCGACGAGGGCGCGCAGCCCCTCGACGTCGAGCGGGGGTGTGCGGTCTGCCACGGGATTGCTCCTCCTTCGGCCTGCCGGAAGCCATAAGGTATTGCGGAAGACCATTGCTTGGGAAGTGCCGGCGGAAAGGAAACGAGAACGTGGCCAGTACGAGTGAATCGGCGGACCGGTTGACGCCCGTGCTGCGGCCGGTGCGGGCGGGCAACGGGTTCGAGGAGGCCCTGGAGCAGATCCTCCAGGTGGTGCGGCTCGGTCTGGTGCCGGACGGGGAGCGGCTGCCCGCCGAGCGGGAGCTGGCCGACCGGATGGGGATCAGCCGGGTGACCCTGCGCGAGGTCCTGAAGGTCCTCCAGGAGCAGGGGCTCGTGGAGAGCCGGCGCGGCCGGTACGGCGGGACGTTCGTACTGCCCCGGACGCGGACGGGCGACGAGGACGAGCTGCGCCGCCGGATCGCCTCGGTCGACATGGAGGACACCCTGCGCTTCCGGGAGGTCCTGGAGGTGGGGGCCGCCGGGCTCTGCGCGGCCCACGGGCTCGGCGCGGCGGGCGCCGGGCGGCTGCGGTCCGCCCTCGCGGCGACCCACGACGCCCCGCTCGGCGACTACCGGCGCCAGGACACCCTGCTCCACCTCACGCTCGCGGAGCTGTCCGGCTCGCCGACCCTGACGGCCCAGTACGCGGCGGTCCGGGCGACCGTGAACGACCTGCTCGACTGCATCCCGCTGCTCGTGCGGAACCTGGAGCACTCCCAGCACCAGCACACCGCGCTCGTGGAGGCGGTCCTCGACGGGGACGCGGACGCGGCGCGCGAGGTGATGCGGGAGCACTGCGCGGGCACGGCGGCGCTGCTGCGGGGCTTCCTGACGTGAGCGGAGCCCCGGTCGGCCGGTCCCCGTAACCCGAAAGTAACGCACGGGGGTTGCGTTCCCGCCAGGACCGGCGCAAAGGTATGGCCTCAATCCATTGGGCCCGTTGCGGGGAGCTGACGCTGCCATGACGCTCGAAGACACGACCGGGAGCACGTCCGGGAAGACGCCCGGAGGCACGTCCGGGGGCGGCGCCCCGGAGGACGACTACCTGAAGCGGCGGGCGCTGCGCCGCGGCAGCGCCGGCTGGCTGCTGCTCACCGGCCTCGGCGTCGCCTACGTCGTCTCCGGGGACTTCTCCGGCTGGAACGTCGGCCTGTCGAAGGGCGGCTTCGGCGGACTCGCCGTCGCCACCGTCCTGATGGGCGCGATGTACGCCTGTCTGGTCTTCGCGCTCGCCGAGCTCTCCGCCATCCTGCCGACGGCGGGCGGCGGTTACGGCTTCGCCCGCCGGGCGCTCGGCACCTGGGGCGGCTTCCTCACCGGCACCGCGATCCTCATCGAGTACATCCTCGCCCCCGCCGCGATCTCCATCTTCATCGGCGACTACGTCGAGTCCCTGGGGCTCTTCGGCCTGGAGTCAGGCTGGCCGGTCTACCTGGTCTGCTTCGCGCTCTTCATCGGGATCCACCTGTGGGGCGTGGGCGAGGCGCTGCGGTTCAGCCTGGTGGTGACGGCGATCGCGGTCGCGGCCCTGGTCGTCTTCGCGCTCGGCGCGTTCACCGAATTCCGCGCGGACGGACTGAACGACATCCCGGTGGACGGCGAGGCCTTCGGGTCGAACTCCTGGCTGCCGTTCGGGCTGCTCGGGATCTGGGCCGCGTTCCCCTTCGGCATGTGGTTCTTCCTCGGCGTCGAAGGGGTGCCGCTGGCCGCCGAGGAGGCGAAGGACCCGGTCAGGGCGATGCCGAAGGCGCTGGCGATCTCGCTGGGCGTCCTGGTGCTGCTCGCCGTCATGACCTTCTTCGCCGCCACCGGGGCGCGCGGCGCGGCCGCCATCCAGGAGGCCGGGAACCCGCTGGTCGTGGCGCTCCAGGGCGACGGGGAGCCGACGGCGCTCAGCCGGTTCGTGAACTACGCGGGCCTGGCGGGTCTGGTCGCCTCCTTCTTCTCCCTCATCTACGCGGGCTCGCGCCAGCTGTTCGCCCTCTCCCGGGCGGGCTACCTGCCCCGCTTCCTCTCCCTGACCAGCCGCCGCAAGTCGCCCTACCTGGGGCTCCTCGTCCCGGGCGCGATCGGCTTCGCGCTCGCGGCCGGCACCGGGGACGGGGCGCGGATGCTGAACATCGCGGTCTTCGGCGCCACCATCTCGTACGCCCTGATGGCGCTCTCGCACATCGTGCTGCGCCGCCGCGAGCCGGGCCTGCACCGGCCGTACCGCACGCCGGGCGGGATCGCGACCTCGTCGACGGCCTTCGTCCTGGCCCTGTCGGCCCTGGTGGCGACCTTCCTGGTGGACCGGACGGCGGCGCTCATGGCGCTCGGGGTGTACGTCGTCGCCCTCGCCTACTTCGCGTTCTACAGTCGGCACCACCTGGTGGCCAAGGCGCCCGAGGAGGAGTTCGCGGCACTCGCCGCGGCCGAGGCCGAACTCGAACGCGGCTGACGTCCCGACCTTTCTGGAGGAGTTGTCGTGTCCAAGCCGCTGATCGGCGTGACCACCTATCTGGACCGGGCCCGCTGGGGGGTGTGGGACATGGAGGCCGCGCTGCTCCCGGCCCCGTACCCCCGGCTCGTACGGGAGGCCGGGGGGCTCGCGGTGATGCTCCCGCCGGACGCCCCGGACGCCGCCGCGGCGGTCGTGGCCCGGCTCGACGGCCTGGTCGTGGCGGGCGGGGCGGACGTGGAGCCCGTACGGTACGGGGCCGAGCCCGACCCCCGGACCGGTCCTCCGGCCAGGGAGCGGGACTCCTGGGAGCTGGCCCTGGTCGACGCGGCCCTCGCCGCCGGGACCCCGCTCCTGGGCGTCTGCCGGGGGATGCAGCTCCTGAACGTGGCCCTCGGGGGCACGCTGGTCCAGCACTTGGACGGGCACGTGGAGGCGGTCGGGGTGATCGGCCGGCACCCGGTCAAGCCGGTGCCGGGCACGCTCTACGCCTCCCTGGTGCCGGAGCTCGCCGAGGTGCCGACCTACCACCACCAGGCCGTGGACCGGCTGGGCGCGGGGCTCGCGGCCTCGGCCCACGCGGAGGACGGCACGGTGGAGGCGGTGGAGCTGGCCGCCCCCGCCTGGGCCCTCGGCGTGCAGTGGCACCCGGAGATGGGCGAGGACACGCGCGTGATGCGGGGGCTGGTCCGGGCGGCGGCGGCCCGTGGGCGTTCCTGATCAGGCGGCCGCGCGGGCGGCGAGGACCGTGCGGTCGCCCCGCATCAGGACGGCGTAGAGGGCGGCGGAGAGGAGCGTGCCGACGGGCAGGGAGAGGTCGAGGCCGCCGAGGGCCGCGGCGACCGGGCCGGTGTAGAGGGTGTTGACGCACAGGGACGCGGCGGCGACGCCGGCGACCAGGGCGAGCGCCCCGGCCCGGTTGACCCCGGCGGTGTACCAGAAGGGGCCGCCGGGGGTCTCGTCGGAGAGCGCCGCGCCGTCGTAGCGGCAGCGGCGCAGCAGGACGTCGGTGGCGTACACGGCCATCAGGGGGCCGACCAGGACCGTGATCATCTGGAGGGCGTTGCTGACGGTGTCCAGGAAGCCGGAGACGAGCACGCCGTACAGGGTCAGGGCGACGGCCACGGCGCCGTCGAGGAGGACGCTGACGGAGCGGCGGACGCGCAGGCCGACGGCCTGGAGCGCGAGTCCGGCGCTGTAGGCGGTCAGGGCGTTGATGGCGATGGTGCCGAGGACCAGGGCGAGCAGGAAGACCGGCACGAACCAGCCGGGCAGGAGTTCCTGGAGCGCGGTCTGCGGGTCGGTCATGTCGACGGCGGTGGCCGCGAGGGCGCCGAGCGAACAGACGAGGACGCTGGGCAGGAAGGCGCCGAGGGCGGTCCAGCCGACGATCGCCCGCTTCGACGCGGTGCGGGGCAGGTAGCGGGAGAAGTCGGCGCTCGTGGTGTACGAGAGCGGGCCCGAGGCGATCATCGTGGTGCCCGCGAGGAGCAGGGACCACAGCTCGGTCCCGGAGAGCCGGGCCTCGGGGGCGTACGAGAGGTCGGCGTGCCGTAGGACGGCGAACGCGACGACGGCGAAGACCCCGGCGAGGACGAGCGTGATCGGCAGGTACAGCTTGATGATCAGGCCGTGCCCGTAGACGCTGATGACCAGCGTGAGGGCGGCGATCACCACGATGACGGCCGCCTCGACGGGGACGGTGACCGCGATGCCGGTCCTCTCCACGAGCGCGAAGGCGGCGGTGGCCGCGGCGGCCAGGTTGAGCGCGAAGTAGCAGACGGAGACCAGCCAGCCGCCGATCGCGTTGTTCACGCGGTTGCCGCGGACGCCGTACACGGCCCGGGTGATCACCTCGCTGGGCGCGCCGGCGACCGGGCCCGGGGTGGCGAGCAGGCCGGTGAGCACCCAGAAGAGGTTGCCCACGACGATCACGCCGACGGCCTGCCAGAGGCTCAGTCCCATGAGGACGAGGGCGCCGCCGATGACCAGGCTCAGGTAGTTGACGTTCGCCGCGGCCCACACGGAGAAGAGCTCGCGGGGGTGTCCGCGGCGCTCGTCCTCGGGGATGCGGTCGATGCCGTGGGCCTCGACGCGGCCGGGCCGGTCGGCGGCCGGAGGGGTGACCTGGGCGGCCCGGGAGGCCGGGTCCTGGTCGGGGATCGTGGAAGCCATGCGGCCCTCCGGAAGCGTGTGGTGCCCACCTGGTTGCTTATTGGTCGCACACTCAATAGCATCCCCGGTATGTCGTCAAGCGTCGAGCGCAAACGCGTTCGGAAAACTCCGGAAGCCCGGCGGGCCGAGATCGTGGAGACCGCGGCCCGGGTCGCCCTGACCGAGGGCCTGGAGTGCGTCACCCTGCGGCGGATCGCCGAGGAGCTGGCTGTACGACCGGGTCTGATCAGCCACTACTTCCCCTCGGCGGAGGAGCTGGTGGCCGAGGCGTTCGCCGTGGCCTCCACCGGCGAGCTCGACTCCCTGCTGCCCGCCGAGCGGCCGCACGGCACGCCCGTGCAGTACCTCGCGCGCTACTTCGCGCTCTCGTCCGGAGAGGCGTACGACGACATCAGCCGGCTGTGGATCAACGCCCGGCACCTCAGCCGCTACCGGCCCGTCCTGCGCGACCGGGTCGCCGTGCAGGAGCGCGCCTCCGACGACCGCCTCGAAGGGCTCATCCGCGAGGGCGTCGAGCGGGGCGAGTTCCGCACGGACGACCCGCGCACGACGGCCATCCAGATCCTGGTGGTCCTCGACGGCCTCGGCGCCCACGCCAACACCGACCGGGGGAACCGTCCGGAGGCCGTGACCCGCATGGCCGTCACCACGGCGGAACGCGGACTCGGCCTGGCGGCGGGGACGCTGACGGAGACGGAGCTGCCGGGGGTGCCGGACTGATCCACCGGCCGCGCCTCCACGCGGCCCGTCCCCCGCCCCCGCCCCCGTCCCCGTACTCGTACTCGTACCGCCGAAGAATCGTCCCGCACCCCTGGAGCCACCGTGCGCACCCGTCTCGTTCTGCTCTCCGCCCGTCTGCTCGACCCCGGTACGGGGGCGTTCCTGCCGGAGACCGCGCTCGCCGTCTCCGAGGAGGGCCGGATCGCGGCCCTGGGCGACGACCGCGAGATCCGCGCGCTCGCCGGGCCGGCGACCACCGTGATCGACCTCAAGGGGGCCGTCGTCACCCCCGGCCTCGTCGACGGGCACGTGCACCCGGTCAGCGGCGCCGAGCTGACGCACGGCCTCGACCTGTCGTACTGCGCCGACCTCGACGACGTCCGGGAGGCCCTCGCCCGCGAGGTGCGGACCCTGGAGCGCGGGGCGTGGCTGTTCGGCTGGGGCCTCGACCCGAACGTCTTCGGTGGCCGCCCCCTCGGCACCGCCCCCTTCGACTCCGTCCTCGACGGGGTGCCCGCCTTCCTGCTGCTCTTCGACGCCCACTCGGCCCTCGCCAGCCGCCGGGCCCTCGAACTCGCCGGGGTCGACGGCCCCCGCACCTTCGACCAGGCCTCCGCCGAGGTCGTCTGCGACGCCGACGGGCGCCCGACCGGCCTCCTCCAGGAGGACGCCGCGTGCGAGCTGGTCGAGCGGGTCGCGCCGAAGCCGACGCGCGAGGAGAGCCGGGAGCGGCTCGCGGCCGCGCTGCGCGCCATGGCCGCCGCGGGGCTGACCGGCGGGCACGCCATGGACGCCAACGGCGACAGCCTCTCCCTGTACGGGGAGCTGGACGCGGCCGGCGAGCTGGCGCTGCGACTGCGGGTGGCGCCCTGGTGCCAGCCCGGGACCGACGTGGACGGTGTACGGGCCCTGATCGAGCGGCAGGGCACCGGCGGGGCCCTGTGGCGGGTCGCCGGCGTGAAGCTCTTCATGGACGGGACCATCGACAACGGCACCGCGTGGCTGGAGCGGCCCGACTGTCACGGCGAGTCCACGCACGCGTTCTGGCCGGATCCGGAGGCGTACACGAGGATCGTCGGCGCGCTGCACCGGGCGGGCGTGCCCACCGCGACGCACGCCATCGGGGACGCGGCCGTACGGCACGTCCTCGACTCCGTCGAGAAGGCGCGCGCCTCGGGCGGCGGCGAGGTGCGGCACCGGGTCGAGCACATCGAGACCGTCCCCGACGACACCCTGCGCCGCTTCGCCGAGCTGGGGGTCCTCGCCTCCATGCAGCCCACCCACTGCTGCGACTTCACCCGCGCCGACCACACCGACAACTG
Source organism: Streptomyces sp. NPDC098101 (assembly GCF_044760185.1). Classification (NCBI taxonomy): domain Bacteria; kingdom Bacillati; phylum Actinomycetota; class Actinomycetes; order Kitasatosporales; family Streptomycetaceae; genus Streptomyces; species Streptomyces sp. NPDC098101. The sequence continues at coordinate 218,854 of NZ_JBIWAS010000006.1, read as the reverse complement.
GTCGCGGCGGCTCGGCGAGGAGCGCGCCTCGCGCGCGTGGCGCTGCCGGGACCTGGTGGACTCCGGGGCGGCCGTGGTCCTCGGCTCGGACTGGCCGATCGCGCCGTTCCCGCCGCTGGGCGTGATGGCGGGGGCCCGGCACCGGCGGCCGAGCCGCGACCTCGGGCAGGCGCCGCACGGGCCCGAGCAGGCGCTGACGCCGCTGGAGGCGCTGCGGGGCCTGACGACGGCTCCGGCGTACGCGGCGGGCGAGGAGCACGAGGCGGGCCGGATCGCCCTCGGCCACCGGGCCGACCTGGCGGTCTTCGGCGGCGACCCGCTGACCACGGCCGCGACCGAGCTGATGGACCTGCCGGTCCTGCTGACGGTCCTCGACGGCCGGATCACCCACCGGGCGGCGAGCGTCTGATCAGCGGGGCCGGTCGCGGGTCAGGGAGAGCAGGTCGCGGGCCGGGCCCGTGGGGCGGTGCCCCGCGGGCCAGACGGCCCGCAGGTCCCGGCGCAGCGGCACGCCCGCGACGGGGACGGCGACCAGGCGGCGGGAGGCCAGTTCCTCGGTGATCGCGAGTTCGCTGAGGACGGCCGGGCCGGCGCCGCTGACGGCGGCGGCCTTCACCGCGGTCGTGGAGGCGAGTTCGAGGAGCGGCCGCGCGAGGCCGCCGTGGGCGGAGAGGGCCGCGTCGAGGACCTGGCGGGTGCCCGAGCCGCGCTCGCGCAGCACCAGCGGGGTCGCGGCCAGCTCGGCCGGGTCCAGCGGGGCGCGGCGGCGGGCCCAGGGGTGCGAGGGGGCGGCGACGATCGCGAGGCGGTCGTGGGCGACGACCACGCCGTCGAGGCCGTCCGGCACGGCGAGGCCCTCGACGAAGCCGACGTCCGCGTCGCCCGCGAAGAGGCGTTCCGCGACGGTCGCGGAGTTCCCGGCCTGGAGCGACACGGCGGTGTCGGGGCGCTCGGCGCGCAGGGCGATCAGCCAACCCGGCAGCAGGTACTCGGCGATCGTCATGGACGCGGCCACCCGCAGCCGCGAGTCGCGCCGGCCGCGCAGGGCCTGCGCCCCGGCGTCGAAGGCCTCCGCCGCCTCCACGATCCGCCGCGCCCAGTCCGTGACGAGGGCGCCCGCGTCGGTGAGCCGCGAGCCGCGCGGCGAACGGTCGACCAGGGCCATCCCCAGCTGCCGCTCCATGGACCGGATCCGGCTGCTCGCGGCGGGCTGCGTGATCCCGACCTCCCGGGCGGCGGCCCCGAGACTCCCGTGCCGCGCGACGGCGAGCAACAACTCGAGCGCACCGAGATCGGGAACACGGTGGGAGAGATGGGGACGGGCGCCCGCGGCGTCGGGCGCGGGGCCACTGCCGGACACCGGACCGCCACCGGACGTCGGACCTCTCCCGGCCGCGGAGCCCTTGCCGGACACGGGCCCGTCCCCGGCCACCGGATCGCCACCGACCCTCGGGCCCCTCCCGGCCACCGGGCCCACGCCGGGCGCCCGGCCGCGCTTGGCCGCAGGACCACCGTCGGACGCGGAGACGCCTCCGGGCGCAGGCCCCGCGCCGGGTGCCGGAGCGCGCCCGGGTGTCGGAGACGTGTCCGCCCCGTCCCCGTTCTCGTGGGCGTCGCCGCCCCGTGTTCCCCTGGTCATAAAGCCAGCTTATGACGTCATAGCCGCATGATCCCTGGTCCGGGCGGGGGAAGGGGGCGACGGTGGGGGTATGGCAAGCGTCGCACCTCTCCGCACGGCTCCCCTCCCGGTCCCGACCGTCGCCCGGCCGGGACCACGGTTCCGGGGCGTCCGTCACCTCGGGCCGAACTGGTACGCCTCCGTGATGGGCACGGCGATCGTCGCCACCGCGGGCGCCGGCCTCCCGGTGCGCGTGCCCGGTCTCCGTACGGTCTGCGCGGCGGTCTGGGCCCTGTCGCTCGCGATGCTGCTCGTGCTGCTCGCGGCCCGCGCGCTGCACTGGATCCACCACCGCGACCGGGCCCGCGCCCACCTCATGGACCCGGCCGTGGCCCCGTTCTACGGCTGCCTCTCGATGGCGCTGCTCGCGGTCGGCGGCGGGACCCTCGTCGTGGGCCGGGACTGGACCGGGCTCCCGGCGGCCGTCGCCCTCGACGCCGTCCTGTTCGGCGCGGGGACGCTGATCGGCCTGGCGGCGGCCGTGGCCGTCCCGTACCTCATGGTGGCGCACCACCGGATCGAGGGCGCGTCCCCGGTGTGGCTGCTGCCGGTCGTCGCCCCCATGGTCTCCGCCGCCCTCGGGCCGCTGCTCGTCCCCCACCTGCCCGCCGGGCAGGCGCAGCAGACGCTCCTGATCGCCTGTCACGCGCTGTTCGGCGTCAGCCTGCTCGCCACCCTGGTCATGCTGCCCCTGGTCTTCGGGCGGCTCGTCACCGCCGGTCCGCCGCCGCTCGCGCTCACCCCCACCCTCTTCCTGGTCCTCGGCCCCCTCGGCCAGTCGACGACCGCCGCGAACAAGTTCGCCGACGCGGCCCCGGGCGTGCTGCCCGCGCCGTACGCGCACGGCTTCGCCGCCTTCGCCGTCCTCTACGGGGTGCCCGTCATGGGCTTCGCGCTGCTGTGGCTGGCGCTCGCCGGCGCGATGGTGCTGCGGGCGCGGCGCCGGGGCATGGGCTTCGCGATGACCTTCTGGGCCTTCACCTTCCCGGTCGGGACGTGCGTGACCGGCGCCGAGGGGCTCGCGGCGCACACCGGCCTGGCCGTCTTCCGGTGGCTCGCCGTCGGCCTGTACGCGCTTCTCGTGGCGGCCTGGCTGCTGGCCGGGGCCCGCACCCTGCGCGGGCTCGTCAGCGGCGCGCTGCTCGCAGGGCCCGGGACAGCGCCGCCGGGGCCTCGGCCAGCGACGGCCCGTACCAGGTGAGCATCCGCCCGTCGACGAGGGCGGCGGCGGTCCCGGGGAAGGCCTCGGGGCCGTCGTCGCGCGTGAAGCGGTAGGGCTCGTCGGGCAGGACGACCAGGTCGGTGGCGGCGGCCCGGAGTTCGTCGAGCGGAAGGCGGGGGTAGCGCTCGGGGTGACCCGCGTACGCGTTGCGGACGCCGAGGCGGGCGAGCAGGTCCCCGGCGAAGGTGTCGCGGCCCAGGACCATCCAGGGGCGGCGCCAGATCGGCACGACGGCGGTGAGCGGCGCCCCGGGGCGCAGCGGCTCGACCGCCGCCCAGGCCTCCCCGGCCTCCGCCAGCCAGCGGGGGCGGCGGGGCGCGCCGCAGGCGGCGAGGGTCCGCTCCAGCTCGCGCAGCCCCTGGTCGAGGGTGCGGACCTCGGTGACGAGGACGTCGAGCCCGGCGGCCCGCAGGGCGTCGAGGTCGGGGACGCGGTTCTCCTCCTCGTTGGCGAGGACGAGGTCGGGGCGGAGCGCGGCGATCGCGGGGACGTCGGGGTTCTTGGTGCCGCCGATCCGGACGACCTCGAGCCCGGCGGGGCGGACGCACCAGTCGGTGGCGCCGACGAGGGCGCCGGGCAGCGTGACGGCGACGGCCTCGGTGAGGGAGGGCACGAGCGAGACGACCCGCGGCCCCGCGGAGGTGCCCCGGTCCCTCACTCCTCCTCCGCCTCCACGTGCTCCCCGACCGCCACGACCAGGAGCCGGGTGCCGGGCTCGGTGGCGCGCCAGCGGTGCCGCACCCCGCCGGAGAGGTAGAGGGTGTCCCCCCGGTCGAGCCGGTAGGCGCGGCCTTCGGCCTCGACCTCGGCGGCGCCGTCGGCCACGTAGAGCAGTTCGTCGTTGCGGTGCTGGAACTCGCGGCCCGCGTCCTGCTCGCCGGTGAACTCCAGGGCGTGCAGCTGGTGGCGGCCCCGGACCAGGGACCGGACACCCTCGGGCAGGCCGGGGGTGCTCTCCCCGGACCGTACGACGTCGACGGTCCGGGAGGCCTCGGCGACGGCGAGGAGCTCGCCGGCCGTGGTCTCCAGGGCCCCGGCGACGAGTTCGAGGGAGCGGCGGCTGGGGCGGGCCCGGTCGTTCTCGACCTGGCTGAGGAAGGGCACGGAGAGGCCGCTGCGGGAGGCGACGACGGCCAGGGTGAGCTGGAGCGCTCTGCGGCGCCTCTTGACGGCCGCGCCCACGCGGGGTGATTCCTTCTCGTCCATGTCGGCTCCCTCCCTCGCGCCTCGTGCCCGTCGCGATCCTCGTACCGGTCGGTTACCTGAACCTTACGCAGCTTTGGGGCGGGGTTTCGCGTCGTGCGGAAAAGGGGTGGTCGCCGAACACGTTCGGCGACCACCTCTTTTCGGACAGGAACCGTTCCGGTCCCGTCGTATGGCTACCGCGGGGTGAGCTTCTCCGCGAGGCCGGGGTTCCGGTCGAGCCAGGTGCGGACGGCCTGCTGCTCCTTGCCCTTGCCGGTCTCCTGGATGACGGCTTCCAGGTCCGTGAGCTGCTTCTCGGTCAGCTCGAAGTCCTTCAGCCAGGCGCCGACCTCGGGGTTCTCCCCGGTGAAACCCTTGCGGGCGAGGGTGTGGACGCCGTCGCCCTTGCCCCAGCTCCCCTTGGGATCGTCGAGCTTCTTCAGGTCGTGCGCGGAGTAGGCCCAGTGCGGGGACCAGAGGGTCACGGCGATGGGCTCCTTGCGCTCGTACGCGCGCTTCAGCTCGGCGAGCATTCCGGGGGTGGAGCCGTCGACGACCTGGTACTCGCCCTCCAGGCCGTACTCCTTGAGGACCTTGTCCTTGAGGATGCCCATCATTCCGGCGCTGGGCTCGATGCCGACGATCCGGCCCTTGAACTGCCCGGCCTTGCCCTTGAGGTCGGCGAGGGAGTCGACGCCCTTGACGTACGAGGGGACGGAGAGCTCCAGGGACGTGGGGCCGTACCAGGAGCCGAGGTCCTCCAGCTCGTTCTTGTACTTCTCCCAGTACTGGGCGTGGGTCACGGGCAGCCAGGCGTCGGTCTGGAAGTCGAGCTGCCCGCCGGCCAGGCCGGTGTAGAGCGCGCCGGCCTCCAGCTGCTTGGTGTCGACCTCGTAGCCGCGCCGCTCCAGGAGCTCCTTCCACAGGTACGTGGAGGCGATGCCCTCGTCCCAGGGGATGTAGCCGATGCTGACCTTCTTGCCGTTGCCGCCGGTGGTTCCGGAGCCGGTGCCGAGGAAGCCGGTACCGCCCGCCACGAGGGCGAGGACGACGACGCCGACGAGGGCGGTGACGGGCTGCGGCCGGTGGCCCCAGAGCTTGGCGCCGGGGCGCTTGGCGGTGGCGGCGCGCGCCTTGGCGGCGGCGCGGCGGCCCAGCGGGGAGACCTGGCGGCCGAGGGCGCCGGTCATCCGGTCGAGGTACATGGCGAGGACGACGATGGAGACGCCGGCCTCGAAGCCGAGGCCGATGTCGACGTTGCCGATGGCGCGGTAGACGGCGCCGCCGAGCCCGCCGCCGCCGACCATGCCGGCGATGACGACCATGGACAGGCCGAGCATGATGACCTGGTTGACGCCCGCCATGATGGTCGGGAGGGCGAGCGGCAGCTGCACGCGCAGCAGGGTGTTGCGCGGGGTGGTGCCGAACGCCTCGGCGGCCTCGACGAGTTCGCCGTCGACCTGGCGGATGCCGAGCTCGGTCATCCGGACGCCCGGGGGCAGCGCGAAGACGATGGTGGCGATGATGCCGGGGACCACGCCGACGCCGAAGAAGATGATGCCGGGGATCAGGTAGACCATGGCGGGCATGGTCTGCATGAAGTCGAGGACCGGCCGCATGACGGCGCTGACGGTCTTCGAACGGGCCGCCCAGATGCCGAGCGGCACGGCGATCACCAGGGTGACCAGGGTGGCGACGAGGACGAGGGAGAGCGTCGCCATGGCCTCGTCCCACAGCTGGACGGAGTCGACGAGCGCGAAGCCCGCGAAGGCGAGGAGACCGGCGGCGAAGCCGCGCAGCCACCAGGCGACGACGGCCAGGATGCCGGCGAACAGCAGCGGCTGCGGCGCGGACAGGACGGCGTCGATGCCGTCGTAGAGGCCGGTGACGCCGGTGGTGACGGCGTCGAAGAGCCAGGAGAACTGGGCCTGGAGCCAGTCGACGGAGGTGTCGACCCACTGGCCGAGGGGAAGCCTAGGCACCGGCGGTCACCTCCCGTCCGTTCTTCGCGGGGACGTTCTCGGCATCGTCGCCGCCCTTCGCGACGGCGTCGTCCGTTGCGTTCGCGTCCGCGTCGGTCTTCTTCGCGCCGGGGCCCTTGGGGGCGGGGCCTTCGGCGGCGGAGCCCTTGGTGGCGGGGCCCTTGGTGGCGGGGCCCTTGGTGGCGGCGCGCCTGTTCTCGACGCCCTTCGTGGTGACGTCGTGCGCGGCGGCGTCGTGCGTACCGAGGCCGCCCATCACGCCGAGGAGGCGCTCCGGGGACACGACGCCGAGGACGGTGCCGTCGGTGTCCTCCACGGCCACGGGGTGCGGGGCCCCGGCGGCGACGGCGCACAGGTCCGCGACGAGGGTGTCGGGCCCGACGGGTCGGCAGGCGCAGCCGTCGGGGCACTCGGGCGCGGGGGCACCCGCCGCCATGACGGCGGAGGCGGTGAGCACCCGGGAGCGGTCGACGTCCTGGATGAAGGAGGCCACGTAGTCGTCGGCGGGGCGGACGAGGATGTCCTCGGCGGTGCCGAGCTGGACGATCCTGCCGTCGCGCATGACGGCGATCCGGTCGCCGAGGCGCATGGCCTCGTTGAGGTCGTGGGTGATGAAGACGATGGTCTTCTTCAACTGCTTCTGGAGGACGAGGAGCTGGTCCTGCATGTCGCGGCGGATCAGCGGGTCGAGCGCGCTGAACGACTCGTCCATGAGGAGCAGGTCGGCGTCGGTGGCGAGCGCGCGGGCGAGGCCGACGCGCTGCTGCATCCCGCCGGAGAGCTCGTCGGGCCAGGACTTCTCCCAGCCGGCGAGGCCGCACAGTTCGAGGGCCTCGGCGGCGCGGGTCTCGCGCTCGGCGCGGGGCACGCCCTGGACCTCCAGGCCGTAGGCGGCGTTCTCCAGGACGTTCCGGTGCGGGAAGAGCGCGAAGTGCTGGAAGACCATGCTGATCCGGCGGGAGCGGACCGCGCGCAGGTCGCGGGGGGAGAGCGCGGTGAGGTCGTCGCCGTCGAAGAGGACCCGGCCCGCGGTGGGTTCGAGCAGGCCGTTGAGCATCCGCAGGAGGGTGGACTTGCCGGAACCGGACAGGCCCATCACGACGAAGATCTGGCCGGGCTCGACGACGAAGCCGGCGTCCACGACGGCTGCTGTCGTCCCCTCGGCGCGCAGCTCCTCGCGGTCCGCGCCGTCCACCAGCCTGCGGACGGCTTCGTCGGGTCGTCTGCCGAACACCTTGTACAGGTGGTCGGCCTGGAGCCTGGACACATACACCTCACGGGTAGCAACGAAGAACGGCCCCGCCACCCCCGCGAGGCCGGACCGTGGAGCGGGCGGGATCGGTCCGCGCCCCGTCGCGCACGGGATCTTTTCGTTGAATTCCGTACCGGGGTTCACTCCGGGCACGCACATGCCCGGGGCCGAAGGTCGCAAACGCAAAGGTGACGCGGGTCACGAAAGGGCGGGACGGGGGGACGGGTTCCGGCGGTCCGGCGGCGCACCGCGTCCTAAGATCGGCCGGGTGACGCGACGTTTGATGCTCCTCGACACCGCCAGCCTCTACTTCCGCGCGTACTTCGGCGTGCCGGACTCCGTCCGGGCCCCCGACGGCACCCCGGTGAACGCCGTGCGCGGGCTGCTCGACTTCATCGGCCGGCTCGTCCAGGACCACCGCCCGGACGAGCTGGTGGCCTGCTGGGACGAGGACTGGCGGCCGCAGTGGCGGGTGGACCTGATCCCGTCGTACAAGGCGCACCGGGTGGCCGCGGAGACGGAGACGGGCCCGGACGAGGAGGAGGTCCCGGACACCCTGTCCCCGCAGGTGCCGGTGATCGAGGAGGTCCTGGCGGCGCTCGGCATCGCACGGATCGGGGCGGCGGGGTACGAGGCGGACGACGTGATCGGGACCCTGGCGGGCCGGGCGACCGGTCCGGTGGACATCGTCACGGGCGACCGGGACCTGTTCCAGCTGGTGGACGACGCGCGGGAGGTGCGGGTGCTGTACCCGCGCAAGGGCGTCGGCGACTGCGACCTGGTGGACGGGGAGCTGATCCTCACGAAGTACGGGGTGCGCCCCGACCAGTACGCGGACTTCGCCGCGCTGCGCGGGGACGCCAGCGACGGGCTGCCGGGCGTGAAGGGCATCGGCGAGAAGACGGCGGCGCAGCTGATCACGGAGTACGGGGACCTGGCGGGGGTGCGGGCGGCGGCGGAGGACCCGGCGTCGAAGCTGACCCCGGCCAAGCGGCGCGGGATCGTGGAGGCGGCCGCGTACCTGGATGTGGCGCCGACGGTGGTGCGGGTCGCCTCCGACGTACCGCTGCCGGAGTTCGACCCGGCCCTGCCGTCGGGGCCCCGCGACCCGGCGGCTCTGGACGCGCTGGTGAAGCGGTGGGGCCTCACCGGGGCCGTGGGGCGGCTGCTGCCGGTCCTGGAACGCTGACCCGGACGGGCCGCGGGATGTTAACTTAGGCAGACCTAAGTACGCAGAGTCAGGGAGCACGTCGTGGCAGAGCAGCCGGCCCGCAGGTCACCGAAGGCCACCGAAGCGCGCGTGGTGCACACGGAGCGGATCACTCCGCACATGGTGCGGCTCGTCCTGGGCGGTGCGGGGCTCGACGGCTTCGACGCCGGCGAGTACACCGACCACTATGTGAAGCTGCTCTTCGCGCCCGGCGGCGTCACCTACCCGGAGCCGTTCGACATGGAGCGGATCCGGGAGGAGTTCCCCCGGGAGCAGTGGCCGACGACCCGGACGTACACGGTACGGGCCTGGGACCCGGAGCGGCGCGAGCTGACCATCGACTTCGTGGTCCACGGCGACGAGGGCCTCGCGGGCCCGTGGGCGGCGCGCGCCGAGGCGGGCGACACGGTGCGGTTCCTCGGCCCCGGCGGCGGCTACGCGCCGGACGAGGCGGCGGACTGGCACCTGCTCGCGGGCGACGAGAGCGCGCTTCCGGCGATCGCGGCGGCCCTGGAGCGGCTGCCCGCCGGGGCGCGGGCGCACGCCTTCGTGGAGATCGCGGACGCGGCGGAGGAGCAGAAGCTGGAGACGGCGGCGGGCATCGACGTCACGTGGCTCCACCGGGGCGACCGCCCGGTGGGCGAGGCGCTGGTCGAGGCGGTGCGGGCGCTGGACTTCCCGGCGGGCGACGTCCACGCCTTCGTCCACGGCGAGGCGGGCTTCGTGAAGGAGCTCCGCCGCCACCTGCGCCTGGACCGCGAGGTGCCGCGCGAGCGCCTGTCGATCTCGGGCTACTGGCGCCTGGGCAAGTCGGACGAGGCCTGGCGCGCGATCAAGCGCGAGTGGAACGACCAGGTGGAACGCGAACAGGAGAGCTGAGCGGGCCGCTGGGCGGGGGTGGCGGGGCGAAGGGCCTGCCACCCCCGTTGGTGTGTGCACTGTTGGCTGTTGGCTGCTGGCCGCCCAGTAAGCCCCGGCCTGCCGGACCGACGGGGCCCACGAGCTCGCCGGCCTGGTGAGCTGGTGAGCACGGCGTACCCCTGTCGGGCCC
>NZ_JBIWAS010000006.1:0-209176 GCF_044760185.1 Streptomyces sp. NPDC098101 | reverse complement strand
CACCGGGCCACCGGGCCACCGGGCCACCGGGCCACCGGGCCACCGGGCCACCGGGCCACCGGGCCACCGGGCCACCGGGCCACCGGGCCACCGGGCCACCGGGCGCAGTATGCCGGACCGGACAGACCGTCAGGTCGTCACGTCGTCTCGCCGAAGACCCGGTCCGACGCGTCCACATGGGCGAGCCGCCGCAGGGCCGCGAAGACGGCGTCGCCGATGACCGTGCCGACGACCACGCTCTCCACGAGATCCTCCCGCGCCACCCGCTTGGCCACGTACTCCAGGTCGGCCCGCGCCACCTGTTCCGCCGCGTCCGCGTACGCGTCCAGGACCTCGACGAACCGGCCGTGGCCGACGTCGTCGAGCGCGGCGATCGCCGTCGCCAGCGCCTCCGCCGCGGGGCTCCCCTCATAGGTGCGCCATCCGCGCGCCTCGATCAGCGCGGCGGCCTTCTTCCTCGCCTCGGCGATCCCGTCCCCGTCCCCGCGCTCGTACCGCGGCACCACCTGGTCCGCCGCCTCGCCGAGCACCAGGTGCAGCGGCCGGACCGGGTCGTCGATCGCCACGATCACCTCGCGGATCCCCGCCACCGACAGGCCGCCCACATCGAGGAGCGCCCGGATCAGGCGGAGCCGCCGCACATGCGTCTCTCCGTACGTGGCCTGGTTCGGGCTCGTCAGTTCTCCGGGCGGGAGCAGTCCTTCCCGTACGTAGAACTTGATCGTCGGCACGGACACCCCGGTCCTGCGACTCAACTCTCCGATGCGCACTACCTGTTCACCTTTCCGGTTCCCTCCTCGGCCTTGCCGACCGACACCCACATCATAGATAGTGGCGCTATCAGATAGCGGCGAGTGCCACTATCCATACTTTCCCACGGGGGGATTCGTATGCCTGCGCCCCATCCACTCAACCCACTTCCTCAACTGCACCGCCCCCTGGTCTGGTTCGCCGTCTCGATGGGCGCCCTCGCCCTCGTCTCCGCCGTCGGCTTAGTGGTGGACGACCGGGTCCTGGTCGGCGCGCCGATCTGGGCCAAACCGTTCAAGTTCTCGGTCTCGTTCATCGCCTACGCCCTCTCGCTCGCCTGGATGCTCTCGTTGCTTCCCCGGGGCCGCCGGACCGGCTGGTGGGCCGGAACGGTGGTCGCCGTCGCGAGCGCGGTGGAGATGGTGCTCATCACCCTCCAGGTGGTCCGGGGCACCCGGAGCCACTTCAACCAGGCGACCCCGTTCGACAACACCGTCTTCCAGATCATGGGCGGCACCGTCGCCGTGCTGTGGCTCGGCGCCCTGGTCATCGCCCTGCTCCTGCTGCGTGCCCGGATCCTCGACCGCGCCATGGCCTGGACCGTCCGCCTCTCCTCCCTGATCGCCCTGGCGGGCGCCGGCGTCGGCTTCCTGATGGTGAGTCCGACACCGGAACAGCTCGCGACCGACAACCCGCCGATCGTCGGCGCCCACAGCGTCGGCGTCCCGGACGGCGGCCCGTCCATGCCGGTGACCGGCTGGGCCACCACGGGCGGCGACCTGCGCGTGGCGCACTTCTTCGGAATGCACGCGCTCCAACTGCTCCCGCTGGTCCTGCTCGTCCTGGCCGCCCTCGCGGCCCGCTCCGCCCGCTCCCCGCGTCTCGCCCGTCTCGCCCGCCTCGCCGACGAACGGGTCCGCCTGCGCCTCGCCCTCACCGCCTCGGCGGCCTACGCGGCGACCTTCGCCCTGCTGACCTGGCAGGCGCTGCGAGGCCAGGCCCTGCTCGCCCCCGACGGCGCGACCCTGGCCGGCGCGGGAGCGATCGTGCTGCTCGGCGTGGCGGCCACCGCCCTCTCCCTCCGCCCGACCCCCGGGGGGCCCTCCCCCTCCCCCTCCCCTCCCACCTCCCCCGCCTCCCCCACCGAGGAGATCGCGGCATGACCGGATTCCTCTTCGAGCTGGCCTTCTTCCTCGTGGCTCCCGTCTGGTTCCTGATGGTCCTCGCGCCCCGGTGGCGGTTCACCGAGCGCCTCGCGGCCTCGCCGCTGACCGTCCTCCCCCTCCTGACCCTCTGGGCGGTGCTGGTCGCCCCGGTCCTGCCCGAGTTCTGGACGGCGGTCAGCAACCCGAGCATCGACGCCTTCCGGGACCTCGCCGCGCTCGCGAACGGCGCCGGTGCGATCTGGGCCCAGATCCTCGCCTGGGACCTGCTGCTCGGTCAGTGGATGTACCGGGAGGGCCGACGCCTCTCCGTACCACCCCTCCTCATGGGTCCCCTGCTCCTCCTGACGATCCTCCTCTCCCCCGTCGCCCTGCCTCTCTTCCTGGTGGTCCGCGCCCGCTGGACCGCACGCGCACGGCACGGGGAACGCACCCCGGCCGCCCCCGCCCCGGCCTGAGCCGGCGGCTCCCCCGTGCCCCCGCCACCACGGCACGGGGGGCCACAACCCCCGGTCTAGAGTGGCCGGATGACGGACATCGACCGCGCCGTGGGCGCCGTTCTGGGCTCCGCCGCGGGCGACGCGCTGGGCGCGCCCTTCGAGTTCGGCCTCCCCGGCGTCTTCCGGGAACGCTTTCCGGACGGCGTCGGCGAGTTGTGCGGAGGCGGCGGCTGGGACCCGGGCGAGGCCACGGACGACACGCAGATGGCCGTTCTGCTCGGGGAGTCCCTCCTCGAACGGGGCGGCCTCGACCTGCCGGATGTCTTCGACCGCTTCCGCCGCTGGGCTGCGGCCGAGCCCAAGGACATCGGTCTCCAGACCGAGCAGGTGTTGCTCGGCGGCGACCCGTGGGACCTCGCCTCCTCCCTTCATTTCCAGGTCAACATGTATGCCGCCGGGAACGGTTCGCTGATGCGGGCCGCCACCTCGGCCGTGTACTTCGCGGCGCGGGGACGGACCGTGACCATGGACGCCGCCCGCCGCATCGCCGCCCTGACGCACGGCGACGGTGCGGCCTGGGAGGGCACGGCGATCCTCCACGAACTGGTCCGGGTCGCCCTCCTCGGCGAGGACCCGCTCGCCGCCCTGCCCGCCACCCTCGCCGAAGTGGACCCCGCCCACCGGGGCCGGTGGGCGACGGTGCTCGCCCCCGGTTGGCACCCGGACGACGCGACCGAGTTCAACGGCGCCGTCTGGCCGTGCCTCGCCTCGGCGGTGTGGGCGCTGCGCACCACCCCCTCCTTCGAGGAGGCCCTGGCCGCGGCGGTCGACCTGGGCGGCGACACCGACACGGTGGCGGCGGTGACCGGCACGCTCGCGGGCGCGGTGTACGGCTCCGCCGCCGTCCCCGCCCGCTGGCTGTCCACCCTCCACGTCCCCCTGCCCGGCTTCGGCGGCCGTGTCCTGCGCACCGACGACCTGCGGGAGTTGGCGAGGGCCCTGGCCACGGCCGGCTGAGGGCGCCGGGCCGGTCTCAGTCCCGGGCGCGGACCGTCGCGAGGACGTCGCGGTCCGGCTGGAGGGTGAGGCTGGGGACCGGGCGTATCCCTTCGGCGGTGACGTCCAGGTGGAAGCGGCGGGCGAGCACCGCGAGGACGAGGACGGCCTCGACGAGGGCGAAGCGGGTGCCGAGGCACACGCGGGGTCCGCCGCCGAACGGGAACCAGGCGTACTCGGGTATCTCCTCGGCCGGTTCACCCCCCTCCCCCTCCCCGCCATTCTTGGCTTTCCCGGGGTCCCCGGTCAGCCAGCGTTCGGGGCGGAAGGCCTCGGGGTCGCCGTACCAGCGGGGGTCGCGGTGGGTGGCCCACTGGCTGGACCAGACGCGGGTGCCGACGGGGACGGGGGTGCCTCCGATGGTGGCGCCCTCCTTCGCGAGGCCGGTGATGAGCCAGATGGTGGGGTAGAGCCGGAGGGTCTCCTTGACGACGGCCTGGGTGTAGGGGAGGGAGGCGTAGTCGTCGTAGCCCGGTTCGTGGTCGGCGAGGACCCGGTCGAGTTCCTCGGTGAGGGCGTCGCGGACCCGGGGATTGCGGGAGAGCAGGTGCCAGGCCCAGACGAGGGTGGAGCTGGTGGTCTCGTGGCCCCCGATGTAGAGGGTGACCGTCTCGTCGCGTATCTCCCGGTCGGAGAGGCGGGCGCCGGTCTCGTCCCGGGCGGCGAGGAGCCGGCTCAGCAGGTCGGGGCGCTCGGTGTCGCCGTCGCGGTGGCGGGAGACGACCCGGGAGACCTCGGCGTCGATGACGGCCGTGGCCCGCTTGATGCGGGCTCGTCCGGGCGTGGGGACCCAGTCGGGCAGCAGGGCTCCGATGCCGCTGAACTCGGCGCCGATCTCCTTCTGCGCGATGTCCATCGCCCGGCCGATGGACTCGGCGTCGGCGGCCGTGTCGACGCCGAAGATGGTGCGGACGGCGATGAGTTGGGTGAGGGCGGCCATCTCCTTCTTGATGTCGATCCGCTGTCCGTCGGTCCACCGGTCGGCGAGGTCGACGGCGCATTCGGCCATGGTCGCCGCGTAGGAGCGGACCTGCTTGGGGCGGACGGAGGGCTGGACGAGGGAGCGCTTGCGCCGCCAGTCGGCGCCCTTCGCGACGACGACGCCGTTGCCGAGGAGGGTGCGGAAGGCGATGCCGAGGTCGGGTTGGTCGAAGGTGCGCTCGACCTCGGTGAGGAGTTCGCCGATGTTGTCGGGATGGGTGATGAAGAGGGCGCGGCTGCGGCCGAAGCGCCAGCGGACGAAGTCTCCTCGGTCCCGGAGCTGTTCGAAGAAGGCGAGGGGGTCCTTGCCGAAGGCGGGCAGGTTCCCGAGGAGAGGCACGCCGCGCGGCCCTTCCGCGAAGACCACCGGCTCCCGCACCGCTTCCCCGGTCAAAGCCTCCCCTCCAGGAGTCGCTCCTCCCGCCGTCCCCCCTTCCGGAGTCTCCGCCGGTCGCTCCTCGTCGCGCGCCCCGGCATCCGGACCGGCATGTGTGGTCATCCGTTTCCCCTCCCCAACTGCCCTTCCCTGCATGTGAGTCCATGCAAGCGGAAGGGCCGGGGTCCGCGCCACCCCTGTGGACAACGGCCTGTGGACAACGGCGGCGGGAAGACGACAGAGGCCGGGGCCCATGGCGTGATCGCCATGGGCCCCGGCCGGAAGTCACCCGTTGGGGTGAGGAAGGTCAGCCCACCGAGCTGTAGGCGACGACGCCCCGCAGCAGCGAGTCGACGGCCTTGCGGGCGTTCTTGGCGACGGTGCTGTTCTCCTTGGGCGCGGCGGCGGCGATCTGCCCGAGGACGTCGATCACCTGCTTGCACCAGCGGACGAAGTCTCCGGCCGGCATCTCCGCCTCGCGGAGCACCTCGTCGAGGCCCTTGTCGGAGGCCCACTGGTAGGCCGCCCAGGCGAACCCGAGGTCGGGCTCGCGCTGGCCCACGCCCTCCGCCTGGTTGATCTTGAACTCCTCTTCGAGGGCGTCGAGGCGTCCCCAGATCCGGACCATCTCGCCGAGCGCCGCCTTGGCGTTGCCGGTGGGCAGCTTGGGCGCGACGGCGTCGTCGGCCTGGCGGGACTCGTAGACGAGGGCGGAGACGCAGGCGGCGAGTTCGGGCGGGGTGAGGCCTTCCCAGACCCGGTCGCGGAGGCATTCGCTCGCGAGCAGGTCGAGTTCGCCGTAGAGCCGGGCGAGCCGCTTGCCGTTGTCCGTGACCTCGTCGCCGCGCAGGTAGTCGAGCTCGGTGAGGAGCGCGACGATCCGGTCGAAGGTGCGGGCGATGGTGTTGGTGCGGCCCTCGATGCGCCGCTCCAGCTGCCGGGTGTCGCGCTGGAGGCGGTGGTAGCGCTCGGCCCAGCGGGCGTGGTCCTCGCGCTCGTCGCAGCCGTGGCAGGGGTGGGCGCGGATCTCGGTGCGCAGCCGGGCGATCTCGCGGTCGTCGGCGGCGGCGGAGCGGTTCTTGCGGTGCCGCTCGGGGTTGATGTGGCCGGCCTTGCTGCGCAGCGCGGAGGCGAGGTCGCGGCGGGACTGCGGGGAGCGCGGGTTGAAGGACTTGGGGATCCTCATGCGCTCCAGCGCCTCGACCGGGACGGGGAAGTCGATGGAGGCGAGCCTCTTGACCTGTCGCTCGGCGGTGAGGACGAGCGGGCGGGGCCCGTCGTGGTGCTCGAAGCCGCGGTGCCCGTTGGTGCGGCCCGCCGGGATGCCGGGGTCGAGGACGAGGGCGAGGCCGGCGAACTTTCCGGTGGGGACGTGGATGACGTCGCCGGGCTTCAGCTTCTCCAGGGAGCCGGCCGCCTGGGCGCGGCGCTGGGCGGCGCCCTGCCGGGCCAGTTCCGTCTCGCGGTCCTTGAGGTCGCGGCGGAGCCGCGCGTACTCCTCGAAGTCTCCGAGGTGGCAGGTCATGCCCTCGCGGTAGCCCTCCAGGCCCTCTTCGTTCTTCTGGACCTGGCGGGAGATCCCGACGACGGAGCGGTCGGCCTGGAACTGGGCGAACGAGGTTTCGAGGAGTTCACGGGACCGGTGCCGGCCGAACTGGTCGACGAGGTTGACCGCCATGTTGTACGAGGGCCTGAAGCTGGAGCGCAGGGGGTACGTGCGCGTGCCGGCGAGTCCGGCGAGGTGGCCGGGGTCGAGGCCGCGCTGCCAGAGGACGACGGCGTGTCCCTCGACGTCGATGCCGCGGCGTCCGGCGCGGCCGGTGAGCTGGGTGTACTCGCCGGGGGTGATGTCGGCGTGCTGTTCGCCGTTCCACTTGACCAGCTTTTCGAGCACGACGGACCGCGCGGGCATGTTGATGCCGAGGGCGAGGGTCTCGGTGGCGAAGACGGCCTTGACGAGGCCGCGGACGAACAGCTCCTCGACGACTTCCTTGAAGGTGGGGAGCATCCCCGCGTGGTGGGCGGCGATGCCCCGCTCCAGGGCTTCGAGCCACTCGTAGTAGCCGAGGACGTGGAGGTCCTCGGTGGGGATGGAGGCGGTGCGCTCCTCGACGATCTCGCGGACCCGCTGCCGGCCCTCGTCGTCGTTGAGCCGGAGTCCGGCGTAGAGGCACTGCTGGACGGCGGCCTCGCAGCCGGCGCGGCTGAAGATGAAGGTGATGGCGGGCAGGAGCCCCTCGGCGTCGAGGCGGTCGATGACCTCGGGCCGGCCGGGGGTCCAGATGCGGGAGCGCTGGCGGCGCTCGCGCTCGCGGTCGGCCTCGCGGACCATCTTGCCGCGCCGCCGCTCGCGCGGGTTGTACGTGCGCGTGTTCTCGGTGCGGGCGAGGCGGAGGAGGTCGGGGTTGACCTCGCGGCGGGAGGCGCCGCGGCCGCCGTGGTCGGTCTCCTCCTCGAAGAGGTCGTACATCCGGCGTCCGGCGAGGACGTGCTGCCAGAGCGGCACGGGGCGGCTCTCGGAGACGATGACCTCGGTGTCGCCGCGGACGGTGTCGAGCCAGTCGCCGAACTCCTCGGCGTTGGACACGGTCGCGGAGAGTGAGACGAGGGTGACGGATTCGGGGAGGTGGATGATCACTTCCTCCCAGACGGCGCCGCGGAAGCGGTCCGAGAGGTAGTGCACCTCGTCCATGACGACGTAGCCGAGGCCGGAGAGGGCCTGGGAGCCCGCGTAGAGCATGTTGCGGAGGACTTCGGTGGTCATGACGACGATCGGCGCGTCGCCGTTGACGCTGTTGTCCCCGGTGAGCAGGCCGACCTTGTCGGCTCCGTACCGCTTGACGAGGTCGGCGTACTTCTGGTTCGACAGCGCCTTGATGGGGGTCGTGTAGAAGCACTTGCGGCCCTGGGTGAGGGCGAGGTGGACGGCGAACTCGCCGACGATGGTCTTGCCGGAGCCCGTGGGCGCGGCGACGAGTACCCCCTTGCCCGCTTCGAGGGCCTTGCACGCCTCGATCTGGAAGGGGTCCAGGTCGAAGTCGTACATCTCGCGGAAGGGGTGCAGCGCGGTGGCCCGCTCGGCGTTGCGGGCGCGGGCGGCCGCGTACGCCTCGGCTGGTGTGAGGTCCTCTGTCATCTTGTTGTCGAGCCTACCCGCCACCTCTGACAGTGACGCGATCTTTATCGCGTGATGTGGAGGGGCGGTTCACCGGGCGTCACCGGGCTGGCGCGGGGGCGGGGGCGGGGGCGGGCGCGTCGTCCGGTGCGAGGACGCGCAGGGCACCGGGTACGCACTCCACGGCGAGGGGCAGCGGGCCGAGGGGCTCGCCGTCGGCGTAGCCGGTGGTGTCCGGGGCGTCGAGGGCGAGAGTGCGGGTGCGGTAGGTGGTGACCTTGGGGTGGTCGAGATGTGTGCCCTTGTAGACGCGAGGGAAGACCTTGATCAGGGTGGTGCGGTCGCAGTCGCCGACGACCGTGACGTCGAGGAGGCCGTCGTCGGTGCGGGCGTCGGCGCAGATGCGCATACCGCCGCCGTAGGAGGTGCCGTTGCCGACGGCGACGAGGGTGGCGTCGACCTCCACGACCCGTCCGTCGTCGAGGGTGAGGCGGTAGGGCACGGGCCGGAAGGTGGCGAGCTCGGCGAGGATCGCGAGGTCGTACTTGAACCGGCCCGCGGGGACGCGCATACGGTTGCTGCGGTCGTTGACCCGGGAGTCGAAGCCGGACGCGAGGACGGTCCCGTACCAGCGGGCGCCGTCGCCGTGCCCGCTGGCGACGGCGTGCCCGGTGGCGACGCCCTCGGCTCCGTGCCCGTTGGCGGCGGCGCCCCCGCCGGTGGCTCCCCCGTCTCCGCCCGTGACGCGTCCGAGGTCGACGGAGCGGCCTCCGGCGTCCTTCAGGATCCCGGCGGCGACGCGGGCCGCGGCGGCCGGGTCGCGGACGGGCAGGCCGAGGGTGCGGGCGAAGTCGTTGCCGGTGCCCGCGGCGATGATCCCGAGGGGGACGGAGGTGCCGGCGACGACCCGGAGGGCGAGGGAGACCATGCCGTCGCCGCCGACGGCGACGAGGGCGCCGGTGCCGTCCGCGACGGCCTCGCGGACGCGGCGCAGGGCGTCGGCGGCGTCGTGTCCGAGGACGGTGCGGACGGAGAATCCGGCGTCCCGCAGCGCGTCGAGGGCGGGCCGGGCGGCCTGTGCGCCCCGGCCGCGGCCCGCGGTGGGGTTGACGAAGAGGGTGATGTCGCTGGTCATTGGGGTCCCCCCGGACGGAGTCTGGGGGGACCCTACAAGATCAGGTGATGTCGTCGTAACCGTTGAGACGGCGCACGGCGCCGCCGTGCTCCCCGGTGGCCTGCTCGGGCAGGGCGCGGGGGGCGCCCACGGCCTCGACGGCGCCGACCGTCTCGGGGGTGAGGTCGAGGACGGAGGCCTCGTCGTCGTCCAGCTCGGCGTCGGGGTTCGCGCGCCTGCGCCGCCGGTCGTTGAGGAGGGCGAAACCGACGGCCCCGAAGTACAGGATGGTGATGGGTCCGGCAAGGGCGATCATGCCGACGGGGTCGGTGGTGGGGGTGATGACGGCGCCGAAGACGAAGACGCCCATGATCACGCCGCGCCACCAGCCGGCCATGCGGCGGCCGGTGAGGACGCCGGTGAGGTTGAGCATCACCAGGACGAGCGGGAGCTCGAAGGCGAGGCCGAAGACGAGCACCATGCGCAGGGTGAAGTCGAGGACGTCACCGAGCGAGAGGATGTTCGCGGAGCCCTCGGGCGTGAGGCTGATGAGGACCTTCACGCTGATGGGGAGGATGAGGTACGCGAGGTAGGCGCCGGCGGCGAAGAGCGGCACGGCCGCGCCGACGAAGGCGTACGTGTACTTCTTCTCGTTCCTGTGCAGTCCGGGCGCGACGAAGGCCCACAGCTGGTACAGCCAGATCGGGCTGGCGACGACGAGGCCCGTCGTCAGCGACAGCTGGATCGTCGTGCTGAAGGGGGCCATCAGCGTGTTAAAGGAGACGATCGCGCAGTTTCCGCCGTTGCTGGTGACGTCCGGCGCGCAGGTGGGCACCGACTTCGTCAGGAACTGCATCAGCTCCTCGCTGTACACGAGGGCGACGATCGTCACCGCGGCGATGGCGAGGAGACCCTTCGCCAGGCGGTTGCGGAGTTCGCGGAGGTGCTCCACGAGGGGCATCCGGCCCTCGGGGTCCTTCTCCTGTTTGCGGGCAGACTTGGGCAACCCACGTCCTCATCTCGTGCGGCAGGCCGCCGCCCGGTGCGGCGGCCGCGGCGGACCGGGTCAGCGCTTGGTGGTGTCCGTGGGCTCGGTCACGGGGCGAGCGCTGGTCACGTCGCCGGGGGCGGCCTGGATGGTGCGCGCGACGGGCTGGTCCGGCGTCACGGTTCCGGTGTGCGGCGGGTCGGCGGGGGCGCTCTGCTGGTCGTCGGCCTTCATGGCCTTGGCCTCGCTCTTGAGGATGCGGGCCGACTTGCCGAGCGAGCGGGCCATGTCCGGGAGCTTCTTGGCGCCGAACAGGAGGATGACGACGACGAGGATGAGAATGATCTCGGTGGGGCCGAGCCTTCCGAACATAGCTGTTTACCTTCTTCACCGAGGCGACATGGTGTGCGTGCCCGGCGGGTCGGACAGGTGTCCGGCCACCGCGCTGTCTGCGATCGTAACCCGCAGGAGTAAACGGGGGGCAATGCCCGTGCGTACTCCCGATTGCGTCCCGTGCGCCCCGGCCGGGCCGCTTCCCGCAGCGTACGGCACGGGTTCAGCGGAGGGTCTCGCCGGTTCGGGCGAGGTCGGCGGCGGCGTCTTCGAGCTCTTCGGCGGCCCGGGTGATCCGCTGGGTGGTGTGGGCCACTTGACGGCCGAGGCGCTGGACCTCCAGGAAGACCTTGACGGCGAGGACGCCGAGGACGGCGATGCCGAGGAAGCCGAGGGCGATGGCGAGCATGGGCCAGAACATGGGGCGAGCCTAGACGCTGGGCGGTGGAGGGGCGTTCAGACGGTGGTGTGGAGGCGCAGTGTGCGGACGCCGCCGCCGGTGAGGAGTTCGACGATGCGTTCGCCTGCGGGCTTGCGGACGGAGCTTCCGCACTCGGGGCAGGTGAAGGAGTAGAAGGTGGTGCGGCGGCTGGCGCCGATGGCGAGGCGCAGGGCGTTCGCCGAGAGTTCGAAGCGGGAACGGCAGTCGGGGCAGGCGGCCTTGAAGAGGACCGGAGCCACCGTCGCCGCGAGACCGTGCATCACGGATATGTCCCTCATTCCTCTCGCCCCCGCCCGTCCGTCCCCTCGCGGTCCGGGGCATTCACGTGGTGCTCCCGGCCGTGCGTGTCTCGCGCCCCGGGTGGCTCATCCCCGCTCGTTCCCGTCGCCGTTTCCGTTGCCGTTGCCGTTTCCGTTGCCGTCGCCGTTCCCGTCGCCGTTCTCGTACGCGGCGAGCGCGGCGGCGGCGGCCGTCCTGGCGCTGTCGGCGAGCTCGGCCGGTGCGGCGATGCGCCCGTCGCTGCCGAGCCGGAGCGCGAGCCTGCGCAGCGAGGCGGGGTCCGGCGTCCGCAGGGTGATCCGCAGACCGCCGTCGGGCAGCTCGTCGGCCCGGTCGTGCGGGTAGTACTCGGCGACCCAGCGGCCCCCGGGGCCGACCTCGACCACGACCTCGGGATCGTCGGCGGAGGGCTGGACCAGGTTCTCGGAGAGGTCCCGCAGCTCCAGCTCCGGCGGCGCGGCGGGCTCGTCGAGGAGGCGGATCTCCGCGACCCGGTCGAGCCGGAAGGTGCGGCGCGCCTCGGAGAGGCGGCACCAGGCCTCCATGTAGGTGTGGCCGACGGCGAAGAGCCGGATCGGGTCGACCTCGCGTTCGGTGAGTTCGTCGCGCGCGGGCGAGTAGTAGCGCACCCACAGGCGGCGGCGCTCGGAGATCGCCCGGTCGACCTCGGCGAAGACCCCGCCCTCGGCCTCGAAGGTGACCGAGAGCCGGGAGCTGGCCCCGGCGGCCTCGCCGGCCGCGGCCTCCAGCTTGGCGGTGGCGCGGAGCAGGGCCTCCCGGTCGCTCTCGCGGAGGCCCGGCAGGGTGGCGACGGCGCGGGCTGCGACGAGCAGGGCGGTCGCCTCGTCGGCGGCGAGGCGCAGCGGGGCGGCGACGTCGTCGGGGTTGTGCCACCAGATCCGGTCGCCGTCGGTGTCGATGTCGAGGAGGTCCCCGCCCCGGAAGCTGGTGCCGCACATGGGCAGCACGTCCAGGTCGGAGATCAGCTCGTCCTCGGTGATGCCGAAGGCGCGCGCCACGTCGGCGACGTGGGCGCCGGGGCGCTCGCGGAGGTAGGTGACGAGGGAGAGCATCCGCCTCGTCTGGTCGATCGCGTTGGCAGCCATGCGTCCGTCTTCCCCCTCAGCCCTTGGCCACGGCGCGCAGCCGGTCCACCACGTCGGCCCGCAGATCGGCCGGTTCCAGTACGACGACGTCGGGGCCGAATTCGACGAGCCAGGCGTCGAGGCCGTGCCCGTACGGGATCTCCAGCTCGTCCCAGCCGTCGGCGCCCTCCCGTACGGACTGGGCGCGGGCCCGCAGCGGGTAGCCGCTGCCGGCGCGGAGGCGGATCCGGGCGGAGCGGGTGGCGGTCTCGCCGGCCCAGCTCTCGACGGTCTCGCGGACGGTGACGACGTCGGGCACGGGCGCGGTGAAGGCGCCGGCCCGGGAGCGGACCTTGCCGGTGATCCGGGAGAGGCGGAAGACGCGCTCGGCGCCGCGGTCGCGGTCCCAGCCCGCGAGGTACCAGTGGCCGCGCCAGCATTCGAGGGTCCAGGGCTCGACGTGGCGGGTCCCGGGGCGGGCGGCGTTGGCCTTGCGGTAGTCGAAGACGACGGGCCGCCGGTCGCGGCAGGCGAGCATGAGGGGCTCGAAGGCGGCCTCGCGGACCGGGATGCGCGGTTCGAGGGCGCTGGGCTGGACGTCGTACGAGTCCTCCGCCTCGGGCATCCCGGCGGCGCGGAGCTTCTGGAGGGCGCCGCTGGCGGCTCCGGCGAGGCGGGCCTGCTGCCAGACCTTGGCGGCGAGTCCGAGCGCGGCGGCCTCTTCGGCGTCGAGGGTGATGGGCGGCAGCCGGTTGGAGTCGCGGCGGGCGAGGTAGCCGGTCTCGCCCTCCAGGTTCTCGACGGTCTCGATGACCAGGCCGAGCTCGCGGAGGTCGTCCTTGTCGCGCTCGAACATGCGGTTGAAGGCGTCCTCGCCGCTCGCTTCGAGGTAGGCCTCGATGGAGCCGCGGAGTTCGCGCTTGCTGAGCGGGCGGCGCGTCCCGAGCAGGCACAGCGCGAGATTCATCAGCCGCTCGGACTTGGCAATCGCCATCGACGCCCTGCACCTCTTCCGCCGGTTCCACTTCTCGGACGTCCGACCGTACCGTCCCGGAGTCTCGGGACAAAAGCGGAGGGCCCCCGCCGTGGACGGCGGGGGCCCTCGGGGCCTCGTCGGTCGGGTCCGTGCCCGTCCGGTCGGCGGGTCAGCGCTTGGCGACGGCCACGAGGTCGCAGACGAAGATCAGCGTCTCGCCCGGGGCGATCGCGCTGCCGGCGCCGCGGTCGCCGTAGGCGAGGTGGGCGGGGATGATCAGCTGGCGGCGGCCGCCGACCTTCATGCCCTGGACGCCCTGGTCCCAGCCCTGGATGACCTGGCCGATGCCGAGCTGGAAGCCGAGCGGGGTGCCGCGGTTCCAGGAGGCGTCGAACTCCTCGCCGGTGGAGAAGGCCACACCCACGTAGTGGACCTGGACGGCGTCGCCGGCCTCGGCGATCTCGCCTTCGCCCTCCCAGACGTCCTTGATCTCCAGGTCCTTCGGCGGCTCGCCGCCCGGGAAGTCGACCTCGGGCTTCTCGATGCTCACTGCTGTGTGCTCCTTCTTGTGGTGCGTCGATCCGGAACAGTCTCACAGATCGGTGATCGCGACGGGAATCAGGCGACGCCCAGGATGTCGACGGAGAAGACCAGCGTGTTCTTCGCCAGCTCGCTGCTCGGGTTGGCGCCGTAGCCCAGCGCCGGAGGGATCACCAGGAGCACGCGGTCACCGACGTTCTTGCCGACCAGGGCCTTGTCCCAGCCCTGGATGACCGAGCCGGTGCCGATCTGGAAGGCGGTGGCGCCCCCGTGGTCCCAGGAGGAGTCGAACTTCTTGCCGTCCTCCCACTTCACGCCGGTGTACTGGGCGACGAGTCCCTGCCCGGCCTCGACCTTCGGGCCCGTGCCCTTGATCAGGACCTGCTGCTTCAGCTCGGTGGGCGCCTTCTGCCCCTTCGGGATGGTGATCGTGGCGGCCGCCTGGGAGGGGGCCTTCACCTCCGGCATCCCGGCCTCGGGCGCCGCCTGGGTGCCCTTGGCCTCGGCCTTGGAGTCCACGGCGGCGGCTCCCGCCACGTCGACGACCCAGACCAGGGTGTCGGTGGCCTTCAGCCCCGACTGCGGGTTCAGGTTCTCGCCGACCAGGTCGCCCGCGGTCCCCTGGACGAGGAGGCGGGAGCCGACCTTCTTGCCGTCCACCGCGTTGAGGACCTTCTCCGGGAGCTGCTGGCTCGGCTGGCCGAGGCGCTCGACGGCCTGCGGGTGCACTCCCTTGGCGTCGGGCGTCTGCTGCTGGGCCCAGGTGCCGCCGAGGGGCTTGTCCTCCTGCCACTTCTCGACCGTCCAGTCGAGCCTGACGAAGTCGCCCTTCTTGACCGTCGCCCCGCTGCCCTCCGTCACGGTCTCGATCACCGTCTTGTCGGCGGCCTTGGCGTCCTTGGGGACGACGACGTCGGGCTGCGCGCCGAACTTCCCCTTGACCTCGGCCACCGTGCCTTCCGCGGTGTCCTTCCCCGAGTCCGAGCCGCACGCGGCGGTGATCAGCAGGACGGGCACGGCGAGGAGCGCGGCGATACGTCGCTTCGTGTTGTAGTTCATCAGTCCAACTGGGAGTCGGGGCCATGGGAACGTCCACACTCTACGGTGCGGCCCCTGCCCCGCAGGGGTTCTGCCGTACGGGAGGTACGGAACCGAGGCCGCACCCTCGGAGGGGTACGGCCCCGGGCGCACGGGGTCGGGTCCGGAGGGCCGGGCCCGGCCGCGCGTGCCGCGTTTTCACCCTTGCGGTGGTCCCGTCACATCCCGGCGATCAGCTTCTCCACCCGGTCGTCGACGGAGCGGAACGGGTCCTTGCACAGGACCGTCCGCTGCGCCTGGTCGTTGAGCTTGAGGTGGACCCAGTCGACGGTGAAGTCCCGCCGCTGCTCCTGGGCGCGGCGGATGAAGTCGCCGCGGAGCCGGGCCCGGGTGGTCTGCGGGGGCACGGACTTGCCCTCGAAGATCTTCAGGTCGTTGCAGATCCGGGTCGCCTGCCCGTTCTTCTGGAGCAGGTAGTACAGCCCCCGGCGGCGGTGGATGTCGTGGTAGGCGAGGTCTATCTGCGCGACCCTCGGGTTCGACATGGTCATGTTGTGCTTGGCCCGGTACCGCTCGATGAGCTTGTACTTCATGACCCAGTCGATCTCGGTCTCGATGCGGTCGAGGCGCTCGGCCTCGATCGCATCGAGCGTGCGGCCCCACAGCTCCAGGACCTGGGCGACCGTGCCGCTGCGGATGCCGCGGCGGTCGACGAAGTCCACGGCCTTCTCGTAGTACTCGCGCTGGACCTCCAGGGCGGAGGCCTCGCGGCCGCTGGCGAGCCGGACCTTGCGCTGGCCGGTGATGTCGTGGCTGACCTCGCGGATCGCCCGGATGGGGTTCTCCAGGGTCAGGTCGCGCATCACGGTGCCGGCCTCGATCATGCGGAGCACGAGGTCGGTGGCGCCGACCTTGAGCAGCATGGTCGTCTCGGACATGTTCGAGTCGCCGACGATGACGTGGAGCCTGCGGTAGCGCTCGGCGTCGGCGTGCGGCTCGTCCCGGGTGTTGATGATGGGCCGGGAGCGGGTGGTGGCGGAGCTGACGCCCTCCCAGATGTGCTCGGCGCGCTGGGAGACGCAGTAGACCGCGCCGCGCGGGGTCTGGAGGACCTTCCCCGCGCCGCAGATGAGCTGCCGGGTGACGAGGAAGGGAATGAGGATGTCCGCGAGCCGGGAGAACTCCCCGTGGCGGGCGACGAGATAGTTCTCGTGGCAGCCGTAGGAGTTTCCGGCCGAGTCGGTGTTGTTCTTGAAGAGGTAGACGTCGCCCGCGATTCCCTCCTCGTGCAGGCGGCGTTCGGCGTCGACGAGCAGGCCTTCGAGAATGCGCTCGCCGGCCTTGTCGTGGGTGACCAGTTCGGTCACGTTGTCGCATTCCGGTGTGGCGTATTCCGGATGCGAACCCACGTCGAGGTACAGGCGGGCGCCGTTCCGCAGGAAGACATTGCTGCTGCGGCCCCATGACACGACACGGCGGAAGAGGTAGCGCGCCACTTCGTCAGGAGACAGTCGGCGCTGTCCCCTGAACGTGCACGTGACGCCGTACTCGTTCTCCAGCCCGAAAATGCGGCGGTCCATGTCTGAACATTACGCCTGACGGCCTGTGCTGAAACCGGGTTGGACACTCACGTTCGGATCATTTTCCGATCAGGGCGTGTTCTTTTCGCCGTGCGCGGTGGCGGGGCCGTCCGTGTCGGCGGCGTGTCGCGCCCCGGTGCCGGGGGTGTTGGGGGCCGTCGGGGCGTCCAGGACGCGGGTGGTGGCGAGGAGGACGGCGAAGGCGACGAGGCCGCCCGCTCCGGCGACGGCGAAGCCGGACGCCGTTCCGGCGAGTTCGACGGTGGGTCCGGCGACGGCGGAGCCGAGGGCCGAGCCGACGCCGAAGGTGGTGACGAGCCAGGAGAAGGCCTCGGTGACGGTGCCGCGCGGCGCGTGCCGGTCGACGACGATGAAGGCGCAGGCGAGGGCGGGGGCCAGGAAGACGCCGGAGAGGACCGAGAGGCCCGTCATGGCCACGGGGCCCGGGACGAGGACCAGCGGCAGGTAGCAGACCGCGAGGAGCAGGACGAGGACGCGCAGGCGCCGCTCGGGCGCTCCGGCCCACTGGCGGGCGCCGTAGGCGACGCCGCCGAGGAGCGCGCCGAGGCCGAGGGCGGCCATCAGCCAGCCGTAGACGGCGGGGGCGTTCCGGTCGTCGGCGTAGGCGACGGCGGCGACGGTGATGGAGCCCAGGGCGAGGCCGACGAAGAAGAAGGAGCCGAGGAGGGCGAGGAGGCCGGGCGAGCGCAGGGCGCCCAGCCAGTGGGCCTCGCGGGGCGCGGAGCGCCAGGCGCGGGAGGGCTCCGAGAGGACCACGGCGAGGGCGCCGAGGACGCCGAGGGCGTTGATGACGAGGAGGGCGGCGGCGGGCGACCACAGGGAGACCAGGAGGGTCAGCAGCAGGGGCCCGACGGTGAACATGACCTCCTGGGCGACCGCGTCGAGGGCGTACGCGCGGTGGACCCGGTCCGCGCGGCCGAGGACGCTCGGCCACAGGGCCCGCAGTCCGCCTTCCAGGGGCGGGGTGAAGAGCCCCGCGAGGACGACGGCGGCGTAGGCGAGTCCGAGGTGTCCGATGCCGGTGAGGGCGAGCAGGACCATGCCGAGGGCGGAGAGGACGGCGGCGGGCAGCTGGACCCGGGGCTGGCCCTTGAGGTCGACGGCCCGGCCGAGGAGCGGCTGGCCGAGGGCGGTGGCGACGCCGTAGGCGGCGATGAGGCCGCCGGCGAGGGTGTAGCTGCCGCCCTGGTCGCGGACGAAGAGGGTGAGGGCGACGGGGCCGGTGCCGTTGGGCAGGCGTCCGACGAGGGTCCCGGCGAGGAGCCGGGCGGCGTGCGGCGCCCTGAGGATGTCGAGATAGCCGCCGCGTGCCGGTGCCTCGGTGGCCATGTCGGTCTCCCCTCGCCCGGGATCCTCCCGAGGTTTTACGTATAACGTCCGAGGTCATACGTACCATGTCGGCTGTGCGCGGGTCCACTCCGCGTGCCTGGGACCGTCCGACGCGGAGGCTTGTGTGCAGACCCCGGAGCCGCTCGGCGGCACGCGCCCGACCAGCCGGGACGTCGCCCGGGCGGCGGGCGTCTCGCAGGCCACCGTCTCCCTGGTGCTCGGCGGGAAGTGGCGCGGCCGGGTCTCCGAGCGGACCGCCGGCGCCGTGCGGGAGGCCGCCGGGGAGCTCGGCTACCGGCCCAACCTGGCCGCGCGCAACCTCCGGCTCGGCCGCACCAGGACGGCCCTGCTCGTCGTCCCGGCCCTCACCAACGAGTTCTTCGCGCACGTCTACACGGGCGCCGCCGCCGCGGCCGCCCGGCAGGGCTTCGGGGTCGTCCTCTACCCCTCCCCCGACGGCGTGGGACCGGCCCGGGACCCCTTCGCCTCGGCGCAGGCCGCCCTGGACGGCGTGATCGCCTCCTCCATGGCGACCGACGCCCTGGAGGCCTTCCGGGGCACCGACCTGCCGCTCGTCATGCTCGACAGCGACCCGGCGGGCACCGGCGCCGCCGCCCACGTGAACCTCGACGTCGCGGACGGGATGCGCCGGGTGACCGATCACCTGCTCGGCCTCGGCCACCGCCGCTTCCTGCACCTGGCGTCCGCGGCTCCGTCCTGGACCTTCGACGTCCGGGCCGACGCGCTCGCCCGGGCCCTGCGCGGGACGGAGGTCCGCACCGTGCGGTCGCCGCTGAACGTCGCGGACGCCCGGGAGGCGGCGGCCCTCGCCCTGGCCGCCCCCGGGCCCCGCCCCACAGCGGTGGTCTGCGACGACGACGTCCTCGCGGCCGGCGTCTACAAGGCCGCGCGCCGGCTCGGTCTGCGCGTCCCCGAGGACCTGTCGGTCACCGGCTTCGACGACATGGCCCTGGCCACGGTGGTCGAGCCCGAGCTCACCACCGTCCGGCTGCCCGCCGAGGAGTTCGGCCGGCGGGGCATGGAGGCGCTCCTCGCCATCCTCGCGGGCGAACGGCCCCGCCCGGAGACCCTTCCCGTCGCCCTGCTCCCCCGGGGCTCCTCGGGACCAGCTCCGGCCCCCTGAGGCCCCGGTCCCGTTCCCCGGGCGGACGTGCCGAGGGGCCCGGCCGCTCGCGCGCGCCGGGCCCCTCGGACGGTGCCGTCTACTCCTCGGGAGCCTCGTCGGAGGGCTCGTCCGTCTTCGTCACCGCCGCGTTGTCCGCGCCCAGGAGGCGCGACAACTGCCGGCCGACGATCCGCTTGAACTTGCGCTGCTGCGGGCGCGTGCGGTCCAGGACCGCCACCTCCAGGCGCTCGGCGGGGATCTCCCGCTCGCTGCCGTTGGTGTCCCGCGAGAGCGCCTGCACGGCCAGCTTCAGGGCCTCGGCCAGGGACATGCCGTCCCGGTGCCGCTGGTCGAGGAAGGAGCTGATCTGCTCCGCGTTCCCGCCGACCGCGACCGAGCCGTGCTCGTCGACGATCGAGCCGTCGTGGGGCAGCCGGTAGATCTGGTCGCCCTCCGGCTCGGTGCCGACCTCGGCGACGACCAGCTCCACCTCGTACGGCTTCTCCCCCGCGCTGGAGAAGATGGTGCCGAGCGTCTGCGCGTAGACGTTGGCCAGGCCGCGCGCGGTGACGTCGTCCCGGTCGTAGGTGTAGCCCCGCAGGTCGGCGTAGCGCACGCCGCCGATGCGCAGGTTCTCGTACTCGTTGTACTTGCCGGCGGCCGCGAAGCCGATCCGGTCGTAGATCTCGCTGAACTTGTGGAGGGCGCGGGACGGGTTCTCGCCGACGAAGACGATGCCGTCGGCGTACTGGAGGACGACGAGGCTGCGGCCGCGGGCGATGCCCTTGCGGGCGTACTCGGCCCGGTCGGCCATGGCCTGCTGGGGTGAGACGTAGAACGGAGTGGACACCGGCGGTCCGTCCCTTTCTTCTGGGCTTCTGGAGCGACGAGTGGTCAGAGCAGGGCGGCGCGCGGCCCGTCGGGCTGCTCGAGCCGTCGCTCGGTGATCGACCGGGCAAGCTCGGAGGACTCGGCCTCGGTGAGCCTGCGGAAGCCCTCGTCGGTGATGACGGTGACGATCGGGAAGATCCGGCGGGCCAGGTCCGGGCCGCCGGTCGCCGAGTCGTCGTCCGCCGCGTCGTACAGCGCCTGCACGACCAGCGTGGTGGCCTGCTGCTCGGTCAGGTCGTCGCGGTACAGCTTCTTCATCGAGCCGCGCGCGAAGATCGAACCCGAGCCGGTGGCGGCGAAGCCGTGCTCCTCGGAGCGGCCGCCGGTCACGTCGTAGGAGAAGATCCGGCCCTTCTCCTTGCCCTCGTCCCAGCCCGCGAAGAGCGGCACGACGGCGAGGCCCTGCATGGCCATGCCGAGGTTGCCGCGGATCATCGTGGACAGGCGGTTCGCCTTGCCCTCCAGGGAGAGCGTCGCGCCCTCCACCTTCTCGAAGTGCTCCAGCTCCAGCTGGAACAGCTTGACCATCTCCACCGCCAGGCCGGCGGTGCCGGCGATGCCGACCGCGGAGTACTCGTCGGCCGGGAACACCTTCTCGATGTCCCGCTGCGCGATCATGTTGCCCATGGTGGCGCGGCGGTCACCGGCGAGGACGACCCCGCCGGGGAACGTGGCGGCCACGATGGTCGTGCCGTGGGGGGCCTCGACGATGCCCTCCGGAAGCTTCCGGTTGCCGGGGAGCAGATCCGGCGAGTGCGCGGACAGGAAGTCCATGAACGAGGACGAGCCCGGCGTCAGGAAGGCCGCCGGCAGACGCCCGGTGCTACGAGGGTTGGCTTCCACGCGATTCCTTCCGGGTGGGAGAGTCGGCCCGCCGTGCGGAGCGCGGGCCGATCTTGCTTGCTGTGCACGGACCTTACCCGTGCCACGGCCTGTCACCCGTCCCCGGACCCACGGCTTTCTCCGGGGCTCCGGGGACGGAGGACGACAGGTGCGCGAGGCGGCTACTCGCCGCCCTTCTGCACGAACGATCGAACGAAGTCCTCGGCGTTCTCCTCCAGGACGTCGTCGATCTCGTCCAGGACGGAGTCCACGTCCTCGCTCAGCTTCTCCTGGCGCTCCTGGAGGTCGGAACTCGCCTCCGTGGTGGTCTCCTCGACCTCCTCCGTGGAGCGCGTCGCCTTCTGCTGTCCGCCGCCGGTGTCCTTGGTCGCCATATCCCTCACCCCGCTCGAATCGGCCCGCTCGGTTGAGTCCTTACAAGATCAGACCCTATAGGTCGGGTCCGACTTCGGCCTCGTGGTTTCCACAACGCCCGGGCACTGGTTCCATGATTCCCAGCGCCGGGGCATTTCAGGCCCGTCCCGGTCTCCCGGTTCAGTTGCCCGAGAGCACGCGCACCAGTTCCTCCGCCGTGCGGCAGCGGTCCAGGAGCGATTTCACGTGTGCCTTGGTGCCCCGGAGGGGCTCCAGGGTCGGGACGCGCTGGAGCGAGTCCCGGCCCGGCAGGTCGAAGATCACGGAGTCCCAGGAGGCCGCGGCGACGTCGTCCGCGTACTGCTCCAGACAGCGGCCCCGGAAATAGGCCCGGGTGTCCTCCGGGGGCGCCGTCTCGGCCCGTTCCACCTCGGTCTCGTCCAGGAGCCGCTTCATGCGCCCGCGGGCCGCCAGCCGGTTGTAGAGGCCCTTGTCGGGGCGCACGTCCGCGTACTGGAGGTCCACCAGGTGCAGCCGTGCGGCGTCCCAGTCCAGGCCGTCGCGGCGCCGGTAGCCCTCCATGAGCTCCCGCTTGGCGATCCAGTCCAGCTCGCCGGCCAGGCTCATGGGGTCGTTCTCCAGCCGGTTGAGGGTGTCCTCCCAGCGCGTGAGGACGTCCTTGGTCTGCTCGTCCGCGTCCGTGCCGTACCGCTCGTCCACGTACTTCCTGGCCAGCTCGAAGTACTCCATCTGGAGCTGTACGGCGGTGAGCGTCCGGCCGCTGCGGAGCGTGACCAGGTACTGGAGCGAGGGGTCGTGCGAGACCTGGTGGAGGGTGCGGACCGGCTGGTCGACGGCGAGGTCGACGGTGATGAAGCCGTCCTCGATCATCGACAGGACCAGCGCGGTGGTGCCCAGCTTGAGGTAGGTGGAGATCTCCGAGAGGTTGGCGTCGCCGATGATGACGTGCAGGCGGCGGTAGCGCTCGGCGTCGGCGTGGGGTTCGTCCCGGGTGTTGATGATGGGCCGTTTGAGGGTGGTCTCCAGGCCCACCTCGACCTCGAAGTAGTCGGCGCGCTGGCTGATCTGGAAGCCGTGCTCCCGCCCGTCCTGGCCGATGCCGACCCGTCCCGCGCCGGTCACGACCTGGCGGGAGACGAAGAAGGGGGTCAGGTGGCGCACGATGTCCGAGAAGGGGGTCTCCCGCTTCATCAGGTAGTTCTCGTGCGTGCCGTAGGACGCGCCCTTGTTGTCGGTGTTGTTCTTGTACAGGTGGATGGGCTGGGCACCGGGGAGCTGGGCGGCGCGCTCGGCGGCCTCGGCCATGATCCGCTCGCCGGCCTTGTCCCAGAGGACGGCGTCGCGGGGGTTGGTGACCTCGGGGGAGCTGTACTCCGGGTGGGCGTGGTCCACGTAGAGGCGGGCCCCGTTGGTGAGGATCACGTTGGCGAGGCCGATGTCCTCGTCGGTGAGCTGGCTGGAGTCGGCCACCTCGCGGGCGAGGTCGAAGCCGCGGGCGTCCCGCAGCGGGTTCTCCTCCTCGAAGTCCCAGCGGGCGCGGCGCGCCCGGTGCATCGCCGCCGCGTAGGCGTTGACGATCTGGGACGAGGTGAGCATGGCATTGGCGTTCGGGTGTCCCGGGACGGAGATCCCGTACTCCGTCTCGATGCCCATTACTCGCCGTACGGTCATGCGGCCCTCCTTGCCCGGCGGCGCTCACTGTGCGCGACTCGGCGGTACCGAAGAGCCTAGGTCGGCTCTGCGCTGGTGGGGAGATCGGTTGCGGTATTTCCCTGTGGTGCCGGGGGAAATGCCGGATGGAATGCGTCGGCTGCGGATGCCCGGGTTTCCGGACATCCGCAGCCGGTGGGCGTTTTACAGGTACTGACCGGTATTGGCCACCGTGTCGATGGAGCGTCCGGTGTCCGCGCCCTGCTTTCCGGTGACGAGCGTGCGGATGAACACGATCCGCTCGCCCTTCTTTCCGGAGATGCGGGCCCAGTCGTCGGGGTTGGTGGTGTTGGGCAGGTCCTCGTTCTCCTTGAACTCGTCCACGCAGGCCTGGAGGAGGTGGGAGACCCGGATGCCCTTCTGGTTGTGGTCGAGGAAGGCCTTGATGGCCATCTTCTTGGCCCGGTCGACGATGTTCTGGATCATCGCGCCGGAGTTGAAGTCCTTGAAGTACAGGACTTCCTTGTCGCCGTTGGCGTACGTGACTTCGAGGAAGCGGTTCTCCTCGGACTCCGCGTACATCTGCTCGACGACGGACTGGATCATTCCGTGGGCGGCGGCGGCCTTCGAGCCGGCGTGCTCGGAGACGTCGTCCTCGTGCAGCGGCAGGTTGCCCGTGAGGTACTTCGCGAAGATGTCCTTCGCCGCCTCCGCGTCCGGACGCTCGATCTTGATCTTGACGTCGAGCCGGCCGGGCCGCAGGATCGCGGGGTCGATCATGTCCTCGCGGTTGGAGGCGCCGATGACGATGACGTTCTCCAGGCCCTCCACGCCGTCGATCTCGGCGAGCAGCTGCGGGACGATGGTGTTCTCCACGTCCGAGCTGACACCGGATCCGCGGGTGCGGAAGAGGGATTCCATCTCGTCGAAGAAGACGATGACGGGGGTGCCCTCGCTCGCCTTCTCCCGGGCACGCTGGAAGACCAGGCGGATGTGCCGCTCGGTCTCGCCGACGTACTTGTTGAGGAGCTCGGGGCCCTTGATGTTGAGGAAGTAGGACTTCCCCGCGGGCTGGCCGGTCACCTCGGCGACCTTCTTGGCCAGGGAGTTGGCCACGGCCTTCGCGATCAGCGTCTTGCCGCAGCCGGGCGGGCCGTAGAGCAGGATGCCCTTCGGCGGACGCAGTTCGTGCTCCTTGAAGAGGTCCGGGTAGAGGTACGGGAGCTCGACCGCGTCGCGGATCAGTTCGATCTGGTTGCCCAGGCCGCCGATCTTCTCGTAGTCGACGTCCGGGACCTCTTCGAGGACGAGCTCTTCGACCTCGCTCTTGGGGACCACCTCGTAGACGTAGCCGGAACGGGGGTCGAGCAGCAGGGCGTCGCCGGAGCGGATGGTGACGTCCAGCAGGGGCTCGGCGAGCCTGACCACCCTCTCCTCGTCCGTGTGTCCGACCACCAGGGCGCGCTCGCCGTCCTCAAGGATCTCCTTGAGGGTGACGATGTCGCCGGCGCGCTCGAATTCCATGGCCTCGACCACGTTGAGCGCTTCGTTGAGCATGACTTCCTGGCCGCGCCGGAGCTCTTCGAGCTCGATGCTCGGGCTGACGTTCACCCGGAGCTTCCGGCCGCCGGTGAAGATGTCGCACGTGCCGTCCTCGTTGGCCTGCAGGAAGACACCGAAGCCGGCCGGCGGCTGTGCGAGCCGGTCGACCTCCTCCTTGAGGGCCACGATCTGGTCGCGGGCCTCACGGAGCGTGTTCGCCAGACGTTCGTTCTGCGCGGACACGCCGGCCAGGTTGGTCTGCAGCTCGACGATCCGCTCTTCGAGAATCCTCGTATGGCGCGGAGAGTCGGCGAGCTTGCGGCGCAGGACGGCGATTTCCTGCTCGAGATAGGCAACCTGACCGGCGGGGTCCTCAGACCCTCGCCCCGGCCGGATGCCGCGGTTGATGTCGTCGTCGTGGGCTGCCACGGTCCTCACCTCCTCCAAGGGGAGCTGGACGCTTCCTGACCCTACCTGCGTGGGTGGTGATTGAAACCCCTAGATCAAAAAGACTCCGGGGTGTGTCCGATCTTCACCCTTGCGCTTCCCCTCTCGCCAGGGGAATACCCACCCTTCACCGTCTGAAAGCGGGCGGTTGTATCGTCGTCATTGGCCAACACCCGCCAAGGGTGGCCCGACTTATCGCGCGAAGCAGAAACGGCAGGAGACATGACCGTGCAGGACGAGGCCCCGACGACGGGCGCCGGCGAGGCGCTGGAGGTCTGGATCGACCAGGACCTGTGCACCGGGGACGGGATCTGCGCGCAGTACGCTCCGGAGGTCTTCGAGCTGGACATCGACGGGCTCGCTTATGTGAAGAGCGCCGACGACGAGCTCCTCCAGGACACCGGCGCCACCACCCCGGTGCCGCTGCCGCTGCTCCAGGACGTGGTGGACTCCGCGAAGGAGTGCCCGGGCGACTGCATCCACGTGCGCCGGGTCGCGGACAAGGTCGAGGTGTACGGCCCCGACGCGGAGTGACGGGTCAGGCGCTCCGCGCCTCCTGCTGGCCGGCGCGGACGAAGGCTCCGCCCCGCCAGCGCCAGCTGACCTGCTCCTTCTCGTCCGGGCAGCAGCGGGGCACGTCGAGGGACGAGTAGCCGAGGAGGGTGGCGAGGACCGCCCCGTCGCGTACGGCGAGCTCGGTGACGCTCCGGTGCTGGTCGGGTGCGACGAGCGTGGCCACCACGCGCGCGGGCGCGTCCGTCCCCTTGCCGCGGGTGAGGACGTAGACGCCGCTCGGCGGGGTGCCGGAGCCGGCTTCGCAGTGCACGACCGCAACGGTCTCGGGGTTCCCGTCGCCGTCGAGGTCCCCCGAGACCCGCTTGGCGACCGTACGGGGGCCTCCCCCGCACTCCAGGGGGTAGGCGGCCGCCGCGGCCTCGGGGGCGGGTGCCGGGCGGGGTGCGGCGGTCGCGGTGGCGGTGGTTCCGGCAGGGCCGGGCTGGAGGAGTCCCGCGAGGGCGACGACCGCGGCGGTCGCGGTGGCGGTGGCCAGCCAGTGCATCGGCCCGGCGTGGGTGTGCGCGAGGTCGGTGAGGTCCGGGGCGGCGGGCAGCTGCACGCGAGACGTCTCCTGTGGGGTGGTGCGGCGAGGGTTTCCGGCATCGTGCCACACGTCACAGGGGGACGGAACACGTGGGGTGAGCGCCGTGCGGGCGCCCCCCCGGCGGTCCCGCGCCGTTTTCCGGAAGCCGGGGGGCCGTTCCCGGAGGTCCCGGGCCGTTTCCGGGGATCCCGGACCGTTCTTGGCGGGCTCGGAGGTCTCGAACGTCTCGAACATGAGGACGCCGCCGCCGAGTTCCGCCCGGGGGCGGGAACTCGGCGGCGGCGTGCCGCGGGTGTGGGGACGTCAGCCCTTGTTGGGGCCTTCGTAGTCCTCGCCGTAGGCGCCCTTGGCGGGGCGGCGGCGGCGCATCGGGGGCTCGACCCCGTCCGCGAGGCGGCGGGCGGTGACGAGGAAGCCGGTGTGGCCGATCATGCGGTGATCGGGGCGGACGGCGAGGCCCTCGACGTGCCAGTTGCGGATCATGGATTCCCAGGGCTGCGGCTCGGCGTAGCAGCCGAACTCGCGGATGGACTCCACGGTGCGGGCGAGCTGGGTGGTGGTCGCCACGTAGCAGCAGAGGATGCCGCCGGGGACGAGGGCCTTGGAGACGGCCTCCAGGCACTCCCAGGGGGCGAGCATGTCCAGGATCACGCGGTCGACGTCGGTGTCGGACAGGTTGTCCTGGAGGTCTCCGACGGTCAGCTGCCACGCGGGGTGGGGGCCGCCGAAGTAGCGCTCGACGTTGCCCTTGGCGATCTCGGCGAAGTCCTCGCGGCGCTCGTAGGAGTGCAGCATCCCGCTGTCTCCGATGGCGCGCAGGAGGAAGCTGCTCAGCGATCCCGAGCCCACCCCGGCCTCCACGACGCGTGCGCCGGGGAAGATGTCGGCGAAGGCCAGGATCTGCCCCGCGTCCTTGGGGTAGACCACGGCGGCGCCGCGGGGCATGGACAGGACGTAGTCGGGGAGCAGGGGGCGCAGCGCGAGGTAGGCGACGTTTCCGGTGGTGCGGACAACGCTGCCCTCGGGGGCGCCGATCAGTTCGTCGTGCGGGAAAGAACCCTTGTGGGTGTGGAAGTTCTTTCCCTCTTCGAGCGTGAACGTGTAGTGACGGCCCTTGGGGTCGGTCAGCTGAACCTGGTCCCCGACCTTGAAGGGCCCGCGTCGGCGGGCGGCACCGGTCGGTTCGGACATACGAGCAGGATACCGGGGTTACGAACCGGGTCGTGCCATGGCCCTGACGAAGGCCCGTTCGACGTCCGCGGTGGACAGGACGCCGTAGATCTCACCGGTCTCCTCGACGACCAGGTACTCGGTGGCCGGGCTGGCGCGGAGGTGGTCGAGGAGGGGCTGTCCGGTGAGTTCGGCCGGGACCCTCATGCCGTCGGCGAGGTCCTGGGAGAGGGTGCTGACGGCGACCCAGGGGCGCCGGTGCTGGGGCACGGCGGCGATGGCGGCCTCGCGGACGATGCCGGTGGGCTCGCCGGTGGCGTCGACGACCACGAGGGCGCGGGCGCCCGCCTCGTTGGCGCGGCGCAGGGCCTCGGAGAGCGGGGTGACGGGCTCCACGGGGATGGCGCGCCGGGTGAGGGAGCGGGCGCCGAGCTCGGGGAGGTGCTCGCGGAGCCGGGCCATGCGGAGGCTGTTGCCGGCGCCGGTCCAGATGATCGCGGCGAGGATCGCGGCGAGCAGGGCGTCGGTGACGGTGTCGAAGCCGCTGATGTCCTCGGTGGAGTTGCCGAGGAGTCCGGTGCGGGTCAGCAGGGGCAGGCCGACGAGGACGAGGACGGCGAGGGCGCGGCCGACCCAGGCGGCGGCGACGGTGCCGCTCATGGGCTTGCCGGTGATCTTCCAGATGACGGCGCGGAGCATCCGGCCGCCGTCGAGCGGGAGGCCGGGGAGCAGGTTGAAGACGGCGACGATCAGGTTGGAGATCATCAGGCCGGCGAGGAGGACGCCGGGGACGGTGCCGGGTTCGACGGCATACAGGGAGAGGTAGAAGAGGCCGGCGAGGACGAGGGAGAGGAGGGG
Source organism: Streptomyces sp. NPDC098101 (assembly GCF_044760185.1). Classification (NCBI taxonomy): domain Bacteria; kingdom Bacillati; phylum Actinomycetota; class Actinomycetes; order Kitasatosporales; family Streptomycetaceae; genus Streptomyces; species Streptomyces sp. NPDC098101. The sequence goes on along the minus strand of NZ_JBIWAS010000006.1, from coordinate 181,566 downwards.
GCCGACGAAGGCGAGGACGAACTCGCGGCCGGGGGTCTCGCTCTCCTTCTCGATCTCGGAGACGCCGCCGAAGAACTGGAGCTGGATGCGGCGCACGGGCAGCTTGAAGCGGAGCGCGGCGATCGTGTGGGCCAGCTCGTGGACGAGCACGGAGGCGTAGAAGGCGACCGCGAAGAAGAGGGAGACGAGGTAGCGGGCGGCGCCGAGGTCGGGCAGGACGCGTTCGATCTGGTCGCCGAAGACCCAGGTGATGAGGGCGGCGACCAGGAACCAGCTGGGGGCGACGTAGACGGGCACGCCGAAGGGCCGGCCCATGAGGATTCCTCCGCCGGGCTCCTCGGTCCGCTGCGGCTTGGGCTCGTCCTGGTTCACGGGTTCCTTTCGTCGCGCCGGTGTGACCCGCGTCGGTGCGTCACGGTTCGATCATGCAGTGCGACGGGGTCCCGGGTCGATGGTATGCGTCCGGTTGTCGGTGGCGGGTCGTAGGGTCGGGGTCATGAGTACGAGCGAGCGGGTGCCGGGGGAGCCGAGGGCACCCATGTCGTTGTCGCCTTCGCGGGCGAGCGATTTCATGCAGTGTCCGCTGCTGTACCGGTTCCGGGTGATCGACCGGCTGCCGGAGAAGCCGAGTCCGGCGGCGACCCGGGGGACGCTGGTGCACGCGGTGCTGGAGCGGCTCTTCGACGATCCGGCGGCGGAGCGGACGGCGCCGCGGGCGAAGGCGATGGTGCCGGGGCAGTGGGAGCGGCTGCTCGCGTCGAAGCCGGAGCTGGGCGAGCTGTTCGCGGAGGATCCGGAGGGGGAGCGGCTGGCGGGCTGGCTGGGCGAGGCGGAGCGGCTGGTCGAGCGGTGGTTCACGCTGGAGGACCCGACGCGGCTGGAGCCGGCCGAGCGGGAGCTGTTCGTGGAGACGGAGCTGGATTCGGGGCTGCGGCTGCGCGGGGTGATCGACCGGATCGACGTGGCCCCTTCGGGCGACGTGCGGATCGTCGACTACAAGACGGGCAAGGCGCCCCGGCCGGAGTACCGGGACGGCGCGCTGTTCCAGATGACCTTCTACGCCCTGGTGGTCCGGCGGCTGAAGGGGGTGGTCCCGAGGCGGCTCCAGCTGGTGTACCTGGGCAGCGGGGAGGTGCTGACGTACGACCCGGTGGAGGCGGACCTGCTGCGGGTGGAGCGGAAGCTGCTGGCGCTGTGGGAGGCGATCCGGCTGGCGACGGAGACGGGCGACTGGCGGCCCCGGCCGACGAAGCTGTGCGGCTGGTGCGACCACCAGGCGGTCTGTCCGGAGTTCGGCGGGACGCCCCCGGTCTATCCGCTGGAGATCGTTTCGGTGCGGCCGCCGGAGTCCGGCGGATCCGGGCAGGGCAGAATGGACCCGGCCCCGCCCGCACCGTAGGGGCCGCCCGCACCACGGGGGCCGGGCCGGTCCGTGATCCCCGTGGGTCCTGCCCCGTGAAGGAGCCCCTGTGACGATCCGCGTCCTCCTGGTCGACGATCAGCCGCTGCTGCGCACCGGCTTCCGGATGATTCTGGAGGCGGAGCAGGACATCGCGGTGGTGGGTGAGGCCGGGGACGGTCTCCAGGCGCAGGAGCAGGTGCGCGCCCTCCAGCCGGACGTGGTGCTCATGGACATCCGGATGCCGCGGATGGACGGGGTGGAGGCGACCCGGCAGATCACGGGTCCGGGCCGGGACGGTCCGGCGAAGGTCCTGGTCCTGACCACCTTCGACCTGGACGAGTACGTGGTGGAGGCGCTGCGGGCCGGTGCGAGCGGCTTCCTCCTGAAGGACGCCCCGGCGAACGAGCTGGTGCAGGCGATCCGGGTGGTGGCGGCGGGCGAGGCGATGCTGGCGCCGTCGATCACGCGCCGGCTGCTCGACAAGTACTCGGCCCATCTGCCGACGGGCGAGGAGCAGGTGCCGGACATACTGAACACCTTGACCGACCGCGAGGTGGAGGTGCTGAAGCTGGTGGCGCGGGGCCTGTCGAACGCGGAGATCGCGGCGGACCTGTTCGTCAGCGAGACGACGGTGAAGACCCATGTGGGGCACGTGCTGACGAAGCTGCGGCTGCGGGACCGGGTGCAGGCGGCGGTGTACGCGTACGAGAGCGGTCTGGTGCGGCCCGGCGGCAACCAGTAGCGGCGAGTACGACAGAGGGGCCCGGCGCGGGATGCGCCGGGCCCCTCTCGTCGTGGGGGATACGTTTCTCCGCCGGTAGCCGCCGGTAGCCGCCGACCGCCGTCGGTCCGCGTCAGCTCTTGCGGAGCTCCCAGAAGCGGAAGACGGTCGAGGCGTCGAGGGTCCATTCGAGGCCGGTGACGCCGGTGCGGGAGACGGCGTACTGCTTGCCCTGCCAGAGCGGGAGCATGGGCAGTTCCTCGGCGACGATGTTCTGGAGCTTCACGTACTCGTCGGCGGTGCCGGCGCGGTCGGCCGCGGCGGCCGTCTTCGGGAGGAGCCCGCCGGTGATGGTGGCGTTCTCGTAGTGGTTGCCGAGGACGTTGCCCTCGCCGAAGAAGGGGGCGGTGAAGTTGTCGGCGTCGGGGTAGTCGGGGACCCAGCCCTTGACGTAGACGCCGTACTTGCCGGCCGCGATGTCCTTCTCGTACTGGTCGAAGGCGACGGACTTGACGTCGGCCTCGAAGAGGCCGCTGGCGTTGAGCTGGCCGGCGATGGCCTTGAGCTCCTGGTCGGTGGCCGGGCCGTAGCGGCTGGGGGTGGACCAGAGGGTGAGCTTCACCTTGTCGTTGACGCCGGCCGCGCGCAGGGCCTTCTTGGCCTTGGCGGCGTCGGGGGCGCCGTAGGTGTCGTAGAAGGCGGTGTTGTGGCCGTTGATGCCGGCCGGGACGATCGAGTAGAGCGGGGTGGCCGTCGACTTGTAGACGTCCTCGACGAGCGCCTCGCGGTCGACGAGGTGGGCGATGGCCTGCCGGACGCCGAGCTTGCCGACGACCGGGTCCTTCATGTTGAAGACGAGGTGCTGGACCTCGGCGCTGCTGCCCTGGACGACGTCGATGCCCCGGTCGTCGGTGGTCTCGGAGGTTTCGAGGGCGGCGATGTCGTCGGCGGAGAGACCTCGGTAGGCCACGTCGATCTGGTCGTCGGCGAGGGCCTTGGCGAGGGCGGCGCGGTCGCCCCGGTAGAGCTTGAGGGTGACCGCGTCGCTCTTGCGCTTGGCGGTGCCGTGGTAGCCGGAGTTGGCGGAGAAGGTGGCCTCGGTCTCGCTGAGGGAGTCCAGCTTGTACGGGCCGGAGCCGGTCGCCTTGCCGTCGGTGCGCAGCGCGTCGGCGGGGTACTCGCGGTGGTCGACGATGGAGCCGGCGCCGGAGGCGATCTTGCTGGGGAAGGTGGCGTCGGGGACCTTCAGGCGGAAGACGACGGTCTTCTCGTCGGGGGTCTCGATGCTCCGGATGCTGGAGAGCAGGGGGGCCGGGCCGTTCGGGTCGGCGATCTTGATGGCCCGCTCGAAGGAGTACTTGACGTCCTCCGAGGTGAGCTTGTTGCCGTTGGAGAAGGTGAGGCCGTCGCGCAGGGTGCAGGTGTAGACCTTGCTGCCGGCGGAGAAGGCGCACTCCTCGGCGGCCTCGGGCTCGGGTTCGAGACCGCCCTTGGGGAAGGCGAGGAGGGACTGGAAGACGTTGTTGAACAGCAGCCAGGAGCCGGGGTCGTAGCCGGCCGCCGGGTCGGTGGCGAGGATCTCGTCGGACATGCCGACGCGTATGCCGTCACCGGAGCCGCCGGAGCCGCCGCCCTGTTCGGTGCCGCAGCCGCTGAGGAGGGCGGCGGACAGGCCCGCGGCGAGCGGGGCCGTCAGCCACTTGTTGTGTGCCTTCACAGTCGTGCCTCTTGATCTCTTGCCAGACCGGCCGCGCGGGCGCGCGGCCGGGACAACGAAGGGGTCAGGCGGTGCCGCGACCCAGTTCCCAGAGCAGCAGGTCGGAGGAGGTGTTGAGCGCGTACTCGACTCCGCTGAGGTCGTTGCGGGCGGCAACGTACTGCTTGCCCTGCCACAGGGGCAGGACGGGGACGTCCTCGGCGACGATCTTCTGGATCTGCGCGTAGACGGGGGCCGCGGCGGTGCGGTCGGCCTGGCGGCGCGAGCGCGGGATGAGCTGGTCGCGGACGACCTTGTTCACGTACGGGGTGTTGAGGAAGTTGTCGCTGTCCAGGAAGGGCGCGATGTAGTTGTCCGGGTCCGGGTAGTCGGGGAACCAGCCGAGACCGTAGACGGCGTAGTCGCCGCGCTTCTGGGCGGTGCGGAAGGTGGACCACTCGGCGCCCTTGACGGTGACGTCGAAGAGCTCGCTGGCGGTGAGCTGCTTGCCGAGCGCCTCGAACTCCTGGGCGGTCTCGGCGCCGTAGTGGTCGGTGGTGTAGTTCAGGGTGACCTCGACCGGGGTCTTGATGCCGGCCTTCTTGAGGATCTGGGCGGCCCGGTCGGCGTCGGGCTCGCCGTACGCGTCGAAGAAGGGGGTGGCGTGGCCGGTGATGCTGGAGGGGATCAGCGAGTAGAGCGGCTGGGCGGTGGGGCCGTAGACGAGGTTGACCAGGGCGCCCCGGTCGACGACGGCTGCCATCGCCTGGCGCACGGCCTTCTGCTCGACGGAGGGGGCCTTGGTGTTGAAGCCGAGGTAGCGGATCTCCAGACCGGGGACCTCGACCATCTTGATGCCCTCCTTGGGCTTCTCGGTGAGGTCCTTGATCTGCTTCTGCGACAGGGAGCGGGCCATCATGTCGATGTCGTCGCTCTCCAGGGCCTTGCCCATGGCGGTCGAGTCGGCGAAGGGGCGCAGTTCGACCCTGTCGTTGCGCGTGGTGATGTCGCCCTTGTAGTGCGGGTTCTTGGTGAAGACGAAGCGGCCGGCCTTGTCGCCGTCGCGCTCGACCTTCATGGTGTACGGGCCCGAGCCGTCGACGTCGAAGCCGTCGCGGAGGGAGTCGGCGGCGTACTTGTCCTTGCTGAGGATGCCGGCGACCGGGGTGGAGAGCTTGTACGGGAAGGTGGCGTCGGGGGTCTTGAGGTGGAAGACGATCCCGTCGGCGCCCTGGGTCTCGACGGTGTCGATGTTCGCGAGGAGGGCGGCCGTTCCGTTGTCCGACTTGATCTTCAGGACGCGCTCGATGGAGTACTTGACGTCCTCGGCGGTGATGGGGGTGCCGTCGGCGAAGGTGAGGCCGGAGCGGAGGGTGCAGCGGTAGCTCTCGCTGGCCTTGTCGGTGAAGGCGCAGTTCTCGGCGGCCTCGGGGACGGGCTCGCCGCCCTCCCGGGGCACGTGCAGCAGGGTCTGGACGGTCTGCCGCAGGACGTTCCAGGCGCCGGTGTCGTAGGCGTAGGCCGGGTCGAGCGGGGCCGGGGCGTCCTCGGTGGCGATGAACTGGTCCGTGGTGCCGACCACGATGGCCCGGTCGCCCTCGGATCCGCCGCAGGCGGCGAGCAGGGGGGCGAGCAGGCCGGCCACGGCCGGGAGCACCAGGGTCTTGCGGTTCATCGGGGACGATCTCCTCATCCGGCACTGGATTGCAGCGGTCTGTGACACTCCGCCGCCTGCCGCCCGGTCGGGGCGGGAGCGATCGGGCCGGGTGTTGCGATCGGTCCTGTGTTCACGGCGACTTGGGTGTGCGCCGGTGTACGCGGTTATGCGGCGAAGTACTCGCGAAAGATTAGTGGGCCGCGCCCCTATTGCCGGACCACCGCCGGGGGCGGGGGTAATCGCACAGTGATCATGAATGCATGGGGTTCGATAGTCATGCGTCGGACGATGCGGACGGGCGCGAGCGAATCGGGGCACATGGGGACGCCGAAAGTCCGCATTCCGGGCGCTGAACGACGGCAGGCCACCTGCCGTCCGGCACTCTGGGTGACCAACGTCACGCAGAGCCCTTTTCGGCAAATGGCCTGATCGTTTTCCCGGGGGAAAGCTCAGTGAAAGCTCAGATTCCCGTGATCAATGTGCGGAGAAAGGGCACGTCGACCTCTTCGAGGGAGCGCACGACGACCCGGCCCGGGGAGGGCGCGATCGGGGTGACGGAGGGCACGGCGACGACCCGGCAGCCCGCCGCCTCCGCCGCCGCGACGCCGGTCGCGGTGTCCTCGACGACGGCGCAGAGCGCGGGGTCGGCCCCGACTCCCCGGGCAGCCGTCAGGTACGGCTCGGGGTGCGGCTTGGTCCGCGCGACCTCGTCGCCCGCGACGGTGAGGGAGAAGCGGTCGCGGCCGAGCGAGGCGAGGACCCGGTCGATGATCCGGCGGTGCGAGGCGGAGACCAGGGCGGTGGGGATGGAGTGCCGGGCCAGCTCGGCGAGGAGCCGCTCGGCGCCGGGCATGAGCGGGACGCCCCGCTCGATGCGCTGCTCGAACTTCTCGTTGAGGAGGACGGTCAGCTCGGGGAGGGTGATGTCGGCGCCGGTGGACTCGATGAGGTAGCCGGCGCTGCGGGTCATCGGCCCGCCGACCACCACGTCCCGCCAGGCCTCGTCGAGCCGGTGCCCGAGGTCGGCGAAGACCTCGACCTCCGCGTCCCACCAGAAGCCCTCCGTGTCGACGAGGGTCCCGTCCATGTCGAGGAAGACCGCCTGGAGGGCGGAGCTGCCGTTCGTACGGAACAGGGACGCGGGAACCGTACTGGTCATCCGGCACACCTCCATGAAGGGACGAGAAGGCCGGTCTTCCTCGCCGTGCGGGAGGAGGACCGGCCTGCTGGACGGACAAGTGTACGTCCCGATCACCGGAAACGCGCCCTTTTACGCGCCGGACGACGACGCCGGGTCAGCTCGCGGTCACCGTGCGTTGAAGTACTTCGCCTCCGGGTGGTGGATGACGATGGCGTCGGTGGACTGCTCGGGGTGGAGCTGGAACTCCTCCGAGAGGTGCACGCCGATCCGCTCCGGCCGCAGCAGGTCCGCGATCTTCGCGCGGTCCTCCAGGTCGGGGCAGGCGCCGTAGCCGAGGGAGAAGCGGGCGCCGCGGTACTTCAGCGCGAACATGTCCTCGACGTCGGCCGGGTCCTCGCCGGCGAAGCCCAGCTCGGAGCGGACGCGGGCGTGCCAGTACTCGGCGAGGGCCTCGGCGAGCTGGACGGAGAGGCCGTGGAGCTCCAGGTAGTCGCGGTAGGAGTCGGACTCGAAGAGCTTGGCGGTGGCCTCGCCGATCCTCGATCCGACGGTGACGACCTGGAGGCCGACAACGTCGGTCTCGCCGGACTCCTCGGGGCGGAAGAAGTCCGCGAGGCAGAGGCGGCGGCCCCGGCGCTGGCGCGGGAAGGAGAAGCGGGTCCGCTCGTTGCCGTCCTCGTCGAGGACGATCAGGTCGTCACCCTTGGAGACGCAGGGGAAGTAGCCGTGCACGACGGCCGCCTCCAGGAGGTTCTCGGTGTGGAGGCGCTCCAGCCAGCCGCGCAGCCGGGGCCGGCCCTCGGTCTCGACCAGCTCCTCGTACGCCGGTCCGTCGCCGGCCCGGTTCTGCTTGAGGCCCCACTGGCCCTTGAAGAGGGCGCCCTCGTCGAGCCAGGACGCATAGTCCTTGAGCGGGATGCCCTTGACGACGCGAGTGCCCCAGAAGGGCGGGGTCGGCACCGGGTTGTCGACGGCGACGTCGGAGCGGCCGCCGGGCTCCGGCTCGGTGATCCGCAGCGCCTCGGCGTCCCGCTTGGGGACCCGGCGCTGCTTGAGCTCGGGGAGGGAGGCTCCCGGGACTCCGCGCTTGACGGCGATGAGGGCGTCCATGAGGCGCAGTCCCTCGAAGGCGTCGCGGGCGTAGCGGACCTCGCCCTGGTAGATCTCGTGGAGGTCCTGCTCGACGTAGGCCCGGGTGAGGGCGGCGCCGCCGAGGATCACGGGGTACTTGGCGGCCAGCTCGCGCTGGTTGAGCTCCTCCAGGTTCTCCTTCATGATCACGGTGGACTTCACCAGGAGGCCGGACATGCCGATGACGTCGGCGTTGTGCTCCTCGGCGGCCTCCAGGATCGCGGAGACGGGCTGCTTGATGCCGATGTTGACGACGTTGTAGCCGTTGTTGGACAGGATGATGTCCACGAGGTTCTTGCCGATGTCGTGGACGTCGCCCCGGACGGTGGCGAGGACGATCGTGCCCTTGCCCTCGGCGTCGGACTTCTCCATGTGCGGCTCCAGGTGGGCCACCGCGGTCTTCATGACCTCGGCGGACTGGAGCACGAACGGCAGCTGCATCTGGCCGGAGCCGAACAGCTCGCCGACCACCTTCATCCCGTCGAGCAGGATGTCGTTGACGATCTCCAGGGCCGGACGGACCGTCAGGGCCTCGTCGAGGTCGGCCTCCAGGCCGTTCTTCTCGCCGTCGATGATGCGCCGCTTGAGGCGCTCGTCCAGGGGCAGGGCGAGGAGTTCCTCGGTCTTGCCGGCCTTCATCGACTTGGTGTTGACGCCCTCGAAGAGCGCCATCAGCTTCTGCAGCGGGTCGTAGCCCTCCGCGCGCCGGTCGTAGATCAGGTCGAGGGCGGTGGTGACCTGCTCGTCGTCGAAGCGGGCGATCGGCAGGATCTTGGACGCGTGCACGATCGCCGAGTCCAGGCCGGCCTTGACGCACTCGTCGAGGAAGACCGAGTTGAGCAGGATGCGGGCCGCCGGGTTGAGGCCGAAGGAGATGTTCGACAGGCCCAGGGTGGTCTGGACGTCGGGGTGGCGCCGCTTCAGTTCGCGGATCGCCTCGATGGTGGCGATGCCGTCCTTGCGCGACTCCTCCTGTCCCGTGCAGATCGTGAAGGTCAGGGTGTCGATGAGGATGTCCGACTCGTGGATGCCCCAGTTGCCGGTCAGGTCGTCGATGAGGCGTTCCGCGATGGCGACCTTGTGCTCGACGCTGCGGGCCTGGCCCTCCTCGTCGATGGTCAGGGCGATGAGGGCGGCGCCGTGCTCCTGGGCCAGACGGGTGACCTTGGCGAAGCGGGACTCGGGTCCGTCGCCGTCCTCGTAGTTGACCGAGTTGATGACGGCCCGGCCGCCGAGCTTCTCCAGGCCGGCCCGGATGACCTCCACCTCGGTGGAGTCGAGGACGATCGGGAGGGTGGAGGCGGTGGCGAAGCGGCCGGCCAGCTCCTCCATGTCCGCGACGCCGTCGCGGCCGACGTAGTCCACGCAGAGGTCGAGCATGTGCGCGCCCTCGCGGATCTGGTCGCGGGCCATCTCGACACAGTCGTCCCAGCGGGCCTCCAGCATGGCCTCGCGGAACTTCTTGGAGCCGTTGGCGTTGGTCCGCTCGCCGATCGCCATGTAGGAGGTGTCCTGGCGGAACGGCACGGTCTGGTAGAGCGAGGCGGCGCCGGGCTCGGGGCGCGGCTCGCGGGCGCCGGGGGTGAGGTCCCGGACCCGCTCGACGACCTGGCGCAGGTGCTCCGGGGTCGTACCGCAGCAGCCGCCGATGAGGGAGAGGCCGTAGTCCCGGACGAAGGTCTCCTGGGCGTCGGCCAGCTCGGCCGGCGACAGGGGGTAGTGGGCGCCGTCGGAGGTCAGGACCGGCAGGCCCGCGTTGGGCATACAGGAGAGCGGGATGCGGGAGTGCCGGGCGAGGTAGCGCAGGTGCTCGCTCATCTCGGCGGGGCCGGTGGCGCAGTTCAGGCCGATCATATCGATGCCGAGCGGCTCCAGGGCCGTCAGGGCGGCGCCGATCTCGGAGCCGAGGAGCATGGTGCCGGTGGTCTCGACGGTGACGGACACGATCAGCGGCACGTCGGCGCCCAGGGCCTCCAGGGCGCGGCGGGCGCCGATCACGGAGGCCTTGGTCTGGAGGAGGTCCTGGGTGGTCTCCACGAGCAGCGCGTCGGCGCCGCCGGCCAGGAGTCCCTCGGCGTTCTGCTGGTAGGCGTCGCGCAGCAGGGTGTACGGGGCGTGGCCCAGGGTCGGCAGCTTGGTGCCGGGGCCGACGGAGCCGAGGACCCAGCGCTGGCGGCCGGTGGAGGCGGTGAACTCGTCGGCCACCTCGCGGGCGATGCGGGCGCCCGCCTCGGAGAGCTCGTGGACGCGCTCGGGGATGTCGTACTCGCCCAGGGCGGCGTGGTTGGCACCGAAGGTGTTGGTCTCGACGCAGTCGACGCCGGCGGAGAAGTACTCCTGGTGGACCGAACGGACGATGTCGGGCCGGGTGACGTTCAGGATCTCGTTGCAGCCTTCGAGGTTCTGGAAGTCCTCGAGGGTGGGGTCCTGGGCCTGGAGCATGGTGCCCATGGCTCCGTCGGCGACGACCACCCGGGTCGCGAGTGCCTCGCGGAGGGCGGCGGCGCGGTTCCGGGCGTCTGCGGAGGCGGTGGCGCTCTCTCCGGGGACGGAGGCGGAAGGGGACGGCAGCGGGGCCATGGGCGATCTCCCTGGGATGCGACGGCTGTCGGCTTTGCACGCTCGGTGGAGGGTGCACGGAGCCAGCGTAACCGCGCTCGGGCCGGGGTGGACACGGCGTCCCAGGGGGCGGACGGCATCCTGTGTCCGGGGACTCCCGGTCCTGCCCCTCCTTGACCGACACTGTGGGATGTGACGCAAGGTCGGCATCGACCGATAGTGTTCAGCATTGTCGAACAGTGTGAGAGGGATAGGGGCCGGGCGATGGCTAAGAACATCCAGTCGCTTGAAAGAGCGGCGGCCATGCTGCGACTGCTCGCGGGCGGCGAGCGCCGGCTCGGCCTGTCCGACATCGCGTCCTCGCTCGGGCTCGCCAAGGGAACGGCCCACGGGATCCTGCGCACCCTCCAGGCGGAGGGCTTCGTGGAGCAGGAGGCGGCCTCGGGCCGCTACCAGCTGGGCGCGGAGCTGCTGCGGCTCGGCAACAGCTATCTGGACGTGCACGAGCTGCGGGCGCGGGCCCTGGTCTGGACGGACGACCTGGCCCGGTCCAGCGGCGAGAGCGTGCACCTGGGGGTGCTGCACCAGCGGGGCGTGCTGATCGTGCACCACGTCTTCCGGCCGGACGACAGCCGCCAGGTCCTGGAGGTGGGGGCCATGCAGCCGCTGCACTCCACGGCCCTGGGCAAGGTCCTCTCGGCGTACGACCCGGTGGCGCACAGCGAGGTCGTCGAGGTCGAGCGGGAGGCGTTCACGCCCCGGACGACGACGGAGCTCGGGGACTTCGAGACGCTGCTCGACACGGTGCGGGCGCGGGGCTGGGCGGCGGACCTGGAGGAGACCTGGGAGGGCGTGGCGTCGGTGGCGGCGCCGATCCACGACCGGCGGCGGATGCCGGTCGGGGCGGTGGCGGTGACGGGCGCGGTGGAGCGGCTCCGCCCGGACGGCGAGCTGCGTCCGGAGCTGGTGGCGGCGGTGCGGGACTGTGCCCGCGCGGTCTCCCGCGACCTGGGGGCGGGCCGCTTCTGAGCCCTCCGGGGCCTCCCCCGCACCCCTTTCCGACCCGCCGGTAACGATCGCGTTATCGGCGGGTTTTTCACTTCCCAGACCCTTGACGTGCTGTTAACCCCGGGGCAAAACTTCCGTTCATCGGTCGGCATTGCCGAACACCTAACGGCAATACGCGCTAGAGTGTGGCAGTGCCAAGGGCCGGCAACGCCCTCAACACGAGGGTGCGGACCATCGGAGGGACCCGTGGTTCGCCTTCCCCTGGACGAAGGACAAAGGAGTCGCGGGTGTCCAGCTCCGACATCTTCCTCGGCGAGACCATCGGTACCGCCGTACTCATCCTGCTCGGCGGCGGCGTGTGCGCCGCCGTCACGCTCAAGAGCTCCAAGGCCCGCGGCGCGGGCTGGCTCGCGATCACCTTCGGGTGGGGCTTCGCCGTCATGACGGCCGTCTACATGACGGCTTCCCTCTCCGGCGCCCATCTGAACCCCGCCGTCACGGTCGGCATCGCGATCAAGGACGGGGCCTGGGGCGACGTGCCCGTCTACTTCGCCGGCCAGATACTCGGCGCGATGATCGGCGCGGCGCTGGTCTGGGTGGCCTACTACGGCCAGTTCCGGGCCCACCTCACGGACCCGGAGACCATCGGCGAGAAGCCGATCGAGGGCCCCGGCCCGGTGCTCGGGATCTTCTCCACCGGCCCCGAGATCCGCAACACCTGGCAGAACCTGGCCACCGAGGTCATCGGCACCGTCGTGCTCGTGCTCGCCGTGCTCACCCAGGGCCTCAACGACAGCGGCAAGGGCCTCGGCGTCCTGGGCGCCCTGATCACCGCCTTCGTCGTGGTCTCCATCGGCCTCTCGCTCGGCGGCCCGACCGGCTACGCCATCAACCCGGCCCGCGACCTGGGCCCGCGCATCGTGCACGCCCTGCTGCCGCTGCCGAACAAGGGCGGCTCCGACTGGGGCTACGCCTGGATCCCGGTCGTCGGTCCGCTGATCGGCGGCGCCCTCGCCGCGGGTATCTACACCATCGCGTTCGCCTGAGCCGTCCTTCTTCCAGACTTCCCTTGGAGCACACCGTGACCGACGCACACACCTCCGGCCCCTTCATCGCCGCCATCGACCAGGGCACCACCTCCTCCCGCTGCATCGTCTTCGACAAGGACGGCCGGATCGTCTCCGTCGACCAGAAGGAGCACGAGCAGATCTTCCCGAAGCCGGGCTGGGTGGAGCACGACGCCGCCGAGATCTGGACCAACGTCCAGGAGGTCGTCGCCGGCGCCCTGGAGAAGGCGGAGATCACCGCCGCCGACGTCAAGGCCATCGGCATCACCAACCAGCGCGAGACCACGCTGCTGTGGGACAGGCACACCGGCGAGCCCGTCCACAACGCCCTCGTCTGGCAGGACACCCGCACCGACGCCCTCTGCCGGGAGCTCGGCCGCAACGTCGGCCAGGACCGCTTCCGCCGCGAGACCGGCCTCCCCCTCGCCTCGTACTTCTCCGGCCCCAAGGTCCGCTGGCTGCTCGACAACGTCGAGGGCCTGCGCGAGCGCGCCGAGCGCGGCGACATCCTCTTCGGGACCATGGACTCCTGGGTCATCTGGAACCTGACCGGCGGCGTCGACGGCGGCGTGCACGTCACCGACGTCACCAACGCCTCCCGCACCATGCTGATGAACCTCCACGAGATGGCGTGGGACGAGCGCATCCTGCAGTCCATGGAGGTCCCGGCCGCCGTCCTGCCGGAGATCCGCTCCTCCGCCGAGGTGTACGGCACGGTCAAGGGCGGCGTCCTCGACGGCGTCCCGGTCGCCTCCGCGCTCGGCGACCAGCAGGCCGCCCTCTTCGGCCAGACGTGTTTCGCCGAGGGCGAGGCCAAGTCCACGTACGGCACCGGCACCTTCATGCTGATGAACACCGGCGAGAAGATCATCAACTCCTACAGCGGCCTGCTGACCACGGTCGGCTACCGGATCGGCGACGAGAAGCCGGTCTACGCCCTGGAGGGCTCGATCGCCGTCACCGGCTCCCTGGTGCAGTGGATGCGCGACCAGATGGGCCTGATCAAGTCCGCCGCCGAGATCGAGACCCTCGCGTCCTCGGTCGAGGACAACGGCGGCGCCTACTTCGTCCCGGCCTTCTCCGGCCTGTTCGCCCCGTACTGGCGCTCCGACGCGCGCGGCGTCATCGCCGGCCTCACCCGGTACGTCACCAAGGCGCACATCGCCCGCGCCGTCCTGGAGGCCACCGCCTGGCAGACCCGCGAGATCACCGACGCCATGACGAAGGACTCCGGCGTCGAACTGACCGCGCTCAAGGTCGACGGCGGCATGACCTCCAACAACCTGCTGATGCAGACCCTCTCGGACTTCCTGGACGCGCCCGTCGTGCGCCCCATGGTCGCCGAGACCACCTGCCTCGGCGCCGCCTACGCCGCCGGCCTGGCCGTCGGCTTCTGGCCCGACACCGACGCGCTGCGCGCCAACTGGCGGCGGGCCGCCGAATGGACCCCCCGCATGGACGCCGACAAGCGCGACCGCGAGTACAAGAGCTGGCTGAAGGCCGTCGAGCGTTCCATGGGCTGGCTCGAAGACGAATCCGACGAGCAGTAAGAGCGAGCAGTAAGAGGAGTAAGCGACATGACCACCCTGCAGAGCGTCCCCGCCCTGGGGACGCGCCCGGCTGCCGGTTCCCTGCCGAGCCGCGCCGAGACCCGGGAACAGCTCTCCAAGGCGACGTACGACCTCCTGGTGATCGGCGGCGGCATCCTGGGCATCTCCACCGCCTGGCACGCCGCGCAGTCGGGCCTGCGGGTGGCCCTGGTGGACGCCGGCGACTTCGCCGGCGCCACCTCCTCCGCCTCCTCCAAGCTGCTCCACGGCGGCCTGCGCTACCTGCAGACCGGCGCGGTGAAGCTGGTGGCGGAGAACCACTTCGAGCGGCGCGCGGTCTCCCGCCAGGTGGCCCCGCACCTCGCCAACCCCCTCACCTTCTACCTGCCCGTCTACAAGGGCGGCCCGCACGGCGCGGCCAAGCTGGGCGCGGGCGTCTTCGCGTACTCCGCCCTCTCGGCGTTCGGCGACGGCGTCGGCCACCTGCTCTCCCCCGCCAAGGCCGCGCAGGACGTGCCGGAGCTGCGGACCGACAACCTGAAGGCCGTGGCCGTCTACGGCGACGACCAGATGAACGACGCCCGGATGGCCCTGATGACGGTCCGCGCCGCGGTCGACGCCGGCGCCACCGTCCTCAACCACGCCGAGGTCACCGGTCTGCGCTTCACCCGCGGCCGGGTCACCGGCGCCGAGCTGAAGGACCGCACCAGCGGCGACGAGTTCGGCGTGAGCGCCCGTCTGGTCCTCAACGCGACCGGCCCGTGGGTCGACCACCTGCGGAGGATGGAGGACCCGAACGCGGCCCCCTCCATCCGCCTCTCCAAGGGCGCTCACCTGGTCCTGAAGCGGACCTCGCCGTGGAAGGCCGCGCTCGCCACCCCGATCGACAAGTACCGCATCACCTTCGCCCTCCCCTGGGAGGACATGCTGCTGCTCGGCACCACCGACGAGGAGTACGAGGGCGACCCCGGCCAGGTCGAGGTCACCGAGAAGGACACCGCCCAGATCCTGGACGAGGCCGCCTTCTCCATCCGCGACCAGCAGCTGTCGCGCGACCTCATCACCTACGCCTTCGCCGGTCTGCGGGTGCTCCCCGGCGGCCCCGGCGACACCTCCAAGGCCAAGCGCGAGACGGTCGTGACCGAGGGCCGCGGCGGGATGCTGTCGGTGGCCGGCGGCAAGTGGACGACCTTCCGCCACATCGGCCGCACGGTCATGAAGAAGCTGGAGCAGCTGCCGGGCCACCCGCTCGGCGAGGACTACGAGCCGGTGTCGGCGCTGCCGAAGCGGCTGCCGCTGCCCGGCATAGCCAACCCGAACGCGGTCGCCCACCGGCTGCTCGTCGACGGCCCGGCGCCCGGTCCGCGCATGGCCGCCGACACCGCCAAGCACCTGGCGACGCACTACGGCTCGCTCTCCTTCGAGATCGCCCGCATGGCGAACGAGAACCCGGAGCTGGCCCGCCGCATCCACCCGGACGCGCCGGAGATCTGGGCCCAGGTCGCCTACGCCCGCGACCACGAGTGGGCCGAGACGGCCGACGACGTGCTGCGCCGCCGCACGACGCTGACCATCCGCGGCCTGGCGACGGACGAGGTCCGCGCCGGGGTCGAGTCGATGCTGGGCGAGTAACTCGCCGACGCACAGGGGCGGTTCCTCTTCGGGGGCCGCCCCTTCGGCGTGCCACATCGCGTCCACACGCCCGCAACACTGCGCGCGCAGAGTTGAAGCATGAAGTTTCAAGTGCTCACGATCGTCCACCACTCCCCGCACCCGCTCACCGGCGAACTGCTCTCCGCCGCGGACCGCTTGGAGCAGGTCGTCGCGCTCGGCGAGACCGCCGAACGGCTGGGCTTCGACGCGTACGCGGTCGGCGAGCGGCACGCGGGCGCGTTCCTCTCCTCGGCCCCGACCGTGCTGCTCGCCGCGCTCGCCGCCCGCACCACCCGGATCCGGCTCCTCACCGGCGTGACCGTGGTCGCGATCCTCGACCCGGTCCGGGTCGCAGAGGACTACGCCACCCTCGACCAGCTCTCCCGGGGCCGGCTCGAACTCGTCGTCGGCAAGGGCGCGGAGGCCGGTCACTTCGACCTCTTCGGCCTGGACGAGGAGCGGCAGTGGGACCTCCAGAAGGAGAAGTACGAGCTGCTCCGCCGCCTCTGGACCGAGGAGGGCGTCGACTGGGAGGGCGAGTTCCGGCCCGCCCTGAAGGGTGTGACCACGGTGCCGCGCCCGTACGCCGGTCCGCCCCGGATCTGGCACGGCTCGGCCACCAGCCTCAACTCCCCCGAGCTCGCGGCCAAGCACGGCGACCCGCTCTTCACCGCCAACGCGATCCAGCCCCGAGAGGCGTACGCGCGGCTCATCGCCCACTACCGGGAGAAGTTCGAGGAGTACGGGCACGATCCGGCCCACGCGCGCGTGGCGGCCGGTTCCGGCGGCCTGCTCATCGCCGACACCCCCGAGCAGGCGGTCACCCGCTACAAGGACCTGTACGAGGCGAGGATCCGGCAGAGCTTCCGGCCGGACCTGGAGGGGAAGGCCGGCTACAACACCCCGTTCCGCACGATCGAGGACGCCGTCGCGGGCGGCCCGCAGCTGATCGGCTCGCCGCAGCAGATCATCGACAAGATCCTCGGCTACCACGAGCACTACGGGCACGACCTCCAGTCCGTCACGGTCGACACCTTCGGGCAGTCGACGGCCGAGCAGGCCGAGACGCTCCAGCGGTTCGCCGAGGAGATCGCCCCGGTGGTCCGGAGGGAGGCGCCCAGCACGCTCTGGGAGGAGTGACGCCGCCGTGTGCGGAGGCGAGTTCCTGGGTAGTCGATCAAGGCCGCACGGGTTTTCGGGGATGTCCGGAGGCTGCGGACGGACCGCCGGAAAGCCGTAAGGTTGGTCCGTACGACAGGAACTTCGTGAAGGAGGCGCTGGGTGATCGAGCTCGAGGGGGTGCCCGAGCTGATCGACCCGGTCATGGTGGCCGCGTTCGAGGGCTGGAACGACGCCGGGGACGCCGCCTCCACCGCGGTCGATCACCTGGACCGGGAGTGGAAGGGCGAGGTGTTCGCGGCGCTCGACGCCGAGGACTACTACGACTTCCAGGTGAACCGGCCCACGGTCTTCCTGGACAACGGCGTGCGGAAGATCACCTGGCCGACGACCAGGCTCTCCGTGGTCCGGGTGGGCGGAGACAAGCCCCGTGACCTGGTGCTCGTGCGCGGGATCGAGCCCTCGATGCGCTGGCGCTCCTTCTGCAACGAGCTGCTCGCCTTCGCGCACGAGCTGGGCGTGGAGATGGTGGTGATCCTGGGCGCGCTGCTCGGCGACACCCCGCACACCCGGCCGGTGCCGGTCAGCGGAGTGACCTCCGACCCGGACCTGGCGCGCACGATGGACCTGGAGGAGACCCGGTACGAGGGTCCGACGGGCATCGTGGGCATCCTCCAGGAGGCGTGCACGCACGCGGGCGTGCCGGCCGTGAGCCTGTGGGCGGCGGTGCCGCACTACGTGTCGCAGCCGCCGAACCCGAAGGCGACGCTGGCGCTGCTCAACCGGCTGGAGGACCTGATCGGGCTGCGCATCCCACTGGGCGAGCTGCCCGAGGACGCGCGGGCCTGGCAGCTGGGCGTGGACCAGCTGGCCGCCGAGGACAGCGAGGTCGCCGAGTACGTGCAGACCCTGGAGGAGGCGCGGGACACCGCGGAGCTTCCGGAGGCGTCCGGCGAGGCGATCGCCCGCGAGTTCGAGCGGTACCTGCGGCGGCGCGAGCCGGGCGCGGGGCCCGGGCCCGGGGTGGCGACGGAGGGCGGGGACTCCCCGTTCCTGCGGGACCCCGGCAGCGGCCGCACCCGCCCGCCGAAGCCGGAGCAGCCGGGACCGGAGTCGGTCCCGGGCGCGGAGGCGGTCCCGGGGCCGGAGACGGAGGCGGTCCCGGAGGCGGAGGACGGCGGGGGCCCTTCCGGTGAGGGTCCTTCCGGTGAAAGCCCGTCCGGCGAGAACCCGGAGCGAGAGAACCCGCCCGGCGAACGCCCGCCCGGCGAAAAGCCGACCCGCGAAAAGCCGATCCGCGAGGACCCGACCGGCGAGAGCCCGTCCGGTGAGACCCCGGAGCGTGGCGAGGACCCGGACGGCGGCTCCGGCGCGTAACGAGCGGTCAGCAGTACGGGAGGGGCGTCCGGAACCGGGCGCCCCTCCCTCGTGCCGTCACGTCGTACGGACCTCTCCGACGCCCTACAGAGCGACGCCCAGGAGCGCGTCGACGGTGCGGGAGACGAGTCCGGGCGCGGAGTCGTCGGTGCCCCCCTCGGCCTCCTGGAGCGCGGCCCAGCGGTCGACCGCGGCGAGCGCGGCCGGCGCGTCGAGGTCGTCGGCGAGGGCCTCGCGGACCTCCTCGACGAGGGCGTCGGCGGACGGCCCGTCGGGGCGGGAGACGGCGGCGCGCCAGCGGCCGAGGCGCTCCACGGCGTCCTGGAGGACCTGATCGGTCCACTCCCAGTCGGCGCGGTAGTGGTGAGAGAGGAGCGCGAGCCGGACGGCGGCCGGGTCGACGCCGTCGCGGCGCAGCTGCGAGACGAAGACCAGGTTGCCCCGGGACTTGGACATCTTCTCGCCGTCGAGGCCGACCATCCCGGCGTGGACGTACGCCTTGGCCATCGGGAACTCGCCGGTGAGGGCCTGGGCGTGCGAGGCGCCCATCTCGTGGTGCGGGAAGATCAGGTCGGAGCCGCCGCCCTGCACGTCGAAGCCCATGCCGAGGTGGTCGAGGGCGATGGCGACGCACTCGATGTGCCAGCCGGGGCGGCCAGCGCCGAGGCTGCCGCCGTCCCAGCTCGGCTCGCCCTCGCGGGCGGCCATCCAGAGCATCGGGTCGAGCGGGTTCTTCTTGCCGGGGCGCTCTGGGTCGCCGCCGCGCTCGGCGGAGAGGTGGCGCATCAGCTCCGCGTCGTAGTGCGAGACCCCGCCGAAGTGCGGGTCGGCGTCGACGGAGAAGTAGACGTCGCCGTCGAGCTCGTAGGCGGCGCCGGAGTCCCGCAGGCGCTCGACGAGCGGGACGATGCCCGGTATGGCCTCGACCGCGCCGATGTAGTGCCGCGGGGGCAGCATCCGCAGGGCGGTCATGTCCTCGCGGAAGAGGGCGGTCTCGCGCTCGGCGAGGCCGACCCAGTCGACGCCGTCGCGGATCGCGCGCTCCAGGAGGGGATCGTCGACGTCCGTCACGTTCTGGACGTAGTGGACCTGCCGCTTGGTGTCGAGCCACACGCGCTGAACGAGGTCGAACGCGTTGTAGGTCGCCGCGTGACCCATGTGGGTCGCGTCGTACGGGGTGATGCCGCAGACGTAGATACGGGCGACGGGGCCGGGGACGAGGGTGACTCGTCCGCCGGTCGCGGTGTCGTGGATCCGGAGGTCGCGGCCCTTGCCGGGAAGGGCGGGGACCTCAGAAGCGGGCCAGGCATACATGACCCGAGCGTAACCGGACAGGTGTTCCGGATACGAACCGGATCCGGGATCTTGACCGATTAGGCGGTCTTGCGGGGCGAATGCGCTCGTGCGTACCCCTGGGGGGTGCCTTTCCCGGAGGCGCGGCTTGGCCGAAACCTTTCGGTCGAACATCTGGGGCGCCGGAGCCGTACGGGACCGGAAGCGGGGCCCGGGACAGCGGTTCTCAGACGGGCGGCCAGGGGATGGCGGGCCACAGGCCCGAGGGCTCCGGGTGGCGTCCGGCCGTCCGCAGGGCCGCCACGCGGGCGCGTACCGCCGTCACCTCGGCGGCGGTGAGCAGTTCGGCCAGTCGGGTGGCGAGCGGCGCCCCGGGCGCCAGGTCCCGGTCGAGGCGGGCGAGGACCTCGACCGCCTCGGCGGGCAGTTCCTCGCCCGCCCATCCCCACAGCAGGGTGCGCAGCTTGTCCTCGACGTGGAAGGTGACCCCGTGGTCGATGCCGTACAGGTGCCCGCCGGGGGCCGGCAGCAGGTGGCCGCCCTTGCGGTCGCCGTTGTTGACGACGGCGTCCAGGACGGCGAGCCGCCGCAGTCCGGGGGTGTCGGCGTGGACGAGGAGGGCGGTGCGGCCCTCGCCGACCTCGGCCTCCCCGACGGCCTTCCAGCCCTCCCCCGGCTCCTCGTCCTCGGTGAGGGCCAGGAGCCGCGCCCCGGGGTCGGCCTCGATCCACAGCTGGACCATGCCCTCCCCGTGCGGGCCGTCGCGGAGCACGGTCGGCGGGACGAGACCCCAGCCGGTGGCCTCGGAGACCTCGTACGCGGCGACCTCGCGCCGGGCGAGGTTGCCGTCGGGGAAGTCCCACAGCGGCCGCTCCCCCGCGACCGGCTTGTAGACGCAGGCCGCCTCCAGGCCCTCGTACGAGACGGAGCAGTACAGCACGGCGTTGGAGGCCTCGCGGATCCTTCCGCGTACGGTCAGCTCACCGCGGGCGAGCAGTTCCGCGCCCGGCAGGGTCTGGGGGCTGCTGCTCATGCTCCGCGGCGGTATCCGTTCTGACGGGGGCAGACGTGCCCCTCGGGGTCGAGCGGCAGGCTGCACAGCGGGCACGGCGGGCGGCCGGCGTTGACGACGTCCAGGGCCCGCTTGGCGAAGGCCCGGGCCTGGGCGCCGGTGAGGCGGACCCGGAGCATCGGCGGGCCGTTCTCCTCGTCCTGGAGCAGCCGCTCCTCGGCCTCGGCGAGGTCCTCCTCGGAGTCCGCGTCGAGCTCCACGAGGGCCTGCGCCTCGACGATCATGCGCTGTTCCTCGCCGTCCCAGGCGAGCGCCATGGTGCCGACCCGGAACTCCTCCTCGACGGGCGCGTCGAGGGGGGCGGTGTCCGCGATCTCGGCGGGGGCGACGGCGGGCACGGGCGCGTTGCCGCCGGTGCGCCGCACGACCTCGTCGAGGAGTTCGTCGATGCGCTCGGCGAGGGCGGCGACCTGCATCTTCTCCAGGGCGACGCTGGTGACCCGGCCGCCGGCGGACGCCTGGAGGAAGAACGTACGGCGGCCAGGCAGCCCGACCGTGCCGGCCACGAAACGCTCCGGTGGGTCGTAGAGGAACACCTGACGGGACACGTTCCCGGCTCCTTGCGTCTCGACGGTCGTACTACAACGGCGCGTCCACCCTACTGCGCGAAGGGATCACGGTGCGCCCGCACCGCCACCGACCTCGGCCGTCCCGGCTCCTCCGGCGCGCTCGCGGGGGGCGAATCCGGCGAAGTCCCCCGTGTCGCCGAGCCGGACGAGGAAGGGACGCAGGCGCGTGTAGCGGATGACGGTGACGGAGCAGGGGTCGACGTGGACGCGCTGGAAGAGGTCGAGGTGGAGGCCGAGGGCGTCGGCCACGAGCGACTTGACGATGTCGCCGTGCGAGCACATGAGGTAGCAGGCGTCCTCGCCGTGCTCGGCCTCGATCCGCGCGTTCCAGTCCCGTACGGCCTCGACGGCGCGGTTCTGCATGGCGCGCATGGACTCGCCGCCGGGGAAGGCGGCGGCGGAGGCGTGCGCCTGGACGACCTCCATCAGGGGCTCGTCGTTGAGCTCGGCGAGCTTGCGGCCCGACCAGTCGCCGTAGTCGCACTCGTTGATCCGGTCCTCGACGTGGAGCGGGAGGTCCGGGCGGGCGTCGAGGAGGGGGCGCAGGGTCTCCCGGCAGCGCTGGAGGGGGCTGGAGACGGCGGCGGCGAGCGGGACGTCCGCGAGGCGGCCGGGGAGGGCGGCGGCCTGCGCGGCCCCGCGCTCGTCGAGCGCGATCCCGGGCGTGCGCCCGGCGAGGACCCCGGAGGTGTTGGCGGTGGAGCGTCCGTGCCGGACGAGGATCAACGTGGCCATGCCGGCCAGCCTAGGGGGTGCCCGGCGCGGACCCGGCGC
The DNA here is from genome assembly GCF_044760185.1 of Streptomyces sp. NPDC098101. NCBI lineage: Bacteria > Bacillati > Actinomycetota > Actinomycetes > Kitasatosporales > Streptomycetaceae > Streptomyces > Streptomyces sp. NPDC098101. The sequence goes on along the minus strand of NZ_JBIWAS010000006.1, from coordinate 159,777 downwards.
CTCGGGGGACGTCGGTACGCGCACGCGTGCGTGCGGAACGGCCTTCGGATCGGGGGCGGTGCTGCCGGCGTCGGGCACGCGCGCGTGCGGAACGGCCGGAGGCCCGCGCGGGCCGCGCACATGCATGGCCGGGCCGTTCGGGGGGAGAATGCGCCCCGTGATCGTGGACTCTGCCATCTACCGGGACGGGCACCGCATGGACGGCCCCTCCGACCTCTCCGACGCCCTGGGGGAGGCGCGGTCGACGGGTGACGACGCGTTCCTGTGGGTGGGGCTGCACGAGCCCACGGAGGAGGAGTTCGACCACGTCGCCTCGGAGTTCGCGCTGCACCCGCTGGCCGTCGAGGACGCCCTGAAGGCCCACCAGCGGCCCAAGCTGGAGGTCTACGACGACTCGCTCTTCATGGTGCTCAAGCCGGTCGTGTACGAGCCGGAGAGCGACCGGGTCTCCTCCGGCGAGCTGATGCTGTTCGTGGGCGACTCGTTCGTGGTCACGGTCCGGCACGGCGAGGGGGCCCCGCTGGCGGAGGTGCGCCGGCGCCTGGAGGCCGACCCGGAGGTCCTGAAGCACGGGCCGACGGCGGTCCTGTACGCGGTGAGCGACGCGATCGTGGACCACTACCTGGAGATCGCGGGCGAGCTCCAGGTGGACCTGGAGGAGCTGGAGGCGGACGTCTTCGCGCCCAGCGGGGACGCGGCCTCCAACACGGCGGCGCGGATCTACACGGCGAAGCGGCAGGTCCTGGAGTTCCGCCGGGCCAGCGGTCCGCTGGCCGGTCCGATGGCCCGGCTCACGGCCGGTTCGGTGCCGTTCGTGAACGAGCACTCCCAGCCGTTCTTCCGGGACGTCAACGACCACCTGATGCGCTCCAACGAGCAGGTGGAGGGCCTGGACCGGCTGCTGTCCGACGTGCTCTCGGCCCATCTGGCGCAGATGGGGGTGCGGCAGAACGACGACATGCGGAAGATCTCGGCGTGGGCGGCCATGGCCGCGGTCCCCACCATGGTCGCGGGGATCTACGGCATGAACTTCGAGCACATGCCGGAGCTGCGCTGGGGGATGGGGTATCCGGCGGTGATCCTGGTGATGACGGGCATCGTCGTGGTCCTGTACCGGATGTTCAAGCGGCGCGGCTGGATGTAGGGCACGTCCCGCCGCGCCGGTCGCCGGCTCAGAAGGCGGGGGCGGGGGTCGCCGGGCCTCCGAGGGCGTCGAGCCGCTCGGGCGTCCTGAGGTCGATCATCTTGTGCCATCCGGCGAGGCGCTCGTACGCGTACATGGCGTGGATGCCGGCGGCGAGGGCCAGGGCCTTGGGCTTCGGCCACTCCAGGATGCGGCCCATGTGGCGCATCACGGCGAGGCTGACGTCGCGGTAGACCTGGATCTCGACGAGGGCGGACTCGCGCAGGGTCCGCTGGATCAGCCGGCCGTGGCCCAGGCGGGCGAGCCGGAGCAGTTCCTCGTGGCAGTAGGCGAGGTGGTTCGCCTCGTCGTTGTCGATCATGTGGATGGCCCTGCCCAGTTCGGGGTGGTCCCCGAAGTACGTGACGAGCATGTCCATCTGGTCGGCGGCCCGCTGCTCGGTGACCCGGCTGTGGGCGAGGTAGACGATGATGTCCCGCTCGGTCAGCGGCTCGTCGCGGCGGAGCTTGTCGTGCGCGAGGCCGATGCCGCGCTGTTCGAGCAGCATCGTGTAGTCGGTGTCGGGGGGCACCGGGACGGGTTCGAGGCCGCGCTTCTTCATCAACGCGTTGAAGATCCGGCCGTGCTTGTCCTCGTCGGCGCCGTGCCGGACGATCTTGGGCGCGAGTTCGCGCATCCCGGGGGCGACGAGGGCCGCGATCCGGGCGTTCTCCCAGCCGCCCTGGGTCTCGCCGCTCGCCGCGATCGAGCAGAAGAGCCGGAAGGACTCGTCGTTGTCGATGATTTCCTGGAACAGGCCCTTGGCCGTGAGCATCGCCGCCACCTCCGTGCGGACGTTCGCACTCCGGTACGTCCGGGGAGCACCCCGTCCGGGGAGAACGAGTCAAGTCCGGTCCGGGACGGCGGGCAACACGGGGGCGGGCGGGACTCGGCCGAAAGAGTGACCCCCGGGGGCGTAACCAGGGGCCCTCCGCGGCCGTTGTGCTGCGTGACGGCCGTGGCGGGGAAGACCCCCGAGCCCCCACCACGGCCGCAGACCTCTCCGGTGGCTCCGTACGGGACGTTCCGTACGGAGCCACCGGCGCGTCACGCGAGTCCGGCCCGCTCCAGCGCCTCGACGCCCGCCCGCAGGGCCGCCACCCGCTCGTCCAGGGTGAAGCCGGCCGGGGCGACGGTGAGGGTGGTGACCCCGGCCGCCGCGTAGGCCGCCATCCGGTCCGCGATCCGCTCGACGGAGCCGAGCAGGGTGGTGCGGTCGATCAGCGAGTGCGGCACGGCGGCCGCGGCGCCCGTCTTGTCGCCGGCCAGGTACTTGTCCTGGACCTCGGCGGCCTCCTTCTCGTAGCCCATGCGCCGCGCGAGCTGGTTGTAGAAGTTCTGCTTGCGGCTGCCCATGCCGCCGACGTACAGGGCGGTGTACGGGCGGAACACGTCGGCGAGCGCGTCGACGTCGTCGCCGAGGGCGAGCGGCACGGTGGGACAGACGTCGAAGCCGTCCATGGTCAGGCCGGCCTTCTCGCGGCCCGCGCGGATGTGCCGCAGGGCCGTGTCCTCCAGGTGGTCGGCGGAGGGGAAGATCAGCAGGGCGCCGTCGGCGATCTCGCCGGTCTGCTCCAGGTTCTTGGGGCCGATCGCGGCGATGTAGAGCGGGATGTGCTCGCGCTGCGGGTGCACGGTGAGCTTGAGGGGCTTGCCGGGGCCGTCCGGGAGCGGGAGGGTCCAGTGCTCGCCCTCGTAGCTGAGGCGCTCGCGGGTCATGGCCTTGCGGACGATCTCGACGTACTCGCGGGTCCGGGCGAGCGGCTTGTCGAACTTCACGCCGTACCAGCCCTCGGAGACCTGGGGTCCGGAGACGCCGAGGCCGAGGCGGAAGCGGCCGCCGCTGAGCGAGTCGAGGGTGGCGGCGGTCATCGCCGTCATGGCGGGCTGCCGGGCCGGGATCTGCATGATCGCGGAGCCGACGTCGATCCGCTCGGTCTTCGCCGCGACCCAGGCGAGGACGGTGGGCGCGTCGGAGCCGTAGGCCTCGGCGGCCCAGCAGACGTCGTATCCGAGGCGGTCCGCCTCCTGCGCGACGGCGAGGTTGTCGCCGTCCATACCGGCGCCCCAGTAGCCGAGGTTGATGCCGAGCCGCATTCCACACACCCCTTACCCATCGGTAACGTCTCTCTGGGCCGGACTCTAGCGCGCGGTCGGCGCCTCCGACAGGACGTGGTTGTCCACAGGCTCTCTCCGCGCGGTGCCCCGGCCAGTAATCTCGCGCCCATGGAGCAGAGGCATCTCGGACGTACGGGCCTGCGCGTGTCGCGCGTCGGACTCGGCACCCTCACCTGGGGCCGGGACACCGACGAGCACGACGCCGCCGAGCAGCTGAAGGCGTTCTGGGACGCCGGCGGGACGCTCGTGGACACCGCCGACGTGTACGGCGGGGGCGAGGCGGAGTACCTGCTCGGACGCCTCATGGAGCGGCTCGTGCCCCGGCAGGACCTCGTCCTGTCGACCAAGGCGGGCAGCGTCCCCGATCCCGACCGGCGCACGGACGGCTCGCGCGGACACCTGCTCGCCGCGCTCGACGCCTCCCTCGCCCGGCTCGGCACGGACCACGTGGACCTGTGGCAGCTGCACGCCTTCGACCCGCACACGCCCCTGGAGGAGTCCCTCCAGGCGCTCGACATCGCCGTGCGCAGCGGACGGGCCCGGTACGCGGGCGTGGCGAACTTCTGCGGCTGGCAGCTCGCCAAGGCGGGCACCTGGCAGCTCGGCGGGGACCGGACCCGGCTCGCGGGCGCGCAGCTGGAGTACTCGCTGCTCCAGCGGGGCGTGGAGCGCGAGGTGCTGCCGGCCGCCCTGGACCTCGGGATCGGCCTGCTGCCCTCCTCCCCGCTGGGGCGCGGCGTCCTGACGGGGAAGTACCGGAGCGGGACGCCGTCGGACTCGCGGGGCGCGTCGGAGCGGATGGCGCCGTTCGTGGAGCCGTACCTGGACGACGCGGCGAGCCGGATCGTGGACGCGGTGACGACGGCGGCCGACGGCCTCGCGACGACCCCGCTCCACGTGGCGCTCGCCTGGGTCCGCGACCGGCCCGGGGTGACCGCCCCGATCGTCGGCGCGCGCACGGCGCGCCAGCTCGCGGCCGCTCTGTCGGTGGAGACCCTTAGTCTTCCTGACGAGATCTGTCGGGCGCTGGACGACGTGTCGGCGCCCGTGCACCGCTATCCGGATCACGACTGGAGCACCTTGTGACCGAGCCTTCCGGGGAGACCGCGCCCGAGGCACCCGAGGACGTGGAGCCCACCGAGGACGTACGGGAGGAGACCGGGCCGGCCGAGACCGAGGCCGCCGGGGAGGCCGGGGGGACCTCCGAGAGGCCTGCCGAGGAGACCGGGGAGGCCTCCGGGAAGCCGGTCGAGGAGACCGGGGAGGTCTCCGGGAAGCCGGTCGAGGAGGCCGGAGAGACCTCCGGGAAGCCTGCCGAGGGCGCCGGAGAAGCCTCTGAGCAGCCGGCCGGGGACGCCGACGCGTCCGGGTTGAGCGAGGCGCAGGCCGAGCTGGCCGCGCAGCGGGAGCTGCGGGCGAGGATCGAGGCGCGGAAGGCCGGGAAGGACGGCCCGGTGGCGGCCGGCGCCAAGCTGAGCGGCACCGCGGCGGACCTCCTCGCGGCGGTCCGGGCCGTGGAGGGCGGCGCGGCCAAGGGCAGTGCCTTCTACGAGGCTGCCGAGCCGGTGCCCGGGCCCCCTGCCCCCGGACCGGCCCCGGTGGCCGCCCCCCGGCCCCCCGCATCGGACCCGACCACGGTCCCGGCGCCCGGCACCACGGCCGCCGTCCGCGAGGTCCTCGCACGGGGCGGCGCCCCGGAGGCGCTGGCCGGGCAGGTGGCCGCCGCGCTCGGCGAGGGCGCGGCGACGGCGCTGGCCGACGACCCCTGGCAGCTCCTCGCGGTGGCGGGAGTGCGGCCGGAGCAGGCCGACGGCTTCGCGCGGGCGCTGCTCGGCCCCGACTGCGGCCCCGGCGACCCGCGCCGGACGGTCGCCCTCACCGTGTGGCTCCTGGAGCGGGCCGCGCTCCGGGGGGACACTGCCCTGGAGGCCGGGGCGGTGCGCGCCGGGCTCGCCGCGCACTCCGTGCCCGACCCCGACGGGGCGATCGAGACGGCGGTCTCCGAGGGAGCGGTCCTCCTCTTCCAGGAGGAGCCGGAGGCCCCGGAGGAGACGGAGGAGGACGCGGAGACAGAGGAGCCCGGCCAGAGCGGGGAGAACGGCGAGGGCGGCGAGGAGCCGCCCGCGCTGCTCGGCCTCGACCGGTACGCGCTCGCGGAGGAGAGCCTCGCGGAGGGCCTCGCCCGTCTCGTCAGGACGGCGACGGCGGACACCTGGGAGGGCTCCGAGCTCGAACGCGCCGCCGGGGCTCACGGCCTCGTCCTGCACACCGGCGGCGAGGCCGCCCGCGCCGAGCCGGTGGCGCTCGCCCCGGCGGCCCGCGAGCGGGGCCTGCGCGCCCTGGTCGCGGTCCACTCCGACGAGGGGCGGCGCGCGCTCGGCGCCCCGGGGACGGAGGCCGTGACGGTCGCCGCCCTGCTGTCCGGGGCGGCCGGACCGGGCCGGGACGAGGACGGCGCCTTCGCCCTGGACCTCTTGGTGGTGCTGGACGCGCCGCAGCTGGACGTGGAGACGGCCGCGATCCTCGTGGAGTCGCTTCCGGACGGCTGCCGCCTGGTCCTGAGCGGCGACCCGGAGGTCCTCGGGGCGCCGGGCGCGGGCCGGGTCTTCGCCGACGCGCTCGCGGCCCGGGTGTGCCCCCGGATCGCCTCGCGCGTCCCCGACCCGGGGCCGCTCGGCGAGCTGGTGTCGGGCATCGGCGCCGGTGAGCTGAACCAGGTCGAGGCGCCCGGCAAGGAGATCGTCATCGTCCCGGTGCGGGACGCGGGCGAGGCCGTGCACCGCACCGTCCAGCTGGTGGCCGACTCGGTGCCCCGGGCGTTCGGGGTGCCGCCGGAGCGGACGCAGGTCGTCACGGTCGGCCACGGCGGCTCGGCGGGCACGCGCGCGCTGAACGCGGCCCTCAAGCAGCGGCTCAACCCGGGGCCCGGCCGGTTCGGCGGCTACGACCCCGGGGACCGGGTGGCGTACGCGCCCGTGCCCGGGCGGACGGTCACCGGCACGGTCCTGTCGGCCGACGCCGAGGGCCTGCGGCTGCGGTGCGGGGACGAGGAGGTCCTCGTACCGAAGGAGCGGGTGGAGTCGGCGCTGCGGCACGGCTGGGCGCTCACCGCGCACCAGGCGGCCGGGACGCGCTGGCCCGCGGTGGTCGCGGTGCTGCCCGGGGACGCGGCCGGGGGTCTGAGCCGGTCCTGGGTGTACACGGCCTTCGGCCGGGCGGAGCGCCATCTGTCGGTCGTGCACGGGGTGGACCAGGCGCTGCCCCGCGCGGTGGCCGAGGGGGTGGCCCCGGAGCGCACGACACGGCTGCGGCCGCTCCTGGAGGCGCTGCTCGCCGCCTCCGAGGAGTAGGGAGCGGGAAGGCACCGGGAGCGGCGGGAGGGCCGGGACACCTCGTACGGTGTCCCGGCCCTCCCCTGTCTCCGTCCCGCGTCTCCGTGTCGGCCCGGGGGGTCAGGCGCGGGCCCTCCCGGACGGGCCGCGGCCGTTGCCGCCCTCACCATCGTCCCCGCCCCCGTCCTCGTCCGCGTCCTCGTCGAAGACGGCGCTGACGTCGAAGCGGCAGACGATCCGCTCCGGATCGGCGTGCTCGAAGGGGGCGTTGAGCCACTCCCCCGGTTCGGGGAGTTCGTCGGCCGCGACGACCCAGAGCGTGGAGTCGCCCTCCTCCAGACCGAAGTCCTTGTGCCGGGAGGCGATCTCGTCCGGTTCGTACTCGCCGAAGAGCACGCCGAGCGCGGCGAGGGGCGAGACCCCGGCCTTGGCGGCCGCCCCGGTGACGTCCTCGCCGCCGCTCTCGGCGACGCGGCGGGCCTGGGCGAGCAGGCGCCGGGGTTCCGCCACGGCGTAGTCGCGGCGGATCAGGAGGCTGAGGGCGTGGGGCTCGTCGGGCCCGGTGTACGGCGGCAGGGAGCCGTCCGCGCCGGGGATCTCGAAGGGGGTGACCTCGTCGTAGTGGTCGTAGAGGAGTTCGTCGTAGGTCTCGGCCGCCGAGGCCAGGGCGTTGAAGGCCTCGTAGACGGCCGGGTCGTCGTCCCCCGTGCGGCGTTCGACCGCCGCGAGGTGACGGTCCAGTGCGGCTTTGACCGCCTCGGCGGCGGCACGTACCTCGGCAGCGGTGGGCTGCGCAGCATCAGACATGGGACAGACGCTATCCGTACCGGGGCGGTGCCCGCACAATAGATGCGATGCCGGAATACGAATTTGTCGACGTGTACGTGCCGCGCGGTGTCTCCCGCAAGGAGGCGACGCGGCTGCTGACCGATCATGCCGAGTACGGACACTGGGAGTTGGACCGTCTGAGCCTGCACCGGGACGGGAGCCGCAGAGTGCGGCTGAAGCGGCGGATCATCCGCCAGGTCAGGGCGACCTGGTAGCCGGGAGAACGACGAGAAGGGGCCCCGCGGTGTGCGGGGCCCCTGTGCGTGGCGCGTGTCACACGGCCTCGGGCCGCGCTCCGGTCCGCGAGCGACGCGGCGGCCTCAGGAGGCGCGGCCCCGGGCCGTACGGCGGTCTCAGGCGGCGCGGCGGGCGCGGCGGTAGATCAGCGAACCGGCGAGCAGCAGTCCGGCGCCGGCGGGGACGATCACGCCGAGCGGTCCGGAGCCGGTCTCGGCGAGCTCCTCGACGGCCCGGGGCGGCGCCACGACGTGCGTGTCGGGGTTGTTCGACCCGCCGTCGGTGCCGGGGTTTCCGGGGGTGCCGGGGTTCCCCGGGGTGCCCGGGTTTCCGGGGGTCTCCGGCGTCTCGGGGGTCTCCGGGGTCCCCGGACGCGTCGGCTCGACGCCGTTGCCGCAGTCGTTGCCCGCGGCCGGGTTGAGGAGTCCGATGACCGAGACGCTGTTGCCGCAGACGTTCACCGGGACGTCGACGGGCACCTGGACGTTGTTGCCGGAGCCCACGCCGGGCGAGCCGCTCGTGTGGCCCCCGGCGGAGGATCCGCCGGGCTTGCCCGGCTTGCCGGAGTCGGAGACGTTGGCGCACTTGTTGCCCATCGCCGGGTTCAGCAGCCCGACGACGCTGACGGTGTTCCCGCAGGCGTTCACCGGCACGTGCACCGGGACCTGGACGGAATTCCCGGACGCGACGCCCGGGGAATTCGTGGCCGCACCGTTCGCACCGGAGTCGGCGTGCGCATAACCGCCGCCGACCGCGGCGAAGACGCCGCCGGCGGCCGCAACGGTGATGAGGCCCTTGCGCGTGACCTGTCGCATAGCTTGTTCCCTGCCTGCTCGGCTTCGAAGAAGTGCCACCGGGCGAAGGGCCCGGGGCGGAAATGGCCACCGGCCCCGGAGTGCATGGCACGCACTCCGGGGCCGGACCGGCTCACGCCCTCAGGGGGCGGGGCACAACGTCAGGCGTTGACGCAGGTGTTGCCGAAGGCGGGGTTCAGCAGGCCGATCACGGAGACCGTGTTGCCGCACAGGTTCACGGGAACGTGAACCGGCACCTGGACGACGTTGCCCGAGAGGACACCGGGGGAACCGATGGCCGCACCCTGGGCACCCGCGTCGGCAACGGCCATGCCCGCACCCGCGAGAACGAGACCGCCAGTGGCAGCCGCAGCAGCGACGACCTTCTTGATCATTATTCCTCCTAGTTGGCAATGCGGCCCCAGCCGCGGACCGCACACCTGTAACGAGGGGGAAGGGTGGGGGCTACGAGCCCCCGGGTTCATTCACTCTTTTCGGGCAAAGGCAAACGCGCGGACGAATTCGGCGCGCACCGGAAATGGGCGAGGGCGCCGGGCGGTGGTGGTGGACGGTGATGGCGGGCGGTCTCAGCAGGCGTCCAGGAAGCGGTCCAGGACGCGGGCGCCGAACTTGAGGCCGTCGACCGGGACCCGCTCGTCCACGCCGTGGAACATGCCGGCGAAGTCGAGCTCCGGCGGCAGCTGGAGCGGGGCGAAGCCGAAGCAGCGGATGCCGAGGTCGTCGAAGGACTTGGCGTCGGTGCCGCCGGAGAGCATGTACGGCACGGCGCGGGCGATCGGGTCCTCGGCGCGCAGGGCCAGCTGCATGGCGTCCACCAGGGCGCCGTCGAAGCTGGTCTCCAGGGCCTTGTCGCCGTGCACGTCCTCGCGCTTCACCCGGGGGCCGAGGATCCGGTCGAGGTCGGCCAGGAACTCCTGCTCGTACCCGGGCAGGAAGCGGCCGTCGACGTGCGCCGTGGCCTGGCCGGGGATCACGTTCACCTTGTAGCCGGCGCCGAGCATGGTCGGGGCGGCCGAGTTGCGCAGGGTGGCGCCGATCATCTTGGCGATGCCGCCGAGCTTGGCGAGGGTGGCGTCCATGTCCTCGGGGTCGAGCGGGGTGCCCAGGGCGTCCGAGAGCTCGTCCAGGAAGGACCGGACGGTCTTGGTGACCCGCACCGGCCACTGGTGGCGGCCGAGGCGGCCCACGGCCTCGCAGAGCTCGGTGATGGCGTTGTCGTTGTTGGTCATCGAACCGTGGCCCGCCGTGCCCTCGACGGTCAGCCGCATCCAGTGCATCCCCTTCTGGGCCGTCTCCACCAGGTACAGGCGCAGGTTCTCGTTGACGGTGAAGGAGAAGCCGCCGACCTCGCCGATCGCCTCGGTGACCCCCTCGAAGAGGTCCCGGTGCTCGTCGACCAGGTACCGGGCGCCGTAGGTGCCGCCGGCCTCCTCGTCGGCGAGGAAGGCGAGGACGACGTCGCGCGGGGGCTTGCGGCCGCTGCGCAGCCGGTCCCGCACGACCGCGAGGGTCATCGCGTCCATGTCCTTCATGTCGACGGCGCCGCGCCCCCAGACGCAGCCGTCGGCGATCTCCCCGGAGAAGGGGTGGTGGGTCCAGTCCTCGGCGTTGGCCGGGACGACGTCGGTGTGGCCGTGGATCAGCAGGGCGGGCCGCGACGGGTCCTCGCCCTCGATCCGGGCGACGGTGGAGGCCCGCCCGCGGTGCGACTCGATGACCTTCGGCTCGAGGCCGACCTCGGCGAGCTTCTCCGCGATGTACTCCGCCGCCGCCCGCTCGCCCGGCCCCGAGTGGTCGCCGTAGTTGCTGGTGTCGATGCGGATGAGGTCGCGACAGAGGTCGACTACCTCGTCCTCGCCGCGGACGCTCCCGGCCGTGTTCGACTCGCTCACGCTGCTTCCTCCCACTACGTGCCCCACGTGATTGCTGGTGGTCTCCCCCCATCCTCCCGCGCGGCCCCCTCGCGGCCCAAGGCCGCCCGCCGACCGTCATGCGCCCGTCACATGCCGGGGGCCGTCGAGGCCGCCGGGGGTGGTGATCGACCACCCCGAATGTTTGCTATGGTTTTCCTCGTCGGAAGGGCCCAGCGGCCAGGAAGACAGACACCTTGTCCGGGTGGCGGAATGGCAGACGCGCTAGCTTGAGGTGCTAGTGCCCTTTATCGGGCGTGGGGGTTCAAGTCCCCCCTCGGACACCACACGGAGTCCCGGTCGAGATCTTCTCGACCGGGACTTTCGCATGGGCGCGCACGCGCGCACGCGTACGGACGGCCACGAGGCGGAGCGGTGAGACGCAGGAGCAGGCCCCCGGTGTCGCCGCTGCCCCAGCGGGACGGGATCGATCCCGTGCGGGTGCGGTTGCCGGAGGATCCGGAAGGCGCCTGGGCGACCGTGCGGGACCACCTGGTGGAGCGGTACGGGGCGGCCGTCGGGGTCGGGCGGGTCGAGGAGATGCTGCGGGAGGGGCGGTTCGTCGGGACCGACGGGCCGGTCGCCGGGGACGAGCCGTACGCCGTGGGGCGGTGGCTCTGGTTCCACCGGGACTTCCCGCCGGAGGTGCCGGTGCCCTTCGGGGTCGGGGTCGTGTACCGGGACGAGCGGATCGTGGTGGCCGACAAGCCGCACTTCCTGGCGACGATGCCCCGGGGGCGGCACGTCACGGAGACCGCGACGGCGCGGCTGCGGCGGGACCTGGGGCTGCCCCGGCTGCAGCCCGCGCACCGGCTCGACCGGCTGACGGCGGGGCTCGTCCTCTTCGTCGTGCGGGAGGAGGACCGGGGGGCGTACCAGACGCTGTTCCGGGACCGGGCCGTGCGCAAGGAGTACGAGGCGGTGGCGCCGTACGACCCGGCGGTGGGGCTGCCGGTGACGGTGCGGAGCCGGATCGAGAAGGAGCGCGGGGTGATGGCCGCCCGGGAGGTGCCGGGCGAGCCGAACGCCGAGAGCCGGATCGAGCCGGTCGCGCACGCGGGCGGGCTCGGCCGGTACCGGCTGGTGCCGGTGACCGGGCGGACGCACCAGCTGCGGGTGCACATGAACGCGCTCGGGCTGCCGATCCTGCACGATCCGGTCTATCCGGTGGTCCGTGAGGACGGGCCGGAGGACTTCGGGCGGCCGCTGCACCTGCTGGCGCGGACGCTGGAGTTCACCGACCCGTTCTCGGGCCGCGCGGTGCGCTTCGAGAGCCGGCTGCGGCTCAGTGGCCCCGGCTGATCCACTCCTGGAGGTGGGGCGCCTCGGCGCCGACGGTGGTGGTGTCGCCGTGGCCGGTGCGCACCACCGTCTCCGGCGGCAGGGCGAGGAGCTTGTCCCGGATCGAGTCGACGATCGTGGGGAAGTCCGAGAAGGACCGGCCGGTGGCGCCGGGGCCGCCCTGGAAGAGGGTGTCGCCGGTGAAGACCGTGCCGAGCTCCGGCGCGTACAGGCTGACCGCTCCCGGGGCGTGGCCCGGGGTGTGCAGGACCGTGAGGTCGGTGCCGGCGATGGTGAGGACCTGGCCGTCGGCGAGGTCGCCGTCCGGGCTGTGGTCGGGGTGGGTCTGCTTCCACAGCGGCAGGTCGGCGGGGTGGAGCAGGATGCGGGCTCCGGTGGCGGCCGCGAGCGCCGGGGCCGCGTCCACGTGGTCGTTGTGGGCGTGGGTGCAGACGATGGCGCGCAGGGTGCGTCCGTCGAGCGCGGCGAGGATGGCCCCGGCGTCGTGGGCGGCGTCGATGACGATCGCCTCGGTGTCGTCGCCGACGATCCAGACGTTGTTGTCGACGTCCCAGGTGCCGCCGTCGAGGCTGAAGGTGCCGGAGGTGACGAGGTGGTCGATCCGGGCGGCCATCACAGCACCACCACCGAGCGCAGGACGTCGCCCTCGTGCATCCGGGCGAAGGCCTTCTCTACCTCGCCGAGGCCGATGGTCTCGGTGACGAAGGCGGCGAGGTCGATGCGGCCCTGCCGGTGGAGGTCGACGAGCATCGGGAAGTCCCGGGAGGGCAGGCAGTCGCCGTACCAGGAGGACTTGAGCGCGCCGCCGCGGCCGAAGACGTCCAGGAGGGGCAGTTCGAGCTTCATCTCGGGGGTGGGGACGCCGACGAGGACGACGGTGCCCGCGAGGTCGCGGGCGTAGAAGGCCTGCTCGTACGTCTCCGGGCGGCCGACGGCCTCGATGACGACGTCGGCGCCGAAGCCGCCGGTGAGTTCGCGGATCGCCTCGACGGGGTCGGTGGAGCGGGAGTTGACGGTGTGGGTGGCGCCCATCGCCTTCGCCGTCTCCAGCTTCCGGTCGTCGATGTCGACGGCGATGATCTTCGCGGCTCCGGCGAGGCGGGAGCCGACGACCGCCGCGTCGCCGACGCCTCCGCAGCCGATGACGGCGACGGTGTCGCCGCGCCCGACGTTCCCGGTGTTGATCGCGGCGCCGATGCCGGCCATGACGCCGCAGCCGAGGAGGCCCGCGACCTCGGGGGCGACGGCGGGGTCGACCTTGGTGCACTGGCCGGAGGCGACGAGGGTCTTCTCGGCGAAGGCGCCGATCCCGAGGGCCGGGGAGAGCTCGGTGCCGTCGAGCAGGGTCATCCTCTGCTTCGCGTTGTGGGTGTCGAAGCAGTACCAGGGGCGGCCGCGCAGACAGGCGCGGCAGTTTCCGCACACGGCGCGCCAGTTGAGGATCACGAAGTCGCCGGGGGCGACGTCGGTGACGCCCTCGCCGACCGACTCGACGATTCCGGCGGCCTCGTGGCCGAGGAGGAAGGGGAACTCGTCGTTGATGCCGCCCTGCTTGTAGTGGAGGTCGGTGTGGCAGACGCCGCACGCCTGGATCTTCACGACGGCCTCGCCGGGGCCGGGATCGGGGATCACGATCGTCTCGACCCGTACGGGTTCGTTTTTGCCGGGGGCGATGACCCCCTGGACGTGCTGCGGCATCGCGAACTTCCTTTTCTGCGAACGGATCTTGTAAGGCTCCTGCGTACCACTATCTCCTGACAAAAGGCGAGACCCCCGCAGGCCGTGCCCGCGGGGGTCCTGTGACGGTACGTCAGTCGCGCGGGGTCGCGGCGGTGTCGCGGACCCGGCGGCGGACCAGGAACCAGCCGCCGACGAGCGCGGCCGCGATGAGCGGCAGGCAGTTCACGGTGGTGCGGCTGATGCCCTCGTCCATCCACATGAGGACGAGGACGGAGCCGAGGAAGAGGAGGGTGACGATCTGGGTGTACGGGGCCCAGGGCAGCCTGTAGCCGGGGCGGGCGAGCTTGCCCTCCTCGGCCCGGCGCCAGAACAGCAGCGAGCAGACCATGATCATGGCCCAGGTGCCGATGATGCCGATCGAGGCGAAGTTGAGGACCAGTTCGAAGGCCTCGCCGGGCATGACGTAGTTGAGGGCGACGCCGAGGACGCCGAAGGCGGCGGTGAGCAGGATGCCGCCGTAGGGGACGCCGCCCTTGTTCATGACGCCGGTGAAGCGGGGCGCGGAGCCGGCCAGCGACATGGAGCGCAGGATGCGGCCGGTGGAGTACAGGCCGGAGTTGAGGCTGGAGAGGGCGGCGGTGAGGACGACGAGGTTCATCACGCCGGCGGCGCCGGGGATGCCCAGCTTGTCGAAGACGGTGACGAAGGGGCTCTGGTCGCCGGAGTAGGCCGTGTACGGCAGGAGGAGGGCGAGCAGGACGACGGAGCCGACGTAGAAGAGGCCCACGCGCCACATGATCGAGTTGATCGCCTTCGGCATGATCTTCTCGGGGTTCTCGGTCTCGCCGGCGGCGACGCCGCACAGCTCGACGGAGGCGTAGGCGAAGACGACGCCCTGGATGAGCAGCAGCATCGGCATCATGCCGTTCGGGAAGATCCCGCCGTTGTCGGTGACGGTGGCGAGGCCGGGGGTGTGGCCGCCGATGTCGTGGGAGGTCACGACGAGGAAGATGCCGACCAGCATGAAGGCGACCAGGGCGGCGACCTTGACGATGGCGAACCAGAACTCCATCTCGCCGAAGTACTTCACGGAGATGAGGTTGGCGGCGAGGACGACCGCGAGGGCGATCAGGGCGAGGATCCACTGCGGGACGTCGCTGAACATCGACCAGAAGTGGGCGTAGGTGGCGGCCGCGGTGATGTCGGCGACGGCGGTGGTCGACCAGTTGAGGAAGTAGAGCCAGCCGGCCGTGTAGGCGCCCTTCTCGCCCATGAACTCGCGCGCGTAGGAGACGAAGGCGCCGGAGGAGGGGCGGTAGAGCACCAGCTCGCCGAGGGCGCGGACCACGAAGAAGGCGAAGACGCCGCAGACGGCGTAGGCGATGAAGAGGGAGGGCCCGGCCTGGGACATGCGGCCGCCGGCGCCCAGGAAGAGCCCGGTGCCGATGGCGCCGCCGATGGCGATCATGTTGATGTGCCGGGACTTGAGGTCCTTGCGGTATCCGGCGTCGCCGGCGTCGACGTGGGGGGTGGCGGCCGTGGGCCCGCCGGATGCCGCCGGTGCGGCGGACAGCGGGTCGGCCGCGGTGACGCGGTCACTCATGGAGTTGTTCGCCTTCGTGAGGGGGGCTGTGCGGTACCCGGTCGCACCCGGTGGGGGGTCTCCCCGGTACGACCAGCGCACATCCTCACGGCACGGGGCGGTGACTGACTGTGGCGCATGTCACTGAACGCCCATATTTGAGCTAGTTCAGAGCTTGCGTCCGGTCGTCAGGGCTTGCGTCCGGTCGTCAGGGCGCGAGGACGTCCAGCTCCTGGAGGGCGCCGACCGCGATCTGGCGGGTCAGTTCCTCGGCGCGGGCCGCGTCCCGCTCCCGTACGGCCTCGGCGACCTGGACGTGGAGGGTGACGGCGGCCGGGTCCGGGTCCTCGAACATCACGTGGTGGTGGGTGCGGCCGGTGAGGACCTCGGCGACGACGTCGCCGAGGCGGGCGAACATCTCGTTCCCCGAGGCGTTGAGGACGACCCGGTGGAAGGCGATGTCGTGGACGAGGTACTCCTCCAGGCGCCGGCCGCGCGAGGTGGCGACCATGCCGAGGGCCTCCTCGGTGAGTTCGCGGCACTGCTCGGGCGTGGCGTTCAGGGCCGCGAGTCCCGCGGCGACCGGCTCGACGGCGGAGCGGAGCACGGTGAGCGAGCGGAGCTGGCGGGGCCGGTCGGCGCCGGCCAGGCGCCAGCGGATGACCTGGGGGTCGTACACGTTCCAGCGCGCGGTGGCGAGCACGGTCACGCCGACGCGGCGGCGGGACTCGACCAGGTGCATGGACTCCAGGACCCGGACGACCTCGCGGACCACGGTCCGGGAGACGTCGAAGCGCCGGGCGAGTTCATCGGTGCGCAGCACGGTGCCGGGCGGGTACTCCCCCGCGGTGATCGCGAGGCCCAGGGTGGCCAGGACGTGGGAGTGGAGCCCCTGGGCCTGTGTCGTCATGAGGGCCAGCCTATGCGGGTACGCGGGGACGGACACAGCGGGAGCGGGGGCCGGGGCGGCCCTCGGAGCAAGATCCGGAATCAAAAGTACGACTTTTATGTCACAGTCTCTTGAATACGTCGTACCCAATGGGTTTCATGAGCGCGACGGACAACGGAATCGATGTCGAAGAAGACAGCGAGGCACCCCATGAGCACTCCACCCCAGGCCCCTCCCGTCGTCGTCGTGATGGGCGTCGCGGGGACCGGCAAGACCACCATCGGTCCGCTGGTCGCCGAGGCCCTCGGCCTCCCCTACGCCGAGGGCGACAACTTCCACCCGGCGGCGAACGTGGCCAAGATGTCGGCCGGCGTCCCGCTGGACGACGAGGACCGGGGGCCCTGGCTGGACGCCATCGGGGCGTGGGCGCACGGCCGGGCCGGGCTCGGCGGCGTGGTGAGCAGCTCCGCGCTGAAGCGGGCGTACCGGGACCGGCTGCGTGCCGCCGCGCCCGGCGTCGTCTTCCTGCATCTGACCGGTGACCGGGAGCTCATCGAGGGCCGGATGGCCGCGCGCAAGGGGCACTTCATGCCGACGGCGCTGCTCGACTCCCAGTTCGCCACCCTGGAGCCGCTCCAGGACGACGAGGCCGGCGTCGCCGTCGACGTGTCCGGCACCCCCGAGGAGATCACCGCCCGCGCCGTCGCCGCCCTGTGCGGCCGGACCGCCTGACCCCCTCCGCCCCCTTCTCTTCTCTTCCTCCTGCTCCTCCTCCTGCCCGTACGAAGGACACCACCGTGACCAGTCTCAGCGTCGAGATCCTGGCAGCGGACGCCGCCGAACCGATCACCTCGGCAGGCAACGCCCAGCTCGGAATCGCCGTGCTCGCCGGCATCGCCGTCATCGTCCTGCTCATCACCAAGTTCAAGCTGCACGCGTTCCTGGCGCTGACCATCGGGTCCCTCGCGCTCGGCGCGTTCGCGGGCGCGCCGCTCGCGGACACCATCAAGTCCTTCACCACCGGACTCGGTGCCACCGTCGCCGGCGTGGGCGTCCTGATCGCCCTCGGCGCCATCCTCGGCAAGCTGCTCGCGGACTCCGGCGGCGCGGACCAGATCGTCGACACGATCCTGGCGAGGGCGAGCGGCCGGGCCATGCCGTGGGCGATGGTGCTCATCGCCTCCGTGATCGGCCTGCCGCTCTTTTTCGAGGTCGGCATCGTGCTGCTGATCCCGGTGGTGCTGCTCGTCGCCAAGCGCGGCAACTACTCGCTGATGCGGATCGGCATCCCGGCCCTCGCCGGCCTCTCCGTGATGCACGGCCTGATCCCGCCGCACCCCGGCCCGCTCGTCGCGATCGACGCGGTCGGCGCCAACCTGGGCGTCACCCTCGCCCTCGGCCTCGTCGTCGCGATCCCGACCGTGATCATCGCCGGTCCGCTCTTCTCCCGGTACGCGGCCCGCTGGGTGGACATCCCGGCCCCCGAGAACATGATCCCCACGCGTCCCTCCGAGGACCTGGAGAAGCGTCCCGGCTTCGGCGTCACCGTCGCGACCGTGCTGCTGCCGGTCGTCCTGATGCTGGTGAAGGCGCTCGTCGACATCGTCGTGGACGACCCGGAGAACGGCGTCCAGAAGGTCACCGACGTCATCGGCTCGCCGCTGATCGCGCTGCTCGCGGCCGTCATAGTCGCGCTCTTCACGCTGGGCCGGGCGGCCGGCTTCACCAAGGAGCGGCTGTCCTCGACCGTCGAGAAGTCCCTCGCCCCGATCGCGGGCGTGCTGATGATCGTCGGCGCGGGCGGCGGCTTCAAGCAGACCCTGATCGACATCGGCGTCGGCCAGATGATCCTGGACTTCTCCAAGAGCTGGTCCATCCCGGCCCTGCTGCTCGCCTGGCTGATCGCGGTCGTGATCCGGCTCGCGACGGGCTCCGCGACGGTGGCGACGATCTCGGCGGCGGGCCTGGTGGCTCCGCTGGCGGAGGGCATGTCGACGGGCGAGACGGCGCTGCTGGTCCTCGCGATCGGTGCCGGTTCGCTCTTCTTCAGCCACGTCAATGACGCCGGGTTCTGGCTGGTGAAGGAGTACTTCGGCATGAACGTCGGCCAGACGATCAAGACCTGGTCGGTGATGGAGACGATCATCTCGGTCGTGGGCATCGTGTTCGTGCTGCTGCTGTCGCTGGTGTTGTAGCACCGCTGAAAACGAACGGTGAGGGCCGGTCACGGCTGACAGACTGTCGGCCATGACCGGCCCTCACGCGCTCAAGCCCTTCCTGCTCGCCTTCCCCGGCCCCCTGCGGGACCGGCTCGTCGCGGCGGTCCTCTCCGGCGAGAAGACCGCCACGACCGGGCTCCTCCTGGAGTACGAGGCCGAGAACGAGGAGCTGCCCGAGGTCGGCGAACGCTCGGCGGTCATCGACTCGGACGGCCGCGAGGTGGCGGTCGTGGAGATCACGGAGGTCCAGGTCCTCCCCCTGCGCGACGCGGACCTCCGCCTGGCCCTCGGCGAGGGCGAGGGCTACCGCTCGGTCGCGGAGTGGCGCGCGGGCCACGAGGACTTCTGGCACGGCGAGGAGATGCGGGAGGCGCTGGGGGACCCGGGGTTCGTGGTGGATGAGGACACGATGCTGGTGGTGGAGTGGTTCCGGGTGGTGGAGGTGGGTCAGGCGTCCTGAGGAGCGAGGACGGCCAGGGCCGCGGTGGCGAGGTCACGGATCTTCGGCGCCTCGTCCTTGATCGCGCGGCGGAGCAGGAACAGGAACTCCGGGTCGTCGCGACGGAGGTCGACGAGGATGCCGAGAGCGGCAAGCCGGACGATCGGGTCGGGATCGTGGTCGAAGCGGTCCTGGGCGAGGTCCAGGCACTCCGGGCCCTCAACGCCGTGCTGGATGAAATCCTGGAGGATGGAGAGCCGTATCCCCATGCTGTCCTCCGCTGCTCGGTCGAGGACCACACGCATCGCCTCGGCGTCGTTCCGGTAATCCGCGATCAGACTGAAAAGCGACCCTGCCCTGATGTTTTCGTCGGCGTGGTTCCCGGCCCGGTCGATGACCAGGTCCCGCGCGCGGTCGGGGGCCAGCTCCACGAGCATGGCCAGGGCCTCGTCCTGGGCTTGGAGATCCGAGGCCCGTACGGCACGGTCGAGAAGCTCGTCGCACAGTGCCGTGGTGTTCCGGTCGAAGCGCTTGAGGGAGGCCAGCGCAGCCACCCGGATCTCCTGCTCCTCGTCGTGCAGCACATACTGGAAGAGCAGCCCGGTAAGGTCCTCGTCCCCCGTCCGGATCTCGGCAAGGTATCGGAGAACAGCCCTCCGGACCATGGGACTGTCATGGTCGTGCAGGGTGCGCAGCAACGCCAGCGTCTCGGGATCGTCGTCCCCGATCGACCGGGCGGCGCGGATGGCGGCGGCCACGACCGCGGCGCTCTCGTCGTCCCTCAGCCGCTCGCGGACGAGCGCGCGGACGGCCGGCCCGTCGTCCGTCCCCATGTCCACGCCGACCAGGACGGTGGCCCGCACCTCGGGCTCTTTGTCGCGCAGCCCTTCCCGCAGCAGCGACATCGCCCTCGCCCTGTCTTCTCCGTAAGCGATGAGCCAACACGTTCCGCCCAGGCGGACCAGCTGGACGGGGTCGTTGAGAGCGATGTCGAGCGCCGCGTATGTGTCCGCGATGTCGATTTCTCGGTCCGACAGACCGTCGATCGCGGCCAGGCGTACCTCCGGGACGGTGTCGTGGGCCAGCCTCTCAGCCGCGATGCGGGGGATCCAGTGGGGATCGATGTCGCTGCTGTATGCCGCTTCCCGAAGAAACAGCGCCCGTACGGCGGGGTCTCTTTCCTCCCGTACGCAGCGCTCGAACACCTCCAGGAGTCCGGGGTCGCGGCCCGGACGACGGAGGAGCATACGAAACGCTCCGATCCGTGCCGCGGCGTCGTCGCCGATCAGGGCCTCTTCCACCGTACGCACGGCATCGCCGGTACTTCTCCTCCCCCGGAGGAGCATGGCGAGGTCCGCGGCGAACTGTCGGACAGAGCCGGACGGGGGGACTTCGTCGCCGTGTCCTTCGGCACGACGCCATCGCTCCCACCACGACAGGTAGTCGTCCCCGCCCTCCCAGTTCTCTCCCAGTGCCGCAATCGCCGGGAACAGCGACTCCACGATGTCGCACGGGGGAGAGAAGGAGGTCACCTCCAGCAGCCCGGCCAGTCGGAAGAGTCGGACGATCTGCCGCATCATCGCCCTGCTCTGCGGGGCCAGCACACCGATGCGGCGCGCCTCTCCCAGGCAACGGGCCACGAAGACCACTGCGGCGAACGCCTGGTCCTCTTCGTTCCCGAGGGGAACGGCGATCGTCCTCGGCCCCAGCAACCGGTCGATCACCCCCGCCACGAACCGCTCGTCCAGCAGCCCCACCAGCAACAGCAGGATCTCGTGCCACGTCGGGTCGTGGACCTTGTCCGCGAAGAGGTCCTGGAGGTCCTGTTCCGAGAGGCTGCGTTCCTGGTTGAAGCGGTGGGCCAGGTCCGTCGCCGCCAGGTATTCCAGGAACGTGCGGTGGACGAAGCCGTAGATCTCGCCGCCGTAGCGGCTGAGGATGAAGTTGCGGTGGCGGAACTGGTCCAGCATCACGCGGGCCGCCGGTGCCGCGCGGTCCGGTGGGAGGGCGTAGCGGTCCTTCAGGTACTCCTCGAAGCTCTTGAGGAGGTCGGGGCCCGCGATGTGGTTGCCGGAGATGCCGCCGTGCCCCTCCTGCATCTGCCGGGCGATGAGGCGCAGGAGTTCGCGCTTGTCCTCGGGGCCGAGGTACGGAAGGTGCTCCTCGACCTGACGGTCCTTGAGGTACTTGCTGGGGTCCCAGTGCTCCACCAGGACGTCGACGGCGTGCTCGTACACCGTGCGCCGGTCGCGCGGGAGTTCGCGGCGGCGGCCGATGATGGCGAGGATCGTGAGGATGAGCGGGTTGCCCGCGAGTTCGCGGACCGAGGTGGAGGCGTCCACGGCCGTCGTGACGCGTTCGATCAGCTTCCGCGCCCGGGTCGGGTCGTCGGGGCACGCGAGCGAGAACCACTGCTCCGCGAACGCGCCGATCTGCTCCCGGTCCAGGTCCTGGAGCATGAAGTTGGTGAAGCCGGCGCCGTCCAGGACGGCCCGCTGGTAGCCGTAGCCGCGTGAGGTGACGACGATCCGGGCCCGGGAGTGGCGGGCGGCGAAGCCCGCGATGCGGCGGGCGACCGCGTCCCTGACGTCCTTCTCGAAGAGTTCGTCCAGACCGTCGAAGACCACCAGGGCCGTGTACGGGCCCTCCCCGGCGAGCAGAGCGGCGAGCGTCTCCGGCGGAAGCCCGAGGCCCTCCGTCGCGTGCTGGTGGGCGAGGAAGTCCTCGAAGGTCCGCTCGCGCCAGGCGGGTTGCGCGTACTCGCGGAGTTCGACGATCAGGGGGAGGCTGCCGTGGAGCGCCTGGAGGCCCGCCGGAGGTTCGGGAGAGGTGAGGGTGAGCGCCAGGTAGCGGGCCAGGGTGGACTTGCCCGAGCCCGGGTGGCCGAGCAGGACGACGCGGTCGTGCTCGGGCGCGGTCAGGACGTCGAGTACGGGGAGCGGTGGCCGCTCCTGGTACGCGCGGCGGACGCGGTCGACCGTCTCCCGGTCGATGCCGGGCGGCAGGTCGTGGAGCTCCGCCTCGGCCGGGTCCATGAGGCGGCGCAGGAGTTCCTGCGGAAGTTCCACGGGCGGCGGGTCGGCGCGTACGGACTGGGGGACGAAGACGTCCCGCAGCTGGAGGACCGGGTGTTCGTCCTGTTCGCGGAGCGGGGTGAGGACCTCCAGGTCGAGGCGGCCGTAGCGCTGGCGGACGCGGGTGGCATAGGCCTGGCGGGCGGACTCGACCTCCGGCGCGGCCGGCTGGGGCGGCACGGATCCGACGGTGACGTGGACGTCGCCCCGGACCCCGCTGATCTGGGTGAGGGGCCCCTGGACGGAGGCTCCGGACGCCGTCTGCGGCGCCTTCCGGCGCCTGAAGAACCCCCTCACGGCGTGGGGGGCGCCGGCGGCTCGACGCGGACCGAACCGCCCACCCCGTCGATCTGGTGCAGGTCCCCCGCCGTACGGGCTCCGTGGGCCGACTGCGTTCCGCCGCCCTGGCCCTCGGCGGAGGCGGCCGTGGGCGGGGCGGCCGTACCGCCGCCGCTCCCTGCCGTGATGACGACGTCGCCCGTGACGTTCCTGACCTGGTGGAGGGAGCCGCCGGTGACCGCGTGGTCCGCCGACTGCTGGGAGCCCCGGGAGAAGAGGCCCACCAGAGCCAGGGCGAACCCCGCCACCGTGAAGAACAGGCTGAGGACGCTGCTCCACTTGTCGGCGGCGTCCAGGCCCTGGAGTACCAGGAAGGTCGCGAGGCCACCGAGGGCCGCGACGCCGCCGACGAGCATCAGCAGTACACGTTTTGTCACACCGTCATCTTGCCCCGGTACGGGACTCCCCGTCAGCTCACCGCCCTCGCCGCCGCCCTCCCCGCCGCGCGGCCCGAGAAGATGCAGCCGCCGAGGAAGGTGCCTTCGAGGGAGCGGTAGCCGTGGACGCCGCCGCCGCCGAAGCCGGCCGCCTCGCCCGCCGCGTAGACGCCCTCCAGGGGGGTGCCGCCCTCCGTGAGGACGCGGGAGTCGAGGTCGGTCTCCAGGCCACCGAGGGACTTGCGGGTGAGGATGTTGAGGCGGACGGCGATCAGCGGGCCCGCGCCGGGGTCCAGGATGCGGTGCGGGGTCGCCGTACGGATGAGCTTGTCGCCCAGGTACTTGCGGGCGCCCCGGATCGCCGTGACCTGGAGGTCCTTGGTGAAGGGGTTGGCGATCTCGCGGTCGCGGGCGGTGATCTCGCGGCGCAGGGCGGCCTCGTCGATCAGCGGCTCCTCGGTGAGCGCGTTCATGCCCCGGACGAGGGCGGAGAGGTCCTTCTCCACGACGAAGTCGACGCCCTTGTCCATGAAGGCCTGGACGGGGCCGGGCACGTCCGCCCGCGCGCGTCCGATGACGTCGCGGACCGACTTGCCGGTCAGGTCCGGGTTCTGCTCGGAGCCCGAGAGGGCGAATTCCTTGCCGATGATCTTCTTGTCGAGCACGAACCAGGTGTGGTCGTACCCGGTCCGCGTGATGTGTTCGAGGGTGCCGAGGGTGTCGAAGCCGGGGAAGAGCGGCACGGGCAGCCGCTTGCCGGTGGCGTCGAGCCAGAGGGAGGACGGGCCGGGCAGGATGCGGATGCCGTGGCGGGCCCAGATGGGGTTCCAGTTCTCGATGCCCTCGGTGTAGTGCCACATCCGGTCGCGGTTGATGTGACGGGCGCCGGCCTTCTCCGCGATGCCGAGCATGAGGCCGTCGACGTGTGCGGGGACGCCGGAGAGCAGCTTGGCGGGCGGGGTGCCGAGGCGGGCGGGCCACTGGGCGCGGACGAGGTCGTGGTTGCCGCCGATGCCGCCGGTGGTGACGATCACGGCCTGGGCGCGCAGCTCGAAGGAGCCGGCGATCCCGCGTCCGCTCGCGGTGCCCCGGGCGGCGGTGGAGGGTTCCAGGATCTCGCCGGTGACGGTGTCGACGGCCCCGGCGGTGCGGCCGAGGCCGGTGACGCGGTGGCGGAAGCGGAGCTGGACGAGGCCCCGGGCGACGCCCTCGCGGACCTTCCGCTCGAAGGGGGCGACGAGGCCGGGGCCCGTACCCCAGGTGATGTGGAAGCGGGGGACGGAGTTGCCGTGCCCGGTGGCGTCGTAGCCGCCGCGCTCGGCCCAGCCGACGACGGGGAAGAACCGCACCCCGCGCGCGTGGAGCCAGGCGCGCTTCTCGCCGGCCGCGAAGTCGACGTACGCCTCGGCCCACTTCCTCGGCCAGTGGTCCTCGGTCCGGTCGAAGCCGGCGGTGCCGTACCAGTCCTGGAGGGCGAGGGCGTGGCTGTCCTTGACGCGCATCCGGCGCTGTTCGGGCGAGTCGACCAGGAACAGGCCGCCGAAGGACCAGTGGGCCTGGCCTCCGAGGGACTGCTCGGGCTCCTGGTCGAGGAGGATCACGGTGCGGCCGGCGTCGACCAGCTCGGCGGTGGCGACGAGTCCGGCGAGACCGGCCCCGATCACGATCACATCAGCGTCATAGGACATGGACCGCATCTTGGATACACCGGTGTATCGAGTCAACCGTTCGGACGCGCGGTTTCGCCGGGCGGGTTTGTTTGGATGGCCGCATGAGTTCCGCTGAAGAGATTCTCGACGTCGTCGACGAGCAGGACCGGGTGATCGGGCGGGCCCCGCGCGGCGAGGTGTACGCGCGGGGGCTGATCCACCGCTGCGTCTTCGTCCGGGTCCGGGACGCCGGGGGCAGGGTCTTCGTGCACCGCAGGACGCCCACGAAGCTGGTCTTCCCCTCGATGTACGACATGTTCGTCGGCGGTGTCGTCGGCGCCGGCGAGTCCTACGACGAGGCCGCGCTGCGCGAGGCCGAGGAGGAGCTGGGGGTACGGGGGCTCCCCCGCCCCGAGCCGGTGCTGCGCTTCCTGTACGACTCCGGGGGCGTGGCCGGGAAGTGGTGGTCGGCGGTGTACGAGGTCCGCTGCGAGCTGCCGGTGGACCCGCAGGCGGAGGAGGTCGCCTGGCACGCCTTCCTGACGGAGGACGAGCTGGCCGCGCGACTGGGCGAGTGGGAGTGGGTGCCGGACGGACTCGCCGCGTACGAGCGCCTGCGGGCGGAGGGCGAGGGGCGGGGCTGAGGGGTCAGGGCCGGGGGTCGAGGCCGGGGGCCCGGGGGGCCGGTTCCGCGCGTGCGGTCCTGCTCGTACGAGCGGCTGTGGGTGGAGGCGGTGGGGTGGGGCCGCGCGCCTGGTCTTGCGCGTACGAGCGGCTGCGGGCGGACGCGGTGGGGGCGGGGCCCGGGGGTCCGGTTCCGCGCGTACGAGCAGGTACGGGCGGACTCGGCAGGGTGCGGCCGAGAGTCCGGTCCCGTGTGTGCGAGTGGCTGCGGGCAGATGTGGTGGGGTCGAGGCCGAAGGCTCGGTTTCGTTCGTACGAGCGGCTGCGGGTGCGGCAGAGCGGAGGGCCCGGGGCCGGCACCCCAGGGGGCTTCGGGTGTCGGGCGGTGTGATGATCAGGCCGTTAGGGTGCACGTGTGAGCGATTTCGTGCAGAGTCTGCGGCTCTGGTTCGCGCCGCAGCGGATCCGGGACGAGGGGGACACCCCCGACTACCGCTTCTCCCTGGCCAACGAACGGACCTTCCTCGCCTGGATCCGGACCGCGCTCGCCCTGGTCGGCGGCGGCTTCGCCGTCGACCAGTTCCTTCCCGACCTGCGGTGGGGGGTGCGGGTCGGGCTCGCGCTCGCGCTGCTCGCCGCCGGGGTGCTGTGCGCCCTGCGCGCGGTGAACCACTGGATCCGCTGCGAGCGCGCGATGCGGCGCGGCGAGGACCTTCCGGTGTCCCGGTTCCCGGCGGTGCTCAGCCTCGCGGTGGCCGTGGTGGCGCTGGCGATGGTGGTGGTCGTGCTCTTCGGCTGGGCCGGGTAGTGGGGGGTCCGCCGGACGCGGTGGTGACCCGGGACCCCGGGCTCCAGCCGGAGCGGACCCGGCTCGCCTGGCGGCGCACCACGCTCTCCTGCACGGTCGTGGCGGTGCTCGCCGTCAAGCTGGCCGTCCAGGACGAGACCACGCCCAGGGGTCTGGCCGGACTCGCCCTCTCCGCGCTCGCGTGGATCCTGTTCCTGGTGGTGGCCCACCGCCGGATCCGCTCCCTGGACGCGGCCCGGCCGCACCCGCTCACCCACCGGGGCGCGCTGCTCGCCGCCCTGTGCACGATCGGGCTCGCCTTCTTCGGGGCGGCGCTGATCTGGTGAGCCCGGCGGGATCCCCGTAAGGGAAGACGTCGGGGAAGACGCAGCGGAGGAGAGGACACGGACACGGCGGGCCTTTCGAATCAGGACGATAGGGGCGTATCGGACTAGCCTGGAAAGGTCAGCCGCTCCCTCACAGAGGCCATGTGATGACCGTTCTCCACCACGAACACCCCACGCACGCCCACGCCCACGGTCCGGACTGCGGCCACCGGGCGGTGGACCACGGGGACCACGTCGACTACGCGCACGACGGGCACCTGCACCGCGAGCACTCGGGCCACTGGGACGAGTGCGAGCCGGCCGGTCACGTCTCCCACGAGGCGCACGCGCACGAGCACGGGCCCGACTGCGGCCACCCGTCGGTGACGCACGGCGACCACCTCGACTACGTGCACGACGGACACCGGCACGCGGCGCACGACGGACACTGGGACGACCACTGATCCGGTGAACGGACCCGCTCCTCCTTCCCCCGGCCCGGGGCCGACTGACACGCTTCCCCCCTGTCAGGTCCGGCTCTCACCCGGGGGAATCCCTTGTCTTCCACCGACCCCTACGTAGTCACCCTCGCCCCGAACGTCCACGCCTTCGTCCAGCCCGACGGGGGCTGGTGCCTGAACAACGCCGGTTTCCTCGGCGACGCGGGCGAGTCGCTGCTCGTCGACACCGCCGCCACCGAACGGCGGGCCCTGCTGCTGCGCGAGGCCGTCCTCGCCGCCGGGCTTCCGCTGCCGGGGACCGTCGTCTCCACCCACCACCACGGGGACCACACCTACGGGAACGGGGTGTTCGCCCCCGGGGCGCGGATCGTGGGGCACGAGAACTGCCGGACCGAACAGCTCGCGGCCGGACACCAGCTCCATCTGATCTGGCCGCGGACCGACTTCGGCCGGATCGACGTCCTGCCGCCGTCCGTCACCTACACCGACCGGCTGACGCTGCACGTCGGCGGGATCGAGGTGCGGGTGATCCACCCGGGCGCCGCGCACACCACGGGCGACTCGATCGTGCACCTCCCGGAGCAGGGGGTGGTCTTCACGGGCGATCTGGTCTTCCACGGCGGGACGCCGTTCCTGCCGATGGGCTCGCTCGCCGGTTCGCTGCGCGCGCTCGCCCTGCTGCGCTCGCTCGACGCGCCGACGGTGGTGCCGGGGCACGGGCGGGTGACCGACCCCTCCGCGTACGACGCGACGGAGCGGTACCTGCTGTGGGTGCGGGAGCTGGCCGCCGAGGGGTACGCGAAGGGGGAGACGCCCCTGGAGACGGCGCGGCGGGCGGAGCCCGGCGAGTTCGCCGCGTGGCGGGAGAGCGAGCGCCTGGTGGCGAACCTGCACCGGGCCCACGCGGAGCTGGCGGGCCTGCCGGAGGGGCACCCGCTCGACCCGGTGGCGGTCTTCGGCGACATGGCGGCGATGAACGGCGGGGTGCCGGTGGCCTGCCACGCCTGAGCCGTACGGGGAGCGCGCGCCGGGGCCGACCGGCCCTCCCGGCTCCTCCTCCGCGCGGAGGGCGCGCGCCGGGGCGCGCCCTCGGCGTACGCCTTCCGCGCGTCCGGCGACCGCGCCCGGGAGTGTGGCGGACACCCCTCTGGACGACATACCGACTGGTCGGTCATCATGAGGACCGACCGCAGCCGACCCGGAGGTACGCCCGATGAGCTCCGCCCCTGACCCGCAGGCGACGACGCGGGAGGCGACCCCGCCGGGTCTCGACCCCGAGCGGCTGCGCCGCTTCCTCGACCGCGAGCGGCCCGGCCTGGTGGCCGGTCCCCTCGAAGCCCGGCTGATCGAGGGCGGCCGGTCGAACCTGACGTACGCGGTGACCGACGGCACCCCCGCCGGCCGCTGGGTCGTCCGCAGGCCCCCGCTCGGCCACGTCCTGGCCACCGCCCACGACATGCGGCGCGAGCACCGGGTGATCAGCGCCCTGGACGCGACGGACGTGCCCGTGCCCGGGACGGTCCTGCTCTGCGAGGACGAGTCGGTGCTCGGCGCGCCGTTCTACGTCATGGAGTTCGTGGAGGGGACCCCGTACCGCTCGGCCCGCGAGCTCGCCCCGCTGGGCCCCGAGCGCACCCGCGCCGCCGTCCTCGGCCTGGTCGACACCCTGGTCGACCTGCACGCCGTGGACCCCGACGCGGTCGGGCTCGGGGACTTCGGGCGGCCCGAGGGCTTCCTCGACCGGCAGCTGCGGCGCTGGGGCAAGCAGCTCGACGCCTCGCGCGGCCGCGAGCTGGCCGGGATCGACGAGCTGCACGCCGCCCTCGGCCGGGAGCTGCCGACGTCTCCCCCGCCCACCGTGATCCACGGCGACTACCGGCTCGACAACGTCCTCGTCGGCCCCGACGACCGGATCCGGGCCGTCCTGGACTGGGAGATGTCCACGCTCGGCGACCCGCTCACCGACCTCGGCCTCCTCGTCATGTACAGCACCCCGCTGGACCTGCCGGGCTCCCCCCTCTCCACGACCGCCACGGCCGCCGGGCACCCGAGCGCCGCCGAGCTGGTCGAGCGCTACGCGGCCCGCTCGGGCCGCGACACCTCCGCCCTCGCCTGGTACACGGCCTTCGCCTGGTTCAAGCTCGCCGTGATCCTGGAGGGCATCCACTACCGCTACACCCTCGGCCAGACGGTCGGCGCCGGGTTCGACCGCATCGGCGAACTCGTCCCCGTCTTCATCGAGCACGGCCTGACCACCCTTCAGGAGGGCTGACCCCCATGGACTTCGCCTACGACGCCCGCACTGAGGAGCTGCGCGCGAAGCTGCTCGCCTTCATGGACGAGCACGTCCACCCGGCCGAGGCCGTCGCCGAGGAGCAGCGGGCGCTGCTCGCCTCCCCGTGGGACACCCCGGCGGTGGTCGAGGAGCTGAAGGCCGAGGCCAAGCGGCAGGGCCTGTGGAACCTCTTCCTTCCCGACGCCGAGTACGGGGCGGGCCTCACCAACCTCCAGTACGCGCCGCTCGCCGAGATCACCGGCCGCAGCCCCCAGCTGGCCCCGACCGCCCTCAACTGCGCGGCCCCGGACACCGGGAACATGGAGCTGCTCGCCCAGTTCGGCGACGAGGCCCAGAAGAAGCAGTGGCTGGAGCCGCTGCTCGCGGGCGAGATCCGCTCGGCGTTCGCGATGACCGAGCCCGAGGTCGCCTCCTCCGACGCCACCAACATCGAGACCCGGATCCGGCGGGACGGCGACGCGTACGTGATCGACGGGCGCAAGTGGTACATCTCCGGGGCGATGAACCCCGACTGCAAGGTCTTCATCGTCATGGGCAAGACCGACCCCGACGGCACCGACCTCCGCCGCCAGCAGTCGATGGTCCTGGTGCCGCGCGACACCCCGGGCGTCGAGGTCCGGCGCGCGATGCGGGTGTACGGGTACGAGGACCACTACCACGGCGGCCACGCCGAGGTGGTCTTCGACGGCGTGCGCGTCCCGGCCGCGAACCTGGTGGGCGAGGAGGGCGGCGGCTTCGCCATCGCGCAGGCCCGGCTCGGCCCCGGCCGCATCCACCACTGCATGAGGCTGATCGGCATGGCGGAGCGGGCCGTGGAGCTGATGTGCCGGCGCGCGGCCTCCCGTACCGCCTTCGGCAAGGCGCTCGCCCGGCAGGGCGTCGTGCAGAACTGGATCGCGGACGCCCGGGTGACGATCGAGCAGCTGCGGCTGCTGGTCCTCAAGACGGCGTGGCTCATGGACACCGTCGGCAACCGGGGCGCGCACACCGAGATCCAGGCGATCAAGATCGCGACCCCGCGCGCGGTCGTCGACATCATCGACAAGGCCGTGCAGCTGCACGGCGCGGGCGGGGTGTCGCAGGACTTCCCGCTGGCCGAGCTGTGGGCGGCGGCGCGGACGCTGAAGCTGGCGGACGGGCCGGACGAGGTGCACCAGCGGTCGCTGGCGCACCGGGAGCTGAAGAAGTACCTGTAAGCCGTCGCGGCGGACCGCACCCCGCAGGGGGTGCGGTCAGGGGCGCAGGGCCCGGAGCAGCAGGTCGGCGAGGTGTCCCGCGACCTGCTGGGGGCTGAGGGGGCCGTCCGGGCGGTACCAGGTGGACAGGTGGTGCACGGACCCGAAGTGGTAGTCGACCACCAGGTCGGCCGGGGTCGCGGAGGAGAACACCCCGGACTTCTGGCCCTCCTCGATCAGGGCCCGGAACCGCTCGTGGTAGCGGCGGCGCTCGGCCCGCACCCGCTTGTTCTTCTCCGGGCTCAGGTGGTGCATGGAGCGGAAGAAGATCGAGGCGTCGTCGAGGTTCTCGATGGTGGTGACGACGACGTCGGCGGCGGCGGCGCGCAGCCGCTCCTCCACGGGCGCGTCGGCGTCGGCGAAGGCGTCGAGCCGCTCCTGCTGGAGGCGCAGGACCCGGGAGTAGACCTCCTGGAGGAGGTCCTCCTTGGAGCCGAAGTAGTGGTAGAGGGCGCCCTTGGTGACCCCGGCGGCCTCGACGATCTCCTGGACGGAGGTGCGGTCGTAGCCCTGCTCCGCGAAGAGCCGGGTGGCGGCGGCGAGGAGCCTCTGGGGGACGGGGGTGCCGCTCCCGTCCGTCGTCCTGGCCATGCTCCGCCGCCTTCCTTCGTCCTGCTCCGGTGATCGTTTTCGGTCGCGGGAACGCGTTCCCGCCAGGTAGATCTTCCCATCCGCCGGGGACTACGGCTGACGGGAGCCCGTCTCCCAGGTCCGCTGGACGTGGTTCATGGTGTCGAGCCAGCGCTCGGGATCGGTGGCCCGGTTGCGGTAGTAGCCGGCGACCTCGGGGTGCGGCAGCACGAGGAAGCGGTCGGCCCCGACGGCATCGATCAGGGCGTCCGCGACGTCCTCGGGCTCGATGGCGGTGGGGGCGAGGACCAGCTCGCCCGCGCTCCCGGCGGCGGTGAGCATGTCCGTGCGGACGCCCTGCGGGCAGATGGCGTGGACGGAGAGGCCGCGGTGCCGGTAGGTGAGGGAGAGCCACTCGGCGAAGGCGTACGCGCCGTGCTTGGAGACGCTGTACGGCGCCGCGCCGATCATGGTGAGGAGTCCGGCGGCGGAGACGGTGGAGACGAAGCGGCCGCTGCCGCGCTCCAGCCACTCCGGGAGCAGGGCGCGGGCCGCGCGGACGTGGGCCATGACGTTGACGTCCCAGGCGGCGGCCCAGACGTCCTCGTCGGCGAAGGCGTCGCCGGGCGAGGAGAGCCCGGCGTTGGCGCACCAGACGTCGACGGTGCCGCCGAGGGCCGCGCGGGCCTCGTCGACGACGGCGGAGGCGTCGCCGGGGACGGCGACGGCGCCGATCTCGGCGGCGACCGCCTTCGCGCGGTCGGCGTCGAGGTCGTTGACGACGACGCGGGCGCCCTCGGCGGCGAAGCGGCGGGCGAGGGCGGCGCCGATGCCGCCGCCCGCGCCGGTGACGACGACGCCGGCGCCCCGGAGGACGGCCGCGGCCTTCGCCGCCCCCGCGCTCGGAGCCGTATCCGCGTCCACGTCCGTACCCGTACTCGTGTCCGCGTCCGCGTCCGCGTTCGTGCCGGTACCCGTGCCCGTGTCCGCGCCCATGTCTGGACCCACCTCTCCGCGACTCTCCGGCTTCCCCGGCCTTCCCGGCCTTCCCGGGACGGCGACCTCGGCAGACTAACCGGTCGGTATGCCGGGTGGGAAGGGTCGGCGGAGGGCCGGCGGCGGAGGGACCCGCCCGCACGCCTCGTTCCCCCGGGCCACCGGGAGCGCTAGCGTGCGTGCCCCTGTCATGCGCCCCGGCCGGGGCCGCGATCGAGGAGGTTCGCGCATGGGTCTGTCGCGACGGAGTCTGCTGGCCGCCGGAGGCGCCCTGGGGGCGGTGGCGGCGACCGCGTCCCCCGCCACCGCCGGGACACCGGGCCGGGAGCCGGGGGCTGCGGGCCGGGAGGACGGGCGGCGCCGGGTGCGGACCGGCTTCGAGCGGCTCGCGGCGGACGGGTACGCGCCGCTCGCCGGGCAGCGGGTCGGCGTCGTCACCAACCCGACCGGGGTGACCCCGGACGCCCGCCACCTCGTGGACGTGATGCACGCCGACGAGCGGGTGGACCTGACCGCCGTCTTCGGCCCCGAGCACGGCTTCCGGGGCACCGCCCAGGCGGGCGGCTCGGAGGGCCGGTACGACGACCCGGCGACCGGACTGCCCGTCTACGACACGTACCTGAAGAGCGGGCGACCGCTCGCGGACGTCTTCACCGCCTCCGGGGTGGACACGGTCGTCTTCGACATCCAGGACGCCGGCGCGCGCTTCTACACCTACATCTGGACGCTGTACGACTGCATGGAGGCCGCCGCCCTCGCCGGGAAGCGGTTCGTGGTCCTGGACCGGCCGAACCCGGTGACCGGGCGCGCGGCCCTCGGGCCCGTCCTGGACCGGGCGTTCGCCACCTTCGTCGGGCGCGAGCCGATCGCGCAGGCGCACGGCATGACGGTGGCCGAGCTGGCGCTGCTCTTCAACGGCGAGTTCCTGGCCGCGCCCGTCGCCCTGGAGACCGTGCGGATGACGGGGTGGCGGCGGACGGACTTCTTCGACTCGACGGGGCTGCCCTGGGTGCCGCCGAGCCCGAACATGCCGACGCCGGAGACCGCGCTCGTCTACTCCGGCACCTGTCTCTTCGAGGGCACGAACCTCTCCGAGGGCCGGGGCACCACCCGCCCCTTCGAACTCCTCGGCGCCGAGGGGATCGACCGCCGGTGGGCGGAGGCGGCGAACGCGCTCGGCCTGCCCGGGGTCCGCTTCCGCGAGGCCTACTTCGCGCCGACCTTCTCCAAGTTCCAGGGGAAGACGGTGGGCGGGGTGCAACTGCACGTCCACGACCGGGAGTCCTTCGATCCGGTACGGACCGGGATCGGGCTCCTGGTCACCGCCCGCCGCTCGTGGTCCGGCTTCGCCTGGCGGCCGGACCACTGGATCGACAAGCTGACCGGCTCGACGCGGGTGCGGACCCTGATCGACGCGGGCGCGGACACGGACGAGGTCGTCGGGGCGTGGCAGGCGGACCTGAAGGCCTTCCGGGCGGTGCGGAAGGAGTACCTGCTGTACCGCTGAGGGCCGCCCCGGGAAGGGGGGTGTCCCCCGTGTCCCGAGGGGGCGGGCGGGAGGCCGGGGAAGGGGGCGGGCGGGATGTCCCGGTGGCGTCCCGCCGACCACGCTGGTCCCATGCGTACCGTCACCCTTCCGAAGTCGTCCTTACGGCGCCGCCTCTCCGTCGCCGGGCTGCTGCTCGCCGTCTGTCTCGGCGGCCTCGCCCCGGCCCCGGCGGGCGCGGCTCCCCCGGGCGCCACCGCTCCGGCATCCGTCACCGACCCGGCGCGCGAACTCGCCCGTTCCGCGCGCCCCCTGGCCGATCTGCGGCCGCTCGACCGGATGATCGGCTCCGCCACGGTCGTCGGCGTCGGCGAGGCCACCCACAGCTCGGCGGAGTTCTTCACCGCCAAGCACCGGATCTTCGAACATCTGGTGGAGGAGAAGGGGTTCACCACCTTCGCCCTGGAGGCCAACTGGTCCACGGGCCTCCTGATCGACGCGTGGGTGCGCACCGGCCGGGGCGACATCGAGGCGATCATGCGGGACGAGTTCCAGGAGTCGTACCGCCTCTGGAACACCGAGGAGTACCTCGACCTGTTCCGCTGGATGCGGGAGTACAACCGGCTCCACCCCGACCGCCAGGTCCGCTTCATGGGGAACGACCTCGGGTACGCGGGCCCGAACCTCTTCGACGCCGTCACCGCGTACGTCTCCCGCACCCGCCCGGCGCTCCTGCCCCGCTTCCGGGAGCTGTACCGGAAGTCGCGGCCCGTCGGCGGGGTCGAGGAGTGGATGAAGGGGTACCTGGGCCGGCCGCTCGCCGAGCGGCGGCGGATGGCCGGCGACGTGAACCGGGCCCTCGCCCTCCTGGAGCGGCAGCGCCCCGGCGGGGGCACCGGGGCGCGGGAGGCGCACGCCTGGGCCGTGCAGCACGCACGCGCGATCGCCCAGGTCGGTACCGAGTACGCGCACGACGCGGCGACGCCCGAAGGGGTCGCGGCGGCCATGCTCTACCGCGACCGGGTCATGGCGGAGAACACCGTGTGGTGGCAGCGCAGGACCGGGCACCGCATCCTGCTCTCCGCGCACAACGGGCACGTGGGGTACGTGACGCCGAAGCCGGACCAGTACCCGCGCCTCCAGGGCGCCTTCCTGCGGGACGCGCTCGGCCGGGACTACGTGAGCGTGGGCGCCTCCTTCGGGCGGGGGGCCTTCAACGCGCACGACACCGGGGCCCCGGGCGAGCCGCTGCGGGTCTTCACCGTCGGGCCGCTCGGGCCGGACAGCGGCGCCCACACCCTGGACCGGGTCGCGGACGAGCCGTTCTACCTGGACCTGCGGCGGACGACCCCGACGGCCCGCGACTGGCTGGGGACGCCCCGGCAGACACGGCACATCGGCACCGCCTACCCCTGGCCCAGCGCCGTCGTGCCCCTCCGGCTCTCCGCCTCGTACGACCTGCTGGTCCACTTCCCCCGGGTCTCGGCGGCGCGACTGCGCTGATCCCCGCGCCGCCGGGTCCGGGAACCGCCGGAGGTGACGGTTCCGCTCCGTCCCGGGAGTCCCTCCCGCCCCGCTGATGGCTGCCATCCGCATTTCGATGGAACACAGAGGGCCTCCCGTTCGTCCCTCTGATACCGCGGAAGGACCAGCGACGGAGGTGGCGGGAGATGGCCGGTTTCCGGAGTCTCGCGAGACAGGTGCGCGATCCGGGGTGCGACACGGCGCTGCGCAGGTACTCCCTGCGCAAGTGCCTGGAGCGGTTCGCCCCGTACGGGCACCGCGCGACCTGGGACCATCTGTGCCGCAGGCACAGGTTCGGGCCCGAGGACCGGGAGCTCGACCCGGGGCGCCTCGTGGCGGCGCTCGACGAACTGGAGGAGGCGCGGGCCGTGTGGCTCGCGTACGAGGAGAGGTTCGCCGCCCGGCGGCGGCGCGAGAAGCACGAGGGGCTGCGCCGGCCCGGCGCGCTCGACGACTGGCACCGGCGGGTCTGGGGCGGCAACGGCGTGGTGCGGTGCGGGGATCCCGAGGTGCATCCCTCGGACCCGCTGCCCGAGGTGCTGCGGCGGCTGATCACGGCCCTGGAGCGCGGTCCGGGCGAGGCGTGTCCGGTGTGCGCGGGGCCCAGGATCGAGTGGGCGGGGCCCGGCGACCGGTACGAGCCGTGGCACGGCCCGGTGTGCGCCGACTGCGGCGTGGGCGTCCCGCGGACGGTGCTCACCTCGGGCGCCCTGGCCCGGGCCCGCGCCGACCGGGGCCGCCGGCTGGCGTCGGCGGCGTGACCCTCCGGGGCGGCGGGGACCGGGAGGCCCCCGAAGCGCCCCGTACGGCCCCTACGCCTCGTCCTCCTCCGGTGCCGGGCGGCGGACCGGGAGGAGGCGGGAGCCCGCCATCCGCTCGCCGAAGACGTCGTCCGGGTTGGACAGGACGCAGGTCTCCAGGGAGAGGCAGCCGCAGCCGATGCAGTCCGTCAGATGGTCGCGGAGGCGGCCGAGCTGCTGGATGCGCGCGTCGAGTTCGGTGCGCCAGGCCGCCGAGAGGCGGGCCCAGTCCTCGTTGGTGGGCGTGCGCTCCTCGGGGAGCCGGGCGAGCGCCTCGCGGATGGTGGCCAGGGGGATCCCGACCCGCTGCGCGGCACGGACGAAGGCGACCCTGCGGAGGGTGTCGCGGCCGTAGCGGCGCTGGTTCCCGCTGGTGCGGCGGCTGTTGATGAGGCCCTTGGACTCGTAGAAGTGCAGGGCGGAGACGGCGGCCCCGCTGCGGGCGGAGAGCTGGCCGACGGTGAGCTCGTGGATCTTCTCTGGAATCTGCGGCACTCCGCGACCCTACGGGAACCGTCCCGCCGTCCGGCCGGGCGTTGACAGCGGACCGTCCGCACCACAAAGCTGAGCAAGCGCTTGGACAGCGCGACCGGCGCGTGCGGGGGCGTCCGGGTAAGGCGTGACGAGAGGGAGCAGGGACATGGCCGAGCCGAGGATCTTCACCTCCGCCGAGGAGCTGCGCGCGGGGGTCGGCGAGCAGCTGGGGCACAGCGACTGGCTGGAGGTCGACCAGAAGCGGATCGACCTCTTCGCGGAGGCCACCGGCGACCACCAGTGGATCCACGTCGACCCGGAGCGCGCGGCCGCAGGGCCGTTCGGCACGACCATCGCGCACGGCTATCTGACGCTGTCGCTGCTGCCGGTGTTCGTGCCGCAGATCCTGGCCGTCGAGGGCGTGAGGATGGGCATCAACTACGGCACGGAGAAGGTGCGTTTCCCGGCCCCCGTGCCGGTCGGCTCGCGGCTGCGCGCCACGGCCGTCCTGGCGAAGGTCGAGGAGGTGTCCGGCGGCGTGCAGGTGACGGCGGCGGTGACCGTGGAGCGCGAGGGCTCCGAGAAGCCGGTCTGCGTGGCCGAGTCGGTCTCCCGCTACTACTTCTGAGCGCCGACCATCCTGAGGACGAGGCCGGCGTAGAGCGCGCCGACCTCGTCGGGCGTCCGGCGGCCCTGGGTGGTGAACCAGCGCGAGACGTCGATGCAGAGGGACAGCACGGCGACCGTGGTGCCGGGCACGTCGGGGACGTCGAACTCCCCGGCCGCCACGCCCTCGTTGATGATCCGGCGCACGGCCGCGTCGGACTCGCGGCGCAGCTCCACGATCTCGGCGCGGTGCTCGGGGCCGAGGGCGTCGAGCTCGTACTGGACGACGCGGGCGGTCGTGTGGCGCTCGGCGTGCCAGCGGACGAAGGAGCGGACGGCGTCGGCGAGCCGCTCGGCCGCCGTGCCCCCGCCGTCGGCGGCGGCCCGGAGGATCTCCAGGGCCCTGTCGTGGCCGATCCGGCTGATCCGGTGGAGCAGCTCTTCCTTGGTCTTGTAGTGGATGTAGAGCGCGGCCGGGCTCATCCCGGCGCGGCCGGCGATGTCCCGGGTGGTGGTGGCGTGGTAGCCGCGCTCGGCGAACGCCTCGACGGCGGCTACCAGCAGCCGCCGCGCCGCCTCGGGCGTGACCTCGCCCCAGGGCACGTCCTCGCCCCCGGGCGTCTCCTCCGCCGCGCTCATCCCACACTCCTCTTCGGTCCCCGTCAGCACGGACACCATACAACGAGGGTGAGCAAGCGCTTAGATCCACCGGGGGCGGCGGACGGGTCCGGGCCCGGGTTCAGAGCTTCTGGAAGGGGTCGTGCTCGGCGAGGAGCTTCTCCAGGCGGGCCTGGTCGACGCGGCTGACGATCTGGCCGGCCTCCTGGCGGTCGCGGACGACCTTGG
This sequence comes from Streptomyces sp. NPDC098101, assembly GCF_044760185.1. NCBI lineage: Bacteria > Bacillati > Actinomycetota > Actinomycetes > Kitasatosporales > Streptomycetaceae > Streptomyces > Streptomyces sp. NPDC098101. The sequence goes on along the minus strand of NZ_JBIWAS010000006.1, from coordinate 122,773 downwards.
CGAGGGTGAAGGCCGAGGTCGTCAGGTAGAGGACCGAGACCGCGAGGAAGGCGCGCACCCAGGCGCTGGCGTCGAGCTGGTAGACGCCGATGGACACGGCCGCGATCGCGATCCCGAAGGAGATGACGGCCTGCATGTAGTAGGCGGCGGTGTTCTGCTGCTTGACCGGTGTGTCGCTCATGCCCGAAAGCATCGGACGGATGTGGCCCCCGCCACATCCGTCCGCGTACTCATTCCCCGTACTCAGGGACTCGGGCCCGGGAACTCAGAAGGCCGAGATCCCGGTGAGCGCCCGGCCGATGATGAGCTTCTGGATCTGGCTGGTGCCCTCGTACAGGGTCATGACGCGGGCGTCGCGGACCAGCTTGCCGACCGGGTACTCGTCGATGTAGCCGTAGCCGCCGAAGACCTGGAGGGCGTTGTTGGCGGCGCGGACGGCGGCCTCGGAGGCGAACAGCTTCGCCCGGGAGGCGGCGGTGGCGAAGTCCCGGCCGCGGTCGATCAGGTCGGCGACCCGCCAGGTGAGCAGCCGGGCGGCCTCCACGTCGACGGAGATGTCGCTGATCAGCTCCTGCACCAGCTGGTACGAGGCGATCGGCTTTCCGAACTGCTCGCGCTCTCCGGCGTACCGCAGGGCCGCGTCGAGGGCGGCCTGCGCGATGCCGACGCAGCCGGCGGCGACCGACATGCGCCCCTTGGCGAGGGCGGACATGGCGACGGCGAAGCCCTTGCCCTCGGGGCCGAGCATCGCGGCGGCCGGGACGCGGACGTCCTCCAGGACCAGTTCGGCGGTGGCCTGGCCGCGCAGGCCGAGCTTGCCGTGGACGGGGCGGCGGGTGAGGCCGGGGGCGTCGGCGGGGACGAGGAAGGCGGAGACGCCCTGGTGGCCGGGGGTGTCGTTCGTGCGGGCGAAGAGCAGGACGACGTCGGCCCAGGTGCCGTTGGTGATGAACATCTTGGTGCCGTTGACGACGTAGTCGTCGCCGTCCCGGACGGCCCGGGTGGCCAGGTTCCCGGCGTCGGAGCCGGTGCCGGGCTCGGTGAGGCCGAAGCAGCCGAGCGCCTCGCCGGAGGCGAGCCGGGGCAGCCACGCCCGCTTCTGCTCCTCGCTCCCCCAGGAGGCGATCGTCTTGGCGACCAGGCCGAGGGAGACGGAGACGATGCCGCGCACGGAGGAGTCGCCGCGCCCCAGCTCCTCGGTCACCAGGCAGTACGCGAGGTGGTCGCCGCCCGAACCGCCGTACTCCTCGGGGATCGTCAGGCCGAGGAAGCCGACGGCGCCGAGCTTCTTCACGATCCCCCGGTCCACCTCCTCCGCGCGGTCCCACGCGGTGGCGTGCGGGGTCACCTCCCGGGCGACGAAGTCCTCGGCGAGCCGCCGTACGGCCTCCTGCTCCTCGCTCAGCGCCAGATCCACCGTGCCACCTCACCCGTCCGACCGCGGCCACTTTAATTACCACTGCTAGTTTTCGAAGCGCAGGCCTACTATGTGCGCCATGGCCCGACCGCGCAAGCCCCTGCTCAGCCGAGACCGCATCGTCGAGACGGCGGGCGCGCTGGTCGACGCGGAGGGCCTCGCCGCGCTCTCCACCCGCAGGCTCGCGGCCGAGCTCGGGGTGAGCGGGCCCTCCCTCTACAACCACTTCCGCACCAAGGACGAGATCCTCGACGCGGTCGCGGACGCGGTGAGCGCGAAGATCGACCTGTCGATGTTCGCGGCGGACGACCCCCGCGACTGGCGGACGGCGCTGCACGACTGGGCGGTCTCCTACCGGGCCGCCCTCGCCGACCACCCGCACATCGTCCCGGTCCTCGCCCAGGGCCCCGGCCGCCGCCCGGCCGGTCTGCGGGTCGCGGACGCCGTCTTCGGCGCGATGGTCCGCGCGGGCTGGCCCCCGGCCCAGGCGACGTACATCGGCGCCCTGATGCGGTACTTCGTCACCGGCTCCGCGCTCGGCTCCTTCGCCCGCGGCTTCGTCGACGACGAGACGGCCTACGACCCCGCCGCGTACCCCCACCTCGGCCAGGCCCACCTGCTCGCGGAGCGCCGCCGGCAGGTCGACGAGGGCGCCTTCGAGACGGGCCTGCGGGCGCTCCTCGACGGCCTCGCCGGGCAGTACGCGTCCCGGGTGGCCGGAACCCGTGACGCTTCGGCCGCCGCCGAAGGGTGAGTGCGGCAGCCTGGGGGCATGGCAGCCAGTGACCTCGCCGCGTTCGCGGCGCTCTTCGCGGACGAGAGCCGCGCCGCTTTCCTGCTCGCCCTGCTCGACGGGCGGGCCTGGACCGCCGGGGAGCTCGCCCGGCACGCCGGGGTGGCGCCGTCCACCGCGAGCGAGCATCTCGGGAAGCTGATCGGGGGCGGGCTGCTCACGGAGGAGCGGCAGGGCAGGCACCGGTACGTGCGGCTCGCCGGTCCCGGGATCGCGCACCTGGTCGAGGAGCTGGCCGCCCGGTCCGGTCCCGCGGTGCCCGCACGGCCCCGCTCGCTGCGGGAGGCGAGCGCCGGGGAGGCGATGGCCCGCGGCCGGACCTGCTACGACCACCTCGCCGGGCGGCTCGGCATCGCGATCACCGAGGCGCTGACGGCGCGGGGACTGCTGTGCCAGGACGCCGGGTTCGCGCTCACGGACCGGGGCCTGGCGTGGTTCGGCGAGCAGGGCATCGCCCTCGTACGGAAGGGGCGGCGGCCCGTCGCGCGCGGCTGCCTCGACTGGACCGAGCGCCGGCCGCACCTGGCGGGGGTCGCGGGCGCCGCGCTCTGCCGCCACGCGCTCGACGCCGGATGGTGCGTGCGGATCGGGTCCGGGCGGGCCGTGAAGGTGACCCCGGCGGGCGAGGACGCGCTGCGAACCCTGCTGGGGATCGCGCCGGGGGCGCTGCAGTGACGGTTCCGGCCGCCGCGCGGAGCTCCGCCGGGCCTCGGTCTCCTCGGTCCCCTCAGCCCCCCTCAGTCCTTCAGTCCGCCCACTGCCACTCGACGCCGTACGCGCCCGGCGGGCACTTCATGGGCAGCAGGTGCGCCGTGTGGGAGGCATCCAGGGGCGCGAGCTGCCGGTTCCGGGGCTCGGCGCCGAGCCGCGCGCGGTAGTAGTGCCGACACGTCGACGGCACCGCCGAGGGATGGAAGCGGACCTGGAGCAGATAGGTCCGCAGAGGTGTGGTGACACGGCGTTCATAGTGGTGGGAGACGCCCGCGGTGGCGGTGCAGCGGAGCGTGTACTCGACGACGGCGGTCTCGTTCCTGGCCAGCCGACGGCCGAGCGGGATCTCGGCGACCACGCAGTTCGGCTCAGGCTGCGACCGGACGGCCGGGGGCGGCCCGTGGGGGACGGTGAGGTCGACCGCGGCGGCCTCCGCCGAGTCCAGGGTGTGCATGACCGTCAGGTGCCGCGCGTCGTCGCGGACGGCCCTGACCGCGACGGTGACGCGGATCTCGTCGATGAGCCGGCGCTCGTTCACGCGCACCGCCTCGTGGACGACCAGGCGCCGCAGACCGGCGTTGAAGTGCGGAAAGGTGTCGCCGAGGACCCTTTCCAGGTCGGAGTCCTCGCCGTAGACGCCGCGGACGGCGGCCGGGTCGTGCTGCGGGACCCAGCCGCGCGGCCGGCGCCTGAGCAGGGAGCGCAGGGCGCCGCGCGGAAGGCCGAGGAAGGGCTCCAGGGCGTCGACGGCGCGCAGGGACTGGGGCCTCTCGGGCAGGCTGCGGCCGCTCTGCCAGTAGCTGAGGGTGGCGAGGCTGAGGGTGATCCCGCAGGACTCCAGGTGGTCGCGCACGCGGTCCAGCGGCAGGCCCCGCCGCCGCAGGGCCTCTCTGAGCACGGCCGCGAACATCGCGTCCGTGCCGTCGTCGTGGGGGGTGTTCGGCATGGCGTCTTCCAGCGGACGGGGACGGCGGACGGGAACGGCGGACGGGGACGGCGGACGGGCGGGACGCGGGGCTCCGGCGGAGAGCGGCCGGAGCTCCGTCGGCGCACGACCGGGGGGCCGCTCGCCTCGTTCCGCGAGCGACCCCCGGCCGGTCCTTCTACGGACGCGTTCAGTTGGTGTTGAGCGTCAGCCCGTAGTAGCGCAGGGCGTCGTCGAGCGGCTGGAAGTGCGAGGTGCCGCGGGAGTTGACCCCGCCGGTGCACTTCTGGCCGATCGGGCCGCCGGAGGTCATGCCCTGGGCCTGGTTCCCGGAGATGTACGCGCCGCCGCTGTCGCCGCCCTCGGTGCAGACGCTGGAGGTGGCCAGACCGGTGACGACCGTGTCGGGGCCGCCGTTCAGGTCCTTGTAGGTGACGGTGTTGTTGTAGGAGCCGATCGTGCCGCAGGTCCAGCCGGTGGTGGCGCCGGACTTGCAGATCGCCGCGCCGGACGAGGCGCGGCTGCCGCCCTTGACGGCGACCGTGCTGGTGCTGCCCTGGCCCCAGGTGCCGACGGCGGTGACGATCGAGTGACCGGAGTTGACGGTCAGGACGCCCATGTCGACGCTGCGGGTGCCGAGCGCGTAACGGGTCTTGTAGCCCTGGGCGAAGGCCGTCCCGTCGTAGCGCAGGGTGTTGGTGACGCAGTGCCCGGCGGTCACCAGGTACTGCTTGCCGGAGCTGTCGCGGGCGCCGTAGCCGACGGAACAGTAGTTGCTGGTGTTGTTGAACGTCATCTTGCTGCCGGGGTAGATCGCCGCCTGGGCGGCGAACTCCTGCTGGCCCCGCACGATCTCGACGGCGGAGCCGTGCTTCGCGGCCGCGGCGAGGAACGCTCGGGCGGCGGCGCCCCGCTCGTTGTTGACCTTGACGGTCACCTTGTCGGAGGCCAGGTCCACGGACCATCCGACGACTCCGGAGGGGACCTTCTTCGCCGCGAGGGCGTCGAGTTCGGCCTTGATCCCGTCGAGCACGGCCTGGCCGCGGGCGGGCACCCGGGCGGCGAGGCCGGCCTTCTCGATCCTGGCCGCCTCGGCCTTGCCGCCGGCGTTGACGGTCAGCGTGCCGGAGGCGTCGAAGAAGGCGCCGTCGCCGGCCGTCCCGCTCCTCCTCAGCTCGGCGAGCCTGGCCTGCTGGGCGTCCTGGCGGTCCAGGCGGTCGGCCGCGGCCTTCTCGCTCACGCCGAGCGAAGCGGCCAACGCCCGTACCATCTCGGGCTGGTAGCGGGGGGTGGACTCCGTGTCCTGCGCCTGCGCCAGGGTCTGGGTGCCCAGGACCGCCGAGGCCGAGAGCACGAGGCCCATCGCGGCCAGGCGGTACTTACGAGAGTTGCGCACGTTGATTCCTTCCGGACGACAGCCAGGAACCCGATGGGGGGTGTATCGCCGGAATGCGCCAACAACGCACCGGCGAAAGGCGGTTCCTGTCTGACGGGGAGTCGGGGACTCGCCGCGACCCGAACTATCACCCAGCGGCCGAATGAATTTCAAGACGCGTGCGGCGGGCAGTTTTCAACAGAAATAACGGCTTCTCTGTTGAACGGGAAAACGGGAACCGGGTGGTCTTTTCCGAGGAATGGGAGCGTGGTCGCGAGGGGGTGCGGAAGACGTCGGTTCACTCGCCCTGCGGCACGCCGGCGCGGTGCGACCGGGATACGTATAGGTGATGGACCGTTTCCGGATATTCAGGGCCCGGCCGGGTTCGTAGGGTGGTGCGATCGGATCGGCGGCCGAGCGGACACGAAGGGGCGCGGCCGTGAGGGCGCGCGGCCCGCCGGGTGAATCCACCGCGGTCCGCGCCGGCAGAGCGGGAAAGCGCAGAACCGAGGAGACGGCGTCATGACCAAGGTCTATTTCCAGGTCAATGTCCCCATAAGGAGCTCCGTGCAGCCCGGACGGTACGGGCTGCACATCCTCACCGGGCCGGCCGACAGCTGGTCGGAGGCCCTCCGCATCGCGCGCGAGACCTGCGACACGGCGGCCGCCGCGCAGCGGGCGGGCTTCCCGATCCCCCGCCGGCGCCCGGACGGCTGGGGAGCGCGCGGACTGCGGCCCGGCTGGGTGTTCGACTGGACGGCCGCGACCGTGGACGCCTGGGAGCACGACGGGATGTTCCGGACCGGCGGGACCTCCCCGTTCCCCTGGTAGGCGGCCCCTTAGGGGGTGCGGCCCAGGCGGTGGGTGAGGTCACGGCGGGAGAGCGCCCCGGTCTTGCGCATGGCGCGGGCGATGTGCTGCTCCACCGTCCGGGGCGAGAGGTGCAGGGTCGTGGCGATCTCCCGGTTGGTCAGGCCGGAGACCGCGAGCTGGGCCACCTCCGCCTCCCGGGGGGACAGCTCGTCGGCGTGCGAGGGGCGGCCGGGAGGGCGGCCCTTCTTCACCGGCTGCCGCGTGCGCAGCAGGGCCCTGGCCCGCGCCGCGTCCCAGACGGCGCCCAGTTCGCCGAAGCGCCGGGCACAGGACTCCAGCTCGGCGACCGCCGCCAGGGGGGAGGAGGGGTCGGAGGCCGGGGCGGGCGGGGCGGTGGTGTCCCCGGTCTTCGCGTCCGGGTCGGCGTCCGCCGCGGTGTCCGCCGCCACGCCGGAGGGACGACCGGAGGCCGAATCGGCCGGGGCAGTGGAGGGCTGACCGGACACCGGGTCCGTCGGGGCGGTCGAGGGACGACTGGACGCCGGGTCCGTCGGGGCGGTGGAGGGGCCGGACGCCGGGTCCGTCGGCGTGGCGGTGTCCCCCGGCTCCGTGGCCGGGTCGGGGTCCGCCGCCAGTACGCAGCGGGCGGCGCCCTCCATGGCCAGGGCCCGGGCGTAGGGGCGGGGCATCGCCGCGTAGACCGCCGCGGTCTCCCGGTACAGCTCGGCCGCCCGCAGCAGTCCGCCCCGCCGCTCCCGGTCCCGCTCCCGGTCCGTGGCCTCCGCCTCGGCGAGTACGGCCCTGCTCCACACCAGCGCGGCCCGGGCGGCGGGCGCGTCGAGCCGGCCGAGGCCCCGGGAGAAGTCCCGGATCACGCTGCGGGCCCCGGCCCTGTCCCCCGCGCGGGCCAGCGCCTCCACGGCCCACGGCGCGAGTTCCGCGGCCCACGGCCACACCCCCTTCGCGGCGACCGCCGTCCAGGCGGCGCGTGCCTGATCCGCCGCGGCCTCCACCTCCTGGCGGGCCAGGGCGAGGCGGATCACGGCGCCGGCCGTCGTCGCGGCCAGGGGAACGGGCAGCTCCTCGGTGCCGATCGTTCCCCGCTGGGACAGCCAGGAGGCCGCCTCGCCCCAGTCCCCCCGGGCGAGGGCGAGCAGGCCCCGCACGACGTGGGCGTCGGAGGCGATGAACGGCATGTCGGCGGTCGCGGCGACGAACTCCTCGCACCGCTCGGCGAGCCCCGGCCACCGCCCGGTCCACCAGTCCCGGAGCAGCCGCGTCCCCAGCGCGTTGTACTCGATGTAGGGCGCGCCGCTCCGCGCGGACAGCTCGCCCCCGGCCGTCAGCAGGTCCTCCGCCCGCTCGTAGAAGCCGAGCCAGACCGCGAAGTCCGCGGCGTTGCACAGGCCGCGCGCCGCCTGCCGGGCGCACGCGGGGTCCGTGTCCTTCGCGGGCAGCTCCTTCACCAGGTCCCACGCCTCCGGCTCGGCGCAGCTCATGGCGAGTCCCGTCCGGCCGGCCAGGACCGCCGTGCGCATGGGCTCGTCCCCGCTGGCGTCCGCCGCGACGGTGGCCTCGGCCAGCCAGCGCCGGTGGACGTCGAGGGTGCTGCCCGGCCAGTAGGGGCTGGAAAGGGCCGCCATGGCGCGCGCGGCCAGGCCGGGCCGGACCTCGCGCAGTTCGGCGGCGGCGGTCTCCAGGACCCGCCATCCCTCGGGGAACCGGCCCATCTGGTTGCACAGCATCAGTCCGAGGTCGAGCCGCAGCTCGCCGCGCACGGCTGGGGGGAGGTCCGCGTCCCGCACGATCTGCGCGAGGACCTCCACGGTCTGGTCCGAGCGCAGTCCGGTCACCGCGCTGCGGGCGAGGAGCGGTGCGAGGCGGGCCCGGCTGCGCGGGGGCAGGCCGGGCGTGGCCAGGGTCCGTTCGAGGAGGGTGACGGCCTCCTGGTGCCGGCCGGACTCCGCGGCGGACCCGGCCGCCTTCTCCACCGCCCTGAGCCATCCGCGGGTCTCGCCGGCCGCCCTGTGGTGCTCGGCCACATCGGCCCAGGGCACGGGCTGTCTGCGGCTCAGTACGGCCGCCGCCCGCCCGTGCAGGTCCTGGCGGACGGGGCCGGGCACGGCGGCCCGTACGGCCCGTGCGGCCAGCGGGACGGCGAAGCCGTAACGGCCCTCGGCGGGCTCGGACAGGGCGGCTCCCTCCAGGGCCCGCAGCAGTGCCTCGTTCCCGATGGCGGCTCCGAGTCCCGACACCGCGATCAGCTCGTCGCGGCCGACGGGCCCGGCGAGGACGGCGGCCGCCCAGACCACCGGCCGGTGCGCCGGGGACAGCGCGTGCGTACGGCTCAGCGCCAGCTCCGCGAGCCGGGCGGGCACGTCGGCCGCCTCCACCTCGGCGGCCGTGCCGGTGAACGGCGGCCGCTGTTCGCCCAGTACGGCGAGGAGGTCGACGACCACCCGGGGGACCCCGCCGGTGAGCTCGCGCAGCCTGCGCGCGGCCTCGGCCGTGCAGTCCTCGCCCAGCGCCTCCGCGGCGGCCCGGCGGACGCGCTCCTCGTCCCAGGGCGCGAGGCGGTGCCGGAGCACCGTCAGCCGGGAGGGGTACGCGGGCGGCGGGGCGCCGAGCGGCAGGCCGGGCGCGGGGAGTTCCTCGGGGCGACAGGTCACGGCGGCGGCCGAGCCCGGCCCCAAGCCTTCGAGGACCCGGCGCAGCCGCCGGAGTTCGTCCCCGTTCGCCCGGTGGACGTCGTCCACCAGCCAGAGGGTCGGGCCCCGCCGGTGCTCGTCCTCGTCCGGCGGGCCGGCGTCGGCTCCGCACCGCCACCACACGCGGGCTGCGTCCGCCGTCCCGGGCAGGTCGGCCAGCTCCCGGAGCAGACGGGTCTTGCCCTGGCCCGCGGCGCCTTCGACGAAGAGCAGCACCGGTTCGGCGCGCTCGTCGGCGAGGGCGCGCGCCAGGGGCCGCAGAGCGGAACCACGCGTCTCGATCACGCCGGCCTCCTCGCTCTCCTTCTTCCGGGCGGCCCCGGCACATCGCGCGCGGAGTCGGCACCGCCCCCGCGACAGGCCCGCGCGCGACGGATTCCGCTTCCGGCTCACCGTTGCGCGCGGTGCGATTCCCGCACCGTACCAAGGCGGCGACGCGAGAACACAGATACGGAACGGCATTTTCCCCGTTCCCCTCCGTGAATTCCCCGGAGGCCGCACGAGGCGAATCGAAGGCGGTGGGCGGCGCGGATCGCGTGGATGGTCGCGCGTATTCCCGCCTTCTCCCCCGGCATTCGGCGGGCACGGGTGCCCGGGCGCGCGGAAGAGCTTTCGGTGGGAAGGCGCACCGCGGAGCGCATCCCGCCGACCGCGGAAAAGCGGGGCGCGGTGCCATCCGGCCGGGACTGCCCGAAAGCGGTGCGCACAGCTCGTTCCGCACGCCCGTGCACGTGCCGGCCGACCGAGGCCGGACGGATCCCGTACGGCTGGCGCACGACTCCGCGAGTCCGGTCGACCGGGCCCCGAAGCTATGGCTCCGTTTCGCTCCCGAACATCCGGGGCGCCGGTTCCACGGATACGCAATCAACCTTCCGGGGGCGGTACGGGGGCGCGCCGGTGCCTCTCATCGCCCTGCCGGGCCCCTCCCGCCGGAGGCCGTTCGGGCGCGGGAGGCCGCGGGGCGTTCGGGCACGGGAGGCCGCGGGGCGTTCGCCCGTCTCGCCAGGGGACGCCTTCCGCGCGGCGACCGTCCCGCCGAAGGGATTCCGCCCCGCACCGGCTCGCGAACGAATCCTTCCGGTTTCGCCGCGATTCCGGCGAAACCACGGTGCGGTGAACGGCGCCCGAAATAAATAGGTGTCCGTATAGAGGGGGCTCCGGATGGTCGCCCGGAGCCCCCTGTTCGTAGGTTTCCGCTCACCGGTCGATCACTCGCCACCCACTGGCGATCGGCCGCATCACGAGGGGCCACGGGCATACCGGCCCCGCCGCCCTTCGTGCGCACCGCTGCCGACCCCCCACAGAAGAACGGACGGCATCCGGAGAGCAGGAACCGGACCCACGGACGCGCTTGCGCGTCCGTGGGTCCCAACCCCCCTGTTTGTCCCCTTCCGTGACGGCGGACCAGCCGCCCGATCGGACCGAAAGGAACCACAGTGCGCGGTTTTACCCCCCTCCGAATATCCCTCGCGGTCGCGACCGCCGCCGCGGTGATGGGCACCGGCGTCGCCTTCGCCGGCGGCTCCTCCGACACCGCCCGCCCCGCCGAGACGACCCGCACCGCCGCCCCCGGCCGGGCCGCCGCCCCCGTGGCCGCCGACGTCACCGGCGCCACCGAGCTCGTCCAGGGCCTCATCGTCGGCTACAAGTCCCGCGCGGAAGAGGCCGGTTCGAACACGGCGGTCGCGAAGGACGCCCGGGCCAAGGCCGACGAGGCGGGCGAGCCGGTCTCGTTCGAGCGGCGCCTCGGCACGGGCGCCGCCCTGGTCGACCTGCCCGAGGCCGACGAGGCCAGGGACGCGCAGAAGGTCGCGGCGGCCTTCCTGGCCGACCCCGACGTCGCCTACGTCGTCCCCGACCGCCGGGTGCACGCCACCGCGGTCGACCCCGCCGAGTACTCCTACCAGTGGGACCTGTACGAGTCCACGGCCGGCATGAACGTCCCCCCGGCCTGGAAGCGGGCCACCGGCAAGGGCGTCACCGTGGCGGTCCTCGACACCGGCATCACCCGGCACACCGAGCTGAACTCCCAGGTCCTCCCCGGGTACGACTTCATCTCGAACACCTGGACGGCCAACGACGGAGGCGGCCGCGACGACGACCCCTCCGACGCCGGTGACTGGCTGAAGAAGGGGGAGTGCGGCAAGGACAGGTACGGCAACCCCGTCCCCTCCGGCGACCGGAACAGCTCCTGGCACGGCACCCACGTCGCCGGCACGATCGCGGCCGCGGCCAACGGGTCCGGCGTGGTCGGCGTGGCCCACGAGGCGAACATCCTGCCGGTCCGCGTCCTGGGCAGGTGCGGCGGATCGACCTCCGACATCATCGACGCCATCACCTGGGCGTCGGGCGGAACCGTGAGCGGCGTGCCCGCCAACAAGAACCGCGCCGCGGTCATCAACATGAGCCTGGGCGGTGAGTTCGCCTGCGACCAGGCCTACAACGCCGCGCTCAAGGGCGCGGCGGACCGGGGCACCACCGTCGTCGTGTCGGCGGGCAACGACAACGCGGACGCCGCCTCGTACAGCCCGGCCGGCTGCGCCCACGTGGTCACCGTCGCCGCCTCCGACCGGGAGGGCAACCGCGCCGTCTACTCCAACTACGGCAAGGCCGTCGACGTCACCGCCCCCGGCGGCGAGACCGGCGTGCGCGCCGCGGACGGCATCTGGTCCACGCTCAACAAGGGGACCAAGTCCCCGGGGGACGCGAGCTACGCCTCCTACCAGGGGACCAGCATGGCCGCTCCGCACGTCGCGGGCCTGGCCGCCCTCATGAAGCAGAAGGACCCCTCCCTCACCCCGGCCCAGATCGAGCAGACCGTCAAGAACAACACGCGCGCCCTGCCCGGCACCTGCTCCGGCGGCTGCGGCGCCGGGCTCTCCGACGCGGACAAGACCCTGGCCGCCGTCACCGGCGGCTGACCCCGGCCCCGTACCGACCGGCCCTTCCCCCGTACCCGAGCAGCCCCGGCGACTTCCCCCCGCCGGGGCTGCCCGGCGTCACCCCCACACACGGAATCCCCCACACGGGATCCCCGGCACGAGACCCCACACGGGATCCCGCTCCCGGGATATTACGGTGAGGGCCGAACGGTGCTCCGCCTACCGTCGGGACATGCAGAAGCACTCCTCCCGGCTCGCGCTCGCCGCGGCCGGCGTCACCGTCGTCCTGTGGGCCTCCGCCTTCGTCTCCATCCGCAGCGCGGGTGCCGCCTACTCCCCCGGCGCGCTCGCGCTCGGTCGGCTCCTCTCCGGGGTCCTGGTCCTCGGCGCCGTCCTCCTGGTCCGGCGGGAGGGGCTGCCGCCCCGGGCGGCCTGGCCGGGGATCGCGGTCTCGGGGCTGCTCTGGTTCGGGGTGTACATGGTGGTGCTCAACTGGGGCGAGCAGGAGGTCGACGCGGGCACGGCCGCGATGGTCGTGAACGTCGGACCGATCCTGATCGCCCTGCTCGGCGCGCGGTTCCTCGGCGAGTCCCTGCCGCCCCGGCTGCTCGCGGGCATGGCGGTGTCGTTCGCGGGCGCGGTGACCGTCGGCCTCTCGATGTCCCGGGACTCCTCCGGCGGCCACGCCTCGGTGCTGGGGGTCGCGCTCTGCCTGCTCGCGGCCGTCGCGTACGCGGGCGGGGTCGTCGCCCAGAAGCCGGCGCTCGCGCACGGCAGCGCGCTCCAGGTGACGACGTTCGGCTGCCTGGTGGGAGCGGTGGCGTGCCTGCCGTTCGCCGGACAGCTGGCCGGGGAGGTGGGGCGGGCGCCGCTGTCGGCGACCCTCAACATGGTCTACCTCGGGGTGTTCCCGACCGCGCTCGCGTTCACGACCTGGGCCTACGCCCTGGCCCGTACGACCGCCGGGCGGATGGGCGCGACGACGTACGCCGTGCCCGCCCTGGTGGTGCTGCTCGCGTGGGCGTTCCTGGGCGAGCTGCCCGGGCCGCTCACCCTCGCCGGGGGCGCGCTGTGCCTCGCGGGGGTGGCCGTGTCCCGGTCCCGGCCGAGGAGTTCCGCCGCCACCGGAACGGCCGAATCCACCTGACAGGCCACGCCTCCGGTTCCGGTCACTTCGCGGGCGTCCGACGCCGGTCGCGCGCCCGCGACCTGGGAGGGGAATGTCCGTCAAGCCTCAATTCCGGCCGGGCGGACGAGGAACCACGTTTCGCCACCGTCCGGCCGGATAGTTTCGAGTCGGCCACGGGCACGGGCCGGAACGCAGCACTCCGACACCTTCCGAACCACCAAGCCGACGGGGGAGCCGATGGCGATTCAACAGCGGGCAGAGCGGACAAGACAGGAGATTCTGTCGGCGGCCGCGCGGGTGTTCGACAGATTGGGGTACGAGCGGGCGTCCCTGGCGAGAATCGCGGGGGACGCCCGGGTGACGACGGGCGCCCTGGTGTTCCACTTCGCGACGAAGTCGGACCTGGCGATCGCGGTGCGCGCCCGCGCCCGCGCGATCACCGGCGTCACCGTCGAGTCGGCCTGCTTATCGGCCGAGGGGGTGGGCGGCACGGCGGTCGACAAGCTGGTGATCACCACCCACGCCCTCATCCGGCTCTTCGAGACCGACCACGTGGCACGGGCCGGCGAGCGCCTGGCCCGCGAGCTCCAGCCGACCGACCCCGCCCTCGCGCGCGACTGCCCCTGGCGCCGCGAGGTGAGCCGGCTGGCGCGGTACGCGGTGGCGGAGAACGCCCTGCGTCCCGGCGTGGACGCGACGGCGGTCGCGGCGCTGATCGGTTACGTGGTGACCGGGGTCGAGCTGGAGATGCGCCGCCCGTGCCCCCCGGCCGACACCTCGCGGCTGCTCGCCGACGGCGGACCGCAGGGCCCGTGCGTCCCCGAGAGCGGCGCCCTGCACGGCTCCGCCGAGGAACGGCTGCGCCGCATCTGGGAGTTGATCCTGCCCGGCCTCGTCCGCCCGTCCGCCCAGCCGCCGCACGGCCCCGCGACCGGCCCAACTGCCGCCGCCAACGCCACCACCGCGCGGACGCCCGGTCCGGCCTCGACCCCGGCACCCCACGCGCCGGGGCAGACGTCGTACGGCCCCGCCCAGGCGCCCGCCCCCCGCGCCCAGGGTCCCCGTCCGCAGAACCCGCGTCCCCAGGGCCCGCGCCCCTCACGACCCGCGTCGGCCTGAGCGGCACCGGACCGAGGGCGTCGACGGGCCGAGCCCCCGTCGGCCCCCCCCTCGGCCCTCCTCCGTGAAGCGCCCCGGAAAGCTCTCCGGGAAGCCCCCTGGAAGCGCCCGAAAGCGCCCTGGAGAGCCCGTCCGCTCCCCCGCCGAGCCCGCCCCGAGGGGCGGACCGTCAGCCCTCGGTCCCCGAGCGCAGCAACTGGCGGGCGAAGGCCGCCAGTGAGCCGCCGACGCGCTCGACGGACAGGCCGAGCTCGTGCCGCTGGAACCGGAAGAGCTCCGGCGACAGCGGGCTGAGCGCGATGTCGATCAGCGGGTCCGGGTCCTTGACCCCGTGGTCGACGAGGAGCGTCCGGACGTGCACGCGCCAGAAGCCGTACGCGCCCGTCCGGAAGCGCGCCGCGCCCGTCTCCGCCCCCAGGGCCAGCGGCAGGTGCCGTTCGAGGAGATCGAGCATCGCCAGGTAGAACGCCGCCAGCCGCTCCCCCGCCGGCGCGCCGGGACCGAGCGGCGGGGGGCCGTAGATCAACTGCCCCTGGAGCCGGCGCTCGTGCTCGTCGAGCAGGGCCACGGCGACCGAGGGCGGATCGGGGAAGCTGCGGTACAGCGTGGCGCGGCCCACCCCGGCGGCCTTGGCGATCCGGTCCATGGTGACGGTCCGGGGGTCCTGTTCGGCGAAGAGCCGTTCGGCCGCGGCCAGGATCTGGGCGCGGTTCCGCTCGGCGTCCGCGCGTCTGCGCGGGGCGACCGGCCGCTCGTCCGCGGCCTGGAGGTCGCCGAGGAGCCCGTCGACCCGGTGCACGGAGCCGGCTCCACCGCCCCGCTGCTCGTCGTCGCTCATGGGCCCGACCCTACTTCCCTCAAGTTCTCCCCAAGATAAGTGGACACCTTGTCCGCTTGCCATGTCGAGTGGCATCATAAACGGACTCACTGTCCACTTACCGCTCGTCATCCCGCCCCAGGGAGATCCCATGCACACCGCGCTCCTCGCCGCGGCCCTGCTGGTCGGCTGCCTCCTGGCCGTCCAGGCCTCGGTGAACCTCCAGCTCAACTCGGCCGTCGGCACCCCCTACGGCGCCTCGACCATCCAGCTCGGCGTCGCGACCGGCCTGCTGGTCGTCCTCGCGGTGGTGGCCGGCGCGCTCGGCGCGCTCGGCAAGCTGCCGGACGTCGAGCCCTGGCAGCTGCTCGGCGGCCTCGCCAGCCCGCTCTACATCACCAGCGGCATCCTGCTCTTCCCCCGGCTCGGCGCCCTCGCCGCCGTCGGACTCTTCGTCACCGGGCAGATGTTCGCCTCGCTCGCGCTCGACCTCTTCGGCCTCCTCGGCCTGGAGCGCAAGGACCTCAGCGTCGGCATCGTCCTGGGCGCCGTGGCGGTCCTCGCGGGCATCGTGGTGATCATCCGGGGCATGAAGGCCGCGGCCCCCGCCGGCGCGCCCGCGATGTCGAGCGCCGGGCGCGTCGGCTGGCTGGCCCTCGGCATCGTGGCCGGCGGCGTGCTGCCGGTCCAGGGCGCGGTCAACGCCCAGTTGCGCGCCCAGCTCAAGGAGCCCCTCACCGTCGCGGTGATCAGCTTCGCCGTGGCGACCTTCACCATCGCCGTCGTCCTGCTCGTGCTCTACGCGACCCGGCGCACCCCGAAGCCCAAGATCGCCCCGCTGAAGAAGATGCCCTGGTGGGGCTGGCTCGGTGGCGCCTGCGCCGCCGCCTACGTCACCGGCACCTTCCTGCTCATCCCGTCCATCGGCGCGGCGGTGACCATCGCCCTGACCGTGACGGGCCAGCAGCTGACCTCCGCCCTCATCGACCACAAGGGCCTGTTCAAGCTCCCGCAGCGCTCCCTCACCACGCCGCGCGCCCTGGGCCTCGCCCTGCTGATCGCCGGCTCCCTGACCATCCAGCTCGTCTGATCCCGGGCCCGCGTCGCAGAAGGTGCGCCGTGAGAGGCGCGTCACGAAAGGTGCGTCATGAAAGCGTCGTACACCGCCGGGCCGGACCTCCACGTCCTCCCCTCGGCCCTGCCCATACCCGGCCTCGGCGACCAGCCGGTGAACGCCTTCCTCCTGCGGTCCGGACAGCCGGTCCTCGTGGACACCGGTATGCCCGTCGACCGGGAGGGCTTCCTGGACTCCCTCTGGTCCCTGATCGACCCCGTCGACCTGCGCTGGATCGTCGTCACCCACGACGACCGCGACCACACCGGTGCCCTCGCCCGCGTCCTGGACACCGCGCCGCACGCGAAGGTGCTGGCCAACGCGATATCGGTGACGCGCATATCCGAAGAGTTCGGCATTCCGCAGGACCGCCTGGTGACCGCGAATCCGGGAAACCGGATGAAAATCGGTGACCGCGAGCTGAGTTTTCACCGGCCGCCCACGTTCGATTCACCCGGGACACTCGCCGTGTTCGACCACTCCGACGGCACGCTCTACAGCTCCGACAGTTTCGGGACCGTCGTGGAGGAGATCGGCCAGGAATTCACCGACCTCGCCGAGGAGGAGTTCTTCCACGGATTCGAGGTCCTGAACCGGGCGATAGCCCCCTGGACCGCGCTGGTCGACGAGGCGAAGTTCCTCCGGCCGGTGCGCGAGCTCGCCGCCCTGCGGCCCGTGCGCCTGCTGAGCGCCCACGGGCCGACCGTGCGCGGGGACGCCGTGCCCCGGCTCTTCGACGCCATGGCCCGCATCCCCGCCCTGCCCGCCTGGCTGCCCGGCGCCGACCTCGACCTGGAGGCGGCGCTCGACGCCCACGAGTCCCTCACCGGCTGAGCCCCTCCGCCCGGCCCGCACACGAACCGAGGAGAACCATGCCCGACCCCGCCCTCACCGATCCGACCCCGCCGCGCGGAGTCGTCACCGTCTTCTCCGACATCTGGTGTTCCTTCGCGCACATCGCCGTCCACCGGCTGCACACCACCCGGGCCCGGCTCGGCCTGGAGGAGCAGGTCTCCTTCGACCTGCGCGCCTTCCCGCTGGAACTGCTGAACGACGCCCCGAGCCCGCGCCCCGGCACGGACAGCGAGGTGGCCCGCATGGCCAGTCTGGAGCCGGAAGCCGGCTGGCAGCTGTGGCAGGCCAAGGACTGGCTGTACCCCTCGACGACGCTGCCGGCCCTGGAGGCGGTCCTCGCCGCGAAGGAGCAGGGCCTGCGCGCCTCGGAGCTGCTCGACCTCGGGCTGCGCCGGGCCTTCTGGGCCGAGTCGCGGTGCATCAGCCACCGGAAGGTGATCCTGGACGTGGCCGCGGACACCGGCGCGGTGGACGTCGACGCCCTCGCGGAGGCACTGGACGACGGCAGGGCCCGCCGGGCCCTCGCGGACCAGGCCGCGCTCTCCCGGACCGACCGGGTCAACTGCAGCCCCCACCTCTTCCTGCCCGACGGCTCCGACCACGCCAACCCCGGCATCGACGTGGGCTGGGAGGGCGCGTACGGCATCGGCTGGCCGGTGATCGCCTCCGACGACCCGAAGGTGTACGAGGACATCCTGCTCCAGGCCGCCACCGAATAGCTCTTGCCGCTGCCATAACCGGCTGAATACCAGGTACGACGGCGAGGCATTTCTCATCGAGAAATGCCTCGCCGTCGTACCTTTTTTTCGCCTCCAGAACATCGCGGTGATTATTAATTGCGTGACCCGGCCGTTATTCGCAAGGACGCTCGAAGCTCCTACAGTCGTCCCCGCCGCCGGAATTCCGGACGCAGATTCGCATCGACAGCGGGAGTTCTTCATGTCGTTGACCGACAAGGCAGACGTCAGCACGTTCGTCGACCTCACCCAGCACGAGATCGAAGCCCTGAAGACCCGGTTCAACCTGGCCGACGCGCACACCCACCAGCGCCAGTCCGCCTCCCAGGAGCGGATCGTCTCCCGGCTCCCCGAGCTGTGGCACGAGTCCGAGTCGAAGCAGCAGGCCCACTTCGAGCGCCAGTTCCTGGACGCCTTCTTCCGGCTGCACCGGCAGCCGACCGCCCGCGCCATGGACCGCACGCTCCTGTCGTACTCCGCCAGCGTCTCGACCATGGTCGCCGGCATGTTCCTCAAGCAGCGCGGCATGTCCGTGCAGCTGGTCGAGCCCTGCTTCGACAACCTCGTGGACCTGCTGCGCAACATGCAGGTGCCGCTCGGCCCGGTGGACGAGTCGGTGCTGCACGACAAGGACGCGATCTACGACCGGCTGGCCGAGGAGGTCCACGCGGACGCGATCTACCTGGTCGACCCGAACAACCCCACCGGCTTCACCCTGCTCGCCGAGAAGCTGGAGGGCTTCCGCGAGGTCGTCCGCTACTGCGTGGACCACGGCAAGGTCCTGGTGATGGACTTCTGCTTCGCGTCCTTCGCCCTGTGCGACGAGGGCATCGGCCGGGTGGACGTCTACGGGCTCCTGGAGGAGTCCGGCGTCACGTACATGGTCATGGAGGACACCGGGAAGACCTGGCCGATCCAGGACGCCAAGTGCGCCATGATCACCGCCAGCCGGGACATCCAGGAGGAGGTCTACAACCTCCACACCAGCGTCCTCCTGAACGTCTCGCCCTTCGTCCTCAACATGGTCACGCAGTACGTCGAGGACTCCATCACCGACGGCTTCGCCTCCGTCCGCGACATCATCACCACCAACGCCGAGGCCGCCCGCGCCGCCCTCGACGGCACGGTCCTGGAGTTCCAGGAGCCGGTCGTCGGCACCAGCGTCGCCTGGTTCCGGATCAAGCCGGAGCACCTGACCGCCACCCGGCTCCAGGCCCTCCTCTTCGACGAGGAGGTGTATGTCCTGCCGGGCACCTTCTTCTACTGGAACAGCAAGGAGAAGGGCGAGCGGTACGTCCGGCTGGCCCTGGCCCGCGAGCCCGAGGTGTTCGCCGGCGCCATGGAGCGGATGCGGAAGGTGCTGGAGCGTCATGCGGCCTGACACCGAAGCACCGACCTTCGTGGACGCCGCCCTCTTCATGGGGATGCACAGCGAGGACGACGCCGTCCGGACCGCCGCCAAGGCCTTCTTCGCCGGCCGGGTCGCCGCCGGGGAGGCCGGACGGGTCCTCATGAGCTGGGAGCAGGTCGGCCGCTGCGACGACCTCGTGTGGGGCTACGACCGGAAGACGCAGGACGCGTACTACCCCTTCATGGACGTCCTCCACACCGACCTCGCCGTCGAGCGGATCGGCTACGAGGAGGCGGACGTCCGCCGGGCCTTCACCGCGCCCGAGCTGGACGGCCTGCCCGCCCACGAGCGGCTGCTGCTCGCCCAGGTCGTCCACCGCGGGGGCACGCTGCACACGGCGAGCCCCCGGCTGCTCCGGACGACCGGCCTGCCCGTCGCACCGCTCGTCCCGGCGGGCGCCCCCTCCCCCGACGGGGAGCCGGCGTTCCCCGCGTACCTGGAGGACCTCTACCAGCGGTCGCTGGTGCTGACGGTCGCCTCCGACACCCTCTGAACAGACCTCGGAAAGGCCCCCCTTCCATGCCTGGCACCTACTCCGGGACGATCGTCCCGCTGATCACCCCCCTCGACGAGCACGGCACCGTCGACGAGCGGAGCGTCGCCCGCCTCCTGGACCACGTCCGCGCCGAGGTCACCGGCCTCATGCCCGCCCTGACCTCCGGCGAGGGCTGGAAGCTCGACGCCCGGCAGTGGCGGGACGTCGTCGCGTACACCGTGAGACACGCCGGCGGACTGCCCGTCCTCGCCGGCATCCAGCTCCCCGACACCGCCTCGGTGATCGAGCGGGCCCGTACGGCCGTCGAGCTCGGCGTCGACGCCGTCGTGGTCACCACCCCGTTCGGCGCCGACGTGACGCAGGACGCGATCGTCGACCACTACCGGGCCATCCGGGCCGCCCTCGACATACCGGTCTTCCTCTACAACGAGGAGGCACTGTCCGGCAACCGCATCGAGTTCGACACCCTGCTGCGGATCTGCGAGATCCCCGGGATCGTCGGCATCAAGGAGTCGAGCGGCGACGCCGCCTTCACCCGGAAGACGGCCGAGTCCGGCACCGGCGTCCCGGTCTTCGAGGGCTGGGAGAACCTCCTCGCCGACGTCCGCGGCGTCGACGGCTTCATCGGCCCGCTGGCCAACCTCGAACCCGCCCTGTGCAACGCGATGCTGGTCGACCCCTCCCCGGAGCGGCAGGCGGAGCTCAACGCCGTCTGCGAGCGGTACGGCGTCTTCCGGGACGACTGGTACCGCTGGGTCAAGAAGGAGCTGCACGAGCGCGGCGTGATCTCCTCGCCCACCACCCACGAGGAGGCGAGGGCGGCATGAGCGGCGGTCCGTCGGCCTCCCCCACCCTCCTCGCGACCGCCCAGCGCGAGCTGCACGCCCTCTACCGGCGGGTGCCCAGCCCCGGCGACTACGCGTCGATGACCGCGATCGAGGAGCGGTGGATCCTGCCCAAGGCACGGGCCTACGAGGCGTCCGCGCCCCGCTTCGGCTCGCCCGGCGAACTCCTCGGCGCGCTCAAGGACTTCCTCGCCGAGGAGGAGGCCGCGCTCCCCGAGAGCGCCACCTTCCTCGCCGAGCACGCCACCCTCGAACAGTTCACCACCGTGGTCCGGCAGTTCGCCCTCGACGGGCTCACCGAGTCCGAGTCCCTGCTGCCGGTCGTGCCCCGGCTGCCGTACCGCTCGGCGATGGCGGTCTTCCGGGTCCTCATCGACGAACTCGGCTGCGGCAACGAGGAGAAGGCGCACTCCCAGCTCTACCGGGACCTGCTGACCGAGCTCGGCCTGAGCCTGCGCCCGGAGGACTACCTCGACGAGACGGTCCCCGAGTGCTACGCGTACGTCAACATGTTCCACTGGCTGGCGAGCCGGGCGGCCTCGCCCCAGTACTTCCTGGGCGCGTACGCCTACTTCGAGACCAGCGTCCTGTACGCCTTCCAGAGCTTCGCGCGGGCGGCCGGGCGGCTCGGGATCAGGAACGACGCCTACTACACCGAGCACCTCTACATCGACTCCTACCACAGCGGTCACATGCGGACGGCGATCCGCGCGCTGGAGGAGCCGGACCTCGCGAAGATCTGGGCGGGCGTGCGGCTGGCCTCCGACATCGTCGGCACGGCCACGGAGGCGGCCGTGGCCCGGGCGCGGGAGGCCGTCGCATGACGGCCGTGCCCGTCGGGCGGCGGCGGGAGGGCGAGGAGCCGGCCGTCCGCCAGGTGACCGAGGACCTCGTCCTGGTCGAGACCGGCGGCCGGAAGGTCCTCGCGGCCGCCGTCTGCCCGCACCGCGGGGGCCGGCTCAAGTACGGCAGGGTCGACGGGGACAGGCTGCGCATCACCTGCCCCCTGCACCACACGACCTTCGACCTGACGAGCGGGGAGCGGCTCTCGGGGGCGGCCTGCGCCGCCCTCCGGGTGGTCGACGTCCTGCCGGGTCAGGACGTCACCGCTCCCGTCCCTTCCTCCGGAGGCGCCCCGTGACCACCACACCGACCGGGGCGGCGCCCGTCGCGGCGCCGCCCCGTGCGGCCGCGGCCGGACACGACGGCGTCGCGCCCGTGCCCGAGGCCGAACGCACCTCGTCCCCGGCCGACTTCGGCTGGATCTGGCCGTCCGCGCAGTTCTCGTTCGGCACGGTCGTGCTCGGCGCGCTGCCCGTGGTCTTCGGCCTCGGCTGGTGGGCCTCGGCGAGCGCGATCGCGGTGGGCGTCGCCGTCGGGACGGCGCTGCTCGCGCCGCTGGCCCGGTTCGGCGTCCGCACCGGCACCAACGACCCGGTGTCCAGCGGGGCGCACTTCGGGGTGCGGGGCAGGGTTGTCGGCAACGTCCTCACGGTGGTGACCGCGCTCGGCTTCTTCGCCATCGCCGTGTGGACCGGCGGCACCGCCGTCATGGTGGCGGGGCACCGGCTGCTGTCGACCCCGACGGGCCCGGGGGCGCTGACCGTCGCCATGTTCGTGACGGCGGCGGCGGTCGCGCTGGTCGCCGTGCGCGGCCACGAGGCGCTCGTCCGCACGTACCGGATCACCGCCGTCACCGGCGGGGCGGTGCTGCTCGGCACCGTCCTCGTCCTGGCGCCCAGGTTCGACCCGGGGTACGGCGGCGGTCCGCTCGCCCTGGACGGCGTCCCGCACACCTGGCTGCTGGCGGCGACCGCCTCCGCGACCGTGCCGCTGTCCTACGCCACCTTCCAGGGCGACTACACCCGCTTCATGCCGGCCTCCGCCCGGCCGGGGCGGGTGGCCCGGGCCAGCGGCGTGTCCATGTTCCTCAGCAGCCTCGCCGCGCTGCTCACCGGCGCATACGTGACGACCCTCTTCCCGGTGCCCGACGAGCCGTGGCTCCAGGGCCTGACGGACGCGGTGCCCGGCTGGTTCGCGGTGGCGGTGGTGCTCTTCGGCTTCGCGGGCACCCTGCCGCAGGCCGGGCTCTGCCTGTACGCGGCGGGCCTCTCCGCCAACTCGGTGTTCTGGCGCTCCTCGCGGGCGGCGGTGACCGCGGTGGTCGCGCTGCTCGCCGGGGCCGTGCTGTACCTGGGGGCGGTGGTGTACGACGCCATGGACGCGATGTCGGCGTTCGTGACGCTGCTGCTCACCGTCGTCGCCCCGTGGGCGGCGGTGCTCTTCGTCGGGTACGGGCTCCACCGGGGCCGGTACGACGCGGAGGCGCTGCGCTCCTTCACCACGGGCGGGGGCGGGCGGTACTGGTACGTGCGCGGGGTCAACCCGCGGGCCGCCACGGCCTTCGCGGCGGGCACCGCCGTCGGGGTGCTGTGGGTCAACAACCCCTTGTACGTGGGTCCGTTGGCCCTCCTCACGGGCGGCGTCGACCTGAGCCTGCCGGCCTCCTTCACGGTCGCGGCGGTGCTGTACGGGGCGCTCTGCCGGGTGTGGCCGGAGCCGCTGCTCCCTCCGGCGGCGGGCGCCGCGCGCTGATCCCGTACGCGTCCCCTTCCCCCTCCCCTCCGTTCCGAGCTTCGAGGTGTCGCATGTCCGTGTTCCGGCTGACGGTCCGGTCGGTCGTCCGGGAGGCCGAGGGCGTCCTGGGTCTCCTGCTCGCCGACCCCTCGGGCGCCGATCTGGCCCCGTGGGAGCCCGGCGCGCACCTGGAGGTCGTCCTGCCCTCCGGGACGGTCCGGCACTACTCGCTGTGCGGCGACCCGGGCGACCGGGGCACCTACCGGCTCGGGGTGCTGCGGGAGCCGGCGGGCCGGGGCGGTTCGGAGGAGGTCCACGCCTCCGTGGGACCGGGGACGGTCCTCGGGGTGCGGGGGCCGTTCAACCGCTTCCCGCTGGTGCCCGCCGAGCGGTACCTGTTCGTGGCGGGCGGCATCGGCATCACCCCGCTCCTTCCGATGCTCCGCTCCCTGCCGCCGGACTCCTGGTCCCTGCTGTACGGGGGCCGGAGCCTGGCGTCGATGGCGTACCGCGAGGAGCTGACGGGGCTGCCCGGGGTGACGCTGGTGCCGCAGGACACGGCCGGACTCCTCGACCTGGACGCCGCCCTCGGGGAGTTGCCCCCGTCGACGGCCGTCTACTGCTGCGGTCCGGAGGGGCTGCTGCGGGCGGTCGAGGAGCGCTGGCCGGGGCCGCTGCACACGGAGCGGTTCGGGGCCCCGCCGGCGGCCCCGCCGGCGGCCGTGCCGGCGTCGGACTCCGGTGGCGGTTTCGAGGTGGAGCTGCGCCGGAGCGGCCGGACGGTCCGGGTGGAGCCGGGGCGGAGCCTGCTCGACGCCGTGCGGGAGGTGGTGCCGGGTGTGGCGTACTCCTGCGAGGAGGGCTGGTGCGGCACCTGCGAGACGAAGGTACTCGCGGGAACGCCCGAGCACCACGACTCGGTCCTCGGCGAGGAGGAGAGGGCGGCGGGGGCCTCGATGATGATCTGCGTGGGCCGCTCGCGCGGCCCACGCCTCACCCTGGACCTGTGACGGCCCGGAACGCTCAGGGGAAGACGACCAGGGCCCGGCCGCCCTTGCCCGCGAGCATGTTGTCGAAGGCGCCGGGGATGCCGTCCAGGGTGATCCGCTCGGTGACGAGGGAGCCCAGGTCGAACCGTCCGGCCCGGATGTGCCCGGCGAGGACCGGCAGGTCCTCGGCCGGGTTCGAGTTGCCGTAGACGCAGCCGGTCAGGGTGCGGCCCCAGTGGAAGATCTCCAGGGCGTTGAAGGTGACCTGCTGGTCCTTGCCGCCGATGCCGACGACCGTGGTCCGGCCGCCGCGCCGGGTGGACTCCCAGGCGGTGCGGATGGTGACGGCGCGGCCCACGCACTCCACGGCCACGTCGACGCCCTGCCCGCCGGTCAGCCTCCTGATGTCCTTCGCCGTGGTGTCGGAGGCGACGACGTACTCGGTGGCCCCGGCCGCCCGCGCGAGCGCCTCCTTCTCCGGGGAGACGTCCACGGCGACGATCGTCGACGCGCCCGCGATCCGGGCGGCCTGGAGCGCGGCGAGGCCCACGCCGCCGACGCCGTACACCGCGACGGTCTCGCCCTCGCGGACCCGGGCGGAGTGGTGGACCGCGCCCCAGCCGGTGAGGACGGCGCAGCCGAGCAGGGCGGCGTCGGCGAGCGGCACGCCGGCGGGCACGGGCAGGACGCAGCGGGCGGCGACGACCGTCTCCTCGGCGAAGGCGGCGACGTTGAGCCCGGGGTGGAGTTCGGTGCCGTCCTGGGTGCGGGCATGGAGGTTGGCCGCGCCGGTCAGGGCGTCGGCGCAGAGCCAGACCTCCCCGAGGGAGCAGGGGTGGCAGCTGCCGCAGGAGGGCGCCCAGTTGAGGACGACCTCGTCGCCGGGGGCGACGTGCGCGACGCCCTCGCCGACGGAGACGACGGTGCCGGAGCCCTCGTGGCCGAGGACGGCCGGGACCGGTACGCGCATGGTGCCGTTGGAGAGGGAGAGGTCGGAGTGGCACACTCCGGCGGCGGCGAGGCGGACCCGGACCTGGCCGGGGCCGGGCTCCGGGAGCTCGATGTCGGTTATCTCCAGCGGAGCGCCGACGGCGGGCAGGACGGCGGCGCGGATCAGGCTCACGTGCGGTGCTCCTCGGGGCTCGGACTGCGGCGGGGCAGGAAAGCGGCTCAGAACTGCAGGGACTTGGTCTGGAGGTACTCGGCGAGGCCGTGCGCGCCGAGCTCCCGGCCGACGCCGGACTGCTTGTAACCGCCGAAGGGGGCCAGCGGGTTGAAGCGGCCGCCGTTGATGTCGACCTGGCCGGTCTCCATGCGGCGGGCGAAGGCGACGGCCTCGTCCGGGTCGCCCCAGACGGCCCCGGCGAGGCCGTAGACGGTGCCGTTGGCGAGGGCGAGGGCCTCCTCCTCGTCCTCGTACTTCATGAGCGAGACGACCGGGCCGAAGATCTCCTCCTGCGCGATGGTCATGTCCGGGGTGACGTCGGCGAAGACGGTCGGGGAGACGTAGTAGCCGGTCTCGCGGGGGGCCTCGGGGCCGCCGGCGACGAGCCGGGCGCCCTCCTCGACGCCCTTCTCGATGTAGCCGCGGACGCGCTCCCGCTGCTTGGCGTTGACCAGCGGGCCGACGCGCTCGCCGGGGACGTACTTGGCGACGGCCTCGGCGGCGAGCGCCACGGCCTCCTCGTACCGGTCGGCGGGGATCAGCATCCGGGTCCAGGCGCTGCACGTCTGGCCGGAGTTGGACATGACGTTGGCGACGCCGACGGCGACGGCCTTGGGCAGGTCGGCGCTCGGCAGGATGACGTTGGCGGACTTGCCGCCGAGTTCGAGGGCGACCCGCTTGACCGCGCCGCCCGCGAGGGCGCCGATGCGGCGGCCGACGGCGGTGGAGCCGGTGAAGGAGACGAGGTCGACGTCCGGGTGCTCGGCGAGCGCCTGTCCCGCGACCGGGCCGAGGCCGGTGACCAGGTTGAAGACGCCGGCGGGCAGGCCCGCCTCGTGGACGGCCTCCGCGAAGAGCTGCGCGGTGAGCGGGGTGTCCTCGGCGGGCTTGAGGACGGTGGTGCAGCCGGCGGCGAGGGCCGGGGCGACCTTGGCGACGATCTGGTGGAGCGGGTAGTTCCAGGGGGTGATCGCGGCGACGACGCCGACCGGCTCGGCGTAGACGGTGGAGTTGCCGACCTTCTCCTCGAAGGGGTGGGTGGCGGCGAGTTCGGCGTACGTGCCGGCGACGGCGATCGGCAGTCCGGCGTGGACGGCGGCGGCGAACTGCGGCGGGGCGCCGAGCTCGGCGGTGACGGTGGCGGCGATCTCCTCCGCGCGGGCGGCGAGCGCGTCGCGCAGGGCGGCGATGCGGGCGGCGCGCTCGGCGGGCGGGGTGGCGGCCCAGCCGGGCAGCGCGGCGCGGGCGGCGCGTACGGCGGCGTCGACGTCCTCGGCGGTGCCGGCCGGGACGTGGCCGATGACCTGCTCGTCCGCCGGGTTGACCACGGGGATGGTGTCCGTGGAGGAGGCGGGGCGCCATTCCCCGCCGATGTACATCGCGTCGTGCGCCTTCATCCGCTGTCTCCTCACGTTACCGACGGGTTCGTCGCCCACCCAAACTAGCGCCGTTAGTTTTCCGGCGCCAGGGTGGCGGGGGGTGCCCCGGGTCTCAGTACCGGGACCGGCCCGGCCCGGCCCGGGGGCTTCGGTACGGAGCCGTTCGGGGTTCCGGTACGGAGTCGATTGGGGTTCCGGTACGGAGTCGATCGTGCCGTCCCGGACCGGGCGCCGTCCACGGTGGGACCGGACAGGCGTGGGCGCCGGAAACGGGCCGTTCCGCCTTGCGACGCGGCGCGCGCCCGCCTCTCGCCGTGCCTGTCTCTCGCCGTGTCTGTCTCTCGCGTGTCGTCCGGACGTGCCGCCGCGTCCGGCGGGGCGCGCGCCGGGTGGCGCGGCCCGCCGGACGCGGCGGGTGGGGGCCGACGGAGCGGCTGGGATCCGTCGGCCGGACGTTCCGGTGCCGCGGCGCGGGGAGGGCGCGGCGTCCCGGGACGTCAGATCTTCTGGGCGATGTCGGTGAGGTGGGCGAAGACGACGATGTTCGCCTCGTAACCCGTCTTGCGGTCGAAGGCTCCGCCGCAGGTGAGAAGCCGCAGTTCGGGCCGCCCGGTGGCGCCGTACACCTCCTTGTCGGGGAAGTCGTCCTTGGCGTACGTCTTGACGCGGTCGACCGTGAAGACGGCCACCTTGCCGTCGGCGCGGGCGATCCGGACGGTGTTGCCGGGGTTGAGCACGCCGAGGTTGAGGAAGACCGCGGGCCCGGTGCGGGTGTCGCGGTGACCGACGACGACGGCGGTCCCGCGCTCGCCCGGCGTGGTGCCCTTGGCGTACCAGCCGACGACCCGGGGGTCGTCGACGGGCGGGGCGGCGAGCTGCCCCTTGGCGTCGAGGCCGAGGTCGATGACGGGGGCCTCGATGGTGATGGCCGGGACGGCGACGGTGGTGGGACGCGAGCGGGGAAGCGGCGCGGGCGCACCGGATGCGTCCTTCGGCCGGGGTGCGGCCTTCGGGGAGGGGGCGGCCTTCGGGGAGGCCTTGCCCTCCTGCGGGGGCGCGGCCTTCGGGGAGGGAGCGCGCTCCGGTGGGGGCGCGTTCTCCGGCGGGGCCTCGGGTTTCGCCTTGTGGTCCAGCGCGGCCGGCGCTCCGGCCGCCGCGACCGCCCCCGTTCCCGCCCCCGCCGCCCCGGCTCCGTCGGAAGCGGCCGGGGCGGCGGCGAGGGGCGGGGCGGCGGGCTCTTCGTCGCCCGCCCACCAGAAGCCTCCGACCACCAGGACCACGAGCACCGTCATGGTCCTGGCGAGCCGGAACAGGCGCCGTCGCCTGCGCGGGATGCGGGACCTACGCGGCGCCATCGTTGCGGCGGCGCGAGCGGCGGATCATGACCAGTCCGGCCGTGCCGGCGAGACCGGCGGCGACGGCGGCACCGACGCCGAAGGCGGAGGAGTCCTCGGAGGCGGCGAGCTCGACGCCGCCGCCGCCCGCGCCCACCGGGCCCTGCGGGGGCCGGCCCTGGCCGTTGCCGGACCAGTTGCTGTTGCTGCCGCTGTTGCTGTCGTTGCCGGACCAGTTGTTGCCGGAGCCGTTGTTGCCGTTGTTCTGGCCGTTGCCCGGCCGTCCGCCCTGCCCGTTGTTGTGGCAGTCGACCGTGAAGACCTTCTGCTTGCCGGTGGGGGTCGCGCCCGGGAAGGTCCAGGTGACCCGGTACTGCCCCTCGGGCAGCGTCAGCGGGTTGGTGTGTCCCATACCGGTGTTGAGGGCGACGCGGCCGCTGAGGGTGGGGACCTCCGGGCGGGGCGGCTGGGGGGTGATCTCCCAGCTGACCTCCTGGAGGATGTCGAAGTTGAAGGCCGCGAGGTAGAACTTGCAGACCCTCGCCTCGTCGTTCAGGTCCCCGTAGGGGGTGCCGACCTTGTGGACCTTGATGTCCCCGTTGTCGCCGGGTGCGGCGAACGCGGCCGGGGCGCCGGCGAGGGCGAAACCGCCGAAGGCGGCCGTGGCCGCGAGGGTGGCGGCGAGGGGGCGGAGAGCGCGAGCGGGCATTGCGGATTCCTCCAGGAAAGGACAGGTCGGGTGTTTCAACCGATAATCCGACTATCCGTCATCACATGACTGCGGAGGGTAGCGACATGCGTGTGTCGATCTCCGAGTCGCCCGTCCGGCTCAGAGGCCGCCGGACCCGCCGGACCTGGAGCTTCGTCCGGCCCGGGTTTTCAGACGATTCCGAAGAGGATCGCCGCCGCCAGCACGACCAGTGACGTCAGCGCGGCCCACTTCACCGTGAACCTGGTGTGGTCGCCGAACTCCACCTTCGCCATGCCCACGAGCACGTACACCGCCGGGACCAGTGGGCTCGACATGTGCAGCGCCTGGCCCGCGATGGACGCCCGGGCGATCTCCACGGGCGACACCCCGTGGGCCGCGCCCGCCTCCGCGAGGACCGGCAGCACGCCGAAGTAGAAGCCGTCGTTCGACATGAAGTAGGTGAGCGGGAGGCTCAGCACACCGGTGACCAGGCCCATGTGCGGCCCCAGGCCCTCGGGGATCGCGCCGACGAGCCAGTCCGCCATGTGCTTGACCATGCCCGTACCGGTGAGGACGCCGGTGAAGACGGCGGCGGCGAAGACCATCCCGGAGACGTTGAGGACGTTGTCGGCGTGGGCGGCGATACGGGCCTTCTGCTCGGCCATGTTCGGGTAGTTGACGGTGAGCGCGAGGGCGGCGCCGAGGAGGAACAGCACCGGGATCGGCAGCAGTTCGAGGATCATCGCGGTGAGCAGCGCGACCGTCAGACCGGCGTTGAACCAGTACAGCCGGGGACGGAGCATGGCACGGTTCGGATCGAGCCCCTGGAACCCGTCCCCGCTCCCCTCCCCCGCACCGGCACCGGCACCGGCACCGGTCGTGCCCGCAGACCCGACCGCGCTTTTGCCGCCGCTGCCACTGCCACTGCCACCGACGCTGCCGCCACCGGCCTTGACCAGCACCGCGTCGGCCTCCGGCACCAGGGCCTCGTCGAGCGTGAGGTAACCGATGCGCTTGCGCTCGCGGCGGCCGAGGACGTACGCGAGGACGAAGACGAAGAGCAGGCCCGTGCCGAGCGCGGGGATCATCGGCACGAAGATGTCGGAGGCGTCCAGCTTCAGGGCGGTCGCGGCGCGGGCGGTGGGGCCGCCCCAGGGCAGGGTGTTCATGACGCCGTTGGCCGTGGCGGCGACGCCCGTCATGACGACCAGGCTCATCCCGAGCCGCTTGTAGAGCGGATACATCGCCGAGACGGTGATCATGAAGGTGGTGGAGCCGTCGCCGTCCAGGGAGACGATCGCGGCGAGCACCGCCGTCCCCACCACGATCCGCACGGGGTCGGCCTTGCAGAAGCGCAGGATGGCGCGGACGATCGGGTCGAAGAGGCCGACGTCGATCATGACCCCGAAGTAGACGATCGCGAACATCAGCATCGCGGCCGTCGGCGCCAGGTTGCCGACGCCTTCGATGACGTAGTCACCGAGCCGGGCGCCCTGCCCGACCGCGACGCAGAAGAGCGCGGGGATCAGCACGAGCGCCGCGATCGGCGACATCTTCTTCGTCATGATCAGGACCAGGAAGGTCGCGATCATGGCGAAGCCGAGGACGGTCAGCATGGAGGACACCTCACGTTCACCCTTGAACTGCCGCCGAGCGGCGGTCCGGATGACGGTAGGTGCCCCCTTCCGCCGTTAACAAGGTGTTGACGCGTGAGCAATACGAGCAAAACCCCAGGTCAATACAGGGGTGCGACTCGGGGTCACGGCGGGTCGGCACTACGGCGGGGTGACACTCCGGCGGGATGGGACTCCAGCGGAATGGCACTCCGGGTCACGGCAGGGGCGACACCTCGACGGGGAAGCCGTTGAGCACGGCGGTCCCGGAGAGGGGGTCGATCCGCGACCCGTCGAGCAACTGGTTGACGTTGACACCGGGCCGGGCGGACGCCACGGCGAGCCGGGTGCCCGCCCGGTCGTGGCCCCAACCGTGCGGAAGGCTCACCACGCCGGGGCGCACCCCTTCGGTGACCTCGACCGGCACCTCCAGCTCACCGCCCTCCCCCTTGACCCGGGCGAGCCCGCCGTCGGCCAGCCGCAGCCGGTCCGCGTCCCGGGGGTGCACCTGGAGGGTGCAGCGGTTCGAGCCGCCGCCGAGCGCGGGGGTGTTGTGCAGCCAGCTGTTGTTCGAGCGCAGGTGCCTGCGCCCGACGAGCCGGAGGACGTCCGGGTCGGGTACGGCGTCGAGCGCGGCGCGCAGCCGGGGCAGGTCGGCGGCGAGCGGCGCGGGCAGAAGCTCGATCCGCCCGCTGCGGGTCTTGAGGAGCCCGGGCAGCCGGGGCTTGAGCGGGCCGAGGTCGATGCCGTGCGGGTGCGCCTTCAGCTCGTCGAGGGTGAGCCCGTACGGGCCGAGCCGCAGCATCAGGTCGAGCCGCCGCTCGGCCCCGGTGTCCCCGGTGAGCCGGGCGGCGAACTCCTCGGGGTCGGCGCCGTACGCCGGCGAGTGCTCCTGCGTCACGGCCTTGGCGAGGGTGCCGCGGATGGCGAGGTCGTCCACGGCGGAGGGCGGTGAGCCGTGGGCCCCGGAGACGGCGAGGATCAGCCGGGCGTGGATCTCGCACTCGTCCATCCGGTCCGCTTCCAGGGGAACGGCCGCCGGGGTGTGGCGGACCTGGTCGCGGACGGCGAACCCGTTGAAGGCGAAGTCGAAGTGGGCGCTCCGGGAGGGCGGGGGCGGGGGCAGCAGGACGTCGGCGTGGCGGGTGGTCTCGTTGAGGTACGGGTCGACGGCGACCATCAGGTCGAGGGAGCCGAGGGCCGCGTCGAGGCGGTCTCCGTCGGGGGCGGACAGGACGGGGTTGGCGGCGATGGTGAGGAGGGCCCGGACGCGCCCCTCCCCCGGGGTCTCGATCTCCTCGGCGAGCGCGACCAGCGGCAGCTCTCCCTTGGCCTCGGGGTGGTGCGAGACCCGGCTGTGCCGGCGGCCGAGGGCGAAGCCCTTGCCGGGTCCCGCGGGGCGCGGGGCGGGCGCGGTGGCGGAGAGCGGGAAGAGCGCGCCGCCGGGCCGGTCGAGGTTGCCGGTGAGGACGTTGAGGACGTCGACCAGCCAGTTGGCGAGGGTGCCGTACGCCACGGTGGAGCTGCCCATCCGCCCGTAGACGGCGGCGGTGGGCGCGGCGGCGAGTTCCCGGGCGAGGGCGCGGATGGTGGCAGCGTCCACGTCGCAGGCGGCGGCGACCGCCTCGGGGCTGAACTCCCGTACCGCGGCCCGTACCTCCTCGACGCCCTCGACGTGGGCGGCGAGCGGTCCGAGGTCGGTGAGGTCCTCCGCGAAGAGGGTGTGGACGAGGGCGGCGAGGAGCAGCGCGTCGGCGCCGGGGCGGATCGCGACGTGCCGGTCGGCGAGGCGGGCGGTGCGGGTGCGCCGGGGGTCGACGACGGTGAGGGTGCCGCCGCGCCGGCGGAGCGCCTTGAGCCGGCCGGGGAAGTCGGGGGCGGTGCACAGGCTGCCGTTGGAGTCCAGGGGGTTGGCTCCGAGCATCAGCAGGTGGTCGGTGCGGTCCAGGTCCGGCACGGGGACGGCGAGGGGGTCCCCGAAGAGCAGGCCGCTGGACACGTGCTTGGGCATCTGGTCGAGCGTGGACGCCGTGAAGAGGTTCCTGGTGCGCAGCGCGCCGACGAGCAGGGGTGGGTAGAGGGCTCCGGCGATCGTGTGCACATTGGGGTTGCCCAGGACGATACCCACCGCGTCCGGCCCGTACTCCTCGACGATCGGACGGATTCGGGCGGCGATCGTGTCGAACGCCTCGGCCCAGCCGACCTCCCGGAGTTCGCCGTCCTTCCGGACCATGGGGCGGCGGAGCCGGTCCGGGTCGGCGTCGACCTCGGGGAACGCGGCGCCCTTGGGGCAGATGAACCCCTGGCTGAAGACGTCGTCGCGGTCGCCGCGCGCCCCGGTGACCCGGGTCCCTTCGAGCGTGAGGGTCAGTCCGCAGGTCGCTTCGCAGAGGGGGCAGATGCGCAGGGCGGTGGACATGGCGTCTCCCTGGGGGCGTCGGGAGCCCGAGCATACCGACCGGTAGGGACGGTGGGGAGGGTCGTGCGGGAGGTCGCCGGAGGGGTGGATGGGGGCGTTCGGGACGGGCGTATCGGGACCGGCGCGTTCGGGACCGGCGTATTGGGGGCCGGGGCGTTCGGGATCGCCGGGAGTCGTCGCGCTCGCCTCGCCTACCGGGAGGCCGTCGCCGCCGTCGTCGTAGCGGCGCGAACGACCCCGGCGCGGGTGAAGCGCAGCTCCGGGTCGAGCAGGCTGTCGGTGCGGAGCAGTTTGACGTCCGAGTGGTAGTCCATCGAGGTCAGCCACGGCATCCGGTCGCCCTGCCGGGGCAGTTGGTCGACCCCGCGCCGGATGTAGCCGGCGCCGAAGTCGAGGAACGGCCGGGTCGGCATCGCCGGATCGGCGGGTTCGGGCCGGCAGACGTCGTGGCCGGAGGCGTCCATGTGGGCGAGGAGCCGACAGAAGTGCTCGCACAGCAGGCCGACCTTCAGCGTCCAGGAGCTGTTGGTGTAGCCGATCGAGAAGACCAGGTTGGGCACCCCGGAGAGCATCACGCCCTTGTAGGCGACGGTGTCGGAGGGGCGGATCTCCTCGCCGTCGACGATGATCCGCACGCCGCCGAACGCCTGCACGTTCAGACCGGTCGCGGTGACGACGACGTCGGCCTCCAGTTCGCGGCCGGACTTCAGCCGTATCCCGTTCTCGGTGAAGGTGGCGATCCGGTCGGTGACGACCGAGGCCTTCCCGGCGCGGAGGGCCTTGAACAGGTCCCCGTCGGGCACGGCGCACAGACGCTGGTCCCAGGGGTCGTACGGCGGGTTGAAGTGCTCGTCGACCGGGTAGCCGTCGGGCAGCTGCCCGACGTTGACCCGCCGGATGATCCGGCGCGCGGTCTTCGGCCACCGGCGGCAGAAGGCCCAGAAGAAGCGTTGCCGGGCGATGTTCTTCCGCCGGGTCAGCGCGTAGCCCCGCTCCTGCCCGAGGTACTTCTTCAGGGCGTTGGCGATCACGTCCTTCCTCGACACCGGCATGACGTACGACGGGGTCCGCTGGAGCATCGTCACGTGCGCGGCGGTCTCGGCCATGGCGGGCAGCAGCGTGACCGCGGTGGCGCCGCTGCCGATCACCACCACCCGCTTTCCGGCGTGGTCGAGGTCCTCGGGCCAGTGCTGCGGGTGCACGATCGTGCCGCGGAAGCGCTCCCGGCCCTCGAAGTGCGGGGTGAACCCCTGGTCGTAGCGGTAGTAGCCGCCCGCGCAGAACAGCCAGGAGCACGTCAGCGTCGTCCGCTCGCCGGTGTCGGCGCGTTCGACGTGCACCGTCCACCGCGCCCGGTCGCTCGACCAGGATACGGAAAGCACCTTGTGGTGGTGGCGGATGTGGGCGTCCAGCCCGTTCTCGGCCACGGTCTCGCGCAGGTACGACAGGATCCGGGGCCCGGTGGCGATGGCCTCCTCGTCCCGCCACGGCTTGAACGCGTAGCCGAAGGTGTGCAGGTCCGAGTCGGACCGGATGCCCGGGTAGCGGAACAGGTCCCAGGTCCCGCCGGAGGCGGCCCGGGCCTCCAGGATCGCGAAGCTCTTCGACGGCAGCTCGGTCTTCAGCCAGCGACCGGCCCCGATGCCGGAGATCCCGGCGCCGATGACCAGGACGTCGAGGTGTTCGGCGGCGGGCGGGGCCGAGGAGGCGGGCATGGACGACAGCTCCAGACGACGGGACGGACGAGAGGACGGACGGGCGGGGGCGGAGGTGGAGGGCGGAGGCGAGCGCCGGTCGCTCTCGCAGTCCTCCACCGGCGCGAAGGAGACCGGGCCGGGGACCGCCCCGCGCAGGGAAACGGTGGCCCCTACGAGAGGGAGGGCGCCAGGTAGGCGTAGAGGAGGAGCCGGGTCTCGTCGACGAGCGCCGGATCCCCGGCGGGGTCCGTGCGGAAGGCGAGCCGGACGAGGGCGTCGGCGGTCTCGACACCGACGAGCACCTTCCGGTGCAGCTCCTCGTCGGCGGGACGGCCCAGATGGGCGGCGAGGAGCCCGCAGATCCGCTCGGCGACGAGCCGGTTGGGATCCTCGACCTCGTCGCGCGGGTCCACGCCGTCGCCCGGGTCCGTGCCGTCACTCGAGTCCGCGCCCTCACTCGGATCTGTGCCATCGTGCGAGTCCGCGCCGTCACTCGGGTCCGCGTCGGCACCGTCCTCGGCGGTACGGCCGGAGGCCTCCCCCGGCGCGGCGGCGGGCACGCCAAAGTCGACGAGCGCGAAGCCCGGGACGGTCCGCTTCATCGCGATGAACTCGTCGAGGACGCCGTCGATGGCCCCGTACGCGTCGAGGAGCGGCGTCGCGGCGAGACGCTCGGAGACCCGCTCGACGTACCGGTCGAGGTTGCGGAGGGCGAGGGCCGCGACCATCGCCCGCTTGTTGCCGAAGAAGCGGTAGACGGAGCCGATGGGGACACCGGCGCGGGCGGCGACGGCCCGGGTGCTCAGCCGCTCGTACCCGGTCTCGTCGAGGAGCACGGCGCAGGCGTCGAGGATCCGGGCGAGCCGCTCGGCACTGCGCTGCTGCACGGGGGCGCGGCGGAGCGCCGGAGCGGTCTGGGGGCGGGTCTGGGGCACGGGGTCCATGATGCCGCTCCGGCGGAGAAGGGCGAAGCCGGGGCCTCAGGCGACGAGCAGGCCGATGCCTCCGAGGGTGTACGCGATCATCAGCAGGAACAGGGGGAGTTGCCCGGCGACGGCCCGGGCGGGTGGGAAGAGGTGCACGGACCGGTCGTGGGCCGCGACGACGCCGAGGACGTGGCCGGTGACGACGGCGGCGACCTGGAGGGTCGCGAGGCCGCCGGGACTCAGGGGCGGAGCGGGCTCGGGGGCGTTGTCAGTACCCCCCGCCATGATTACGGTGCGTGAAAATTCAGTGACTAAGAGCGAGAAGTAGTGGGCAGTGAGATAGCCGAGGGCGATGGGCAGCAGGGAGTGGGCGAAGGAGGTGAGGGGGGTGGTGAGTTCGCGGTCCATGAGACGCAGGGCGCCGGCGCAGAGGCCGTAGCAGGCGGCGGCGAGGGCCACGGCGGCGAGGAGACCGAGCGTGGCGGTGGGGACGGGGCCGAGGGGTGAGGTCTGGAGGGTGGTGATCCAGCGGGGGTTGTCGGAGAGGCCGTCGTAGGCGGTGGAGCCGAGGAGCACGCAGACGGTGGCGACGAGGCCGGGGAGTTGGGGGGTGGAGTCGAGGCCGTCGAGCGGGGAGCGCAGGACCAGTCGGCCGTCCGCGCGGCGGCCGAGTGGGGAGAGCCGGGCGAGGAGGGAGGAGTACACCTCGAAGGGGTCGGCGTGGGCGAACCAGCGGTCGCCGTAGCGGGCGGCGCCCAGGAGCTGGACGCCGAGGTGGAGGGCGAGGGCGGTCAGGAGGGTGGTGCGGGAGGTGTTGTCGGGGGCGACGAGTTCGAGCCAGGTGAAGAGGAGGAGACCCGCGGCGGCGGGGCGGATGCCGAGGGCGGCGGGCAGCGGGCGGGGGTTCCGCGGCGGGTGGAGGGCGAGGAGGGCGCGCAGGGGGTTGAGCAGGCGCCAGACGGGACCGAACAGGAGGGAGGCGGGGACGAGTCCGACCCAGAGGAGGACGTAGAGGGCGCCGGGGGCGGGGTTGCGGTCCGGGTCGTCCGGGCCGAGGAGGAGGTGGAGGAGGAAGAAGAGGGCGACGGCGGCGCCGAGGAGCCGGAGCGCGGTACGGGTGGACGGGGCGTCGGCGGCCCGTTGGAGGGCGGCGGGGAGCGGGCGTCCGGCCAGGTCGCCCCGGAAGCGGGAGGAGGACCAGAGCAGGCCCAGGGCGAGGAAGGAGACGAGGAGCGCGGTGAAGGCGCCGACGTAGGCATAGAAGGGGGAGAGGGGGAGGTCGTGCTGGGAGCCCACGCCGTGGGCGAGCGGAAGGGGGAACGCTGTGGCGTGGGCATGAGCGGGGGCCTGGGCGAGGGCCGGGAGGGAGTGGACGGAGGTGAGGGAGTGGGCGAGGGCCGTGGTCATCGGACGACGAGTTGGGTCAGCACGAGTCCGGAATCGTGCGTCTCGACCTCGAAGAGGCCGGTGCGGTCCACGGTGAGGGTGAGGGCGGCGGGCGTGCCGGCCGCGAGCGGCAGTTCACGGTCGTAGCCGTGGACGTGGAGGGTGTCGTCGCGGTCGCTGGTGACGCGGAGGGTGAGCCGTTCGCCCTTCTTCAACTCGATGCGGGAGGGAGGTGGTTGGACGGTCTTGCCGGTGATGGTGAGGGTGACGGTCCGCTCGGCCCCGGCGGGCTCGGCCGGGGCGGTGGACTCGGCTGGGCGGGAGCTCGGTGGAACGGAGGGGATGGAGGAGACGGAGGCTCCGGCCAGGGGGACGGTGGCCTGGACGGGAGCGCCGTCGGCGGCCCAGACGGTGTGGTCGTCCGCGTGGAGCCGGACGGTCAGGGTGCGGGCGCCGGGCGGTACGTACCCCCAGGGGCCGTAGAGGCGGCCGGTCTCGCGGCCGTCGACCAGGAGGCGGGCGTGGCCCCGGCCGGGGACGGCCGCGCCGCCGGTGCTCTCCGGGGTGAAGAGGAACCTCTCCACGGTGAGGTGGACGTTCCAGCCGCCCTCGGAATCGGGGCGGACCTCGGCCCGGACGGCGGGCGCTTCCGCCGTGGGAAGCTCCCGGAGCCGGTGCCCGGCCTCGTCCCGGGCCGGCAGCAGGGTGCCGCTGCCGCCAGTGGCCTCCTGATGGCTGGTGCCGGGCTTGTGGTGGGTGGTGGCCCGGCCACCGCAGCCCGGGAGGACCGGCGCGGCGGCCAGGACGAACACCAGACAGAGCCCACCGAACCGGCGCCCGAGGGGCGGTGCCCCGGCGGTGCGCATCACGCGGACCCCTCCCCGTGCTGCGGGCGGACATCAGGGGCCTGTGGGCCCACGGGGCCGGGGCCGGGGCCGGTGGCGGAAGTACGGGTGGGGGCGGAAACACTCCCGGGTTCGACCGGCTCTCCGGTCGAAGGGCGCGCACCCGCCGCCACCACCGCCCAGAGGATCCAGACGACGCCGAGGAGGAGGCGGAGCCAGGCGGGGCTCACGGGGATGCCGGGGATCATGAGGACCGCCTTGTCGAAGGCGTCGAGGAGGGTGAGGGCGCCGAGGGTCAGGGTGGTCAGGGCGAAGGCGGGGCGGGTGGGGCGCAGGGTGAGGCCGAGCAGGGTCCACCAGACGCCGGTGAGCAGCAGCGCGAGGGCCGGGACGGCGGTCGGGGTGAGGGCGAGGGTCGAGCCGGCCACGTCCAGGGCGAGGCCCGCGAGGCCGACGAGGGTGGCCGCGCCCGCGAGGCGGGAGCCGCGGAGCCGTCGCCACCACAGGGCGCCGCCGGTGAGGGCGAGGACGAGGGCGGTGCCGAGGGCGAGCTGGGTCTCGACGCGCTGGAGGCCCCGGGCGCCGTACCAGTCGCAGCCGGCCGGGAGGCGGCGGGCCTGGACGTCGTAGTCGGCGCAGACGAGGAGCTGGGCGAGTTTGACGGGTTCGCCGACGAGGCGGTCGGCGGTGCCGGAGACCTCGCCGCGCCGGGCGCCGCACTCGGGCGGGGCGCCGGGGCTGGTGGCGCCGGCGTCGGCCTGCCAGCAGTTGCCGCCGCCCTGGCCGTCCCACCAGACGTCGGTGCGGTTGGGGCGGGAGGCGCCCGAGCGGTCGACGCCGAGGTGGTTGCCGGCGTAGCGGTTGTGGTGGGAGGTGTCGGTCTGCTTGCCCCAGGCGGATTCTCCGCGGATGAAGGCGGGGACGGCGTTGAGGTAGAAGGCGGTGCGCTGGTGGCCGTAGACCCAGTTGTCCTCGTAGAGGTTCCAGTTGCCTCCGGCGGTGATGATGCCGGTGCCGGGCGGCATGGAGATCTGGGGGCAGACGACGCCCCGTTCGTAGCCGCGCTCGACGGGGGGCTTGGCGCAGGTGCCGTCGGCGACGTACCGGTAGTAGTTCTGGTTGTTGTCGTGGATCAGGTTGCGTTCGAAGCGGGCGTGGTTCTGGGGCAGGCCGGGGTGGCCGGGGAAGGCGGAGTCCATGGAGGCGCCGCCCATGTTGTGGTCGAACTCGTTGTCGTGGACCCAGACCGAGTCCCCGGCGGTGCCGGAGTAGCCGACCATGTTGTGGTGGCTGCGGCAGCCGGTGATCTCGATGGAGTAGCGGGGGACGTCGTAGCCGCGGCCGTCGTTGATGTTCGAGGCCGAGCCGGGGTAGATGCCGGAGTCGCCGTTGCCGTAGGACTCGCAGTTCTTGTAGAGGCCGTGGTCGGAGGCGAAGGTGAGGAAGCCGTACTCGTCGTTCCAGCGGGTGAGGACGTCGTCGATGACGAAGCCGTCGGCGGCCAGGACGTACAGCGAGTTGAAGGTGGTGCGCTGGGCGGTGAAGTTGCGGAAGTAAACGCCGTCGGAGCCGTCGGCCCGGATCGCGTTGAGCTTCTGGTATTTGGCGTCGATGACGACGTCGAGGCGGGAGGCTCCGGTGCCCTCGATCTGGAGGTCCTTCTTGCCGAGGATCGCGACCAGGTTCTGGTTGTGCGGACACTGCCGCTGCTGCTCGTAGCTGAGGATCTGGTAGCCGAGGGCGGAGTCCGGGGCGTCGAGGGAGGCGCAGGCCCCGGTGGGCGGGGGCTGCGAGGGTTCCTCCTCGTAGCGGCCGGGGAGGATCGCGATGGTGAGGCCGGGCCGGTCGACGGCGTCGACGGCCTGCTGGAGGTGGCGGTGTCCGGAGGCCGCGCAGCGCTCGAAGAGGGCGAGGTTGCGGGTCTTGAGCGCGGCCGGGAAGCCGGAGATCCGGCGCGCGAAGTCGGCCCGGTCGGTCTTGCAGACGAGGAGGTCGGGTTCGCCGGTGCGGAGCTTCGGCACGCTGCCGGAGCCGTCGGGGAAGGTGACGGGCCGCTCCTCGTGGGCCTGGGCCCCGGGGGCGGTGAACAGGGCCGCGGCGAGCGCCGCGAGCACGACCGAGAGCGCGAGGACGAACCTTCGGGTCCGGGACATGCGCGTGAGAGTAGAGCAATGTTCATCTTTTTTGACCCCCTCGCGCACGCATCGGTTCGCGACGCCTCCCCACCGCCGCTTCCATCCGCCGCAGCCCGGCGCACCGTTGACGCGAGCCGCGCGGAATCCTATGGTCTCCCATAGGATTCTTTTGCGGGCTCAGGACAGGAGCGGGCGATGACCACGGAGCAGGCCAGGAAGACGGCCGAGGCGCTCACCTACAGCACCGGTTTCGGCAACGAGCACAGCTCGGAGGCGATCCCCGGCGCGCTGCCGCACGGCCGCAACTCGCCGCAGCGCGCGCCCCTCGGCCTCTACGCCGAGCAGCTCAGCGGCAGCGCCTTCACCGAGCCGCGGTCGCACAACCGCCGCTCCTGGCTCTACCGGATCCGCCCGTCGGCCGCGCACCCGCCGTACGCCCGGATCGACAACGGCGCGCTGCGCGGCGCCCCCTTCACCGAGACCGTGCCCGACCCCAACCGGCTGCGCTGGAACCCGCTGCCCGACCCGGCCCCCGGCACCGACTGGCTGGCCGGTCTGTGGACGCTCGGCGGCAACGGCGACGCGACCCAGCGCACCGGCATGGCCGTGCACCTCTACCACGCCAACGCCTCCATGGAGCGGGTCTTCGGCGACGCGGACGGCGAGCTGCTGATCGTCCCCGAGCGCGGCGGCCTCCTGCTCCGCACCGAGCTGGGCCTGCTCGCCGCCCGCCCCGGCGAGGTCGCGCTGATCCCGCGCGGGGTCCGCTTCCGCGTCGAACTGCTCGACGAGACCGCCCGCGGCTACGTCTGCGAGAACTACGGCGCCCCCTTCCAGCTCCCCGACCTCGGCCCGATCGGCGCCAACGGCCTGGCCAACGCCCGGGACTTCCGGGCCCCGGTCGCCGCCTACGAGGACGTCGAGGGTCCGGTCGAGGTGGTCAACAAGTACTGCGGCAACCTCTGGTCCGCGACGTACGGGCACTCCCCGCTCGACGTCGTCGCCTGGCACGGCAACCACACCCCGTACGTCTACGACCTGCACCGCTTCAACGTCATCGGGACGATCTCCTACGACCACCCCGACCCGTCGATCTTCACGGTCCTCACCTCGCCCACCGACACCCCCGGCCTGGCGAACGTGGACTTCGTGGCCTTCGCCCCGCGCTGGCTGGTCGGCGAGGACACCTTCCGGCCGCCGTACTTCCACCGGAACGTGATGAGCGAGTACATGGGCCTGATCGAGGGCGCGTACGACGCCAAGACCGCCGGAAAGGGGGGTTTCGTGCCCGGCGGCGGCTCGCTGCACAACATGATGTCCGCGCACGGCCCCGACCGGGAGACCTTCGACAAGGCCAGCGCCGCCGAGCTGAAGCCGCAGAAGATCGACGACGGCCTGGCCTTCATGTTCGAGACCCGCTGGCCGGTGACCGCGACCCCGCAGGCCGCGAACGCCGACCATCTGCAGAAGGGGTACGACGACGTGTGGCAGGGTCTGGAGCGCCATTTCCGGCCGTAACGTCCCGGCCGTAAGTTCGTAGCCTTCGTACGGAGGACCCGTGACCGCCTTCGCTCCCGATTCGCTGGTCCTGAACCGCAAGCTGCCGCTCTGGTACCAGGTCTCGCAGTCGCTGCGCGCCTCGATACTGGGCCGCACGCCCGACGCCTCGCTGCGGCTGCCCACCGAGGAGCAGCTCGCCGCGCACTACGGCGTGAGCGTGCTGACCATGCGCCAGGCCCTCAAGGAGCTGGAGGAGGAGGGCCTGATCAGCCGGCACCGGCGGCGCGGCACCTTCATCGAGCCGGGTGCCCGCCGCTCCACCCCGCGCCGGCTGCTCGGCTCGATCGACGCGATCGTGGCCCAGCAGTCGGGCGAGCGGACGACGGTCCTCGGGCACGGCGCCGAGCCGGTGCCCGGGGAGCTCGCGGAGTACTTCCCCGACGTGCCCGAGGTCGTGGCGTACCGGCGGCTGCGCAGCGACGGGGAGAGCGGCGAGCCGACGAACTGGGCGGAGAACGCGGTGCTCCCCGCGCTCGCCGCCGCGATCGACCCGGCGGACCTGGAGCGCTGGCCGATGACGAAGGTGCTGCGGGACGTGGTCGGGGTGCGGATCAGCCGCATCACGGACACGGTCGAGGCCCGCCTCGCCGACCCGGAGACGGCGGGCCTCCTCCGGGTCCCGCTGCTCTCCCCGATCCTCCACTACACGGGCGTGACCTACGACGAGGACGGCCGGGTCGTCGACGTGGCCCGCATCCGCTACCGCGGCGACCGCTTCTCGTTCACGGTCACGGTCGAGGCGCACTGACGCCCTGGAGCCGCACGGACGGCGGTCATTAACATGCGGGGCGTGACCGATGACGCCCGGCCGCAGGACGCGCCCCTCCTCGACGAGCTGATGCCGTGGTCCGTGGCCCCGCCGCGGTTCGGCCGTTCCTGGATCGTCGCCCCCGACGCGCGGACGCTGCGGACCCGCTGGGACCGGCTCGTGGCCGCCGAGGGGGCCGAGCGGGAGGCGCTGTTCCGGCCCAGCCGGGCGCGGACCCCGGCGAGCGCGGTGGCCTCGCTGCCCGGACAGCGCACCGGGACCGTGCGGTTCGCGCGCGAGGCGGGCCCGTGCCCGACGCCGGTGCGGGTGGCGCACGGGCCGTTCGACGAGCAGTGGCTGCTCCCCGACCACCGGCTGATCGACACCGCCCGGCCGGAGCTGTGGCGGGTCGCCGGGGAGCCGCAGCTGTTCGCCGTCGAGCAGGGGTACGTGCCGGGGGCGGCCGGGCCCGCGCTCCTGGTGACGGCCGCGCTGCCGGAGGGCTCCCCGGCGGGCCGCCCGGGCCGGATCCGGCCGCTGTTCCGCCGCCCCGGCGGCCACGAGCCCAACCTCGCGCCCGGACTCCTGGACTTCCTCCGGCGGCGGTACGGGCAGGAGGCCGACGCCCTCGACTGGCTGGCGTGGACGGTGGCGGCGGCCCGCCCCTCCCCCGCCGGGTGCCGCGTCCCCCTCCCCGCGGGCCCGGAGGTCTGGACGGCGGGCGTGGCGCTCGGCCGGGACCTCCTCGACGTGCAGCTGCGGGGCGCCCTGAACGGGACGAAGCCCCGCCTTCCGGGCGGCCGCCGCCCCTACGTGCGGGCCGCGGTCCCCGCCCGTCCGACGACGATGGCGTACGACTCCGAGGACGAGGCCCTGGTCCTCGACGGGGGCCGGATCTCCCCCGTACCGGCGGAGGCCTGGGAGTTCCGGGTGGGCGGGGCGCGGGTCCTGGAGCAGTGGTTCGCGCGCCGGACCGCTCCGGCGGAGCCCGGCTCGCTGGAGGCGATCGGCCCGGCCGCCTGGCCGCAGGAGTGGACCTCGGAGCTGCTCGACCTGATCACCGTGCTCGCGCTGCTCGGGGCACGGGAGCCGGAGCGGGCGGCCCTCGCGGCACGGGCGGCGGAAAACTCGAAAAACGCGGCGGACGGGGAAGGCACGGAGGACGGCGCGACGGCGCTGCGGGCCGCCGGGGTGCTGCCGCCGCCCGCCCGGGCCCGCCGCCCCGCGTCCGTACTGGACCACCGGGAGGAGGGCCCGGAGGGGCAGTTCGTGCTGCTGTGACCGCGGCGGGACGACGGGGGCCGGGTGACGCGTCCCCTGATGACAGGGGCCGGTCCGGCAGGGTAGGCAGGGCGGTCATGAGCACTCAGCCACTCCCCCTCGAAGGAATCACGGTCGTCGCCGTCGAGCAGGCCGTCGCCGCGCCCTTCGCCACCCGCCAGCTCGCCGACCTCGGCGCCCGCGTCGTCAAGGTCGAGCGCCCCGACGGCGGCGACTTCGCCCGCGGCTACGACACCGCCGCCCGGGGCCTGGCCTCCCACTTCGTGTGGTGCAACCGCGGCAAGGAGTCGGTGGCGATCGACCTCAAGGACCCCCGGGGCCTGGCCCTCGTCCGGCGGATGACGGCCGGCGCCGACGTCTTCGTGCAGAACCTCGCGCAGGGAGCCGCGGCCCGCCTCGGCCTCGACGCCGCCACCCTGTGCGCCGCGCACCCCCGGCTGATCGCGGTGGACGTCTCCGGATACGGGGCGGAGGGGCCGTACGCGCACCGGCGGGCGTACGACATGCTCGTCCAGTGCGAGGCGGGCCTCGTGTCGGTGACCGGGACCCCGGAGCAGCCCGTCAAGTCGGGCATCCCGGCGGCCGACATCGCCGCCGGGATGTACGCCTTCTCGGGCGTCCTCGCCGCGCTCGTGCGGCGCGGCACGACCGGCCGGGGCGGGCCGGTGGAGGTCTCCCTCCTCGACGCGCTGGCCGAGTGGATGGGGCATCCGCTCCACCACGGGGCGCACGGGGGCGAGGCCCCGGCGCGCACGGGGCTCGCGCACGCGGTGATCGCCCCGTACGACGCCTATCCGACGGCGGACGGGGGCCTGGTGCTGCTCTCCGTGCAGAACGACCGGGAGTGGCGGCGGCTCGCCGGGCAGGTGCTCGGGCGGCCCGGCCTCGCCGACGACCCGGCCTTCGCGACGAACGCGGCGCGGGTGGCGGGGCGCGCGGCGACGGACGCGGCGGTCGCGGCGGCGCTGGCCCCGCTGACGGCGGAGGAGGCGCTCGCCCGGCTCGACGCGGCGGGCATCGCCTGCGCCCGGCTCAACTCGGTGGCGGAGCTGGCGGACCATCCGCAGCTGACGGCCCGTGACCGGTGGCGGGAGGTGGAGTCGCCGGTCGGGCCGCTGCGGACGCTGCTCCCGCCGATCGTCTTCCCGGACGCGCCGGAGCCCCGGATGGACCGGATCCCGGCCCTGGGGCAGGACACGGACGCGGTGCTCGCGGGGCTCGGGCTGCGGGAGGCGGAGGTGAAGGAGCTCAGGAACGCGGGCGTGGTCGCCTGACGGGCCGGCGAGAACAGCCGGTACGGACACGACGAACGCCGGACGGGCGGGGACACGTCCGGCGGAGTCGTGGTCGGGGCCGTACGGGCGGCCGGGACCCGGGCGGGCTAGCGGCGGGTGCCGAAGAGGGAGCGGCGGAGTCGGCGGAGCGGTGCGAAGAGCGAGACCCGGGCGCTGCGGCTGCGGTGGCCGTGCACCGGCGTCTCGTGCGTACGCGTCGTCAGTTCCCTCATCAGCAGGGTCGCCTCGGCCACCTCGCGCTGGGGCACGGCGGGTCCGCCGAGCACCGCGAGATGACGGTCGAGCCGCGAACTGGTCGCGCTGCTCCCGCAGGTGATGGCAGGCACTCGCGGCCTGCTGCGCATTGCTATCTGTTCCATGTCACTCCCCACCCGTACAAGGGCACCCGACCCGGGCAGGTTAACCCTATCGCCCCGTCATGACACCCGTGTATCCCGGCGAGGGGATTCAACGCACCCGTACGGGGGTTGACGGTCACCCTCCGAATACGTGTGATTCCAGGGCGAGTTGGACAGGGCTCGAACACCTGTCGAACCGTCACGAACCATCCTGCACTCCGGAGTGCCCCCCGGAGGCACGGAGGCCCGTGTGATCTCCGCCACCAAGATCCAACGACGGGGTCCGGCAGCCGGTCCGGTGCGGGCCGGGAGCCGGGAGG
Source organism: Streptomyces sp. NPDC098101 (assembly GCF_044760185.1). Lineage (NCBI taxonomy): Bacteria > Bacillati > Actinomycetota > Actinomycetes > Kitasatosporales > Streptomycetaceae > Streptomyces > Streptomyces sp. NPDC098101. Next base: position 77,928 of record NZ_JBIWAS010000006.1, on the reverse strand, counting down.
GCCCTCCTCGGCTACCGTGGATCCATGACGGTGATCGCGGGTCGTTACCGGCTTCTGGACGTCCTGGCCGAGGGGGCGACGGGCACCGTCTGGCGCGCCCTGGACGAGACGGACGGCCACGAGGTGGCCCTCAAGGATTCCCGGGTGCCGCCCGGACTCCCGGCGGACGAGGCGCCCCTGCTGCACGCGCGGCGGGAGCGCGCGGCGCGGGCCGCCGCGCGGGTCTCCCACCCCTCCGTCGCACGGGTCCTCGGCGTGGTCACCGAGGACGGCCGGCCCTGGGTGGTGACGGAGCTGGTCCGGGGCCTCACTCTCGCCGAGACCCTGGAGGCGGGCGGGCCGCTGCCCGCGCGCGAGGCCGCGCGCGTCGGCGCCGAGGTCCTGGCCGGACTGCGGGCGGCCCGGGAGGCCGGCGTCCCCCACCCGGGCGTGCGGGCGGAGCACGTACTCCTGGGGAACGACGGCCGGGTGGTCGTCACCGGCTTCGGCGGCGCGCCGGAGGACGACGCGGGCCCGGCGGCGGAGCTGCGCTCCCTGGGGGCGCTCCTGGAGACGGCCGCGGACGACCGGTCCGGGCCGCTGGGCGCCGTGATCGACGCGCTCCTGGGCGAAGGGCCGGAGGACGCCGTGACGGCGGACCGGGCCGAGCGGGAGCTGCGCCGGGTGGCGGGCGGCGGCGCACGGACGCCCGCGGGCGGCGCACGGACGCCCGCGGGCGGCGCGGGGGCGGACGGGGACGGCTCACGGAAGGACGCGGGGAGCTCGCGAAAGGGTACGGGCGGCTCGCGGAGGGACGACGACGCACCACGTACCGGACCCGGACCCGCCCCGCGCCCGAGCGCCCACGGCGACGGCGAGAACACGGCCTCCGCGCACGGCGCTCCGCCCGCCCGCAAGCGCGGGGCGCCCCGCCGGGTCCCCGTCCTGGTGGCCGGGATCGTCGGGGCGCTGCTCATCGTGGGGGCGCTGGTCTACCACGTGGTGCGGGACGACGGGCCGGGCGCCGGTCCGGGTGCGCCGGGCGGTGTCACGAGCACCGTTCCGGCCGGTCCCGGCGCCACGGGGGCGGACGGCGTACCGGCTACACCGCGTTCCTGAAGGGCGGCAGGTAGCCGCCGGACTGTCCGGCGGCGGTCGGGTGGTACGACTCGCCGATGTTGAGCCAGTTGACGCTGTGCAGCCAGGCCGAGCCGGAGCAGATCTCGTGTCCGGTGAAGGCGGAGACGACACTGGCGAAGGTGTAGCCGTGGTCGGCGGCGCGCTTGGCCACGGCGGCGTTGAGGTGGTCGGAGGCTCCGTTGATGGCCCGGCGCTCGCCCTCGCTCAGGCCGGCGACGCAGGTGCCGTTCAGCTGGTAGAAGCGCGGGTAGCCGAGGACGACCACACGGGCGTTGGGCGCCTTGTTCCTGATCGCGTTGTACACGGAGTCGAGCTTGCCGGGCAGGGTGGAGTCGACGTAGGCCTTGGCCTGATTCACGCGATTGACGCAGGTGGACTCGGACTGGAGCACACAGGTCGTCATGACGTCGGCGAAACCGGCGTCATTTCCCCCGATCGTGAGAGAGACCAGGTCGGTGGCGGCCGAGAGCGGTCCCAGCTGATTCGCGGTCACATCACCCGTTCGGGCGCCCGAGCAAGCGGTGAAGGCGAACGAGGAGGGGGCGTTCGCGTTCTTCCAGAGGACCGGGTACGCCTTCGTGGAGCGCTTGCAGGAGCCGCTGGCGCTGTCGTAGCTGCCGGCTCCCACGCCGGAGGAGTACGAGTCGCCCAGCGCCACGTAGTCGAGGGCGGCGCTCTCCGCGGCCTGGGCGGCGCCCGCCCCGGTGAGGGCGAGGACGGCGCCGAGGAGGAGCGAGGAGGAGAGGGCGGTGAATCGGGACAGTCTCATGGAACCTCCCTGTAGCAGGATCTCTGCGTTACCAGGTAGTAGCAGCGGATCCGCCGCCCCGGAAGTGTCCATGTCAAAACTGGGGGTGAACTTCCTTCGATCCTCCGTCATGGACCATCGAAATCCAGCCAGTAGAGGAAGCGGACGCTCCACTCCCGCTTTTCGCCTCGCGAAACCCCGGGATCGCGACACGTTCACACATCAATGCACAGGAGTACGCCCTTGCCCCACCACCCTCCGACGCATCGTCGGATTGATCGAATCCGACCGGGCCGAGCGCGTATCCGACCGCTGAAGCTCCGTCAAACTACGGAAAAGCAGGCCACAGATCCGGGACTTGCCATACAGTCCCATTCATCAATACCGTCGTACATCTCACCCGCACCGGTCCATCATGCAAAGCGGCTCAGGGGAGGGCTCTAGCGTCGCGGTGGTTCCGGTGGGGGCGCGGTAGGGGGGTGCCGTGCTCGGTGTTCGAACGTGCGCCGAGTCGCGGGTACCGCGCGGCCAGCCATGCCAACTCGCCGGTCCCGCAAGGTGATCGTTTCCGCGCGGAATGGCGAGAACCCCCCTTTCGAACCGGACACACCATCGGACCGCCCAAGGGGTGGGCGGCCCACCGGACGAGAGGGAAAAAAGACCCATGAGCTCGTTCCTGCGCCCGGCCGCCACGGGCCAAGAATTGACCGAGCCGAGTCGAATAGCCGCCCAGTACCGGGCCATCACCTCGCATCTGGCGATCGCTCCGCCGGTGAGTGTGGTCATTCCCGCGATGAACGAGGCCGAAAATCTTCCGTACGTCTTCAAGACGCTGCCGGACTGGATTCACGAAGTCGTCCTCGTCGACGGAAATTCCACCGACAACACGGTCGACGTCGCCCGTGAACTCTGGCCGGACGTCAAGGTCGTCAAGCAGGTCGGAAAGGGCAAGGGCGACGCGCTGATCAGCGGTTTCGCCGCCTGCACCGGTGACATCATCGTCATGGTCGACGCGGACGGCTCGGCCGACGGCCAGGAGATCGTCTCCTACGTCTCCGCCCTCGTCGGCGGCGCGGACTTCGCCAAGGGATCCCGTTTCGCCAACGGCGGCGGCACGGACGACATGACGACCATCCGCAGACTCGGCAACTGGGCCCTCTGCACGCTCGTCAACCGCAAGTTCGGCGCCCGCTACACCGACCTCTGCTACGGCTACAACGCCTTCTGGCGCCACTGCCTCGACAAGATCACCCTCGACTGCACCGGATTCGAGATCGAGACCCTGATCAACATCCGGGTCGTCAAGGCCGGCCTCAAGGTGCAGGAGGTGCCGAGCCACGAGTACAACCGCATCCACGGCGTCAGCAACCTCAACGCCGTGCGCGACGGCATCCGGGTCCTGAAGGTCATCCTCAAGGAGAAGTCCCTCGCCAAGGCGGCCCGCCGCCGGCCCGCCCCCTTCTCGGTGAACGTCCCCCGGGGAGAGGTGTCTTGAGCGACGGCACGTCCCCACACGGCTTCTCGGTGGTCGTCTGCGTCTACACGGAGGACCGGTGGGAGGACATCCTCGCCGCCGTCGACTCCGTGCGGAAGCAGTCGCTGCCGCCGCTGGAGACGCTCCTCGTGGTCGACCACAACGAGCGCCTGCGCGCACGGCTCGCCGAGGAGTACGCGGACGCACGGCTCCGGGAGGAGGTGCGGGTGCTCGCCAACGCGGGCCCCCGCGGCCTCTCCGCCGGCCGCAACACCGGAATCGCCGCCGCCCGCGGCGAGTTCGTGGCCTTCCTCGACGACGACGCCGTCGCCGAGCGGGACTGGCTCCACCACTTCGCCGCCGCCTACGACGACCCGCGCGTCATGGCCGTCGGCGGCCGGACCCTGCCCGCCTGGGCGTCCGGCCACCGCCCGGCCTGGTTCCCCGAGGAGTTCGACTGGGTCGTCGGCTGTACGTACCGGGGCCTGGCCCCGGGCCGCGTCCCCGTCCGGAACGTGCTCGGCGGCAACGCCTCCTTCCGCCGTACGGCCTTCGACGCGGCGGGCGGCTTCGCCACCGGCATCGGCCGGGACGGCGACCGGCGGCCCCTGGGCGGCGAGGAGACCGAGCTGTGCATCCGGCTCTCCAAGGCGCTGCCCGAGGCGGTGCTGCTCATGGACGACCGGGCGGTCATCCACCACAAGGTGCCCGCCGCCCGCGAGCGCTTCGGCTACTTCCGCACCCGGGTGTACGCCGAGGGGCTCTCCAAGGCGCTCGTCGCGCGGAGCGTCGGCGCGCAGAAGGGCCTGGAGTCCGAGCGGCGCTACACCACCCGGGTGCTGCCCGCCGGCGTCCTGCGCGGAGTGCGCGACGCGCTGCGCGGCCGCTCCGGCGGCGCGGGCCGCGCCGGGGCCATCGTCACCGGGGTGGCCCTCGCGGCCGGCGGCTACGCCCTCGGACAGCTGCGGGCCCGCCGCTCCGGCACCACCTTCTCCTGGGGCCCGATCGAACGCACCGACGAGCGCGCCGACGAACACATCGATGGACGCGCCGGCGAACACGCCACCGGACGCGCCGCCGGACGGAGCGGTAACGAAGCCGCCGAAGAGGTGGCCTCGTGACGGGCGCCTCCGGGAACACGCCCGTCCCCGTCCTCATGTACCACGCCGTCGACCGGGACCCGGCCCCCGCCGCCCTCGGCCTCTCCGTCACGCCCGGGGCGTTCGCCGCGCAGATGGCGGCGGTCGCCGAGCGGGGGTTCACCCCGCTGACCACGGCCGGGCTCGCCGCCGCCTGGCGGGACGGGACGCCGCTGCCCGCCCGGCCGCTGCTCGTCACCTTCGACGACGGCTACGAGGGCGTGCACCGGCACGCCCTGCCGGTGCTCGCGAAGCACTCCTTCGCGAGCACCGTCTTCGTCTCCACCGGCTGGCTGCGCGGCAAGCACGACGGGGGCGGCGCCCTCGACACCATGCTCGACTGGGCACAGGTGCGCGAACTGGCCGACGCGGGAACGGAGATCGGCGGCCACAGCCACAGCCACCCGCAGCTCGACCAGCTCGACGCGGAACGGCTCCGGTTCGAGACGCTGCGCTGCCGGGAGATCGTCGGCGAGGAACTCGGCACCGCGCCGGTCTCCTTCGCCTACCCGTACGGGTACTCCAGCCGGCGGGTCCGCCGGGCGGTCCGGGAGGCCGGGTTCGCCCAGGCGCTCGCCGTCGGCAACGCGCTCGCCCGCCGCCGCCAGGGGCCGTACGCCCTGGAACGGGTGACCGTGCGCCGGTCCACCGGCATCGAGGAGTTCGTCCGGCTGATCGAGGGCCGCGCGATCGCGCGGAACTTCGCGGCCGACCGGGCCCTGACGAAGGGGTACGCGCTCGCCCGGCGCGCCCGGGGCGCGCTGCGCGGCCACTGGATCTGACGTACCGCCACTCCGGCGACCGGGGGCGCGCCCCGCCCAAAAGACGGTGCGCCGCGCACCCGGTTGCCGGATCATGGGCGCCATGGCTGACACCCCACCGGTACCGTCCGCACCGCAGCGGTCGCTGCCGATCCGGCTGAACCTCGACGACAGCGACTCGCCGTCGGACGTCGTCGACGCGCTGTTCCTCGGCCGCTTCGCGACCGGCGAGCAGCCCCACTCCCACAGCACCACCCTGGACCGGGTCAAGCCGGAGGCCACGCTGCTCCCGGCGGGCGCGCGCGTGCTGCGGGCCTCGAAGGACGACGACCGCAGCGCCCTGCTCGCCGAGGGCGAGGGCTGGACGCTCCTGGTCTCCCGCTGGAACCGGGGCGCGGACGTCACGGTGACGGCCACGGACGCGGAGCTGGCGACGCGGATCCTCGGCGAGGCCACGGAGGGGGCGAAGGACGAGCCGGAGCCGCAGCCCGAGAACGTGACGATGGGCTTCTGGTACGTGTCGCCCCGGCGCGGCCCGCACCGCACCACCCGGCAGATCAGCGCCGGGACGTGGGAGGAGGTCCGGCCCAACTACGCGGCGCCGGTGGCCGATTCCATGGACCGGCTGATGAAGGTGACGCCCGACTCCATCGCGGGGCGCCTCCTGCTGCTGCACGGGCCGCCGGGGACCGGCAAGACGTCCGCGCTGCGGACCCTGGCGCGGTCCTGGCGGGACTGGTGCCAGGTGGACTGCGTCCTCGACCCGGAGCGGCTCTTCAACGACGTCGGCTATCTGATGGACATCGCCATCGGGGAGGACGAGGGCACGGCGAAGGGCCGCTGGCGGCTGCTGCTCCTGGAGGACTGCGACGAGCTGATCCGGGGCGAGGCGAAGCACACGGCGGGGCAGGCCCTGTCCCGGCTGCTGAACCTGACGGACGGCCTGCTCGGGCAGGGACGGAACGTCCTGGTCGGGGTCACCACCAACGAGGACCTGGAGCGGCTGCACCCGGCCGTGGTCCGGCCGGGCCGCTGCCTGGCCCGCATCGAGGTGGGGCCGCTGAGCCGGGCCGAGTCGGTGGCGTGGCTCGGGCGCGAGGAGGACGTGCCGCGCGAGGGCGCGACGCTGGCGGAGCTGTTCGCGCTCCGTCGCGGCACGCCCCCGGCGGACCTTCCCGAGCCCCGCACGGCGGGGGCGGGGCTGTACCTGTAATCAGGGGCTGTATCTGTGACCAGGGGTTGTACCTGCAGCCAGGGGTTGTACCTGTAGCCAAAGGTCGCATCTGTGGCCAGGGGCTACAGGAGTGGCGCTCTTCCGGGGGCGCTAGCTGTCGTACGCCGCCCGCAGGGCCTCGCTCATCGCCGCCTCGGCGGCCTCGCGGCTGAGGCCGAGGCGGCGGGTCTCCTCGGCGTACTGGGCGGCGGCGCTGGCGGCCCGGCGGCTCGCCGCGTCCCCGGCGGCGGCGACGAAGGTCCCGTGGCGCCCGCGCGTCTCGATGACCCCGTCCGCCTCCAGCGCCTTGTACGCCTTGGCGACCGTGTTCGCTGCGAGCCCCAGCTGCTCCGCGAGTCCCCGTACCGTCGGCAGTTTGTAGCCGACCGGCAGTCCGCCCGACCGGGCCCGCTCCGAGATCTGGGCACGCAGTTGTTCGTAGGGAGCGGTGGTGGATTCGTGGTCCACGACGATGGTGAGTGTCACCCGCCGATTCTGCCCCCACCCCGCCGGAAAAGGGGAGGCGGCGGTGCGCGCTCTGCCCGTAGCGTGCGCCCACATGACTGTGATCGTCCGTGATGTACGGCCCGGGGACGCCGAGGGCTACGCCCGTGTCCGCCGTGCCGCCCTCCCCTTCATGCTCGCGACCGCGGAACAGTTCCTGTTCGACTGGGCGCACGCCCATCCCGGGAGCCACGCGCGCCCGTTCGTCGCCGTGGACGGGGACGGGGACGGCGAGGTCGTCGGAACCGTCCAGCTGCGGATCGCCCACGACTCGCCGGAGCCGGGCATCGGCTCCCTCAACGTGTACGTGGACCCCGCCCACCAGGGGCGCGGCGCGGGGACGCTGCTGCTGCGCGCCGCCGAGGAGCACCTGGCCGCGCACGGCGCGCGCACCCTCTACAGCTGGGTCCTGGACGCGCCGGAGCACCGGGGCTGGGCGGAGCGGCGGGGGTACTCCCCCAGTCGCTCGGCCCACTTCCTCCGGCTCGACCTGGCGGGGGCCGGGCTGCCGCCGCTCCAGGCGCCGCCCCCGGGCGTCGAGCTGGTGACGGCCGAGGACTTCGCGGCCGATCCCCGGCCGCTGTTCGAGCTGGACGCGGTGACGACCGCGGACGAGCCGGGTGACGTGTCGGTCGCGATGGACGACTACGCGCACTGGCTGGAGACCACCTGGGAGCACCCCCTCCTCGACCGGACGCTGACGACGGTCGCGGTGGTGGACGGGGTGCCGGCCGCGTTCAGCGTGGCGCAGACGGACGGTCTCGGCCGGTACAACACGGGGATGACGGGCACGGCGCCGGCCTTCCGGGGCCGGGGGCTCGCCAAGCTGGTGAAGAACGCGTCCCTGCACCGGGCCCGGGAGGCGGGCTGTACGGAGGCGTTCACCGGGAACGACACGGGCAACGGGCCGATGCTGGCGATCAACCGGTGGTTCGGGTACGCGATCGCGGCGACGGAGGTGCGGCATGTCCGGGCGCTCGGTTGAGGTCACCCTGACGAAGGCGGGCCGGACGAAGATCCGCTATCCGGCCGAGGTGCTCGTGGCGGAGCCGGGCCGGCTCTCGGTGCGCGCGCCGTGGGCGGCCGAGGGGGTGCGGGACTTCGGCTTCGTGCGGTTCGAGCCGGGCGACGTCTTCGTGGAGCACTACTGGCGGGACCGCTGGTTCACGGTCAAGGAGGTGTGGTCCGCCGACGGCTCCCTCAAGGGCTGGTACTGCGACGTCACCCGGCCGCCCGTGATCGGCGGGGCCGGGGTGGTGGTCGAGGACCTGGACCTGGACCTGTGGGTGTCGGCGGACGGCAGCGAGGTGCTGCGGCTCGACGAGGACGAGTTCGCGGCGAGCGGTCTCGCCGCCTCCGATCCGGAGGCGGCGGCCCGGGCCGTCGCCGCCCTCGACGAGCTCGCGGCGCTCGGCCGGGCCGGTCTGGTCGACCTGCTGGACGGGCCCCGGTAGGGGGCGCGTCAGCGCAGCTCGACGTCCGTCTTCTCGGTGGCGAGGAAGCGGGGCAGCGGCAGGCCCGTCCCGCTGAGCTGCAGGAGGGTGGCCTCCACGCGGGCGGCGCCGGGGACGTAGGCGGGGTCCTTCACCACGGAGCTGTTGGTCCAGGTGTGGAGGTGTCCGTCGCAGACGGCCCGGGTGCCGCCGATGCCGGTGGAGCGGTCTCCCTGGACGAGGGTGGAGCTCACGAAGACGGGGCCCGCGCTGTCGTCCAGGCACCGGTAGGTGCCGGAGAGGGTGACGGTGGCGTCGTCGGCGACGGTTCCGTACGCGTCGACGAAGAGGCCGTTGGTGAAGTGGCCGTCGCGGACGGAGGCCCCGGTGGGCCGGTCGGCGGCGTGGTGGCCGTCGGCCCCTCCCGCGTGGGCGAGGGGGGCGACGGCGGCGGTGAGCAGGGCGGCTGCGGCGAGAACGAGCCGGACGCGCATGAGGGGGGTCCCTTCGGGGTGGGGGATGGTACTGCCCGCCAGGGATACCCGGATCCGGCCGTCAGATGGCCGAAGTTCATCCCTTCGGTGGGGAGGGGGCCGGGCGCCGGGGGAACGCCCGCCGCAGGAGCGGCCAGGTGAGCAGGACCGCGACGACCGCGTACACGGTGATCGAGAACGGGGTGTTCACGAGCCCGGTCAGGGCGCCGTCGCTGATCTGGAGGGCGCGGCGCAGTTGCTGTTCGGCGGCCGGTCCGAGGATGACGCCGATGACGGCGGGCAGCACCGGCAGGCCGTAGCGCCGCATCCCGAGGCCGATCAGGCCGATGACGAGCAGGACGACCAGGTCGAGCGCCTCGCCGCCCACCGCGTACGCGCCGACGGCGGCGAAGAAGAGGATGCCGGCGTAGAGGTACGGGCGGGGGATGCGCAGCAGCTTGGCCCAGACGGGGGCGAGCGGCAGGTTGAGCGCGAGCAGCAGCACCATGCCGACGAAGAGCGAGGCGATCAGGCCCCACACGAGGTCGGGCTCCCGCTCGAAGAGCAGCGGTCCGGGCTGGATGCCGTACTGCTGGAACGCGGCCAGCATCACGGCGGCGACGGCGGTCGTGGGCAGGCCGAGGGTCAGCATGGAGACGAGCGTCCCGGCGGCGGAGGCGGAGGCCGCCGCCTCGGGTCCGGCGACGCCCTCGACGGCGCCCTTGCCGAACTGCTCCTTGTGCTTCGAGAGCCGCTTCTCGGTGACGTACGAGAGGAAGGTCGGGATCTCGGCGCCGCCGGCCGGGATGGCGCCGAAGGGGAAGCCGATGAACGGGCCGCGCAGCCAGGGCTTCCAGGTGCGCTTCACGTCCTCCCGGCCCAGCCAGGGGCGGCCGACCGGGATGGCCTCGCCCGCCGTGCGGCGCAGGTGGGCGGCGACCCACAGGGCCTCGCCGATGGCGAAGAGGCCGACCGCGACGATGACGACGTCCACGCCGTCGGCGAGCTGGAGCGAGCCGAAGGTGAGGCGCTGCTGTCCGGTCATCGAGTCCAGGCCGACCAGGCCGATGGTGAGGCCGATGAGCAGGGAGGCGAGGCCGCGGACGCGGGAGGAGCCGAGGACGGAGGTCACCGCGATGAAGGCGAGGACCATGAGGGCGAGGTAGTCGGGGGCGCCGATGTCGACGGCGAGGGCGGCGACGGTCGGGGCGAGGACGACGAGCAGGATCGTGCCGATCATGCCGCCGGCGAAGTGGCCGACGGCCGCGGCGGCGAGCGCCTGCGCGCCCCGGCCGGCCTTGGCCATCGGGTTGCCCTCGATGGCGGCGACGACGGCCGCGCTCTCGCCGGGGGTGTTGAGCAGGATGGAGGTGGTGGAGCCGCCGAACATGGCTCCGTAGTAGATGCCGGCGAACATGATGAAGGCGCCGGTCGGGTCGAGTCCGTAGGTCACCGGGAGCAGCAGGGCGACGGCCATGGCGGGGCCGATGCCGGGCAGGACGCCGATGGCGGTGCCGAGGAGCACGCCGAGGGCGGCCCAGAGCAGGTTCGCCGGGGTGAGGGCGGTCCCGAAGCCGTCGATGAGGGAGTTCAGGGAATCCACGGGTCAGATCACTCCCATCAGGGGGCCGCCGGGCAGCGGGACGCCGAGCAGCCGGTCGAAGACGACGTAGGTGAGGAGCGACAGGCCGGCCGCGATCAGCGGGTCGCGGGGGAGGTGGCGGCTGCCGAGGGCGTGGGCGGCGCCCCAGAAGAGGAGGGCGCCGGCGACGGGGAAGCCGACGGGGCCGATGAGGACGGCGAAGCCGAGGAAGACGCCGGCCAGGAGCAGGACGGTGCGCCGGTCGGCGGGTTCGGTCAGGTCGACGTCCTCGCCGCCCTCGGCCTCGCCGCGGCCGCCGCGCAGGACGTCGACGGTGAGCAGGACGGAGACGACGAGGAGGCCGCAGCCGACGACGAGCGGCACGGTGGCGGGGCCGACCGGGCCGCGTCCGGTGACGGTGTCGTCGAGGGTGAGGGCGTCGGTGAGGACGAGGACGCCGAGGAGGAAGAGGAGGGCTCCGACGCCGAGTTCGGAGCGTCCGCGCAGCCAGGGGGGAACGGTCGGCTTCGTGCGAACGGTCGGCTTCACAGTCCCAGCTCCTTCAGTACGGAGGCGACGCGCCGGTCCTGCTCGGTGAGGAAGGCGCCGAAGCGCTCGCCGGGGAGGAAGGCGTCGTCCCAGCCGTGGGTCTTCATCGACGCGCGCCACTGCGGGGAGCCGTGCAGGGCGGTGACGAGGGCGACGAGCTTGTCGCGCTCGGCGTCGGAGAGGCCGGGCGGGGCGACGATGCCGCGCCAGTTGGTGAACTCGGTGTCGAGTCCGGCCTCGCGGAGGGTGGGGGCGTCGAGGCCGGGGACGCGCTTCGGGCCGGTGACGGCGAGCAGGCGCAGCTCGCCGGCCTCGATCTGGTCGAGGTACTCGCCGACGCCGGAGACGCCGAAGGCGACCTTGTTCCCGAGGATGGAGGCGAGGAGTTCGCCACCGCCGTCGAAGGGGACGTAGTTGACGTCCTTCGGGGAGATCCCGGCGGCGCGGGCCATCAGCATGGGGGCGAGGTGGTCGGGCCCGCCGGGCGAGGAGCCGCCGCCGACGGGCAGCTTGCCGGGGTCCTTCCGCCAGGCCGCGAGCAGGTCCCGGATCGTCTTGTACGGGGAGTCCTTGGCGACCACGACGATGTCCTGCTCCTCGGTGAGCCGGGCGATCGGGGTGGTGTCGGCGAGGGTGATCGGGGTCTTGTTGGTGTGGACGGCGCCGACGACGCCGAGGCCCATGGACATCGCGAGGCGCCCGTTGCCGCGTTCGCCGACGAGCCGGGTGAGGCCGACGGTGCCGCCCGCGCCGGGCAGGTTGAAGACCTCGACGTCGCCGGTGAGTCCGGCTTCCTCGGCGTTCTTGGCGGCGGTGCGGGCGGTGATGTCGTAGCCGCCGCCGGGGGTGTTGGGGACCATGAGGCGCAGGCCGGGGATCCGCGTGCCGGTGTCGGAGCCGCTGCCCGGGCTGAGCAGCGGCGGACCCACCAGCACGAGCAGCGCCGCTCCGAGGAGGGCGAAGGGGGTGCGCAACCGCACGTGTGCCGCCTCTCAGGTAGGAGGGAAAGGGGGTGTGAGGTGGCCCACATGTTGCCCGCGCGTGAAGAAGCTGTCTCTCTTCCGCAACCAACGGACGTTGTGGTCGTTGTGGTCGGGACCTAGCGTGGGTCGGCGTGACGAAGGTGCTGGTGGTCGACGACGACTTCATGGTCGCCAAGCTGCACTGCCGCTACGTGTCGGCGGTGGCGGGCTTCACGGTGGCCGGGGTCGCGCACAGCGGCGCCGAGGCCCTGCGCGCGGCCGGGCGGCTGCGGCCCGATCTGGTGCTGCTCGACGTGTTCCTGCCCGACATGGACGGCGTCCGGGTGCTGCGGGAGCTGCGGGCGGCGGGGCACGCCACGGACGCGCTCTTCATCACGGCGGCGCGGGACGCGGGGACGATCCGCTCGGCGCTCCGGGCGGGGGCGCTGCACTATCTGATCAAGCCGTTCAGCCAGGCGGCGCTGCACGAGCAGCTCCGCCACGTGGCCTCGCTGCGCACCCGCCTCGACGATCTGGACGAGGCCCGGCAGGAGGACGTCGACCAGATCTTCGGCGCCCGCCCGCGCGGCTCCCGCGAACTCCCCAAGGGCATCGCAGCCCCCACCGCCGACCTGGTCGACGCGGTCCTCCGCGCCCACCCGGAGGGCCTCTCGGCGACGGAGTGCGCCGAGGCGGGCTCCCTGTCCCGCGTCAGCGCCCGCCGCTACCTCGAATACTTCGCGGAAACGGGCCGCGCGGAGGTCACCCTCCGCTACGGCGGCACGGGCCGCCCGGAACGACGGTACCGGCGGCTGGGCTGACGGGGGCCGGCCGGGACGGTTCCTCAGCCGTCGCTTAGTGGCTCCTTAAAGGGGCCCTAAGGATGGGCCTCTGCCGGTTCTCCTGGGGGTTTTCGGGGTTTCGGGGGGCTAGCTTGCTGGGCAACCCCCCTTGCTCGTCCCCGTGAAGGAGCTGTCCTCCCATGACCTCTCGTCGTTCCGCCGCAGTCGTCACCGTCGGTACCGTGCTGGCCCTGTCCGGGCTTTCGGTCGCGCCCGCGTTCGCGCACGGGTCGATGACGGATCCGGTGAGCCGGGTCTCGGCCTGTTACGCGGAGGGGCCGGAGTCGCCGCAGTCGGCGGCCTGCAAGGCGGCGGTGGCGGCGAGCGGGACGCAGGCGTTCTACGACTGGAACGCGGTGAACATCGCGAACGCCGCCGGACAGCACCGGCAGCTGATCCCGGACGGCAAGCTGTGCAGCGCGGGCAACGACAAGTACCGCGGGCTCGACCTGGCCCGGGCCGACTGGCCGGCGAGCAGGCTGAGCTCCGGGGCGCACACCTTCCACTACAAGGGGACCGCGCCGCACAAGGGCTCGTTCGAGCTGTACGTGACGAAGGACGGGTACGACCCGTCGAAGCCACTGAAGTGGTCGGACCTGGAGGCGAAGCCGTTCCTGACGGTGACCGACCCGGGGATGCAGAACGGCGACTACGTCTTCCAGGGGACCGTGCCGAAGAAGTCCGGCCGCCACCTGATCTACTCGATCTGGCAGCGCTCCGACTCCCCCGAGGCCTTCTACACCTGCTCCGACGTGGTGTTCGGGCAGGACGGCGGCTCTCCGGCGCCGAGCGCCTCCGCGCCCACCGACGAGCAGATCCAGGACGGCAAGGACCAGTCCTCGGTCGAGCACGGCGGGCACGGGGACGACGACCCGGCGACCGGCGCCGGGGACACGGGCGCCGGGACCGAGGGGACGGGCGAGAAGACGGGCGAGGGGACGAAGGCCCCCGCGCCGTCCTCCGCCGCGCCCGCCGAGCCCAACGCGCCCGCGCCCGCCGGGACCTCCGGTTCGGGTGTGGAGCTGGCCGAGACGGGCGGGGACTCCAGCACCCCGTACCTCGCGATCGGCGGCGCCGCCGTGCTCGCGGCCGGTGCGGCCGTGCTCTTCGGGACCGCCCGGCGCCGCCGGGCCTGAGCGTCCGGTCGCCGCCCGGGCGGTTTCCCGCTCCCGGGCGGCGACCCGCGCGTCAGGCGTTGTCCGCCGCGCCGGCCGTTCTCGTGTGCCGCACCACGACCGAGGCCGCCAGGGCGACGACGGCCACGGCGCCCAGGAGGGCCAGCGCCTTCGCCCAGGCGGACGTGGCGCCGAGGCTGCCGCTCAGCAGATCGGCGGTGCGGGCGGTCGCGACCCCGTGGAGGGCGATGACGGCGACGCCGAGGCCCGCGGCGGCCGCCCAGGCCACCAGGGTGTCCCGCGCCGCGAGCCATGCGGCGCCCACCAGGCAGAGCACGGTGACGACCACGGACAGCGTCTCCGCGTCACCGCCCGCACGCAGGCCCGTGAGGTCCGTCGGCAGGTGGACGAGACCGCAGGCGGCCAGGGCGAGCGCCGCCGGCCAGCGCAGTACCGACCGCAGCGCCGGGGAGGTGCTGTGGCTGCCGGGGCCCATGGCCAGCGCGCCGTCCAGGGGCGACCGGGTCCGCCGCGCGGCGCCCCGGGGGCGCTTGGGGGCGGCGGGAGCGGCGGCGTCCGGGGCGGCGGCCCGGGCGGCCGGCGGAGCCGTGTCCTCGGTGCCGAGGATGCCGACGAGCCGCACCACGTCCTCGATCGGCCGCCCCACCGCCGCGGCGCGCAGCGTGGTCTCGGCCTCGTGGAGGTCGTACCCGGAGGCGTTCAACAGGACGACCAGTTCCCGTACTTCGTCCAGGGGGCGGGTGACGGCGGCCGCGCGGAGCGCCACGTCGGCGGGGCTGGAGAGCTCACCGGTCTCCTGGAGCCGGGCCACGAGCGCGGCGACCTCCTCCACCGGGCGCTCGGTCGCCGCCGTGGTCAGGAGCGTGCGGACCGCCTCGTCACCGGTCTCGCCGTCGAGCGTGTCAGCGGGCGCGTCGCCGGTCCCGTCGTCGGGCGCGTCCCGCTCCGGGGTTTCCCCGGCGGCCCCGGTCTCCTCCGGTGCCTCGTCCACCGGCGGCTCCGGTACGGCTCCCGCGAAGGGGCGTATCTCCGCCTCCGCTTCCGCTTCCGTGCCGTCTTCTGCGGGCTGGGTCTGGGGCAGTTCGGTGGTCATGTGTCACAGGCTCCGTCCGTGAACGCCCCTCGGGCGTCCACCATGGCTGTCTCGCGATGCGCAAGAAACGCACACCTGATGACAATTAGTGCTCATTCCGTGACACTGCGCCATCAGAGGGCGTGTCCATTGGGCCGACGGAGCGAAGACGAGCGCGGCCGGGGCCTCTCCCGAGGGCCCCGGCCGCGTACCGGGCGCTCCGCTAGCCGACCACGGAGAGGCAGGTGGTCGGAGTCGCGCGGGCCGGGTCGAGGGCGTTGGCGACCTCGTGGAAGGTGACCCGGTCCACCGTGCCGATCGCCACGTGCTCGGACAGGTCGAGCGCGCACTTGTCCTGGATGAGGACGTTGGTGACGTTCGGGCCGCTCAGGAACTGCGAGCGGTACGGCGTGACGACCTCGTCGTACTTGGTCGCGATGACGTGGTAGCGGACCCCCGGCACGGTGTCGCCGCCCTGGTTGAGCTTGGTGACGAAGGGCGAGCCCGCGACCTGGTCGGCGAGGCCCGGGGTGCTGGAGCTGATGAGGTCCTCGACCCCGGGGAAGTACGGCAGGAGCCCGGTGAGGCCGAGCAGGGTGGTGCCGTGGCTGTTCGGGGCGATGCCGACCAGCGCGTTCACCTTGTCGGCACCACCGAGGAACTTCAGGTACCAGCGGGGCATCATCCCGCCCTGCGAGTGTCCGACGAGGTCGGCCTCGGGGGCGCCGGTGGCGGCGAGGACCCGGTCGACGTAGGTGGCGAGCTGCCCGGCGGAGGCCTCGACGGGACCGAGGCCGTGGAAGAAGGCCACGCCGGGGAGCTGCCCGTAGTCGAGCGAGAAGACGCAGTACCCGCGGTTGACCAGGTACGGCGCGAGGCCGAGCCAGTTGTCGACGGAGTTGCCGAAGGTGCCGTGGACGAGGACGACGGGGCGCGGGTGCGCGGCGGAGGGCTTGCAGGAGAAGTCGTTCCAGCCACGGCTGGGCGCGGCAGCGATGGTTCCGGCCCGGTCGGGGGCGGCGGAGGCGGCGGTGGGGGCGAGGGTGGCGGCGGCGGTCAGCAGCAGGACGGACAGCGCTCTGACGGCGTGCTTCCAGGGCAGCATCGGGCGATCTCCTTGCGGCTCAAGGGGAAAGGTGGGGTGCTACGCCCTGCGGTCCGGACCACAAGTGGGGATGCGCTTCAGCCAAGCTACGCACGGGTAGCCTCGACTGGGAAGTTACGCGTCGGTAAAAAGTGATGCGCCGTCATGACCATCTGATAATGCGGCAGTTGAGGATGGGGCCGCGCCGGGACACGGGAAGGCCCCGGCACCGAAGCGCCGGGGCCTTCCCGTCCTCGTGCCGGGGCCGCCCGCCCCGGCGCGTCCGTCAGAACACGCTCACGCCGTACGCGCTCAGCGCCTCCGTCACGGGCTGGAAGAAGGTCGTCCCGCCCGAGGAGCAGTTGCCGCTGCCGCCCGAGGTGAGGCCGATGGCCCGGCTGCCCGAGTAGAGCGGGCCTCCGGAGTCGCCGGGCTCGGCGCAGACGTTGGTGCGGATCAGGCCGGAGACGATGTCACCGCCGCCGTAGTTCACGGTGGCGTTGAGGCCCGTCACGGTGCCGCTGTGGATGCCGGTGGTGGAGCCCCGGCGGGTGACCGACAGGCCGACCGTGGCGTTGCCGGCGCTCGTGATGTCCACGCTGCCGACGGTGCCGGGCTTGGCGATGGAGGCGTTGGTGTAGCGGACCAGGCCGTAGTCGTTGCCCGGGAAGCTGGACCCGGCGGTGGTCCCGAGGACGGTGGTCTTGGCGGAGTTGGCGTACCAGGTGCGGGCGCCGTCGGTGCAGTGTCCGGCGGTCAGGAAGAAGTAGTTGCCCGCGGAGTCCCGGACGTTGAAGCCGAGGGAGCAGCGCCAGCCGGCGTCGGCGTAGATCGGGTCGCCGCCGGAGATCAGCTTGCTGAAGCGGCCCGGGGTCCTTTCGACCTTGATGGCGGCGGCGTTGGTCCCGGCCCGCTCCTTGATCTTCGCGATCTCCGCCTGGCTGACGGTGGAGTCGGCGGTGACGACGAGCCGGCCGGTGGCGGTGTCGACGTGCCAGGCGGTGCCGGCCACGTCGGCGGCGCGGACGGCGTCGCCGGTCGCCGCGAGGGCGGCGGCGCTGTAAACGCCCGCGGACCCGGTGGCATCGGTGGTGCCGGCGTTCGCGGTGGGGACGGCGAGCGCCGCGGCGGCGGCGAGACCGGCGGTGACGGCGAGCAGCCGGATCGTTCTCGTGGGGGTGGTGCGCGTGGTCCTCACTTCTCGTTCCTCCCGAAAGGAATCGGGGGCCCGCCGTGGGGGGTCGGGCCCGTGAGGCGCGGCCCGGGGGCCTGCGCTGTGGGGGAGTCTCCGGCCGTACGACTTCACGCCGCAAGGGCGCCTTTCGGCCGTACAGCCGTCAACTACCGCACACCACCAGGGGGTTGATGATCAGCCCCGCGAGCCCGGTACGCGCTGCCGCTCCCCCGCCGATCAGGCCGGTGCGAGCCGCCGCTCCCCCGCCGCGACGGCGACGTCGAGCGTGTTGCCCGGCGGCGGGAACGGGCAGAGGAAGTGGTCCGCGAAGGCGCACGGCGGCAGCACCGCCCGGTTGAAGTCCACCGTCACCGTGCCGTCCGCCGCCGGGGCCGGGGGCTTCAGGAAGCGGAAGCGGTTGCTGTCGTGCCCGCTGGTGGCGTCCGCGAAGACCGCCCACAGCGAGCCGCCCTCCTCGACGGCCACCTGGAGCGTGCGCTCGTCGCCGTCCAGCTCGAAGACCAGCTCGCCGGCGAGGCCGAGGCCCCGCTCCCGGCCGTCGGCGTTCTCGACCCGCACGCTGCGCGTCTCCCCGTACGGGCGGAAGACGCCGGGCACCACCCAGCGCTCGTCGTACGGGGTGGCCTCGATGCCCCGGAAGGCGCGGCGCGTCTCCGCGTCGGGGTCGAAGTCCCGTACGGCCCACTCCCCTTCGCGCCGCAGCACCACGATCCGCCGCTCCCCCGCCGCGACCCGGGAGTCCTCGGCCGGACCTTGGTCGGCGGCGAGCCGGACGGTGCCGGTGAACGGCTTCCCGTCGACCGTGAGGCCGTCCTCTCCGGTCGCCGTCAGGACCACCTCGTCGCCGTCCGCCCGCCACTCCCCCGGAACGGCCGGAATTCGCCCCTCCGGGTGATCGGAGAGCCAGTGGTTGCCCGTGAGGGAGAGCAGGCCGTACGGAGCGGAGACCGAGGCCTCGCGCGTCTCGTGCCACTCCCGCCAGTCCTGCCGTGGATCCGTGCTCATGCTTCTCAGACCTTTCGTACGGGCTCGCGGAGCCCGAGGTGGGACCGCAGCGTCGTGCCGGTGTACTCGGTGCGGAAGACCCCGCGCTCCTGGAGGAGGGGGACGACCCGGTCGACGAAGTCGTCGAGGCCGCCGGGGGTGAGGTGGGGGACGAGGATGAAGCCGTCGGCGGCGTCCGTGGCGACGAACTCCTCCAGGGCCGCCGCGACCGTCTCCGGGGAGCCGACGAAGGAGTGGCGGCCGGTGGACTCGATGACGGTCTGCCGGATCGACAGGCCCTTGGCCTCGGAGAGCGCCCGCCACTTCCGGGCCGTGCCGATCGGGTCGGCGACCCGCACCCTGCCCTGCACGAGCGCCGAGTCCGGGTCGGGGTCGACGTCCGGCAGCGGCCCGTCGGGGTCGTAGCCGGACAGGTCGCGGCCCCAGACCTGCTCCAGGGCGAGGATCGCGTTCTGCGGGGAGACCTGCTGCGCGCGGATCCCGGCGGCCCTCTCGCGCGCGTCGGCGTCGGTGTCGCCGAGGACGTACGTCACGCCCGGCATGATCTTCAGGTCGCCGGGCTCCCTGCCGTACCGGGCGAGCCGGCCCTTGACGTCGGCGTAGAACGCCCGGCCCGCCTCCAGGGTGGAGTGCCGGGTGAAGATCACGTCGGCGCCGGAGGCGGCGAACTCGCGGCCCTCGGGCGAGTCCCCGGCCTGGATGACGACCGGATGCCCCTGCGGGGAGCGCGGGACGGTGAACTCTCCGTCGATCCGGAACTGCGGCCCGCTGTGGGCGAAGGGTCCCGGGGCGCCCTCCGGGGTCCAGGAGTCCCACAGCTCCCGGGCGGTGGCGAGGAACTCGGCGGCCCGGGTGTAGCGGTCGGCCCGGTCGAGGTAGCCGCCGCGCCGGAAGTTCTCGCCGGTGAAGGCGTCCGAGGAGGTGACGACGTTCCAGGCGGCCCGGCCCGCGCTGAGGTGGTCGAGCGAGGCGAGCCGCCGGGCCAGCTCGTAGGGCTCGTTGAAGGTGGCGTTGACCGTGGCGGCCAGGCCGAGCCGGTCGGTGACGGCGGCCAGCGCGTTCAGGACGGTGATCGACTCGGGCCGGCCGACGACGTCGAGGTCGTGGATGCGGCCCGCGTGCTCGCGCAGCCGCAGCCCCTCCGCCAGGAAGAAGAAGTCGAAGAGGCCGCGTTCGGCGGTCCTGGCGAGGTGCGCGAAGGAGGAGAAGTCGATCTGCGAGCCGGAGCGCGGATCGGCCCAGACGGTGGTGGAGTTGACGCCGGGGAAGTGCGCGGCGAGGTGGACCTGCTTGCGGGGCCGGGGAGTGCTCATGCGCCCGCTCCCGTGGCGACGCGCGGGCCGGTGGCGTACTGGCTCTCGGGGCGGGCCAGTCCCAGGTGGTCGCGGAGGGTGGTGCCCGCGTAGGCCGTACGGAAGAGGCCCCGGTCCCCGAGCAGCGGCACGGTCACGGCGGCGAACCGCTCCAGGTCCCGCTCCGGGACGGCCGGCACGAGGTGGAAGCCGTCGACGGCCCCGCCGCCGTGCCAGTCCGCGATCAGTCCGGCGAGCGCCCCCGGCCCGCCCTCGTACGCGTCGGTGTCGACGGTCAGCGAGAGGAGGACGCGCAGCTGCCCGGGGTCCCGGCCGTGGGCGCGGGCGCCCCGGTGCAGTTCGGCGCGGAGCGCGGCGGCCTCCTCGGCGGTGGCGGCGCCGATCAGGGCCACGTCGGCGTGGTGGGCGGCGGTCTCCCGGGCGGCGGGGCGGGTGGCGTCGACGACGGTCACCGGGTTGCCCTGCGGGGGCCGGGGGACGATCGAGGGGCCCTTGACGGAGAAGGTCGCGCCCTGGAAGTTCACGTAGTGCAGCTTGCGGCGGTCGACGAACCTCCCGGTGGCCACGTCCCGTATCTCGGCGTCGTCCTCCCAGCTGTCCCACAGCTTGCGGGAGACCTCGGCGACCTCCCCGGCCTCCTGCCAGAGCTCGGCGGTCGGCGGGGCCGGGCGGCGGCCGAAGAGCCGGGCCTCGGCGCCGGTCGGGGAGACCCCGATCCGCCAGCCCGCCCGGCCCCGGCTCACCCAGTCGAGGGTGGCGACGGCGGCCTGGACGTGGAAGGGCTCGGTGTGGGTGGTGGTCACGGTCGGCACGAGCCCGATCGAGCGGGTCTCCGGGGCGACCCGGGCGAGGACGGCGAGCGCGTCGAGGCCGGGCCGGGCGAAGGAGTCGTCGTGGGTGAGGAAGTCGAGCCCGGCGGCCTCGGCGAGGCGGGCGAGCGCGACCGTGCGCGCGGCGGTGTCCGGGCCCGGGTCGGCCCGGCCGGAGCCCGGGACGAGCTCGGCGGCGAGGTGGAGCGGTCGGGTACTGGTCATGCGGTCTCTCTCGGGAGGGTTCCGCGGGGCGGGGCCGGGTGGACCGGCCCCGCCGCGGTTCTTTCGGTGCGGGTCAGTTCTTGGTGCGGGGCAGGCCCGGCGGGTTGATCTCCGACTTGGGGACGGACTCGCCGTCGAGGCCCCAGCGCTTGAGGACCTGGGCGTAGGTGCCGTTCTGGATGACGTGGTCGAGCGCGGCGGCGTACGCGGCGACGAGGCCGCTGTCCTTCTTCGTGGTGGCCGCGATCTTGCCCTGGAGCCCGGCGCCCGCACCGGAGAACTTGCCGACGACCTCCGTCTGCCCCGAGGCGAGGACGTGGTAGGCGGCGACCGGGTTCGGGCCGAGGTAGGCGTCGATCCGGCCGGACTGGAGCGCCAGGTAGTAGTCGGAGGTGTTCTGGTAGTACTTGATGTCGACCGGCTTGCGCCCGGCCTTCTCGTTCTGCGCGGACCAGTCGACGAGGATCTTCTCCTGGTTGGTGCCGGAGCCGACCGCGATCGCCTTCCCGGCCACGTCCTCGGGTCCCTTGACCGTCCAGCCGGAGCCCTTCTTGGCCTCGAAGGCCAGGTCGTCCAGGCGGTAGGTGGCGAAGTCGTACTTGTCCTTGCGCTCCTCGGTGACGGTGACGTTGGAGAAGACGCCGTCGTACTTGCCGCTGTCCAGGCCGACGAAGAGGTTCTCCCACGAGACCGCGTTGAACTCGGGCTTCAGGCCGAGCGCGTCGGCGACCAGGGTGGCGATGTCGACCTCGACGCCGATCAGCGTCTTGTCGTCGGTGGCGCGGAAGGCGAGCGGCGGATTGCTGGACGCGGAGACGCCCAGGACGAGCGTGCCTCTCTCCCGTACGGCCGCCGGGAGCTTGGCGGCGATGGCGTCGACCTTGGCGGTGTGGATGCGGTTCTGCTCCGGGGTCAGGTTGATGCCGCCGCCCTTCTTCGCCTCGGGCTTGGTCTCGTTGAGAGCGGCGTCGCCCGAGCCGCAGGCGGTGAGGACGCCGAGGGCGGTGAGCGAGGCGAGGGCGGTGAGGAGGGTGCGGCGGGACTTCATGACGGTGCTCCTGTCGTGGGTGAAGGGGAAAGAGAGGGAAGGGGGAAGGTCAGAGGACCTTGGAGAGGAAGGCGCGGGTGCGCTCGTGGCGCGGGTTCTCCAGCACCTCGGCCGGCGGCCCCTGCTCGACGATCCGGCCCTCGTCCATGAAGACCACGGTGTCGGCGACCTCGCGGGCGAAGCCGATCTCGTGGGTGACGACGATCATGGTGGTGCCGGTGGCGGCCAGGTCCTTGATGACGTCGAGGACCTCGCCGACCAGCTCGGGGTCGAGCGCGGAGGTCGGCTCGTCGAAGAGGAGCAGGCCCGGTTCGAGGGCGAGCGCGCGGGCGATGGCGACCCGCTGCTGCTGTCCGCCGGAGAGCTGCTTGGGGTACGCCTCCGCCTTGTCGTCGAGCCCGACGCGTTCGAGGAGCTTCCGGGCCGCGGCCTCGGCCTCCTTGCGGGGTCGCTTGAGGGCCGAGACGGGGGCCTCGACGATGTTCTCCAGGACGGTCAGGTGCGGGAAGAGGTGGAAGTTCTGGAAGACGAAGCCGATCCGGGTGCGCTGCTTGAGGATCTCGCGCTCGCGCAGCTCGTAGAGCTTGTTCCCGGAGCGCCGGTAGCCGACGAGGACGCCGTCCACGCTGACCGTGCCGCCGTCGACCTTCTCCAGGTGGTTGATGGTCCGCAGCAGGGTGGACTTGCCGGATCCCGAGGGGCCGAGGACGACGGTGACCTCGCCGGCCCGCACGTCGAGGTCGATGCCGCGCAGGACGTGCAGGGCGCCGAAGTTCTTGTGGACGGACCGGATCTCGACCTTGGCGGTGGTCTCGGCGGGGGCCTTCTCGGTGGTGGCGGAGCTCATCGGGTGCTCCCCTTCGCGTAGTGGCGTTCGACGTAGTGCTGGACGACGGAGAGCGCGGTGGTGAGCAGGATGTACCAGGCGGTGGCGACCATCAGGAGCGGGACGACCCGCCCGTTGCGGCCGTAGACGACCTGGACCTGGTAGAAGAGTTCGCCGATCGCCATGACCGAGACGATCGAGGTGCCCTTGAAGAGCGAGATGACCTCGTTGGCGGCGTTGGGCAGGATGGAGCGCATCGCCTGCGGCAGGACGATCCGGCGCGCCTGCCGGAGCTTGGGGATGCCGAGGGAGGCCGCGGCCTGCAACTGGCCCTCGTCCACGGCGAGTACGCCCCCTCGGACGATCTCGGCCGCGTAGGCCGCCTGGTGCAGGGCGAGTCCGAGGACGGCGGCGCTCATCTCGCCGACCAGGCCCATCGTGTCGAAGGAGAAGAAGCTCGGCCCGAAGGGGATGCCGATGCTCAGCTCCTTGTAGAGATAGGCGAGGTTGAACCAGAAGAGGAGCTGGACGATGAGCGGGATGGAGCGGAAGGCCCAGATGTAGCCGAAGGCGACCGAGCGCAGGAAGGGGCTGGCCGACAGGCGCATGAAGGCGACCACGATGCCGATCGCGAAGCCGAGGGCGGTGCCGTAGAAGGTGAGCTGGAGGGTGACCCAGACGGCCTTGAGGATCGTCTCGGTGGTGAAGAACGCGGCGAAGACGTCCCATTCCCAGCCGGGGTTGGTGACGAGCCCGTGGGCGAACTGCACGAGCAGGACGGCGGTGGCGGCGACGGCCACCCAGCGCCAGGGGTGGCGGACGGGGACGACCACGAGGTCGGTGGCCGCCGGTGCGGCGGGGGCGGCCGGTTCCTCGGTGAGCGGGGCGGCCGGTGGGTCGCTGGTGAGAGCCATGGCGGTTCCTCGGGAGAAAGGCAGGGCGGGGTACGGGGGGGGGAGGGCGCCGGTCAGGCGCTCAGCGGGGCCGGGAGACGACACTCCAGGTCCCGCAGGAAGGCGAGCGCGGCCCGTGCGGTGACGTCGTTCTGCCCGAAGGCGACCCCGCCGGTGCGGGGCCGGGTGAAGGCTCCGCCGGCGCGGGCGGTGGTGTGCGGGCCGAGCGCGAAGCGGCGCGGGTGCGGGCGTCCGTCGCGCTCCAGGATCCGGCCGTCGACGGGGTCGACGACGAGGAGGCCGCTGGCGGTGGCGCGGGCCCCTTCCTCGTGGAGGGCGCGCAGCAGCGGGCTGCCGGTGAGCTCCAGGGTGGGGTCGGGCAGCCGGGCCTCGACCAGGGCGCGGGCCCCGGTCCACTCCCCCGGTACGGCGTCGGAGGAGGCCCGGAAGAGGCCGCTTTCCTCGTCGGTCTCGACGGTGACGCGGGGTCCGAGGAAGCGGACGACGCCGGCGCGGGAGAGCGCGAGGAGCTGGCGGAGGCGGGGTCCGGGCGGTCCGGAGGCGAGGTAGCTGAAGAAGCCGTGCCACCAGCCGCCGGGGTCCAGGCGCGAGCCGAGCCGCACGAGCTGTCCGTAGGCGGAGAGCAGTCCGGCGAAGACGGCGGCGTCGGCGCTGTGGGCGGGGTCGTGGCGGCGGTCGAGGTCGGCGGCGATGTAGGCGCGCAGGCCCTCCTGGAGCGCTTCGGCGGAGGCGAAGCGGGCTCCCTCCAGGGGGTGGTCGAGGGCGTCGAGGTCGAGCCGGTCGGCCGGGTCGGGGACGGCGGCGGCGACCAGCGCGGCGAGTTCGGCGCCGCGCGGCTCGGCCGCCTCGTAGGCCTTCTCGAAGTCGCTCCAGGGCAGCGCGGTCCGCTCGGGGTGGGTGGAGAAGAGCCGGTGGTAGTGGGCCCAGCCGAGTTCCTTGTCGACGAGCGGCCACACGTCGCGCCGGAAGTCGATCGGGCCGCCGCGGGCGAGCAGGGCATCGGTCTGCTCGGGGCCGAAGAAGCGGGGCAGCGGGGGCCGTTCGCCGTCGAGGGCGTAGCCGATCTTCGAGTGGTACGGGACGCCCCGGCGCGATCCGACGTACAGGACGGGCTCCCGGCCGGAGGGCACGTAGACGAGGTCGTCGCCCTCGCCCTCGTACCGGCCGCCGCGGCCCTCGGTGAGCAGCACCATCAGGTCGACGAAGGCGAGGCCGAAGCCGCGGACGAGGACGGGCTCGCCGGCGGGGAGCGCGCTCAGGTCGCTGTCGGCGGTGAAGTCGGGCGGCAGGTGGACGAGGCCGTGGCGGGCGGCGAAGTCGGCGAGCGCCCGCTGTTCCGGGTCGGGTCGGGCGTCGAGGTGGCCGACGGTGAGGACGACCAGGTCGGCGGGGAGGGGCACGGGGGCGCCCTCCAGCCAGACCCGCTGGCGTCCCTCGCGGGGGCCGCCGACCCGCAGCGCGCCGGCGCGGTGCTCGTGGACGGTGACGGAGGGGGGCAGCGCGGCGCGGGCCCGCTCGTACACCCAGCGCAGGTAGGCGCCCTGGAGGGGGCGGGTGGGGAAGGTGCGGCCGTCGATGCCGGCCCATTCGGCGAGGGTGGGTCCCGGCCGGACGGGTCCTTCGAGGTCCACGGTCTCGTCGGTGAACATCGTGACGTCCTCGGCCTGGGAGTTCATCCAGAGCAGCGGGGACTGTTCGGTGCGCCATATCCGGCCGGGGCCGGGCGGGTGCGGGTCGACGAGGTGGACGTCGAGGGGCCGGTCGCCGTACAGCTCGGGCAGGCTGGCGGCGAGCCGTTCGAGGAAGCCGGTCCCCCGCGGCCCGGCGCCCACGACGACGAGGGAGGGGCGGGTGCTCATCGGTCACCGGCCGTTCCGCGGGCGTAGTGCCGCTCGACGTAGTACTGGCCGATGCCGAGCACGGAGGTGACGGCGACGTACCAGAGGGTGGCGACGAGGAGCAGCGGGATGATCTCGTACGTGCGGTGGTAGACGAGCTGGGTGGAGTAGAGCAGGTCCTGGACGGCGATCACGGAGACGATCGAGGTGCCCTTGAGGGTGCCGATCAGCATGTTCCCGGCGGGCGGGACGATGGCGCGCATGGCCTGCGGGAGGACGATCCGGGAGAGCCTGCGCCACCGGCCGAGGCCGAGGGACTCGGCGGCCTCGATCTGGCCCCGGTCGACGGAGAGGATGCCGCCGCGGACGACCTCGGCGGCGTAGGCGGCCTCGTGCAGGGTGAGGCCGATGACGGCGACGGCGAGGGGGCCGAGGAGGTTGACGGTGTTCACGCCGAGGATCTGCGGATAGAGCATCCCGATGTTGAACCAGAAGAGCAGCTGGACCAGGATCGGGGTGGACCTGAAGAACCAGATGTAGCCCCAGCTGACGGCGCGCAGGACGGGGTTGGCGGAGAGCCTGAAGACGGCGAGCAGGGTGCCGAGGGCGAAGCCGAGGACCATGACGAGGGCGGTCAGCCACAGGGTGAGGCCGAGGCCGCGCAGGATGGACGCGGAGGTGAAGTACTGGGCGACGACGTCCCATTGGAAGGCCTCGTTGCGGACGACCGAGACGAGGCCGAGCGCGAGCAGCACGAGCACGACGCCGGCGGCGGTCCACTGCCCGGCGCGGCGGGCGGGGACGATCCGGAGGGCTGGTTCGGCCGGAGGCGGGGCCGCGGCCTCCTTGGCGAGGGTGGCGAGGGGTGTCGACATGCGAAGGCTCCGTGGCTGCCAGGGGGCGGATCGAACACGGGAGTGCACGCGGGAACCGATGACGGTGTTCTCGGGAAACGCGAAAGGTGTTCACGGGAACACGCCGTGACGTTCGCGGGGAACGCGGATGGGCGTTCCGCTCGGAAACGTGCGGGCGTTCACACGGGGTGCGCCTTCGTACGCACGGCGGGCGGCGAGCGCGGGACCGGGCCCCTCAGCCCGGTGTCCGCCCTGTGAGGCTACGGCCGTCGAGCGGAGCCTTGTCAAGTCCGTCCGGAATATGAGCCGTTCGTCTCACCATGGTTGACGGGGAAACGGATGCCTGTTCCACTGGGCCCATGCATTCGCAGCAGCTGGTCACGCGCTCCCACATCGACTTCGGTCGCGTGTGGTCCTCTTCCTGTTGAGCCGACCCTCTGCGTCTTCCTCCGCTCCTCACCCGCCCGCGGTGTCCTTCCGGACCCCGCCGGCGTCGCCTTCACCCGCGCGGCACTGAGCTCCCCTCCCCTCGCTCCTGACCCTTCCCCGTTCTCTTCGCCCGAAAGAGACGTATGCCTCTCACGCCCAGTCGTGAGTCCGCGCTGTCCGTGCGCCGGACCACGACCGACGACCCGTTGGCGCGCCCGCTCCTCGACGAGCTGGCGTACGAGTACACGACCCGGTACGGCTCCGCGCACGATCTGAGCCGCTATCCGGCGGAGGAGTTCGCCCCTCCCCACGGCGCCTTCCTGCTGCTCCTGGAGCAGGGGCTGCCCGTGGCGGGCGGCGCCTACCGCCGCTACGACGAGCACACCGCCGAGCTGAAGCGGATCTGGACCCACTCGGCGCACCGCAGGCGCGGGCTCGCCCGCCGCGTCCTGACCGTGCTCGAACGGGAGGCCGCCGCCCGCGGCTACTCCCGGATCTACCTGACGACCGGGCCGCGCCAGCCGGAGGCCAGGGGCCTCTACCTGGCGAGCGGCTACCGGCCGCTCTTCGACGTGTCCGCCGATCCCGAGACGATCGGCCCGCTGCCGTTCGAGAAATTCCTGGAGAACCCGAAGCCATGACCACGCGCACGAGTTCCGGACCCGCCCGCACCACCCTGGCCTTCGCCCTGATCACCGTCGCCGCGCTCGGTCTCACCGCCTGCGCGGGCGGCGATCCCGCGACCGCGCCGGCCGGGGCCTCGGGCGCCCCGGGCGCGGGGAAGGGCGCGCTGCCCACCGAGGACGTGGTGGCGGGGGTGAGGAAGAACGAGGCCGCGGCGAAGCTGCTCCCCGCCGACGTGCGGCAGCGGGGCGGCTTCACGGTCGCCTCCTCCGTGGCCACCCCGCCCAGCTCGGCCTATCTGCCGGACGGCAGGACCGTGGTGGGGGTGGACGCCGACTTCTCCGCGGCGGTGGCGAAGGCGCTCGGCCTGGAGCTGAAGCGCGAGGCCGTGGGCTTCGAGGCGATCCTGCCGGCTCTCGGCAGCGGCAAGTACGACGTGGGCACCGGGAACTTCGGCGTGACCGAGGAGCGGCGCAAGACGATCGACTTCGTCACGTACGTCAACGACGGGCAGGGCTTCGCGGCCCGGGCCGACAGCCCGCTGAAGGAGATCACCGACCTCACGCAGCTGTGCGGCCTGAAGGTGGCGGTGGACGCCGGCACCACCTTCGAGCGGACCCTGGAGAAGAACAAGGGGCGGTGCGCGGAGGCGGGTGAGAAGCCGTACGAGATCAACGTCTACAGCGAGGTCGGGGCCGTCTGGATGGCGATCCAGCAGGGGCGCAGCGACGTCGTGATGAGCACGATCAACGGCCTGCGGTACGCGGTGACGCAGCAGAAGAACATGAAGTTCCTCAACGAGTACCGGCGGCTCGACGTCGGCTTCGCCTTCAAGAAGGGCACCCCGCTCGCGCCCGCCTTCCAGGCCGCGGTGAACGGTCTGAAGGCCGACGGGACGTACGACCGGATCCTGAGGAAGTGGGGGGTGACGGGCTCGGGCATCGAGCGCTCGGAGATCTCCCCGCCGGAGATCCCCGCACCGAAGAAGTAGCGGTGCGCACCCCGGCCGGGAACGCTCCCGGCCGGGGTCTTCCGACGGCCCGTCAGCAGTCGCAGCCGCAGTTGCAGTCGCAGCAGCCGCCGTCCCCCTCGCCGCAGGAGCAGCAGTTCCCGCAGCAGTCACAGCAGTCGCAGCAGCTCCCGGGGTCGCACTGGCCGCAGAGACCCTCGCGCCGCTCCCGGCTCCAGGGATCCTCGTAGGTCCCGCAGCACATCTGGCAGGTGCAGGCGAGGCCGACCCAGAGGGCGCATCCGGCGATCAGCCCGCGCCGTCCGGGCGGCCCGGGCGGGAACGGCCCGCCGGGTCCCCCGGGACCGCCGGGTCCGGGGGCGTGGGGCCCGCCCGGTCCGCCGGGTCCGGGCGCGAACGGGTTGCCGGGGCCCGGTCCCTGAGGGGCGTACGGGTTCCCCGGCGCCGGCCCGTGTCCGGCGCCGTGCGCCCCGTGCGAGCAGGTCGTCGTGGCGAAGGCGCGGTCCACCGAGGTGCGCAGCTCGTGCGCGAGCAGGACGTGGACCAGCTTGCCGTCGGCGAACCGGGCGTCCTTCAGGGCGAGCCGGATGCCGTGCAGGGCGTCGTCGGCGAGCCGGCGGGCCTCCTCGCGGGAGGTGCCGGTCGCGGTGAGCGGGTTCCAGGCGCCGCTCGCCGCGTCGGCCTCCTGGTCCTCGACGGCGTCGAGGAGGTGGGCGAGCCGGCCGAAGAGGCGGCCGGCCTCGGCGAGCGGCTCGGCGTTCTCCGGGCGGCCCGCGAGGACGGCGGTGTGCGCGAAGGCGGCGGCGGTGGCGGTCTCGGTCGGCTCGGTGACGAGGAGCAGGGGCGTGCCGGGTCCGGCGAGGGCCTCGATGCCGGTCTGGCGGTCGACGGCGTCGACGAGGACGGCGGTGTCGAAGCCGAGGGAGCGGCCGGTCCTGGCCCCGGCCCGGTCCCAGGAGAGGGCGACCCGGCGGGCGGCGGCGGCGACGGGCCGGCGGGCCAACAGGCCGTCCCGGTCGGCGACGTGGTCCCGCACCTTCGCCGAGGCGAGGACGAGCGAGACGGCGGCGGCGAGCCTGGCCCCCTCGCCGCGGGCCACCGGCGCGGTCCTCATGCCGCGCAGCGGGCAGGGCCCGGCGGTGCGGCGGCCGCTCGCCACGGTGCCGGTCTGAGCCTCCGTCAGGACCGAGACGATGAGCCCGTCGTAGTTGGTGACGATCCGGGCGAACTGGCCGTGGTCGGCGCGGAGCGCCAGGCAGAGGCCGCAGAGGTGGGCCGTCCACGCGGTCTTGAGGCCGTCGGTGAGCCGGTGCGTGCAGGGTCTGACGATTCCGAACAAGGACTCCCCCGTGAGTCGTGGACCCGGGCCGCCCGGAAGCCGCCCGGAAACCGTGCGCAAGGTCGTACGGAGGGCCGTACGAAGGACCGTCGAGCGGTCTCGCGGCATCGTAGCGAGCGGGTCCGTTCACCCGTACGCGCCCATCGTCACTCTTCCGGCACGACTTTCATATTTTCATCTGCATGGCCCTTCCCCAGGGCCCGCATACCGCAAGTTTCCTGACGAATCGCCAGGAAACGGTCCTCACGTTCTGCACCAGTACCGTCACGAATCCCCTGCACGGCGCTTATCCGCTTGGCGCGCGATCCGCATCATGGACGACGATGGGGACATGCGGAACCACAAGTGACCGCGTTGAAAGGAGGCGTCGATGGGATCGGTGCGCAAGGCAAGTGCCTGGCTGGGACTCGTCGAGGACAACGACGAGCGTTACTACGACGACGAGTACGCCGACGGTGCCGAGAGCGGCGACGCCTGGGTGACGGACCCCCGGGTCCGGGTGGCCACGGACACCGCCGAGGAGCGGGGCCGCCGGATCGCCACCGTCTCCCCCGACGGCTTCCGGGACGCCCGGGGCATCGGGGAGCTCTTCCGGGCCGGCGTCCCGGTCATCGTGAACCTGACGGCGATGGAGCCGGACGACGCCAAGCGCGTCGTCGACTTCGCCGCGGGCCTCGCCTTCGGCCTGCGCGGTTCGATCGAGCGCGTGGCCACGCGGGTCTTCCTGCTGACCCCCGCCGACACCCAGATCGTCAGCGACTCCGGCCGGCGCCCGCAGGACGGTTTCTTCAACCAGAGCTGAGCGGGTCCGCCGGCCCGGCCGGGCACCTCCCGACGGATCGGGTCAGTGCGCCGGACGTCCTCCCGAGCCGGCGGGCTCGATCGCTTCCCGGGTCGCGGGCACCCGCGCCCCGGACGCCCCGGACGATCCCGCCTTCCCGGTGTCCTCCGCGCCCCGGACCGGACCGTCCGGGACCTTCCGCGCGCCCTCGGCCTCCGCCGCCTCCGGGTCGTCCGGACCCTCGGGGTCGACCGGACACTCCATGACCCGCGGCAGCCGCAGGGCCATCAGCGCACCGGCGAGCAGCAGCGCGGCGCTCACGAAGAGCGTGACGTGCAGACCGTTCACGAAGGACTGCCGGGCGGCCTGGTGCAGGGCGCCGCCGGCCGCGCCGCCGAGCTGGTCGGCCACCTTGTAGGCCTCGCCGAGCGAGTTCGAGGCGGCCCGGCCCGCCTCCTCCGGCACCCCCGGGACCCCGCGCAGACCGGGGGCGTACGCCGCGTTCATCACGCTGCCGAGCAGCGCGATGCCCATCCCCGCGCCGAGCTGGTACGAGGTCTCGCCGATCGCCGCCGCGCCGCCCGCGCTCCGCGGCGGCGCCTCGCTGAGCATCGACTCGTACGCCGAGAAGAGCGTGGTCTGGAGGCCGAAGCCGAGCAGCACGAAGCCCGTCGTGAGCAGCAGCGGCCGGTCGTGCTCCCCCATGAGGACGAGCAGCAGCACGGCCCCGGCCGTGAGCACGAAGCCCCAGCCGACCATCCGGCGCGGCCCGATCCGGCGCAGGGTGTACGAGCCGGTGGCACCGGCCGCCATGGCGGCGAAGGTCAGCGGCAGGAGCCGGAGACCGGTCTCCAGGGGGCTGAGGCCCAGGACCAGCTGGAGGTACTGGACGGCGATGAGCTCCAGGCCGACCAGGGCCAGCATGGCCAGGACGATGCAGCCGACCGAGGTGGTGAAGGCGGGGCGGGCGAAGAGGCCCGTGTCGATCAGCGGGTGCGGGCGCCGCTTCTGCCGCCGCGCGAAGAGGACGAGGAGCACCGCGCCGAGCAGCAGCGGCCCGGCGGTGGGCAGGGCGAGCAGCGGGTCGCCGGCCCCGGCGCGCTTGACGCCGAGGACGCAGCCGAGCACTCCGGCCGCGGCCATGAGGGCGCCGAGGACGTCCCAGGGGCCGTCGGCGGCGCCCCGGGACTCGGGCAGCAGACGGCGGCCGAGCGGCAGGATCAGCGCCATCAGCGGGATGTTGATCAGGAAGACGGAGCCCCACCAGTAGTGCTCGACGAGGAAGCCGCCGAGGACCGGTCCGGTGGCGGCGCCGATCGCGGCGACCGCTGTCCAGATCCCGATGGCGGTGGCGCGCTCCCGCCGGTCGGGGAAGACCGCCCGGAGGATGGAGAGCGTGGCGGGCATGATCATCGCGCCGCCGACGCCGAGCAGCGCGCGGGCCGCGATGAGGACGGAGGGCTCGGTGGCGAGGGCGGCGACCGCGGAGGCGACGCCGAACAGCGCGTAACCGAGCAGCAGGACCCTGCGCCGTCCGACCCGGTCCCCGAGGGTGCCGAAGAGGATCAGGAGCGAGGCGCAGACCAGGGGGTAGGCGTCGACGATCCAGAGCAGCTCGGTGGAGCCGGGGCGCAGGTCCTCGGTGAGCGAGGGGACGGCGACGTGGAGGATGGTCGCGTCCAGGGCGACCAGGAGGAGGCTGACGCAGAGGACGACGAGGACGACCCAGCGGTTGGCACCACCGCCCGCGGCGGCACGAGGTCGTGCTGGGGCCGTGTTCGTCCGCGACATGTACGTACCTCCCGGTGGAACTCTCGCGCTCGGTGGGCCCCCGACCAGGGGCTGCCTCCCCGGAGCGGCCCGGCATCGACGGGCGAGCGAGCCGCCAGCGTACGCGAGTTCAAGCGTCGAGCGCGTGGTGCACCTCTCACCCCGTCGGGAGCCCGGGTGTGGCGTACGCCACTCGGGGGCGGGCCGCGGATCGCACGGAATTCCACGAGGGCACCCGTTCGGAACAATTCCCGGGCATTCAAACATTCTTCCGGAATGCCTCTTCGCGAATGGGTCCGCAGGTCATCCGATTTCCGGACGGACGCCGGTAATGAGCCGTCTCCCGAGACCCGTTCCACATCACATCGTCATCACGAAGGGAGCGGTTTGACGGGGTCGGCTTCTCACTCCCTGTAACGTCGATTGGGTGCGTACCGACATCTTTGCCCGGCTGGACCGGGAGCCGGAACCGCCGAAGATAGAGGTCCCGGGGATGACCCGCACGCGTCTCGCCCTCTTCGGCGGGACGTCGGCGTTCTATCTCGCCATCGTCGTGGCCGTCCTGCTGTCGACCTGGCTGGTGACCCTCGACTGGAAGATCATGCTGTTCCGGCCCTACCAGCAGTGGCCGGAGCTGCACGCCTTCCTCGACTACTACGTCGTCCTCGGTCAGCGCGGCCCCACGGCCGTCATGGTGGCCGCCTGGCTGGGCTGGCGCTCCTGGCGCCAGCACACCCTGCGCCCCCTGCTGTGTCTCGGCGCCGCTCTTCTGCTGCTCAACGTCTCGGTCGGCTCGGTCAAGCTCGGGCTCGGCCGGCTCGGACCTCACTACGCGACGCAGGTCGGCTCGGCCGAGCTCTTCGCCGGCGGCGACATATTCCCCTCCGGTCACACCGCCAACGCGGTCGTGACCTGGGGAATCCTGGCCTATCTGGCGACCACCCCGCGGGCCCGGCGCTACCTCTCGGCGCTCTCCGCCGTGGTCGCGCTCGGCGTCGGCCTCACCACCGTCTACCTGGGCACGCACTGGCTGAGCGACGTGCTGCTCGGCTGGGCGGCCGGCCTCCTCGTCCTGCTCGCGCTGCCCTGGTGCGAGCCGGTCCTGGCCGTGGCGGAGTCGTGGATCCTCGCCGCGCGCGACCGGGTGCGGGAGCGGCTGCGGGACCGCCGACGGCTCGTGCCCTCGCTGCCGGTGGCGTCCGGCGGGCCCCGGCCGGGGTTCTTCCCGGCGCGCCCGCCCGGCCCCGAGGAGCCGGTCCGGGAGCCCGTGGGGGTGGCCGGCGGCCGGCGCACCCCGGCGACCGGGGGCTGAGCCCCCGCCCCTCCGTCCGTACGAGAAGAAGGGCCCCGGCCGGTCGGCCGGGGCCCTTCCGCGTGTGCCGGGCCGGGCGTCAGCCCAGCCAGCAGCGGGTGACGGTGCCGTCCTGGACCTCGAAGTTGATGCGCCCGGAGAGGTACTCCATGGTGATGATCGAGCCGGGCGGCAGGGTGCGAACGACGCTCCAGCCCCGGGTCCTGGCGAGCTGTTCGGCGCCTTCCGCACCGAGGCCCACATAGGACTCGGGAGCGTCGCGGGGCGGTTCGGGAGTGCGCGATGTGGGTGCCATGAGCCTCACGTTAGTCCCTTGCCGGTCACGCTTGTGTCACAAGTTCTCGACATGAGTTTGCTGTGCTCCGCGTCACCCGGAAGGGCGGTTACCCGCCACTTCTCCGCGACTTCTCCGGCGATTTCCGGGGAACGTCCGGCCCTTCTCGTACGGGAAGGGGAAGGCCCGGCGGAAGGCGGACCATTCCCTCTCGCCGGGCGGAGTTCCCGAATTGTTCCGGCGGCGCCCGCGCGGGGCGCTCACGGTTTCCTTACAGAATGCTTACGACGTCCGGACACCCGGGCGCGCGCGTCAGGAGTCCGTCCGGTCGAGGGCGCGGGACAGCCGGTCCCTGAGGTCCCGGACCCGGTCGGTGAGCTCCGGCGGCTCGACCACCTCGAAGTCGAAGCCCAGCAGCGCCACGTGGATCAGCAGGACGTCGAGGCCGTGCGCCCCCGTCCGCAGCAGGCAGGACGCGTCCCCCTCGGCCTCCAGGACGCCGTCCATCGGGCCGACGGCCGGGGCGGCCACGGCGAGCGGCACGAGCAGCCGGACGGTCCCCTCCGTCGCGTAGGCGGCGCCGGACACGCCCTTGGCCACGTAGGCGGCCAGGTCCTCGGCGGGCGGTTCGCGGGGCGCGAAGCGGGGGCCGTGCGGCGGGGTGGGCTCGATCCGGTCGACCCGGAAGGTGCGCCAGTCGGCCCGGTCCAGGTCCCAGGCGACCAGGTACCAGCGCCGCTCGGTGCAGACCAGGCGGTGCGGCTCCACGCTCCTGCGGGTGGCCGAGCCGCCGTGGTCCCGGTAGGCGAAGCGGAGCCGCTCGGCGTCCCGGCAGGCGTGGGCGATGTCGGTGAGGACCGCCGGGTCGACCCGCTCGCCCGGCGGGCGCAGCAGGGGCACCGTGAAGGCGTTCAGCGCCCCGACCCGCCGCCGCAGCCGGCCCGGCAGGACCTGCTCCAGCTTGGCCAGGGCGCGTACGGAGCTCTCGCCGATCCCCTCGACGCCCTGCCCGGCGGCGGCGCGCAGGCCGACCGCGACCGCCACGGCCTCCTCGTCGTCGAGGAGCAGCGGCGGCAGCTCGGCCCCGGCCCCGAGCTGGTAGCCGCCGCCGGTGCCGGGGCTGGCGTGCACGGGATAGCCGAGCTCCCGCAGCCGGTCGACGTCCCGCCGCACGGTGCGCGGGGTGACACCGAGCCGGTCGGCGAGATCGGCACCGGACCACTCGCGGTGGGCCTGGAGCAGTGAGAGCAGACGCAGCAGCCGTGCGGAGGTCTCCAACATGCGCCGAGTCTGACACCCGTCGCGGACAGCCACGGTCCGCAATCCGAACCACCCGCCTGCGACCGGGCCGCCGGGGAGGGCCTTCTTGGCGGTTTGGACCTTCCCGGCGGGCCGGAAACGGTCCTCAACACGCGCCGGGCTCTTCCGGCCGGACCGGAGACGGCCCCCGATACGCGCCCCCTCTTCCGGCCGGGCCGGAGACGGGCCTCAACGCGCGCCGGGCCCTTCCGGCCCGGCCGGGCTCCCGCAGGTCAGCGGAAGCGGCGGACCAGGCGGCCCGCTCTTGCCTTCTCGGTGTAGACGGCGTCGACGGCGCGGCCCACGAGTCGGTGGAGGGCCGTGCGGGCCGGGGAGTGGGTGCGGCGGCCCGCGCCCCGGTCGAGGAGGTCCGTCCAGAGCTGCTCGTGCCGGGCGGCGATCCGGGCGGGGTCGAAGCGCTCGGAGGCGGTGAGGGCCGCCCGGGCCGTCTTCGCCCGCAGCTCGTCGTCCTCGATCAGCTCCCGCAGCGCCCCCGCGAACGCCGTCACGTCGTCGACCGGCACGAGCCGCCCGTCGACCCCGTCCTCGATGATCTCGCGCGGCCCGTTCGGGCAGTCGGTGGAGACCACCGGGAGGCCGCAGCGCATCGCCTCCACGATCGTCATCCCGAAGGACTCCCGCTGGGAGGTCACGGCGGCGATCGAGCCCTTCACCCACTCCGGCTCCAGCGGGGTGACCGACCCCATGAGGAAGGCCTGCCCCCCGAGCCCCCGCTCCTCGATCCGCCGGGCGAGCGGCGCCCTGAGGTCCTGGACGGCGTCCCCGGAGCCGTAGATCCGCAGCTTCCAGTCGGGGTGGTCCCCGGCCACCCGCGCGAAGGCGTCGATCAGCACGTCGTACCGCTTGACCCGGGTCAGCCGGCCCGCCGCGACGACCGTCTTCGCCGCCGGGTCGGCCGGCGGCACCGAGGGCGCGGGCACGCTGTTGGGCACGGCCTCGATCCGTACGCCGGACAGCCCGAGGCGCCGGTAGTCGCGGGCGTCGGCCTCGGTGACCGTGGTGACCGCGTCGAGGAGCGCGTACTCGTGGCGGATGTCCCGGCGCAGCCGGCGGCTGTGGCCCTCCAGGGTCAGGTGCTCCTGGCCGATCAGGACCGGTCCGCGCCGGGCCTGCCGGGCGAGGTGGACGTTGAGCCCGGGGCGGGTGGCGACGAGGACGTCGGTCTCCACTCCGCGCAGGTGCTCCCCGATCCGGGCGTCGGTGAGCGCGCTGTACTGCTTCCAGCGGCCGTCGCCGCGCGGGAAGACCCGGGCGGGGCGGTGGAAGTCGGGGTGCTCCCCGTCGTAGCCGGGGCTCTCCTTCCGCAGGTCGACCAGATGACGCAGGGTCACCCCGCCGGGCAGGCCGAGCAGCGGACGGTCGCGGTGGCGGAACACCGACACGATCTCGACCTCGTGACGCTCCGCCAGTTCCTCGGCGAGCGTGAAGGTCGTGCGGATCGTGCCGCCGTAGTGGTAGCCGTTGTGGAGCAGAAAGGAGATACGCATCGCGCTGCCGGTTCCCCCCGGTCAGTTGATCGGTCGCCCGACTGTACTTGCCGGGGAGGCGGCGGCGCTCACGGGCGGCCGGGCGGCGGACCCCGGAGGTTCCCGGCGCCCGGCCGAACGGGCCCGTCAGAGCGGGGAGATGCGCAACATGGTGCCGACGGCGACCCGGTTCGGATCGGCCCCGATCAGGCTCCGGTTCGCCGTGTACAGCGCCTGCCAGCCGCCCTTGACACCGAAGCGGCGGGCGATCGAGCTGAGGGTGTCGCCGGGCTGCACGGTGTGGACGCGGCCGCTCAGTCCGTACCGCTTGGAGCAGACGGGCCAGGCGCCCCAGCCCTGGGTGCGCAGCACCTCCTCGGCGACCTTGATCTGCTGCGCGCGGGTCGCCAGGTCGGCGCGCGGGGCGTACGCGAGGCCGCCGTGCTCGACCCAGGTGGGCTGCCAGAACTGGAGCCCGCCGTAGAAGCCGTTGCCGGTGTTGACGTGCCAGCGCCCGCTGCTCTCGCACTCGGCGACGCAGCCCCACGGCCACTGGTCCTGGGCGCAGGCGTACGCGGGCACGGAGGCGGCGGCCGTACGGGGCGCGGCGGCGGTCTGCGCCCGCGTCTGCGTCTGGGCCTGGGCAGGGGTCGGCGCCAGGGTGAGGAGCGCGGCCGCCGCGAGGGAACCGGCCGTCCAAAATCTGATCTTCGACATCGACGCAGGCTAGGCAGCCTCCCGGCACCCCCGGCCCGTGCCGCGCGGGACTCCGCCGACACCCCACCCGGTCGGCGGCACCCTCCCGCCGCGGGCCCCGGCCGCAACTTGCCCCGCATCCGCGCGTGACCCCGGCCGAGCCTGGCCCGTTGAACTCGGCATGAGACGACCGGGAACGGCCCGGCGTCCGCCCGTACCGAGTCCAGGGAGCCCCCCGTGCCGCGCATGCTCGACGTCAGCGAGGACGTACGCGCCGAGATCGGCGACGAAGAAGCCGACCGGCTGCTCGACGGCGACAACGCCCCGGGCAGCTACGACTGCACCTCCTGCCGCACGCCGGGGGACTCCGAGCAGGAGCGCACCAGCACGGTGCTGTTCGTCGGCGAGGAGACGGCGGTCCTCGCGTTCGCCCACGCCAGCTGCATCCCGTCGCAGGTCGTCCGGGTCGCGGAGGAGCAGCTCCAGGGCGCCGTCGCCTCCATCACGGCCTCGGACGCCGCCGACGCGCTCTCCGCCTCCCACCCCGAGCAGGCCGTCCTCGGGGTCACCAGCGGGCTCGTCCTGATCCAGGGCGAGCTGCACCCGGCCCTGGTGGTGGAGCCGACCGCCCCGGTGGCCCGCCCGGGCTCGGACGGCCTCGTCGACGAGTTCCTGCCGCTCCTGGCCGAGCAGGGCTTCCAGCAGGTCGTGGACCTCGACACGCGGCCGGTGACGCTGCCGGGCTGGTCGGTCCTGGTCGCCATGGGCCAGCTGCACTCGGTGCTCCAGCCGGGTCCCGGCGGCGCCGGGCAGGCCGCCTGGTGGCAGGCGCACCAGCCGCTCCAGGTCACCGAGGGCTGGCGCGCGGCGGCCAACAAGTCGCACACGGTCCTGGTCTTCGCCGCCCCGGTGGGCTCGATCGGCCAGCAGCCGCGCGAGGACCTGCTGCGCGACGCCCTGGAGAAGGCCGCCGCGAACGGGCGCCTGGTGGCCGCCGCGATGCCGCTGGCCGGCACGTGAGGGAGGGCCCGCGGCCGGGCTCGGGGTGGGTGCGGGTCGCCGGAGTGCCGGCGGAGCGGGGGACGCCGGGACCGGGGTCCCGCACCGTGCCGCGCCCCCGGCGGGCGTCCCATTCGGAGAGCCGCCCGCATCCGACGGGCGGCGGGGTCGTTGGCACCTACGTGCACCCATACGACCCTTTCCTCCAGCCGCATCCGAGTCAGATCCCCTCCATGCGCCCCGCGTCGGACGTCGCGGCGGGCCCTTCGCCCACGCCGATCTACGACGCCCTGTACTCGGAGTACCGCAGGTCGTTCCGCACCTTGCCGGGCGATCGCAGCGGCGAGGAGGGACTGGCCTTCCGGGCCTTCGGCACGACGCTGGGCGCGGGCGGGTCGGGACAGGGGCGGCGGCACGCGGCGCCCCCCGCGCCGTGGTCGGCGCAGGCGCCGTCCCCGCCTCCTCCGCAGACCCCCCGGCCGGCGCTGCCGCCGGGGCCCCGCAGGGGGCTGTAGGACCGAACGGCCGAGGGGCCGGTACCCGCTGCGGGTACCGGCCCCTCGGCCGTGTCGCGGCGCCGTCGGCGCGCGGTGCTACTTCTTGCGGCCGCGCTTCTCGCGCACCCGCACCGAGATGTGGATCGGGGTGCCCTCGAAGCCGAACTCCTCGCGGAGGCGGCGCTCGATGAAGCGGCGGTAGCCGGCCTCCAGGAAGCCCGAGGCGAAGAGGACGAACCGGGGCGGCTTGGTGCCCGCCTGCGTGCCGAAGAGGATGCGGGGCTGCTTGCCGCCGCGGATCGGGTGCGGGTGGGCGGCGACGATCTCGCCGAGGAAGGCGTTCAGCCGGCCGGTGGGGACGCGGGTCTCCCAGCCGGCGAGGGCGGTCTCGATGGCCGGGACCAGCTTCTCCATGTGGCGGCCGGTCTTGGCGGAGACGTTGACCCGGGGCGCCCAGGAGACCTGCTGCATCTCGGTCTCGATCTCGCGCTCCAGGTAGTAGCGGCGCTCCTCGTCCAGCTCGTCCCACTTGTTGTAGGCGATGACGATGGCGCGGCCCGACTCGACCGCCATCGTGATGATGCGCTGGTCCTGGACCGAGATGTTGTCGGTGGTGTCGATGAGGATGACGGCCACCTCCGCCTTCTCGACGGCGGCCGCGGTCCGCAGGGAGGCGTAGTAGTCCGCGCCCTCCTGGAGGTGGACCTTCTTGCGGATGCCGGCGGTGTCGACGAACTTCCACGTCACGCCGCCGAGCTCGATCAGCTCGTCGACCGGGTCGCGGGTGGTGCCGGCCAGCTCGTTGACGACGACCCGGTCCTCGCCCGCCACCTTGTTGAGCAGGGAGGACTTGCCGACGTTCGGGCGGCCGATGAGGGCGATGCGGCGCGGGCCGCCGACGGCGTTGCCGAAGCGCTGCGCGGGGGCCTCGGGCAGCTTCTTCAGGACCTCGTCCAGGAGGTCGCCGGTGCCGCGGCCGTGCAGCGAGGAGACGGGGAACGGCTCGCCGAGGCCCAGGGACCACAGCATGGCCGCGTCGGCCTCGCCGGACTGGCCGTCGACCTTGTTGGCGGCGAGGACGACCGGCTTCCCCGCGCGGCGGAGCAGCTTGACGACGGCCTCGTCGGTGTCGGTGGCGCCGACGGTGGCGTCCACGACGAAGAGGCAGGCGTCGGCGGCCTCGATGGCGAATTCGGCCTGGGCGGCGACGGAGGCGTCGATGCCGAGGACGTCCTGCTCCCAGCCGCCGGTGTCGACGACCTTGAAGCGGCGGCCGGCCCATTCGGCCTCGTAGGTGACGCGGTCGCGGGTGACGCCCGGCTTGTCCTCGACGACGGCCTCGCGGCGGCCGATGATGCGGTTGACCAGGGTCGACTTGCCGACGTTCGGGCGGCCGACGACGGCGAGGACGGGGAGCGGGCCGTGCCCGGCCTCCTCGATCGCGCCCTCGATCTCCTCCGCGTCGAAGCCCTCTTCCGCGGCGAGCTCCATGAACTCCGCGTACTCGGCGTCGCCAAGTGCCCCGTGGTCGTGCTGGTCGTTCATGAAGTCCGTTCCTCGATCATTCGTGGTCGGTGGTTCCCGGTCGACGGGTTCCACTACTGAGAAGTCTCGCTCAGCGCCCGGTGAGGCGCCTGGCGTTTTCCAGGTGGGCGGTGAGCTTGCCCTGGATCCGTACGGTGGCCTCGTCCAGCGCCTTGCGGGTGCGCCGGCCGCTTCCGTCGCCCGCCTCGAAGGCGTCGCCGAAGACGACGTCGACGCGGCCGCGCAGCGGGGGCAGGGCCTTGACCAGCCGTCCCCGGCGGTCGGTGCTGCCCAGGACGGCGACCGGAACGATCGGCGCGCCGGCGCGGACCGCGAAGTACGCGAGGCCCGCGCGCAGCGAGGCGAAGTCGCCCTCGCCCCGGGTGCCCTCGGGGAAGATCCCGAGGACGCCGCCCTGCTCCAGGACGCCCAGGGCGCCCGCTATGGCGGTGCGGTCGGTGCTGTCCCGGTCCACCTTGAGCTGCCCGATGCCCTCCAGGAAGCCGCCGAGCGGGCCGACGAACGCCTCCTTCTTGATGAGGAAGTGCACGGGGCGCGGGGCGGTGCCCATGAGCATGGGGCCGTCGATGTTGTGCGCGTGGTTGACGGCGAGGATGACGGGGCCGGAGGCCGGCACCCGCCAGGCGCCGAGGACGCGCGGCTTCCACAGCCCGTACATCAGTCCGATGCCGATGCCCCGGCCGACGGCGGCGCCCTTCGCGGAGGGCACGGTCACCGGGCGACCGCCCGCTTCTCGTCCACCAGGGTGACGACGCACTCGATCACCTGGTCGAGCGTGAGGTCGGTGGTGTCGACCTCGACGGCGTCGTCGGCCTTGGCGAGCGGGGAGGTCTTGCGGCTGGAGTCGGCCGCGTCCCGCTTGACCAGGGCTTCCCGGGTGGCCCGCACGTCGGCGCCCTTGAGCTCGCCGGAGCGGCGGGCGGCGCGGGCCTCGGGCGAGGCGGTGAGGAAGATCTTGAGGTCGGCGTCGGGCAGGACGGTGGTGCCGATGTCCCGGCCCTCGACGACGATGCCGTGGGCGGCGCCCCGGGCGATGGTCCGCTGGAGCTCGGTGATGAGCGCGCGGACCTCGGGGACGGCGCTGACGGCGCTGACCTTGGAGGTGACCTCTTCGGTGCGGATGGGGCCGGAGGCGTCGGCGCCGTCCACGGTGATGGTGGGCCGGGACGGGTCGGTGCCGGAGACGATCACCGGCTTGTCGGCGA
Source organism: Streptomyces sp. NPDC098101 (assembly GCF_044760185.1). Lineage (NCBI taxonomy): Bacteria > Bacillati > Actinomycetota > Actinomycetes > Kitasatosporales > Streptomycetaceae > Streptomyces > Streptomyces sp. NPDC098101. Next base: position 36,583 of record NZ_JBIWAS010000006.1, on the reverse strand, counting down.
CGGCGGCGATCGCCCCGGCGTCGGAGACGTCCACGCCGTTGCTGATCATCCACCAGGTGATCGCCCGGTACTGGGCGCCGGTGTCGAGGTAGCTCAGCCCCAGCTTGGCGGCGACCGCCTTCGAGGTGCTCGACTTGCCCGTGCCGGACGGCCCGTCGATGGCGACGATCACGGATTCCACGGTGGGAACACCTTCCTGGGGTGGGGTGGCAGGACCCGGCGGGGTCGCGACGGGCTCCCCCAAGGTTACCGAGTCCCACGCACCCGTTCGGCCCAGCCCGTGCGCGGCCGCGCACGGGGGCGGGCCGCGTCAGCCCGTACGGAGGGCCCAGCCGCGTTCCTGGAGGGCCGCGCCGAGGACCGGGGCCGCCGAGGGCTCCACCATGAGCTGGACCAGGCCGGCCTGCTGGCCGGTCGCGTGCTCGATGCGGACGTCCTCGATGTTGACGCCCGCGCGGCCCGCGTCGGCGAAGATCCGGGCCAGCTCGCCGGGCCGGTCGCTGATGAGGACGGCGACGGTCTCGTAGGCGGCGGGGGCGGCGCCGTGCTTGCCGGGGACGCGGGAGCGGCCGGCGTTGCCGCGCCGCAGGACGTCCTCGACGCCGGTGGCGCCGTCCTTGCGCTCGTCCTCGTCGGCGGACTGGAGGGAGCGCAGGGCGCGGACGGTCTCGTCGAGGTCGGCGGCGACGCCGGAGAGGACGTCGGCGACGGGTCCGGGGTTGGCGGAGAGGATCTCGACCCACATGCGGGGGTCGGAGGCGGCGATCCGGGTGACGTCGCGGATGCCCTGTCCGCAGAGGCGCACGGCCGACTCGTCGGCCTCCTCCAGGCGGGCGGCGACCATGGAGGACACCAGCTGCGGGGTGTGGGAGACCAGGGCGACGGCCCGGTCGTGGGCGTCGGCGTCCATGACGACGGGGACGGCCCGGCAGAGGGCGACCAGCTCCAGGGCGAGGTTGAGGACCTCGGTGTCGGTGTCCCGGGTGGGGGTGAGGACCCAGGGCCGGCCCTCGAAGAGGTCCGCGGTGGCGGCGAGCGGGCCGGAGCGCTCCTTGCCGGACATCGGGTGCGTGCCGATGTACGCGGTGAGGTCGAGGCCGAGGGCCTCCAGCTCGCGCTTCGGGCCACCCTTGACGCTGGCGACGTCCAGGTAGCCGCGGGCGAGGCCGGCCGCCATGGCCGCGGCGAGGGTGGTGGCGACGTGCGCGGGGGGCACGGCGACGACGGCGAGGTCCACGGGGCCCTCGGGCGCCTCGTCGGTGCCGGCGCCGAGCGCGGCGGCGGTGCGGGCGCGGGCCGGGTCGTGGTCGCGCAGGTGGACGGTGACGCCCCGGCCGGCGAGGGCGAGGGCGGCGGAGGTGCCGATCAGCCCGGTTCCGATGACGAGCGCTGTTCTCACTGGGCGATGTCCTTGCGCAGGGCGGCCGCGGCGCCGAGGTAGACGTGCGCGATCCGGGACTTGGGCAGCTCGGTGTCGACGTGGGCGAGGAGCCGGACGACCCTGGGCATGGCGCCCTCGATGTCGAGTTCCTGGGCGCAGATCAGGGGGACGTCGACGATCCCGATGTGCCGGGCCGCGGCGGCGGGGAAGTCGCTGTGCAGATCGGGCGTGGCCGTGAACCAGATGCTGATGAGGTCCTCGGTGGTGAGGCCGTTGCGTTCGAGGACGGCGGCGAGCAGCTCCTCGACCCGCTCGCGCATGTGCCCGGCCTCGTCCCGGTCCAGCTGGACGGCGCCTCGGACCGCTCGTACCGCCACGTCGTGCTCCTTCGCCTGCGTCAGTGCTGCGTTCAGCCTAGTCAGCGGCGGGGAGCCGGGAGCACGGCGCCCGCCCTCCGAGACGGGGGCGGGCACGTGGAGGGGGCAGGGCAGCGCTGAGGGGGTCTGAGCCGAGGGGGGTCAGAGCTTCTGCTGCCGGATGATGTCCTCCAGGGAGTCCCCCTGGGGCAGCGATCCGTCGGGGGTGAGCTTGTCGACGGCCTGCGGCAGCGACTGGGCGATCCGGTCGGCGGCCTCGTCGGTGCTGACGCCGGCGTCCTCGGCGACCTTCCGGAGGGTGTCGTCGGGGAGGGCCTGGGCGATCTGGGCGCCGCTGACGGACTTGTTCTCGCCGGTGCCGATCCAGGACTGGGCCTGGTCGAGGAGGCCGGACCTGGTGAGCAGGTCGAGGAGGCCGCCGAGCGGGCTCCCGGCCGCGCCCGCCGCCGCGCCGCCCGCGCCCGCCGCGCCGCTCTGGGCGCCCTGGGCCGTCTGGCCTCCCGCGAGGGCGCCGAGCAGGGAGCCGAGGATGCCGCCGGCGCCGCCGCTGCCGCCCTGGCCGCTCCCTCCGAGGAGACCGCCGAGGAGACTGCCGAGGTCGTTTCCCGCCATGGTTCCGCTTCCTTTCACTTTCCGACCGCTTTTCATCCGTCTTCATCCGGTTTCATTGGTTTTCATCCGGTACGGATCAGGGCCAATGTCACGCGAACCGGGGCGCTCCGCCACCCGGAGTACGGACGCAGGCGTGTCGCGGGACCCGGCGCCGGTGCCGTGGCCAAGCTGGCGCCATGACGTCCTGGAGCACGAGCCGCCGCACCGTCCTGTTCGCCGCCGCGGCCCTGACGACGACGGGCTGCGGCTCGGACGGCGGTGACGGCGGGGAGGAGGGCGACGCGGTCACGGACACCCCCGGGGTGCCGGAGGGGACGGACTCCGCCGAGCCCCCGGAGGGCGACGGCGAGGCGCTGGCCAGGACCTCCGACATCCCGGTCGGCGGCGGCACGGTCTTCCGGGACGAGAAGGTGGTGGTGACCCAGCCGACGGCCGGCGAGTTCAAGGCGTTCTCGGCGGTCTGCACCCACCAGGGCTGTCTGGTGAACAAGGTCGCGGACGGCACCATCGACTGCCCCTGCCACGCCTCGAAGTTCCGCGTCGCGGACGGCTCGGTGGTGACGGGCCCGGCCACCCGCCCGCTCCCGGCCGAGCGGATCATCGTCTCGGGCGAAACGATCAGCCTCGCGTAATCTGCCCGGCATGACTCCGGACGAGCTGGTGCGCGAGCACACGATCTACTCCTGTGTGATGGGCTCGCGCGCCTTCGGTCTGGCGACCGAGGGCAGCGACACGGACGTGCGGGGCGTCTACCTGGCCCCGACGCCGCTCTTCTGGCGCTTCGACAAGCCCCCGGCGCACGTGGAGGGACCGCGCGAGGAGCAGTTCAGCTGGGAGCTGGAACGCTTCTGCGAGCTGGCCCTGCGCAACAACCCGAACGTCCTGGAGTGCCTCCACTCCCCCGTGGTCGAGTACGCCGACGACCTCGGCCGGGAGCTGATCTCCCTGCGCGGCGCCTTCCTCTCCCGGCGGGCGCACCGGACGTTCGTGCGGTACGCGGGCGGGCAGCGCCGCAAGCTGGACGCGGACGTCCGCCAGTACGGGCAGCCGCGCTGGAAGCACGCCATGCACCTGCTGCGGCTCCTGGGGAGCTGCCGGGACCTGCTGCGCACGGGCGAGCTGCGCGTCGGCGTCGGCGAGGACCGCGACCGGCTGCTCGCGGTCAAGCGCGGCGAGCTGTCCTGGCCGGAGGTCGAGTCCTGGATGAACCGCCTCCAGGAGGAGGCCGACCGGGCCCACGACGCCTCCCCGCTGCCCCTCGAACCGGACCACGCGCGCGTGGAGGACTTCCTGGTCCGCGCCCGCCGCGCGTCAGCCCTGCGGGAGCCGTAGCCGGACCCGTACGACCAGGTCGTGCAGGGCGTCGTGGGCCCGGACCTGCTCCGGGAGCCGGGAGGCCGCGCGGGCCTCGTCCAGGACCGCGTGCAGGGCCTCCGTCTCGGCCCGTACGGTCTCGGGGTCCACCTCGGCCCGCCCGTGCTCGGCCGCCGCCTTGGCGGCGACGAGGCCGGGGATCCGGGCGGGGGCCTCGGGGACCTCCTCCACCAGGGTCGGCAGATGCGCCTGCACCTCGCCCGCCCGCATCAGGTGGATGCCGGTGAGCAGGGCCCGGTAGGTGTAGAGCAGGGGCTTCAGCTCGCCGCTCTTCTCGTACAGCCGCCACTGCGTCCCGGCGAAGCCCCGGTAGTGGTGCGCGTGGTGGTGGGTGAGCACCTCGGGGACGAGCGCGACCAGCTCCGCGTGGACGTCGGAGGTGTGCGCCACCAGCGGGGAGGTGAGCTGCTCCAGGACGTAGCCGTTGCGGCGCAGCATCAGGCGGGCGAACTTCCGCAGGTCGTGGGTGACGAGGTCCATCTCGACCCCGTCGCGGTCCCACATCCGGCTCCGGGTCTCCTCCGGTTCGCGCAGCCCGACCAGCGCCTCGGCCGGCAGCAGGTGCGCGCCGCGCAGGTCCACGTCCGAGTCGCGGGACGGGAACCCGTACAGGTGCGCGCCGGAGACGGTGGCGAAGAGGAGCGGGTCGGGCTGCTCCGCCACGACGGCGGACAGGTCCGTGCCCCGGGAGGGGTCCAGCTGCGAGGGATCGAGGACGGGCGTCATGGCTCAAGCGTCCCAGAGGGCGCCGAGGGCGACGAGGTCGCTCCGGTACTCGACGCGGTCCGCCCACTCCGCAGGCCAGGCGTCCGCGCCGAGGTGGGCCCCGGCGAAGGCGCCCGCGAGGGCGGCGATCGAGTCGGAGTCGCCCCGGGTGCAGGCGGCCCGGCGCAGGGCGGTGAGGGGCTCGCCGGGGAAGAGCAGGAAGCAGAGCAGCCCGGTCGCGAGGGCCTCCTCCGCGATCCAGCCGTCACCGGTGTACGTGCAGGGGTCGAGCTCCGGGTCGGCCGTGCGCTGGACGGCGTCCAGGCGCTCCAGGACCGCCAGGCACTCGTCCCAGCCGCGCTCGGTGAAGTGCCGGGCGGAGGGGTCCTGGGAGCGGGTCCACAGGTCCCCGAGCCACTCCTCGTGGTAGCGGGAGCGGTTCTCGTACGCGTACGAGCGGAGCCGTCCGACGAGTCCGGCCGGGTCCACCCCTTGCGCGAGCAGGTACACGGCGCGGGCGGTCAGGTCGGAGGCGGCGAGCGCGGTGGGGTGGCCGTGCGTCAGCGCCGACTGGAGCTGCGCGGCGCCCGCCCGCTGCTCGTCGCTCAGCCCGGGGACGAGACCGATGGGGGTGACCCGCATGTTGGCGCCGCAGCCCTTGGAGTGGATCTGGCTGGCGTCCTGCCAGAGCCGGTCGCCGTCCAGGAGCCGGCAGGCCCGCAGACAGGTGTTGCCGGGAGCGCGGTTGTTCTCCGGGGAGTGGTACCAGTCGACGAACTCCTCGCGCACCGGCCGGGCGAGGCGCCTCGGGGCGAGGACGCCCCGGTCCATGGCCGTGCGGACGCCCCGGGCGAAGGCGAGGGCCATCTGGGTGTCGTCGGTGACGTACGCCTTCCCGTTCCTGACGGGGAGTTCCATCTCCCGCCAGGGCCCGCACTTGGCGAGGATCGAGGGCACGTCGTTGAACTCGGTGGGGAAGCCCAGCGCGTCGCCGAGCGCGAGTCCGATCAGGGATCCGGTCGCGGCCCGCTTGACGGCGGTGTGTGCGTGGTTCACGAGGAGCGTCCTTCCGGTCGCAGGAGGGGCGGGTGGAGGGCCGTGGCCCCGCCCGCCCGGTAGAGGGCGGCCGGTTTCCCCCGTCCGCCGGTGAGGCGCGGCGGCCCCTCCACGGCCCGGACGAAGCCGGGCGTGGCGAGGACCTTGCGCCGGAAGTTGGGGCGGTCGAGCTCGACGCCCCAGACCGTCTCGTAGACCTGCCGCAACTCGCCGAGGGTGAACTCGGGCGGGCAGAAGGCGGTGGCGAGGCAGGTGTACTCGAGTTTGGCGCCGACCCGTTCGTGGGCGTCGGCGAGGATCCGGTCGTGGTCGAAGGCGAGCGGCCCGTGCGTCCCGTACGGGATCCACCGCGCTTGGGCCGCGTCCCCGCCGCCGCGCGGCTCGGGCGGGTCGGGGACGAGCGCGGTGAAGGCGACGGAGACGACCCGCATCCTCGGGTCGCGGTCCGGCTCGGTGTAGGTGCGGAGCTGTTCGAGGTGGAGTCCGGCGACGGTGGCCCCGGAGAGGCCGGTCTCCTCGGCGAGTTCGCGGCGGGCGGCGGTCTCGGCGGACTCGCGGGGCAGCACGAAGCCGCCGGGCAGCGCCCAGGACCCGGCGTACGGCTCCCGGGCGCGTTCGACGAGCAGGACGTGGAGGCGTTCCTCGCGGATCGTGAGGACGGCGAGGTCGACGGTGACGGCGAACGGCTCGAAGGCGCGGGGGTCGTAGCCCTCGGGGGCCCGGTGGGTGGTCATCGGCGCTCCGGCAGGGGGTCGGTGAGGCCCGGGCCCTCGGCGAGCAGGGCGTCCACGGCGGCGACGGCGGTGGCGAGCCGTTCCTCGTGGGGGCCGGTGAGCACGACCGTGCGGCGGCCGGAGTGCGCGAGCTGGGTGAGGAAGCGGGCGGTCATCCAGGGCCGCAGGTGCTCCCCGTCGCGCAGTCCGTCGTCCTCGAAGTCGACGCCCCGGTGGTCGGTGAGCAGCCAGAGGTGCTGGCGGCCCCGGGCGGCGATCTCGCCGGTGTCGGCGCTGGTGGTGGCCATGTACCGCTCGTGCCAGATGGTGGTGGCGAAGGCGTCGGTGTCGCAGATCAGGACGGGCGAGCCGTCCCGGGCGGCCTCCTCCTCCAGCTCGGCCTGGCGCTGGGCGATGACGGGGAAGTCGGAGGAGCGGAAGGCGACGTCGGACCAGGTGGCTCCGGGGCGCTCGGCCCGCAGCTCGGCGAGCTTGAGCTCGCTGTACTCGCGCCCGTACTCCGGTACGTACCGGGTGCGGGCCCAGACGCCGCCGCGCCGCCGGTAGTGGTCGGCGAGGGCGAGGGCCATGGTGGTGGTGCCGGTGGACTCGGCGCCGAGGACGACGATCCGGCGGGTGAGCGCGGCCCGCACGGGGGCCTCCAGGAAGTCCCAGCAGCCGGCGGGGTCCGCGCGGACGGCGGTGCCGGAGACGGGGAAGCGGGCGCGGTCGGGGTCGACGAGGACGGAGTCCGCGCCGAAGCGGCGGCCGAGCTCCTCGCCGTACGGCTCCGAGGTGAAGACGGCGTCGACGCGTTCGGGCACGGCGGCCCGGAAGACGCGCATGTGGGCCTCCCACACGTCGGGGTCCCGGAGGTCGACGGGGTGGTCGTCGACGGCGCCGACGACCAGGGCCTCGGGGTGGACCTCGCGCATCCAGGCGACGCGCTCCTCCAGGGGCACGGACTCGACGGAGGCGGCGCAGACGAGCACGGTGAGGCGGTCGCAGCGGGCGAGGGCGGTGCGGACGAGGTGGTGGTGGCCGGCGTGCGGCGGATAGAACTTGCCGAGGACGAGGCCGTGGCCGTAGCGCCTCCGCTCCCCGGTGCCGGGGTCGTCGTGCTTCACGCCGCCGCCTCCACCGGTCGCCGGGTCCCCGCGAGGTCCCGGGTCCAGCCGCGCAGGCCGAGGACGCAGAGCGTCATGAAGCCGACGTACAGCAGGGAGGTCAGGTACAGGCCCTTGTGCGCGTACAGCGGCACGTAGACGACGTCGGCGGCGATCCAGAGCCACCAGGACTCCAGGCGCTTGCGGCACTGGCCGTAGGTCGCCATGAGGGAGAGCGCGGTCGTCAGGGCGTCCCAGAAGGGGACGGTCGAGTCGGTGGCGCGGTCGAGCAGCAGGGTGAGGGCGAGGGTCCCCACCGCCCCCGCCGCGATCAGCCACGTCCACTCGGCGCGCGTGGTGCGGCGCACCGGGAGGACGCCGGAGCCCGGGCCACCCCCGTGGGTCCAGGTCCACCAGCCGTACGCGGCGAGGGCGATGAAGACGATCTGGAGGCCGGCGTCGGCGTAGAGCCCGGCCTGGGTGAAGAGCAGGACGAAGAAGAGGTTGTTGGCGATGCCGACGGGCCAGTTGGCGAGGTGCTGGCGGGCGACGAGCCAGACGCAGAGCGCTCCGCTGCCGAAGCCCAGGACCTCGGTCCAGCTGACCGGGGTGCCCAGGAGGGTGAAGAGCGGCTGTTGCAGGGGTTCGAGGATGTTCGCGAGGCTCACGCCCGCCTCCTTAAGAGTCATGTTGACTATAAAGGGTGGCGGACTCCGGCCACAAGGGCCGGGGGCGGACGCACGGGGGCCCGTGACCGCCGGAACGGTCACGGGCCCCTGCGTACGGACGCCCCGGCGGTGCTACATGCCGACTTCCTTCATCAACATGCCGACCTCCGTGTTGGTCAGGCGGCGCAGCCAGCCCGACTTCTGGTCGCCCAGCCCGATCGGGCCGAAGGCGGTGCGGACCAGCTTCTCGACCGGGAAGCCGGCCTCGGCCAGCATCCGGCGCACGATGTGCTTGCGGCCCTCGTGCAGGGTGACCTCGACCAGGTAGTTCTTGCCGGTCTGCTCGACCACGCGGAAGTGGTCGGCGCGGGCGTAGCCGTCCTCCAGCTCGATGCCGTCCTTGAGGCGGCGGCCGACCTCGCGGGGCAGCGGGCCGGTGATGGCGGCCAGGTACGTCTTCTTCACGCCGTACTTCGGGTGCGTGAGGCGGTGGGCCAGCTCGCCGTGGTTGGTGAGCAGGATGATGCCCTCGGTCTCCGTGTCGAGCCGGCCGACGTGGAAGAGCCGGGTCTCGCGGTTGGTGACGTAGTCGCCGAGGCACTGGCGGCCGTCCGGGTCCTCCATGGTGGAGACGACGCCGGCGGGCTTGTTCAGGGCGAAGAAGAGGTACGACTGGGTGGCGACGGTCAGGCCGTCCACCTTGATCTCGTCCCGCTCCGGGTCGACGCGCATCCCCTGCTCGACGACGATCTCGCCGTTGACCTCGACCCTGGCCTGCTCGATGAGCTCCTCGCAGGCGCGGCGCGAGCCCATGCCGGCGCGGGCGAGGACCTTCTGCAGCCGCTCGCCCTCCTGCTCGGCGCCGGGGAAGGTCTTGGGGGTCTTGACGACGGGCCGGTTCTCGTACCGCTCCCGGTTGCGCTGCTCAATCTTGGCGTCGAGCTCGCGCGAGCGGGCCGGGGCCTGCCGCTGCCCGTGCGGGCCGCGGCGGGGCGGGGTGCCGCCCTGCGGGGCCTTGGGGCCGCCCTTGGCGCCGCCGCGGGCCGCGGAGCCGCGTCCCTTCTTCGGGGCGTCGGCGGGCGGGCTCACGTCGTAGGAACGCTCCTCGGGACGGGGCCTGCGGGGGTTGCTGGGACGCTTCTGGTCGTCGCGGCCGCCACCGCCCTGGTAGCCGCCGCCGGAGCCGCTGCCGCCGCCCCGGTAGCCGCCACCGCCGCTGCCGGAGCCGCCGCCCCGGTAGCCGCCACCGCCGCCGGAGCCGGAGCCCCGGTAGCCGCCGCCACCGCCGGAGCCGGAGCCCCGGTAGCCGCCGCCACCGCCGGAGCCGGAGCCCCGGTAGCCGCCGCCACCGCCGGAGCCGGAGCCCCCACGGCCGCCACCGCTGCTGCCGCCGCGGCCGCCGCTGTTGCCACCACGGCTCCCGCCGTTGTTTCCGCTGCTGTTCCTGCCGCTGCTGCTTCGCATCAAAGTTCCGTCTTGTCGTCTACGTCTGCGTCGGGTTCGAACGACGGAACGCCTTCGAGGGAGTCCGGCTCGACCGCCGCCGCCTCGGGGAGGAAGGGCGCGAGTTCGGGGAGTTCGTCCAGGCCGCGCAGGCCCATCCGCTCCAGGAAGTAGTTCGTCGTCCTGTACAGGATCGCACCTGTTTCGGGTTCCGCGCCCGCCTCCTCCACCAGACCCCGCTGGAGGAGGGTCCGCATCACGCCGTCGCAGTTGACCCCGCGGACCGCCGAGACGCGGGAACGGCTGACCGGCTGGCGGTACGCGACGACCGCGAGGGTCTCCAGGGCCGCCTGGGTGAGCCGGGTCTGCCGGCCCTCCAGGACGAAGGCCTCGACGGCCGGGGCGTAGGCGGGACGGGTGTAGTAGCGCCAGCCCCCGGCGACGTGGCGCAGCTCGAAGCCGCGGCCCTGGGCGGTGTACTCCCCGGCCAGCTCGCGCAGGGCGTCGGCGACCTCCCCGGGGGTACGGCCGAGGACGTCGGCGAGGTGGGCCTCGGTGGCGGGCTCGTCGACCACCATGAGGACGGCTTCGAGGGAGGGCTTGAGGTCGGTGTCGATGTCGGCGTCGATGTCGGGGGCGCTCACGCGCGGTCCTCCGTTTCCTGTCCGGGTTCCTGGTCGAACTCGTCGGTGACCCGGGTCTCCCCGTCCCCGCCGGTCCAGGAGACCGTGAGGTCGCCCAGGGCGGTCTCCTGGTCGAGGGCGACGGCCCGCTCCCGGTAGAGCTCCAGGAGGGCGAGGAAGCGGGCGACGACGGTGAGGGTGTCACCGGCGTCCTCGATCAGCTCCCGGAAGGCCGCCGTGCCGCGCTCGCGCAGCAGGGCGGCGACCAGGGCGGCCTGCTCGCGGACGCTGACGAGGGGGGCGTGGATGTGCTCGACGTACACCTGCGGCTCGGCCTTGGGCTGCATGGCCTTGACGGCCAGCCGGGCGAGGCCCTCCGCCCCGATGGAGAGGACGACCTCGGGGAGCAGCGCGGCGTGGTGCGGTTCGAGTCCGACGGTACGGGGGTGGCGGCGGCCCTCGTCCTCCCACCGCTCCTCCAGGATCGCGGCGATCCGCTTGTACGCGCGGTACTGGAGGAGCCGGGCGAAGAGCAGGTCGCGGGCCTCCAGGAGGGCGAGGTCGGCCTCGTCCTCCACCTCGGCGGCGGGCAGCAGCCGGGCGGTCTTGAGGTCGAGCAGGGTGGCGGCGACGACCAGGAACTCGGTGGTCTGGTCGAGGTCCCCGTCCGGCCCGAGGGCGCGCAGGTGCGCCATGAACTCGTCGGTGACCTCGGAGAGCGCGACCTCGGTGACGTCGAGCTTGTGCTTGGTGATCAGCTGGAGCAGCAGATCGAAGGGCCCCTCGAAGTTCGCGAGCCGCACGGTGAACCGCCCACCGACGGCTTCGGCACCACCGGGGTCTCCCCCGGCGGCCCCGGGCTCGACGCGGCCCGTCTCGTTGTCGCCCCCGACCGCCCCGGCAGCGGCCGGGGACTCGGCGGCGGGCCCCGGCGCGCCCTCCGGGGGCTCTCCCCCGGCCCCCGGCTCCCCCGCGACCGGGGGCGCCGCGTACGGGTCGCCGGGGGACGCGGCCACGGCCTCCACAGGCCCCGCCTCTCCGGCAGCGGCCGGACGGCGGTCCTCCCGGGCACCCGGCTCCGCGAGCGCGACGGGCCCGGAGGGTCCCCCGGCAGTCACGGAAGGCCGTACAGCCGTCGCGGGAGCCCCGGCGACGGGCCCGGGCGGTTCCCGATCGGCCGCAGGAGGCCGTACGGCCGTCGCGGGGCCCTCGGCGGCAGGCCCGGAGAGTCCCCCGACAGCCACGGCCGTCGCGGAGGCCTCGGCGACCACGGGCCCGGGCAGTTCCCCGGCGGCCGCAGGAGGCCGTACAGCCGTCTCGGGCCCCTCGGCGGCCCGATCGGTCGTCGTGGAGGCCCCGGTCGCCCCCGTCCCCGCCCCCCGCAGGGACCCGCCTCGGCCCAGAGGGCGGCGGCGCGGTGGGCGGGACGTTTCGTCAGGGGCGTGGTGCATGGAGGTCCAGGGGGAGCGGAGGGCGCGGCAGCCCGCAGGCTACCGTCAGCGGCCGCGCAGACGGCGGACGAGGATGCTCGCGTCGCCGCGGGACTCCAGGTCCGCCAGGACGACCGCGACGGCCTCCCGGACGATCCGGCCCCGGTCGACGGCGAGGCCGTGCTCGCCGCGCAGCACGAGCCGGGCGTGCTCCAGGTCCATCAGCTCCTCGGCGGAGACGTAGACCGTGATCTTCTCGTCGTGGCGCTCGCGGCCGCTGGGCCGCCGGCTCGCGGCACGGCCTCCGCCGCCGCGCCGCCGGGGTGCGGCGGCCTGGGCGGGGGCGGCGGCCGGAGCCGCCTTCTCGGCCTCGGCGGACGCCCGGGCGCGGGGTTCCGCCGCCTCGGAGTCCGCCGCCGTGTGCTCCGCGGAGCCCTCGGCCGCCGCCGGGTCGCTCTCACCCGCCGGTGCCGGAACGGCCCGGCGGGGTGAGGACGCCTGGAGCGCCGTGCCCCCGGTCGTACGGAAGAGTTCGTCGGCGCCGGGCAGGCTCACTCGGCGTGACACCGGGCGAGCACCTCCCTGGCGAGCTGACGGTAGGCGGCGGCACCCACGGAGTTGGAGGCGTACGTGGTGATGGGCTCGCCGGCGACCGTGGTCTCCGGGAAGCGCACGGTCCGCCCGATGACCGTGTGGTACACGTGGTCGTCGAAGGCCTCGACGACGCGCGCGAGCACCTCGCGGCTGTGCACGGTCCGGGAGTCGTACATCGTGGCGAGGATGCCGTCGAGTTCGAGCTCCGGGTTGAGCCGCTCCTGGACCTTCTCGATGGTCTCGGTCAGCAGGGCGACGCCGCGCAGCGCGAAGAACTCGCACTCGAGCGGCACGATGACCTTGTGAGCAGCCGTCAGGGCGTTCACGGTCAGCAGGCCGAGCGAGGGCTGACAGTCGATCACGATGTAGTCGTAGTCGTTCATCAGCGGCTTCAGGGCGCGTTGGAGCGTGGACTCGCGCGCGACCTCGCTGACGAGCTGGACTTCGGCGGCCGAGAGGTCGATGTTGCTCGGCAGCAGGTCCATGTTGGGCACGGCGGTCTTGAGGAGGACCTCGTCGGCCGACATGCCCCGCTCCATGAGCAGGTTGTAGACGGTGAGGTCGAGCTCCATCGGGTTCACGCCGAGGCCGACCGACAGGGCTCCCTGCGGGTCGAAGTCGACGAGCAGGACCCGCCGCCCGTACTCGGCGAGCGCGGCGCCCAGGTTGATGGTCGACGTGGTCTTGCCGACGCCGCCCTTCTGGTTGCACATCGCGATGATCTTCGCGGGTCCGTGGTCGGTGAGCGGGCCCGGGATCGGGAAGTACGGCAGGGGCCGCCCGGTCGGGCCGATCCGCTCGCGGCGCTGGCGCGCGGCGTCGGGCGCGAGGGTGGCCGCGTACTCCGGGTCGGGCTCGTACTCGGCGTCGGGGTCGTAGAAGTGCCCCTCGGGCACCTCGTCGTAGGCGGCGAAGTGGGTGGACTCTCGGCCCATCTCGTTGCCGGCCGTGGCGTTCACGTGTAGGCCGTCCATCGTCTTCATCGTGTGGGCTGTCGTCATGGGCTGGTGCGTCGCGAAGGTCCGCACCGCGACGGAGCCGATCGGGGCGCCCGGCGCACCACTCCCGGGAGTAAATGTCGACTCATTCACAAGTCGTCTTACCTCCTTGGGTGTGACCAGGAACATTTATCGATAGGTCAGCGTGGCACCATGCCGACGGTTGGCGACTCTATGGCGTGTCACCGGTCCGCAGCAACACAATCCGCCGGACCCGGCCCGATGTGTCGGTAACCGAACACCCCTCTGTCAAGGGCGCGCGGTCACGCATCCGCACGTTTCCGGGGTGTGCGAAACGGTTAAAGAGTTACGTTCGCCGCGAGTTGCCCGAACGTTTCGGCGTGGCCGGAGACACAGCCGGCCGGACCTTGTCGAACAAGGTCCGGCCGGGTGCGTGGTATTGACGGTCCGCGTTGACGGCGGTGCCGCGGGGGTCAGCCCAGGAGGCTGGTCAGCTCGACGTGCGGAAGGCCGTGCGCCTCGGCGACCTCCTTGTAAACCACCTTGCCGTCATGGGTGTTGAGGCCCAGGGCGAGGGCGGCGTCGCGGCGCAGGGCCTCGGCCCAGCCGTTGTTCGCCAGCGACACGATGTAGGGCAGCGTGGCGTTGGTGAGGGCGTAGGTCGAGGTGTTCGGGACCGCGCCGGGCATGTTGGCGACGCAGTAGAAGACCGAGTCGTGGACGCGGAAGGTCGGCTCGGCGTGGGTGGTCGGGTGCGAGTCCTCGAAGCAGCCGCCCTGGTCGATCGCGATGTCGACAAGGACACTTCCGGGCTTCATCTTGGCGACGAGCTCGTTGGTGACCAGCTTCGGGGCCTTGGCGCCCGGGATGAGGACGGCGCCGATGACGAGGTCGGCCTCGACGACGGCCTTCTCCAGCTCGTAGGCGTTGGAGACGATCGTCTGCACCTTGGTGCCGAAGATCTTGTCGGCCTCGCGGAGCTTGTTGATGTCCTTGTCGAGCAGGGTCACGTGGAAGCCCATGCCGACGGCGATCTGGGTGGCGTTCCAGCCGGAGACGCCGCCGCCGATGACGACCGCCCTGCCGGCGTGGGTGCCGGGGACGCCGCCGGGGAGGACGCCGCGGCCGCCGGCCGAGCGCATCAGGTGGTAGGCGCCGACCTGCGGGGCCAGGCGGCCCGCGACCTCGGACATCGGGGCGAGCAGCGGGAGCGCGCGGTTCGCGGTCTCGACGGTCTCGTACGCGATGGCGGTGGTGCCGGAGGCGAGCAGCGCGTCGGTGCACTCGCGGGAGGCGGCGAGGTGCAGGTAGGTGAAGAGGGTCTGGTCCTTGCGGAGGCGGTGGTACTCCTCCGCGATCGGCTCCTTGACCTTGAGCAGCAGGTCGGCGGTGGCCCAGACCTCGTCGGCGGTGGGGAGGATCTCGGCGCCGGCGGCGACGTACTCCGCGTCCGTGATCGAGGAGCCGACGCCGGCGTTCTGCTCGACGAAGACCTGGTGGCCGTGGCGGACGAGCTCGTGGACACCCGCGGGGGTGATGGCCACGCGGAACTCGTTGTTCTTGACCTCGCGGGGGATGCCGACCTTCATCGTCGATCACGGTCCTTGAATCAGGGGGGATAACTGGAGCACTGCGATACATACCCGGATGCATCACGGCACACCGGGGCAGACCACGTTCGAACGCGGCAGAACCAGTCTAATGAAGGAGTTCCCGCTGTCTAGCCTTTCAAAGTACTAATCTTCGACGGAGCCACTGCGGATTTCGCAGGCAGATGGTTCCGTTTCCAGCAGTCTCTCCGCTCCGGCCCGGTGCAGCCGGGCCGCCGCCGGGTCGCCGAGCCGGTCGAGGGTGTCGGCGAGCCTGAGCCGGAGCGCCGCCTGGAGCCGGACGTCCTGGGCCCGGCGGGCCCACTCCACGGCCTCCTCGCAGGTCCGCAGGGACTCCTCGGGCCTCCCCGCGTACTCCTGGACCCGGGCCGCCTCGCTCAACGCCCGTGCGTAGCCCGGGAGATCGGAGAGCCTGCGGTAGCCGGCGGCGGCGGCCCGCCAGTTCCGCAGGGCCTCCCCGTACCGCCCGGCGTAGGTCTGCACGGCACCGAGCCGGGCGTACAGCCGGGCCTGGTCGGCGCGCTCGTCCCGGGCGAGGCGCTGGGCGAGCGCCCGTCCGTACCAGTCGCCGGCCCGCTGCCAGTCCCCCAGCTCCTGATAGGAGCCGCCTACGGATTCCATCGCCCGACAGGTCGCGTACGGGTCATTTGCTGCGCGTCCGGCCTCCAGGGCCGACCGATATCGCAGCAGAGCCTCCTTCGTCCTGCCGGTCCGGGCGTCGAGGTCGGCCAGGTTCAGCAGGGCGGCGGCCCGCTCGCGGTGCAGTCCGCGCCGCTCGGCCACGTCCAGGACGAGCCGGTGCAGTCCGTACAGCTCGGGGGCGGCGGCCTCGGCGCCCCGGTGCGCGGCGAGCGCCCGCACCAGGGAGGCGATCAGCCGGCGGGCCAGGGTGTCGATCTCCCCGTCGGCGACGGCGAGGCGGGCGGAGGCGAGCAGGACGGGCTGCCGGGAGTCCAGCCAGGCGGCCCCGGCGGCGGCGTTCGGGAAGCGCAGGGCCCGGGGCAGCCCGGCCAGCTTCTTGCGGGCGGGCGAGCCCTCGGGCTCGGTGACCGCGCGGCAGGACTGCAGGAGCCGTACGGTCCGCTCCAGCATCCGGGCCCGGGCGAGCTGCACCTCGGCGGGCCGGTCGTGCTCCTCCAGGCGGGCCCGGAGGAGGGGGACGAGATGGGCGCGCACCTCGTACTGCCCGTCCTCGCCGGCCGAGACGAGTCCCAGGGCGGCGAAGTCGGCGAGCGTGGTGGCGGCCGCCGAGACCGAGCAGCCGGCCAGGGCGGAGGCGGTGTGGGCGTCGGCCCGGCCGAGCGGGGCGAGCGCGAGGAAGCGCAGTATCCGGGCGGCGGTGGCGGGCAGCCCCTCGTGGGCGAGCAGGAAGGCCCGGGTGAGGGGGTCGCCGCTCAGGCCGCGCAGCCGCTTGGCGAGGTCCGCGACGGAGATCTCGGGGTGGGTGGAGAGCCGGCCGGCGGCGAGGACGACCGCGGCGGGCAGCCCCCCGCACTCCTCGACGAGGGCCTCGGCGGCCTGCGGGTCGACGGTGACGCGGACGGAGCCGGTGAAGGAGGTGAGCAGTTCGATGGCCGACTTGGGGTCGAGTCCGCCGAGGGTGCAGGGCCGTACGTCGGGGATGCCGGTGAGCGGCCCCCCGGCGACCCCGATGACCAGGGTGCCGGGCTCGTCGGGGATCAGCGGGTCCGCCTGCTCGGCGTCCACGGCGTCGTCGAGGATCAGGACGGCCCGGCGCCCGGCGAAGGCGCCGCGGACCAGTTCGGTCAGCTCGTCCTCGGCGGCGCCGGGGGGTTCGGCGACCCCGAGGGCGGCCAGCAGCTCCTGGGCGGCCCGGCCGGTGGGGACGGGCTCTCCGCCGGGCTCGGTGAGCCGGGCCCGGAAGATCCCGTCGGGGTACCGGTCGGCGACCGCGGCGGCCAGCTCCTCGGCGAGGGACGTGCGCCCGGAGCCGGGCCTGCCCGCGACGAGCAGGACCCGGGCGCGGGGCGCCTTGCGGCCGGTGAGGGTGTCGAGCCCGGTCCGTTCGATGTCGGCGCGCAGGGCCTTCAACTCGCGCTGGCGGCCGAAGAACCGCCCGCTGCCGGTTGCCGCCACCGCCTGATCCGTCACGGGCCACGCTCCCGTCCACCTGCGCACGAGCCGATCCCGCCGGAGGGGCTCCGGGCGGGCGTTTCCGAGCGTAGTTCAGGGCACGACGCGTACCCGGCGGAGCAGGGCGGACACATCCCCCGATCGGATCAGCGGATGGTCACACCGGGCACCCCGTCCCCACCTTCACCGCACTCCGCACTCCACACTCCGCACGGACGCGCCGGCGCGAAACGACGCCGCCCCGCCCCGCTCCCCCGCCCGGGGCCTACGCCTCGAACGGGCGGGCCGGCCAGGGCGCGTCCGCCGGGCGGAGGGAGTCCAGGCCGTCGCCGGCGCGCGCGGCGGCCAGCGAGAGGACGCCCACGACCAGGCAGTTGTTGTGGAGGTCGCCCGCGAGGACCCCGCGCACGAGCTCCGCGAGCGGCACCCGCGCCGTCTCCATGTCGGCCTCCTCCTCGGAGACCTCGAAGCGCTCCCCCTCCGCCTCCGCGAGGTCGCGCGCGAGGAAGATCCGTACGGCCTCGTCGCAGCCGCCAGGCGAGGTGTAGACGTCGGACAGGACCCGCCAGTCACCGGCCTTGACGTGCGCCTCCTCGTACAGCTCGCGCTGGGCGGCGTGCAGCGGGTTCTCGCCGGGCACGTCGAGCAGTCCGGCCGGGATCTCCCAGAGCTTCTGCCGCACCGGGTGCCGGTACTGCTTGATCAGCAGGACCCGGTCCTCCTCGTCCAGGGCCAGGACGGCCACCGAGCCGGGGTGGACCTGGTAGTCGCGGCGCGCGACCTCCCCGTCCGGCATGACCACGTCGTCCGTGCGGACGCTCGTCTTGTTTCCCCGGAAGGGGGTCGCCGTCGCGGCGATCCGCCACTCCTGCGGGGTGTCCTGCAACTCCATCAGCCGTCCTCCCGTGGACACGTGAAAACCGGGGTGCGGGACCCGAACGGGCCCGCACCCCGGCAACGTTAACGCCTGCGTCCTACTTGCCCGTCTTGCGCTCCACCGCGGCCTTCACCAGGCCCGCGAAGAGCGGGTGCGGGCGGGTCGGGCGGGAGCGGAGCTCCGGGTGCGCCTGGGTGGCGACCAGGTAGGGGTGGATCTCGCGGGGGTACTCGACGTACTCGACGAGCTTGTTGTCCGGGGAGGTGCCGGAGAAGACCAGACCGGCCTTCTTCTCCAGCTCCGCGCGGTACGCGTTGTTCACCTCGTAGCGGTGGCGGTGGCGCTCCTCGACGTACGGCTCGTCGCCGTAGACCTCGCGGACGATCGAGCCCTCGGCGAGCTTCGCCGGGTACAGGCCCAGGCGCATCGTGCCGCCCAGGTCGCCGGCGCCCTCGACGTACGCGAGCTGCTCCTCCATCGTGGAGACGACGGGGTGGGCGGTGGCCGGGTCGAACTCGGTGGAGTTGGCCTCGGGGATGTCCGCCAGGTTCCGGGCGGCCTCGATGACGATGCACTGCAGGCCCAGGCAGATGCCGAGCAGTGGCACCTTGTGCTCGCGGGCGTACTGGATCGCGCCGACCTTGCCGCTCACGCCGCGGTCGCCGAAGCCGCCGGGGACGAGGATCGCGTCGACGTCGCCGAGCTGCTTCTCGGCGCCGGCCGGGGTCTTGCAGTCGTCGGAGGTGACCCACTTGACCTTGACCCGGGCCTTGTTGGCGAAGCCGCCGGCCCGCATGGCCTCGGTGACCGACAGGTAGGCGTCGGGCAGGTCGATGTACTTGCCGACGAGCGCGACGGTGACCTCGTGCTCCGGGTTGTGGACGCGGTCCAGGAGGTCCTCCCAGACGGTCCAGTCCACGTCGCGGAAGGGCAGGTCGAGCTTGCGGACGACGTAGGCGTCCAGGCCCTCGGTGTGCAGCACCTTCGGGATGTCGTAGATCGACTTGGCGTCGATGGCGGCGACCACGGCGGCCTCGTCGACGTCGCACATCAGCGAGATCTTGCGCTTGATGGCGGTGGGGACGTCGCGGTCGGCGCGCAGCACGATCGCGTCGGGCTGGATGCCGATGTTGCGCAGGGCGGCGACCGAGTGCTGGGTCGGCTTGGTCTTCAGCTCGCCGGACGGGCCGATGTAGGGCAGCAGCGAGATGTGCACGACGAAGACGTTGTCGCGGCCGACCTCGTGGCGGACCTGGCGGACGGTCTCCAGGAACGGCAGGGACTCGATGTCGCCGACGGTGCCGCCGACCTCGGTGATGACCACGTCGACGTCGTCGGTCGCCATGCGGCGGATCCGGGACTTGATCTCGTTGGTGATGTGCGGGATGACCTGCACGGTGTCGCCCAGGTACTCGCCGCGCCGCTCCTTGGCGATGACCTGCGAGTAGACCTGGCCGGTGGTGACGTTGGCCGAGCCGTCGAGGTCGACGTCGAGGAAGCGCTCGTAGTGGCCGATGTCCAGGTCGGTCTCGGCGCCGTCGTTGGTGACGAACACCTCACCGTGCTGGAACGGGTTCATGGTGCCGGGGTCGACGTTCAGGTACGGGTCGAGCTTCTGCATCGTGACCCGCAGGCCCCGCGCCTTGAGGAGCGCACCCAGGCTGGAGGCGGTCAGGCCCTTGCCGAGGGAGGAGGCGACACCCCCGGTGACGAAGATGTGCTTGGTCGTCGTGGTGTTGGGCGGCATCGCCAAGAGGGGGCTCCCGTGGTCGCGTTCTGGAGGTGCGTACCGGCGTCCCCTCCGGAAGAATCGGGGGGTGCCGTCGCTGCGGTTGCGGGGTCCTCGGCTGTCGCCGTTTCCCACCGGTCCACGGGGTACCAGGGTATCAGCGACCCGGGGAGACCGCTTCCGGCCACACGCGGAAGCCGGGCGCGCACGGACGGCGACGCGAACGGCGGCGCGGCCGGTGACACGGCCGCTGACGTGGCCGGAGTCCGGCCGGCTCCGGACGGGGAGAGCGGGGAAAGGGGGTGTTCACCCAATTGGAGCAACGACGTTACTGGTGTGATCAACGGGTGGCGCGGGGCGCGACGTATCCTGCTCGGACATGGCCCGCCGAGCCGGCCGGCCGACGACGCCACCGCCTGTCCCCCCGGGGCCGAACGCCCGGGGACCCATCCCGGACCGAGGCTTGTCGCAGACCTCCCGATCGCTGACACACTCGGACCCCGGCCGGCACATGCGGCCGGGCATCTGGAGCAAGCGCCCCGAGGGGCGGACATGGCCGTTCGACTGGAGTGAAGCACGTGGCCGGGCGCATCGAGGATTACGCACTCATCGGAGACATGCAGACCGCTGCCCTGGTCTGCCGGGACGGCAGCGTGGACTGGCTCTGCCTGCCCCGCTTCGACTCGCACGCGATCTTCGCGGGACTCCTCGGCACCGAGGAACACGGATTCTGGCGGGTGGCGCCCGCGGGTCCCGGGGACGCCGAGCCGGCCCCCGCCGACCGGCGCCGCTACCGGGGCGACTCGCTGATCCTGGAGTCCGAGTGGGACACCCCGCGCGGCACGGTCCGGGTGACCGACTTCATGCCCCCGCGCGACGGCGCGCCGCAGCTGATCCGGATCGTCGAGGGCGTCTCCGGCCGGGTCCCGATGCGGTCCGCGCTGCGGATGCGGTTCAGCTACGGCCGGATCGTGCCCTGGGTGCACAAGGTCGGCGACCGCACGGTCGCGGTCGCCGGGCCCGACTCGGTGTGGCTGGACACGGAGGCCGAGACCCACGGCGAGGACCTCACCACGTACTCGGAGTTCACCGTCGGCCCCGGGGAGCGGGTCGCCCTCACGATCTCCTGGCAGCCCTCCCACAAGGAGCAGCCGGCGCTGCCGGACCCCGAGGGGGCCCTGGAGGCGACCGCCGACTTCTGGCGCGAGTGGGTCGACCACTGCACGTACCACGGCCCCTACCGGGAGGCCGTGGTCCGCTCCCTGATCACCCTGAAGGCGTTGACGTACGCGCCGACCGGCGGGATCGTCGCCGCCCCGACGACCTCGCTGCCCGAGGAGATCGGCGGCGTGCGGAACTGGGACTACCGCTACACCTGGCTGCGGGACGCGGCGATCACCCTCTCCTCGATGCTGCGCACCGGCTACCGCGAGGAGGCCCGCGCCTGGCGGGACTGGCTCCTGCGCGCCGTCGCGGGCGACCCGGAGAACCTCCAGATCATGTACGGCATCGCGGGCGAGCGCGAGCTGGGCGAGGCCGAGCTGGACTGGCTGCCGGGGTACGAGAACTCCGGCCCGGTCCGCGTCGGCAACGGCGCCGCCAACCAGCTCCAGCTGGACGTGTACGGCGAGGTCACCGAGGCCCTGCACCTGGCGCACATGACAGGCCTGTCCCGCAACGACTACGCCTCGCTGCTCCAGCTGAAGCTGATCGAGTACCTGGAGAAGAACTGGGACCAGCCCGACGAGGGCATCTGGGAGGTCCGCGGCCCGCGCCGGCACTTCGTGCACTCCAAGGTGATGGCCTGGGTGGCCGTGGACCGCACGATCAAGCTCATCGAGTCCGGGGACGCCGACGGCCCCCTGGAGCGCTGGCGCGAGCTGCGCGACGAGATCCACCGGGACGTCTGCGAGAAGGGGTACGACAAGGAGCGGAACACCTTCACGCAGTCGTACGGCTCCAAGGAGCTGGACGCCTCGCTGCTGCTGATCCCGCAGATGGGCTTCCTGCCGCCGGACGACAAGCGGGTCATCGGCACGATCGAGGCGATCCAGCGGGAGCTGTCCACGGAGGACGGCTTCGTCCTGCGCTACCCCACGGCGGGCGAGGAGGCGGGCGTCGACGGCCTGGAGGGCGACGAGGGCGCGTTCCTGGCGTGTTCCTTCTGGCTGGCCGACGACCTGGCGATGATCGGCCGGGTCGACGAGGCCCGCACCCTCTTCGAGAAGCTGCTCGCGCTCCGCAACGACCTGGGCCTCCTCGCCGAGGAGTGGGACCCGAAGCTCCAGCGCCAGGTGGGCAACTTCCCGCAGGCCTTCAGCCACGTCCCGCTGATCGACACGGCCCTGCGCCTGACGGCGAGCGGCGCCTACGGCGGCTGAGGAGGGCGGAAGCGGCCGGGGCGCACGGTCCGGGGGCCGGACCTACGATGAAAGGGTCCTGTCCCCCGCAAGGAAGGGGGGCACCCCATGGCTCCCCGAACGCTCGTCCCCGACAGCGCCCTGGCCGGTCTCCGCGAGGACCTGGCCGGTGAGGTCTTCGTGCCGGACGACCCCGGCTACGACGGGGCGAGGACCGTCTTCAACGGCATGATCGACCGGCGTCCGGCCGTCGTCGCCCAGTGCGCGACCCCCGAGGACGTCTCCATCGCGGTGCTCTTCGGCCGGGAGACCGGCCTGCCGGTCGCGGTGCGCGGCGGCGGCCACGCCGTCGCCGGCACGGCGCTCAACGACGGCGGCCTGGTGGTGGACCTGCGCCGGATGCACGCGGTGGTCGCGGACCCCGAGCACATGACGGTACGGGTCGGGGGCGGGGCGACCATGTCGCACCTGGACCGCGCCTGCCAGCCGTTCCACGTGGCGGTGACCGGCGGACGGGCCTCCACGACCGGGGTCGGCGGCTTCGCGCTCGGCGGCGGTTCGGGCTGGCTGGAGCGGAAGTGGGGCCTCGCCTGCGACAACCTGCTCTCGGCGGAGCTGGTCACGGCCGAGGGCCGGCACGTGCGCGCGGACGCCGGGGAGAACCCGGAGCTGTTCTGGGCGCTGCACGGCGGCGGCGGGAACTTCGGGGTGGTGACCTCGCTGACGCTGCGGGTGCACGAGCTGCCGGCGTTCTGCTTCGCGCTGCTGCTGTTCACCCCGGACGCGGGGCCCGAGGCGGTCCGCGCGTACCGGGACGCGTTCGACGCGCCGGCGCCCGACGCGGCGGGCGGCGCGGTGCTCTGCCTGACGGCCCCGCCGGAGGACTTCGTACCGCCGGAGCTGGTGGGGACGCCGGTCTACGCCGTGCTCACGACGTACGCCGGGACGGAGGAGGAGCTGCGGGAGACGGTGGCGCCGCTGCTCGCGCTCGGCCCGGCGGCGACGGTGATCACGGAGATCCCGTACGCCGACTTCCAGTGCATGTTGGACGACCCGCCGGGACAGCGGAACTACTGGTCGGCCGAGTACCTGGACGGCTTCCCGGACGAGGCCGTGGACCGCTTCTGCGCGCGGGCGGCGGACATGCCGGTGCCCACCGGGACCCAGCACCTGGTGTTCCCGATGGGCGGGCGGGTGGCGGACGGGCCCTCCGGCTATCCGCTGCCCTGGCGCACGGCCCCGTGGGGCGTCCACCCCTTCGGGGTGTGGGAGGACCCGGCCGACGACGAGCGGGTGATCCGCTGGGTGCGGGACGTCCGGGCCGACATGCGGCCGTGGGCGGTCGGCGCCGTCTACCTGAACTTCATCGGCTCCGAGGGCACGGACCGGGTCGCGGCGGGCTTCGGCGCGGAGAACGTCCGGCGGCTGGCCGAAGTGAAGGCGGCGTACGACCCCGAGAACGTGTTCCGCTTCAACCACAACATCGCCCCGGCGGCCTGAGGCCCGCCCCCCTCCCCGGAGTGACGCAGGCCACACTCGACACATGATCGCGCAAATGGCCTCCGGGGGCGACGAGTTGTCGGGCCGGCGCACGAAGCGTCCGGTGCCGTGACCGTGGGGTGATGTCGCCGGAACACGGACGCGGGTAGCGTCCGGGCCCATGGACAACCAGGGCGGAATCACCGTGCAGCGGGCCCTCGAACTCCCCGGCCTGCGCGGCGGGCTCCCGGAGGTCGTCGCCGGGGCGGACCGGCTGCACCGGACGGTGCGCTGGGTGCACGCGGGCGAGGTGCCGAACATCGCGTCGCTGCTCAAGGGCGGCGAGCTGCTGCTCACCACGGGCCTGGGCCTCGGGACCCGGCCGGCCGAGCAGCGGGCCTTCGTGCGGCGGCTCGCCGACCGGGGCATCGCGGCGCTCGTGGTGGAGCTGGGGCCGCGCTTCGCCCGCCTCCCGGCGACGATCGTGGAGGCCGCGCGGACGGCGGGCCTGCCGCTGGTGCAGCTGCACCGCGAGGTGCCGTTCGTGACGGTGACGGAGGAGATCCACACCGAGATCGTCAACGGCCACTACGCCCTCCAGCGGCGGGCCGAGGAGGTCCACCGGCAGTGCACGGAGGCCCTGCTCGGCGGCGGCGGGGTCCCGCAGGTGCTGCGGATCCTCTCCGACTTCGCCGCCAACCCGGTCTTCCTGGAGACCCCCGACGGACAGCTCCTGTACGCGGCGGGCACCGAGTCCGCGCCCGCCGACCCGCTCCAGGTGTGGGACGGGCTGCGCGGCGGCCGGGCGGCCCGCGAGTCGGGCCCGCCCACCGGCACGGTCCTGGTCGACGTGCCCGGCGGCGGCCCCGGTACGGGCTCGGTGCGGGCCCGGCTGGTGCTCCTGGCGGTCTCCGGCGCCCTCTCCCCCGTCCACCGGATGGCGGCCGAGCGGGCGGCCGGGCTCCTCGCGGTCGTCCTCATGCAGGCGCGGCAGGAGGAGGAGCTGGCCGCGCGCGGGCGGGGCGACTTCCTGACGGACCTGGCGGAGGGCCGGATCACCGCCGAGGACGCCCCGGCGCAGGCCCGGGTGCTCGGCTTCAAGCCGGGCGACGGCCCGCTCCTGCCGGTGGTGATGCGCCTCGCCCCGGAACTCTCCCCTTCGGGGAACTGGGCGCTGTTCGCCCGGGCGGTCCTGGAGGAGCTCTCCTCCGTCGGCGTCCCCGTCCTGCTCGGCGTCCGCCCGGTCGAGGGCCGGGTCCCGCTGCTGCTCGCCCTGCGGTCGGAGACCGAGCGCACGGCGGTCGCGGACCGGGTCGCGGCGGCCCTGCGGGCGGGCGTGGAGCGGGCCGGCCTGGAGCGCGCGGGCACGCACCCGCCGGTGATCGTGGTGGGCGTCGCGGGCGGCTGGGCGGCGGCCTCGGCCGGGCTGCGGCACGCGGCGGAGACGGCGACGGCGGCGCAGGGCCTGTCGGACCTGCCCTGGTACGACGCGCGGCGCCTCGACATCGACCTGCTCCTGTGGCGGCTGCACTTCCACGGGGACACGGTGCTCGGGGCCTTCGTGGACCGCGCGATCGGCCCCCTCCAGGAGCACGACCGGACCTCCCGGCCGCCGCTGCTCCCCACCCTGGAGACGTATCTGGCCCACGCGGGCCGCAAGGCGGAGACGGCCCGCGAGCTGCACCTCAACCGCCAGACCCTCTACAACCGGCTGGCCCGCATCTCGGAGCTCCTGGGCACGGACCTGGACGACCCGCAGACGGTCCTGGCCCTCTCCCTGGCGCTCAGGGCCCGCCGCCACACGCCGTGACCCCGGCTCAGCGCCCGACCAGTTCGTCGTAGACGCTGAGCACATGGGCGACCGTGTCGTCCTCGGTCGGCCAGGTGCCCGCCTGGACCCGGCCCGCGGCCGCCAGGTCCATCCGCCGGTCGGCGTCCTCCAGGAGGCCCCGCACCGCCGCCGCGAGGGCCTCGGAGTCCCCGTACGGCACCAGTTCGGCGGCGTCGCCGACGAGTTCCGGCACTCCGCCGACCGCCGTCGCGACGAGCGGCACGCCGAGCCGGAGCGCCTCCTGGGCGAGCGGGGAGCGGGCCTCCCGGCGGGACGGGAGGACGGCGACGTCCGCCGCCGCGAGCAGTTCGGCGACGTCCTCGCGGCTGCCGATCAGCCGGACCGGCAGGTCCTCGTCGGTGATCCGCCGCTGGAGGAAGGCCCGTTCGCGCCCCTCGCCCGCGATGACGAGGAGCGGCTGCGGGTCGAGGTCCCGCCACCGCCGGGCCGCGTCGAGCAGGGTCCGATACCCCCGGCCGCGTTCGAGCGCGCCGACGGCCATCAGCAACGGGCGGTCGACGGCGCCGAGTTCGGCGCGCGCCTTGCCGTCGTGGAGGCAGACCGGTCCGCGGGCGGCGGGCACGGTGACGGGGGCGAGCCGGGCGTCGCGGGCGCCGCGCCGCCGGGCCCGGTCGACCAGCTCGGAGGAGGTGGCGAGGACGACGGCGGCGGCCCGTGCGGTCCGCCGTTCGAGGAGCCGGAGCACCCCGCCCCGCGCGCCCTCCGCGTGGCTCCGGGTGTGCCAGGTCGTCACGAGCGGGACGGGCGCCCCGCCGGACAGCGCGAGCGCGGCCCGCACGGAAGCCTGGAGGCCGTGCGCGTGGACGACGTCCGCGCCGACGCAGGTGTTGCGCAGCGCGGTGACGGCGGCGGGGTCGCCGAGGCGCGGCAGGGGCACGAAGCGCGCGCCGGCGCCGAGGTAGTCGTGGGCGCGGTCGAGTTCGGGAGGGGCGCACACGGTCACCCGCACGCCCCTCGCCACCAGCCCCGAGGCGAGTGATCGGACGTGAGCGCTGCTGCCCGCGCCGCCGCCGCCCAGCACTTGGACCGTACGGAGCTGTGTCACGCGCCCAAGGATGCCAGTCCGGGCCTTCGACCGTACGCACGTTCCGGCACCGAAATGGAGTCGTTCCCTTGCGCGGAGGGCACCGGGTGCGGTGGCCCGCCCCACGGGTTCACCCACACGGGTGAGCGCACGAACAATCCGCGCGCTCCCCCCGCGGGGCGGCGACCGGGGTCGTCCCCGTGCGTGCTCAGCCGTCCCCCCGCGCCGTCGCGAGGAGTTCCTCCGCGTGGGCGCGGGCCGTCTCGGAGTCCTCCTGGCCGGCGAGCATCCGGGACAGCTCGCGGACCCGCTCCTCGCCCTCCAGGACGGTGACGCCGGAGCGGGTCACGGAGCCGTCGTTGGTCTTCTCGACGAGGAGCTGGCGGTCGGCGAAGGCCGCGACCTGCGGAAGGTGGGTGACGACGACGACCTGCGCGGTCCTGGCGAGCTTGGCGAGGCGGCGGCCGATCTCCACGGCCGCCTTGCCGCCGACGCCCGCGTCGACCTCGTCGAAGAGGTACGTGGGCACCGGGTCGACCCCGGCGAAGACGACCTCGACGGCCAGCATCACCCGGGACAGCTCGCCGCCGGACGCGCCCTTGGCGATCGGCCGCGGCGGGGCGCCGGGGTGCGGGGCGAGCAGCAGCTCGACCTCGTCGGCCCCGGACGGACCGTACGCGACCCGCCGGCCGCCGACCTCGACCCCCTCCGGGTCCTCGGTCTGGGCGAGGGAGAAGGACACGCGCGCGTGCGGCATGGCGAGCGAGGCGAGTTCGGCGGTGACGGCGGCGGCGAACCGGTCCGCCGCCTCCGTGCGCGCGTCGGTGAGCCGCTGCGCGAGCGCCGAGAGCTCGTCGCGCAGCCGGTCCCGCTCGGCGGTCAGCTCCTCGACCCGGTCGTCGTCGTTGTCCAGTTCCCCGAGCCGGCCCGCGCTCTGCTCCGCCCAGGCCAGGACCGCGCCGACGCCGTCCCCGTCCCCGTACTTCCGGATCAGCTGGGTGAGGGCCGCGCGCCGCTCCTCGACGGCGGCGAGCCGCAGCGGGTCGGCGTCCAGGTCGTCGGCGTACCCGGCCAGCTCGGTGGCCACGTCCGCGAGCAGGATGGAGATCTCCCCCATCCGGTCCGCGAGCGCGGCGAGCGCCGGGTCGTGCGACCGTACGGCCTCCAGGGCCCGGCCCGCGCCCGCGACGAGCGTGGTCGCGTCGACGGACTCGGGGTCCTCGGGCGAGCCCGCGAGCGCGGAGTGCGCGAGCGCGGCGGCCGAGGCGAGGGCCTCGGCGTGCCCGAGCCGCTCGGCCTCGGCGGCGAGTTCGGCGTCCTCGCCGGGCAGCGGGGCGACGGCCTCGACCTCGTCGAGCCCGAAGCGCAGCAGATCGGCCTCCTGGGCGCGCTCCCTGGCCCGGGTGGTGATCTCGTCCAGCTCCGTGGTGACGGCCCGCAGCCGCCGGTACGCCTCGCCGTAGGCGACGAGCGGCACCGAGACGGCCTCGCCCGCGTACCGGTCGAGCGCGCCGCGCTGCCGGGCGGGCTTGAGCAGGCCCTGCTGGTCGGTCTGGCCGTGGACGGCGACGAGTTCGTCGGCGAGTTCGGCGAGCAGCCCCACGGGCACGGAACGCCCGCCGAGGTGGGCCCGGGAACGCCCCTCGGCCGAGACGGTACGGCTGACGAGCAGGACCCCCTCGTCCAGCTCGGCCCCGGCCTCCTCCGCGCGCACGGCGGCGGGCGCGCCCGGGGGCACGCTGATCCGCCCCTCGACGACGGCCGACGCCGCGCCGATCCGCACGAGCGCCGGGTCGGCCCGTCCGCCGAGCAGCAGCCCCAGACTGGTCACGACCATGGTCTTGCCCGCACCGGTCTCACCGGTCACCGCGGTGAAGCCGGGCGACAACTCGACCACAGCGTCGTCGATGACCCCGAGCGACCGTATCCGCATCTCCTCCAGCACGCCCCAGACCATACGAGGTTTCCCTGGTCCGATGCGACATCGCCCCGGCCGTAACCCTCCGGCGCGCCGCTCGTTCCCGCACCGGAGGCGGCGGGGAGGGGCCGGTCAGCGCGGTGCGCCCCGCCAGCCCGACACGGGGAGCGCGAACTTGGCGACGAGCCGGTCCGTGAAGGAGGCGTGGTGCAGCCGGGCGAGCCGGACCGGGACGGCGCCCCGCCGGACCTCGACCCGCGCGCCCGCCGGGAGCTCCACCGTCCGCCGCCCGTCGCACCACAGCACCCCGTGCGGGGTGTGCGGCTCGACCTCGACCGCGAGCACCGACTCGGGGGTGGTCACCAGCGGCTTGGCGAAGAGCGCGTGGGCCCCGATCGGGACCATGAGGAGCGCCTCGACCTCGGGCCAGATGACCGGCCCGCCCGCCGAGAAGGCGTACGCGGTGGAGCCCGTCGGTGTCGCGCAGATCACCCCGTCGCAGCCGAAGCCGGTCACCGGGCGCCCGTCGATCGCGAGCACGACCTCCAGCATCCGCTCCGGGGACACCTTCTGCACGGCCGCCTCGTTGAGCGCCCAGTCCCGGTGCAGGACGTCGCCGTTCTGGTAGACGGTGACGTCGAGGGTCATCCGCTCCTCGACCTCGTACGCCCGGGTGACGACCCGGTCGACGACCTTGTCGAGGTCGTCGCGCTCGGCCTCCGCGAGGAAGCCGACCCGCCCCAGGTTGACGCCGAGCATCGGCACCCCGGAGGCGCGGGAGAACTCGGCGCCGCGCAGCAGGGTGCCGTCACCGCCGAGGACGACGAGGAGTTCGCAGTCGTCGATCGCCTCGGAGCAGGCCTCCGGGACCTTCTGCACGGAGGACGGCAGCGGCAGGTCCGCCGCCTCGGCCTCCAGGACGCGGACGCCGAGCCCGGCGCGCAGCAGCCCCAGGACGACCAGTTCGGCGCTGCGCACGGCGGCCGGCCGGCCGGTGTGCGCGAGCAGGAAGACGGTACGGGGTGCGGTCTCTGGTGGTGCTTCCGTTGAGCTCAACGAGGTCCCTCCGCCACGGCGCGGTCGACGTCCGCCGGATCCAGCGCGGGCGCCCCTGCCCGCAGCCACAGAAAGTACTCGACGTTGCCGGAGGGGCCGGGCAGCGGGCTGGCGGTGACGCCGAGGACGCCGAGCCCGAGTTCGGCGGCCCGCCGGGCCACGTTCTTCACGGCGTCGGCGCGGAGTTCGGCGGAGCGGACGACTCCGCCCGTGCCGAGCCGCTCCTTGCCCACCTCGAACTGCGGTTTCACCATGAGGACCAGGTCGGCGCCGGGCGCCGTGCAGGACGCCAGGGCGGGCAGGACGAGGCCGAGCGGGATGAAGGACAGGTCCCCGACGACCAGGTCGACGGGAACGCCGTCGAGCACGTCCAATGTCAACTCGCGTACGTTCGTACGGTCCTTCACGGTGACCCGCTCGTCGCTCTGCAGCGACCAGGCCAGCTGTCCGTAGCCGACGTCGACGGCGACGACGTGGGCCGCGCCCGCCCGCAGCAGGACGTCCGTGAAGCCGCCGGTGGAGGCCCCGGCGTCGAGGGCGCGCCGGCCCTCGACCACCAGCCCCTCCGGCACGAAGGCCGCGAAGGCCCCGGCGAGCTTGTGGCCGCCGCGCGAGACGTAGTCGGGGTCGGAGTCGTCCTGGACGACGACGATGGCCGCGGCGGTCTCGACCTGGGTGGCGGGCTTGGTGGCGACGGTCTTGCCGACGGTCACCCGGCCCGCGGCGATCAGCTGGCTGGCGTGCTCCCGCGAGCGGGCGAGCTTGCGCCGGACCAGCTCGGCGTCGAGACGGCGGCGTGCCACTCCTGCCACGTTCTGTTCAGCTCCTGTTGTCGTGCGGACGGGGTGCGGGGTGCGCGTCGAGCGAGGTCAGCTCGTCGCGCAGGCCACGGTGTACATCCTCGTACACCTCCGGGTGTCCGTCCGCCGGGAGGGCGTCGACCTCGGCGAGACGCGCGAGGCGGGCGTCGACGGCGGGGTGGCCGGTGCGCTCCCGGGCGACCCCGAGCGGCGCGGCCGCGGCGGGCTCGCCGACCGCGTCGCCGGGCGCCTCGTCGGGTGCCTCTCCGGCCGCTCCGTCGGTCTGGTCGTCCACCACCGGTTCCGGCGTCGCGTCGCTCATGCCCCGACGCTACCGCGAAGCCCTGGGGTACCGTCGACGGCGATGGCGACGATCACGGAGTGCCGCGGCGCACTGGACAGACTTTCCGACAGCCTCGCGCGGGCGGACGGCGACGTGCGGGGCGCGGCCGCGCTCGACCGCAGCCTGAGCTGCCACGTCACCGACCTGGACACGACCTTCACGGGCCGTCTCGCGGACGGCCGGATCCGGGTGGACTCCACGGTGGAGGGCCCGCCACCGGCCAAGGCGCAGATCCGGCTCGCGATGACCGGTGACGACCTGGTGGCGATGGTGGACGGCCGGCTGAACTTCGCGAAGGCCTGGGCCTCGGGCCGGGTCAGGCTGGAGGCCGGCTTCCGCGATCTCCTGCGGCTCCGCTCACTTCTGTAGCGCGGGCCGCGCCCCGGTGGCGGCGCGCGCCCGCCGCCCGGCGGGCACGACCAGCGGGGTGCCCGTCTCCGGGTCCTCGATGACCTGGCAGCGGAGCCCGAAGACCCGCTCGACCAGCTCGGCGGTCACGACCTCGGACGGCGGCCCCTCGGCGACCACCTCGCCGGCGCGGACGGCGATGAGGTGGGTCGCGTACCGGGCCGCGTGGTTGAGGTCGTGCAGGACGGCGACGAGGGTGCGCCCCTGCGTCTCGTGCAGTTCGGCGCACAGGTCGAGGACGTCGATCTGGTGCTGGATGTCGAGGTACGTCGTCGGCTCGTCGAGCAGGAGCAGCGGGGTCTGCTGGGCGAGCGCCATGGCGATCCACACGCGCTGGCGCTGACCGCCGGAGAGCTCGTCCACGTACCGGTCGGCCAGCTCGGCGACGCCGGTCGCCTCCATCGACTCCCGGGTGATCCGCTCGTCCTCCGGGGACCACTGCCGCAGCAGGCCCTGGTGCGGATAGCGGCCGCGCGCGACGAGGTCGGAGACGGTGATGCCGTCGGGCGCCAGGGAGGTCTGGGGCAGCAGCCCGAGGGTCTTGGCGACCTTCTTGGCGGGCATCGTCTGGATCGACTGCCCGTCGAGCAGGACGCGCCCCTCGGCGGGCTTCAGCATCCGGGAGAGGGCGCGCAGCAGGGTGGACTTGCCGCAGGCGTTCGGCCCGACGATGACGGTGAAGGAGTTGTCGGGTATCTCGACGGACAGGTCACGGGCGATGACCCGCTGCTCGTACGCCAGGGTGACCGCTTCCGCGCTCAGGCGCTGCCTCTGCCGACCGTCCATACCCACGACTCCCGTTGTCCTCGTCCGCGACCGTGGCGGACGATGACGACCACGACCCAAGCGGAGTTAGGTTAGCCTACCCAACTTCCGAAACCCCTTGCCGCCGAGCCCTCCGCCACCCCACCGCCCGGGCCGCGCCGGCCGGGTCCGGGCAGCCGCCTCCCACCGCCCCGAGCCGCGCCGACCGGGCCGGGGCGGCCGCCGCCCCACGGCCGGACCTCTTGCCGGGCCACCGGCCGAGCCGCGTCGTCCGGGCCGAGGGGGCCGCTTCACACCGTCCGAGCCACTCCGGACAGGCCGGGCCGACCGCCGCCCCACGGCTGGGCCCCTTGCCGCCCCCACCGCCCGAGCCGCACCGGGCGGGCCGCGCCGACCGCGCCCCCGTGCCGGGCCCGGACAGCCGCCGCCCGCCACCCGGCCCCGGGGGCCGCCCGGACCCCCGGCCCCGGCCCCTCCGCCACCGAACCCCCGCCCTACAGTCCCAACCGCGCGACCGCCTTCTCCCCGTCCAGGACGCCCGCCCCGGCCTCCGCCGCCGACCACGCGGCCCCGCAGAGGGCCCGTACGCCGTCCATGGGGTCGGCCTCGCCGGAGGCGGGTCCCTCGACCGGCACGACCGTCAGCGCGCCCCCGTCGACCGAGGCACGCCACGCCCCGCACACGAACCCGCCGTCCCCGTCGGGGACCACCTCCGGCTGCCCGACGAGCAGCCCCCGCAGATCCGCCGCCACGTACGTCGGCCGGTGCTCGGGCACGGCCGCGAGCAGCTGTGCCACGTCCGTCACCCCGGTGAGGACGAGCAGCGAGTCCACCCCGCCGTTGAACGCGCCCTCGATGTCCGTGTCGAGCCGGTCCCCGACGACGAGCGGCCGCTCCGCCCCGGTCCGCAGCACCGTCTCCCGGTGCATCGGCGGCAGCGGCTTCCCGGCGACCTTCGGCTCGAACCGGCCGCCGGTGGCGATCCGCACGACCTCCACGGCCGCCCCGTTCCCGGGCCCGATCCCGCGCGCCCCGGGGATCGTCAGGTCCGTGTTC
Source organism: Streptomyces sp. NPDC098101 (assembly GCF_044760185.1). Lineage (NCBI taxonomy): Bacteria > Bacillati > Actinomycetota > Actinomycetes > Kitasatosporales > Streptomycetaceae > Streptomyces > Streptomyces sp. NPDC098101. The sequence continues at coordinate 4,171 of NZ_JBIWAS010000006.1, read as the reverse complement.
GAGGCGTACCACGGCACGCCCCGCCCCACCGCGTAGGCCGCCTCCGCGAACCGCTTCCACGGCAGGTCCGGCCCCCCGTACCCCTGCACGACCGCCGCCGGGTCGTCGTCCGCCGACTCCACCGGCACCAGCCCCCGCTCGCGCAGCGCGACCGCGAGCCCCTCGCCGCCGATGAGCAGCACCCGGGACCCGGCCGGCACCTCGTCCGCGATCAGCCGGGCGACGGCCTGCGCCGAGGTGACCACGTCCCCGGCCTCCGCCGGCACCCCGAGCTCCGTGAGGTGCTCCGCGACGGCCTCCGGCGTCCGCAGCGCGTTGTTGGTGACGTACGCGAGGCGCATCCCGCCGTCCCGGGCCGCCCCGAGGGACTCGACGGCGTACGGGACGGCGAGCCCGCCCGCGTACACGACCCCGTCCAGATCGAGCAGCGCCGTGTCGTACGCCCCGCTCAGCGGCTCCGCGCTGCCCCCGGGCCGCGTCCTGCCGCCGCCCCGCCGTCCCTGGCCGTCGTGCACCGTCACCGTTCGCTCCTCGCCTCACCGGGTGTGATCCCCCCGCTACCCCGATCATCGCCCATCGCCCGGCCCACATACGATGTCGAGATGAACACCACAGGTCACGCGGCCGCCGACGTCCGCGACGACACCGCGGGGCTGCGCCTGGCCCCCTTCCGCGGGCTCCGGTACGTCCCCGAGCGGGTCGGCAGTCTCGCCGCCGTGACGTCCCCTCCCTACGACGTCGTCGTACGACCTGACGGACTGCACCACCTGGAGTCGGCGGACCCGCACAACATCGTCCGGCTGATCCTCCCGCAGGCGGTGACGGCGGGCACCCGCCACCGCAAGGCCGCCGTCACCCTCGACCGCTGGCTCGCGGACGGCGTCCTCGCCCCCGACCCGTCGCCCGCGCTCTACGTGTACGAGCAGCGGGGCGACGGGATCCTCCAGCGCGGGATCATCGGCGCCCTGGAGCTCTCCGCGCCCGAGGCCGGGATCGTCCTCCCGCACGAGGACGTGATGCCGCACGTGGTCGAGGACCGGGCCGCCCTGATGCGGACGACCGCCGCCAACCTCGAACCCCTGCTCCTCACCTACGTCGGGGAGGACGGCGGGGACGCGGACGCGGTGATCGAGCGGTGCGCGGCGCGCGAGCCGCTCCTGGCCACCACCACCGAGGACGGCTTCTCCCACCGCCTGTGGGCGGTGACCGACCCGGCCGAGCAGGCCGCCGTCGCCGCGGACCTCGGCCGCCACCAGGCCCTCATCGCGGACGGCCACCACCGCTGGGCGACGTATCTGCGCCTGCGCGAGGAGCACGTCTCGCCGGGCCCCTGGAACTACGGCCTGGTCCTCCTGGTCGACACCGCCCGCTACCCCCTGCGGGTCCGCGCGATCCACCGCCTCCTCAACCGCCTGCCGGTCGCGGACGCGCTCGCGGCCGTCGAGGGCGCCTTCCGGGTGCGCCGCGTCGAAGGGCCCCTTCCGGAGGCCCTGGAGGCCCTCGCGGCGGCCACCGCCGACGGCAACGCCTTCCTCCTCGCGGGGGACGGCTCCTTCCACCTCCTGGACCGCCCGGACCCGGCCCTCCTGGCCCGCACGATCCGCACGGACCGCCCCGGGGCCTGGCGCACGCTGGACGCGACCGTCCTGCACTCCACCCTCCTGGAGCACGTCTGGCACGTCCCGGACGCCCCCGAGGACATCGCCTACATCCACGACACCGAGGCCGCCGTGGCCCAGGCGGAACGCCGTGGCGGTACGGCGGTCCTGATGCACCCGGTACGGGAGGAGGTCGTCCGCGACCTGGCCCGCCAGGGCGTCACGATGCCCCGCAAGTCGACCTCCTTCGGCCCGAAGCCGGCGACGGGCCTGGTCCTGAGGAGCCTCGCGCTGGACTGAGGACCCCGGAAACGCAGAAGGGCGGCACCCCGTGGGTGCCGCCCTTCTCCTTCTACCGGTCTACCGACCGACCTCAGCCCTTGTCGCCGTCACGGTCGTCACCGTCGATCTCGTCGCCGATCTCGTCGACGACGACGCCGTCCGTCTCCTCATCGGAGTCGTCGGAGTCGTCAGAGTCGTCGAACGCGTCGACGAACTCGACGCCGTCCAGCTCGGCGAGCCGGTCGGAGGCGTCCGTGGCGCCGTCCTTGTCGGCTTCCAGGGCCTTGCCGAACCACTCCCGGGCCTCCTGCTCACGGCCGGCGGCGAGGAGCGCGTCGGCGTACGCGTACCGCAGGCGCGCGGTCCACGGGTGAACGGCGCTGGAGGCGAGCTCGGGGCTCTGCAGCGTCACGATGGCCGCGTCGAGCTGGCCCAGGTCCCGGCGGGCGCCGGCGGCCACGAGCCGCATCTCGACCTGCCCGGCCTTGTCAAGCTTCTGCACCTCGGGCTCACCGGCCATCGCGAGCGCCCGCTCGGGCCGGCCGAGGCCGCGCTCGCAGTCGGCCATGACGGGCCACAGCTCGACCCCGCCGCTCATCCGCCGCGCGGCCCGGAACTCGGCCAGCGCCTCGGAGTACTTCTGCGTGGCGTACGCGGCGAACCCGGCGGCCTCGCGGACGGCGGCGACGCGGGAGGCGAGCCGCAGGGCGACCCTGGAGTACCCGTAGGCCTTCTCCGGGTCCTCGTCGATGAGCTGGGCGACCATGACGAGGTTGCGCGAGACGTCCTCGGCGAGCCCCTTGGGCAGGCTCATCAGCTCCTGGCGCACGTCCGGGTCGATCTCCTCACCGGTGACCTCCGGCGGGATCGGCAGCCGCTTGATGGGCGCGCGGTCACCACGGTCCCGGTCCCGGCCGCCCCGGTCGTCACGACGCCCGTATCCCCCACGGCTGTCGCCACCCCGGTCGTCCCGCCCACGGAACCCACCGCCGCCCCGACTGTCATCGCGCCGGAACCCACCACGGTTGTCGCCCCCACGGTCGTCCCGCCGGAAGCCACCACCACGGTTGTCGTCCCGCCGGTCGTCACGGCGGAACGAAGGCCGGTCGTCGCGACGCTCGTCACGACGGAAGGAGGGCCGGTCGTCACGACGGTCGTCGCGGCGGAAGCCACCGCCACGGTTGTCGTCGCGCCGGTCGTCACGCTGGTACGAAGGCCGGTCGTCCCGACGGAACGGAGGACGCTCGTCGCGCCGGTCGTCACGGCGGAAACCGCCACCACCCCGGTTGTCACCACCGCGATTGTCGTCCCGCCGGTCATCACGACGGTCGTCGCGCCGGAAGGAGGGACGCTCATCGCGCCGGTCATCGCGGCGGAAACCGCCACCACCCCGGTTGTCGCCGCCCCGGTTGTCGTCCCGCCGGTCGTCACGGCGGAACGAAGGCCGGTCGTCACGACGGTCGTCGCGGCGGAACCCACCGCCACGGTTGTCGTCGCGCCGGTCGTCGCGCTGGTACGAGGGCCGGTCGTCCCGACGGAACGGAGGACGCTCGTCACGGCGATCGTCACGACGGAAGCCACCACCGCGATTGTCACCACCCCGGTCGTCGCGACGGAAACCGCCGCCACCCCGGTTGTCGCCGCCACGGTTGTCGTCACGGCGGTCGTCGCGCTGGTACGAGGGCCGGTCGTCCCGACGGAACGAGGGACGCTCGTCGCGCCGGTCGTCACGGCGGAAACCGCCACCACCACGGTTGTCACCACCGCGATTGTCGTCCCGCCGGTCATCACGACGGAAGGGAGGACGCTCGTCACGACGGAAGGAGGGCCGGTCGTCACGACGGTCATCGCGGCGGAAGCCACCACCGCGGTTGTCGCCGCCCCGGTTGTCACCACTGCGGCCGCCGGCGCCCCGGTCGTCGCGGCGGAAGCCACCGCCACCCCGGTTGTCGCCGCCACGGTCGTCCCGGCGCGGCCCACGGAAGCCGCCCCGGTCGCCACCACCACCGTCCCTGCGACGAGGCTCGCGCTCCGGACGGTCGTCGGGAGAGTTGGTGGGCATGGTCGTGACTCCTGTCTTCGGGTACTGCAGTCATTCTCGCGCAGCCGGCACTCCGCCGCGCAGTGGGAAAAAATCAAGGAAAAACAAAAGGACCCCTGGTCCCAGCATGAACGCTGGGACCAGGGGTCCTGAAGAATTGTTCGGCGGTGTCCTACTCTCCCACAGGGTCCCCCCTGCAGTACCATCGGCGCTGAAAGGCTTAGCTTCCGGGTTCGGAATGTAACCGGGC
>NZ_JBIWAS010000005.1:0-556560 GCF_044760185.1 Streptomyces sp. NPDC098101 | reverse complement strand
AGATCCGGCCGGACGGGGTATCAACTAATCTGGCGTTGATTTTTGGCACGCTGTTGAGTTCTCAAGGAACGGACGCTTCCTTCGTACTCACCCTCTCGGGCTTTCCTCCGGGCTTTTCCCTTCGGTCTTGCGTTTCCGACTCTATCAGATCTTTCCGATCCGATTTCCTCGGTGCTTTCCGGTCCCTTTCGCTTTCACTCCGGGGGCCTTCCGGCGGTTCCGACTCTATCAGATCCTTTCGGCGTCTGATTCCCGGTCAGCGGGAGTTGTCTTTCCGGCTGTTGGGCCGTTCCGACGAGTGAGACTTTAGCGGATTCCCCGCCTCCGACGCTAATCGGGGGCCTGCATCCAAACCTTCGAACGCGGATTCCTCATTTCGCAAAAACGCGCGGAAAGCACGACGGCACGGCAAAGCGCTGTCGGCTTCTGAGGTTCTTGCGGAATGGCTGTCCGGGGCCGACCGGGGTCGGTGCTCACGTCGGACAACTCGGAGAACACTACGGAGACGGTCATGCCGTGTCAACCCCGGCTCGGGGCCCGGTGGCGGAAGGCGTTCCGGTAGGCGCGGGGGCTGGTGGAGAGGTGGGAGGCGAAGTGCTGGCGCATGGTGACCTCGCTGCCGAAGCCGGCGCGGCGGGCCACCTCGGGGAGGGGGTGGTCGGTGAGCTCCAGGAGCTTCTGGGCGGCGGCCACGCGCTGGGTGATGAGCCAGTGCAGGGGGGTGGTGCCGGTGGTGGCCTGGAAGTGGCGGGCGAAGGAGCGGGGGGACATGCCGGCGACGGCGGCCAGGCTCGCGACCGTGTGCGGTTCGGAGAGGTGGGCCAGGGCGTGGGCGTGTACGGCGGCGAGGGCGTCGGCGTCGCGGTCGGCGCGGGGTGTCGGGCGCTCGATGAACTGGGCCTGGGTCCCCGTACGGAAGGGGGCCGTGACCATGGAGCGGGCCACGGTCGCCGCCGCTTCGGCGCCGTGGGCCGTACGGACCAGGTGGAGGCAGAGGTCGATGCCGGCGGCGGTGCCGGCCGAGGTCCAGATGCCGGAGTCCTCGACGAAGAGGGCGTGGGGTTCGACCCGTACCGCCGGGTGGCGGGTGGCGAGGGTCCGGGCCAGGTGCCAGTGGGTGACCGCGCGGCGGCCGTCGAGGAGTCCGGCGCGGGCCAGGACGAAGGCACCCGCGCAGAGCGAGGCGACCGGGATGCCGGTGGCGTGGGCGCGGCGGAGGGCGTCGAGGACCGGGGGCGGGACGTCGGCGTCCGGGTCCTCGACGCCCGGGACGACGACGAGGTCCGTGGGGGTGAGGTCGTCGAGCCAGGTCAGGGGGCGGTCCGGGGTGAGGGTGAGGCCGCCTCGGAGGGGAATGGCGGTGTCCGGGTCGGCGGCTGCCCGGTGGAGGGCGAAGGGAGGGACGCCCCGGAGGGTGCGGTCGCTGTCCCAGACCTCGGTGATGACGGAGACGTCGAAGGCGCGGACGCCAGGGAAGACGAGGAGCGCGATGCGCTGGGGGCGGGTTTCCCGGGGCGGCGCCATGGGTGGCAGTAAACCATCGGTCGGTGGCATTCCGCCCTCTGGGGCGCGGGGCCGGGCGGCGGAAGGATCGTCGGTATGGAGATCGCGGAGAACGCAGCGCTGGTGGTCGTCGACGTGCAGAAGGGCTTCGAGGAGGAGGTGTGGGGGAAGCGGAACAATCCGGAGGCGGAGCGGAACATCGCCGTACTGATCGATCTGTGGCAGGAGACCGGGCGGCCGGTCGTCTTCGTGCGGCACGACTCGGTGGAGGGGTCGCGGTCGCCGCTGCGGGCGGGGCACGTGGGGAACGACTTCAAGGACTTCGTGGAGGAGCGGCGGGGGAAGGGGTCCGGGCCGGAGCTGCTCGTGGTGAAGTCCGTGAACTCGGCGTTCTACGGGGAGCCGTCCCTGGACGCGTGGCTGCGCGGACGGGAGGTCGGGCAGATCGTGGTCGTCGGGATCCAGACCAACATGTGCAACGAGACGACGGCCCGGATGGGCGGGAACCTCGGGTACGACGTGGTGTTCCCGCTGGACGCGATGCACACCTTCGGTCTGGAGGGGCCGTACGGCTGGACGGCGAGCGCGGACGAGCTGACGCGGGCGACGGCGGTGTCCCTGCACGGGGGCGGGTTCGCGAAGGTGGTGGACACGGAGGACGTGGTGCGCGGGGCCTCGTCGGGTGCCGCCGGGGTGCGGTGACCCCGGCGGCGGGGCGGGTCAGCCGTTGCCGGAGGCCAGTTCGCGGCTGCGGTCGCGGGCCGCTTCCAGGGCGGCGATGAGGGCGGCCCGTACGCCGTGGTTCTCCAGCTCGCGGATGGCGCTGATGGTGGTGCCGGCCGGGGAGGTGACGGCCTCGCGGAGCTTGACCGGGTGCTCGCCGCTGTCGCGGAGCATCACGGCGGCGCCGATGGCGGCCTGGACGATGAGGTCGTGGGCCTGGGCGCGGGGCAGGCCGAGGAGGATGCCGGCGTCGGTCATGGCCTCGACCAGGAAGTAGAAGTACGCGGGGCCGGAGCCGGAGAGGGCGGTGGCGGCGTCCTGCTGGGACTCGGGGACGCGGAGGGTCTTGCCGACGCCGCCGAAGATCTCCTCGGTGTGGGCGAGGTGGCCGGGGGTGGCGTGGCTGCCGGCCGAGATGACGGACATGCCCTCGTCCACGAGGACGGGGGTGTTCGGCATGACGCGGACGACGGGGGTTCCGGCGGTGAGGCGTTCCTCGATGAAGGAGGTGGGGATGCCGGCCGCCGCGCTGATGACGAGGCGGTCGGCGGTGACGTGCGGGGCGAGCTCGTCCAGGAGGCGGCCCATGTCCTGGGGCTTGACGGCCAGGATGAGGGTGTCGGCGCGCTTGGCGGCCTCGGCGTTGGTGACGGTCTCGACGCCGTAGCGGGTGCGGAGCTCCTCGGCGCGTTCGGCGCGGCGGGCGGTGACCAGGAGGTTCGCGGGGCGCCAGCCCGCGCGGATCATGCCGCTGAGGAGCGCTTCACCGATCTTGCCGGTGCCGAGGACTGCGACGGTCTGGGTCATGGCTCTGTTCACCTCGCCGGAGGGGGGTACGTGTCGCCATCCTCGCACCGGGGTCGTGGCGGTGCGGCGGGTGTCCGAGGGGCGGTCAGGCCGTGCGGCGGCGGAGGGTGGCGGCGCCGAGGGCGAGGACGAGGAGGGCGCAGCCCGCGACGACGAGGACGTCGCGGACGAAGGCGCCGGTGACGTCGGGGTGGCGGAGGACCTCGTTCATGCCGTCGACGGCGTACGACATGGGCAGGACGTTCGAGACGGCTTCGAGGGCGGGGGCCATGCGGTCGCGCGGGGTGAACAGGCCGCAGAGGAGGAGCTGGGGGAAGATCACGGCCGGCATGAACTGGACGGCCTGGAACTCGGACGCGGCGAAGGCGGAGACGAAGAGGCCGAGGGCGGTGCCGAGGAGGGCGTCGAGGAGGGCCACCAGGAGCAGGAGCCAGGGGGAGCCGACGACGTCGAGGCCGAGGAACCAGAGGGCGAGGCCGGTGGCGAGGGCGGACTGGACGACGGCGAGGAGTCCGAAGGCGAGGGCGTAGCCGGCGATGAGGTCGCCCTTGCCGAGGGGGAGGGCGAGCAGGCGTTCCAGGGTGCCGGAGGTGCGTTCGCGCAGGGTGGCGATGGAGGTCACCAGGAACATCGTGATGAGCGGGAAGACGCCGAGGAGCGAGGCGCCGATGGTGTCGAAGGTGCCGGGGCTCCCGTCGAAGACGTACCGGAGCAGGAAGAGCATCACGCACGGCACGAGGAGCATGAGGGCGATCGAGCGCGGGTCGTGGCGCAGCTGGCGCAGGACGCGGGCGGCGGTGGCGAGGGTGCGGGCGCTGCTCATGGCCGGGGCTCCTGGTGCTGGGTCTGGTCCTGGGCCTGGTGCTGGCGCGGATCCTGGTCTTGGTGCTGGCTCCGTGCCTGGTCCTGGTGCTGGCTCTGGGCCTGATCCCGGTTCTGGCTCCGGGTCTGCTCCTGGTTCTCGCGGGAGGCGGCCGCGTCGACCAGGTGGAGGAAGGCCTCTTCGACGGTGGGGGTGTCGTTGCGGCGGCGGAGGGCCTCGGGGGTGTCCTCGGCAAGGATCTCGCCCTCGCGCATGAGGAGGAGCCGGTGGCAGCGCTCGGCCTCGTCCATGACGTGGGAGGAGACGAGGAGCGTGGTGCCGCGCTCGGCGGCGAGGCGGTGGAAGAGGTCCCACAGGTCGCGGCGGAGGACGGGGTCGAGGCCGACGGTGGGTTCGTCGAGGACGAGGAGTTCGGGGGCGCCGAGGAGGGCGACGGCGAGGGAGACCCGGTTGCGCTGGCCGCCGGAGAGCCGGCCGGCGAGGGCGTCGGCGCGGGAGGTGAGGTCGACGTCGGCGACGGCCCGGTCGACGGCGGCGCGGCGCTCGTGGCGGTGGGCGCGGCCGGGGAGGAGGACGGCGGCGAAGTAGTCGAGGTTCTGGCGGACGGTGAGGTCGTCGTAGACGGACGGCGCCTGGGTGACGTAGCCGATGCGGGCGCGGAGGGCCGGGTCGCCCGCGGGGCGGCCGAGGACGGTGAGGGTGCCGCCGACCTTGGCCTGGGTGCCGACGATCGCGCGCATGAGGGTGGTCTTGCCGCAGCCGGAGGGGCCGAGGAGGCCGGTGACGCGGCCGGCCGGGACGGTGAGGTCGAGGCCGCGCAGGACGGTGCGGTCGCCGCGGACGGCGGTGAGGTCGCGGGCGGTGATCGCCGCCGGGTCGCCGGTTTCGACCTGGCTTCCGCTCTCGCCCGCCGAGTAATTCATCATGTGATGAATAGTGCGCCTGGGGGTGCCGTCGGTCAAGCCTCCGGAAGGTGTCGGGCCGTCCGCCCCGGCGGGGCTACTTGCCGCGCTTGGGCTTCTTGCGGGCGGCCGGGTTGCCCGTGCGGGAGCCCCGGCGCTTCTCGTACCGGGCGAGGGCCGTCTCGTACTCGGCGCGGCGCAGCTTCTCGCCCGGGGCCTCGACCAGGCAGCGGGCGCTGTACGCGAGGAGCGAGCCGATGAAGCCGATCGCCTTGAGGCTGCGCAGGGAGTCCTCGCGGGCCGGGTCGTCCGGGCGGCGCTGGAAGCCCTCCCAGGTCTTGCGGCAGGCGATGGCGCTGCAGACCGCGAACATGACGATCACCAGGCCGTTGACGATGCCGCCGGTGTTCGCGATCCGCAGGCCCTGGAAGGCGAAGCGCAGGACGAAGCAGGCCGCGACGGCGGCGGCGAGCGCGCCGACGGCCAGGCCGGCGCGGCGCAGCGCGTAGTGGCCGGTGCGGTCGACCCAGGTCGTGCCGAAGAAACGGATCTCCTCGGGCCGGGGTCCACCGGTGGCGCCGGTCGCGGCGGCCTTTCCGTCTTCCGTGCCGCCCGCCGGGTGGGGGGTCTGCTCGTCGTCGCTCACGAGGTCGATTATCCCCGGGCGGCGGTGGCGGGGGTCAGGCGCAGCGCGGTGCGACCATGCCGTCGCTGCCCGTGCGCACGTAGGAGTCGGAGACGTACTCCCCCGGCGCGATGCAGTCCCAGACGCGGGTGGTGCCGTACGGGCCGGTGACCCACTCGCCGTACTTCTGGCAGGAGATCGCCACCGTGGCGCCCAGGGGCAGCGCGCGGACGAGGGGGTACTGGGTGCCGGGGCCCGAGCGCACGTTGAGGCGGTAGCCGGGTGCGACCGGGTAGCGGGTGCCGCTCGCCGCCGTCACAGCCGCGGTCGCCGTCACAGCCGCGGTCGCCGTCACCGCCGTGGTCGCCGTCACCGCCGTGGTCGCCGTCGCAGCCGCCACGGCCGGTCCGTCCGCCGTCGTGCCGTTCGTGTCCATCGCGTCCTCCCCCTTGGCGCAAAAGCGCTCCGCCGAGTTTCACTCTCCGCGACGCGCAGGCTAGCAAGCCCCACCGACATCGGAGGTGCCATCCACTAGGCTCGTCGCGTCGCGCACGCGGGCGCGAGGTGACGGGGAATCACACGGGGGTGGGCGATGCCGCCGTTGCGCGGTACCGGTGCCGACCGGGAAGCGGAGGGGCCCGAGTACGCGGGCGACTACCGCCTCCAGGCATGTCTGGGCGCGGGCGGCATGGGCGTCGTGCACCTCGCCTCCTCGGCCTCCGGGCTGCGGCTCGCGGTCAAGGTCGTGCACGCGCGGTACGCGGAGGACCCCGAGTTCAGGGCGCGTTTCCGCCAGGAGGTCGCGGCCGCCCGCAAGGTCAGCGGGGCCTTCACCGCGCCGGTCGTCGACGCCGACCCCGACGCCGTGCGCCCCTGGATGGCGACCCTCTACGTCCCCGGCCCCACCCTCGCCGACCAGGTCAAACGGAACGGTCCGCTGTCCCCCGCCGAGCTGCGCCGGCTCACCGCCGGGCTCGCGGAGGCGCTGCGGGACATCCACCGCGCCGGGGTCGTGCACCGGGACCTCAAGCCCAGCAACGTCCTGCTGACCGACACCGGCCCCAGGGTCATCGACTTCGGCATCTCCCGGCCCGTCGACAGCGACCTGCGCACCGAGACGGGCAAGCTGATCGGCTCGCCGCCGTTCATGGCGCCCGAGCAGTTCCAGCGGCCGCGCGAGGTCGGTCCCGCGGCGGACGTCTTCGCGCTCGGCTCGGTCCTGGTGCACGCGGCGACCGGGCACGGCCCGTTCGACTCCGACAGCCCGTACGTCGTGGCGTACCAGGTCGTCCACGACGAGCCCGATCTGACGGGCGTGCCCGGCGAGCTGGCGCCGCTCGTCGCGCGCTGCCTCGCCAAGGAGCCCGCGGAGCGGCCGACCCCGGCCCAGATCATGCGGGCGCTCCAGCCGCCCTCGTACGCGGCGGAGGCGTTCATACCGGCACAGCGGCGGCGGCCCGCCCTGCCCGGCGGCGGCGAGGACGGCGGCGGTGAGCCCGGCCACGCGCCCGCGTGGGACGCGGACACGCCGGTACGGGCTCCCGGCCCGGCCCCGGCCCGCCGGGGGAGGCTCTTCGGCGGGCGGGTCCGGCCGCGCCCGACGCTCGCCGTCGCCGCCGCGCTCGCGCTCGCCGGGGCCGGTCTGTACGCGGCGCTGAGCCCGGCGCACGACGGCGGGCCCGCGACCGCGCCGCCGCCCCCGGACAAGGTGGCCACCGCCTTCGCGGGCTGGCACACCGGACTCCAGAAGCAGGGGCCGCCGGCGGCTCCCGCCTGCGCCGGCGGCGGGGACGCGCTGTACTGCGCGGCCCCGGGCGTCGGCCTCGCCCGCCTCGACCCGGTGACGGGAGAGGTCCTGTGGTCGCGGACCGCGCCCGTCGAGGAGCAGGCGCCCCGCGCGCCCGTGCTCCTCGCCGGGGACGAGGGGGCGGACGCCCCGGTCGGTGCCGCCGCGCCGACCGGTCCGCTGCGGGCGTACGCGCGCGGGGACGGCTCCCCGCTCTGGACCGCCCGCTCGGGCCTGCCCGAGGTCCACCGGCCGGCCGGTTCCGCCGTCGTCCTGACGGACGGCACCGGCGGTGTCCGGGCGGTCGACGCGCGGAGCGGGAAGGAGCTGTGGCGGCACGGCCTGACCGGCTTCGGGGCGCCGGTCACCGGACCGTACGACGCCCCCTCCGGGCTGCTCGTGGTGTCCGAGATCTCGGCCGACGGGACGCACACGCGCGTGGGCGTGGTCGAGCCCCGGACCGGCGAGGTGGTCCGGCGGCGAAATCTGGAGGGCGATCTCGAACCGCTCGGGTACACCGGCGGCGGCTCGCTGGTCCTCGCCTCCCGGTACGAGGGCGCCCTGGCGGACTCGCTCGTCCTGCTCGGTCCCGGCGACGAGGCGGCCGGGCCCGTGCGTCGGCTGGCCCTGCCGCACCGGTTCGACCTGCGGGGCGCCGTCGTGCGCGGCGCCGTCGTGTACCTGCTCGACGCGGACGGGCACGTGACCGCCTTCGACACCGCCGCCGGGAAGGGGCGGGTGCTGTGGGACCTGGAGACGGCCGCGGGGAACGTCTCCGTGCCGGTCGCCGGTCCCGGCGACCGCCTCTACTTCTCCGTCCAGGACGGGCGGCTGCTCGCCGTGGACACCGCGCGCGGGGCGCTCGCGGGGCAGACCCGGCCGCGCCTGGCGAACGGGCGGCTCAGCGGGTACGTGTCCCTGGTGCCCGCGCCGGTCGTCGCCGGGGACCGGGTGTTCGGGACGGCGCCGGACGGCTCCGTGTTCGCGGTGGACGCGCGCGACCCGGCGTCCTGGTGAACCCCCGGCGGGGACGTACGCGAAGGGGCCCGGAACGTCGGAGAGTTCCGGGCCCCTCTGTACCGCTCCGGGCTCAGCCCAGCTTCGTCACGTCGCGGACCGCGCCCTTGTCGGCGCTCGTCGCCATCGCCGCGTACGCCCGCAGCGCGGCCGAGACCTTGCGCTCGCGGTCCTTCGGCGCGTACACCCCGCCGAGGGCCTCGCGGCGGGCGGCGAGGACGTCCTCGTCGACGAGGAGGTCGATCGAGCGGTTCGGGATGTCGATGCGGACGCGGTCGCCGTCCTCGACCAGGGCGATCGTGCCGCCCGAGGCCGCCTCCGGGGACGCGTGGCCGATGGAGAGGCCCGAGGTGCCGCCGGAGAAGCGCCCGTCGGTGACGAGGGCGCAGGTCTTGCCCAGGCCCCGGCCCTTGAGGAAGGAGGTCGGGTAGAGCATCTCCTGCATCCCGGGGCCGCCCTTGGGGCCCTCGTAGCGGATGACGACCACGTCGCCGTCCGTGACCTGCTTGTTGAGGATCTTCTCGACGGCCTCGTCCTGCGACTCGCAGACGACCGCCGGGCCCTCGAAGGTCCAGATCGACTCGTCCACGCCGGCCGTCTTCACGACGCAGCCGTCGACGGCGAGGTTGCCGCGCAGGACCGCGAGGCCGCCGTCCTTCGAGTACGCGTGCTCCGCGTCGCGGATGCAGCCGTTCGCCGCGTCCGTGTCGAGGGTGTCCCAGCGCTCGGACTGGGAGAAGGCGGTCGCGGAGCGGACGCAGCCGGGGGCCGCGTGCCACAGCTCGATGGCCTCCTCGGACGGGGAGCCGCCGCGCACGTCCCAGGCGTCCAGCCACTCCTTGACGGAGCGGGAGTGGACGGAGTGGACGTCCTCGTTGAGCAGGCCCGCGCGGTAGAGCTCGCCGAGGATGGCGGGGATGCCGCCGGCGCGGTGCACGTCCTCCATGTAGTACGTGCGGTCCTTGGCGACGTTCGGGGCGACCTTGGCCAGGCAGGGGACGCGGCGCGAGACCTCGTCCATGTCGCTCAGGCCGTAGTCGAGCTCGGCCTCCTGGGCGGCGGCGAGCAGGTGCAGGATCGTGTTGGTGGAGCCGCCCATGGCGATGTCGAGGGCCATGGCGTTCTCGAAGGCCGCGCGGGTCGCGATCGAGCGGGGCAGGACGGAGTCGTCGTCCTCGTCGTAGTACCGGCGGGTGATGTCCACGACCGTGCGGGCGGCGTTCTCGTACAGCGCGCGGCGGGCGGTGTGGGTGGCGAGCACCGAGCCGTTGCCGGGGAGGGAGAGGCCGATGGCCTCGGTCAGGCAGTTCATCGAGTTGGCGGTGAACATGCCGGAACACGAGCCGCAGGTCGGGCAGGCGTTCTCCTCGATGCGGAGGATGTCCTCGTCGGAGATCTTGGGGTTCACCGCGTCGGAGATCGCGTCGACCAGGTCGAGCGTGCGGACCGTGCCGTCGACGAGGGTGGCGCGCCCGGACTCCATGGGGCCGCCGGAGACGAAGACCGTCGGGATGTTCAGGCGCAGGGCGGCCATCAGCATCCCGGGGGTGATCTTGTCGCAGTTGGAGATGCAGATCAGGGCGTCGGCGCAGTGCGCCTCGACCATGTACTCCACGCTGTCCGCGATCAGGTCGCGGGAGGGCAGGCTGTAGAGCATCCCGCCGTGGCCCATCGCGATGCCGTCGTCCACGGCGATGGTGTTGAACTCGCGGGGGATGGCCCCGGCGGCCGTGATGGCCTCGGAGACGATCCGGCCGACCGGCTGGAGGTGGGTGTGGCCGGGGACGAACTCCGTGAAGGAGTTGGCGACCGCGATGATCGGCTTCCGGCCGATGTCCGCGCCGGGTACACCGGAGGCGCGCATAAGGGCGCGTGCGCCCGCCATGTTGCGGCCGTGGGTGACAGTGCGGGACCTCAGCTCGGGCATCGTCGCTCGCTCCTCGTGACGGGTGTGCTTGCCTTCGAGCGTACGCCGCCGGACCAAGATCTGGACAGCGTGTCCGCATGTCGGACAGGGTGTTCAGCTTTCGGTCAGGTAGCGCTGGAGGGTCGGGGCCACTTGGGCGACGATCTCCTCCGGGTCGGCGGAGGCCAGCGGCTCGACCCGGATCACGTACCGCAGGATCGCGATCCCGATCATGTGGGAGGCGGCCAGCTCCGCGCGGAACTTGGGGTCCGGTACGTCGAGCTCGGCGGCGATCCGCTCCAGGAGCCGCCGCAGCACGAAGGTCCGGAGCACCGCGGCCGCCGCCTCGTGGGTCAGCGCGGAGCGCACGACGGCGAGGAGCGGGGCGCGGCTGGCCGGGTTCTCCCAGACGCCGATGAAGAAGCGGGCGAGGCGCTCGCCGATGCCGTCGCGGGGGCCGGAGACGATCGCCGGGACGACGGTCGCGGGCTCGAAGGAGACCTCGACGGCGGCGGCGAAGACCTCGTCCTTCGACCCGAAGTAGTGGTGCACGAGGGCCGGGTCCACCCCGGCCGCGCGGGCGATCCCGCGCACCGAGGCCTTGTCGTAGCCGCGCTCGGCGAACTGGTCGCGGGCCGCCTCCAGGATCCGCGCCCGCGCGCCGGGACCGCTCTCCTCGGCGGCACGGGAGGGCCGGCCCCGGCGGCGGGGGGCGGGGGCGCTCTCGGGGTCTTGGGCGGACGCGGGGCCCGGTTCGGCGGTCGGGCCCGGTTCTGCGGCGGGGCCCTGGGCGGACGCGGGGCCGCTCTCGGGGTCCGGTTCGGCCGTCGGTTCCTGGGCGGTCACGGGAGTTCTGGTCCCGTCACGGGCGCGGGGAGCGGGAGGGGCGCCCGGCGGCGGAGGCGAGGTGCAGCCGGGTGAAGGCGAGGGCCTCCGCGAGGTCGGCCTCGCGCTCGGCCGCCGACATCGCGCGGCGGGTGTTGACCTCGATGACGACGTGCCCGTCGAAGCCGGTGACCGCGAGCCGCTCCAGGAGCTCGGCGCAGGGCTGGGTGCCGCGCCCCGGGACCAGGTGCTCGTCCTTGGCGGAGCCCCGGCCGTCGGCGAGGTGCACGTGGCCGAGCCGGTCGCCCATGCGGTCGATCATGGCGAGGGCGTCGGTGCGGGCGGTCGCGGTGTGCGACAGGTCGACGGTGAAGTGCCGGTAGTCGTCCTTGGTGACGTCCCACTCGGGGGCGTACGCGAGCATCTCCCGGTCCTTGTACCGCCACGGGTACATGTTCTCGACGGCGAACCGGACGTCGGTCTCGTCCGCCATCCGCCAGATGCCGCTCACGAAGTCGCGGGCGTACTGGCGCTGCCAGCGGAACGGCGGGTGCACGACGACCGTGGACGCGCCGAGCTTCTCGGCCGCCGCCCGGGCCCGCCGGAGCTTGACCCACGGGTCGGTGGACCAGACGCGCTGGGTGATGAGCAGACAGGGGGCGTGGACGGCCAGGATCGGCACTTGGTGGTAGTCCGAGAGCCGGCGCAGCGCCTCGACGTCCTGGCTGACGGGGTCGGTCCACACCATGACCTCGACGCCGTCGTAGCCGAGGCGCGCGGCGATCTCGAAGGCCGTCGCCGTCGACTCCGGATAGACCGAGGCCGTCGACAGGGCGACCTTCGCATCCGGGACGCGCACCACTGGTTCTGCCACGCAGACAGGGTACGGGGCGGGCCGGGGGGCCGGAGGGTGGTTCGGATCACGCCGGGCCGCCCCGGAGCCGCGAACGGCCCCCGTACGCCCTCCGCTCACTCCTCCGGCAGGTGGTCCAGGCGGCGCAGGATGACGCCCTCGCGCAGGGCCCAGGGGCAGATCTCCAGCTCCTCCACGCCGAGGAGGTCCATCGCGCCCTCCGCGACGAGGGCGCCCGCGAGGAGCTGGGCGGCGCGGCCCTCCGAGACGCCCGGCAGGGCCGCGCGCTCGACGACGGTCATCCCGGCGAGGCGCGGGACCCACTCCTCCAGGGACCTGCGGGTCAGGATCCGCTGGACGTGCAGGCCCTCGCCCGAGCCGGCCGCCCCCGCGATCCTGGCGAGCTGCTTGAAGGTCTTGGAGGTGGCGACGACGTGGTCGGGGCGGCCGAAGCGGCTGAACTCGCCGACCGTACGGGCGATCTGCGCGCGCACGTGGCGGCGCAGCGCCTTCACGTCGGCGCTGTCGGCCGGGTCGCCGGGCAGCCAGCCGGCGGTCAGCCGGCCCGCGCCGAGCGGCAGGGAGACGGCCGTGTCGGGGTCCTCGTCGATGCCGTACGCCACTTCGAGGGAACCGCCGCCGATGTCCAGGAGGAGCAGCTTGCCGGCGGACCAGCCGAACCAGCGGCGGGCGGCGAGGAAGGTCAGCCGGGCCTCCTCCTCGCCGGTGAGGACCTGGAGGTCGATGCCGGTCTCGTCCTTGACCCGGGCCAGGACGGCGTCGGCGTTGACGGCCTCGCGGACGGCGGAGGTCGCGAACGGCAGCACCTCCTCGCAGCCCTTGTCCTCGGCGGCGTGGAGCGCGTCCCGGACGGTCGCGACCAGCCGCTCGACGCCGTCGGGGGCGATCGCGCCCCGCGCGTCGAGGAGTTCGGCGAGGCGCAGCTCCGCCTTGTGGGAGTGGGCGGGCAGCGGGCGGGCGCCGGGGTGCGCGTCCACCACCAGGAGGTGCACCGTGTTCGAACCGACGTCGAGGACTCCGAGTCTCATGGGCGGAACGCTACTGCGCGCGCCGCATACGCTTGACAGCGTGCCAAAGACGAAAAAGGCGAAGCAGGACAAAGACAGTGCCCGCACGGCGGACGTGAGCGCCGCGAAGGCGGTCAGGGGCGCCGGGAAGCGGGGCAAGGACGTGGAGCCGGACGAGAAGGGCCTGGACTTCGCGCGCGCGTGGGTCGAGTTTCCCGATCCGGCCGACGAGGAGCAGGTCTTCCGCTGCGACCTGACCTGGCTGACCTCGCGCTGGACGTGCGTCTTCGGCAGCGGCTGCCAGGGCATCCAGGCGGGCCGGGCCGACGACGGCTGCTGCACGCTGGGCGCGCACTTCTCCGACGAGGACGACGAGAAGCGGGTCGCGGAGCACGTGGCCCGGCTCACGCCGGAGCTGTGGCAGTTCCACGACGTCGGTACGGAGACGGGCTGGACGCAGCTCGACGAGGACGGCGACCGGCAGACCCGCCGCTGGGAGGGCTCCTGCATCTTCCAGAACCGTCCCGGGTTCGCGGGCGGCATGGGCTGCTCGCTGCACATCCTGGCCCTGAAGGAGGGCCGGGAGCCGCTGGAGACCAAGCCGGACGTGTGCTGGCAGCTGCCGGTGCGCCGGACGTACGACTGGATCGACCGGCCCGACGACACCCGGGTGCTCCAGGTGTCGATCGGGGAGTACGACCGCAGGGGCTGGGGCCCGGGCGGCCACGACCTGCACTGGTGGTGCACCTCGGCCACCTCGGCGCACGGCGCGGGCGAGCCGGTCTACGTCACGTACCGGCCCGAGCTCACCGAGATGATGGGCGAGGAGGCGTACGGGGTGCTCGTCGGCCTGTGCGAGGCGCGGCTCGCCTCGCAGCTGCCGCTGGTGGCCCCGCATCCGGCGGACCCGCCGATCCGGTAGCTCAGGAGGACGGCGGAGGTTCCTCCGCCGACGGCGGCGGGGTCGTGCCCGGGTCCGTGGTCGGCGGGGGCTCCTCCGTGGTCGGCGGCGGGGTGGTCGGCTCCTCCGTCGTGGGCGGCGGGGTCGTGGGCGGTTCCTCCGTCGTCGGGGGCGGGGTGGTCGGCGGTTCGGTCGTCGGCGGCGGGGTCGTGGGCGGGGTGGTCGGCTCCGTCGTGACCGGCGGGGGCGGCGGCGTCGGCTTGGGCTCGCCCGGAACGTTCGGGGCGGGGTGGAAGACCTCCCCGGATCCGGTCCGGCCGGCCCCGGTGATGCGCACCACCGCGCCCGAGGGGTTCACCCCGATCCGGGCGCTCCACGCGCCCGCGGGCTCGCGCGCGTGGTCGACGCGGATCGCGATCGTGACCCGCTCGCCGGGGCGGAGGGTGCCGGAGGCGCGGCTCACGTACAGCCAGGGCGCGTCCGTCCACAGTTCCCAGGCGACGGGCGCGTCCCCGGCGGCGGTGAGCGTCAGGAGGGTCAGGTCGCCCTGGCCGCGCGCGGTGACCGTGACCCAGCCGGGGGCCGGCTCGCCGGGCCCGGACGGCGTCCCGGAGCCGGTGGGGCCGCCGGGGCTGACCACCTCGACGGAGACGTCGGGGGAGCGGCTGCCCCGGGTGAAGCGGGGCTCGGGGGTGGCGCGGGCGTTGCCCGCGTTCTCGTACCGGTCGTACGGGCGGCCGTCCGGGCCCGTCTTGTCGTCGGTCTCGCGGGCGCTGACCCGGCCCCCGTCGTGCGCGGTCGTCTCGGTGGTGCCCCGGTAGGAGGTCCACAGGGCGAGGACGGGGGCGGCGACCACGGCCGCAACGACGGTGGTGGTCACCGCGCGGGCCCGCATCCGGTCGCGGCGGGCCGTGTGGTCCTTCGGGTCCACGGGGAAGCCGGTGGGCGCGAAGCGCGGGGCGCCGGCACGCGCGCGGGGCACGTGCAGCATCGCCATGTACGCGGCGGCCCGGGGCGCCTCGACCAGCGGCAGCCGGTCCGGGGGCAGGGACCCGGCGCCGGGCCAGGGGCCGCCCGCGCCCACCCGCTCGGCGGCCCGGCGGCAGCGGGGGCAGTCGTCCACGTGCCGGACGAGTTCGGCGCGCAGGGTCGCCGAGAGGAGCAGCTGCCGGTCGCCGGTGAGCCGGGCGACGGTGGGGCAGCTGCCGGTCTCGACGACGGCGAGGGCGGCGCGGGTGCGCTCGACCTCGCAGCCGGCGGTGGCCAGGAGCTCGCGGGCGGCGAGCGGGTCGAGGGAGAGGACGGCGGCGACCTGGCGGTGGCTGAGGCCGTGCCGGACGGCGAGCTCCAGGGCCTCGCGCTGCTCGGGCGTGGTGCCGGCCGCCTCGGGCCAGGCGAGGAGGGCCAGTTCGGCGCGGTGCCGCTCGGCGGTCTCGGCGGAGACCCGGGGCGGCTCGGGCGGGGTGACGGCGGGGCGGCCGGTGTGGGCGCCCTGGCGCTTGCGGCGCTGCTCGCCGAGGCTCCGCAGACAGGCCCAGCGGGCGAGGGCGTACAGCCAGGCGGTGCGGCCGTCCTCGTCGGAGGGGCAGCGCCCGTGGTGGCGCTCGGCCACGGCGAGGACGTCGCCGAGGACGGCGGTGGCCGTGTCGTGGTCGCAGAGCACGGAGAGGCAGTACGTGAAGAGGCCGTCGAGGGCGGCCTCGTAGCGGGCGGGGGGCCGGCGGCCGAGCGTGCGCGGTCCCTGGTCCGTGGTGCGGTGCGCCCGGTGTGCGCCGGTGGTGCGTGCGGGGGTTTCCAGCCTGCTGCTCGTCACTGGGCGACCGTAGGCAAGAGCGGAGGCACTCTTCGTACCGGTCGCGCACTTCTCATCCCTACGGGTGAAGCTATCCCTCGAAAGAGGACGGGAACCGGGTGTTCCGTGGACGGGCGTGCGGGGTCCGGGGCCGCCGGGGGCCGGGCCGGGGCCCGTTGTCGGTGGCGGCGGCTACGGTGGGGCGCATGGCTGCCCGTACGAAATCCGCCAAGGAGCGACCGTCCTACCGCTGCACCGAGTGCGGCTGGCAGACGGCCAAGTGGCTCGGCCGCTGTCCCGAGTGCCAGGCCTGGGGGACGGTGGAGGAGTACGGCGCGCCCGCCGTCCGGACGACCGCCGCGGGCCGGGTCTCCACCGCGGCCCTGCCCATCGGCCAGGTGGACGGCCGGCAGGCGACGGCCCGTTCGACCGGGGTCGACGAGCTGGACCGGGTCCTCGGCGGGGGGCTCGTGCCGGGCGCCGTGGTGCTGCTCGCGGGCGAGCCGGGCGTCGGCAAGTCGACGCTGCTGCTCGACGTGGCGGCGAAGGCGGCGAGCGACGAGCACCGCACGCTGTACGTCACGGGCGAGGAGTCCGCGAGCCAGGTCCGGCTGCGGGCCGACCGGATCCACGCGCTCAGCGACCACCTGTACCTGGCGGCCGAGACCGATCTGTCGGCGGTCCTCGGGCACCTCGACGCGGTGAAGCCGTCGCTGCTGGTCCTGGACTCGGTGCAGACGGTCGCCTCGCCCGAGATCGACGGCGCGCCCGGCGGCATGGCGCAGGTCCGCGAGGTCGCGGGCGCGCTGATCCGGGCCTCCAAGGAGCGCGGGATGTCCACGCTCCTGGTCGGCCACGTCACCAAGGACGGGGCCATCGCGGGTCCCCGGCTCCTGGAGCACCTGGTCGACGTCGTCCTGAGCTTCGAGGGCGACCGGCACGCGCGGCTGCGGCTGGTCCGGGGCGTGAAGAACCGGTACGGGGCGACCGACGAGGTCGGCTGCTTCGAGCTGCACGACGAGGGGATCACGGGTCTCGCCGACCCGTCCGGGCTCTTCCTGACCCGGCGCGACGTGGCCGTGCCGGGCACCTGTCTGACGGTCACCCTGGAGGGCCGCCGGCCGCTGGTCGCGGAGGTGCAGGCGCTGACCGTGGACTCGCAGATCCCGTCGCCGCGCCGGACGACCTCCGGTCTGGAGACCTCCCGGGTGTCGATGATGCTGGCGGTCCTGGAGCAGCGCGGCCGGATCAGCGCGCTGGGCAAGCGGGACATCTACAGCGCGACCGTGGGCGGCGTGAAGCTCTCCGAGCCGGCCGCCGACCTGGCGATCGCGCTCGCCCTCGCCTCGGCCGCGAGCGACACCCCGCTGCCGAAGAACCTGGTGGCGATCGGGGAGGTCGGGCTCGCGGGCGAGGTCCGCCGGGTCACGGGCGTGCAGCGGCGCCTCGCGGAGGCCCACCGGCTCGGCTTCACCCACGCCCTGGTCCCGACGGACCCGGGCAAGGTGCCGCCGGGCATGAAGGTGACGGAGGTCGCGGACATGGGCGACGCGCTGCGGGTCCTCCCCCGCAGCCGCCGCGCGAAGGCGCCGGAGGGTGCGGAGAAGTAGGAGGCGGGGGCCTCCCCTGGGGCGCGGGGCCTCCGGGCCTCGGGGCTCCGGTGGGGCGGCGGGCCTCGGGGCCGCGGGGGCTCGCGCCCGGGCCCCTGGGCCGGAGGGCGTGCCCCCAGGGCCGGTGGCGGTGGCGGTGGCCGAAGCCGCGCCCGGGGTCCGTGGGGTGCCGGAGGCGTTTCACGGGTCCTCGGTGGTGGGCGTTCCGGGCGGCGGACGAGGGCCTTCCGGGAGGGTGGCGGTGGGTTCCGGAGGCCTGGTGAGGGGGGTTTCGGGGGGCCGGAGGGTTGGGTCCGGGCCGGGGTGGGGACGCCTTTCGCACCGCCCGCGTGCGGTCGGGGGCGGAGGGCGGCGGGGCGGTGTCGCTAGACTTTGCCCTGGTCTCGCCCATCCGTACGAGCCGGAGGAGTGCAGTGGCAGCCAAGGACGGGGCAGCAGCTCCTGGGAAGTCCGGCGCGGGCTCCGGCAGTGACGCGCTGATGCGCGCCGCCCTGAGCGCGGTCGCGCCGGGCACCGCCCTGCGCGACGGCCTGGAGCGGATCCTCCGGGGAAACACCGGCGGGCTCATCGTGCTCGGCCTGGACAAAGCGGTCGATTCGATGTGCACCGGCGGCTTCGTGCTGGACGTCGAGTTCACCGCCACCCGCCTGCGCGAGCTGTGCAAGCTCGACGGCGCGCTCGTCCTCGACAAGGACATCACCAAGATCCACCGGGCGGGCGTGCAGCTGGTCCCGGACGCCTCCATCCCCACCGAGGAGACCGGCACCCGCCACCGCACCGCGGACCGGGTCTCCAAGCAGTGCAACTTCCCGGTCGTCTCCGTCTCGCAGTCGATGCGCCTGATCGCGCTGTACGTGCACGGCGAGCGCCGGGTCCTGGAGGAGTCGGCCGCGATCCTGTCCCGCGCCAACCAGGCGCTCGCGACCCTGGAGCGGTACAAGCTCCGGCTCGACGAGGTGGCGGGCACGCTCTCCGCCCTGGAGATCGAGGACCTGGTCACCGTCCGGGACGTCACCGCCGTCGCGCAGCGCCTGGAGATGGTCCGCCGGATCGCCACCGAGATCGCCGAGTACGTGGTCGAGCTCGGCACCGACGGGCGGCTGCTCTCGCTCCAGCTCGACGAGTTGATCGCGGGCGTGGAGCCGGAGCGCGAGCTGGTCGTCCGGGACTACGTGCCGGAGCCGACGGCGAAGCGCTCGCGGACGGTCGCGGAGGCGCTCACCGAGCTGGACGCGCTCACCCACACCGAGCTGCTCGAACTCCCCGTCGTGGCAAGGGCGCTCGGCTACAGCGGCTCGCCCGAGACCCTCGACTCGGCCGTCTCGCCGCGCGGCTACCGGCTCCTCGCGAAGGTGCCGCGGCTGCCCGGCGCGATCATCGAGCGGCTCGTGGAGCACTTCGGCGGGCTCCAGAAGCTCCTCGCGGCCAGCGTCGACGACCTCCAGGCCGTCGACGGGGTCGGCGAGGCCCGCGCCCGCAGCGTCCGCGAGGGCCTGTCCCGGCTCGCGGAGTCCTCGATCCTGGAGCGGTACGTCTGAGGACGTGCGGAGACCGGTTCAGTCCTTGGCGAGCGTGAACGAGGCCGGGAGGATCTTCACGCCCGGCATCGCGGCCTCCACCAGGTAGGTGCCGGGGCCGGCCCTGCCCGCCGGGGCCGTGGCGCACTGCGGGGCGCTGCGCCCGCGGTCCCACTCCACGGCGTGGGTGACGGTCGCCCCCGCGGGGAGGCGCAGCAGGATCGGGGTGCCGGGGCGCGGGCAGTGCGCGGAGGACCAGACCTCGTCGTCCTTGGCGTCGCTGATCGTCAGGACCGCGTTGCGGGGGCCGAAGTCGGCCTTGCAGGCGGTGGCCGAGGTGTTCTTCGCGACGAGCTGGAAGCGGGGCTTCTCCCCCGTCTCGTACGTGACCTTGACGGACTTCAGCGTCAACTGGAGGGATCCGGCGGGGCAGTTGGGGAGCGGTGAGCCGGCCGGGAGCTGCTGGCCCGCACCGGTGCCCGCGCCGCCGTCGCCCCCGGCGCCGTCACCGTCGCCGTTCTTGTCGGGGTCACCGGCTCCGGCCGGGCCCGCGGAGTCCGCGCCCCCGGAGCCCGCACCGGCGTCCGCTCCCGCGTCCGTACCGCCGGATCCCGAACCTCCGGAGCCCGAGCCGCCGTTGGCGCCGGGGGTCTCGTCCGTCTCGTCCGACTCGTCGCGTCCGCCGGGCTGTTGGCTGATCGCGGGGCCCGACCCGGAGGGTCCGGGCGTGATCGAGGGCGGGGTGGGCGACGAGCCGTTGGCCGAGTCGTTCGGCTTCTTCCCGCCCCCGCCGCCGGACGTCACGGCCCACACGGTGAGCAGGGCGAGGAGTGCCACCAGGCACAGCGCCACCGCCCTCCGTCGCCAGTAGATGGTGGAGGGAAGCGGCCCGACCGGATTGCGCAAAGATCCCACGAGCCGAACCTTACGAGAGATCCGGCCCAACTCCCGCCCCACCCGCCGCCCGAGACCTCAAGTTTTGCCGATGATCACATCCGTCTTTCCGGGAACTTTTTCCGGGTCCGCGAGTGAAAACGGGGCCAACCGGAGCGAATCGGCTCCCGCTGCTTTCGCCGGGGGCCGTTCCGGCCGACGGCCCGGGACGAGGCGCTCCGGATTCCGGTTAGCGTCGTTCCCCATGGACACCCTCCTCGACCTCTCCGACCGTCTGTATCTCGACGT
The DNA here is from genome assembly GCF_044760185.1 of Streptomyces sp. NPDC098101. Classification (NCBI taxonomy): domain Bacteria; kingdom Bacillati; phylum Actinomycetota; class Actinomycetes; order Kitasatosporales; family Streptomycetaceae; genus Streptomyces; species Streptomyces sp. NPDC098101. The sequence continues at coordinate 536,760 of NZ_JBIWAS010000005.1, read as the reverse complement.
CGCCGACCTCGCCCACGCCACGCCGCACTGGTTCCAGCTGCTCGCCGAGGTCTGGACCGAGGCCGGACTGCTGCTCTTCGGCGTGCTCTTCCTGGCCGGCTGGTGGCGCACCCGCGACGGTTCGAGCCGGGCGATGGCGCTCGCGCTGCTCGCCCCGCTCGCCACCGCCTTCGGCTACGTGGTGAGCGAGTCGCTGAAGTCGCTGATCGACGAGGAACGTCCGTGCCGCGCGGTCGCCGGAGCGCCCGTCTCGCTCGTCACCTGCCCGCCGTACGGGGACTGGTCCTTCCCCAGCAACCACTCGGCCATCGCGGGCGCCGCCGCGCTCGCGCTCGCCCTGTCCTGGCGCGGGATGGGCCGGTTCACGGTGCCGATGGCGGTGCTCATGGCCGCCTCCCGGGTCTTCGTGGGTGTCCACTACCCGCACGACGTGACCGCCGGCCTGCTCCTCGGCGGTCTGGTCGCCTTCCTGGTGATGCGGTTCGCGGAGCGGCCGGTGCGGTCCCTGGTGGAGACGGCCCGGTCCAGCCGGAACCCGCTGGTGCTGTGGTGCGCGGGCGAGGGGCCCGGCGCGCCCGCTCCAGCCGCCCCCGCTCCCTCCCTGTTCGACCCCGCCTCCCCGCAGGGCGGCTCCCCCGCCCACGGGAACCAGGATCCCGCGTACGGGGCCCCCGCCCCCTCGTACGGGTCGACCCCTTCGTACGACCCCGCCGGCCCGTACGGGACCACGCCTCCGTCCCCGTACGACGCCTCCGCCCCGTACGACCCCTCCGGCCCGTACGGGACCGCCCCCGCGCACGACCCCGCCGCCCCTTACGGCTCCCCCGACCCGTACGGGTCCGCCTCCCCGTACGGGTCCCCTTCCCCGTACGGGTCGGCCCCCGCCTACGGGACCCCGGACCCCTCGTACGGGAACCCGGATCCCTCGTACGGGACCCCCGACCCCGCCCACGGGAACCCCGACCCCTCGTACGGGAACCCGGCCCCCTCCTACGAGAACCCGGCCTCCCCGCCCCCCGGGCCGCGGGGGAGCTCTCCGTACGACGCGCGCTGAAACGCCCCGGAGTCGTGTCAGGATCGGAGGTGCCATGACTTCCATCGACACGCCCTCCGCCGCCGGGATCCCCGGGGTCCCCGCCGTCCCCGCCGAGCTGCACCGGCCCGTCCTCGCCTGGTTCGACCAGCACGCCCGCGACCTGCCCTGGCGCCGCCCCGAAGCCGGCGCCTGGGGGGTCATGGTGAGCGAGTTCATGCTCCAGCAGACCCCGGTCGTCCGGGTCCTGCCGGTGTACGAGCAGTGGCTCGCGCGCTGGCCCCGCCCGGCCGACCTGGCCGCCGAGGCCCCCGGCGAGGCGGTCCGCGCCTGGGGCCGGCTCGGCTACCCGCGCCGGGCGCTGCGGCTGCACGCGGCGGCCACGGCCATAACGGAGCGGCACGGCGGGGAGGTGCCCGGCGACCACGGGCAGCTCCTCGCGCTGCCCGGCATCGGGGAGTACACGGCCGCCGCGGTGGCCTCCTTCGCCTACGGGCAGCGGCACGCCGTCCTGGACACCAACGTGCGCCGGGTCTTCGCGCGGGCGGCGACCGGCATCCAGTACCCGCCGAACGCGACCACGGCCGCCGAGCGGCGGCTCGCCCGCGCCCTGCTGCCGGAGGACGAGACGACGGCCGCCCGCTGGGCCGCCGCCTCCATGGAGCTGGGCGCCCTGGTGTGCACGGCGAAGAACGAGGACTGCGGGCGCTGCCCGATCTCCGGGCGGTGCGCCTGGCGGCTCGCGGGGAAGCCCCCGCACGACGGCCCGCCGCGGCGCGGCCAGACGTACGCCGGAACCGACCGGCAGGTCCGGGGGCGGCTCCTCGCCGTGCTGCGGGACTCGGCGGACCCGGTGGCGCGCGAGGCCCTGGACGCGGTCTGGGACGAGCCGGTGCAGCGGGCCCGGGCGCTCGACGGCCTGGTCGCGGACGGTCTCGTCGAACCGCTGGACGGCGGCCTCTACCGGCTGCCGCTCTCCTGAGGTCCGTCCTCCGAAACCCCTCCCTCCCCCGCTGTTACACAACCGATGGGTAGCCGTGCGTCCACCGACGGCTGCCCCGCACAGCCCCGTGACAACCGCTCCGTAGCGTCGTCCGCGACACGAGGGAACAAGCAGGTCACGGGGATGGAGGCGGTTCGGATGAGGCACGGTGAGGTGCTCGACTTCGAGGAGTACGTACGCACGCGGCAGGACGCCCTGCTGCGCAGCGCGCGCCGTCTCGTGGCCGACCCCGTCGACGCCCAGGACCTCCTCCAGACGGCCCTGGCCCGTACGTACGGCCGCTGGGACGGCATCGCGGACAAGTCCCTGGCCGACGCCTATCTGCGCCGGGTCATGATCAACACCCGGACCGAGTGGTGGCGCTCCCGCAAGCTCGAGGAGGTGCCGACCGAGCAGCTGCCCGACGCGAGCGTGGCCGACGCGACCGAGCAGCACGCCGACCGGGCCCTCCTGATGGACGTCCTGAAGGTGCTCGCGCCGAAGCAGCGCAGCGTCGTCGTCCTGCGCCACTGGGAACAGATGAGCACGGAGGAGACGGCGGCGGCGCTCGGCATGTCGACCGGTACGGTGAAGTCCACGCTCCACCGCGCGCTCGCCCGGCTCCGGCAGGAGCTGGAGAGCCGCGACCTCGACGCCCGCGCCCTGGGGCGGACCGGGGAGCGGACGACCGTACGAGGCGACGAAGGGGGCCGGGAGCGGTGCGCGGCATAGACGACGGGCCCGACGGCGGAAGACACGACGGACCCTTCGGCGGCGGCTCCGGCGGCGGCCCGGACGGCACCCCTTCCGGCGGGCCCTTCGACGGCTCCTCCGGCGGCTTCGGCACCCCCTCCGGCGGTGGCGACCGGCTCGCGGCCGGGCGTCGCCGCCCCCGGCGTACCGTCCGGGCGACGGCCGGGCTCGTCGCCGTCGGCCTCTCCCTGGCCTCCTGCTCCACCGGCGGCACGGGCTCGCGCGACGAGGGCGCGGCCCGTACCGACGGGATCGCCGCCGCCGCGCCCACCCCCTCCCCCTCGGCCTCCACCGGCCCCCAGTCGGCGGAGCGGGTGGACCCGATCGAGCTCCTCAAGGGCGATCCGAAGCTCGGCGAGCGGTTCAAGGCCGACCTGAAGCCGTGCGCCGCGGACTCGTACCCGGTGGACGCCTCCTACGGCAACCTCACCGACGCGGCCGCCCCCGACGTCGTCGTCAACGTGATGACCTGCGGCGACGGCATCGGCATCGGCACGTACGTGTACCGCGACCGGAGCGGCGGCTACGAGAACGTCTTCACGGCCGAGGACGCGGCGGTGTACGCCACGATCGACCGGGGCGACCTGATCGTCACCAAGCAGGTGTACGCGAAGGGCGACCCGGTCGCGTACCCCTCGGGCGAGGACGTGATCACCTACCGCTGGACGGGCAGCCGGTTCACCCAGCACGACTGGGTCCACAACGACTACAGCCGGTCGGTCGGCGAGGGCGAGGGCCTGGAGCCCGCGCCCAGCGAGCCCCCGGCGGGCTGAGCCGCCCCCGAAGAGACTCCGCACCCGAAGAGACCCGGACAGCGCACGACCCCGGAGGAATCCCACGATGGCCGAAACCCATGTCCTGTTCGTCGAGGACGACGACGTCATCCGTGAGGCCACCCAGCTCGCCCTGGAGCGGGACGGCTTCCGGGTCACGGCCATGCCCGACGGCCTCTCCGGCCTGGACTCCTTCCGGGCGCGGCGGCCGGACATCGCCCTGCTCGACGTGATGCTGCCGGGCATGGACGGCGTCAGCCTCTGCCGCCGCATCCGCGACGAGTCGACGGTCCCGGTGATCATGCTGTCGGCGCGCGCCGACTCCATCGACGTCGTCCTCGGCCTGGAGGCCGGGGCGGACGACTACGTCACCAAGCCCTTCGACGGCTCGGTCCTCATGGCCCGCATCCGGGCCGTGCTGCGCCGCTTCGGGCACGCCGGGGGCGGCGAGGGCGGGGACGAGCGGGGGGACGGCGGGCTGCTCGTCTTCGGCGACCTGGAGGTCGACACCGAGGGCATGGAGGTCAGGAGGGGCGGGGCGCCGGTGGCGCTGACCCCGACCGAGATGCGGCTGCTCCTGGAGTTCTCGTCCGCGCCGGGCACCGTGCTGTCCCGGGACAAGCTCCTGGAGCGGGTCTGGGACTACGGCTGGGGCGGCGACACCCGGGTCGTGGACGTCCACGTGCAGCGGCTGCGGGCCAAGATCGGCCAGGACAGGATCGAGACCGTCCGCGGCTTCGGCTACAAGCTCAGGGGCCAGGGCGGGTGAGACCCTTCCCCCTGCGCACCGGGGTCCGCTGGAAGATCGCCGTCGCCATCGCGGCGGTCGGCGCCCTCATCGCGGTCACCCTGAGCGTGGTCGTGCACAACGCCGCCCGCATCTCGATGCTGGACAACGCGCGCGACGTGCAGATGGAGCGGCTGCTCTTCGCGCAGCGGCTGTACGAGACGTCGAAGCCGAAGGAGCCCCGCTTCGGCACCAAGATCAACGATCCGGCGCTGCCGCACCAGCTCGACCGGCTGATGCGGGACCGGCGGCGCGGCACGTTCGTGCAGGAGCACCGGGACGGCGGCCCGCCCGACGTGTGGGCGGCCGTGCCGCTCGCCAACGGCGACGTGCTCTCGCTGCACATCCCCTTCGCCGACCGCAGCGCGAAGATCATGGGCGATCTGGACCGGGCGCTCGTCATCGGCTCGGTCTCGGTGGTCTTCGGCGGGTGCGCGCTCGGCGTGTTCATCGGCGGCCGGCTCTCGCGGCGGCTGCGGAAGGCGGCCGTGGCGGCCGGCCGGGTCGCCCAGGGCAACACCGACGTGCGGGTGCGGGAGGCCGTCGGCGGGGTCGTACGGGACGAGACCGACGACCTGGCGTGGGCGGTGGACGCCCTGACCGACGCCCTGAACGAGCGGATCGAGGCCGAGCGGCGGGTCACCGCGGACATCGCGCACGAGCTGCGGACCCCCGTCACGGGGCTGCTCACGGCGGCCGAGCTGCTGCCGCCGGGGCGGCCGACGGAGCTGGTGCGGGACCGGGCGCAGGCGATGCGGACGCTGGTCGAGGACGTCCTGGAGGTGGCCCGGCTGGACAGCGCGTCGGAGCGGGCCGAGCTCCAGGAGATCGCGCTCGGGGAGTTCGTGGAGCGGCGGGTGCGGGCCCTGGACCCCGAGGTGGTCGTCAGGGTCGTCCACGACTCCTGGGTGAACACCGATCCGCGCCGGCTCGAACGGGTCCTGGGCAATCTGCTCGCCAACGCGGCCAAGCACGGGAAGCCGCCGGTGGAGGTGACGGTCGAGGGCCGGGTGGTGCGCGTCCGCGACCACGGTCCGGGTTTCCCGGAGACCCTCCTCAGGGAGGGCCCGAGCCGGTTCCGTACGGGGTCGAGCGACCGCGCGGGCCAGGGCCACGGCCTGGGCCTGACGATCGCGTCCGGCCAGGCCCGGGTCCTGGGCGCCCGGCTGACCTTCCGGAACGTGGCGTCCGAGGGGGCGCCGAACGGGGTGGGCGGGGCCATCGCGGTCCTGTGGCTCCCGGACCACGCGCCGACGACCACGGGCAGCTTCCCGGTCCTGCGGCTGCCGGAGCAGTAGGACCGTCGGGTACGGCGACGGGGCCGGACCCTCGGTGGAGGGCCGGCCCCGTCGTCGTGCTCCCGCGCGTCAGACCTTCTCGGACACCTTCGCCGCACCGCCGTCGGCGGGCTCCTCCGCGGCGGCCGGGCCGGCGCCGCGGAGCGTCACCTCCTTGACGAAGAAGGCGAGGACGAAGGCGAGGACGGCGACCCCGGCGGCGAGCAGGAAGGCGCCGTGGGTGCCGGAGGCGACCGCGTGCTGGTAGGCCTCGCGGAGCTGGGCCGGGAGCTTGGCGAGGCTCGCCGCGTCGAGCTGGGCGGTCCGCGCCGTCAGGTCGGACCCGCCCCGGGCGGCCATCTCGTCCTGGACGCGGGAGGTGAAGAGCGCGCCCATGATCGCGACGCCGAAGGAGGAGCCGAGCGTCCGGAAGAGGGTGGTGGAGGAGGAGGCGACGCCCATGTCCTTCATCTCCACGCTGTTCTGGGCGACCAGCATGGTGATCTGCATGAGGAAGCCCATGCCGGCGCCGAGGACGGCCATCCAGACCCCGGAGACCAGGCGGGAGGTGCCGGTGTCCATGGTGGAGAGCAGGAAGAGGCCGGCCGTCATGAGGGCGCCGCCCGCGATGGGGAAGGCCTTGTACCTGCCGGTGCTGGTGGTGATCCGGCCCGCTACCAGCGAGACGATCATCATCGAGAGCAGCATCGGCAGGAGGAGGAGTCCGGAGTTGGTCGCGGAGGCGCCCTGGACGGACTGCTGGAAGAGCGGCAGGTAGAGGACCGCGCCGAACATCACGAAGCCGGCGACGAAGCCGATCAGGGACATCAGGGTGAAGTTGCGGCTGCGGAAGATGTGCAGCGGGACGATCGGGTCGCTCGCCCGGGTCTCCACCCACAGGAAGGCGAGGAGCGCGGCGACGCCGCCGACCGCGAGGCCGACGATGGTGGCCGAGCCCCAGGCGTACTCCGTGCCGCCCCAGGTGGTGACCAGGACGATGGCGGTGATGCCGACGGTCAGGAGCGCGGCGCCGGCGAAGTCGATCCGGGTGTCCTTGTTCCGCGGCTTCTTCGGCAGGTGCAGGACGGTGGTGACCATGGCGAGGGCGACGGCGCCGAGCGGCAGGTTGATGTAGAAGGACCAGCGCCAGCCCCAGTGGTCGGTGATGGTGCCGCCGACGAGGGGGCCGCCGATCATGGCGAGGGCCATCACGCCGGCCATCATGCCCTGGTAGCGGCCGCGCTCGCGGGGCGGGATGAGGTCGCCGATGATCGCCATCACGCCGACCATGAGGCCGCCGGCGCCGAGGCCCTGGACCGCGCGGAAGCCGATGAGCTGGCCCATGTCCTGGGCCATGCCGCTGAGCGCCGAGCCGATCAGGAAGATCACGATCGAGGTGAGGAAGACGCCCTTGCGGCCGAACATGTCGCCGAACTTGCCCCAGAGCGGGGTGGAGGCGGCGGTGGCCAGGGTGTAGGCGGTGACGACCCAGGAGAGGTGCTCCAGGCCGCCGAGCTCGCCGACGATCGTCGGCATCGCGGTGCCGATGATCATGTTGTCCAGCATCGCGAGGAGCATCGCGATCATGAGGGCGAGCAGGACGACGCGGACGCTGCGTGCCGGCGCGGCCTCTCCCTCTGCTGTTTGAACGGTGTGTTGCGACGCCATGCCTTTTCCTTACTTGCCGCCCGGCTAGTTACTACACTGGGGACGGTAGGCCCGTAACTAGCCGGTCGTCAAGTAAGTTCTTTGGAAAGTGGAGGGCACCCCATGGCCCGAGGCAACACCCGTCAGCGCATCCAGGACGTGGCCCTCGAACTCTTCGCGGAGCAGGGCTACGAGAAGACCTCCCTGCGCGAGATCGCGGAACGCCTCGACGTGACCAAGGCGGCGCTCTACTACCACTTCAAGACCAAGGAGGACATCCTGGTCGGGATCTTCGAGGACCTGACCAGGCCCATGGACGAGCTGATCGCCTGGGCCGGGGAGCAGCCCCGCACGGTCGAGACCAAGCGCGAGGTCGTGCGCCGCTACCAGGTGGCGCTGCGCGCGGCGGCCCCGCTCTACCGCTTCATGCAGGAGAACCAGGCCACCGTGCGCGAGCTGAGCGTCGGGCTCACCTTCAAGGAGCGCATGATCGAGCTGACCGGTCTGCTGTACGACGACGACTTCCCCGTCAAGGAGAAGGTCCGCTGCATCAGCGCGGTCTTCACGCTCCACGCGGGCACGTTCTTCATGCAGAACGTCGAGGGCGACCCCGAGGACAAGCACGAAGCGGTCCTCGAGGTCGCCCTCGATCTCATCGACGAGGCCCACCGGGCCTCATAGGTTCACGACGGTCCGGCGGATCAGATGCCGACGCCGTGGGCGCGCAGGAAGGCGGCCGGGTTGACGGCGGAGCCGTAGTTCGGGGTGGTGCGGATCTCGAAGTGCAGGTGGGGGCCGGAGGAGTTGCCGGTGTTGCCCGAGAGGGCGATGCGCTGACCGGCGCCGACCTTCTGGCCGATCTTGACCTGGATCTTCGACAGGTGGGCGTACTGCGAGTACTTGCCGTTGGCGTGCTTGACCACGATGGCGTTGCCGTACGCGGGGCCGTCGCCGCCGCCGTACGGGCCGGCCTTCACGACGGTGCCGGCGCCGGCGGCCTTGACCGGGGTGCCGACCGGGACGGCGAAGTCCTGGCCGGAGTGCTTGTGGGCCCACATGGCGCCGCCCTGGTTGAAGCTGGCGCTGAGGGTGTAGGAGGCGACCGGCTTCACCCAGGCCGGAGCCTTCTTGGCGGTGACGGCCTTCTTGGTGGCGGTCGCCTTCACGGCGGTCGCCTTGACGGTGACGTTCTTCGCGGCGGCGGCCTTCACCTGGGCGGCGAGGTGCGCCTGGGTCTCGGCCTGGGCGGCGACGGCGGCGGACGCGGTCGCGGCGGTCGGGACGACGGCCTTGCCCTCGGCGGCGAAGGCGGACCCTGCTCCGGCCACCAGCGACGCTCCCAGGCCGGCAGTGGCGAGAGCGACGGCGGCGGCACGGGTGGCGGGGTTCATAACGCGCTTCGACATACGGGGGAAAACCTCCGGGGAGTACGGGACCCGACGCGCTTTCGGTGCGGCGCCGGGCTTGCTCATCCTTGGTAACCCGGACCCCCAGCCATCCCAAAACACCCCATCTACGACATAGCGTCGTAGCGATCACCGGGGAAGTTCGGGTCTTGACCACCGGGCGCAGGGGCTGCGAAATCGGACATAACCACCCAAGAAAACCGGTTTAACCGCACGTCTCGGCGTCCCGAACCGGCCAGGAGGCCGCTCCGGGCCCGGGCCGGGACCCTCGGGGACCTCCGACCCACCACTTCGTACCCGTACGTCCGAAATAAACACCAATGTTCACCACTATTCCGGTTAGTACCCCTCGAAACCCCTGTGCGCCTTGTCACCAGGGGGGCGTTCCGGATGGGATCTGGGTCACGCGAAAAGCCCTTCCGGATGGGACCTGGGTCACGTGACGGGGGCCACGGAAAGGGGTTCCGGGCCTTTTGAAAAGGCCGGGAAAGCGGCCCGGGTCACACCCAAAGGGCCGGGAAAGCGGCCCGGGTCACACCTCGGACGCCCCGCCGGCCCCTTCCCGGCCTTTCCGGGCCCTCCCCGATCCCCCTCCGGCCCCCTTCCGGCCCCCTCCCCACTACGCTGACCGCTTCGGGGAGACACAGGGGGTCACCAATGGAACCGGCACTCATCGGCACGCGCCTCGCCTCGGCCGCGATCGGCCCGCTCCTGAAGAAGCTCCTGGCGAGCGAGGGCCCCGGGGCGGGCCTCGTCCGCAAGGACGCCGAGGTCCGGCTCTCCGGCCTGGTCTCCTTCCGGGGCGAGAAGCGCACCCTCACCGAGAAGGACGTCCGCAAGCTGGCCGCCACCCTGGTGGAACGCTCCTGGCAGGGAGCCGGGGAGCCGCCGTTCCCCGCCGACGAGACCGGGGCCGTCACCGACGCCCTCGCCGCGAACCTGCTGGCCCTCGGCGACCTCGACATGGACGACGTCCAGGCCGTGCGCCTCGGCCACCGCGACCTCGCCCGCCGGCTGCGGGCCGCCGCCCCGGCCCCCGACGGCCTCTCCACCGACTCGGCCCTCTACCTGGAGACCATGACCGAGTGGGCCTGCCTCCACATCCTGGAGTTCTTCACCCGGCGCTCCACCTTCATCGCCCGCAGCCTGGTCGAGCAGACCCGCGCCCAGGCCGAGCTCCTCGCCCGGGTCGACGCCGTCCTCACCCGCGTCCCGGCGCCCGAGAGCGAGGACGCGGCCTTCGAGCGCCGCTATCTGGCCCACCTCGCGAAGAAGCACGGCCGCCTGACGATCTACGGCGTCGACCTGCACCACTCACCGGACGAGTGGCCGCTGGACATGGCGTACCTGTCCCTGGAGGCGACGGGCGGGGAGGGCGCCCACGAGACCTCCGGCCGGCAGCGGGAACAGGCCTCCGTCCGCGCCGACCTCGCCCTCGCCCGCCACGAGAAGGTCCTCCTGCGCGGCCTCGCGGGCTCCGGCAAGACCACACTCGTCCAGTGGCTGACGGTCTCGGCGGCGGCGACCGAGGACCGGCCGGAGGGCATGGCCTACCTCCGGGGCCGCGTCCCCTTCGTCCTGCCCCTGCGCGCCCTCACCCGCCACGGCGAGCGGCTGCCCTCCCCCGACCGCTTCCTGTCCGCCGCCGGCTGCCCGCTCACCCCGCCCGACGGCTGGACCGACCGGGTCCTCGCGGCCGGGCGGGGGCTGGTCCTGGTCGACGGCATCGACGAGATCCCCGAGGCCGAGCGCGGCCGGGCCCGGGACTGGCTGCGCGACCTCCTCGGCGCGTACGAGGGCAACCGCTGGCTCGTCACCTCGCGCCCCACCGCCGTACGGGACGACTGGCTGGCCCCGGACGGCTTCGCCGAGCTGACCCTCGCGCCGATGGCCCGCGCGGAGGTCGCCACCTTCGTACGCCGCTGGCACCGGGCCGCCGGGCCGGACGCGGCCGTGTACGAGCGGCCGCTCCTGGACTCCCTGCGGACCGCCGAGCACGTGGCCCAGCTCGCCACCAACCCCCTGATGTGCGGTCTGATCTGCGCCCTCCACCGCGACCGGCGCGGCTTCCTGCCCCGGGGCCGCAAGGCGCTCTACGAGGCGGCGCTGTCCATGCTCCTGTCCCGGCGCGACCGGGAGCGGGACATGGGCGCCCCGACCGGGCTCGTCCTCGACGAGGCCCCGCAGATCCAGCTGATCCAGCGCCTGGCGTACTGGCTGACGCTGAACGGGCGCACGCAGATGGACCGCGATCGGGCCTCGTCGATCGTCACCGGTGCCGTCCCGGCGGTCATGGAGGCCTCGGCGTATCCCCCGGACCGGGTCTTCACCCACCTCCTCCACCGCAGCGGCCTCCTGCGCGAGCCCACCGCCGACACCGTCGAGTTCGTCCACCGCACCTTCCAGGACCATCTCGCCGCGAAGGCCCTCGTGGACCACTGGGACATCGGCGTCCTCGTCCACCACGCCGCCGACGACCAGTGGGAGGACGTCATCCGCATGGCGGTGGGCCACGCCCGGCCGCGCGAGTGCGCGGAGATCCTGGGAGAGCTGCTGAAGGCCGCGGACGCGACGGAGGACCGCCGGATCCGCCTGCGGCTCACCCTGCTGGCGGCGACGGCCCTGGACCACGCGACGGAGCTGTCCCCGGACCTCCGGGAGGAGGTGCTGCGGAGGACGGGGGAGGTGATCCCGCCGCGCACGCCCGAGGAGGCCCGGCAGCTGGCGGAGGTCGGTCCGCTGGTCCTCGGACTGCTGGGCGCGCCGGAGGACCTGACCGACGGGGAGGCGCGTACCTCGGTGATCACCGCGACCCGCGTCACGACCGACGCGGCGCTCCCCTACCTCGCCCGCTTCGCGCGTCACCGGTCGCTCGACGTCCGCTCGCAGCTCATCTGGGCGTGGTCCCGCTTCGACACCGAGCGGTACGCCGAGGAGGTCGTCTCCCAGCTGATCCCTGACCAGCTGTTCTACACCGTGACGAACGACAGGCAGGCCGGCGCCCTGGCCGCGCTCGGCCTCCGGCCCGAGCGCCTGGACGTCCGCTACAACGTCACGGAGCGCGGCGTGGAGCTGTTGCGCCCGCTGCTCCCCCACGTCCGGTACCTCGACCTCTGCCAGAGCGGGGCGACCGTGCTCGAACACATCGCCGGCCTCGGCCTGCCTGACGTGAGGGACGTGAGCGTACGGGTCGCGTCCGACCGACCGCCCTTCGAAACGCTCGCCCGCGCCTTCCCCCGGCTCCAGACGCTCCACCTCTTCGGAGACGACCTGCCCCCTGCGTACGACCGCTCCGTGCTGGAGTGCTTCGGGGAACTGCACACCGTCAACGTCTACCGCGCACGGAGCAGCTGGGCCCTCCCGGGGCGGTGAACGCAAAAGGGGCGGCCCCGGAACCGTTCGGGTTCCGGGGCCGCCCCTTCCTACGCGCTACAGGCTCCGCGCAGCGTCACGCGTCCTTCGAGAGGTTCGGGCCGGGGCCGCCCGCCGCCTCGACCGGCGGGGCGTCCGGCAGGGCCGACTTCTCCTCGCCGCGGAAGGTGAACTTGCGCTCCTCGCCCTCGCCCTCCGTGTCCACGACCACGATGTGACCGGGGCGCAGCTCGCCGAAGAGGATCTTCTCCGAGAGCGTGTCCTCGATCTCGCGCTGGATCGTCCGGCGCAGCGGCCGGGCGCCCATCACCGGGTCGTAACCCTTCTTGGCGAGCAGCTCCTTCGCGGACTGGGAGAGCTCGATGCCCATGTCCCGGTCCTTCAGGCGCTCGTCCACGCGGCCGACCATCAGGTCGACGATCTGGAGGATGTCGTCCTGGGTGAGCTGCGGGAAGACGATGATGTCGTCCACACGGTTGAGGAACTCCGGGCGGAAGTGCTGCTTCAGCTCGTCGCTGACCTTCGCCTTCATCCGCTCGTAGTTGGACTTCGTGTCGCCCTGGGCGGCGAAGCCCAGGTTGAAGCCCTTCGAGATGTCCCTGGTCCCGAGGTTGGTCGTCATGATGATGACCGTGTTCTTGAAGTCCACGACCCGGCCCTGGGAGTCGGTCAGGCGACCGTCCTCCAGGATCTGGAGAAGGGAATTGAAGATATCGGGGTGGGCCTTCTCGACCTCGTCGAAGAGGACGACGGAGAACGGCTTGCGGCGCACCTTCTCGGTGAGCTGGCCGCCCTCTTCGTAGCCGACGTATCCGGGCGGCGAACCGAAGAGACGGGAAACCGTGTGCTTCTCGCTGAACTCCGACATGTCGAGGGAGATCATCGCGTCCTCGTCGCCGAAGAGGAATTCGGCGAGGGCCTTCGACAGCTCGGTCTTACCGACACCGGACGGACCGGCGAAGATGAACGAGCCACCGGGACGCTTCGGGTCCTTCAGACCGGCCCGCGTACGGCGGATCGCCCGGGAAAGACCGATGACGGCGTCCTTCTGGCCGATGACGCGCTTGTGGAGCTCGTCCTCCATGCGCAGCAGACGCGAGGACTCCTCCTCGGTCAGCTTGAAGACCGGAATGCCGGTGGCGGTCGCGAGGACCTCGGCGATCAGCTCGCCGTCGACCTCGGCGACGACGTCCATGTCGCCGGCCTTCCACTCCTTCTCGCGCTTGGCCTTCGCGGCGAGGAGCTGCTTCTCCTTGTCGCGCAGGGACGCGGCCTTCTCGAAGTCCTGCGAGTCGATCGCGGACTCCTTGTCGCGGCGGACGCCGGCGATCTTCTCGTCGAACTCGCGGAGGTCCGGCGGCGCGGTCATCCGGCGGATGCGCATCCGGGAGCCGGCCTCGTCGATCAGGTCGATCGCCTTGTCCGGCAGGAAGCGGTCCGAGATGTACCGGTCGGCCAGGGTCGCGGCCTGGACGAGGGCCTCGTCGGTGATGGAGACCCGGTGGTGGGCCTCGTACCGGTCGCGCAGACCCTTGAGGATCTCGATGGTGTGCGGCAGCGACGGCTCGGCGACCTGGATGGGCTGGAAGCGGCGCTCCAGGGCCGCGTCCTTCTCCAGGTACTTCCGGTACTCGTCGAGCGTGGTGGCGCCGATGGTCTGGAGCTCACCGCGGGCCAGCATCGGCTTGAGGATGCTGGCGGCGTCGATCGCGCCCTCGGCGGCGCCCGCACCCACGAGGGTGTGGAGCTCGTCGATGAACAGGATGATGTCGCCGCGGGTGCGGATCTCCTTGAGGACCTTCTTCAGGCGCTCCTCGAAGTCACCGCGGTAGCGGGAGCCGGCGACCAGGGCGCCGAGGTCCAGGGTGTAGAGGTGCTTGTCCTTGAGGGTCTCGGGCACCTCGCCCTTGACGATGGCCTGGGCCAGGCCCTCGACGACGGCGGTCTTGCCGACGCCGGGCTCGCCGATGAGGACCGGGTTGTTCTTGGTGCGGCGGGACAGCACCTGCATGACCCGCTCGATCTCCTTCTCGCGCCCGATGACCGGGTCGAGCTTGGATTCGCGGGCCGCCTGGGTGAGGTTCCGGCCGAACTGGTCGAGGACCAGGGACGTCGAGGGGGTGCCCTCGGCAGGACCGCCGGCCGTGGCGGCTTCCTTGCCCTGGTAGCCGGAGAGCAGCTGGATGACCTGCTGCCGCACCCGGTTGAGATCGGCGCCCAGCTTCACGAGGACCTGGGCGGCGACGCCCTCGCCCTCGCGGATCAGGCCGAGCAGGATGTGCTCGGTGCCGATGTAGTTGTGGCCGAGCTGGAGGGCCTCCCGGAGCGACAGCTCCAGGACCTTCTTGGCACGAGGGGTGAAGGGGATGTGCCCGGACGGGGCCTGCTGGCCCTGGCCGATGATCTCCTCCACCTGCTGGCGGACCGCCTCGAGCGAAATCCCGAGGCTCTCCAGGGCCTTAGCGGCGACACCCTCACCCTCGTGGATAAGGCCCAGAAGGATGTGCTCGGTGCCGATGTAGTTGTGGTTGAGCATCCGGGCTTCTTCCTGAGCCAGGACGACAACCCGCCGCGCGCGGTCGGTGAACCTCTCGAACATCGTTAATCGCTCCTCAGAGCGGTCAGTCAGTTAGGGGTCGATCCCCTCCCTGTCCTTCCGCAGCTTAGTCCCGCAAGCGGGGACCGCTCATTCCAACTGCCGACATCCGTCCGGATCACCCCCTTGTCCGTGGGGAGACCTGCTGCCGAACAGCCGACAAATGCTCCAACCCGATGGTGCGAGACGATGTTCCCGCAGGCCAAGTAGTTAGCCGCGCCTTCAGTACGCCGATGGCGAACGTGAGACGCCGAAGCCCGCGAGGCACCCCTCTCCACTAGGAATGTCTTACCCGTAAGTACCGACACTCCATGCCGCGCACCCCGGTTCCCTCCGCTACCAGCGAACACCCTTGCGCGCTCGAATGCACTCGTACGCCCCATCCCGGACACCTTGCGCGTCCGGCGGGGGACGGTGCGTCACGGCGGAGCGCCTCGGGCACGGGTCCGGAACGGGTCCGGAACGGCTCTCGGGGCGTAACCAAGACGCCCCCGCGGGAGTTCCCCGGGCATGGCCCTCACCGTTCCGTCCCCCCGCGCGCCGCTCGACGACGGTCCGGAGCGGTGGTACGAGGACGAGCTCGGCTGGGCGACGCTGGCGGGCCCGCCGGTGGCGCTGGTCACGGGGCTGCGCTTCGACGTCCTGGAGCTGCCCGCCGCGGCCGGTCGCGGTGTCCTGCGCCGGGTCGGTGCGGCGACCGGGCCGGTGGCCCTGGCGGGGCACCGGATGCGGCTGCTCGTGGCCGCGGGGAGCGCGGAGGAGCTGCCGGGGCTGCTCGACTGGCTGGAGTGGGGCGGGATCGCCCTGGACCTCGCGGTCCTCGGCGCCGACGGCCGGATGGCCGCGCCCCTTCCCCCGGGGCGGGACCGCTCCGGCGCACCGGACGCCCCGGTGTGGCTGCGGGCCCCCGTGCCGGGGCGCGGGGTCGAGGCCTCGCTCCCGGCCCTGCGGGCCGCTCCCCGGGGCGGAGGGGGCGCCCCCTGCCTGGTGCGGCTCGTGGCCGCCGCAGCCGCCGAGTGCCATCGGGTGCGGCTGCTGAGTGCGCGGGCCCGCGGGCCGGCGGCTCAGCAGCTGCCGCCTCAGCGGTTCGCGTCCTCGTAGGCGGCCTTGACCTTCGCCGGGACGCGGCCGCGGTCGTTCACGTCGTGGCCGTTCTCCTTGGCCCACGCGCGGATCTTCGCGGTGTCGGCGCTGCCGCCCGTGGCGGCCCGGCCCTTGCCGCGGGGCGCGGCGGCGCGGCCGCCGGTGCGCCGGCCGCTCTTGGTGTAGGGCTCGAGCAGACCGCGGAGCTTTTCCGCGTTCGCGGTGGTGAGGTCGATCTCGTAGGTCTTGCCGTCCAGCGCGAACGTCACGGTCTCGTCCGCCTCGACGCCGTCGAGGTCGTCGACAAGAAGGACCTGAACCTTCTGTGCCACCGGATTTCCTTTCATCGAAAATGCAGTACGCGGAAAGGAAACCGCTTTTCCCGGAAAAACACAAACCCCTGGGAGAGGTTCAGAACCCCGGCGGCGCGGGAAACGTGCGCGATTCGGACATAGGGTTCCGTGCGGGGTTCCCGGTCGGGTTACGTACGGGTTCCCCGCGGGTTCCGCAGGGGTTCGGGGCGTCGTTCCGGGCCCGCTTCGGGATCGGTTCGGGATCGGTTCGGTCCGCTTCCGGGTCAGAGGTGCAGAAGCATCCGGCTGTTGCCCAAGGTGTTCGGCTTCACTCGTTCGAGACCGAGGAACTCCGCGACTCCCTCGTCATAGGAACGCAGGAGCTCGCTGTAGACATCTCCGTCGACCGGGGTCTCGCCGATCTCGGCGAAGCCGTGCTTCGTGAAGAAGTCGACTTCGAAGGTCAGGCAGAATACCCGCCGCACCCCGAGCCATCGGGCGGTGTGCAACAACTTGTCGAGCACCTGATGTCCGACGCCGGCTCCCCTGAACTCGGGATCGACGGCGAGAGTGCGCACTTCGGCGAGGTCTTCCCACATCACGTGGAGTGCGCCGCAGCCGACGACGACGGCGTCCTCGTCGCGTTCCGCCACCCAGAACTCCTGGATGGACTCGTAAAGCGTCACGGTCGCCTTGTCGAGGAGGATCCCGCGCCGGACGAAAGGATCGACGAGCCGGCGGATCGCGGCGACATCGCCGGTGCGGGCCCTGCGTACGGTGACGGCTTTGGCGGAGGCCGGGGAAGCGGCCGGGGAGACAGACGGCGACATGGGGGGACGCTATCGCTCCTCGGGCCCGGTTTCCCCTCCGGCCTCTTCGCGCGGGGCGGGCGGGGCGGGGGACGGGAGCGGGGTGTCGCGCTGGACGATCCGGACGGCGTCGTCGAGGGCGTCGCGCTGGTCCGGCGACATCATGCCGAAGAAGGCGACGAGGGCGGCGGCGGGATTGTCGCTCCGGCTCCACGCCTCGTTCATCAGCGCGGCCGCGTAGGCGGCGCGGGTGGAGACCGCCGTATACCGATAGGCGCGGCCTTCGACCTCCCGGCGGACCCAGCCCTTCTGGTGGAGATTGTCCATGACGGTCATGACGGTGGTGTAGGCGATGGACCGTTCCTGCTGGAGGTCCTCCAGAACTTCCCGGACGGTCACCGGGCGGTTCCATTGCCATACGCGCGTCATGACGGCGTCTTCGAGCTCTCCCAAAGGACGGGGCACAGCGCCACCATAGTGCGCAAAACGCAGCGAAGCGTCGATTGACGGCAGGAAACCGGGCAGAACCGGGCGCGGGGGCGAACAAAAAGGACGCACGGCCCCGTAAAGGCCGTACGTCCCCGGTGACGCGGACCCCGACGGGGTCAGGAGGCGGCGGGACCGCCCGGCTGGCGGGTGGCCTCGGCGCGGGCGAGGGCGGCGTCGACGGCCGCGTCCTCCTTGGCCTTGTTCGGGCCGCCCTGGCTCTTGACGATCGTGACGACGAGGGCGATGAAGAACGCGGCCATCACGACGGGGGGCAGGAGCGCGGATACGTAGTCCATGGCGACCAGGGTAGCTATCCGGCGGCCCGCTCCTCGGGCGGGGGCGGCGGAACGGGCCTCCGGCGCGGCGGGAACACCTCGGAGGGCTTGGGCACCGGGCGCTCCGTCGGGGCGGGCGGGTTCGGCTTGGGCTCGTCGGCCGCCGTGCGGCCGCCGGGCAGGGCGAGCAGCCGGGCCCTGGGGGCGCGGTCGGCCGCGGGGGCGGTGGCCTGGACGACCCGGGCCAGGCGCGCGCGTACGGAGCGTTCGGCGAGGCCCTGGCAGCGGGCGAGCAGCTCGGCGGCCGCGGGGTTGCGGCGCAGCGCGCGCAGGGCGGCGAGGTCGTCGGCCCCGGGGTCGTACCCGGCGGCCAGCGCGTCCCGGAGGAGCTCCAGGTAGCCGCTGAGGGAGCCCGGCAGGGCCTCGCGGTAGCGGGCCAGGTCGGCGAGGAGGAAGGCGCGCAGCCGGCCGGCCTCGCACACCGCCTCGTCCACGGATTCGGCCAGGCGCAGGCAGTCCTGGACGTCCTCGTCCTGGAGGGGGGCGGGGTGAAGGGCGATGGCAAGGGCGCGGCGGAGCACACGCAGCTCGTCCGCGCTGAACGCCATGCCGCCACGGGATCCGTATGGCGTGGGCATGGGCCGACGGTACGCGCTAATCGGACAATTTTCGCTTAGGGATCATTACGGCGCGCCGGTCGGCAGCCGTTCGGCGGTCCGGGCCCTCCGTCCGTGTCGGCCGCCCCTCTCCGGGAGGGGCGGCCGTACGGGTCCTACATGCGCGAGACGTTCCGCTCGTACACCAGGCGCAGGCCGATCAGGGTCAGCCAGGGCTCGTGCTCGTCGATCTCGGTGGACTCGCCGAGGACCATGGGGGCCAGGCCGCCCGTCGCGATCACGGTCACGTCGGAGGGGTCGCCCTTGGGGCCGACCAGCTCGCGCTTCATCCGGGCCACCACGCCGTCGACCTGGCCCGCGTAGCCGTAGATGATGCCCGACTGCATCGCCTCGACCGTGTTCTTGCCGATCACGTTCCGCGGGCGGGCCAGCTCGATCTTGCGGAGCATCGCCCCGCGCACGCCCAGCGCCTCCACCGAGATCTCGATGCCCGGCGCGATCGCCCCGCCCGCGTACTCGCCGCGCGCGGTGACCGCGTCGTACGTCGTCGCCGTGCCGAAGTCGACGACGATCGCCGGGCCGCCGTACAGCTCGACCGCCGCGGCCGCGTTGATGACGCGGTCCGCGCCGACCTCCTTCGGGTTGTCGGTGATGACCGGGACGCCCGTCTTGACGCCCGGCTCCACCAGGACCGCCGGCACGTCCCCGTAGTACCGGCGGGTGACCTCCCGCAGCTCGTGCAGGACCGAGGGGACCGTCGCGCAGATCGCGATCCCCTCGATGCCGTCGCTCAGCTCGACGCCGAGCAGCGGGTGCATACCCATCAGGCCCTGGAGCAGGACCGCCATCTCGTCGGCGGTCCTGCGCGGATCCGTGGAGATCCGCCAGTGCTCGACGATCTCGTCCCCGTCGAAGAGGCCGAGGACCGTGTGCGTGTTGCCGACGTCGATGGTGAGCAGCATCAGGCCCGCACCTCGCGCAGGTCGAGGCCGATGTCGAGGATCGGGGAGGAGTGGGTGAGGCCGCCGACCGCCAGGTAGTCGACGCCGGTCGCCGCGTACGCCGCCGCGTTCTCCAGGGTGAGGCGGCCCGAGGACTCCAGGACGGCGCGGCCCGCGACGAGCGCCACGGCCTCCTCGGTCTCGGCCGGGGTGAAGTTGTCCAGCAGGATCAGGTCGGCGCCCGCGTCCAGGACCTCGCGGACCTGGTGCATCGTGTCGACCTCGACCTCGATCGGCACCTCGGGGAACAGCTCGCGCACGGCCTTGAAGGCCTCGGCCACGCCGCCGGCCGCCACCACGTGGTTGTCCTTCACCAGGGCCGCGTCCGACAGCGACATCCGGTGGTTGACGCCGCCGCCGCAGCGGACCGCGTACTTCTCCAGGGCGCGCAGGCCCGGCGTCGTCTTGCGGGTGTCGCGGACCTTCGCCCTCGTGCCCTCCAGGGCGTCCGCCCACGCGCGCGTGGCGGTGGCGATGCCGGAGAGGCGGCACAGGATGTTGAGCGCGCTGCGCTCGCCGGTGAGCAGGTCGCGGGTGCGGGCGGTGACGCTCAGGAGCGTCTGCCCGGCCTCGACGCGCTCGCCGTCCTCGACGTGCCGCTCGACCTCGAACTCGTCGGTGCAGACGATCGACAGGACCGCCTCCGCGACCCGCAGGCCGGCCACCACGCCGGCCTCGCGGGCGGTGAAGTCGGCGGTGGCGACGGCCTCCTCGGGGACGGTCGCCACGGTCGTCACGTCGACCCCGCCGTCGAGGTCCTCCGCGATCGCCAGGTGGGCGACGTCCTCCACCTGGACCGGGTCGAGGCCGGCGTCGGCGAGCAGCCCGGCGAGCGCCGGGTCGAGCCCGCACTCGAACTCCTCGCCGCCGCCGCAGCCGCAGCCGTCGCCGCAGCCGCCGGCCTCCTCGGCGGCCGCACCGGGGGCGCTGATCTGGATGAGGGGGACGTCCACGGGCTCGGGACGGGATTCCTCGGGCGTGCTCACTTACGGCTCCCTGGGGGCGTCGACGGTGGGGGAAGGAAGGGTCAGGCGGTGACGGTGGCGGGGAAGTCGTACGTGTCGGTCGTGCGGACGTCGAGCGTCCGCTCCGGCGTCAGGCGTACGACGAGGTGCCGGCGCCAGTGCGCGTCGTCGCGCTCCGGGCGGTCCTCGCGCCAGTGGCAGCCGCGGGTCTCCTCGCGGCGGCGGGCGGCGGCGACCAGGACCCGGGCGACGCACAGCAGGTTGGTGGTCTCCCAGGAGTCCACCCCCGGCTCGGCGGCCTTGCTGTCGTCGGTGCCGCCCGCCACGGCCTCCTCGTGCAGCGCGTCGAGGGCGTCGGCGGCCTCCCGCAGGCTGGCCTCCGAGCGCAGCACCCCGGCGCCGTTCGTCATGATCCGCTGGATGCGGGTCCGGGCGTCCGTCCCCGGCAGCGGCAGGGTCACCGGGGCCGGGTGCGGCACCGGGGCGCCCGCCGCGCGCGGGGCGGCCGCCACGACGTCCTCCACGATCCGCTCGGCGAAGACCAGGCCCTCCAGGAGCGAGTTCGAGGCGAGCCGGTTGGCGCCGTGGACGCCCGTGCAGGCCACCTCTCCGCACGCGTACAGGCCGGGGACGGTGGTCCGGCCCCGCAGGTCGGTGCGGACGCCGCCGGAGGCGTAGTGGGCGGCCGGGGCCACCGGGATCGGCTCGGTCACCGGGTCGATGCCGTGGGCGCGGCAGGCGGCCAGGATCGTCGGGAAGCGCCGCTCCCACATCTCCGCCCCGAAGTGCCGGGCGTCGAGGTACATGTGCTCGGTGCCGTGCTCCTGCATCCGGCGCGTGATCGCCTTGGCGACGACGTCCCGGGGCGCCAGCTCGGCCAGCTCGTGCTGCCCGAGCATGAAGCGGACCCCGTCCGCGTCGACCAGGTGCGCGCCCTCCCCCCGTACCGCCTCGGAGACCAGCGGCTGCTGGCCCTCGGCGCCCGCGCCGAGGAAGAGCACGGTCGGGTGGAACTGGACGAACTCCAGGTCGGAGACCTCGGCCCCGGCGCGCAGCGCGAGGGCCACGCCGTCGCCGGTGGAGACCGCCGGGTTGGTGGTGGCCGAGAAGACCTGGCCCATGCCGCCGGTGGCGAGGACGACCGCGGGCGCGTGGACCGCGCCGACGCCGTCGTGCCGGCCCTCGCCCATGACGTGCAGGGTCACGCCCGCCGTACGGCCCTCGGTGTCCGTGAGGAGGTCCAGGACGAGGGCGTGCTCGATCGTGCGCACGCCCCGGTCGCGTATCGCCTCGACCAGGGCGCGGGAGATCTCGGCGCCGGTCGCGTCGCCGCCCGCGTGGGCGATCCGGCGCCGGTGGTGGCCGCCCTCGCGGGTCAGCGCGATCTCGCCCTCGGAGGTCTTGTCGAAGTCGGCGCCGGTCTCGATGAGCCGGCGGACGGCGTCGGGGCCCTCGGTGACGAGGGTCCGCACGGCCCGCTCGTCGCAGAGCCCGGCGCCCGCGACGAGGGTGTCGTCGAGGTGCTGCTCGGGGGTGTCGCCCTCGCCGAGCGCGGCGGCGATGCCGCCCTGGGCCCAGCGGGTGGAGCCGTCGTCGAGCCGGGCCTTGGTGACCACGACCGTACGGAGCCCGGCGGCGGTGCAGCGCAGGGCGGCGGTGAGGCCGGCGACACCGGAGCCGACCACCACGACGTCGGCGTCGATGGCCCAGCCCGGTGCGGGGGCGTGCAGCCGTATTCCGGTCACTTGGTGGCTCCGAGGGTCGGGGTTTCGGGGCTCGGGGGCCCGAAGCTCAGGGGGATGTTGTCGATGAGGCGCGTGGTGCCCACGCGCGCGGCGACGGCGAGGACCGCGTCGCCGTCGTGGTCGTCGGCGACCTCGGTGAAGTCGGCCGGGTCCACGAGGGCCAGGTAGTCCAGGGTGAGCGGCGGCTCCGCCTGGGCCGCCTCGTCGAGGATCGCGCGGGCGGCGGCGCGTACGGCTCCGGGGCCGCCGCACTCGGCGGCCTGCGCGACCGCGTGGGCGTCGGCGGCGGCCCGGGCCTCGCCGAGCCGGGAGAGCGCCTCGGCCCGGTTCTCGGCCCGGTCCCGTCCGTTCGGCAGGGCGTCGGCACGCGCGCGCAGCGCCTCCTGGGCGGCGAGCCGCTCCCGGCCGGCGAACAGCGCGCGGGACAGCGCCAGGGCGGTGCGGCGCTCCCCGGCCGACAGATAGCGGTTGCGGCTGGAGAGGGCCAGGCCGTCGTCCTCGCGGACGGTCTCCACGCCGACGACCTCGACCGGGAAGTTCAGGTCCCGGACCATGCGCCGGATCAGGGCCAGCTGCTGGGCGTCCTTCTGGCCGAAGAGGGCCAGGTCGGGGGCGGTGAGGTGGAGCAGCTTGGCGACGACGGTCAACATGCCGTCGAAGTGGCCGGGCCGGGAGGCGCCTTCGAGCCGCTCGCCCATGGGGCCCGCGGTGATCCGGACCTGCGGCTCGCCGCCCGGGTAGACCTCGTCCGCGGAGGGCGCGAAGACGACGCTCGCACCCGCGCCGAAGGCGAGTTCCAGGTCGGCGTCCAGGGTGCGCGGGTAGCGGTCGAGGTCCTCGCCCGCGCCGAACTGGAGCGGGTTGACGAAGACGGTGACGACGACGAAGCCGTCCGCCCCCACGCGCGCGCGTGCGGCGCGGATCAGGGTGGCGTGGCCCTCGTGGAGCGCGCCCATGGTCATGACCACCGCGTTGCGCCCGGGCGCACCGTGCCGCGCGACGGCGTCCCGGAGGTCCCGGGCGGTGGGGACCAGCGCGGCGGGCTCGCGGGCGGGCAGGCTCATCGGTCGTCTCCTTGCGGCCCGTCGGCGGGTCCGGTGGTGCCGGTCGTGCCGGTCGTGCCGGGCGCGGCCGACGGGGCCTCGGCGAGCACCCCCAGCAGGTCCTCGGCCAGCTCGGGCTTGAGCAGGCCGTGCGCGAGCGCCCGGTCGGCGGTCGTCCGGGCCATCGCCAGGTAACCGGTGACGGTACCGGGCGCGTGCTTGCGCAGCTCGGCCACGTGAGCGGCGACCGTTCCGGCGTCCCCGCGCGCGACCGGGCCGGTCAGGGCCGCGTCCCCGGACCGCAGCGCGTTGTCCAGGGCGGCGCCCAGGAGGGGGCCGAGCATCCGGTCGGGGGCGGCGACCCCGGCCTTGTGGAGCAGCTCCATCGACTGGGCCACCAGGGTGACCAGGTGGTTCGCGCCGAGGGCGAGGGCCGCGTGGTAGAGCGGGCGGGCCTCCTCGGCGATCCACTCGGGCTCGCCGCCCATCTCGATCACCAGCGCCTCGGCGGCGAGCCGCAGCTCCTCGGGCGCGGTCACCCCGAAGGAGCACCCGGCGAGCCGCTGCACGTCGACGGCGGTGCCGGTGAAGGTCATGGCGGGGTGCAGGGCGAGCGGCAGGGCACCGGCCCGGCGGGCGGGGTCGAGGACCCGCGCCCCGTACCGCCCGGAGGTGTGCGCGATCAGCTGCCCCGGCCGTACGGCCCCGGTGTCCGCGAGGCCCTCGACCAGGCCGGGCAGGGCGTCGTCCGGGACGGTGAGCAGGACCAGGTCCGCGAGGGCGAGGACGCGCGCGGGCTCCACGACCGGCACGTCCGGCAGGAGCGCGGCGGCGCGGCGGCGCGAGGCGTCGGAGACCGCCGAGACGGCGACGGGACGGTGTCCCGCGAGCCGGAGGGAGGCGGCGAGGGCGGGGCCCACCCGTCCGGCGCCGACGACTCCGACGGTGAGCCGGGCGGGTCGGTCCTCGGCGCGGGGCTCTGGCGCTGCTGGTGCGTTCACGGTGGGGACGGCCTTCCGTTCCAGTCCTCGGCGGGTACCGGACGATTTCTGGTCATGCTACGCCAGCGAAGACCGCCCTTCCGTGGCTGTCCACAGGCTGTGGGCGGTGATGTGATGATCGACCCATGGAACCTGTGGAAACCGCTGACACGACGCGTCCGGGGGACATCGCCGACGAGGAGGCGGCCCGGCTCCACCGGGCGGAGGTCTGGGGCGGTGCCCGCCGGAAGCTGTGGCACTCCGCCGCGGACGGCACGGTCGGGGAGCGGCTGCGGGAGCTGGCCGGGTGGGCGGAGGCCGCCGGATACGGCGGGGCGGTGCCCGACGCGTACGGCGACGGCCCGGTGGAGACCCTGGAGCGGCGGGTCGCCGAGGAGCTGGGCCTGCCCGCCGCCGTCTTCTTCCCGACCGGCACCATGGCCCAGCAGGTGGCGCTGCGCTGCTGGGCCGGGCGCACCGGCAGCCCCGTCGTCGCCCTCCACCCGCTCGCCCACCCGGAGGTCCACGAGGGCGGGGCGCTCGGGGCCGTCTCCGGGCTCCGGACCACGCACCCCACCGACGCGCCCCGGCTGCCGACGGCCGAGGAGGTGCGGGACCACCCGGAGCCGTTCGGGACGCTGATGCTGGAGCTGCCGCTGCGGGACGCCGGCTTCGTGCTGCCCGCCTGGGAGGAGCTGGTGGAGGTGGTGGAGGCGGCCCGGGAGCGGGACGCCGTCGTCCACTTCGACGGGGCGCGCCTGTGGGAGTGCCCGACGCACCTCGGCCGGGGGCTCGCGGAGATCGCGGGGCTCGCCGACAGCGTCTACGTGTCGTTCTACAAGTCCCTCGGCGGCCAGTCGGGGGCCGCGCTCGCCGGGCCCGAGGACGTCATGGAGGAGGCCCGGGTCTGGCGGCACCGGTACGGAGGGCAGGTCTTCCAGCAGTACCCGGCGGCGCTCTCCGCGCTCCGGGGCCTGGACGTCGAGCTGCCCCGGCTGCCCGCGTACACGGCCCACGCGCGCGTGGTGGCCGGTGCGCTCCGGGAGGCGTTCGCGGAGGCGGGCACGGGCTGGTTCCGGGTCCACCCCGAGATCCCGCACACCCACCAGTTCCGGGTCTGGCTGCCGTACGCCCCCGAGGTCCTGACGGCCGCGGCCCTCGCCCAGACGGAGGCCACCGGCACCGTCCTCTTCCGCCGCTGGTCCGCCCCGGGCCCGGGCGGCCCGCCGGGCGTCGCCCTGACCGAGCTGACGGTGGCGGGGCCGGGCCTGGAGTGGACGGCGGAGGACGTACGGGAGGCGGCACGGGACTTCCTGTCGCGGCTGCCGGGGGGCGGGGGCTGACGGGAGCTGACGGGAGCCCTCGCACGCCGGGGCCGGGACCGAGGGACTGACCGGAGCCTCGGCACGCCGGGACCGGTCCCAGGGGCCGACCGGCGTCTCTCAGCACGCCGGACGGCGGCCCCCGGAGCGTCCCCAGCGGCGCAGGGCCCTCCGGAAGCCGCCCCCGGCCGGGCGCCCCGCGAGGACCCGTTCGAAGCGGCGCCGGTCGCGGACCGCCCGCAGGACGGCGACGTCGTGGGTGCCGGGCGCCGGGGGCGGCGGCTCCCCGATCGCGGCGGCGCGGTAGGTGTCGAAGAGGTACTGGTGCAGCGCGTTCATGCCCCCACCGTGCGCCGCTCCCCGGCGCCCCGGCCCGCCGTTTGACGAGCCCCGTCAAACGGCGGCCGGACCCGTCCGCGGGCGTCGGTTGACGGCTCCCGTCAATCGGCGCGACACCGCCCCCGCCCCACCCCGCACCATGGTCGGGTGAGCGTGACCATCGACATCACCGGACTGCCGCGCGAGCGGATCTCCTTCTGCCCCTCGCCGCTGGCCGAGCTGGGCGCCGCCCTGCACGCCCTGGCCGAGCCCGCGCACCACGCCCGGCTGCACGCCTGGACCACCACCACGGCCGCCGCGCTGAAGCCCGAGCTCGCGGACCGGCTCCACGAGGCCGATTTCATGTGGCGCTCCACCCGGTCCGACGTCCTGCTGCCCGCCCGCCCCCGCGAGACCCTCGCCGAGGAGCTGGACGACCTCGACCGGATGGACGACGAGAAGTACGTGGGCGCGGCCCTGGAGATCTCCTGCGCCAGCCACTACACGCACGGAGCCCCGTCGCCGCTCGTGGACGACCGGATGCGCCGCCGCGCCCTCGACCTGGCCGCCGCGCGCGGCCCGCGCCAGGCCGCCTTCGTGGAGCGGATGCTCGCGGACCCGCCCGGCACGCGTGCGTGGGTCCGGCGGCTCCTGGAGGACTGCGACGAGGCGTTCTTCGCCGACACCTGGCGCCGCGTCCGGGTCCAGCTCGCCGCCGACGCCCGCCACAAGACCGAGCTGATGCGGCACCGGGGCCTGGCCGAGGCCGTCGCCGACGCCTCCTCCGCGATGGTCCTGGAGGAGGACGAGCACGGCTCCCGGATCGTCGTCGACAAGCTGGTCCAGGGCCGTACCGACGCCGGGGGCACCGGCGTGACGTTCCTGCCGACCGCCTTCGGCTGGCCGCACCTCTTCGCACTGCACGCGCCCGGCTGGCAGCCGGTGGTCCAGTACCCCGTGCCCACTCGCGACCTCGGCGGCGGCGCCCCCGTGGAGGCGGTCAAGCTGCGCCTGGAGGCGGTCGCCCACCCGATGCGGATGCGGCTCTGCCGCAGCCTGGCCCGGGGCGCGTACACGACGAGCGAGCTGGCCGACGCGTACGGCATCACCCCGCCCGAGGTCTCCCGCCACCTCGCGGTCATGAAGAAGGCCGGTCTGGTCACCACCCAGCGGCGCGGCCGGTACGTCCTGCACCAGCTCGACGTGGCCGTCACCGCCCGCCTCGGAAGCGACTTCCTGGAGTCGGTGCTGCGATAGCGAGCGGCGCTATCCAGCGGCGATACGACAGTGAGCGGCGCTCCCCAAAAGCGGTGCCTCGGCAGCGAGCGGCGCTATCCAAAAAAAGCAGCACCCCGCCCCCGTAAGGGAAGCCGCAGCCCTAACTACGCCGCCCCGCCGCCCCCGGCCCGCACCAGACCCGACTCGTACGCGAGGACCACGACCTGGACCCGGTCGCGCAGCCCCAGCTTGGTCAGGATGCGGCCCACGTGCGTCTTGACCGTCGCCTCGGAGAGGACGAGCCGGGCGGCGATCTCGCCGTTCGACAGGCCCTGCGCGACCAGCATCATCACCTCCCGCTCCCGGTCCGTCAGGCGCCCCAGCTCCTTGCGCTCGGGCTCCTTGCCGGTGGACGGCAGCAGCGGCGAGAAGCGGTCGAGGAGACGGCGGGTGGTCGAGGGCGCCACCACGGCGTCCCCGCTGTGCACCGAGCGGATCGCGCCGAGCAGCTCCCCCGGCGGCACGTCCTTCAGCATGAAGCCGCTCGCCCCCGCCTTCAGGCCGGAGAACGCGTACTCGTCGAGGTCGAAGGTGGTCAGGATCAGGACCTTCGGCGGATTCGGCTGCGCGCAGATCCGCCGGGTCGCCTCCACCCCGTCGAGGCGCGGCATCCGCACGTCCATCAGGACGACGTCGACCTCCGTGGACCGCAGCACCTCCAGGGCCTCGGCGCCGTCGCCCGCCTCGGCCACGACCTCCATGTCCGGCTGGGCGGCCAGCACCATGCGGAAACCGGTGCGCAGCAGCACCTGGTCGTCGACGAGCATCACGCGGATGGACATCAGGGGGATTCCTTACGGGTCGTCAGTGGGCGGGTTTGAGCGGGAGCAGGGCGCTGATCCGGAAGCCTCCCCCCGGACGCGGGCCCGCGTCCAGGGTGCCGCCGACCATGCCGACCCGCTCCCTCATGCCGATCAGGCCGTGCCCCCGCCCGTCGGCTCCCCCGTCCTCGTACATCTCCTGCGGCGCGCCCCGGCCGTCGTCCTCGACGAGCAGCCCGAGGCCGTCGTCGAAGTAGACCAGCCGGACGCTGGCGCCCGCGTCCGGCCCGCCGTGCTTGCGGGTGTTGGTGAGGGCCTCCTGCACGATCCGGTACGCGGTGAGCTCGACGCCGCTGGGCAGCGGGCGGGGGCTCCCCTCGATCGCGAAGTCGACGGTGAGGCCGGCGACCCTGACCTGCTCGACGAGGTCCTCGATCTGGCCCACGTCGGGCTGCGGCACGTACTCCCCGGCCTCCTGATGCTCCCCGGTGCGCAGGATGCCGAGGAGCCTGCGCATCTCGGCGAGCGCCTGCCGGCCGGTGGTGGAGATGGTCTCCAGGGCCTGCTTCGCGGTCTCCGGGGAGGAGTCCATGACGTAGGCGGCGCCGTCGGCCTGGACCACCATCACCGACACGTTGTGCGCGACGACGTCGTGCAGCTCGCGGGCGATCCTGGCCCGCTCGGCGGCGACCGCGACCTTGGCCTGGGCCTCGCGCTCCCGCTCCAGGCGGGAGGCCCGCTCCTCCAGCTGCGCGAAGTAGGCGCGGCGGGTGCGCAGGGAGTCCCCGAGGACCCAGGCGAGGGCGAACGGCACGGTCATGAAGATCGTGAAGAAGACCCGGGCGGCACCGGAGGAGGGCTCCTCCATCGGCCATCTGAGCTGGGAGAGCGTGGCGGCGCTCAGTCCGCCGACGAGGGCGAGCCGGGACGCCCAGCGCGGTCCGTCGTGCACCGCGACCGTGTAGACGATCACGAACATGGCGAAGTCGGCCAGGAACGGCGTCAGGTCGAGCGCCAGCTGGGCGACGCCGAGGGCGACCGAGAGCAGCAGCATCTTCTCGGGGGCCCGCCGGCGAAGGGCCACGACCAGCGAGAAGAGCGCGGCGACGATCGCGTACGCGACGGGATGGCCGAACGTCGTCACGGAACTCGCCACCCACAGCAGGGACAACCCGAAGAGGACGACGGCCCAGAAGGTGTCGACGCCCGTCGGGTGTCTGCGGAGGAAGTCGTAGAGGCGCTGCACGTCACCCAGCGTAGGGAAGGGGAAAGGTTCAGGGATCAACCGCGGGGGCGATCCTTGCGTCGGAGACCGTACTCCCCGAGGTGGAGACTGGGGCACGTGACGGACGAGACGCGGCGGTGGCGGGGGTGGCGGGAGGCCACGGAGCGGGCGCTGTACGGCCCGGGGGGCTTCTTCCTGCGGCCCGAGGGACCCGCCGGGCACTTCCGCACCTCGGTGCACGCCTCCCCGCTCTTCGCGGGGGCCGTGGCCCGGCTCCTCGGCGAGGTCGCGGAGGAGCTGGGGACGGACGGGGTCGACTTCGTGGACGTGGGCGCGGGGCGCGGGGAGCTGCTCGCGGGGGTGCTGGCGGCGACCGCCGGGAGCGGGCTCGCGGTCCGGGCGTACGGGGTCGAGCGCGCCGCCCGCCCGGACGGGCTCGACCCCCGGGTGGTGTGGACGGACCGGCCGCCGCGCGGGGCGCGGGGGCTGCTCTTCGCGAACGAGTGGCTGGACAACGTGCCGGTGGACGTGGCCGAGGCGGACGCGGCGGGCACGGTCCGGTACGTGGAGGTGCGCGCGGACGGCGCGGAACGGCTCGGCGGGCCCGTTTCCGGCGCGGACGCGGAGTGGCTGGAGCGCTGGTGGCCGCTGCGGGAGCCCGGGGCGCGGGCCGAGATCGGGCGGCCCCGCGACGAGGCCTGGGCGTCGGCGGTGGCGTCCCTGGCGGCGGGCCGCGCGGTGGCCGTGGACTACGCGCACGTACGGGGCTCCCGGCCGCCCTTCGGCTCCCTGACCGGCTTCCGCGCGGGCCGCGAGGTCCCGCCGGTCCCGGACGGCTCCCGCGACCTGACGTCCCACGTGGCGCTCGACGCGTGCGCGGCGGCCGTGGGAGGGGGGTCCTCCGGAGGGCCGTCTTCCGGAGGCGCGTTCCCCGGAGAGGCGTCTTCCGGAGGCACGTTCCCGGCAGAGGCCGCCCCGGAGCTGGTCACGCAGCGGGAGGCGCTGCGGCGGCTCGGGGTGACCGGGGACCGGCCGCCGCTCGCGCTCGCCTCGACCGATCCCGCCGGATACGTCCGGGCCCTCTCCTCGGCCGGCGAGGCCGCCGAGCTGACCGCCCGGGGCGGCCTCGGGGACTTCCTCTGGCTGACCCGGCGGGTTCCCCCGGAAGAGGGGCCTTAGGGGCGGGCCCCGTACGGGAGATACTGGCCGCATGACGGAGACGACGGTCGGAATCGGCGGCGCGGCGGAGAGCACCGACATGGTGCTGAACATCGGGCCGCAGCACCCCTCGACCCACGGCGTGCTCCGGCTCCGGCTCGTCCTGGACGGCGAGGTGATCCGGTCGGCCGAGCCGGTGGTCGGCTACATGCACCGGGGGGCCGAGAAGCTCTTCGAGGCGCGGGACTACCGGCAGATCGTCATGCTGGCCAACCGGCACGACTGGCTGTCCGCCTTCTCCAGCGAGCTGGGCGTGGTGATGGCCGTCGAGCGGATGCTGGGCATGGAGGTCCCGGAGCGCGCGGTGTGGACCCGTACGCTCCTCGCCGAGCTGAACCGGGTCCTCAACCACCTCATGTTCCTCGGCTCGTACCCCCTCGAACTGGGCGGGATCACCCCGGTCTTCCACGCCTTCCGGGAGCGCGAGGAGCTCCAGGCGGTGATGGAGGAGGCGTCCGGCGGCCGGATGCACTACATGTTCAACCGGGTCGGCGGCCTCAAGGAGGACCTGCCGGCCGGATGGACGGGTCGGGCGCGGCAGGCCGTCGTGGACGTGCGGTCGCGGATGGACGTGTACGACCGGCTCGTCCTCGGCAACGAGATCTTCCGGGGCCGTACGCGCGGGATCGGGGTCCTGTCGCGGGAGGCGGTCCACGCGTACGGGGTGTCGGGGCCGATCGCCCGCGCCTCGGGCGTCGACTTCGACCTGCGCCGCGACGAGCCGTACCTCGCGTACGGGGAGCTGGCGGACGTCCTGCGGGTGGCGGTGCGGGAGGAGGGCGACTGCCTGGCCCGGTTCGAGTGCCTCCTGGAGCAGACGCACAACTCCCTGAACCTGGCGGACGCCTGCCTGGACCGGATGGAGGAGCTGCCGCCGGGGCCGGTCAACCAGCGGCTGCCGAAGGTCCTGAAGGCGCCGGAGGGCCACACGTACGCGTGGACCGAGAACCCGCTCGGCGTCAACGGCTACTACCTGGTGTCGAAGGGCGAGAAGACCCCGTACCGGCTGAAGCTGCGCTCGGCCTCCTTCAACAACATCCAGGCGCTCGCCGAGTTGCTGCCGGGGACGCTGGTGGCCGACATGGTGGCGATCCTGGGCTCGCTCTTCTTCGTCGTCGGCGACATCGACAAGTAGGAGACAAGTAGGACCCGCCGCTATCCGTGTCGACGGGTAGGACCCGGCGTTATCCGTCCTCGCGGCGCATCACCGCGTACACGCGTCCCGACGTGCCGGGCGTGCGCCGGTCGGCGACGGTCCAGCCCCAGTGCTCGTACCGCTTCGTCAGTTCCGGTACGTCGAGGGTCATCAGGAGCCGCGGGCCCGGGGCGGCCGCGAGGATCGCGTCGTGGAGGGCGCGGCCGGTGCCGAGGCCCTGGTGGGCGGGGGCGACGACGAGTTCGGCGAGTTCGAAGGCGGGCTCCCGGCCGGTCAGGACGGTGTCGGTCCAGCCGGCCGCGAAGCCCAGGAGCTCGTCGTCGGGGCCGAAGGCGGCGACGGCCCGGAAGTCGGGCCGCCCGGCCGCCGAGCCGAGCAGCCGCTCCACGGTCCGTACGGCGCCGAGCGGCGGCTCGTGCCAGGGGGCGCCGCAGAAGGCCTGGGCGCACAGGGCGAGCAGTTCGTCCCGGCGGCGGGCGACCTCACCGGCGGGGAAGTCGGCGAGGCGGTGCGTCACGAGTTCACGGCCCCGCGCAGCTCCGCCAGGTCGAGCTGTTCCGTCTCGTCGTGCGCGGTCAGGTCGATGACCTGGCCGATCGTCCGCGGCGGCACGGGGGTGCCGGGGGCGGGGCCGGTGACGGGGGTGAGGGCGGGGGCGCCGGTCCGCTCGGTCTCGGCGGCCAGGACCTCCTCGCCCACGACGTCGGCGAGGTCGGTGTTCTGCACGGCCTCGATGGCGTCGGCCGTCTTCTGCGTGCCGAAGAAGTCGAAGCCGCCCTCGGGACGCGGGACGGGCCTGCGGGAGGCGTACGGGACGATGGCGGCCGCGATCGCCACGGGGGCGGGGGCGGGGGCGGCCGGGAGCGCGAGGGCGGGGGCGGCCGGCCGGGTGTGCTGCTCGGTCCCGGCGACCGCCGCGTGCTTCCCCTGCGGTTCCTCCGTCTCCCGGGCGCGCTCGGCCAGGTCGCGGGCGCGGGCGGCCTCGGCGGTGCGGCGGGCCTGCTGGGCGGCGGCGTTGCGCGGGAGGTCGCGCAGAGCCCGGGCGGCGCGGCGGAAGGCCTCGGGGGTGGGCGTGGAGCCGGCGGCCGGGAGGGCCTTGGCGTCGCCGTGGCCCGCGCTCTCCAGGGCGAGGACGCGGCGGCCCTCCAGGGCGCTGGCCCGCTCGGTCTCGGCGGTGGCGTAGCGGCGGAGCAGGTCGGCGTGCTCGCCGCGCAGTCCGGCGAGCTCCACGCGCTTGGCGCGGAGCTTGGCGTCGAGCCGGGCGCGCAGCGCGCGGGACTCGTCGAGGTCGGACTCCAGTTCGGCGAGGCGTTCCTCGGCCTTCCACTGGTCGGCGGCGCGCGCCCGCTCGGTCTCGGCGACGCGCAGTCCGGCGCTCCGGTCCCAACTGCGCATGAGGACGGCGCCGGTGACGGCCGCGGCCGCCGCGGCGGCGGTCAGCAGCCGTACGACCACCAGGTCTCCGGGCAGCCAGGCGGCCGCGGCGCACACGACCGCGGCGCCGGCGACCGCGGAGGGCGGCAGCAGCTTGTGCAGAGGCGGGGAATGGCGGTGGCGTCCACGTGGCATGGCCTGAAATTTACCGTGCGTAGGCGCCATGTGGGGGGTCGGCCCGGCAATCTCTTGGCCACTTCTCGTCACCGGAAGTGGATATCGACCGTTCCGGTTCCGTTTCGGGCCGACTCCCCCCGCCCCGCGCCTACTTCTTGAGCAGCCCCTTCGTCGTCAGATAGTCCTTGGCGACGTCCTCCGGCTTCGCCCGCTCGGCATCCACCTTGCGGTTGAGTTCGGCGAGATCCGCTGTGGTGAGCACCTTGGTGATCTTGTCGAGGGCGGCGGCGATCTCGGGAGAACCGGCGTCCTCGGCGTTGACCACGGGCAGCACGTTGTCGGCGTTCTGGAGCTTCTTGTCGTCGGCGAGGAAGACGAGCCCGTAGTTCTCGATCGTGGCGTCCGTGGTGGTCGTCAGGACCAGCTGGTCCACCCCGTCCTTGACGGCCTGCTTGGCCTGCGGGGTGCCGACGCCCTTGGGGTCGATCCCGGCCACGTCGATCCCGTACGTCTTCTTCAGACCGGGGGCGCAGAAGGGGCGCACAGCGCATTCGTCACCGGCGGCGATCTTCACCTTGATCTTGGAGGCGCCGAGATCGGAAAGCGTCTTCAGCTTGTTCTTCTCGGCGAATTCCTTCGACACCGCGAAGGCGTTCTGGTCGACCGCCTCTCCGACCGCGAGGACCTTCAGACCGCGCGGCTCGGCGAGCTTCCGCAGCGCCTCGACGGTGGCCGCCGCGTCGCCCGAGGCGACCGGCTTCTCCTCGGGCGCCTTCGGCCCGTTCACCTTCGCGTTGAGGAATTCCGCGATCGTCGCCGCGTATTCCGGGACGACGTCGATCTCGCCCTTCTCCAGGGAAGGCTCGTACAGCTCGCGATTCTTCACCGTGGTGATCGAGACGGAGTATCCGGCGTCCCGCAGCGACTGGGCGTACAGCTCGGCGAGGACCTTGGCCTCGGTGAAGGCGGCCGCGCCGACCACCAGCGAGCCCTTCGACCCGCCGCCCGAACCGCCGGAGCTCCCGGAGCCGTTCTTCTTGCCGTCCTCCAGGCTGTCACCGCCGCACGCCGCGAGGGCGGCGGTCAGCGCCGCCGTACCCAGCAGCGCGC
The DNA here is from genome assembly GCF_044760185.1 of Streptomyces sp. NPDC098101. Taxonomy (NCBI): domain Bacteria; kingdom Bacillati; phylum Actinomycetota; class Actinomycetes; order Kitasatosporales; family Streptomycetaceae; genus Streptomyces; species Streptomyces sp. NPDC098101. The sequence goes on along the minus strand of NZ_JBIWAS010000005.1, from coordinate 502,895 downwards.
CCGCGATACGCGAGACCCTGTTCACGAGATCACCCATCCACTCGGCTTCGTCAGATCGTTCTGTTCTTCGGCACGCGCGCGTGCCCCGGCCCCGACAGGAGCCGGTCGGCACCGGCGAGCACGCCCTCCACCAGGAGGGCGAGCAGGGCCACGAGCACCGCGCCCGCCACCACCTGCCCCGTGTCGTACGTGGCGAACCCGGCCGTGATGATCCGGCCGAGACCGCCCTGGCCGACCATCGCCGCGACCGTGGCCGTGGCGACCACCTGCACCGCGGCCGAGCGGACGCCGGTCATCACCACCGGCCGGGCCAGCGGCAGTTCCACCCGCAGGAAGACCTGCCCGCCCGTCATCCCCATGCCCCGCGCGGCCCGCACCGCGGCCCGGTCCACCTCCCGCACCCCCACGTACGCGTTGGTCAGGAGCGGGGGCACGGCGAAGAGCACCAGGGCCACCACGGTCGGCACGTATCCGGCGTTCCGCAGGGGCGACACCATGAAGAGGGCGAGGACCGCGAAGACGGGGACCGCCCGCCCCACGTTCGACACGTTCACCGCGAGCGTCCCGCCCCGGCCCAGGTGGCCCAGCCACAGGCCCAGCGGCAGCGCGAGCGCCGCGGCGATCAGGAGCGCGAGCCCGCTCACGTACACGTGCTCGGCGAGCCGCTGCCCTATGCCGCCGTCCCCCGCCCAGTGCGCGCCGGTGGTGAGCCAGCCCCAGGCGTCCGTCACGACCCCCACCTCACCCACCCCCCGGCGCGGTCCGTATGCGGGCCCAGGGCGTCAGGAGCCGCTGGAGGCCCAGGAGGAGCAGGTCGGCGACGACGGCGAGCAGCACGCACAGCACCGAGGCGGCGAGCACCTGCGCCTTGAAGAAGGTCGGCAGGGCGTCCTCGATGAGGTTGCCGAGGCCGCCGCGCCCGACGACCGAACCGATCGTCGTCAGCGCGATCGTGGACACCGTCGCCATCCGCACGCCGGCCATCAGGACCGGAAGCGCCAGCGGCAGTTCGACCGCCCACAGCAGCCGCAGCGAGCCGTACCCCATGCCCCGGGCCGCCTCCCGCGTCTCGGCCGGGACCGCGGCGAGCCCCGCCAGCGCGTTCCGCACGAGGATCGTCAGGGCGTACAGCACGAGGCCGGTCACCACGAGCGCCGCCGACAGCCCGAAGAACGGCAGCAGCAGCGAGAACATCGCGAGCGACGGGACCGTGTAGAGCAGCGTGGTCAGTCCGAGGACCGGCCCCGCGAACCGGGGCCTGGCCCGGACGAGCAGCGCCAGCGGCACCGCGACGACGAGCGCGATCAGCACGGAGGCGACCGTGATTCCCACATGCTGGAGCAGCGCCTCCGTCAACTCCTCGCGGCGGGTGCGGAGGTACTCCCCGCAGATCCAGTCGTTCGTGACCAGACAGTTCGGCGCGCTCATCGTCCCTCCCCCCGGGCCTCCACCTACCCGAACGCATGTGTGGACGACCCTAACCCCCGCCACCGACAATCCCCGAGATCCGCCACAATGCGGCAACACGCCCTTCACACACCCCCGCCGCCCAGGGGCCAGAATGGGGAACCATGATCCGGTTCGAGCACGTGACCAAGCGGTACGACGACGGCACCACCGCCGTGGACGACCTCTCCTTCGAGGTCGCCGAGGGCGAACTCGTCACCCTGGTCGGCCCGTCCGGCTGCGGCAAGACGACCACGATGATGATGGTGAACCGGCTCGTCGAACCGACCTCCGGCCGCGTCCTCGTCGACGGCGAGGACATCGCGGGCGTCGACCCGGTCGCCCTGCGCCGCAAGATCGGCTACGTCATCCAGCAGGTCGGCCTCTTCCCCCACCGCACCGTCCTCGACAACACCGCGACCGTCCCCTCCCTCCTGGGATGGAAGAAAGCGGCGGCACGCGCGCGGGCCGCCGAACTCCTCGACCTCGTCGGCCTCGACCCGGCCACATACGGCTCCCGCTACCCCGCCCAGCTCTCCGGCGGCCAGCGCCAGCGCGTCGGCGTCGCCCGCGCCCTCGCCGCCGACCCGCCCGTCCTCCTCATGGACGAGCCCTTCGGCGCCGTCGACCCCGTCGTCCGCGAACGCCTCCAGAACGAGTTCCTCGCCCTCCAGGCCACCGTCCGCAAGACCGTCCTCCTCGTCACCCACGACATCGAGGAGGCCGTCCGCATGGGCGACCGCATGGCCGTCTACGGACAGGGACGCATCGAGCAGTTCGACACCCCCGCCACCGTCCTCGGCTCCCCCGCCACCCCGTACGTCGCGGACTTCGTCGGCAGCGACCGCGGCCTCAAGCGGCTCGCCGTCACCCCCGTCACGGAGGCCGACCTCGACCCCGTGCCCGCCGGAGCGCCCGGAAACGGCGACCCCGCCCCCGTACCCCTCGGCACGTCCCTCAAGGAGGCGCTCGCCGTGCTCCTCCAGCACGACACCGGACGCCTCACCGTCACCGGCGCCGACGGCAGCCCCCTCGGCGTCCTCACCCCGGCCGGCGTCCACCGCGCCCTGCGCCGGGCCTCGGCCGCGTGACCGCCGGCGCCCCCGGGATCAGTCCGCGCTGAGCTTCCCGCCCATCCACACGAGCCCCGGCGGGATCTCCCGGTTCCACGTGTTGAAGTTGTGGCCGCCGCTCTCCAGGACGATCGACGAGACGTCCGCCGGGCTCTTCACCTTCCGGACGAACTCCCGCGTCCCCTTCAGGTTGTCCTCGCCCTTCAGCGACGACGTCACCAGGAACGACGACTTCCCCTGCGGCAGGTGGTCCAGGCTCCACAGCAGGTCCGCCCGCTTGCGCAGCCGGTCGTCCCCCCGGAACAGGTCACCGGTCGTCACGTCCTCCGCCGCCCGGTAGTACGCCGAGAAGCCCGCCCCCGCCGCGAACCGGTCCGGATGGTGCAGCGCGATCTTCAGCGCGCAGTACGCCCCCGTCGAGTTCCCCATGAAGCCCCAGTTCCGCGGCTCCGTCCCCACCCGGTACGTCTCCGAGACCGCCTTCGGCAGGTCCCGCGCGAAGAAGGTCTCCGTCTGCGGACCCCCCGGCACGTCCACGCACTCGGTGTCCCGCGGCGGCGCCACCGTCGGGCGCAGCATCACCAGGACCATCGGCTGCATCCGGCCCCGCTTCGCCTGCTCGTACGCCGTCCTCGGGTACTTCAAACCCTTGATCAGGTTCTCCGCCGTCCCCGGATACCCCGTGAGCACCACCGACGCGGGGAACGTCCGCTTCGCGTACCGCTCCTGGAAGTACTCCGGCGGCAGGTACACGTAGGCCGGCGAGACGATCCCCGACCGCTCCCCCGCCACCACGACCTTCTGGATCTGCCCGCCGACCTCCGGACGCCCGCCGCCCGGCACGTCCATCACCTGCGTCCCCACCACCCGCAGGTCCTTCGAACCGGCCGTGTGGTCGACGACCACGCCCATGTCCTGCTCCTGGCCGAACAGATCGGCCCACGAGCCGTAGAAGAGGAACGACCGGTTCGCCGCCAGGCCCACCGCCGCGAACAGCGTCACCTGCGTCACGAACAGCAGACCCACCCGGCCCGCGACCGACCGCCACCCGCCGCGCGCGAGCCGCGGCCACAGCAAAACCGTGGCCAGGAACAGCACCACGGCCACCACGACCGCCAGCACGAGGACCTTGGTACTGGTGAGACCCATGAGTCGACCGAGCCTTCTTTCCGAGAATTTCCTGTGAACCGATGAACCCGGCCCCGTACGGCGCCGTCCTAGAAGGCGCACCAGCCGGAACGGCCCGCCGAACGCGCCGCAGGGCCCGACCGGAGTCAAAGACCCTGCGCAGGACCACGGGAAGTACGGGAAGCCATGTCTGTCACGGTAGATGGGGACAAAAGAGGATTGGTTCCGGTTCGGGTACGCCGGATCCTGCGCGGCCCCCGACCCGAGAAGGTCCCCTCGCTCGTCGGCACGGCCTGCACCCTCATCGGCCTCCTCGACATCGCCGCCGGGGTCTTCCCCCGCTTCCGCGCCAGCCGCGTCCACGCCGTCGCCGAAGTCCTCCCCGGCACCCTCGGACCCCTCTCCGCCGCCCTCTCCCTGAGCGCCGGAGTCCTCCTCCTGCTCCTCGCCCACGGCCTCAAGCGCCACAAGCGCCGCGCCTGGCGGGCCGCCGTCGTCCTCCTCCCCCTCGGCGCCACCGCCCAGTTCGTCTGGCGCCACTCGGTCCTCGGCGCCCTCCTCTCCCTCGCCCTCCTCACCCTCCTGATCCGCCACCGCGGCGAATTCGCCGCCCTCCCCGACCCCCGCAGCCGCTGGCGCGCCCTCGCCAACTTCGTCGTCATGGGCGCCGGCTCCATCGGCCTCGGCCTCGTCATCGTCAGCGCCCACCCGCGCCGCGTCATCGGCAGCCCCAGCCTCACCGACCGCCTCGAACACGTCCTGTACGGACTCCTCGGCGTCGAAGGCCCCGTCGGCTACACCCACGGCGTCGACTGGACCGTCGGCTACTCCCTCGGCGCCCTCGGAATGCTCACCGCCCTCACCACCATCTACCTGGCCTTCCGCCCCGAGCACCCCGCCGCCCGCCTCACCGACGACGACGAGACCCGGCTGCGCGCCCTCCTCGACCAGCACGGCGGCCGCGACTCCCTCGGCCACTTCGCCCTCCGCCGCGACAAGGGCGTCATCTTCTCCCCCAGCGGCAAGGCCGCCGTCTGCTACCGCGTCGTCTCCGGCGTCATGCTCGCCAGCGGCGACCCCATCGGCGACGTCGAGGCCTGGCCCGGCGCCATCGAACGCTTCATGGACGAAGCCAAGATCCACTCCTGGACCCCCGCCGTCATGGGCTGCTCCGAGACCGGCGGCCAGGTCTGGACCCGCGAGACCGGCCTCGACGCCCTCGAACTCGGCGACGAGGCGGTCGTCGACGTCGCGGATTTCTCCCTCTCCGGCCGGGCCATGCGCAACGTCCGCCAGATGGTCAAGCGCATCGAACGCAACGGCTACACCACCCGCGTCCGCCGCGTCCGTGACCTCGACGACGCCGAACTCGAACGCGTCCGCCGCGCCGCCGCCGACTGGCGCGGCACCGACACCGAACGCGGCTTCTCCATGGCCCTCGGCCGCATCGGCGCCCCCGGCGACGGCGACGCGGTGATAGCGACCGCCCACAAAGAGGACGAGGACGGCACGGAGACCCCCTACGGCGACCTCAAGGCGATCATCCACTTCGTCCCCTGGGGCCCCGACGGCATGTCCCTCGAACTCATGCGCCGCGACCGCTCCGCCGACCCCGGCATGAACGAGCTCCTCATCGTCGCCGCCCTCCAGGCCTCCCCCGCCCTCGGCATCAGCCGCGTCTCCCTCAACTTCGCCATGTTCCGCGCGGCCCTCGCCCGGGGCGAGAAGATCGGCGCCGGACCCGTCCTCCGCCTCTGGCGCGGACTCCTCGTCTTCCTCTCCCGCTGGTTCCAGATCGAGTCCCTCTACAAGTTCAACGCCAAGTTCCGGCCGCGCTGGGAACCCCGCTTCGTCGTCTACCGCACCAGCCGCGACCTCCCCCGCATCGGCTTCGCCGCCATGCAGGCCGAGGGCTTCGTGAACCTCTCCCTCCCCCGCCCCTTCACCCGCCGCCGCCCCGCCCCGGCCCCCCGCCCCTGCACCCACCTCACCCCGGCCCGCCCCGCCGAACACGAGGCCCGCGCGGCCTGACCCCGCGCGGCCCGGCCACCCGCCCCGGGGCCCCTCCGGCGGACCCCCGGCCCCGGCCCCGAACCCCGGGCAGGCCCTACGCTGGTCCCATGAGTACGACGATCGGCCGGGGCACGGCCCGGGGCCTGCCGGAGTGGGACCGCTGCGCGGTCATGGGCGTGGTCAACGTGACCCCCGACTCCTTCTCCGACGGCGGCCGCTGGTTCGACACCACGGCCGCCGTCAAACACGGCCTCCACCTGGCCGCCGAAGGCGCCGACCTGATCGACGTCGGCGGCGAGTCCACCCGCCCCGGCGCCCCCCGCGTCGACGAGGAGGAGGAACTCCGCCGCGTCGTCCCCGTCGTCCGGGGCCTCGCCGCCGAAGGCGTCACCGTCTCCGTCGACACCATGCGCGCCACCGTCGCCGCCCGCGCCGTCGCCGCCGGCGCCGTCCTCGTCAACGACGTCAGCGGCGGCCTCGCCGACCCCGGCATGGTCCCCGCTGTCGCCGCCGCCGAAGTCCCCTTCGTCGTCATGCACTGGCGCGGCTTCAGCGACACCATGAACGACCTCGCCGTGTACGACGACGTCGTCACCGAAGTCGTCACCGAACTCCGCACCCGCCTGGAGGCGGTCGTCGACGGCGGCGTCGACCCCGACCGCATCGTCGTCGACCCCGGCCTCGGCTTCGCCAAGCTCGCCCCGCACGACCTGGCCCTCGTCGCCCACCTCCCCGAGCTGCGCGCCCTCGGCCGCCCCCTCCTCGTCGCCGCCTCCCGCAAACGCTTCCTCGGCCACGTCCTCGCCCACGAGGGCGCCGCCCCGCCCCCCGCGCGCGAACGCGACGCCGCCACCGCCGCCGTCTCCGCCCTCGCCGCCCACGCGGGCGCGTGGGCCGTCCGCGTCCACGAGGTCCGCGCCACCGCCGACGCCGTCCGGGTCGCCCGCGCGGTCGAAGGAGCCAGGTGACCCCCGCCACCGACGAAGCGGCCGTCGAAGCCGCCAACACCGCCTTCTACGAGGCCATGGAGACCGGCGACTTCGACACCGTCTCCGGCCTCTGGCTCGACGACGACACCGTCCCCGTCACCTGCGTCCACCCCGGCTGGCCCGTCCTCACCGGCCGCGGCGAGGTCCTCCGCTCGTACGCCCTGATCATGGCGAACACCGAGTACATCCAGTTCTTCCTCACCGACCTCAAGATCTCCCTGGCCGGCGACACCGCCCTCGTCACCTGCACCGAGAACATCCTCAGCGGCGGCCCCGCCGAGGACGGCGCCGAACTCGGACCCCTCGTCGGACAGCTCGTCGTCGCCACCAACGTGTTCCGCCGCACACCCGACGGCTGGCGCGTCTGGTCCCACCACGCCTCCCCCGTCCTCGCCGACACCGACGGCCCCGACGACGCGGAAACCGCCCCCGACGACCTCGAACCACCCGTCTGACCTGCGGCGAACCCCTCCCCCGGCCCCCCGCGGACACGCCCTGTCGGTCCTCGCGGGTAGATTCGACGACGGACACCCGGCCGTCCGCACCCGGCTGCGTGGCCACCCGAACTACGACAGCAGGAGTGATTCGCGTGGATCGTGTCGCGCTGCGCGGCCTCAAGGCCCGGGGCCATCACGGCGTCTTCCCCAAGGAGCGCGAGGAGGGACAGACCTTCATCGTGGACCTGACCCTCGGCCTGGACACCCGCCCCGCCGCCGCCGGGGACGACCTCTCCAAGACCGTCCACTACGGGATCGTCGCCGAGGAGGTCGTCGACGTCGTCCAGGGCGAGCCCGTCGACCTGATCGAAACCCTCGCCGAACGCATCGCCCAGCAGTGCCTGAGCCACGCCGGGGTACAGGAGGTGGAGGTCGTCGTCCACAAGCCGGACGCGCCCATCACCGTGCCCTTCGACGACGTCACCGTCACGATCACCCGGAGCCGACGATGAAAGCGACGCACAGCGACCCCACCGTCCAGCCCGTACCCGCCTCCGTCGTCGAGACCGTCGACGCCGCCGACACCACCCTCTCCAACCCCCGCTGGGCCGTCCTCGCCCTCGGCGCCAACCTCGGCAACCGCCTGGAGACCCTCCAGGGCGCCGTCGACGCCCTCGCCGACACCCCCGGCCTCCGGGTCAAGGCCGTCTCCCCCGTGTACGAGACCGAGCCCTGGGGCGTCGACCCCGGCAGCCAGCCCTCGTACTTCAACGCCGTCGCCCTCGTGAAGACGACCCTGCCGCCCTCCTCCCTCCTGGAGCGCGCCCACGCCGTCGAGGAGGCCTTCCACCGCGTCCGCGAGGAGCGCTGGGGGCCCCGCACCATCGACGTCGACATCGTCGCGTACGCGGACGTGGTCTCCGACGACCCCGTCCTCACCCTGCCCCACCCCCGCGCCCACCAGCGCGCCTTCGTCCTCGCCCCCTGGCACGACGTGGACCCCGAGGCCCAGCTCCCCGGCCACGGACCGGTCGCCGGGCTCCTCTCCTCCGTCGGCGACGAGGGCGTCACCCTCCGTACCGACCTGGAACTCCGTCTGCCCGAGTAGTCGTTAGGCTCGTGGCAGACCGCCCGCGACCACGTGAAGGACACCCGGTGAAACAACTGCGGCTGAAGGTGCTCGCCGGACTGTTCCTGGCGGCCGGGATCCTCTCCTGGGGCGGCGCCCGCCTCTGGGACGCGGTCGGCACCCTCCCGAGCGTGCCGGTCGCCGCGCCGATCGTCCTCGCCGTCATCGCCGTCGTCCTCGCCGCGACCGCCCTCTCCCTCCGCGCCCGCCTCCGCGCCCAGCGGGAGCGCCGCCCCGGCGCCAAGGGCGTCGAACCCCTGATGGCGGCCCGCGCGGTGGTCTTCGGCCAGGCCAGCGCCCTGGTCGCCGCCCTCGTCGCCGGCATGTACGGCGGCACGGGCGTCTTCCTCCTCGGCTCCCTCGACGTCCCGGCCCGCCGCGACCAGGCCCTCCACGCCGCCCTCGCGGTCCTGGCGGGCCTGGCCGTCATCGCCTCCGCCTTCTTCCTGGAACGCGTCTGCAAGCTGCCGGAGGACGACGACGACGGGCCGTCGGCGGCCTAGACCGCGTTGCGCTGCTTGTACGCCTCGGCGTCGAAAGCGGGCGGTCGACCGCCGGCCCTGCCGCGACGAAGGCGGTGACCGACCTGGCCAGCGGTGACGCGGACGGCCAACGGCCGCGCATGATTGTCGCCAGCAAGGTGGACCTCCGCCGTTCAGTCCTCCTCGGGAGCGTTCTGGCGCGTGGTCTTCGGGTTCGGCCTGGTCTGGAGCTCCTTTTCCTGGCTCCGGCAGCGTGCCGGTGAGCTCGGCAGACGGTGAAGTCCACCGATACGATCCAGCCGATGGTGTCAACGTCGTCGACCGCTGCCAGAACCGCGGCAAGAATGCGTTTCCAGGTGCCGTCCGCAGCCCATCTGAAGAGTCACCTGTGAGCGGTCTGGAATGAGCCAAGCTCGTCCGGCAGGTCACGCCAGGGTGAGCAGGTGCGGCACTTCCACGCGATGGCTTCAAGGGTTCGGCGGTGATCGGCCCACCACCGCCCACGGACCGGATCAGCCGGCATCAGCGGCTCGATCCGGCCCCACATCGCATCAGTGATCACCAACCGGACAGACATGTCCGATCGACTGACCAATTGACCAAAGAGCCACGCCCTAGGCGGTTTCCGACGGGCCTGCTTCAGGCCGGCACCAGGTCGACCAGTGGCCCGCGCACCCGACCCGCTCGCCACTCACCCGCACGACGACCAGCCCGTCGTCCTCGAACGCGACGCACTCACCCGCCCACAGAAAGAACGGGGCCACCGCCTCGAAGGCATAGCCGTCGTCCGTCCTCAGAACATCCACCAGCACCGACCTCAGGGCCGGCGTCTTGCCGTCAGCGATCAGACGCATACCGAGATGCTCCCACGCCCCTCGGAACGCCCTGGTCCCGACAACCGGCCCCCTCACCGGGCCTCCCGCACGAGGTGCCCGTTCAGGAGGAAGGTGGGGTACGGGGCGAGGCGGTAGCCGTAGAAGGTGAAGGGCTTGGTGCCTAGGGCGGGGCGGGGGCGGATCTCGTGGACCTTGATCCAGGAGGACTCGGGCGGGTCGAGGGGGTGCTCTTCGGGGGCGAAGGTGTTGCGGTAGGCCCAGCGGTTCGACACATACAACTGTGAGGCCGTCTTTCCTTTCGAAGGAGAGAAGCGGGCGCCGATGATCTGTGCCAGCTCCGCCAGGAACGGGGCATTGGCGCTGACGATCATGCGGCCCCAACCGTGCTTGAGGTTGCAGCCATCGCCCTCGATGTATCCGTCCAGAAAGCCCTGGAGGGTATCGGCGTCCCTGAGGACTACTCGTGGAAAGCCCTGTCGCATGTGATGGGCGTCCCCGCCCACGTAATGCCGCAATGCATCGGAGAGGTACGAGGAGACCACCCGCACACGGAAGCCCGGCAGATCCCGCTTCAGGTAGCCGGACGGCCGGGTCACTGCCTCAAGACGGGCGGGGAGACCGGTGCAAGCCGTCAGCGCGGTTGCGTACCGGGCTGCGAAAGTTTTGTCATTCACGATCAGCGACACGTAGTTCTTGCCGACCGTTCCGTCGGCGCAGGTGGCTCCGACGAAGTACCCGAACTCGTACCCCGGCTTGATCGTCAGCCGCTCCCGGCACAGCTTCCGCGCAGGCGTCCAGGCGACCGTCTTCCCTGCCGCGTCGGCCGCGTGCACCCAGCCGCCCGGCGTGCACAGCAGCAGGTCCGGGCTGGTGGTGAAGGTCATGTGGTCCGTCACCACGTCGACGGCGGTGCGCGCCTTCACCGCCGTCACGTCCACGACCGTGGTCCGGACCGTCCGGTCGCCGTCCAGCGTCCACATCGCACTGCCCGGAGTCACGTTCTTGGCCTGGACGCAGCCGTCGACCAGGTTCACCAGCATCTTGCTGGTCGGCCCGTACCTCATACCGATCCCTCCCGATCAGCGATCAACCCCACTGATCGGGACGGTATGGACCCGTACGGGCGGCCCGCTACGAGCGGGCCAGTATCAAGGACATGGCCTCGGCACGTGTAGTAGCGTCACGAAGTTGCCCACGTACCGCCGAGGTCGTCGTCTTGGCACCCGGCTTGCGGATGCCTCGCATCGACATGCACATGTGCTCCGCCTCGATGACGACGATTGCACCCCGCGCATCAAGGATTCGCATAAGGGAATCAGCGATCTGCGTCGTCAGGCGTTCCTGAACCTGAGGCCGACGCGCGAATACGTCCACGAGGCGCGCAAGCTTGGAAAGACCTGTAATCTTTCCGGATTCGGCCGGGATGTAGCCGACATGGGCCACCCCATGGAATGCCAAGAGATGATGTTCGCAGTTGCTAACGAACTCGATGTCCTTCACCAGGACCATCTCGTCATGCCCCAGATCGAACGTCGTCGTCAGCACGTCCTCGGGCTTCTGCCACAGCCCCGCGAAAAGCTCCTTGTACGCCCGCGCCACCCGCGCCGGCGTTTCCCTCAGGCCCTCGCGGTCCGGGTCCTCGCCGACCGCGATGAGGAGCTCTCGTACGGCGTTCTCGGCGCGCTTCTCGTCGAAGTCGCCGATCCTGCCCTCGCCGTCCAGGGTCACCGGGTCGGTCATCTTTGCCTCGTTCCGTATGCCTGTGTGCGCGAATGGCCGCGCCCCCACAGGCTAAAACCTGTGGGGGCGCGGTATCCATTCCGGGTCCGCCGGGACGGTCAGTCCTCCGGGGACGGGGGGTCCACCGGGGCGATGTCGAGGCCCTTGGTGGTGTCCACCGTGGCGGACGAGCCGTTCGCGCTGTTCGTCAGGGCCAGCTCCTTGGGGGAGAGGACCGGCGGGCGCGTGGAGGGGGTGCGGCGGGAGGAGCCGGTCCACGCCGGGCGGGCCGGGCGCTTCACGATCGGGGCGAAGATCTCCGCGATCTCCTCCTTGCCGAGGGTCTCCTTCTCCAGGAGGGCGAGGACCAGGTTGTCGAGGACGTCGCGGTTCTCGACGAGGATCTCCCAGGCCTCGTTGTGCGCGGTCTCGATGAGCTTCTTGACCTCTTCGTCGACCAGCGCCGCGACCTCTTCCGAGTAGTCGCGCTGGTGCGCCATCTCGCGCCCGAGGAAGGGCTCGGTGTTGTCGCCGCCGAACTTGATCGCGCCGAGACGCTCGGTCATGCCGTACTGCGTGACCATCGCGCGGGCGGTGGTCGTGGCCTTCTCGATGTCGTTCGCCGCGCCCGTGGTCGGGTCGTGGAAGACGAGCTCCTCGGCCGCGCGGCCGCCCAGCATGTACGCCAGCTGGTCGAGCATCTCGTTGCGGGTGGTGGAGTACTTGTCCTCTTCCGGCAGGACCATCGTGTAGCCCAGGGCGCGGCCCCGGGACAGGATGGTGATCTTGTGGACCGGGTCGGAGTTCGGCAGGGCCGCCGCGACCAGGGCGTGGCCGCCCTCGTGGTACGCGGTGATCTTCTTCTCCTTGTCCGACATGATGCGGGTCCGCTTCTGCGGGCCCGCGACCACGCGGTCGATCGCCTCGTCCAGCGCCTTGTTGTCGATCAGCTTCTGGTCGCTGCGGGCGGTGAGGAGCGCCGCCTCGTTGAGGACGTTGGAGAGGTCCGCGCCGGTGAAGCCGGGGGTGCGTCGGGCGACGGCGCCGAGGTCGACGTCCGGGGCGACCGGCTTGCCCTTCTGGTGGACCTTGAGGATCTCCAGGCGGCCCAGCATGTCCGGGCGGTCGACGGCGATCTGCCGGTCGAAGCGGCCGGGGCGGAGGAGCGCCGGGTCGAGGATGTCGGGGCGGTTCGTGGCGGCGATCAGGATGACGCCGCCCTTCACGTCGAAGCCGTCCATCTCGACGAGGAGCTGGTTGAGGGTCTGCTCGCGCTCGTCGTGGCCGCCGCCGAGGCCGGCGCCGCGGTGGCGTCCGACGGCGTCGATCTCGTCGACGAAGACGATGGCCGGCGCGTTGGCCTTGGCCTGCTCGAAGAGGTCGCGGACCCGGGAGGCGCCGACGCCGACGAACATCTCGACGAAGTCGGAGCCGGAGATCGAGTAGAAGGGGACCCCGGCCTCGCCGGCGACGGCGCGCGCGAGGAGCGTCTTGCCGGTTCCGGGCGGGCCGTAGAGCAGGACGCCCTTGGGGATCTTGGCGCCGACGGCCTGGAACTTGGCGGGCTCCTGGAGGAATTCCTTGATCTCGTGGAGTTCCTCGACGGCCTCGTCCGAGCCCGCGACGTCGGCGAAGGTGGTCTTCGGGGTGTCCTTGGTGATGAGCTTCGCCTTGGACTTGCCGAACTGCATGACGCGGGAGCCGCCGCCCTGCATCTGGTTCATCAGGAAGAGGAAGACGACCACGATGAGGACGAAGGGCAGGAGGGAGAGCAGGATCGAGACGAAGGGCGACTGCTTCGTCGGGGAGACGGTGTAGCCCTTCTCGATCTGTCCGGCCTCGAACTTCTCCTGGAGCTTGTCGGCGAGGGCGACGCCCTGGCTGCCGATGTAGCTGGCCTGGATCTTGTCGCTCTTGTCGATCTTCTGGCCGTCGACGAGCTCGATCTTGATGAGCTGCTCGTCACCGGTGGTGATCTTTGCCTGCTTGACCTGGTTCTTGTCGATCGCCTGGACGACCTTGCCGGTGTCCACCGTCTTGTAGCCCTCGGACGAGCCGACGACCTGCATCAGCACGACCACGGCGAGGACGGCCAGCACGATCCACATGACCGGCCCACGGAAGTATCGCTTCACGTCCATCCATACGGAGCGATAGCGCTCCGTCCCTCCTGCCCGTAGGAAAATGCTGCTGTGAGAGCTGCTGTGAGTACTGCGGTGTGAAAAAGCTGTTCTTCGGACGGTACCTCAGCATCGTCGCCCGCGACCGCCTTCCCGTGGTTCAACGGAGGGAAGGCGGTGCGGGTTCCCCGTACGGCCGTGGGATCAGCCGCCGTAGACGTGCGGGGCGAGCGTGCCGACGAAGGGGAGGTTCCGGTACTTCTCGGCGTAGTCGAGGCCGTAGCCGACGACGAACTCGTTGGGGATGTCGAAGCCGATCCACTTGACGTCGATGGCGACCTTGGCGGCCTCGGGCTTGCGCAGCAGGGTGCACACCTCCAGGGAGGCGGGTTCGCGCGAGCCGAGGTTCGACAGGAGCCAGGAGAGGGTCAGGCCGGAGTCGATGATGTCCTCGACGATCAGGACGTGCTTGCCCTTGATGTCGGTGTCGAGGTCCTTGAGGATGCGGACGACGCCGGAGGACTGGGTGCCGGCGCCGTAGGAGGAGACGGCCATCCAGTCCATGGTGACGGGGGTGGACAGGGCGCGAGCCAGATCCGCCATCACCATCACGGCGCCCTTGAGGACGCCGACGATGAGCAGGTCCTTGCCCGCGTATTCCGTGTCGATCTTCGCGGCCAGCTCTGCCAGCTTGGCGTCGATCTCTTCCTTGGTGATGAGCACCGACTGGAGGTCGGTGCCCATGTCCTTCTCGTTCACCCGGGTCACTTTCGTTGCAGCGTGCGTCAGCCTTGCCGGATGACCAGTCTGCCACCCTGGCGGCGGGCTTCGACGCGGCCGGGCAGGTTGATGGTCCCCTGGCCGCGCCAGCCGGTGACGAGGCGGTCGACTTCCTCGATGTGGCGGGCGAAGAGGGATCCGGCGGGGGCGCCCTCGGCGATGACGGCGCGGCGCAGGACGCGGCGGCGCACGGCGGGGGGCAGTCCGAAGAGTTTGGCGCACTCCAGGGCGCCGGCCTCGTCGCGTACGGCGGTCTCGGCGTCGGCGGCCCAGGTGTCGAGGGCGTCGGCGTCGTCGCGGGAGAGCTGGGCCGTTCGGGCGAGGGCTTCGACGACGCCTTTGCCGAGGGCCTTCTCCAGGGCGGGGAGGCCTTCGTGGCGGAGTCGGGAGCGGGTGTAGGCGGGGTCGGTGTTGTGGGGGTCGTCCCAGACGGCGAGTTCCTGCGCGACGCAGGCCTTGCGGACGGTCTGGCGGTCGAGCTGGAGGAAGGGGCGCCGGTAGCGGCGGGTGGCGCCGGAGACGGCGGCCATGCCGGAGAGGGAGCGGATTCCGGAGCCGCGGGCGAGGCCGAGGAGGACGGTTTCGGCCTGGTCGTCGCGGGTGTGGCCGAGGAGGACGGCGGCGGCGCCGTGGCGTTCGGCGGCGGCGTCGAGGGCGGCGTAGCGCGCGTCGCGGGCGGCGGCTTCGGGTCCTCCTTCGCGGCCGACGGTGACGGCGACGGCCTCGGAGGGGGTGAGGCCGAGCGCGGTCATGCGTTCGGCGACCTCGGCGGCCCGGGTGTCGGAGCCGTCCTGGAGGCCGTGGTCGACGGTGATGCCGCCGGCGCGCACGGGGAGTTTGCGGGCCTCGAAGGCGAGGGCGGAGGCGAGCGCCATGGAGTCGGCGCCTCCGGAGCAGGCCACGAGGACGAGGGGGGCGAGGGGGGTGTGCGCGTCGGGTGCGGTGGGGGGAGCGGCCGTCGGGTGTGCGGCGCGGTGTTCGTCGAGGAGGTCGTGGAGTACGCGGCGGACCGCCAGGCGTATCGCCGCGACCGCAGGATGGGGACCCATGTCCGGTGCCCTTCGTGATGGGGTGGGGTGCCTCGGTCGGAGTCTTAACGGTCGGAAGGGGGGGTTCGGTCACTCAGAGTGCGTCGATGGTGACAGAAACCCGGCCGTTACCCGAGCATTGCACGCCTCACCCCGTGCTCAGGGTCCCTCGGACGGGTGATTGGCGGAGTGTCCGCCGGTGTTCTGGTGCCGTCCGTCCCATGCGTCTCACGAGTCTGCCTTACGGTGCACCCTCGCGATCCAGTCGGCGGGGGCGGCGATCTCGCTCTTGGTGGGGAGCGTGTTGGGGGAGGTCCAGACGCGGTTGAAGCCGTCCATGCCGACCTGGTCGACGACGGCGCGGACGAAGCGTTCGCCGTCGCGGTACTGGCGGAGCTTGGCGTCGAGGCCGAGGAGCTTGCGGAGGGCGAGGTCGAGGCGGGAGGCGCCGCGGGCGCGGCGGGCCTGGAACTTCTCGCGGATCTCGGCGACGGAGGGGACGACCTGGGGGCCGACGCCGTCCATGACGTAGTCGGCGTGTCCTTCGAGGAGGGACATGACGGCGGTGAGGCGGCCGAGGATCTCGCGCTGTTCGGGGGACTGGACGAGTTCGACGAGGGAGGGGGCGGGTTCGCCCTCCTCGCCCTCGGGGCGGCCGCCGGCGAGGGTCTGGGCGGCTTCGCGGAGGCGTTCGACGAAGGTGCCGGGGTCGACGTCGGTGGCGGCGAGGAACGACTGGATTTCGCCCTGGAGGTGGTCGCGGAGCCAGGGGACGGCGGTGAACTGGGTGCGGTGGGTCTCCTCGTGGAGGCAGACCCAGAGGCGGAAGTCGTGCGGGGAGACGTCGAGTTCGCGTTCGACGTGGACGATGTTGGGGGCGACGAGGAGGAGGCGTCCGCCGCCGTTGGCCCCGGCGGGGAGGTCGCGGGTGGCGGGGGCGAAGGTCTCGTACTGGCCGAGGATGCGGGAGGCGAGGAACGAGAGCAACATGCCGAGTTCGACGCCGGTGACCTTGCCGCCGACGGCGCCGAGGACGGCGCTGCCGGGGACGGCGGAGCGGCGTTCCTGCATCTTGCCGAGGAGGGGGGTGAGGAGTTCGCGGAAGCCGGCAACGTTGGCCCGGATCCAGCCGGCGCGGTCGACGACGAGGACGGGGGTGTCGGGGGGTTCGTGGCCTTCGGGGATCATCCGGGTGTAGGCGCGGACGTGTTCTTCCGAGGCCTTGGCGTGCCTGCGGAGTTCGGCGACAACCGCGCGGGCCTCGTCGCGGCCGACTTCGGGTCCGGGCCGCACGAGGCGGGTCGCGGTCGCGACCGCGAGGTTCCAGTCGACCATCCCGGATGTGCCTGCGCCACCGATGCTCGTCATGTGTCAACCGTACGGTCTCGGGGCCCGTTCGGTGTGTGTTCGGTACGGACCGGGTTACGGCAGGTCCTGGCCCGCGAGGGCGGCGGAGAGGCGGTCGAGGGCGGGCTGGGCCCGGTACGGGGAGGGGGTGCGGCCGGCGAGGAAGGCGAAGGCGAGGAGGCGTCCGTCGGGGGTGGCGACGGTGCCGGCGAGGGTGTTGACGCCGGTGAGGGTGCCGGTCTTGGCGCGGACGAGTCCGGCTCCGGCGGGGGCGGTGTCGAAGCGGTCGGCGAGGGTGCCGGTGAAGCCGCCGACGGGGAGGCCGGTGAGGAGGGGGCGCAGGGCGGGGCGGGCGGGGTCGGCCGCCCGGGTGAGGAGGCCGGTGAGGAGGGCGGCGGAGACGCGGTCGTCGCGGTCGAGGCCGCTGCCGTCGGCGAAGCGGGTTCCGGCGACGGGGAGGCCGAGTCGGGCGAGTTCGGCGCGGACGGCCTTTCCGGCGCCGTCGAAGCTCGCGGGGAGCTTGCGGGCGAGGGCGGTCTGGCGGGCGAGGGCTTCGGCGAGGTCGTTGTCGCTGTGGGTGAGGGTGCGTTCGACGAGGTCGGCGAGGGGGGCGGAGTGCGTACGGGCGAGGGGGGCGGCCTTGGGGGTGGGGCCGGGGGCGGGGTCGCCGGTGACGGGGACGCCGGCGCGGGTGAGGAGGGCGGCGAAGGCGGTGGCGGTGGCGCGGGCGGGGTCGGCGTCGCGGGGGGCGGGGCCGCTGGGGCTGTCGTCGAGGCGTCCGGCGCGGGTCATGAGGGCGGTGACGGGGGCGATGTTCTCGTTGGGGCCGATGGGGTGGACGGCGGGGCCGGTGTAGAGGCTCGTGTCGTAGGCGAGGCGTACGGGGGTGTGGCCGCGGGTCTTGAGGGCGCGGGCGGTGGCGGTGGCGAGGGCCCGGAGGCGGTTGGCGTCGAGGGTGGGGTCGCCGCCGCCGGTGAGGGTGACGGTCTTGCCGTCGGGGGCGGCGGTGACGGTGGTGGCGATGCGGTGGTCGGGGCCGAGGGCGGAGAGGGCGGCCGCGGCGGTGGCGATCTTGACGGTGGAGGCGGGGGTCATGGGGGTGGTGGCGCCCTCGCCGTAGAGCTGCTTGCCGGTGGCGGTGTCGACGACGGAGGCGGTGCGGAGGGGGCCGAGGCCGGGGTCGGCGAGGAGGGGGACGAGGACGGCGGCGAGGTCGGCCGGACGTCCGGCGGCGGACCCGACGGAGGAGTCGGCGGGGGCGGCGGGGCTCAGGGCGGTGAGGACGCCGGGGGCGCTGGGGGCGGGCGCGGGCCGGCGGGGCGGGGCGGGGGCCGGGGGCGGGGCGTGACGCGTACCACCCGTCACGGGGGCGGCGGCGCGGGTCCGCTCGGCCGTACGCTGGCCCGAGTCCCACGGGCCGGTCAGGGTCACCGCCACGGCGGCCAGGGCCAGACCGAGGGCGGCGGAGCCCGCCGTGAGCTGCCAGATCCTCGGCTCGGGCATTGCTGACCAGCCCCTTTCGCGATCACACACGTGCGTGAGGGACACTTAACCACCGCGCTTCGTCGCGAGCATTCACTTGTGTTGATTCAGGAGGAGCCACCCGTGGAGTTCGACGTTCTCATCGAGATCCCCAAGGGATCGCGGAACAAGTACGAGGTCGACCACGAGACCGGTCGCATCCGTCTGGACCGTCGCCTCTTCACGTCGACGGCCTACCCGACCGACTACGGCTACGTGGAGAACACCCTCGGCGAGGACGGCGACCCGCTGGACGCGCTCGTCATCCTGGACGAGCCCACCTTCCCGGGCTGCCTGATCAAGTGCCGCGCCATCGGCATGTTCCGGATGACGGACGAGGCGGGCGGCGACGACAAGCTGCTGTGCGTCCCGGCCACCGACCCGCGCATGGAGCACCTGCGGGACATCCACCACGTGGCGGAGTTCGACCGCCTGGAGATCCAGCACTTCTTCGAGGTCTACAAGGACCTGGAGCCGGGCAAGTCGGTCGAGGGCGCGGACTGGGTCGGTCGCGCCGAGGCCGAGGAAGAGATCGAGAAGTCGTACGCGCGGGCCAAGGAGCAGGGCGGCCACTGAGCCGGTTCCGGCCCCGCCGGTCCCGGTCGCGTGATCAGGGCGGCGCACCCCTCGGGGTGCGCCGCCCTTCGCGTGTCCGTCGCGACCCCTTCACGGGCCCGTCGCACGCGCGGAGGGCGCGCGCCCATACTGGAAGCCACGATTCCTTCAGGGAGAGCGGGGCGGCAGAGTGGTGGCGGAGCCGGGCGGCTCGATGGACGTGCGGTACGAAGGGGCCGAGGAGGCTCCGGAGGACCGGAAACCGCAGTCGGACGAGGCGCGGAGCGCGTTCGTGCCGCCGGCCGGGGTGGAGCGGCCCGCGCCACCGGAGGAGGAGCATCCGACCTCCGAGTTCGCCCTGCCGTCGGGGCTGCGGGCGGAGCCCGAGTCCGGTGCCGAGCCGGAGGGTTCGGCGTTCGCTCCCCCGGCCACGTACTCGGCGAAGAACTCGCCGCCCGCCTTCACCCCGGCGTACGGGGTGCCGCTGGTGCGCCTGTCGCGGGACGCGCCGTGGCAGGACCGGATGCGGACCATGCTGCGGCTGCCGGTGGGCGAGCGGCCGGTGCCGGAGGCGCCGCGCAAGGAGGACGAGTCGGGGCATTCGGTGCCGCGCGTCCTCGACCTGACGCTGCGCATCGGCGAGCTGCTGCTCGCGGGCGGGGAGGGCGCGGAGGACGTCGAGGCGGCGATGTTCGCGATCTGCCGCTCGTACGGGCTCGACCGGTGCGAGCCGACGGTGACGTTCACGCTGTTGTCGGTCACGTACCAGCCGTCGCTGGTGGACGATCCGGTGACGGCGAACCGGACGGTGCGGCGCCGGGGCACGGACTACACGCGGCTCGCGGCGGTGTACCAGCTGATCGCGGACATCAGCGCGCCGGTGGGCGACGAGCAGGCGCACGAGGTGACGCCGGAGGAGGCGTACCGGCGGCTGGCGGAGATCCGGCGGAACCGGCATCCGTATCCGGGGTGGGCGCTGACGACGGCGGCGGGGGTGCTCGCGGGGGCGGCGTCGGTGCTGCTCGGCGGCGGTCTGACGGTGTTCCTGGTGGCGGCGCTCGGCGCGGTGCTCGGGGACCGGCTGGCATGGCTGTGCGCGGGGCGGGGGCTGCCGGAGTTCTACCAGTTCCTGGTGGCGGCGATGCCTCCGGCGGCGATGGGGGTGCTCCTGACGCTGCTGCACGCGGATCTGCGGCCGTCGGCGGTGATCACGGGTGGGCTGTTCGCGCTGATCCCGGGGCGGGCGCTCGTGGCGGCCGTGCAGGACGGGCTCACCGGTTTCTACATCACGGCCTCGGCGCGGCTGCTCGAGGTCATGTACTTCTTCGTGGCGATCGTGGTGGGCGTGCTGTCGGTGCTGTACCTGGCGGTGCAGTTCGACGCGCAGCTGAATCCGGAGGGGGCGCTGCGGGCGGTGGAGCGGCCGGTGGTGCAGACCCTGGCGTCGATGGCGCTGTCCGCGACCTTCGCGATCCTGTTGCAGCAGTCGCGGGCGACGGTGCTGTTCGTGACGCTGAACGGCGGGGTGGCGTGGGTGGTGTACGCGTCGATCGCGGTGACGGCGGAGGGGTCGGCGGTGATGGCGACGGCGGTGGCGGCGGGTCTGGTGGGTCTCTTCGGGCAGTTGATCGCCCGGTACCACCACACGTCGTCGCTGCCGTACGTGACGGCGGCGATCGGGCCGCTGCTGCCCGGTTCGGCGACGTACTTCGGGGTGCTCGCGATCGCCCAGCACAATCTGGACCAGGGGTTCGCGTCGCTGGCGAAGGCGGCGGCGCTGGCGCTGGCGATCGCGATCGGGGTGAACCTGGGCGGCGAGCTGGCCCGCCTCTTCATGCGGGCCCCCGGTGCGGCGGCGGCGCGGCGGGCCGCGAAGCGCACCAGGGGCTTCTAGCGTCGGTCTTCCCGGGTCGCGTACGGGCTACCGCTTGGCGTGGCGGCCCCGGGGGGACTGCTGCTGGGGGTTGGGGGTGCCGGGGGCGTCGTGGTCGTCGCCTCCGGCGGCGCGGGCCTTCTTGGACTGGGAGCGGGCCCTGAGGTACTCGATCACGATCGGGACCACGGAGATCAGGACGATCGCGACGAGGATCATCTCGATGTGCTTGTGCACGAAGTCGATCTTGCCGAGGGAGGCGCCGAGGAGGGTCACGCCGGCGCCCCAGAGGACGCCGCCGATGATGTTGAACGTGATGAACGAGCGGTAGTTCATCCGGCTGACGCCCGCGATGATCGGCGTGAAGGTCCGGACGATCGGGACGAAGCGGGCCAGGATGAGGGACTTCGGGCCGTGCTTCTCGAAGAACTCGTGCGCCTTCTCGACGTTCTCCTGCTTGAACAGCTTGGAGTCGGGGCGCTTGAAGAGGGCGGGGCCGACCTTGCGGCCGAAGAGGTAGCCGACCTGGTCGCCGATGATCGCGGCGGCCACGATCAGGGTGCAGACCAGCCAGAGCGGCTGGTCGAGCTTCCCGGTGGTGACGAGCAGACCGGTGGTGAAGAGGAGCGAGTCACCGGGCAGGAAGAACCCGATGAGGAGGCCGGACTCGGCGAAGACGATCACCAGGACGCCGATCAGACCGAAGGTCTGGATCAGATAGTCCGGGTCAAGCCAGCTCGGTCCGAGGGCAAGCGTGTTCACGGGTTCCGGGCTCCTGCGGTCGGTGGGGGCTTGGGGACGGGCTGCCCCAAGCTATCAACGTGGACCGGGCGCCCCCGGTTCCACCCGGCTCCCCAGGGGATGCGGAAGGGTCCCGCGGGGCAGAAGGTGGGGAATCAGGAGGTGTATGCCGATGGGCATCGAGGAGTACGGGGGCGGCCAGGGGCCGCATCCCGAAGTGCTGGTCGTGACGACGAACGACATTCCGGGATACGAGGTCCGGCAGGTGATCGGGGAGGTCTTCGGCCTCACCGTGCGCTCGCGGCATCTGGGCAGCCAGATCGGCGCGGGCCTGAAGTCGATGATCGGCGGGGAGCTGAAGGGCCTGACGAAGACCCTGGTGGAGACCCGCAACCAGGCGATGGAACGCCTGGTGGAACAGGCCCGGGCCCGCGGCGCGAACGCGGTCCTCGCGTTCCGCTTCGACGTCACGGAGGCGGCGGACGTCGGCACGGAGGTCTGCGCGTACGGCACAGCGGTGGTGATCGCGCCCCGGGTGTGAGGTGGGGCGTTGGCCACGGGCGGGAGGCTTCCGCCCGGGGGCCGGGTGGGTCCGGGGCCTGGTGGGTCCGGTGAGCCCGGGCCCTGGTGAAACCGGTAGGTCCGGGTGAGGCCCGGCCACCCGGGGCCCGAGGGCCCGGGTGCCGGGCGGGTCCAGGAGCCGGGTGCCGGGTGGGCCCGGTAGGCCCGATGGTCAGGCTGCTCGGGGCCCCAGGGTCCGGGAGCCGGTGGCCCGGGTGCCGGGCAGGCCGGGCCTCGCCTGGGGCCCGGACGACCTGGAGCCCGAAGGACCAGGTGCCGGGTCGGTCCAGGAGCCGGGTGCCGGGTGGGTCCGGCAGGCCCGGGTAAGGGCCGGTCTGCTCAGGCCCCAAGATCCCGGGAGCCGGTGGGCCGGGTGCCCGGCAGGCCGGGCCTCACCCGGGGCCCGGTGAACCCGGTAAGCCCGGCCCCCAGGCGTCGGCCCCTGGTCGACGGTGGCTTCGCGTCGGGCCTCCGGTCAGCGGTTCGTTCCCGGCGTACGGGAGCGGGCGGATCCGGTGGGGTTCGGCGCCCCGCAGGGGCCGGCAGGAGCCGGGTCCCCGGCCACGGGTAGCCGATCGGTGGCGGGTTTCCGGGGCGGCGGTCAAGGGCGAAGGCTTCGCGTCGGGTCCGGCCCGTCCTAGGGGTTTCGGGGGTTTTGCTCACCTATGGTGGGCCCGTGTCCACCGATCGTGAGCCGGCCGTGCCCTCCCCGTCCGCCGACGAGGCGCCGTTGCGGGTGTTGTTGCCGCAGATTCTGCCCGCGCTCGTGGTCGGGGCGGGGGCGAGTCTGCTGTTCCTGGGGGTCAGTGCCCTTTCGGAGGGGTTCAAGCACGTGCTGTGGGAGGACCTGCCCGACGCCCTCGGGGTCGGCGGCTACTCCTCGCTCTGGATGATCGTGATGCTCACGGCGACCGGTGTCGCGGTGGGCCTGGTCGTGTGGAAGGTGCCGGGGCACGCCGGGCCCGACCCGGCGACCACGGGGCTCGGCGGGGCGCCGCTCGCCCCGGGGGTGGTGCCGGGGCTGCTGCTCGCCGGCACCCTCGCGCTGGCCGGCGGGGTCAGCCTCGGCCCGGAGAACCCGATCATCGCGTCCAACATCGCGCTCGCGTACTGGCTGGGCCGCAAGGCGGCGCCCGCCGTCCCGGGCATCGCCTGGGTGACGCTCGCCTCGGCCGCCACGATCGGCGCCCTCTTCGGCACCCCGGTCGCGGCCGCCCTCGTCATCTCCGAGGCCCTGGCCGGGCACCCGGGCCCCGGCTCCCTCTGGGACCGCCTCTTCGCCCCGCTCCTCGCCGCCGGCACCGGCGCCATGACCACCCAGCTGCTCGCCGAGCCCACCTTCGCCCTGGGGCTCCCGCCGCTGAGCGACCCCGGCTGGGGCGACCTCCTGGCGGCCCTGGTGATCGCCTCGGCCGCCGCCCTCTTCGGCCTCGCCGCCTGCTACCTCTTCCCCCACGTCCACGCCGCCTCCCGCCGTCTGCGGCACCCCATGCTGATGCTGCCCCTCGGTGGGCTCGTCCTCGGCCTCCTGGGCGCCCTCGGCGGGCACCTGACCCTCTTCAAGGGCCTGGAGGAGGTCAAGGAGCTGACGTCGAACATCGGCGGCTGGACCTCCGGCGAGCTGGCGAAGCTGGCCGTCGTCAAGCTCCTGGCCCTCCTCGTCGCCGCCTCCTGCGGCTTCCGGGGCGGCCGGATCTTCCCCGCCGTCTTCATCGGCGCCGCCTTCGGCCTCCTCGCCCAGGCCCTCGTTCCCGAGGTCCACCCGGCCGTCGCCGTCTCCTCCGCCGTCCTCGGCGTCCTGCTCGCCACCACCCGGCAGGGCTGGATCAGCCTCTTCACCGGCGCCGTCCTCGCCTCCTCCCCCGCCGTGCTCGCCCTGCTCTGCCTGGCCTCGCTGCCCGCCTGGCTGATCGTCACCGGCCGCCCGCAGCTCGAACTCGACGAGCACGGGCGGTCGTTGACGTAGGACCGGCCGCGCTACCCGCCGAGCCGGCCGAACTTCCGTACCGCCAGCGGGAAGAAGACCGCGAGGAGGACCAGCGGCCACACCACCGCCGCCGTCACGTGCCCCGGCTCGCCGCCCGGGTTGCCGAACAGCTCGCGCACCGCCGTCGCGGTCGCCGACATCGGGTTCCACTCCACGACCGTCCCGAGCCAGCCCGGCATCGAGTCGGGCGAGGCGAAGGCGTTGGAGAGGAAGCCGAAGGGCCAGACCAGGATCTGGACCGCCTGCACCAGCTCCGCCCGCCCCGCGACGAGCGCCAGGAAGATCCCGATCCACAGCATCGCGAAGCGCAGCAGGAGCAGCAGCCCCAGCGCGCCCAGGAAGGCCCCGGGGCCGCCGTCCGCCCGCCAGCCGATCGCGTACCCCACGCCGGTCATCAGGAGCAGGCCCACCGCCGACTGGAGCATGTCCGCAGACGCCCGTCCGACCAGGACCGCGCCGTCGGTCATCGGCATCGCCCGGAAGCGGTCGATCACGCCCTTGTTCAGGTCCTGCGTGACCGCCGTCATGGTGGCTTCGAGGCCGAAGACCATGGTCAGGGTGAGCATCCCGGGCACCAGGTAGTCGACGTAGGCGCCGTCGACGGCCCGCCCGCCGCCGACCAGATAGCCGAACATCAGCAGCATCATCACCGGGAAGACGAGCCCGACCAGGACCTGCACCGGCTGCCGGGCCCAGTGGGCCAGCTCGCGGCGGGTCATCGTCCAGCAGTCGCCCACCACGTACGCGGCGCTCATGCCGCCACCTCCTTCTCACGGGCCGTGCCGTCCGCCGTCAGGTGCAGGAAGACCTCGTCGAGGGTGGGGCGCCGCAGGGCGATGTCCTCCGCCTCGATCCCGGCCGCCCCGAGCGCCCGCACGGTCTCGGCGAGCGAGGCCATCCGGTCGGTCACGGGGGCGCTGAGCAGCCGCCGGTCGGCGTCCACGGTCACCTCGGCGCGCGCCGCCGGGAGGAGGGCCGCCGCCTCGTCGAGCCTCCGGGCGTCCCGTACGACCACGTCGACGCGGTCCGCGCCGACGCGGGCCTTCAGCTCGTCGGCGGTGCCGTCGGCGACGACCCGCCCCCGGTCCACGACCGAGATCCGGTCGGCGAGCTGGTCGGCCTCCTCCAGGTACTGGGTGGTGAGCAGGACCGTCGTGCCGCCGCCGACCAGGGAGCGCACCGACTCCCAGACCTCGGTGCGGCCGCGCGGGTCGAGTCCGGTGGTCGGCTCGTCGAGGAACAGCACCTCGGGCTCGGTGATCAGGGATGCCGCCAGGTCGAGCCGCCGCCTCATGCCGCCGCTGTACTGCCGGACGGGCTTGCGTCCGGTGTCCGTGAGGCCGAAGCGCTCCAGGAGCTCGTCGGCGCGCGTCCCGGCGCGCCGGGCGCCCAGGTGGTGGAGCCTGCCGAACATCTCCAGGTTCTGCCGGCCGCCCAGCTCCTCGTCGAGGGCCGCGTGCTGGCCCAGGAGCCCGATCCGGCGCCGCACCTCGCGGGCCTCGGTCCGCACGTCGTGCCCGGCGACGCGGACCAGGCCCGCGTCGTGCCGGAGCAGGGTCGCCAGGATCCGCACCGTCGTGGTCTTGCCCGCGCCGTTGGGCCCGAGGAGCCCGTGGACGGTGCCGCGCCCGACGGTGAGGTCGAGTCCGTCCAGGGCGTCCTTGTCCCCGTACCGCTTCCGCGCGCCCTCCACGCGGATCGCTTCCGTCGTCATCGTTCTTCCCGCCGCCCTTCCACCCGTCATCCTCTTCCTCCCGAAAACCGCTTAGTCAAATTTGACCAGCAGGCGCAGACGGAGGACGGTATGCCCTCGCGCACACTTAGTCAAACTTGATTAGGCGGGGTGCCGTCCGAACCCTCAGGTCGCGTACGGGTTCTCCTCGCCCTCCGCGAGCACCCCCACGAACGGGTCGCCCTCGCCCGCGAACACGTACGCCCCGCCCTCGATCCGGTCGATCAGGCCGAGCGTCCACTCCTTGCCCGCGTCGGCCGAGCCGATCCACATGTGCATGATCTCGCCGATGTGCCCGAGCTGCCCCGGGCCGCCCTCCGGCGTGTAGTAGTCGGTGACCGCCGCCCGCCACTCGTCGAGCGCCCCCACCCGCCGGCGCAGCAGCTCCACGGCCTCCGCGCGGGGCAGGTCCACCATGAAGCCGATGCCCGCCGACAGGACGTCCACCTTCTGGTCGTAGGTGGTCAGCGCCTCGCGGAGCAGCGCGAAGTACTCCTCCGTGCCCGCGTCCGTCAGCTCGTACTCGACCCGGGGCGGGCCGCCGACCGTGCTCGGCGCGACCTCGTGCGCGCGCAGCAGTCCCTGCTTCGCCATCTGCTTCAGCGCGTGGTAGATCGAGCCGGGCTTGGCGTGCGACCACTCGTGCGCGCCCCAGTACTCCAGGTCGTTGCGCACCTGGTAGCCGTGGGCGCGGCCGTGCTGCCGCACCGCGCCCAGGACGAGAAGACGGATGGCCGACATCCCACGTACCTCCTGGTCGATCCCGACCAGGGTACGCGCGGCGATCACCCCGCCATCGCCTCCGCCTCGGCGGCGATCAGCTCGTAGGAGCCCTTGCCGTCGACGCTCTCGCGGAGGATGTCGGCGTGACCGGCGTGCCGCGCCGTCTCCTGGACGAGGTGGAGCAGCATCCAGCGGACCGTGACCCGCCCGTCCTTCGGGAACCAGGGGGCCTCCGGCAGCGGGAAGGTGTCGTCCAGGCTCGGCACCGAGCGGACGAACTCCTCCGTCTGCTTCGTGACGTCCGCCCAGAACGCCACGACCTCCGGGATCGTCTCGCCGTCCACGAGCCGGAAGCCCTCGCTCCAGGTCTCCTCGGTGCGCTCCCGCTCGTTGGGCCGCTGCTGCGCGAGCCGGAGCCAGCCGAGCTCGACCTCGGCGACGTGCTTGAGCAGCCCGGACAGGCTCAGCTCGCTGGCGGCGGGGCGGCTCGCCGCCTGCTCCTCGGTGAGGCCGAGGACGGTGCGGCGGAGCGCGGCGCGCTGGGCCTCCACGAAGTCGAGGAGCGTGCCGCGCTCGTCGCCGGGGGTCCCTACGGGAACAAAAGCAACCATGACGTCCGCCTTCCGGATGTGGCCTGTGCCGGGTTCTTCCGACACAGACCACGCTACGGAGGCTTGCGGACAGCTACGGTCCTCAATGGATTCCGGGCGGCGGCGGAACCTCAGAAGGGGAAGCGGCTGCGGCCGTGCTGGATCGAGATCCACTTCTGGGTGGTGAAGGAGTCCACCATCGAGTCGCCGTTGAGCCGCCCGACGCCCGAGTGCTTCTCGCCGCCGAAGGGGACGATCGGCTCGTCGTGCACGGTGCCGTCGTTGATGTGGATCATGCCGGTGTGGATGCGCTTGGCGATCCGCACGCCCCGCTCGACGTCCCCGGTGTGGACGGCGCCGCTGAGCCCGTACGGGGTGTCGTTGGCGATCCGCACGGCCTCCTCCTCGCCGTCGAAGGGCACGATCAGGGCGACCGGGCCGAAGATCTCCTGGCCCAGGACCGGGGAGTCGGCGGCGAGGCCGGTGAGGACGGACGGGGAGACGAGGTTGCCGTCGACCGTGCCGTGCAGCAGGGCGGTGGCGCCGGCGGCGACCGTCTGGTCGACCAGGGACGAGACGGACTCGGCCTGCTGGGAGTTGATGAGCGGGCCGATGTGGGTCGCGGGGTCGGCCGGGTCGCCGACGCGCAGGGTCTTCACCTTGGCCACGAACTTCTCGGTGAACTCCGCCTCCAGGGTGCGGTCCACCAGGATGCGGTTGGCGGCCATGCAGACCTGGCCCTGGTGCACGAAGCGGCTGAAGACGGCCGCGTCGACCGCGTAGTCCACGTCGGCGTCGTCCAGGACGATCAGGGCGCTGTTGCCGCCGAGTTCGAGGACGGCGTGCTTGAAGTGCTGGGCGCAGACCGTGGCGACGTGCCGGCCGACCTTGTCGGAGCCGGTGAAGGAGATGACCTTCGGGACCGGGTGGGTCAGGAGGGCGTCGCCGATCTCGGCGATGTCGGTGACGACGACGTTCAGCAGCCCGGCCGGGAGGCCGGCCTCCTCCAGGACCTTGGCGACGAGGGTGCCGCCGCAGATCGGGGTGTTCTGGTGCGGCTTGAGGACGACCGCGTTGCCGAGCGCGAGGGCGGGCGCGACCGACTTGAGCGAGAGGAGGAAGGGGAAGTTGAAGGGGGAGATGACGCCGACGACGCCGACCGGGACGCGGTAGACCCGGTTCTCCTTGCCGTCGACCGGGGAGGGCAGGATGCGGCCCTCGGGGCGCAGCGCCAGCTGGATCGCCTCGCGCAGGAACTCCTTGGCGAGGTGCAGCTCGAACGCCGCCTTGAGGCGGGTGCCGCCCAGCTCGGCGACGATCGTCTCCGCTATCTCCTCCTCGCGGTCCTCGACGATCCGCAGCGCGCGCTCGAAGACGAGCCGGCGGGTGTACGGGTTGGTCTCGGCCCACGCGGTCTGGGCGCGCTCGGCGGCCCGGTAGGCGCGGTCGACCTCGTCGACGGTGGCGACGGTGATCGAGGCGAGCTTCTCCCCGGTGTACGGGTTGAAGTCGATGATGTCCCACGAGCCACTGCCCGGCTTCCACTCGCCGTCGATGTACTGGTGGGCCAGGTCGGTGAAGTGCGACATGGTGGAGACCCCTCTACCCGCTACCCGCGCGATGCGACTGATGTACGAATCCCGTACGCCTGATGTGGCGTCATCGTACTGATGTGTCAGGAGAGTTGGAGGAGGCCCCGGAGGATGTCCCGGCTTTCGGCCGGATCCGGCCCGTCCTGCTGGAGCTTCTCCATGACCCGCCGGTACTGGGCGACCTCCTCGCGCTTGTCGAGGTAGAGGGCGCTGGTGAGCTGCTCCAGGTAGACGACGTCGGAGAGGTCGGACTCGGGGAAGCTCAGCATGGTGAAGGCGCCGCTCTCGCCGGCGTGGCCGCCGTAGCTGAAGGGCATGACCTGGAGCGTGACGCCGGGGTGCTCGGAGACCTCGATGAGGTGCTTCAACTGGCCGCGCATGACGGCCCGGTCGCCGTACGGGCGGCGCAGCGCGGCCTCGTCGAGGACGGCGTGGAGCTTCGGGGCACGCTCGGAGACGAGGACCTTCTGGCGTTCGAGCCGGAGGGCGACCCGGCGGTCGATCTCGGCGCGCGGGGCGTCGGGCATCCCCCGGGTGACGACGGCCTGGGCGTACTCCTCGGTCTGCAACAGGCCGTGGACGAACTGCACTTCGTAGACGCGGATGTGGGAGGCGGCGCCTTCGAGCCCGATGTACGTCTGGAACCAGCCCGGCAGGACGTCGCCGAAGCTGTGCCACCAGCCCGCGACGTTGGCCTCGCGGGCGAGCCCGAGGAGGGCGCCGCGCTCGGCCTCGTCGCCGACGCCGTAGAGCGTGAGCAGGTCCTCGACGTCCCTGGCCTTGAAGCTCACCCGTCCCAACTCCATACGGCTGATCTTGGATTCGGACGCGCGGATCGAGTAGCCGGCCGCTTCGCGGGTGATTCCGCGCGACTCGCGCAGCCGCCTCAACTGGGAGCCCAGCAGGATGCGCCGCACCACGCTCCCGCTCGCTCCGACCGATTCGCCTGCGGTCACGGCCCCAGCCTCCCCTTTACGGTGTCGACCCCCCGTCGATTCCCCCGTCGAGCCCCGGATTCTGCCACCAAACGCTTCAGCGCGTACACATTCGATTACGGAAAGGCGGCGAGTTCCGGGCATCCGTGGACACGGGACGTACGGATCGGGGGAAGTTTCCTTCCGGTAAGCGACTCCGGGCGGACGACTTATGCACAGATTAGGCACAGGAAAGGACAGGTCCGGCGCGTGCACGTGCATCTGCCCTTGCATCCGGGAGGCGCATTCGGAACCATGGGGCCCGCGCAGCCGCGTACTCGTTCGTGTTGTCGTGTTGTCGCACCACAGTCGCGATTCCCGGGAGTGCCTCGCATGGGGACGAATGGATCGACCGTGCTCGAGCCGTTACGGCAGGGCCTTCCGCCGATCGATCCCGGCGCCGTCTCCACCTCCGCGTCCTGCGCCCTTCCCGCGCGGTACGAAGCCGTGCGCGGGGCCCGGAAGTTCACCAGCACGACGCTCGACCGCTGGGACCTCTCGGAGCGCTTCGACGACGTCGCCCTGGTCGTCTCGGAACTCGTCACCAACGCGCTGCGCCACGCGGTGCCCTCGGACGCGTGTCCGGAGGACGGCCTGAACCCGCCGGTCCGCCTGCACCTGATGCGCTGGGCCTCGCGCCTGGTGTGCGCCGTGCGCGACCCCAGCGTGGAGAGCCCGGAGGCGCGCGGCGGCGAGGAGGACTTCGCCGCCGAGTCGGGGCGCGGCCTGTTCCTGGTGGACTCGTTCAGCGACAGCTGGGGCTGGCACCCGCTGGCGGGGACGCTCCGGGGCAAGGTCGTCTGGGCGCTGTTCCGGGTCGGCCCGGAGTAGGGAAGCGTGCGTGAGGGCCCCGGCGGTCACCGCCGGGGCCCTCACGCGCGTCGCGTACCGCTCACACCAGGTGGTCGAACTCCCCGTCCTTCACGCCGAGCAGGAGCGCCTCTATTTCGGCGGGCGTGTAGACGAGCGCGGGCCCGTCGGGATGACGGGAATTGCGGACGGCAACGTTTCCCCCGGGAAGTTTCGCGAACTCCACGCACGAGCCCTGGGAGTTGCTGTGCCTGCTCTTCTGCCACACGACATCCAGCAGCTCCGTGGCCGCCATGCCGTTGTACGCGTGATGCGCAGGATGCACTGGTAGCTCCCGAGTTGCTTGGTGCAGGTGTCAACTTCCTCGGATCATAGCTGTGTTCATATGCCACTGCATGAGCAGATGCACGTGCACGGGGGGTGGCGTAGCGGCTACGCGACAGAGCGTGCCACCTGCCGGTATGCCGTTCCGGGGCCCTCGGACCGGGGTCCCGGACCGGGTCTCAGACCGGGCCGTCGCCGAGCCGGTCTCCCGCCCGGTCGTACAGCTCCACGGAGACCTCCCCGGCGCCCGCTCCGGTGTGCGCGTACCAGACGCCCCAGCCGGGCCGGCCGGGCAGTTCGAGGAGGGTCGCGAGGATCGTACGGCCCCCGGCGTCGGTCAGCTCGACCCGCCCCACCGTACGGGTCCCGTGGTAGAGCCCCGAGTGGAAGGCGCCCGCGGCGCTCCCCTCGCTCTGGTGGCTGACGCCGGCGTCGGAGAGGTCGATGTTGCCGTCGACGACGCTGCGGAAGTTCTCGAAGCCGTCCGGATCCGACCAGTGCTTGCCCTCCTCCGTCAGCCAGACGGTGTACCCCCGTCCGGCGTCGACGCGCTCGCCGGGGGCCACCACCCGGACCGGCGTCGGGTCCGGGGGCAGGGGCGGGTCCGGGTCCGGGGGCCGGGGCGACGACGAGGACGGGGCCGGGTCGGGGGCCGGGGGCGGGAACGTGCTCGGCGGCGCGGCGATGCGGTCGGGGCCGGGCCCCGGGCCGGGGACGGACGGCGCCGGGCGTACGGGGGTCAGGACCACGACCGCCGCGACGGTCGCGGCGGTCCCCAGCACCGAGAGCGCCGACAGGCCCGCCGCCCGGCGCCGCCGCCGCGCCAGACCCGCCCGCCGGACGGCCGCCAGGGGGACGGGCCCGGGGGCGACGCCGAGGGCGGCCCGCGCGAGGAGCCCCCGGACGCGGTCCTCGTCACCGCCGTCGGGGGAGAAACCCGGCGGGGAAGGGACGGGGTCGGGTGCGGGGTCGGAAGCCGGGTCGGGAGCGGGATCGGGGGTCATCGGCGGACTCCGGAGGGAGCGGGGGAGGGCGGGAAGGGAGCGGGTTGGCGGGCGGAGTCGGGGCCGGGCGCGGAGTCGGGGCCGGGGGCGCGACCGGGGGTGGATGCGGGGCCGGGGGTGCGGGCGGGGCCGAAGTCGCGGCCCGAGTCGAAGGCACGGCCCGGGCCGGAGGCGCGGGCGGAGTCGCGGCCGGGGCCGAAGTCGCGGCCTGAGGCGGAGGCGGGGTCGACGGCACGGCCGGAGGCGGAGGCGCGGCCGGATCCGGGGCCGGGACCGAAGTCGCGGACCGAGTCGAAGGCGCGGCCCGAGCCGGAGGCGCGGGCGCCGTCGGGTTCCGGGGTGGTGGCGAGTCGGGGGTGGGACCGCAGGGCCGTCAGGCCGCGCCGGGCGTGGGACTTGACCGTGCCGATCGAGCAGTTGAGGACGCTTGCCGTCTCCGACTCCGTCAGGTCCTCCCAGTACCGGAGCACCATCACGGCGCGCTGACGGGCCGTGAGGTCCGCGAGGGCGGCGAAGAGCGCGGTGCGCTGCTCGACCGCCTCGGCGTGGCCCCCGGAGGTGTGGCGGAGGGAGTCCGGCAGGACCGGGGTGAGTAAGTGGACGACCCGCTTCCGGCGGATCCGGCTGAGGTTGTTGTTGATCAGGGCGCGGCGGACGTAGAGGTCGACCTCGTCCCGGGGGACCCGCCGCCACCGGCCGTAGACCTTGGCGAGCGTCGTCTGCACCAGGTCCTCGGCCTCGTGGAAGTCGCCGGTCAAGAGCTGGGCCGTGCGGACGAGGCGGGGCCAGGCGGCGACGGCGAACGCGGCGAAGCCGTCGTCGTCGGCGGACCCGTCCGGCCCTGGGGTCGCGGTGGCGGACTCGTGCGGCACGGTGACGGACCTCGCGATCGGTGGAGACGGGAAGGGTACGCGGCGGGGCCCGCCCCGTGCCGGGCCCCGCCGCGCGTCAGGGGCGGGCGGATCAGAAGGGTCCGGCCGGCAGGTCGGCCAGGAGCGCGCCCCGGCGGTCGTACAGCGCGACGCCGACGCCGTCCCCGCCGGCGGCCGGCCGGGTGTGGGCGTACCAGACGCCCCAGTCGGAACGGCCGGGCAGGGAGAGGAGCGTGGCGACGGTCTTGCGGCCCCGGGAGTCGGTCAGTTCGACGCGTCCGGCCTTGGTGGTGCCGTAGTAGAGGCCCGAGTGGAAGACGCCGGCGGCGGTCCCCTCGCTCTGGTGGCTGACGCCGGGCTCGGAGCGGTCGATGTTGCCGTCGACGACGCTGCGGAAGTTCTCGAAGCCGTCCGGATCCGACCAGTGCTTGCCCTTCTTCGTCAGCCAGACGGTGTAGCCCCGTCCGGCGTCGACGCGCTCGCCGGGGCGGACCGTGCGGATCGGGGTGGGGGCGGGGGTGGCGGCGGGGGCGGCCTTCGCCTGCGCGGTGACCGGGGCCGGGGCCGGGGCGGCGGCGGGCCGGGCGGACGCGCCCACGGCCGACGGGGCCGCCAGGGCCAGGGCGGCCGCGACGGCCGTGACGCCGGCCGCGGCCGACAGGTACTTCCTCATCCGAGTGCTCCCGGGGTCCGGGGGCGCAGCCGTCCGCGCCCCTCACCCCTCTCAACTCCGCCCGCCCCGCCGACGGATGACGTGCCGCCGGAATCAGCGGCCCGGCGCGGTCTCCGCGAGGGCGGTCGCGAGCTCGTCCAGGCTCTCCAGGAGCAGGACGGCGCCCTTGTGGAGCAGGAAGTGGTCCGGCGGGTCGTCGGACCAGGCGTCGACGGTCTCCCGCAGGTCGTCCCAGCGCGGTTCCGCGCGCTCCCGCAGCTCCTTCGCGCCCCGCTCGGTCGACCGGCGCAGGGATCCGGCGAGGGCGGCGGCGTACGGGAGGGGCGCGGCGTCGCGGTCGGGCAGGTGCGCCTCCATGAGCATCGCGACCCGGCCGAACTCCCCGAGCGCGTGCTCGGCCTGCTCCACCGCCGCGTGCGAGAGCCCCCGGTGACGTACCGGCTCGTGGGCCGCGCGGTCCAGCGCCTCCTGCCAGGCGATCCGGGCGGCGCGGGTCCGCAGGAGCGCCTCGCGGACGACGGGGTCGGCCGGACCGGCCGGTTCGGCGTATCCGGCGGCGACGACCGCCGCGTACCGCCCGATCGCCTCCAGCCAGTCCGCGAGCAGGCCGCGCAGCCGGGGCGTCTCCCAGGCGGGGTAGACGGCGTACGCCAGCATCGCGAGGAGCCCGCCGAGGAGGGTGAGCAGCACCCTCTCCCGTACGGTCTGGTCGACGCCCTCGCCGGCCGTGCCGAGCAGGAAGACGACGTACGCGGAGACGCAGACCTGGCTCGCCGCGTACCCCGTCCGCATCAGCAGGTACATGCCGAAGGCGCAGAGCACCGCGAGTCCGGCGGAGAGGTACGCGTCCGGGTGGGCCGAGCGCACGACCGCCGTCGCGAGGCCCACGCCGACCAGGGTGCCGCCGAAGCGCGCCACGGAGCGGGCGTACGTCTGCGAGAAGTCCGGGCGCATCACCATGACCGAGGCCATCGGGGCCCAGTAGCCGTGGCCGAAGGGGAGGACCGTGCCGAGGAGGTAGCCGGCGGCGGTGACCACCGAGACGCGGATCGCGTGGCGCAGGACCGGGGACTCGTGGCGCAGCTCGGCGCGGACCCGGGCGAGGACGAGGGGGGCGAGGCGGGTGAGGGTCGGCCGGGAGCGGGCCACGCCCGTGCGGACCGGGGTCTCGGCGTGCGGGTCGGCGGTCTCCAGGACGTCGCCGAGGAGGGCGGCGAGGCGGACGGCGGCGCGGCGGGGCGGGCCGGTGAGGACGGAGCCGGTGTCGGGGGTGCGGAGGGCGGCGAGGGCCGGGGCGGGCAGGACGACCGGGTCGCCGTGGCGGATGGCGAGCGCGGCGGCGTCGAGGACGGAGGCGGCGGCGTCGAGCAGCTCCCGGACCCGGTCGCGCTGCGGCCCCTCCCCCGGGACGCCGACGGCCGGGTCGGCGAGGGAGGCCAGGACGGGGCGGATGCGTTCGGCGAGGCCCCGGGAGCCGTGCAGCTCGGCCGGGCGGCGGCGGGCCTGGCGGGGCGTGACGGCGGCGGCGTTGCGGGCGGTCATGAGCGGGACGGGGTCGAAGGGGGCGACCGGGTCGTGGCGCAGGCGGCGGGCGTAGTCCGCCTCGGCGGTGAGCGCGTCCGCGAGGGCGTCGCGCTGGGCGCCCCAGCGGCGGACCGGGAGGAGGGCGACGAGGGCGGCCTGGACGACGCCGCCCGCGAAGATCACGGCGGCGTGGCCGGCGGCGGTGGCGACGGAGGTGGGGAGGGTGACCGTGACCAGCATCATCGCCACGTTGGAGGAGGCGATGAGGCCGGCGGTCGGGCCCGCGGCCCAGGCGAGGCCGGAGAGGAACGTCCAGAGGAGCAGGAGGGCGAGGAAGAGCCCGTCGTGGGCGCCGGTGAGGTAGCCGATGAAGGTCGACACGGCGAGGCTGGCGCCGGAGGCGAGGGCGAGGGTGGGGCGGGGGCGCCAGGAGCGCTGGAAGGTGGCGATGGCCGCCTGGAAGGCGCCGAAGGCGGAGGAGACGGCGACGGTGGGCCCGAAGAGCGCGAGCGAGAACCCGACGACGAGCGCGAGCCCCAGCGCGCCCCGCGCCGCCCCCCACGGCTCCAGCCGCCGCCGCTCGACGGTGAGGCCGGAGCGGGCGGTCCCCTTCAACGCCCGGAGCCAGCTCATGCGGGAAGCGTATCGCCATGATTCACCATGAATAGGTCACCGGCTCCGGAGCGGGGCTCCGGAGGGACCTGGTCTCCCCGCAGCGCGGGCCCTCCAGGACCGGAGGCCTCCGGGAACCGGGACCTCACAGGGGAGCCGGGCCCCCGGGGCTACCCGGCGGACGGGTTTCGGGAGGCGTCCTCCACCCGGCGGCGTTCCGGGTGGAGGGTCGCCCGGTCGGCGGCCGTCGCGCCGTGGGTCCAGCCCGCTTCGTCCCAGGCGGCGCGGACGCGGGTGGTGCGGGTCTCGGGGAAGAGCTCGTCCGTGCGGGTGGTGACGGCGGCCTCGCGGGAGGCGAGGGCCGGGAGGAGGGTCGGGGCCTCGGCGGCCACCCGGCGGGACGTGGCCGAGAGCCGGGCGCCCAGCCGGTTCGCGTACGCGAGGAGGAAGGACTGCCGGAAGGCCTTGGTGCGCTTGCGGCCGCCCGCCCGCTGCTCCGCCTCCGCCCGCGTCATCGCCGCCGTCCCCTGCACCAGCAGCGAGGTGTAGAGCAGCTCCACCGGGTCCAGGTCCGTCTCGAAGCCGACCACCGTCGAGAAGCCGTACGCCTCGTTCCACACCGCCCGGCAGTGGTTCGCCGTCGCCACCGCGTCCAGCAGGATCGCCTTCGCCTGCTCGTACGGCGGGTCCACCCCGATCCGCAGCGCGCCGGGCGTCTCCGGGGACGGCGCTCCCGCCGCGAGGGTCGCCTCGTCCAGGCTGTGCCGGGCCATCAGCTCCTGCGCCTTGGCCGTCAGCGCCTCCGCCTCCTCCGGATAGCCGGTCGCCTCGGCCTTCGCGAGCAGCGCCCTGATCCGGCCCAGCATCCGGGGCTCCCCCGCCACCGGCGGCGGCAGCGCCTCCCCCGGCGCCGGGCCGACCGCGTCCAGGCGGGGCAGCCGGACGAGGAGCCGGTACAGCTCCAGGACGGCCGTCGCGTACGAGAAGCGGTCCGCCGGGCGGCCGGGGCCGTCGGGGAGCCCGTCCAGCTGCGCCTCCCAGCGGCGCGGCAGCCGCCCGTACCCCGCCGTCTCCGTCCTGATCAGCCCCGCGAGGAGCCGTACGTGCTCGTCCGCGAGGTCCCGGCGGGCCGCCCGGACGAGGTCGGCGGGCTGCCAGCCGCGCCCCCACAGCGTCCTCACGAACTCCTCGCCGCGCCGGACCAGTTCCGCGTCCGCGCCCCGGTCGGCGGCGAGCAGCGAGGCCGCCGTGTCGAGCGACCCGTCGTCGCTCGCGTACAGCGCCTCGAAGGCCTTGTCGATGGTGGTGCCCACGCCGTCCTCGCGTCCCGTTCCTCGTCCGTGCGTCCGTCCCCGTCTCCCTCCGATGGTCTCAGCCCCGCCTCCCGGGGGTGGGCCTGGCCCTACCCCCGGGACGCCCGCCAGTGGTCGTGATCGGGGGCGGCGGAAACGGTTCGCTGGGTCCATGACCGCAACCGACACCCGCGCCCCCGCCGCCGTGGCCGTACGGCTCCGGGGACTCACCCGCCACCACCGGGACGTCCGCGCCCTCGACGGCGTCGACCTCGACTTCCGGGCCGGGACCTTCACCGCCGTCATGGGCCCCTCGGGCTCCGGCAAGTCCACGCTCCTCCGGTGCGCCGCCGGTCTCGACCGGCCGACCTCCGGGACCGTGGAGATCGGCGGGACCTCCCTGGAGGGGCTGAGCGAGCGGCGCCTGACGCTGCTGCGGCGGGACCGGATCGGCTTCGTCTTCCAGTCCTTCAACCTGCTGCCCTCCCTGACCGCCGCGCAGAACACGGCCCTGCCGCTCCGGCTCGCCGGCCGCCGGCCGTCCCGCGCGGAGGTCCGGGAGGCCCTGGCCCGGGTCGGCCTCGCCGGACGCGAACGGCACCGGCCGGGCGAGCTGTCCGGCGGCCAGCGGCAGCGGGTCGCGCTCGCCCGGGCCCTGATCACCCGGCCGGCCGTCCTGTTCTGCGACGAGCCGACCGGCGCGCTCGACTCGACGACCGGCCGCGAGGTCCTCGACCTACTGCGGGACCTGGTCGACCGGGACGGCCGGACGCTCGTCATGGTCACCCACGACCCGGTGGCGGCGGCCCGCGCGGACCGCGTGGTCTTCCTGGTCGACGGCCGCGTGGCGGCCGAACTGCACGGTCCTGCGGTGGAGACGGTCGCGGCGAGGACGGCGGCGCCGGAGGGATGGGGGGCCGGGGAGACCCGGGAGGGGTGCGGGGCCGGGCAGACCCGGAGGGCCTCGGAGACCCGGGCCCCGCAGGGTCGGGACGCCGTCGCTTCCGCCGGAGGCGCCCCGTGCTGACCCTCCTCCTCTCCGGGCTCCGGGCCCGCTGGGCCTCCCTCCTCGGAGGGTTCGTCGCGCTCGCGCTCGGGGTCGGGCTGCTCGTCGTCACCGGGCTCGGGCTGGCCGCCACTTCTCACGCGCCCGAGCGTTCTCCTCAACGGTTCGCCTCCTCGCCCGTCGTCGTCATGGGGCACGACCGGCTGGTGCTCGACGTGCGGCGCGGGCCCGGCACCGTACCGGTGGAGCGGCGGCTCGACCGTCCACAGCCTGTGGACGCGGGGCTGCTGCGCGAGCTGCGCGCCCGGTGGGCCGTCACCGCGGCGGGCGGTTCCGACGCCGTCGGCGTCGACGCCCCCGCCGGCCCGGTCCGGGCCCTCGTCGGCGCCCGGGCCCAAGTCCTCACCGGGGCCGAGCGGGTGCGCGCCGACCCCGACCCCGAGCGGGACGCCCGCGCGCTGACCTCCCTGAACGCCCTCCTCGGCACCTCCGGCGGCGTCACCGCCTTCGTCTCCGTCTTCGTCGTCGCGTCGACGTTCGCGTTCGCCGTCGCGCTGCGGCGCCGCGAGTTCGGGCTCCTGCGGACCGCCGGGGCCACCCCCGGGCAGGTCCGGCGCCTCCTCCTCGCCGAGGCCGCCGTGCTCGGCACGCTCGCCTCCGCCGCCGGATGCGCCCTGGGCGCCCCGGCCGCTCCCCTGCTCGCCCGAATCCTCGTCGACGGGGGCCTCGCGCCCGCGTGGTTCACGATCGGCGGGGCCTCCTGGCCGTACCACGCCGCCTTCTGGACCGGCCCGGCCGTCGCCCTCGCCGGGGCCCTCGCCGCCTCCCTCCGGGCCGGACGGACCGGCCCGGAGGCCGCCCTGCGCGACGCGGACGTCGACGCCGACGTCCTGCCCGCCGGCCGGGCCCTGACCGGCGCGGCGCTGCTCCTGACCGGTCTGGGGCTGCTCGTCTGGACCTGCGCGACCGAGCCGTCCGAGCTGCTCAAGCGGAAGACGTACACGACCCTCCCCCTGCTCCTGATCGGCGGCACCGCGCCCCTCGCACCGCTCCTCGTCCGGCCCGTGGCCCGGTCGGTACGGCTCCGGGGGGCCGTGGGGACGCTCGTACGGGAGAACGCCGCGGCCTCCGTCCGCCGCACCGCCGCCGTCGCCGCGCCCGTCCTGGTGACCGTGGCCCTCGCCGGGTCCCTCTTCGGCGCGGCGGCGGGCGTCACGCGCGCGAAGGGGGTGGAGACGCGGGAGCACACGGCCGCCGCGCACGTGGCGAGCGGGACGGACCTGCGGCCGGTGACGGCGGTCCCGGCCGGGGCCGTCGTCTCCGCCAGCGGGGCGACCTCCGTCTTCGTACGGGACGGGGCGGAGGCCGTCGTGAAGTACGGGGCGCGGGCGGTCGCCGACCCGGCCGCCTTCGCGGAGCTCGCCCGGCTCCCGGTGGTCGCGGGGGACCTGCGGGACCTGGACGACCGGTCGATCGTCGTCCACGAGGAGTTCGAGCGGCGCCGGGTCGGCGAGCCGGTGGAGGTGTGGCGGGCGGACGGGAGCGGTCCGGTACGGCTCCGGGTCGCGGCCGTCCTCGCGCGCGGGACCGGCGACAACGGGCCGTACGTCACCCGGGCGAACGCGCCGGGCGCCGCCCTCGACCGGATCGAGGCGCGCGGCGGCGGGGCGGCGACGGTCCGGGCCCTGGAGGCGAGCGGCGGGACCGTCGCGACCGCCGACGCGTGGGCGGCGGCCGAGCGGCCCGCGAGCAGCCCGCAGACCCGGCTCGGCATGGTCCTCGTCCTGGGCATCGCCCTCGTCTACACGGTGATCGGCCTGGCGAACACCCTGCTCATGGCCACCTCGGTGCGGGGCCCGGAACTGGCCTCGCTGCGGCTCGCCGGGGCCACCAGGACCCAGGTCCTGCGGGTGGTGACGGGCGAGGCGGCGCTCGCCGTCGCGATCGGCGCGGTCCTGGGCCTCGCGGTGACGGCGGCCGTCCTCGGCACCCTGGGCGCGGGCCTGGCGGCCCTCTCGGCCCCGGTCGCCCTGGTCCTGCCCTGGACGGCGGTCGGCACGGCGACGGGCGTGTGCGCGACGGTCGCGATCACCGCCTCGGCCCTCCCGGCGTGGCGCCTGACACGGGGCGCTCCCAGGACCTGAAAGGCTCCCGGCGTCGGGCCTGACGCGGGGCTCCGCCAGAACCTGAAGGGCTCCCTGCCTGGCGCCCGCCGGACCTGAAAGGGCTCCCCCGCGTGGCGCCCGGTCCGCCGACCGGCCATGGTGGGACGACGGGGCGGTGACCGGGGTCGGAGCCGGGTCACCGCCCCGGTCCGGGCTCCGTACCCGCCCCGCCGGTCCGGGGTCCGGCCCCGGTCCCAGTCCCAGGCGCTCGTCCCCGGCGGCTACGCCGCCCTCGCCGCCCTCACCGCCTTCGCCGACCGCCACTCCCCCGCCAGGACCGACCAGACCTCCTCGTCGTGGCGGCGGCCCCGGTGGGAGTGGCTCTCGCGGAGGACCGCGTCCCGGGTCATGCCGAGGCGGCGGGCCACGGCGATGCTCGGGGCGTTGTCGGAGGAGACGACCCACTCCACCCGGTGGATGCCGCGCGCCTCGATCGCCCAGTCGACGAGCGCCCGCGCCGCCCGGGTGACCAGGCCCCGGCCCGTCGCGGCCGGTTCCAGCCAGCAGCCCGCCTCGGCCGTGCCGTTCGCGGTG
Organism: Streptomyces sp. NPDC098101; assembly: GCF_044760185.1. Classification (NCBI taxonomy): domain Bacteria; kingdom Bacillati; phylum Actinomycetota; class Actinomycetes; order Kitasatosporales; family Streptomycetaceae; genus Streptomyces; species Streptomyces sp. NPDC098101. Next base: position 462,703 of record NZ_JBIWAS010000005.1, on the reverse strand, counting down.
TCGAGCGTCCGGAGGATGACGGCGCCGACCAGGGTCCCGTCGAGCCGGATGCCGTGGATGCGGCCGGTGTCGGCCGCCGTCCTCTCCGCGTACAGGCGCAGGAAGGCCCGGCTGGACTCCAGGTCGGTGACGACGTCCGGGAGCGCGTTGCGCGCGCCGATGAACTCCCGCCCCCGGTCCATGTGCGCCAGGAACTCGTCCGCCTGCCACGGTTCGAGCGGGCACAGCTCCGCCCCGTCGTCCCCCAGGGACCTCGTGTACATCGTCCTCCCCCTCCACGTGCCGATCCGGTGACCGCGCCACAGCGTAGGGGTCCCGCGTTTGTCAGTGGTGGCTGCCAGACTCGGCCGCATGAGCGAGAGGTGGGCGCTGGCCGCCGAGGAGGAGGGGGACGGAGCGCTGCTCGCGCCCCTCGGCCCGGACGGGACGCCCGCCGGGCCGGTGCGGCGCGAGCCGGACCTGGTGGCGGCCGTGCGGGACCGGCCGGAGGTGGCCCGGTGGGTGTGGCGGTCGACGGCCGAGGTGTATCCGCGGCTGCTCGCCGCCGGGGTGCGGGTCGAGCGGTGCTACGACGTGGAGGACGCCGAGCAGTTGCTCCTGGGGGCCGAGGGACGGCTCGGCGAGCCCCGCTCGGCGGCCGCGGCCTGGGCGCGCCTGCGGAACGGTCCGGTGCCGCCCGACCCGCCGCCCCGCACCGCCGAACCGGGCTCGCAGGACTCGCTGTTCGAGCCGCGCCGGGTGGCCCCCGTGTCCTTCGAGGGGCTCCTCGCGGTCTACGCGGAGCAGCTCCGCCGCCACGACCGGGTCGAGCACCCGGGCAGGATGCGGCTGCTGGTGGCCGCCGAGTCGGCGGGGATGCTGGTGGCCGCCGAGATGCAGCGGGCCGGGCTGCCGTGGCGGGCCGACGTGCACCGGGAGCTGCTGAACGAACTGCTGGGCGAGCGGTACGCGGGCGGGGGCGAGCCGCGCCGCCTGGCCGAGCTCGCGGGCGAGGTGTCCGCGGCCCTCGGCCGGCGCGTCCGGCCCGACCTGCCCGCCGACGTGGTCAAGGCCTTCGGGCAGGCGGGCGTCAAGCTGGCCTCCACGCGCCGCTGGGAGCTGGCGCGGGTCGACCACCCGGCGGTGGAGCCGCTGATCGCGTACAAGAAGCTGTACCGGATCTGGACGGCGCACGGCTGGTCCTGGCTGGCCGACTGGGTGCGGGACGGCCGCTTCCGGCCGGAGTACCTGCCCGGGGGCACGGTCAGCGGGCGCTGGACGACCAACGGCGGCGGGGCGCTCCAGATCCCGAAGGTGATCCGGCGGGCCGTGGTCGCCGACGAGGGCTGGCGGCTCGTCGTGGCCGACGCCGACCAGATGGAGCCGCGCGTCCTCGCGGCGATCTCCCGCGACCCGGGCCTGATGGAGGTCGCGGGCCACCCCGACGACCTGTACACGCGGCTGTCGGCCCGCGCCTTCTCCGGCGACCGCGAGCACGCCAAGCTCGCGCTCCTCAGCGCGATCTACGGGCAGACCAGCGGCGACGGCCTGAAGAACCTGGCGGCGCTGCGGCGCCGCTTCCCGCTCGCCGTGGGGTACGTCGACGACGCGGCGAAGGCGGGCGAGGAGGGCCGGCTCGTCCGGACCTGGCTCGGCAGGACCAGCCCGCCCGCGGTCGGCGCGCGCGACGCCGACGAGGCGGGCCTGCCCCAGGAGGGCGGGGAGGAACCGGTCGTGGAGGAAGGCGAGTTCACCCCGGGGTACGCCTCCGGGAACACCCGGGCGCGGGGCCGCTTCACCCGCAACTTCGTCGTCCAGGGCAGCGCCGCCGACTGGGCGCTCCTGATGCTGGCGGCCCTGCGGCGCTCCCTCGCCGGGATGCGGGCGGAGCTGGTCTTCTTCCAGCACGACGAGGTGATCGTGCACTGCCCGGCCGAGGAGGCGGAGGCCGTCACGGAGGCGATCCGCGCGGCCGGGGACGAGGCGGGCAGGATCACCTTCGGGGACACCCCGGTGCGGTTCCCGTTCACGACGGCGACGGTGGAGCGGTACTCGGACGCGAAGTAGGGCGTACGGGGGCCGGGTTCACCCCCGTACGCCTCTCGCCACGGGCCTACTTGATCGGCTTCTGCCACTTCGGGCTCAGCGCGATCGCCTTCAACTGCTCGACGGTCAGGGCGGGTTCGGCGCGCGTGGCGGGAGCCCGGTACCCGTCGGAGTTGAGGGTGGTGATCACGACCCGGAAGCCCTCGGGCGTGAGGGTGTCGACGGTCCGGACGACGACGCCGTCGCCGCCCTTCTCCGCGACCCCCTCGGTGACCCCGACCAGACGGCCGTCGGGCAGGGTGGTGGCCCCGGTGGCGTGCAGGTGCTCGGCGACCTCCTCCATGCCGGTCTGGACGTTGATCTCGACGAAGCCGATGCCCTTGCCGTCGTCGACGAGCAGGTGGAAGTAGCCGTAGTCGTCCACCCTGCCCTCGTCCTTCACCTCCAGTCCCTCGGGGAGGAGGGAGCGCAGGGTGGTCCGGACGGCCTCGCCGGAGGGCTCGTCGGGCACGCTCGGCGGCGTGCTCGGCCGCGCCGGATCGGGCAGCTTGGCGAGCAGCGGCTTCCAGGCGTCGGCCGTGACGAGGGCCTTGAGCTGGGTGAGGGTGAAGGGCGGGTTCTCCCGGCTGATCGGGGCGCCCTTCTCGGCGGCGGCGTTGTACTCGTTCACGTCGACGATGAAGCCGTCCTCGGTGAGCAGGGTCGCCCGCCAGTTCTTGGTCTCCTCGCGCCGGTCGGGGTACTCGTACCCCTGGAGGCGCATGAGCCGGCCGACGCCGGGGATCGTCTCGGTGGCGCACTCGACGTCGGGGTCGTGGGCCTTGTCGGGGCAGGCGACCAGGCCTTCGCCCGCCTCGCCGGGGCCGAAGGAGCGGGAGAGGAAGACGGTGACGGCGGCCTTGCCGTTCCCGTCGTCGTACACGCCGAGGACGCCCTGGCCCAGCCCGTTCTCGCCGTCGAACGTCCACTGTCCGGCCGGGGTGTGGGCCTTGAGGACGGCCGCTGCCTCCTTGACCGGGATCCGCGCCATGTCCGGCAGCGGGCCGGTGGGTTCGGCGGCGGAGGTCGGCTCCCCCGCCACGGACGCGGTGTCCACCGCTCCGGTGGGGCCGAAGAGCAGGCCGCCGTACACCCCGCCGACGCCCATGGCGACGAGCGCGAGGGCGCTGCCGGTGACCGCGAGCCTCCGGCGCATCAGGCGGCGCCGGCCGCGCCGGAGGCCGCCCTCGACGAGCCCGCGCCGGTCGTCGGCGGCGAAGCCGTCGCCGGTGCGGCGCAGGACCGCGCCGAGCTCCTCCTCGAAGCCGTCGTGCGGGGGGTTCTCGTGCCGGGGGCCTTCGGTTCGGGACATGCGGGATCACCGTCTCGGGTTCGGGGCGGGAAGGGACGTGGGAGAGGGGTGCGGGAGGTCCGGGTCAGTGGACGGCGAACTCGGCGAGGCTGCCGCCGAGCCGTTCCCGCAGCTTGGCGAGGGCCCGTACGGACCGGGTGCGGACCGCGGCGGAGCTGACGTGCAGGGCCGCGGCGGTCTCCTCGATGCTGCGGTCCTCCCAGTAGCGCAGCACGACGACCGCCCGGTCCTTGGGCGCGAGCCCGGCGAGGGCGTCGAGGAGCGCGATCCGGAGCGCCGGGTCCGCGCCGGAGTCGGAGACGCGGTCCGGCAGCTCGCCGAGCGGGCGCTCGGTGGCCGAGCGGCGCCGCCGGTGGCTGAGGAAGGTGCGGACGAGCACGGTCTGGGCGTACGCGGCGGGGTTCCCGATCCGTGCCACGCGGCCCCACAGGGCGTACATCCGGCCCAGCGTCTCCTGGGTGAGGTCCTCGGCGAGGTGGGTGTCCCCGCCGGTCAGCAGGCACGCCGAACGGTAGAGGGGTCCCGAGCGGGCGGAGGCGAACTCCAGGAACTCGTTCGCGCGGGACTTTCTCATGCCCCTCCTCGTCTCGGTCACGTCGCCTGGGTCACGCCGTTTCGGTCACGCCGTATCGGTCACGTCGTGTGGTCGTCGTACACCCTCTTGACGCCGTGGGGGCCCGCAGATGTTTCAGATAAATCCGAAGAGATCTCCGCCCGGCGCATCCAAAGAAGCGGAATCGGGTAATCCGTAGATATGAACACTCTCAGCGCAGCAGAGAACCTGGCGGCTGGAGTTTGGCAGTCCGGTCTGGCACAGGTTCTCGGCGGGCTCGTCGTCGTCGCCGTCCTCCTCGGCGCCTTCTGGTTCGGCTTCCGGGTCCGCAACCGCGAACCGGCGCCGCCGAAGCCCGAGGAGCAGCCGCACCGGCCGGACGACGGTGCCCTGCCGGGCGAGGCGACCGAGTACCGGCAGGGGGCCGAGATGCCGCGGACGGACGCCGAGCACCGCCTCATGCCGTACCAGCTCAACCACTCCGGCACGGAGACCTCGCCCCAGCCGCCGGACGAGGAGAAGCGCAAGTGGGGCGGCATCTCCAGCGGCGGCTTCGGCAGCGGAGGCACCGGCCACGGCGACTGAACCGGCGAGCTGACGCACGCGGGACCGGGATCCGGCGGCGGGGCACGCGCCCCCGCCGCCGGATCCGTCCGCCCGCGTGCGGACCGGCCCGTGCGGCGCGCGGCCGTCGCGGGCCGGGCCGCCGTACGGGTCAGGACCCTCCCCGTCTTCCGACCCGCTCCGGCACCGGCGCCGCCGGTACGGTCCAGGCGCAGGCCACCGGTACCGCGTCGCGGTCGTCCCCGTCTCGGTCGTCATCGTCGTCGTGAGGGGCGGACCAGTGGACGCCGTTCCAGGTGCCCGTCCGCGCGCCGAGGGGCACGGGGACGGTCCAGGGGCGGCCGGAGAGGCCCTTCCCCACGGCCTTCACGCAGGCCTCCTGGACGGCGAAGACCCGGGCGAAGCCGGACCTGCGCGCCGCCTCGGGCAGGGCGGCCAGGACGTCGGCGTCCCCGGGCGCGCAGCAGAGCCGCAGCAGCCGGTCGCCGACGGCGGCCGGGACCTGCACGTCGACGCCGACGTCCCGGCCCCGGCCGACGGCCGCCGCGACCCAGCCCGAGGAGTGCGAGAGGCTCACCCCCAGGCCGGGCCGGCCGGGCAGGTGCGGGCGGCCGCCCGGCAGCGCGCCGACCGGCCCGTCCCCGGCGTCCGCGCCGGTCTCCCGCAGCAGGAACCGCAGCAGCGTCCGCGAGGCCAGGTGCTCCGCCGCGCGCCACGGCGGCAGCCCGGCGGCGGCCGCCCGGTCCGCGGCGGCGACGGGCAGCGTGCCGAGCACCTCCGCGTTCCGGGCGGCCAGGTGGTGCACGCCGTCGACGGGCGTGCGGATCCGGCCGGACAGGGGCGTACGGGACCGGTCAGACGCGGTCCGGGACACGGTGCAGCGTGCGGATCGGGCGGGCCGCCAGGAGGGCGGAGGCGGTGAGGAAGGAGACCACGACGCCCACCACGAGGACCGTGTCGGTGCCGAACGCGCCGACGGCGGGCCCGGCGAGCGCGCTGCCGATCGGGTACATGCCGACGGAGCCCGCGACCTCGTAGGCGTGGACCCGGTTGAGGACCTCGCCCGGCACCTGGGTCTGCACGCTGGTGGCCCACATGACGCCCCAGACGCCGATCCCGGCGCCGACCAGGATCTGGGCGGCGATGAGCAGCCACACCGGCCAGCCGAGCACGATGCCGAGCGGGTAGAGCGGGTACGCCATCATCGCCACGGCACCGGCGGCGAGCGGCCGCCGGGGCTTGTAGCGGATCGCGAGGAGCCCGCCGGCCACGGTTCCGGCGCCGAGGGCGGCGTTGATCAGGCCGAAGGCCCGCGCGCCGTGCTCGGGCACGATGACGCCGGCGGCCACCGACAGCTGCGGCCCCCAGGAGAGCACCGCGTAGAACATCCAGATCAGGATGACGCCCCACAGCCAGCTGCGGGAGCGGAACTCGTGCCAGCCGACGGCCAGGTTGCGCCACAGGCCCTCGCCGGCCGGCGGGGCGGGCACCACGCCGAGCCGGAGGGCGAACAGGCAGATCGCGCTGGTGCCGTAGGCGACGGCGGAGATCACCATGACCCAGCCGGTGGACCCGAAGCCGACCAGGGTGCCGGCCAGGGCCGGGCCGCCGAGGCCGGTGATCGCCTCGGAGGTGCGCAGCACGCCGTTGGCGCCCTGGACGTCGCGGGAGACCAGGGGGACGGTCGAGGAGGCGCCCGGCTGGAACAGGGCGTTGGCGGTGCCGGCGACCACGAGCAGCGCGTACAGCTGCCACAGGTGGTCGATGCCGTGGATGAAGAGGAGGGCGAGCAGGACGTGGGCGGTGAGGTTGGCCAGGTCCGCGATGATCATCATCCGGCGGGCGGTGAACCGGTCGGCGAGCACCCCGCCGAAGAGCACCAGGCCGGCGAACGGCGCGACCAGGAAGGCCATCGAGTACCCGGCGGTGTCCAGGCCGTAGCCGCCGCTGAGCAGTCCGGCCGCGACCGCGACCGGCAGCATGGCCCAGCTGAGCAGGCCGGAGCTGCGGGCGACGAAGTAGTACCGGAAGTTGCGGGACCAGATCGCCGGCTCGTCCGGGGACGGTCCCGTCGCCCGCGCTCCCGGCGGCGGCCCTTCGCCGGACCCGTCCTTCACGGGCGGGGGCGCCGCCTCCGCGGGTTCTGCCAAGCGTTCTTCCATGACCCTTCAGTCCTCCGGTCGTTGGTCGCGGTGCGCGGTGCGGGGGTTCAGTGGCCCGCGGGGCCGGGCGGGGCGGCGAGCTCCGCCAGCGGGACGGGTTGCAGGCCGCGTTCGAGCAGGCCCTCGACGATCGCCGGGAGGGCCGCCACGGTCTGGCTGCGGTCCCCGGCGCCCTCGTGCATCAGCACCACCGAGCCGGGGCCGACGCCCTCCAGGACGGTCTTGGCGATCTGCTCGGGCCCCGGCCTCGACCAGTCGCGGGCGTCGACGTCCCACATCGTCAGGGTGGCCGGGTGCTCCTCCAGGGCGGCGAGGACCCCGGGGCTCAGCGCGCCGTACGGCGGCCGGAACCAGGTCGGGGCCTCGCCCGCCACCCGGTCCAGCTCCTCCGTCGTGCGGTCGATCTGCTCGCGCAGCTGCTCCGGCGTCAGGTCGAACAGGAAGGGGTGCGACCAGGAGTGGTTGCCGAGGCCGTGGCCGCCCGCGACGATCCGGCGGACCTCGTCGGGCAGCGCGGCGACGTGGTGGCCGACGCAGAAGAAGGTGGCCCGGGCCCCGTAGCGGTCCAGGATCTCCAGGACCTGCCGGGTGAAGACCGGGTCGGGGCCGTCGTCGAAGGTGAGCGCCACCTTCGGGACGTCCCGGCGGCCGTGCTCGAAGCAGCGCCCGGCCGCCGTCAGGGCCTTCTGGGCCGGTTCCCCGAGCCGTACGCCCTCGAAGTACTCCTCGGCGCGGCCGGTCAGGGTGCCGCCCTCGGCGGTCACCCGGGCGAGTTCGCCGGGCGTGGCCAGGGCTTGTTCCGCGAGCTGCCGGGCCGTGACGGAGCCGAAGCGCGGCCGGGGCGGGAGCAGCCAGGGGTCCGCGCGGTGGACCTCCAGGCCGGCGGCCGTCATCGGGCCGTCGAGCAGGCCGTTGGTGCTGTCCAGGACCACGGCCGGGGCCGGGCCGCCGTCGAGGTCCCGCAGCCAGGCGATGAGTTCGGCGACCCGGGCGGCGCCCCAGTCGCGCGGCTCCGTCACGGCGCGCCCGGCGCCGTCCAGGACCTCGACCCGGTAGCCCGCGTCGGTCCAGGCGATCCCCGCGTACCTCTTCGTCAGCGGTGTCATCAGTCCCCCAGCGCGATCGCCTCGGCGACGATCAGCCGCTCGACCCCGCGCAGGAACCCCTCCATGCCCGCGCGGTCGATCACGGCCGGGTCGGCGGTCATGGCCAGGTCCAGGGCGCCCGGGGCGGTCAGCACGTCCACCGCCGCCGAGACGTTCCTGCGGGCGGGGAACTCCGTGGGCCAGCGCAGTTCGGTGCGGCCGATCAGCTCGCTCAGCGCGGCCTTCGGCCGCTCGACCCCGTCGAAGGGCCCGACGCCGGGGTCGCGGGTGTCGTTCCACCAGTACGAGTGGTCGGCCGCCTCCCCCTTCTCGACGAGGAGCGCCACCTCGCGGTCGAGCGCCCACTTGTCGTACGCGGCGTGGCGGAAGGCGCTGAAGGCGACGGACCGCGTCCGGCGCACCGCGTCCTCGAAGTCCCGGTCCGCGTCGGTGAGGCGGAACAGCGCCTCCTGCGCCACCGTGCTGACCGAGGCGGCGGCGGCCGGCTGGAAGCGGTTGCCCACCACGACCTGGAAGAGCACGTCGGCGCTCCCGGACATCCGGGCGAGCTGGTGGGAGGCCGCCCCGAGGAGCACGGCGGCGTCGCTGACCTCCAGCTCCGCCGCGACCCGCCCGACGGCGACCGCGAGGGCGGGCGAGCGCAGCAGCGCGTTGGGGAACCGGCGGTCCGGGTCGTCCGCGAGCTCCGGCGCCGCGGGCTCCCGGAAGATCCGCCGGGGGCCCGCGGTGAGCTGATCGGTCCAGTAGCGGCGGGCGGCCTCGTCGCGGCGGCGGCCGAGCGGCGAGGCCTGGACGTCGGCGGCCTCCAGGGGCTGGAGGGCGGGGCGCGACGCGCGCAGCGACGCGGCGGTCTCCCCGGCCTGGACGGACTCCAGGTCGCGCAGGAGCCGGCCGAGGCCCCAGTAGTCCATGCCGGTGTGGGCCCCGGCCAGGACGAGCCGGTGGACCAGGCCGCCGGACTCGATCAGGCCGACCCGGAGGGGCCATTCCCGGGTGTGGTCGAAGGGGCGTCCGGCCAGCTCGCCGAGGAGGGCGGCGCCGTCCTCCCCGGAGCGTTCCGCCGGGCCCGTGCGGATCTCCACCGGGAGTTCCCCGCTGCCGTCCACGACCTGTTCGAGTCCGTCCTCGCCGTCCGGCAGGAAGCGGGTGTGCAGGCTGTCGTGGAGCAGCAGCAGCTCGGTCAGGTCCGCGAGCACGCGGTCCACCGGGCGGGGCGGGGAGACGGGGAGGTGGACCGGCAGGTTGTACCGGGGGGCGTCGTCGCCGAGCCGGGTGACGACGCCCCAGATGGCCCGCTGGCCCCAGGTCGCCGGGCCTCTCCCGGCCCGTGCGGAGTCCAGCCTGATGGTCCGCTCCTCAGCCGTGGTCATGGTGTTCCAGCCTTCCCTTCGGGTGCCTCGTGGGTCATCTGCTCGTGCGCCGGTCGCCCGGCGGGCCGTCGCGCCCCCTGGTGGGGGCGGGGGTGCGACGGCCCGCCGGAGTAAGGGAGTTACGCCCCGCCGCCCGCGAAGAGCGCCGTGTGCGTACGGCCGGAGCGCGGGTCCGTGTCGCACAGCACGATCCGCCGGTGGTCCCGCGCCCACTCCCGCCAGTGGTCGGCGAGGTCCAGCCAGACGCTGGTGCAGTAGCCGCCCGGGGCCACCCGGTGCACCGGACCGGTGTGCCCGGGGACGTCCCCGTCGACCCAGGGGCCGAGGACGAGGAGCGTGTCGTCCCCGGCGGGCTCCCGGTCGAGCGCGTCCGCCGGCGATCCGGCCGAGTGCGCCCGGACGAACCGGAGGCCGTCCCCGTTCCCGTCCCCGTCGTCCGCCCCGGTCCCGAGGACGAGCGCGGCGGCCGAGTCGGTCAGCGGGGTGTCCCGTACCAGCGGGAAGGGCGTCGGCAGGGTGGTCTGTTCGAGCACCGCGAGCACCACCTCCGTCGCCCGCCCCGCCTTCTCGTACGCCGAGGCGATCCGCAGCGCGGTGAAGGGCGCGGCCAGGCCCTGCTGGGCGATCGCGAAGTTGGCCGCCCGGCCGCCGAGGCGGTCGGTGAGGTAGGGCGCGACGGCGGTGAACGGCACCACGTCCGGGAGGGCGTGGGTGACGATCAGGAGGTCGGGCCTGCTGCCGCCGACGCCCTCGTCGGCGACGAGCAGGTCCGCCAGGTCCCGGTGCCGGACGTGCCGGCCGCCGTCGAACAGCTCCTCGTCCGGCTTCTCCCCGAAGGGGGCGAGCAGGTCGCGGAAGTAGCCGAGCGCGGCCGCCCGGTCGTCCGGCTCCCGGGCCTCGGGCGCGCGGACCGAGGCCCCGGCCCGGACGGCGAGTCCGCTCATGACGTCCCCTCCTCTGCGCGGAGGGCGGCCTCGACGTAGTCGGCGAAGGAGCCCACGGTCCGCAGGTGGTCGATGTCGAGGGCCTCCGGGTCGACCGAGATCCCGGTCGCCTCCTCGACGGTCATGAGGAGCCCCAGGACCGCGAGGGAGGTGAGCTGGAGCTCGTCGAAGAGCGCGGTCTCCTCCGTGAGGCCGGTGACCGGCCGCTCCAGGACCTCGCCGAGCGCCTTCTCGATGGTGAGGATCAGTTCCTGACGGCTCATCGGGGACCGCCCCCCGCCCGGTGGGTGATCACCATGGCGCCGAAGGTGGCGCCCAGGCCGACGGAGACGAGGAGGTAGGGGGCGCCGTCCACCAGGCGGCCCTCGTCGCGCAGGGTGGTGTAGTTGACGAAGACGTCCGAGGCGAAGGTGTGGCTGTAGCGGGGGACGTTGTCCAGGAAGACCTTCTCCGGCTCCACCCCCAGCTCCTTGATGGTCTGCCGCCAGGCCAGCTTGTTGACGTTGTGCGGGATGACCAGCTCGATGTCGTCGAGCGTCAGCCCGGCCTCCTCCACCGCCCGGTGGATGACCTCGGCGATCCGGCTGCCGTACTGCTCCCCGAACTCGGTGTTCTGCTCGGGGGTCAGCTCCAGCCACTGGGCGTACTCGCCCAGGGTCCGGGTGGCGAAGGACCGGACCACGTCCCCCTCGCCGTCCAGGGTGATCAGGCAGGAGGCGGCGGCGTCGGCCATGATCGAGGTGTTGGGGACGTGCTGGACGACCGGGGAGTACGCCTGCTCGCCGGTGACCATGAGGGCGTACGCGCCCTCGGCGCCCTCCGCGCGGAGGAGCTGGCCGAGCACTTCGATGGCGCCGAGGCTGCTGACGCAGGCCTGGTGGCTGAGGCCGAAGGCCTCGGTGTCGGCGAGCCCGAGGTCGTCGCCGACCAGCCGGGCCACGTCCACGTCGGCGGGGGCGACCGCCTGGGTGACGTGGGCGTAGGCCAGGTAGTCCACCCGGCCGCCCTCGGGGAGGGCGGCCAGGGCGCCGCGCGCGGCGGGCCGCAGCAGGTCGAGCAGCGGCAACTCGGGGTCGTACCGGAGCCGGTCCAGGCCGTAGAACTTGCGGAACACGCCGAGCTGCGCCCGGTGCAGTCCGAGCCGCTCGCCCAGCTCCTCGATCCGCACGCTGCGCTCGGGCAGGTGCGACTCGATCCGCTCCAGGGTGATCCGGCGGTCGGTGGTCGACTGGCTCATCAGGACTTCACGACCTCGGCGCGGATCAGCCACAGCCGGTTGGCGCCCCGGCGGTCCCTCGGCTGGACGTCGTACGGCCAGCGTCCCTCGCCGGCGCCGGGCTGGCCCGGCTCGCGCAGGTCGGTGGTCTTCCAGCCGTTCGCGGTCAGGAACTCCTCGGGCTCGTCGGAGCCGAAGATCCACGGCGTGCCGTCGGCGGCGAGGGTGTCCAGGAAGCGCTTGGAGAACGGGCTGCGCAGCAGGGCGCGGCCGAGGATGTCGAAGGCCAGGTGGCTGCCGGGGGCCGAGGCGGAGGCGAGCAGCCGGAGCAGTCCGGCGGCCTGCTCCTCGGTGAGGAAGAAGGTCAGCGCCTCGGCGACCCACAGGGTGGGCCGGTCGCGGTCGAAGCCGGCGGCCTCCAGGGCGGGCAGCCACTCCTGGGTGAGGTCGGCGGAGACCTCGCGCCGGTCGACGCGGGGCTCGGCCCCGAGGGCCTGGAGCCGGCGGCGCTTCTCGGCGATCAGGAGGGCGTGGTCGACCTCGTAGAGCTCGGTGCCGTCCGGCCAGTCGAGCCGGAACGCGCGGGTGTCCATGCCGGCCGCGATCAGCACGACCTGCTGGATCCCGCTCTCGGCGAGGACGTCCTTGATGGCGTCGTCCAGGAACCGGGTGCGGATGGAGATGAAGGGCAGCAGACCGCCGCCGGCGTAGCGCTCAATCAGCTCGAAGCCCCGGGGCGCGGCCAGTTCGCGGGCGAACGGGTCGACGAACAGCGCGTCCTCGCGCTCGGACTCCTCGGCGCGGGCCGCGGCCATCCACTGTGCGGTGTACGAGACAGCGTCCATGGTGAAGACCCCTCCTCGGGATCAGGCGAAGAACGCCTTCTCGATGGTGGCGAGGGTCTGGAAGTCCTCGATGTCGATGTTGTCGAAGTCGATCTCGACGCCCGCGGCGTCCTCGATGGTGTAGACGAGCTCGACGAAGGCGAGCGAGTCGACGAGGCGGCTCTCGATGAGGTCGACGTCGGAGGCGAGCTCGGTGCGCTCGGGGTGACGGCCGAGGATCCAGTCCCGGACCTTGTCGATACCTGCGGAACTCATGGCATTCCCTTCAGAGTCACTGATCCAGCGGGAGGGGCGGTCGTACGGGGTGGTGGCGGCCGCGACGGCGATCGCGAAGCCGGCGTCGTGGCTGATGCTCACGTCGATCGGGCCGACCCCGGCGGTACGGGCCAGCTCGGCCGCCCGGCCGGAGAGCCGGACCCCGGGCCGGCCGCCGGGGCCGCGCAGGACCTCGATGCCCTGCCAGGGGACGGGCTTCCCGACCGAGCCGAGCAGCTTGAAGACGGCCTCCTTGGCGGCGAGCCGCCCGGCGATCCCCGACGGGTCGGGCGCGCCGTCCGGCGTCCGGGAGACGGCCAGCTCCTCGACGGAGAGGAACCGCCGGAGGACGGGACCGGGGTCGGAGCCGGGACCGGAGTCGGGGTCGGAGCCGGGGTCGCGGTCGCGGTCGGAGCCTGATCCCGAAGCGGGGTCGGAGCCGGTTCCGGCTCCCAGGAGGTCGCGTACCCGGGAGAGCGGGACGAGGTCGACGCCGATCAGGGGCCGGGTCACGGCGCTTCGGCGGCGGCACCACCCACGGAGGCACCCACGGAGGCACCCACGGCGGCACCGGTCGTGGTGAGCCCCGCGGCGGCGGTCCGCACCGCGTCGAGCGCCGCGTCGAGGTCCTCCTCGAAGTGTTCGGTCAGGACGGCGAGCCAGCGCTCCAGGCCGAAGGCCACGCAGGAGGTGTAGGCGTGCTCGCCGGACTCCAGGCGGATCCCGCACCGCTCGCCGAAGAAGTTGCGGTGGGTGTTGACCGAGGCGATCGCCAGGTCGCCGTACTGGAACTCGTACTTGACCGGGCTGAGCTTCTGCATCAGCGCGCGGCCGCCGTCGTTCCGGAAGAACGGGTCGCCCGCCGCCTCCCGGCCCAGCTCGATCCCGAGCGCGGCGGCGAAGGCCTGGATGCGTCCGGTGAAGCGGGCGAGGACCCGCTGGGTGTGGTCGAAGCCGCCGAGCGCGACGACCTCGCGCATCTGGAAGCTGGCGAGGCGGCGCAGCCCGCCGTAGTGGTCCTCGTTGCGGAAGCAGCGGTTGACCAGGGTCACCAGGGTGTCGTCGGCGACCTCCCCGCCCTCGTGGAAGAGGTACGCGCCGTAGCAGGTGGCGTGCGGGAGGCCGTACCGCGCCTCGGTGACCGCGCCGGGCCCGAACTTCCCCTCCACCGGCTTGAACCGGTCGTCGGTCAGGTCGAGCGAGCCGGCCACCCAGGCGAGGTGGGGGAAGTTGGTGTAGACGTCGAACTTCTCCAGGTCGGTCACCGGGAAGAGCGGCGGGGCGCTGATCTCCTCGGCGCCGTCCGCGAGCCCCCAGCCGGTGAAGACCCCGTCGAGCTCCCTGACGAGCCGGGTGGCCCCGGGCCCGAGGATGGCGAGGGCGGGCACGCCGTCGCTCCCGGTCAGCCGGTTCATCGGACGATCCCCGTCTTCTCCAGGTACTTGGCGGTCTTGCGGAAGGTGCGCAGCTCGGCCTCGGCGCGGGCCGGGGACTCCAGGAGGGAGCGGCGCAGCTCGTGCGGGCGCTCCAGGCCGGCGTCGCGGTAGACCTGGGGGTGGTAGAGCGATTCGAAGCTGTGCCTCATGTAGCGGCGCAGATAGGTGGAGACCTCGTCCAGCTCCTGCTCGGTGGCGGTCTGCTTGAGGTCGAGGTAGAGCAGGTTGACCAGTTCGCGGCCGAAGGCGATGTGCCGGGACTCGTCCTGGTGGTGGATCCGGTTGATGCCCCGGATCGTCTCGTGCAGCCGCTCGTCCTCGGCCATCGCCGAGTTGAAGTGGTCGACCAGCTCCTCGAAGATCAGGATGCGGGCGAAGACCAGCAGGCTCTGGATCTTGTCCGAGGGGACGGCCGCCTCCGCCCCGCCGGCCGGCTGCCGGTAGATCTTCCCGCCGTAGCGGAGGCAGAATTCGGCGAAGAACCACATGTGCTCGTTCTCCTCACCGATGAAGTGGTGGAAGAACTCCGACGGCGTTTCGAAACCGGCGGTGTGGATCCGGTTGACCACCTCGATGAGGAGTTCCCGGATGCCGTGCACATTGAGGCTGTAGAAATTGATGCTCTCGTGCTTGGAAAGCGCGTGGAGCTGCTGCGGAGTGAGCTTCTCGGCCCATTCCGTGCCGTATGTGGTGGTGAGTTCGGGGCTCATCCACCACATGTCCTCGGGGAGCCGGTCCGGCCACTCGAACAGCCGGTACGGGTTGTAGTAGTCGTCGATCGACTTGGTGGCGAGCCGGTCCAGAATTCCCCGGAACCGATCGTTCCGGTCGATCACGTCGCTGACCATCGCGCGATGTCTCCGTTCGCTTCGAGGGCTCTTCGCCGATTCCAGACTGGGCCCCGGGGAGGGGGTCCATCAATGCCCGGAACCGGCTGCCGAATTCGGTCAGTGGGAGCCCGGCGGACGAAGCCCCGAAAACCGCCGTCAGGGGGCGGGAGAGGCACCGCCGGAGAGCGGGGAAGCGCCGTCAGGAGGCGGGGAAGCGCCGTCAGGGGGCGGGAAAGCGCCGTCCCCCCGTCGCGCGTCGAGTTCCGCGCGCAGGGCGGCGTTCTCCTCCTCCAGGCGCGCCATGCGCGCGCGGACCGGCGCCAGGGCGTCGGAGAGCTCGTCCTGGCTGAAGCGGGGGGTGATGTGGTTGGGGCAGTTCCAGGCGTAGCCCTCGACCCGGATCGTGACGAGCTGCTCGACCGTCCCCTCGGTACGGGTCGAGTCCAGGCGCTCGGCGAGCGCGGGGTCCTTCTCCACCGGTACGACGGTGGCCCGGCCGAACAGCTTGAGGCGGGTCCGGCGGGCGTGGTCGATGAAGAAGAGCGCGACCCGGTCGTCGCCCCGCACGTTGCCGGTGGTGATGTACTGCCGGTTGCCCCGGACGTCCAGGTAGCCGAGGGTGTACGGGTCCAGGACGTGGACGAACCCCGGCGGGCCGCCCCGGAACTGGATGTACGGCCAGCCGCTCTCGCTCACGCTGGAGAACAGGAAGCCGTCCAGGCCCCGGATGAAGTCGGCGGCGTCGCCGGTGAGCGGGTCGGGCCCGCCGTCCGGCTCCCGCAGGCGGCGGCCGGCCGCCGTGGCGCTGCCCATCTCCTCCTGGGCCCTGCGCACCGACGGGGTGTACGCGATGTGGTCGTAGCGGCTCACGCGGCGCTCCCCAGGGCCAGGTCGACCAGGCCGGCCCGGGCGGCGAGGACGCCGGCCTGGAAGCGGCTGCCGGCCGACAGCTCCTGCATGATCGCGGCCACGTGGCGGCGCAGGGTCCGTTCGGACATGCCCACCCGGCGCGCGATGGCCTCGTCCTTGGCGCCGGAGGCGAGCAGGTCGAGGAGGGTCGCCTTCAGGTCCCCCATCGTCCCGGCGTAACCGGCCGCCCCGGAGTCGAAGTCGAACGCGGACTCCCAGACGCGGGCGTGCTGTCCGGCCAGGAAGGCCGCGACCGCGCCGTCGTAGACGACGGCGATGGCGTCGCCCTCGCCGGCCGGGATGAAGGCCGTCTTCCGGTCGAAGACCAGGAAGCGGTCGCGGACCTCCTTGGTGGTGCGCACCCGGCCGCCCGCGGGCAGGACCTCGCCGAGGTGCGCGCGGGTGTCGGAGTCGCCGCGGGCGGTGTGGGGGTAGAGGATCCGGCCCTGCGCGCCGCGCCGCAGCACGTCGAGGACCAGGGGGCGGGCGAGGCGCAGCTCGGGGGTCTCGCGGGCGACGCAGGGCTGCATCACCAGGACCTCGGTGGTGCAGGCCTGCGCGGCTTCCAGGAGGCGGAGCTCGATCTCCTCCCGGTCGTCGGTGATCACCACGGCCTCGGCGCGGGCCCTGGACTGCTTCTCGAAGGCGGCGACGAAGGAGCTGAGCTGCCCCTTGAACCCGGCGAGGCGGCGGCGTCCGTCGAGGATCTCCCGCTCCAGGGGGACGAGGAGTTCCATCTGGGCGGCCTCCGGGCTGACCGCGACGAGCCGGCCCGTGCCGCCTCCGGCCGGCTTGACCAGGCGCAGTTCGCGCAGCACCGCGACCGCCTGCTCGGCCCGCCGGTGCGGGACGCCCAGCTCCTCGGCGATCCCGGCCGGGGCGAAGTCGGCGCGCCCGAGGACGCACTCGTAGAACGTGACCACGAACTCGTCCACCTGGGCCGCCCTCCGGCCTTCCTGACGGGGGGGCTGTGTCGCGGTTTCCATCGTCACCTCGTTCTGATCGCGCGGATGTGGTCGGCAGGGGGAACGGTGTGGGAACGGCTGTGCGGTGCGGCCACCGTATGGCTCCGGGCTGGGCGGGCTCCTACAGCCGGACCAGAGGACCGGCGGCTTCCGGAAGGGCGCTCCCGGCCGCGCGCACCGGTGTCGACCTGTGGTTCCGGCGGCCGTCGGCGGTATGCCCCTGGCAACCGGCAGAACTCTGGCAACTGCCGGAGTACTTGTCCTTCCTCCGGTTCAACTTCCCGTAACAAAGGAGTAGTTGACTGAAAAGAGACCTTGCGGACCGCTCAGCGGGGCAGACCGCGCCCGGGGGTGTCGGCGGCGGTTGCGGCCCCCGTCCCGTGGCCGCAACCGGTGAGTTCACGGGCCGGGGAGAGGGGGCCGCAGGCGGGGGGAGCGGCGCCGGTGCGGCGCAGGGCGAGGACCTGCCCCTCGGTCCAGTCGGCCTGCCGCGCGAGTTCGAGGGCGCTGGCGAACAGCTCCCGAGCCTGCGCCTCATTCCCCAGCGCCCGGTGGCATTCGGCGCGCCGCAGCTGGGCGGCGGCCTGGGCCCGCAGCTCGCCGTCGGCGACGGCGGCGAACAGGCTGGCGGTCGCGACCTTGAGGCAGTCGCCCGTGTACATCCCCGTCGCGAGGTAGGGGTGCAGGCTCTCGGCGAGGCGCCAGGCGACGGTGGTGAAGCCGGACCCGGACGCCTGGAGGACGGCTCCGGCCAGGTTCTCCCGCTCGTCGTCCAGCCACCGGGCGGCCTCGGAGCGGTCCGGGAAGACCGGTGGGGCCGGGGGCGCCGTCCCGGCGGCCGGGTCCGGGAAGGTCTGCGCCGGGTAGAGCAGCCGGGCCGCCGCGTCGGCACGGTGGAGGTACCAGTCGAAGAGCCGCTGCCGGGCGGCGTGCGCCTCCTCCCGGCCGGCCAGTTCGCGGGCGTAGGAGCGCAGCAGGTCGTGGAGTCCGAACCGGCCGGGGGCCCGTTCCCGTACCAGGTGGGCGTCGGTCAGAACGGCGAGGAGGCCGGCCGATCCGGCCGGGGTCGCGTCCGCGAGGGCGGCGGCCCCGGCCACGGTGAGGTCGGGCCCCGGCATCAGGCCGAGCAGCCGGAACATCCGCCGCCCCTCGGCCGGGAGCGCGCGGTACGAGAGGTCGAAGGCGGCCCGCACCGTCGAGCGCCGGTCGCCCTCGACGCGCAGCCGGCTGAGCATGTCGTCGCCGGGTAACGCGGCGCAGTGGTCGGCGATGCGGGTGTCGCGGGCGAGCAGGTTCGCCCCGGCGATCCGGATGGCGAGGGGCAGGCCGCCGCACACCCGCACGAGCCTGCGGGCCGCCTCCTCCTCGGCCGCGACCCGGCTCTCGCCGACGGTGGCGGCGAGCAGGCCGCGGCCCTCCTCGGGGTCGAGGACGTCCAGGACGAGCTGGCGGGCGCCGTCGCTGGCGACGAGGCCCGCGAGCCGGCTGCGGCTGGTGATCACCACGGCGCAGCCCCGGGCGCCGGGGATGAGCGGTCTGACCTGCTCGGCGTCGCGCACGTTGTCGAGGACGATCAGCATCTGGCGGTCGGCGAGCAGCGTGCGGTACAGGGCGGCGGCCTCGTCCTCGTCGGCGGGCAGCCGGCCGGGCGGGGCGCCCAGGGCCCGGAGGAACTGCGCCAGGACGTCGGCGGGGCGCAGGGTGGGGAGCGGGGAGTGGCCGCGCAGGTCGACGAAGAGCTGTCCGTCCGCGAAGCGTTCGCGCCGGGCGTGCGCCCAGTGCTTGGCGAGGGCGGTCTTGCCGACCCCGGGCGCGCCGACCACCGCCACCACGTGGGCGCGGTCCGCCGGGTCGGGCGAGACGAGGGCGTCCAGCTCCCGCATCTGCCGCCGCCGCCCGACGTAGGGGCCCGCCATGGCGGGCAGTTGGGCGGGGAACGGCCCGGTGGGCGCGGCGCGTTCGGGCGGCGCGGGGCGGTCGGGGCGGCGCGCGGGGGGAAGCTGTTGGCGCAGGACCCGCAGGTGGGCGTCGCGGACCTCGGCGCTGGGCGCGATGCCGAGTTCCTCGTCGAGGCGGTCGCGCAGCCGGTTGAAGACGTTGAGGGCGGCGGCCTGTTCGCCGGAGCTGGCGAGGGCGAGGATCAGCCGGGCGTGCAGGCCCTCGTGCAGGGGCTCGGCGTTCACCATGTCCCACAGCGCCGGGACGGCCTCCCCGGGCCGGTGCAGCAGCAGCGCCGTGTCGGCGTGCAGCAGCACCGCCTTGACCCGCCGCTCGTCGGCCACCACCGCGGCCGGGTGCCGGCGCAGGACCGGGTCGGCGTCGGCGAGCACCGGGCCCCGCCACCACCGCAGGGCCTGGGTCAGCGCCTCGTACGCGGCCGCCGGATCGGGCACCCGGAGCAGCCGCTCCGCCTGGTCGAGGAGTTCGTCGAAGTGGCCGAGGTCGATCTGGCTCCGGGCCGCTTCCAGGAGGTAGCCGGTGGGGGTGCGCACGACGGTGGGCGGCGGCCCGGTCCGCGGCCCGTCCTGCTCCAGGAGCCGCCGCACCTGGCTGACGTAGGTGTGCACGAGGCTCTGGTGGGAGCTGGGCGGCCCGGACGGCCAGAGGGTGTCGGTGATCTCCTGCTGGGTGGCGGGCTCGGGGTGCTTGAGCGCGAGGAGCCCGAGCAGGCGGCGCAGCATCGGGCTGGTGACGGGGACGGGGGTCCGGCCGCGCCGCAGGGAGAGCGGGCCGAGGATGAGGAGCCGCGGCCTGCCGGCGCCGCGCGGCGCCCCGGCGCGGCCGGCGGCCAGCAGTTCCCCCAGCTCGCCGCTGCTGAGCCCCAGCGCCCCGGCGAGCCGCTGGAGGGTCCGCGCCTGGGGCCGCAGCACCCGCCCGCGCTCGATGTCGCGCAACGCCCTGGTACTGATCCCGGCCCGCGCGGCGGCCGTCTCCTGACTCATCCCGGCCCGCCTGCGGAACGCCCGGAGCCGCGGACCGAACGCCCCCGCCTCACCCTCCGGCCCGCCCCCGAAGTCCCCCGTGGCCGGCGCCCGCTCCGACATGGCATCCCCCTCATCCGATGACCGCGTCCTGTCGATCATGACCGGCGGCGGCCTGGCGGGCCGTGCACGGCCGACTCTGCAGAGGCTTCGTCAATGATCAGTTTGGACTAGACCAATGCACCGGGCAAGGGTACGTCCGCCATACACCCGCGCGGGGCCCACGCGCCCCTCCTCCACGACGTCCCGGGGGCGAGACCCAAGCCACCCGGAAAACAGACCCCGTTCCGGGCAACGAAAAAGCCGGGTCAGAATCCATCTGACCCGGCTTTCGACTGAGCCGCCTTCGGGATTCGAACCCGAGACCTACGCATTACGAGTGCGTTGCTCTGGCCAACTGAGCTAAGGCGGCAAGCCGTGCGGTCCCATGGTGGGCGCAGCGGCGTCGCCAAGTCTACACAGTTTCCGGGGGTGGTCCGACCACGCCCGGAGAGGGCCTACGAGCAGCGCTTTCCGGTCGGCGGAGGGGTGCCTTCGAGGAGGTAGGTGTTGATCGCCGTGTCGACGCAGTCGCTGCCCCGGCCGTACGCGGTGTGGCCGTCGCCCTCGTAGGTCAGGAGGGTGCCGGAGGAGAGCTGGGCGGCGAGGGACTCGGCCCACTTGTACGGGGTGGCCGGGTCGCGGGTGGTGCCGACGACCAGGATCGGGGCGGCGCCCTCGGCGGTGATGCGGTGGGGGCGGCCGGTGGCCGGGGACGGCCAGTAGGTGCAGTTGAGGGCCGCCCAGGCGAGTCCCGCGCCGAAGACCGGGGAGGCCTTCTCGAAGGACGGGACGGCCTTCGCCGCGTCGGCCGGGTCCCGGTAGGCGGCCGGCAGGTCGAGGCAGTTCACGGCGGCGTTGGCGGCCATCAGGTTGGCGTACTCGCCGTCCGGCTCGCGCTCGTAGTAGCTGTCCGCGAGGGCCAGGAGGCCCGCCCCCCGGCCGCCCTTCGCCTGGGTGAGGGCCTCGCGGAGCTGGGGCCAGGCGCCCTCGTCGTACATCGCCGCGATCACGCCCGTGGTGGCGAGGGACTCGCCGAGCTGCCGGCTCTCCCCCGTGGGCAGCGGCTTCGCGTCCACGTCCCGGAAGAACTTCTTCAGCGCCTCGCCGGCCGCCGGGACCGACCCGGTGCCCAGCGGGCAGTCCGCCTTGGCGACGCAGTCGGCGGCGAAGGCGCGGAAGGCGGTCTCGAAGCCGGCGGTCTGGTCGCGGTTGAGGTCGATCGCGGGGAGCGAGGGGTCCATCGCCCCGTCGAGGACCAGCCGCCCGACCCGGTCGGGGAACAGCTCGGCGTAGGTGGCGCCGAGGAACGTGCCGTACGACGCCCCCACGTAGTTCAGCCGCTCGTCGCCGAGGACCGCCCGCAGCACGTCCATGTCCCGGGCCGTCTCGACGGTGGAGACGTGCGGCAGGACCTTCCCCGAGCGCTTCGCGCAGCCCGCCGCGAAGTCCTTGAAGGCGGCGCCCAGCGCCTCGGTCTCGGCGGCGTCGTCGGGGGTCTGGTCGACCTGGGTGTACGCGTCCATCTGCGGGCCCGTCAGGCACTCGACCGGCTCGCTGCGGGCGACCCCGCGCGGGTCGACGGCCACCATGTCGTAGCGGGCGCGGACGGGAGCCGGGTAGCCGACGCCCGCGTACCCCTGGAGGTAGCCGACGGCGGAGCCGCCGGGCCCGCCCGGGTTGACCAGGAGCGAACCGAGCCGCTTCCCCGGGCCCGTGGCCCGTACCCGGGAGACCGCGAGCTCGATCTCCTCTCCATCCGGCTTCGCGTAGTCGAGCGGCGCCTTCAGGGTCGCGCACTGGAAGCCGCTCGTTCCGCAGTCCCGCCACGTCACCTTCTGGGCGTAGAACTTCTTCAGCGCCTCGGGCGCGGCGGAGGGCGCCTGCTGCCCCTGGGTCGTCGTGCGGGGCGCGGCGGCGCCGCTGCTCCCGCCCGAGCAGCCGGAGAGGATGAGCCCGGCCGAGGCGAGGGCCGCGGCGGACGTACGGAGCAAGCGCCTGGAGTCCATCCCCGGAGCGTATCCGGCCCGGTACGGACCGTGTCCAATCGTGACGAGTCGCCTACGGAACGCCGCGCGGGATCCGGACCCACTGGATGGACGTGCCCGATCCGGACGCCCCGCCCTACCGCAGCGCCATCGTCATCGCCTCCACCGCGAGCAGCGGTGCCACGTTCCGGTCGAGGGCCTCGCGGCAGGCGAGGACGGCCTCGATGCGGCGGAGGGTCAGCTCCGGGGTGGAGGCGCGGGCGACGGCCTCCAGCGCGTCCCGTACGTCCTCGTTCGTCAGGGGGGTGCGGGAGCGGAGCTGGAGGGCGAGGACGTCCCGGTAGAAGCCGGTGAGGTCGGTGAGGGCGAGGCCCAGGCTGTCGAGCTGGGTCCGGCGCCCGCGCCGCTTCTGCTTGTCCTCCAGCTCCTTCATCAGCCCGGCCGTGCCGCGCGGCATCCGTCCGCCCTGTGCGGCCCCGAGCGCCGCCTTCAGCTCCTCGGTCTCCTTGGTGTCGACCTCCTCCGCGACCTGCTTCGCGTCCTCCGCGGCCGCGTCGACCAGCTCCTGGGCGGCCTTGAAGCAGCCGCCGATGTCCGCGACCCGCACCGGCAGCTTGAGGACGACGGCGCGGCGCGCGCGGGCCCGCTCGTCCGTGGCGAGCCGGCGGGCCCGGCCGACGTGCCCCTGGCCCGCGCGGGCGGCGGCCAGGGCGGCCCCGGGCTCGATGCCGTCGCGCCGCACCAGTACGTCGGCCACGGCCTCCACCGAGGGGGTCCGCAGGTTCAGGTGGCGGCAGCGGGAGCGGATCGTGGGCAGCACGTCGTCCAGGGAGGGGGCGCAGAGCAGCCAGACGGTGCGGGGGGCGGGCTCCTCCACGGCCTTCAGGACCGCGTTGCCCGACCGCTCGTTGAGCCGCTCGGCGTCGGTGACCAGGATGACCTGCCAGCGGCCGTTGGCCGGCGCGGTGAAGGACTTGCGGACGGTGTCGCGCATGTCGCCGACGAGGATCTGCGTACCGACGGCGGAGACCGTCGTGAGGTCGGCGTGGGTGCCGATCATCGTCGTGTGGCAGCCGGTGCAGAAGCCGCAGCCCGGCGTCCCGCCGAGGGCCCGGTCGGGGCTGACGCACTGGAGGGCCGCCGCGAAGGCCCGCGCGGCGTCGACCCGCCCGGCGCCCGGCGGGCCGGTGAAGAGCCAGGCGTGGGTCATCTTCGAGGCCTCGGGAACGGGTCCGCCGGTCTCGTGGGCGGTCACGAACGCGTCGGCGTCGCGCGCGGCGGCAGCGAGCTGCTCCTCGACTCGGGTCTGTCCGACCAGGTCGTCCCATACGGCCATGTCTGCCCCTCCTCAGGTACGCCCTCCATTGTGGGGCAGCCCTCGGACAGTCCCCGTCCACCGGAAAGGCGGGGAACGGCCGCACGGCCGGAGCCCGAAGGCGTCCGGCCGTGCGGAAGGGCGCGGGAGGGCGCGGGAGGCGTCAGCGGCGGCGCCGGGGCTCCTCGTCCTCGTGCGGGCCGAACAGCTCGTCCGCCAGCGTCGGCAGGTCGTCGAGCGGGGTCTCCTCGGCCCAGTCGGAGCGGCGGCGCGGCCGTCCGTTCTCGTCGAGCTGGGGCAGCTCCCTGGTCCGGTCGTTCGCCCCGTGCGGCTCCTCCGCACGCGCGCCGCCGGAACCGGCCGCCCGCTCGTCGCGGAAGAAGTCCTTCGGCAGCCGGTCGGCGCCGGGCCCGGACGCCCGGGGCTTCCGGGGATCCCGTACGGGGGGCAGCACGGCGGTCTCGTCGGCGCCGCGCTCCTCGCGGATCCGGGGCAGGACCGCCGTCTCGTCGATGCCCCGCTCCTCGCGGACCTGCGGCAGGACGGCGGTCTCCGGCTCCGGCCGGGCCTCCGCCTCCGGACGCACGATCGGCGTGGCCACGGTGACCTCTTCGGGCGAGACGGTCGGGGCGGTCGAGTCGGCCGCATCGGTCGAGCCGGTCGGGGCGTCCTGCTCCGGGGAGCGCCCGGCACCCGGCTTCACCACGGGAGTCGGCACGGTGACGTCGTCCGGCTTCACGATCGGCGTGGCCACCGTGACCTCGTTCGCCGACACCTCGGCGGCGCGGGCGGCCCGCTCGGCGGCGGCACGCGCGGCGGCCTCGGCCTTCTTCCGCTCCGCCCGGCGCGCTGCCTCGGCGGCCTTCGCGCGGGCCTCCCGCTCGGCGGCGGCCGCGGCCTCGGCCGCCGCCTGCTCCGCCGCGGCCTTCTCCCGGGCCTCCTGCTCGCGGGCGGCCCGCTCCCGGGCCTCCTTCGCCTCGGCGGCCCGCTGGGCGGCCGCCTGCTCCGCCGCCGCGCGTTCGGCGGCGGCGCGCTCGGCCGCGGCCTTCGCGGCGGCCTCGGCCGCGAGCCTCTCCGCGGCAGCCTTCGCCGCGGCCTCCTCCGCCGCCTTCGCGGCGGCGGCGGCCTCGGCGGCCCGGCGCGCCTCCTCGGCGCGGAGCAGGGCCTCTTCGGCCTTGCGCTGCTTCTCCAGGCGGCGCGCCTCGGCCTCGGCCCGCAGCCGGGCCTCCTCCTCGGCCTCCCTGCGGAGCCGCTCCTCCTCTTCCTTGCGGGCCTTCTCCTCGGCCGCGAGGCGCTTGCGCTCCTCCTCGGCGGCGCGCTCGGCGGCGATCCGCTCCTCCTCGGCCTTCCGCCGGGCCTCCTCGGCCTGCCGCTCGGCCTCCAGGCGGCGCGCCTCTTCCTCCTCGCGCCGCTTGCGCTCCTCCTCCTCGGCGCGCAGCTTGGCGAGCTGTGCCTGGCGCTCGCGCTCCAGGCGCTCCTCCTCGGCCTTGCGCGCGGCCTCCTCCTCGGCCCTGCGCCGCGCCTCCTCCTCGGCCTTGCGGCGGGCCTCCTCGGCGGCCTTCACCTCGGCCTCGGAGAGCGGCAGCATCCGGTCGAGCCGGTGGCGGACGACGGTGGTGACGGCCTCGGGCTCCTGGCCGGCGTCGACGACGAGGTAGCGGCTGGGGTCGGCGGCCGCGAGGGCCAGGAAACCGGCCCGTACGCGCGCGTGGAACTCCGGCGGCTCGGACTCCAGCCGGTCGGGCGCCTCGGTGAACCGTTCCCGCGCGGTCTCCGGGGAGACGTCGAGGACGACGGTCAGGTGCGGGACCAGGCCGTCGGTCGCCCAGCGGGAGATGCGGGCGATCTCGGTCGGGGACAGGTCGCGGCCCGCGCCCTGGTAGGCGACGGACGAGTCGATGTACCGGTCGGAGAGGACGATCGCGCCCCGCTCCAGGGCCGGCCGGACCAGGGAGTCGACGTGCTCGGCGCGGTCGGCCGCGTACAGCAGGGCCTCGGCCCGGTTCGAGAGCCCCGCCGACGACACGTCGAGGAGGATCGAGCGGAGCCGCTTGCCGATCGGGGTGGCGCCGGGCTCGCGGGTGACGACGACCTCGTGGCCCTTGGCGCGGATCCAGTCGGCGAGCGCCTGCACCTGGGTGGACTTCCCGGCGCCGTCGCCGCCCTCCAGGGCGATGAAGAAGCCGGTCGGGGACGGCGCCTGGGCCGGGTCGGAGCCGCGCAGCGCGTCGCGCAGGTCGCGCCGGAGCGGGACGCCCGCCCGGTCGTCGGTCTTCGCGAGGACGAGCGCGGCGACCGGGAGCAGCAGGGCGCCGGTGAGGGCGAGCGTGAAGGCGGCGCCGCCGTGCTCCAGGACGGAGCTGCCGGAGGCGAGCCGGTGCGGCCCGATCGCGGCGGCGAGCAGCGGGGCGGCGAGCGCGCCGATGCCCATCGCGAAGCGGGCGGCGGCCTGGAGGTGCTCGGTGGTCCGGGCCCGGCGGGGCTCCTCGGTCTCCTGGTCGACGAGGACGTGGCCGGTGTTCGCGGCGACCCCGGCCGCGTACCCGGCGAGGACGGCGAGGAACAGGACGGTCGCCGTGTCCGGGACCAGGCCCGCGGCGATCAGGGCGACCCCGGTGACGGTGATCGCGAGGGCGAGCAGCCGGCGCCGGGACAGGACGGGCAGCACGGAGCCCGCGGTGCGGATGCCGGCGGCGGTGGCGCCGCTGAGGGCCAGGATCAGGAGGGCGTACGTGACGGGGCCGCCGCCCAGGTCGGCCGCGTGGAGCACGGCGACGGACGCGGCCGCGGCGATCGCCCCGGCGACGGTGGCGCAGGCGAGGACGAGGAGGGACAGGATGCCGGTGCGGCCGTCCTTGCCGCCCTTCTCCGGGGCGCCCCCCTTCTCCGCGGCGCCGTCCTTGCCCGCGGCACCGTCCTTGCCCGCGTCGGTCGTCTTCGCCCCGGTCGTCTTCGCGTCGGTCTTCTTCGCGGACGGCCGGCGCAGGCCCTCCAGGGGCGAGCGGGGCCGGGGCGTCTCCCCGCCGGGCAGCGCCATCGCGTACAGGACGGTGACGGAGGCGGCGAAGAGCCCGGCGGCGACGTACGAGCCGAGGGCGGCCTGGTGCAGCGAGAACCAGTCGAGTCCGACGCCGAGCAGTTCGCCGACCAGGGTGGCGGCGAGCAGGACGACGGCTGCGGCCGGGACGGCGAGGAAGCCGGTGCGCTGGGACAGCCGGCGCAGCGCGCCGAGGTGGTCGGGCAGCGGCCGTACGGCGGAACCCTCCAGGGGCGGGGCGGGCAGCAGCGCGGGCGCGGCGCCCTCGCGGCTGATCGTCCAGAGCCGTTCGGCCGCTCCGGTGACGAAGACGGTGCCGAGCAGGTACCAGAGGGCGCTGCCGGGGGTCCAGTCGACCCACAGCGGCGCGACGACGAGGAGCGCGATCCGCACGCCGTCGGAGCCGATCATGGTCCAGCGCCGGTCGAGCTTCCCGCCGGGCCCGGTGAGCGAGATCAGCGGTCCGAGGAGGACGGCCCCGAAGAGGACCGAGGCAAGCAGGCGCGCGCCGACGACGGCGGCCACGGCGAACGCGGCCCCCCGGTAGCCGCCCCCGAGCGCCCCCTCCGTCACCGCCGCCTGGAAACCGAGGAGGACGAGGACGAGGAGGGCGAGGGCGTCGCCGGTACTGCCGAGCAGATGGGCGCTCCACAGCCGGCGCAGCGGCTGGTGGCGCAAGAGGGCGCGTACGGCGCGCTCCCGGGAATCCGCGACGAGTGCGGCGTCGGAATCGCCGAGACGGTCTGGCTGCTCTGCTCGCGTCATCCGTCCACCCTATCCGGACGCCCTTCCTCCCCGTGGCCTCCGCCCGAACATCCGGACGAGGCTGTGACAGGAGGCGGACGGGAGGACCGGAGGAGGGAAGGCGAAGGGGCGGAGACCGGTGGTCTCCGCCCCTCGGCAGTCGTCGCGGTGTCGTCGCGACGCGGAACGACTACTCCGTCTTCTTCGCCGCCGACGCCGTCTTCTTCGCGGCCGCGGTCTTCGTCGCCGTCGTCGTCTTCTTCGCGGTCGTCTTCTTCGCCGCCGTCTTCTTGGCGGTGGAGGCGGTGGCCTTCTTCGCGGCGGTCTTCTTCGCCGGGGCCTTCTTGGCGGTCTTCTTCGCCGGTCCCTTGGCCCGCTTCTCGGCGAGCAGTTCGTAGCCGCGCTCGGGCGTGATCGTCTCCACGCTGTCGCCGGTCCGCAGCGTCGCGTTCGTCTCGCCGTCCGTCACGTACGGGCCGAAGCGGCCGTCCTTGACGACCACGGGCTTCTCGCTGACCGGGTCGGTGCCCAGCTCCTTCAGCGGCGGCTTGGCCGCGGCCCGGCCCCGCTGCTTCGGCTGGGCGTAGATCGCGAGGGCCTCGTCGAGCGTGATCGTGAAGAGCTGCTGCTCGTCGGTGAGCGACCGCGAGTCCGTGCCCTTCTTCAGGTACGGGCCGTAGCGGCCGTTCTGCGCGGTGATCTCGACGCCCTCGGCGTCCGTACCGACGACCCGGGGCAGGGACATCAGCTTGAGCGCGTCGTCCAGGGTCACCGTGTCGAGGGACATGGTCTTGAAGAGGGAGGCGGTGCGCGGCTTGACCGCGTTCTTGCCGGTCTTCGGGGTGCCCTCGGGCAGGATCTCGGTGACGTACGGGCCGTAGCGGCCGTCCTTCGCGACGATCTGGTGGCCGCTGACGGGGTCGGTGCCCAGCTCGAAGTCGCCGCTCGGCTTGGCGAGCAGCTCCTCGGCGAGCTCGACGGTCAGCTCGTCGGGCGCGAGGTCCTCGGGGACGTCGGCGCGCTGGTGGCCCTCGGCGTCCTTCTCGCCGCGCTCGACGTACGGGCCGTAGCGGCCGACGCGGAGCACGACGCCGTTGCCGACGGGGAAGGAGGAGATCTCCCGCGCGTCGATGGCGCCGAGGTCGGTGACCAGCTCCTTGAGGCCGCCGAGGTGGTCGCCGTCGCCGTTCCCGGCGTCGGCGGCGCCGCCCGCCCCGGGGGTCGCGCCCTCGCCGAAGTAGAAGCGCTTCAGCCACGGCACGGACTGGGCCTCGCCGCGCGCGATGCGGTCGAGGTCGTCCTCCATGCGGGCGGTGAAGTCGTAGTCGACGAGCCGCCCGAAGTGCTTCTCCAGGAGGTTGACGACGGCGAAGCTCAGGAAGGACGGCACGAGCGCCGTGCCCTTCTTGAAGACGTAGCCGCGGTCGAGGATGGTGCCGATGATCGAGGCGTACGTCGACGGGCGGCCGATCTCGCGCTCTTCCAGCTCCTTGACCAGCGAGGCCTCGGTGTAGCGGGCCGGCGGCTTGGTCGCGTGGCCGTCCGCCGTGATCTCCTCGGCGGACAGCGCGTCGCCCTCGGCGACCTGCGGCAGGCGCCGCTCGCGGTCGTCGAGCTCGGCGTTCGGGTCGTCGGCCCCCTCCACGTACGCCTTCATGAAGCCGTGGAAGGTGATCGTCTTGCCGGACGCGCTGAACTCGGCGTCGCGGCCGTCGGAGGCCCGGCCGCCGATCTTGACGGTGACCGAGTTGCCGGTCGCGTCCTTCATCTGGGAGGCGACGGTCCGCTTCCAGATCAGCTCGTACAGCTTGAACTGGTCGCCGGTCAGACCGGTCTCCGCCGGGGTGCGGAAACGATCGCCCGAAGGCCGGATCGCCTCGTGCGCCTCCTGCGCGTTCTTGACCTTGCCCGCGTAGACGCGGGGCTTCTCCGGCAAGTAGTCGGCGCCGTACAGGTGCGTGACCTGCGCCCGGGCCGCCGAGACGGCGGTGTCGGACAGGATCGTGGAGTCCGTACGCATGTAGGTGATGAAGCCGTTCTCGTACAGCTTCTGCGCCACCTGCATGGTCGCCTTCGCACCGAAGCCCAGCTTGCGGCTCGCCTCCTGCTGGAGGGTGGTGGTCCGGAAGGGGGCGTACGGGGAGCGGCGGTACGGCTTCGACTCGACCGAGCGCACGGAGAACGCGGTGTCGGCGAGCGCGGCGGCGAGCGTCCGCGCGTTCTGCTCGTCCAGGTGGAGGACGTTCGCGGTCTTCAGCTGCCCGTCGGAGCCGAAGTCGCGGCCCTGCGCGACGCGCCGGCCGTCGACCGTCGCGAGCCGCGCGACCAGCGAGGACGGGTCGGAGGCGTCACCCTTGCGGCCGGTGGAGAAGGTGCCGGTGAGGTCCCAGTACTCGGCGGAGCGGAAGGCGATGCGCTCGCGCTCGCGCTCGACGACGAGCCGGGTGGCGACGGACTGGACGCGGCCCGCCGACAGCTTCGGCATGACCTTCTTCCACAGGACCGGCGAGACCTCGTAGCCGTAGAGGCGGTCGAGGATGCGGCGGGTCTCCTGGGCGTCGACCATGCGCTGGTTGAGCTCGCGCGGGTTGGCGACGGCCTCGCGGATCGCGTCCTTGGTGATCTCGTGGAAGACCATCCGGTGGACCGGGACCTTGGGCTTCAGGACTTCCTGAAGGTGCCACGCGATGGCCTCGCCCTCGCGGTCCTCATCGGTGGCGAGGTAGAGCTCGTCGGACTCGGCGAGCAGCTCCTTGAGCTTCCTGACCTGCGCCTTCTTGTCGGCGTTGACGACGTAGACGGGCTGGAAGTCGTGCTCGACGTCGACCCCGAGGCGGCGCACCTCGCCGGTGTACTTCTCGGGCACCTCGGCGGCGCCGCTGGGGAGGTCGCGGATGTGCCCGACGCTCGCCTCGACGACGTAGCCGGGGCCGAGGTAGCCCTTGATCGTCTTCGCCTTGGCAGGCGACTCGACGATGACGAGTCGGCGGCCGCCGTGTGCGGTCTCGCTGGTCGGGGACAACTTCGCTCTTCTCTCCGGTTCGGCACTCTCTGGGCACGTACGGCGCGCTTACCGGGCACGTACGGCGCCGGCACGCACGGCAGCGGCACGGACGGTGACGCTCCCGTCGCTGCGGAGTGTGACGGTACAACCCGCCCCCGTGTCAAACGGCGAAAGCCCGCAACGGCCACTCGAACGGTAACCCGAGTCCTGGCATTCCTGCCGCCCGGACTCCCGGACCGGCGGGGCGGGGCGTGCGCGCCGGGCTCGGCGGCGGCACCGGAGGAGGAGGTCAGAGGCGCCCGAAGCACCAGACGCCGAGGGCGAGCAGGGCGGCCCCGGAGAGGCTCGTCAGCGCGACCGCGGCGCGCGGGGGGATTCCGTACGCGACGGGCTCGCGGTGCAGCGCGCGCACGGCGGTCCACAGCAACAGCGCGCCTCCGAACAGCGTGAACGCCGCTCCCGCGAAGATCGCCGGCCCGCTCTCCATGCCCGTACCCCGTTCCGTCCCCGTGCGGTGTTCGTCTCCCGCAGGGGAGGCTCGCAGCCCCGGAAGGCGGGGGCGCGAACTCCGGGTGAACGCCGTGGGCCCGTCCGGCCGGTTTCACGAAGATGGCCGGTAGTGACCCGCCTCACGCCGAGGACGTGAGGACGTACGGGAGGGCTCGTCCGGCCCGGAGCGGGGTCCTGTGCCGCCGTACGCGCAGGAGGCGGAAGCTGCGGGGGCAGCGTTTCCGGCGGGGTGGAAGCGGCCGTCGGCGACATCCGGTTACCTGCCCGGGCCGACGAGGAGGAAAACCTGGGAGAGGGGCCGGACCAGCGGCGTTCCGACGAACACCGGCGGGGTGGCCCGGTTGCGCAGTGCCCGGCGGGAGATCGCCCCGCCGACGAGCACGAGCCGGTCGGTGGCGAGGAAACGGAACACGCCTGTCCGAGATTTCGGAACGCTCGGGTCAGGGCGGGGGGCTCCTCGTGGACGTGGACCGTGCCGAAGGGGCGAGGCAGCAGGAAGTCGGAGACGTCGCGCCGCGGGCCGATCGCGATCCCGATCGCCCCGAACGAGACCTCGTCCAGCTCGGTCCGTATCACCCGCCCCCGGCCCGTATCAGATGCCCTCCCCCTCGGCCCCTTCGTCGACGGGCAGCAGGAAGCCCTCCTCGACGAGGAGCCGGATCGCCTGCGGGGTGCGGTCGCGCAGCAGGACCGGGTCCTCGCCCATCAACTGGCCGATGGCGTCGAGGATGCGGCCCGCGCTGAGGGTGCCGTCGCAGACTCCGGCGAACCCGGCGCCGACGTGGTCCACCCGGGTCGCCCGGCGCATCCCCCGGTTCTGCCGGAGGACCACGTGCTCCGGGTCCTCGGCGCCGGGCAGGCCGACCTGCTCCTGGACCACCTCGGGCGCGAGCGTGAACCGGTCGGCGAGGAGGGCCGCGTCGTCGTGGGTCCGCAGGTAGTCCTGGCGCTCGAAGTGGGCGAGGACGGTGGGGCCGAGGGGCTGCTCGACCGGGTGCGGCCACTCCTCGATCACGATCGAGGGCTCGACCGCGCCGGAGGCCACCGCCGCGTTCCGCCGGATCGTGATCCAGCCGAAGCCGACCGCGCGCGTCTTGCGGGCCTCGAACTCGTCGAGCCAGCGGGCGTACGCGGCCCGGTAGGCGGCCGGGTCGCCCCGGTGGTCGCCGCTGTCCCGCAGCCACAGCTCGGTGTACTGGGTGACGTCCTGGACCTCCCGCTGCACGATCCAGGCGTCGCAGCCGCGCGGCACCCAGGACCGCAGCCGCTCCTGCCACTCCTCGCCGTCCACGTGCTGCCAGTTGGCGAGGAACTGGGCGTACCCGCCGTCGTTGAGCCGCTCGCCCGCCTGCCGCACGAGCGTCCGGCACAGGTCGTCGCCGCCCATCCCGCCGTCCCGGTAGGTGAGTCCGGTGCCGGGGGAGATCACGAACGGCGGGTTGGAGACGATCAGGTCGTACGTGTCGTCCCCGACCGGCTCGAAGAGCGAGCCCGTGACCAGCTCGGCCTCCGGGGCTCCGGAGAGGGCGAGGGTGAGCCGGGTGAAGTCCAGGGCGCGCGGGTTGAGGTCGGTGGCGGTGACCCGGGTGGCGTGCAGGGCGGCGTGCAGCGCCTGGATGCCGGAGCCGGTGCCGAGGTCGAGCGCGGCGGGGACCGGCGTACGGACGGTGATGCCGGCGAGGGTGGTGGAGGCGCCGCCGACGCCGAGGACGACCCCTTCGTCCTTCTTCCCGATGCCGCCCGCGCCACCGACGGCACAGCCCAGGTCGGAGACGATGAACCAGTCCTCGCCGTCGGGCCCGCCGTAGGGCCGGACGTCGACGGTGGCGCGCACGGTGTCGTCCTCGCGGAGCACCCAGCCGTCGGCGACGGCCTCGTCCAGCGGGAGCGCGGCGGCGGCGCGGGCGTGCTCGACGGGCTCCTGGAGCAGGAAGAGCCGGACGAGGGTCTCCAGCGGGCCGTCGCCGCCGGTGGCGCGCAGGGCGGGCACGGTCTCGCTGCGGGCGAGCGCCGCGTAGGCGGGGGCGCCGAGCAGGTCGAGCAGTCCGTCGGCGGTGAAGGCGGCGGCGAGCAGCGCCTCGCGCAGACGGGCGGCGTGCGCGGGCGCCGGGAGGCGGGAAGTCAGGCTGGTCGTACTCACCACCCCATTGTGACGGCCGCCACCGACAACGCCCGCCACCGACATCGGGCCGCCCGGTGACGGCCCGGTCGCCTTCCGGACCGGGGGAGCCGCCGGAACTCGCCGACAGCCCGCCGAGGCTCACCGGCAGCTCGCCGATGCTCACCGACAGCCCACCGGGAACCCGCCGGGAGCCCGTCGGCAGCCCACCAGCAACCCGCCGACAGCCCACCCGGGCCCAGGTACCGGCCTACTCCTCGCTCTTGGTCGCCGTAGCCTTCCCGCTCGGCTTCGCGGACGCGCCCTCGGAGGGCTCGACGGCGCCGCCCGCGTCCGCGGTGGAGCCGGCGCCCGGGGAAGCGGAGCCCGAGGGCTTCGGCGGGGTCGACGCGGTGGGCTTCTGGCAGCCGGGCTGCTTGGCCATCGCCTGGCCGAGCTCGCCCTCCTCCAGCTTGGCGAGGGCCTGCTGGTCCATCTTCTCGATCCGGGTCAGCCCGTTGGCGACGTTCTGGAGGCCGTCCGCGAACTTCTGCTGGTTCGACGGGTCCAGCGCGTCGACCTGCTTCTTGAGCCCCTCGTAGGCCACCGCGGTCTCGTTGAGCTCCTTGATCGCGTCCTGCTTGACCTTCTCGCCGTTCTCCACGGGCGGAGCGCCGGCGCTCTCGACGGCCTTGGCGAGGGCGCGGTCGGCGTTGGCGATGTCCTGGAACGCCTTCGAGTCCGCGGCCTGGATCTCGGCGGGCTTGCTGTCGGCCGCCGTCGAGATGATGATCTGGTGGGCGTCGGCCCGCTTCTGGATCTGGGGCTTGGCCTGGTCGCAGAACGTCTTCGCCCAGTCGTCCACCTTGTTGCCCTCGTCGTCGCTGCAACCCGACAGCGCGAGCACCAGTACCGCGCCGCCGGACAGTGCGGCCGCAAGCTTCTTGTTCACCGGATCGGTCCCTTCCAAGGCTCTCGGCCCCGGAACATACACGCCGAACGGGCTACTTCCACCTTTCGTACGACTGATTCATCCCGGATTGAAGCCTTTTGAACCAAGGGAGAGACCGCTCACGTTTCCCCGGCGTCTCCCTGGACGAGACGGACGCGGCGTCAGGAGACCTCCACGGAGCGCCGCTTGGAGAGCAGCACGGCGGTGGCGACGACGAGCAGCGCGACCGCGGCGACGGCCGCCCGAGCCCAGGCGTTCGCGTCGTCCCCGTGGCCGAACCGCACGACCGCCGGGGCGATGAGGAGCGCGACCAGGTTCATCACCTTCAGGAGGGGGTTGATCGCCGGTCCCGCCGTGTCCTTGAACGGGTCGCCGACGGTGTCCCCGATGACGGTCGCCGCGTGCGCCTCGCCGCCCTTGCCGCCGTGGTTCCCGTCCTCGACCAGCTTCTTCGCGTTGTCCCAGGCGCCACCGGAGTTGGCGAGGAAGACCGCCATCAGCGCCCCCGTGCCGATCGCCCCGGCGAGGTACGCGCCGAGCGGGCCGACGCCGAGCGCGAAGCCCACCGCGATCGGGGCCGTCACGGCGAGCAGCCCGGGCGTGGCGAGTTCGCGCAGCGCGTCCTTGGTGCAGATGTCGACGACCCGCCCGTACTCCGGCTTCTCGGTGAAGTCCATGATCCCGGGGTGCTCGCGGAACTGCCGCCGCACCTCGTACACCACCGATCCCGCCGACCGGGACACGGCGTTGATGGCGAGGCCCGAGAAGAGGAAGACGACCGCGGAGCCGAGGATCAGGCCGAAGAGGTTGTTGGGCTGCGAGACGTCCATCGAGAGCGTCGGCGCGCCTACCTCCGCGCCGACGTCGGCGACCGCGGTCGCGATGGCGTCCCGGTACGAGCCGAAGAGCGCGGCGGCGGCCAGGACGGCGGTGGCGATGGCGATGCCCTTGGTGATGGCCTTGGTCGTGTTGCCGACGGCGTCCAGCTCGGTCAGGACCCGCGCGCCCGCGCCCTCGACGTCCCCGGACATCTCCGCGATGCCCTGGGCGTTGTCCGCGACCGGGCCGAAGGTGTCCATGGCGACGATCACGCCGACGGTGGTGAGCAGGCCCGTCCCGGCGAGCGCGACCGCGAAGAGCGCCAGCACGATCGAGGCCCCGCCGAGCAGGAACGCCCCGTACACGGTGAGTCCGATGAGGAGCGCCGTGTAGACGGCGGACTCCATGCCGAGGGCCACGCCCGCGAGGACGACGGTCGCGGGGCCGGTGAGCGAGGACTTCCCGATGTCCCGTACGGGCCGCCGGTTCGTCTCGGTGAAGTAGCCGGTGAGCTGCTGGATGAGCGCGGCGAGGACGATGCCGAGGGCGACGGCGACCAGGGCGAGGACGCGCGGGTCGCCCCCGTGGCCGGGGATGCCGGGCTCGGTGACGCCCTCCAGCTCGGCGTAGGAGGACGGCAGGTAGGCGAAGGCGGCGACGGCGACGAGCCCGAGCGAGATCACCGCCGAGACGAGGAAGCCGCGGTTGATCGCGCTCATCCCGCCGCGGTCGGTGCGCCGGGGCGAGACGGCGAGGATGCCGATCACGGCGGTGACCACGCCGATCGCGGGCACGATCAGGGGGAAGGCGAGGCCGTGGTCGCCGAAGGCGGCCTTGCCGAGGATGAGCGCGGCGACCAGGGTGACGGCGTACGACTCGAAGAGGTCGGCCGCCATGCCGGCGCAGTCGCCGACGTTGTCCCCCACGTTGTCGGCGATGGTGGCGGCGTTGCGCGGGTCGTCCTCCGGGATGCCCTGCTCGACCTTGCCGACCAGGTCGGCGCCGACGTCGGCGGCCTTGGTGAAGATGCCGCCGCCCACGCGCATGAACATGGCGATGAGCGCCGCGCCGAGCCCGAACCCCTCCAGGACCTTGGGCGCGTCGGCGGCGTAGACGAGGACGACGCAGGCGACGCCGAGCAGCCCGAGGCCTACGGTGCACATGCCGACGGCCCCGCCGGTGCGGAAGGCGATCCGCATGGCCCGGTGGGTGGCCCCGGCCGGGTCCTCCTCCGGT
This sequence comes from Streptomyces sp. NPDC098101, assembly GCF_044760185.1. NCBI lineage: Bacteria > Bacillati > Actinomycetota > Actinomycetes > Kitasatosporales > Streptomycetaceae > Streptomyces > Streptomyces sp. NPDC098101. Next base: position 427,449 of record NZ_JBIWAS010000005.1, on the reverse strand, counting down.
TCGCCCGGTGCCGGGGCGGCGTCCCGGGCCGCGGCGGCGACCCGGACGTTCGCCCGTACGGCGAGCCTCATGCCGAGGTAGCCGGTGGTCGCCGAGAACAACGCCCCGACCAGGAAGAACAGGGACCGTCCGGCCCGCTGCGACCAGGTGTCGGCGGGCAGCGCGAGGAGCAGGAGGAACACGGCGGCGGCGAAGACGGCGAGGGTCCGCAGCTGCCGCGCGAGATAGGCGTTGGCCCCTTCCTGCACGGCGGCGGCGATCTCCCGCATCCGCTCGGTGCCCTCGCCGGCCGCGAGCACCCGGCGGGCGAAGATCCACGCGACGACCAGCGCGGCGAGGGCGACGGCCGCGACGACGACCACGATCGTCCGGTTCCCGCTCGTGAGCACCGCCGCGGCGAGGGAGGCGAGGGGAGGAGGGTCCAGGGGCAGAGAAGCGGGGTCCGTGGGGACGGATCGGTCCATGGGGACGGATCATAGGGAGACGAACCGGCACATACGGGGACCCGGAAGCCGCCCGCGCGGATGCATCAATCCACGGCCTCGATGCCCTGGGGTACGGCCCCCGGACGCCCTGGACACGGATCCCGGCGCCCCGGGACACGAGGGGCAAGACGCCTCGGAGTACGGTCCCGGACGCCCCGGGACGCGAGAAGAGGCCCTGCGGGGCAGGGCCTCTTCTCGTACCGCCGCTCTCGTGCCGGGCGGGTCCGGGGGCGTCTCAGGACAGGACGTCCGCCGAACTCACCGGCCAGGTCATGCGGAGGGTGCCGCCGTCCGCGCCGGCGCTCACCTCGACGTCGTCGACGAGTCCGCGGATCACCGCGAGACCCATCTCGTCCTCGCCGTCGGCGTCGTCGAAGTCCTCGGCCGGGGCCTCGGCGCGCGCGCCGGGCACCCCGACGGCATCGGCCGCCGCCACCCCCGCACCCGGCACCTCGTCGCCGACCTCGATGGAGAAGGACTTCTCCTCCTCGGTCAGGACGACCCGGATGGGGGTCGTGACGTCGTTGCTGCGGTGCAGCCCGACGGCACGGGAACACGCCTCGCCGACGGCGAGCCGCACCTCGTCGAGGACCGCCTCGTCCACCCCCGCCCGGCGCGCCACCGCGGCCGCCACCAGGCGGGCCGTCCGGACGTGCTCGGGCTGGGCACTGAAGCGGAGTTCAACGGTGGCCATGCGAACCCCCCGGGCTCAGTCGACGGCGTTGACGGCCTCGTCGACCGAGGTGTGGATCGGGAACACCTTGGTGAGACCCGTGATCCGGAAAATCTTGAGAATGCGCTCCTGGTTGCAGACGAGGCGCAGCGAGCCCTCGTGGGCACGGACGCGCTTCAGGCCGCCGACGAGCACACCGAGGCCGGTGGAGTCGAGGAAGTCCACGCTCTCCATATCGACGACCAGGTGGTAGCTGCCGTCGTTCACCAACTCGACCAACTGCTCGCGCAGCTTGGGCGCGGTATACACATCAATCTCGCCACCGACCTCGACGACCGTACGGTCACCACCAGCACCGGTCACGTTGCGAGTCGACAGGGACAGGTCCACGGATCCTCCAGCACCTTGCTATCGGGCGATCGTTCTCTCGGGGCTCCCGGACGGGGCCGAGGAACGGATCGCCAGCCGCGATGGCATTCAATCACTTACCAACAGCCATGCACGACGCCTTGGAAGCATTGTCCGTCATGGCAGTGACACACTCGATGCCGATGGCCAAGAATCACCGCCCCAGTCGTCCCGCCGGGGACAAGGGCAGCCGCCCCTCTCCCGACATGCTCCTCGACCGGCTCTCCTCGGGAGAGAGCCGAGCCGCGCGCATCACTCATACGGAGCACATGCCCGCCCGGGCGGGTCGTCATGCGGTCTGGCCGCACCGCATCCGTCCGGAGGTGATCGCGGCGGTCCGGGAGGCCGGGATCGAGCATCCCTGGGCCCATCAGGCACAGGCCGCCGAGCACGCCCTCGACGGCGAGTCCGTGGTGATCGCCACCGGCACCGCCTCGGGCAAGTCGCTCGCCTACCTCGCCCCGGTCCTCAGCACCCTCCTGGACGGCTCCGAGGCCCCGAACGGGCGCGGGGCCACCGCCCTCTACCTCTCCCCCACCAAGGCCCTCGCCGCCGACCAGCGGCGCGCCGTGCGGGAACTGGCCGCCCCGCTCGGCAACCGGATCCGCCCCGCCCTCTACGACGGCGACACGCCGGTCGAGGAGCGCGAGTGGGTCCGCCAGTACGCGAACTACGTGCTCACCAACCCCGACATGCTGCACCGGGGCCTGCTCCCCTCCCACCCCCGGTGGTCCTCCTTCCTGCGCGCCCTGCGCTACGTCGTGATCGACGAGTGCCACACCTACCGGGGCGTCTTCGGCTCCCACGTCGCCCAGGTGCTGCGGCGCCTGCGCAGGATCTGCGCCCGGTACGGCTCCGAGCCGGTCTTCCTCCTCGCCTCGGCGACCTCCGCCGACCCCGCCCGGGCCGCTGGCCGTCTCACCGGCCTGCCGGTCACCGAGGTCTCCGACGACGCCTCCCCGCGCGGCGAGCTGGTCTTCGCCCTGTGGGAGCCGCCGCTGACCGAGCTGAGCGGCGAGCGCGGCGCGCCCGTGCGCCGCACGGCCACCGCCGAGACCGCCGACCTGCTGACCGACCTGACCCGGCAGGGCGCCCGCTCGGTCGCCTTCGTACGGTCCCGGCGCGGCGCCGAGCTGATCTCGGTGATCGCCCAGGAGCGGCTCGCCGAGACCGACCGCGCGCTGGCCCGCCGCGTCGCCGCCTACCGGGGCGGCTACCTGCCCGAGGAGCGCCGCGCCCTGGAGCGGTCCCTGCACTCCGGGGAGCTCCTGGGCCTGGCCGCCACGACCGCCCTGGAGCTGGGCGTGGACGTCTCGGGCCTGGACGCCGTCCTGATCGCCGGTTACCCGGGGACCAGGGCCTCCCTGTGGCAGCAGGCGGGCCGCGCCGGCCGCTCGGGCGAGGGCGCCCTCGCGATCATGGTCGCCCGGGACGACCCGCTGGACACCTTCCTGGTCCACCACCCGGAGGCGATCTTCGAACAGCCGGTCGAGTCGACCGTCCTGGACCCCGACAACCCCTACGTCCTCGCCCCCCATCTGTGCGCGGCGGCGGCGGAGCTGCCGCTGACCGAACCCGACCTGGCCCTCTTCGGCCCGGCCGTCCCCGACCTGCTCCCCCAGCTGGAGACGGCCGGCCTGCTGCGCCGCCGTTCCACCGGCTGGTACTGGACCCGCCGCGAGCGGGCCGCCGACCTCACCGACATCCGGGGCGGCGGCGGGAGCCCCGTGCGGATCGTGGAGGCCGGCACCGGCCGCCTCCTCGGCACGGTCGACGAGGCGGCCTCCCACGCCTCCGTCCACGAGGGCGCCGTCCACCTCCACCAGGGTCGCACCTACCTGGTGCGGGAGCTGGACCTCAAGGACTCCGTGGCCCTCGTGGAGGAGGCCGTCCCGCCGTACTCCACCACCGCCCGCGACACCACCTCCATCGCCGTCCTCGACACCGACACCGAGATCCCCTGGGGAGCCGGCCGCCTCTGCTACGGCTCCGTCGAGGTCACCAACCAGGTCGTCTCCTTCCTCCGCCGCCGCCTCATCACGGGCGAGGTCCTGGGCGAGACCAAGCTCGACCTGCCGCCCCGCACCCTGCGCACCCGCGCCGTGTGGTGGACGGTCACCGAGGACCAGCTCGACGCGGCCCGGGTCAACCCGGAGATCCTCGGCGGCGCCCTGCACGCCGCCGAGCACGCCTCCATCGGGATGCTGCCGCTCTTCGCCACCTGCGACCGCTGGGACATCGGCGGCGTCTCCGTCCCGCTGCACCCCGACACCCTGCTGCCCACCGTCTTCGTGTACGACGGGCACCCGGGCGGCGCGGGCTTCGCCGAGCGGGCCTTCCACACGGCCCGCGCCTGGCTGACGGCCACCCGGGAGGCCATCGCCTCCTGCGAGTGCGAGGCGGGCTGCCCCTCCTGCATCCAGTCCCCGAAGTGCGGCAACGGCAACGACCCCCTCCACAAGCGCGGCGCGGTCCGCCTCCTCACGGAACTCCTCCGCGAGGCCCCGGAGGACCGGGAGACGGCCCCGCAGGCGGGCCCGGCGGGCCCGGCAGAGGTCCCGGAGGCCCCGCGCGCGACCTGACCTCCGGCCGGTACGGGCCGCGCGCCACCCGCGCGGTCACCTCGGCCACCTCACCCCGCACCGCGCACCGCACCAGCTCGGCGCCCTGCGCGCCGGCCACCCGGGAGGCCGCCGCGCACGCCTCGGCCTCGCCCCACAGGGCCCGGTCGGCGGCGGCGAGGACGGCCAGGTCGGCGGCCCCGCCGGCCCGGTGCCGGGCCGCCACCGCCTGCCCCAGCGCGAGCACCGCCCCGAACACCACGCACAGCGCACAGGCCGCGAACGCCGTCCACACGGTCGCCGCACCCCGATCCCCCCACCGCCCGGACCACCGAAGAACGGACCCCCACCGCCCAGATCCCCACTTCCCGAATCCCCACTGCCCGGACCACCGCCGACCGGACCGCCGCCGACCGGCCCTCACGGCGGACTCCCGAGGCCTGAGGGCCCGGAATCCCCGACCCCGGATCCCGAGGATCCGGAATCCCCGACCTCGAGTCCTGAAGGTCCGGAATCCGCGACCCCGAGTCCCGAAGGTTCGGAATCCACGCCCCCGAGACCCCCGGCCCCAGGTTCCGAAGGCCCGAGATCCCCGGCCCCGGGTTCCGAAGGCCCGGAACCCGCGCCCCCGAGACCCCCGACCCCGGCATCCCCGATGCCCAAGGCCCCGGTCGCCGCGCCGCCCTCCGTGAGGAATCCGGTGTCCTCCGCGAGGGCCGCCGCGTCCGCCCGCAGGGTGAGGCCCAGGCCCCGGGGGCCTGGGGCCGCCGCCTCCACCGTCACCCGCCACAGCTCGCCCGAGCGCGTCACCGACACCCGGGCGCCCTCGGGAGCCGTGGTCCGCGCGGCCGCCTCCGCGGCGGCCACCGGCTCCGAACGGGCGGCCGCCCGCGCCCCCGCCCGGGCCGCGTCCACGCACCGGATCTGCGCGGCGGACGCCGCCAGCGCCCAGAGCAGGGTCACCGTGAACAGCGCCAGGACGGGAAGGACCATCGCCGCCTCCACGGTCACGAAGCCCCGGTCAGAACGACGCATCGAGCGCCTTCCCGATCATCGACTCCAGCGCTCCCGAGACCGTCCCGCTGGTCACGACCTTGTAGAGCACCGCGGCGAACGCCGCCGCCGCGATCGTCCCCACCGCGTACTCGGCCGTGCTCATGCCCGCGTCGCGGCGCGCGGCCTCCCGTCGTGCCCGCCACCATCCGCCGACCCGGTCCCTGACCGCCGTCGCCATCCCTGCCGCCGTAACCGCCATGTCGTTCTCCTCGTCATCTTCGGTGCTGTGTCGTCATGTCGTGTCTTCCGGGCGTCGTCACCCGTTCAGCAGGCCCGTCGCGAGGCCGATCACCACCGGGGCCACCCCCACCGCCAGGAAGGCCGGCAGGAAGCAGAGCCCCACGGGCGCGCTGATCAGGACCTGGGCCCGGCGCGCCCCGGCCGCCGCCGTACGGGCGCGGGCCGCTCTCAGGGCCGTCGCGTGCCGGGCCACGGCCTCCGCCGAGGGCGCCCCCGAGGAACCGGCCCGCTCCAGGCAGCGGGCGAGCCCCATGGCTCCCGGTATCGCGCCGAACCTCCGCCACACCTCGGCCGGTTCGCCACCGAGGCGCAGTTCAGCCGCCGTACGGGCCAGGCGCTCCCCGAGCGGACCGCCCAACGACCGGCCCACCGCCTCCACCGCCTCCCCCGGTGAGGCCCCCGAGGCGACGCAGGCCGCCAACAGGTCCGCCGCGAGCGGCAGATGCCGTACCGCCTCCTCCTCGTCACCGTCCGGACCGGGCGGCTTCCGGCGCCCGGGAATCCGTCCTCGGACCCCGCAGGCCGCGAGCACGCCCGCACCCAGGCCGGCGATCCCGCCGAAGAACGCCCAGCCGAGGCCGGCCGCCACGACCGGCACCGCCCAGAGCACCACCCACGGCGGCAGCTCCGCCCGAACCTTCCGGGGCGGTGGGGCCGGTGTTCCGAGGAGGTTCCGCGCCCGCCTCCGCGACCGGCGCGCCGCCGACTCGCGCAGCACCTCGCGGACGCCTTGCGCGGCCAGGCACACCGCCGCCGTCAGGAGCGCCCCCGCCTGGAGGACGTCCAGTGGCATCACGCCCGTTCACCTCCCCGTACGATCCGCGCGGCCCACCACAGCCCGGCCGCCTCCAGGGCCCCGCCCACGGCCAGGCAGCCCAGACCGGCCGGGGTATGGAGCAGCACCCGCAGCGGGTCGGCTCCGAGCGCCGCGCCGAGGGCGAGCCCCGCCGCCGGGAGCAGCGCGAGGACGGTCACCGTGGCCCAGGCACCGGCCAGTTCGGCCCGCAACCGCTCCCGCTGCTCGTGGTGGCCCCGCAGGGAGGCCTCCAGCCGGTCGAGCCCGGCGGCCAGGCCCGCGCCCCCGTCGACGGCCACCTGCCAGCAGGCCGCCATGCCCGCGAGGCCGTCGGCGCCGTCCTGCCGGGACGCCCTCCGCAGGGCCTCCGGCACGTCCCCGCCGAACCGGGCCGCCGCGAGCACCCGCGCCTCCTCGTCGCCCAGGGCCCCGGTCTCCCGGGCCGCGAAGGACAGCGCCTGCGCGGGCTGCCGGCCGGACCGCAACTCCCCGACGGCCGCCCCGCACAGGGCCACGACCTGCTCGGCCCGCGCCTCCCGCTCCCTCCGCCGTCCGGCGGCCCGCAGCCGCCGCCCGACCAGCGGCACCGCGAGCGCTCCCGCCACCAGCGGCAGCGGCGACTCCCCGAGCAGCGCGATCGCCCCCGCCACCGGCAGGCACAGCCACGCGCGCCGCCCCCGCAGCAGGGCCCACCAGCGCGCGACCGCCACCGTCCGCGCCCCGCCGGGCCCTTCGGGCACACCGCCCACGAGGACCGCCCGCGCCCGGCCGGTCCCGCGCCGCCGCTCGACCGCCCACCACAGGGCGAGCCCCGCGCAGAGCACCGCGGCACCCTGCGCCGCGCCCTGTACCGCCTCCGCCGTCACCACGCTCCCCCTCCGATCAGCGTCCTCAACCGCTCCCAGCCCCGCTCCCGTACGAACCCGGACGCGCCCCACCGCAGCGCGGGAACCGTCCGGACCAGCCCCTCCCGGTCGCGCTCCAGGACGTGGATCTCGGCGATCCGCCGCCGCCCGTCCCGGTCCCGCACCACGTGGAGCACGGCCGAGAGCCCCGCGCCCAACTGGCTGTGCAGGGCGGCCCGGTCGAGCCCGGCCGCCGTCCCCAGGGCTTCGAGCCGCGCCGGCACGTCCGCCGCCGTGTTGGCATGGACCGTTCCGCAGCCCCCTTCGTGGCCCGTGTTCAGGGCCGCGAGGAGATCCACGGCCTCCCCTCCGCGCACCTCCCCGACCACCAGCCGGTCGGGCCGCATCCGCAGCGCCTGCCGGACCAGGTCCCGCAGGGTGACGAGCCCGGCGCCCTCCTGGTTGGCGGGCCGCGCCTCCAAGCGCACCACGTGCGGGTGGTCGGGCCGCAGCTCCGCCGAGTCCTCGGCGAGCACGATCCGCTCCCGCTCCCCCACCAGGCCGAGCAGGGAGGCGAGGAGCGTGGTCTTCCCCGTGCCCGTGCCACCGCTGACCAGGTACGAGACCCGGGCGTCGATCAGGGCCCGCAGGACGGGGGCGCCGCCGGGCGGCACCGTGCCCGCCGCGGCCAGCTCCTCCAGGGAGAAGGCCCGCGGGCGCACCACCCGCAGCGAGAGGCAGGTCGAGCCGACCGCCACCGGCGGCAGCACCGCGTGCATCCGGGTGCCGTCGGGGAGCCGGGCGTCCACCCAGGGGCGGGCGTCGTCGAGCCTGCGCCCGGCGACGGCCGCGAGCCGCTGCGCGAGCCTGCGGACGGCGGCGACGTCGGGGAAGGCCACCGGGACCCGTTCGAGCCCGGTGCCCCGGTCCACCCACACCCGGTCGGGGGCGGAGACCAGGACGTCGGTGACCGCCGGATCGGCGAGCAGCGGTTCGAGGGGGCCGGTTCCGATGAGTTCGCACCGCAACTCCTCGGCCGCTCCGAGCACTTCCGCGTCGCCGAGCAGCCGCCCCTGGGCCCGCAGCGCGGCCGCGACCCGGGCCGGGGTGGGCTCGGCCCCGCTCGCCGCGAGCCGCTGTCGCACGGCGTCGAGCAGGCCCGTGCCGCCGCCTTCGCCCCAGGCCCCGGTCATGCCGCACCGCCGGGCGTGAACACGCGCTCCCAGAAGGCGGCGCAGAACCGGCCGAGCGGCCCCCGGGGCTCGGCGCCCGGCGGAAGCCCCGCGTCCTGGTCGGCCACGATCCCCGGGTCGTAGGGGAGTTCGCCGACGAGCGGCAGCCTCAGCGCGTCGGCGACCCACCGCTCGTCGAGCCCCGTCGCGTACGGCCCGCGCACCACGGCCCGCAGGTCGCGCACGGCCGTCCCGAGGGCCGCGGCCACCCGGTGGGCCGCCGCGACGGCCCGCAGCTCGCCGGGCACGACAAGCAGTCCGAGGTCGAGCTGGGCCAGGGCCTCGGCGGTCGGCAGGTCTCCACTGCGCGGCAGGTCGACCACGACAACCCCGCCCCGGCGGCGCGCGGCGGCGAGCACGGACCGCACGGCCTCGGGCGGCACCGGCGGCGCGGGCTCCCTGCCCCAGCTGAGCACCCGGACCCCCCGCACGGACGGCAGGGACTCCTCCAGGGCGCCACTCGCGAGCCGGCCCTTGGAGGCGGCGAAGTCGGGCCACCTCCTGCCCTCCTCGCGCTCACCGCCGAGCAGCACGTCGAGGCCGCCGCCCAGCGGGTCCCCGTCGACGAGGAGGGTGCGCCGCCCGCTTCCGGCGGCGGCGAGGGCGAGACCGCAGGCCAGGGTGGAGGCGCCCGCGCCCCCGCGGCCGCCGACGACACCGACGGTCAGCGCCTGCCGGCCCACCCCTTCGGCCGCGTCGGCGATGCGGTCCACGAGCAGGCCCTCGGCGTCCGGGAGCCGCAGCACGCTCTCCGCGCCGATCTCCACGGCGAGGCGCCACACCCCCGGATCGTCCCGGTCGCGCCCGACCAGGAGGGTCCCCGGCCGGCGCACCGCTCCCCGGCAGCGGGCGGCGGCGTCGTCACCGACCAGGACGAGCGGCGGGTCCGTCCAACCCGACCGCCGCTCGGGCACCCGGTGGTGCACCTCGGGCTCGACCCCGGCCGCCGCGCACAGCCGGAGGAGGTCGTCGAGCAGCCCGAGGTCCTCGGTGACGATCAGCGGTCCGGCCCGCCGCACCTCCCCCACGCCCCGATCCTCCGGACCCGGCTCCCCCGGGCTCGACCCCCTTGAGCCCGACTCCCCCGGGCTGAATCCCCCCGGGCTGGATCCCCTCGGACCCGGCTGCCCAGGACCCAGCCCCTCCGACCCCCACGCCCCGGGCCGCCTCGCTCCGGCTCCGGCCGACCCCACGCCCCGGCCCGTGCTCCCCGTCCCGCTCCCGGTCCCGGTCCCGCTCCCGGAACTCCTGGATGCCTCCACGGCACACACCCCTCTCGTGATTCCCGCCGTCCGCGAACTTCGCGACAGGAATCACCGTGGGGCCGTCCGGGAAATCGTGGGGATCTCACCGAAAAACTGTGGATAAGGGAGGCCCTGTGAATAACCCCGCCACCCCTCCGGAGGCTCCCCGGAACGCATCCCGCCGGTTACTCTGAGTGAGCAATCAAGGGTGCGACAGCCCGATGGCCGACTCGCGGCCGCGAGGTGAAGAGAAGGGAGCGGGCGATGTCACGCAGGCCCAAAACGGCTCCGGACATGCGACGACCCCCGCCGGGGGGGAGAGCGGGGGTCGTCTCTCCGGCCGACTCGGGGGGGGAGGAGCCGGACCGGGGTAGCACGGTCGCGAACGATCCGTGACTTCCATGGTGTACCCGAGAGGCTTCTCAGGCAAACCCACGCGCCCCAGCGTACGCCGAATGGCGGGCACCTATGCTCGGGCTCGTGGAAAACCACTCCTTGCCGCGCGCAGCCGCCTTCTTCGACCTGGACAAGACGGTCATTGCGAAGTCCTCGACGCTGACCTTCAGCAAGTCCTTCTACCGGGGCGGGCTGATCAGCCGCCGTGCCGCCCTGCGGACGGCCTACATCCAGTTCGTCTTCCTGGCGGGCGGTGCCGATCACGACCAGATGGAGCGGATGCGCGAATATCTTTCCGCGCTCTGCAAAGGCTGGAACGTCGCCCAGGTGAAGGAGCTCGTCGCCGAGACCCTTCACGATCTGATCGACCCGATCATCTACGACGAGGCGGCCTCCCTCATCGAGGCCCATCACGCCGCCGGCCGGGACGTCGTCATCGTCTCGACCTCGGGCGCCGAGGTGGTCGAGCCGATCGGCGAGATGCTCGGGGCCGACCGGGTCGTCGCCACCCGGATGGTGGTCGGCGAGGACGGCTGCTTCACCGGGGAGGTGGAGTACTACGCCTACGGCCCCACGAAGGCCGAGGCCGTCCGGGAGCTCGCGAAGTCGGAGGGCTACGACCTCTCGCGCTGCTACGCGTACAGCGACTCGGCGACCGACATCCCCATGCTGGAGGCCGTCGGCCACCCGCACGCCGTCAATCCCGACCGGGCGCTGCGCCGCGAGGCCGTCGCCCGGGAGTGGCCGGTCCTCTCCTTCGACAAGCCGGTCCGCCTCAAGCAGCGGCTGCCGGAGTTCCGGATGCCGCCCCGGCCGGCGCTCGTCGCCGCGGCGGCCGTGGGAGCGGCCGCCGTCGGAGCCGGGCTCGTCTGGTACGCCGCCCGGCGCCGTCAGGCCGCTCTCGCCGCCCCTCGGACCGTCGGCGGCTTTGCCCGAATTTGAGCAAATCCCGAAGAAGTGGAACCAGCACTTTCGCTTCCACCCCAAGAGGAGTAAAAAGGAATCAGGCCCGCGAGACCTGGGACATCCGAGAGGATCACCTGTTGAGCATGAAGGCCCCACGGACCTAGCACGAAAGCCAGGTACCCACGCGACGTCGACCCGTCGATTACGGGCCAGCCGCACCAGGCCACGGGCAAAGTTCCCGGCCTGATGGGCACATATCGAGGACGCTTGGTAACTGGGTGGACGTGCCAGCGGCGGTACCCGAAAAGGTACCGCCGCAACCCTTTTCGGGCCCCGGAGCCTGACCGCTCCCCCGACCCTTGAGCCGCACCGGACTCCCGGCCCTTGGTCCGTGCCGGGCCCCCGGCCCTCGGGTCACGCCGCGCCCGCGGCCCCTCCGGTCCCGATCCCGATCCTCAGGCCGCGCCGCGCTGGAGCGCCTCGCAGACGGCCGTCGACTCCCGGACCCCCAGCTCCACCGAGCGCCCGCAGTGCGCGATCCAGGCACCCACGCCCTCCGGGGTGCCCGACAGGTACCCCTCGAACGCGGCGAGGTACGCGGCCCGGCCCTGCTCCGCGTGGCCGACCTCGGCCGGACAGATCGCCTTGGGGTCGAGACCGCTGCCGACGAGCGCGATCCGCTCGGCCGCCCGCGCGACCAGGCCGTTGTACGAGGTGAAGGGGCGCAGTGCGAGCAGTTCGCCGTGCACCACGGAGGACGTCACGAGCGCCGGGGCGCCACTGCCCGCGACGATCAGTTCCGCGAGGCCGTCGAGCCGTCCCGCGACCTCGGCGGGCGTCGGAACCGGCCCCTCGATCAGCGGTTCGTCGACCTTCTCGCCGTCCAGCCGGGGCCGCCCCACCGAGTCGTCCGGATCGCCCGCGGCGACCAGGTGGAGACGGGCGAGCACGCGCAGCGGCGACTGGCGCCAGATGGAGAGGAGTTGCCCGGCCTCGGCGCCGAGACGCAGGGCGGCGCCGACCGTGCGGGCCTCGGGGTCGGCGCTGAAGTCGGTGCGCCGGCGGACCTCTTCCAGGGCCCAGTCGGCGCCGGACAGGGCCGCCGAGCCGCGCGCTCCGCGCAGCGCCGCCTCGGAGGAGATCTCGTTGCTGCGGCGGCGCATCACACGGTGGCCGTAGACCCGGTCGACGGCCTTGCGTACGGAGTCCACCGCGTCGGCGACGCCCGGCAGGGAGCCGAGGGCGGCCAGGGGGTCAGAGGCGTGCGTACTCATAAGTAGGGAGGCTACGCGTCCGACCGGCCCGCCCCACGATGGAGTGGTCTTCTTCACGCAACCCGACCACGTTTGGCGATCGTACGGCTACCCTAGGTGAACATGAAGATCGCTTTCGTCGGGAAGGGCGGCAGCGGCAAGACCACGCTGTCCTCGCTCTTCATCCGTCACCTCGCCGCCAACGAAGCTCCGGTCGTCGCCGTCGACGCGGACATCAACCAGCACCTGGGCGCCGCGCTCGGCCTGTCCGAGACGGAGGCCGCCGAGCTGCCCGCGATGGGCGCACACCTGCCGCTCATCAAGGAGTACCTGCGGGGCACCAATCCGCGGATCGTCTCCGCCGACACCATGATCAAGACGACGCCGCCCGGGGAGGGTTCCCGGCTGCTGCGGGTCCGCGAGGACAACCCGGTGTACGGGGCGTGCGCGCGCCCGGTCCGGTTGGACGACGGCGAGGTCCGGCTGATGGCGACCGGCCCCTTCACGGAGTCGGACCTCGGGGTCGCCTGCTACCACTCGAAGGTCGGCGCGGTGGAGCTCTGCCTGAACCACCTGGTCGACGGCCCCGACGAGTACGTGGTCGTCGACATGACGGCGGGCTCGGACTCCTTCGCCTCCGGCCTCTTCACCCGCTTCGACATGACCTTCCTGGTGGCGGAGCCGACCCGCAAGGGGGTCTCGGTCTACCGCCAGTACAAGGAGTACGCGCGGGACTTCGGCGTCGCGCTCAAGGTCGTCGGGAACAAGGTGCAGGGCCCGGACGACCTCGACTTCCTGCGCGAGGAGGTCGGGGAGGACCTGCTCGTGACCGTGGGCCACTCGGACTGGGTCCGGGCGATGGAGAAGGGCCGCCCGTCCCGCTTCGAGCTCCTGGAGGCGGAGAACCGCATGTCGCTCCAGGCCCTCCAGGACGCGGCGGACGACTCGTACGCCCAGCGCGACTGGGAGCGGTACACGCGGCAGATGGTCCACTTCCACCTGCGGAACGCGGAGAGCTGGGGCAACGCCAAGACCGGGGCCGACCTGGCGGCGCAGGTCGACCCCGGTTTCGTGCTCGGCGAGCCGCTGACGGTGTAGCGGCCGCCCCCTCCGGACCGGGTCAGCCCGCCGCGGGAGCGGCGGCGCCCACCGGCTTCGCCGGGGAGGCCGGGGAGGCCGGCGAGGAGAGGAAGGCCTTCCAGCCGGCCGCCGGGGCCTCGCCGACCTTCAGGGTGCGCATCTTGGCGACGACGTCCGGGTCCTGGGCGTCGAGCCAGTCGGCGAGCTGGCGGAAGGAGACGCACTTGACGTCCTTCTGCACGCAGACGGTGGCGATGGTCTCCTCGACGGCCCGCATGTACGTGCCGCCGTTCCAGGACTCGAAGTGGTTGCCGATGATCAACGGCGCGCGGTTGCCCCGGTAGGAGCGCTCGAAGGCCTGCACCAGGCCGTCCCGCATCTGGTCGCCCCAGTACCGGTGCTGGGCGGGGTTGCCCTGGGTGGTGCCGGGGGACTGGTTGACCAGGAAGTTGTAGTCCATGGACAGCGTCTGGAACGCGCGGCCGGGGACGGGCACGAGCTGCAGCGACAGGTCCCAGAGGCCCAGGTCCTTCTTGGGCCAGATCTGGTCGTTGACGCCGCTGGTGTCGTAGCGGAAGCCCATCTGCGCCGCCGCCTGGACGAAGTTCTTCCGGCCCTCCAGGCAGGGGGTGCGGGCGCCGACGAGTTCCTTGTCGTAGTCGAAGGGCAGCGGCTGTTCGGCGCGGAGTCCGGCGTTCGTCTTCCAGGTCTTGACGAAGGACTTGGCCTGGTTGATCTCGCTCTTCCACTCCTCGACGGACCAGGTGCCGACGCCGCCGTCGGGGCCGCAGAAGTGCCCGTTGAAGTGGGTGCCGATCTCGTTGCCGTCCTGCCAGGCGCCGCGGAGTTCGCGGACGGTGGCGCGGATGCCCTCGGTGTCGTTGAAGCCGATGTCGGAGCGGCCGGTGCCGTGCTGCGGCGGGTCGTAGAGGTTTCGCTTCTCCTCGGGCAGCAGGTACACGCCGCTGAGGAAGTACGTCATGGTGGCGTTGTACTTCTTGCCCACCTCGCGGAAGTGGGAGAACAGCTTCTGGCTGTCCTCGCCCGCGCCGTCCCACGAGAAGACCACGAACTGCGGCGGGGTCTCCCCCGGTTTGAGCCGCTGCCAGCTCGGCTGCTTCGGCTGGGCTCCGGTGAAGGCGGTCGAGCCGTCGCCGATCAGCCGGGGCACCGTCTGCGGGGCCGCGGCCGGGCCCTTCTCGACGCCGGGGCCGCCGCCCGCCGTGCCCTTCGTGGCGTCGTCCCCGGAGCCCGAGCAGCCGGCGACGCCGGTGATCAGGGCGACGGTGAGGGCGCCGGCGGCGAGCGCCCTCCTCTGGGCAGTGGTCCTTCTCCCGGCGGCTGTCATCCGCCCACCTCTCCTCGGTTCCGTGCGAGCGGCGCCAACGTCGCACCGCGACGGCCAGTGAGATGAAACGACAAGCGGGAAAGTGCCGGTCGATCACTAGAACAGGTGAATCATTGCCCCATTCGCCCGGAAAGTACCACCGGGTTCTTTACTCTCCATTACGATCCATTTACTGAGCGTTGATGCTTTCTTCGAAGGGTCTCTCCCGAGACCCCACCGCACATCCCGCCGCTGTACGCCGTGACCCACGGCCGCGAGCCCCACGTTCGTCCCGCACGAGCCGCGACCGCGCCGCCCCGGAGGAGACGGGAACATGACCCTCTGCACCCCTGACCGCACGACCACCCGACCCCGCGTCCAGCGGCCGCACAGCCCCCCGGAGGGGCCGCGCCGCTTCCGCGTCGCCGGCGTCGACCTGTCCGCGTCGATCGCCGTCTTCCTGATCGCGCTGCCGCTCTCGCTCGGCATCGCCCTCGCCACCGGAGCCCCGCTCCAGGCCGGCCTGGTCGCCGCCGCCGTCGGCGGCCTCGTCGCCGGACGCTTCGGCGGCTCCCCGCTCCAGGTGAGCGGCCCCGCCGCCGGTCTCACCGTCGTCACCGCCGAGCTCATCCGGCTCTACGGCTGGCGCACCACCTGCGCCATCACCGTCCTCGCCGGACTCGCCCAACTCGGCCTGTCCGCCCTGCGCGTGGCCCGCTCCGCGCTCGCCGTCTCGCCCGCGATCGTGCACGGCATGTTGGGCGGCATCGGCGTCACCATCGCCCTCGCCCAGCTGCACATCGTGCTCGGCGGCACCCCCCAGAGCTCCGCCGTGGACAACGCCCTCGGTCTGCCCGCCCAGTTGACCCACGTCCAGCCCGCCGCGTTCGTCATCAGCGCGCTCACCGTGGCCGTACTGCTCTGCTGGCCGCGCCTGCCGGGACGCGCCGGGACGCCCCTGCGCAAGGCCCCGGCCGCGCTCGTCGCGGTGGCGGGCGCGACGGCGGTGGCGGTGGTCGCCGGGCTCGCCGTGCCCCGCGTCGACCTGCCGTCCTGGAGCAGCCACGCCCTGCCGGGGCTGCCCGAGGGGCCGGTCCTCGGCATCGCCGCCGGCGTGCTCACGATCACCCTCGTCACCAGCGTGCAGTCCCTGCTCTCCGCCGTCGCGGTCGACAAGCTCGTCGCCGCCCGCCCGGACCACGGCCTGGGCATCCCCCGCACCGCCCTCGACCGCGAACTCGCCGGCCAGGGCATGGCGAACATGGTCTCCGGCGCGCTCGGCGGCCTTCCGGTCGCCGGGGTCGCGGTCCGCAGCGTCGCCAACGTCTCGGCGGGCGCGGTGAGTCGCGCCTCCACCATGCTGCACGGCCTGTGGATCGTCCTCGCGGCCCTGCTGCTCGTGCCCGTGCTCGACCTGATCCCGCTGCCCGCGCTCGCCGCCCTCGTGATGGTGGTCGGCATCCAGATGGTCAGCATCACCCACATCCGCACCGTCACCCGTCACCGTGAAGTCGTCGTCTACGCGGTGACGCTGGCCGGAGTCGTCCTCGTCGGCATCCTGGAGGGCGTCGCCCTCGGCATCGGGGTGGCCGTCGCGGTCGCCCTGCACCGGCTCACCCGCACCCGGATCACCCGCGAGGAGCGGGGCGGACGCCAACTGCTGCGCGTCCGGGGCCAGCTGACCTTCCTCGCGGTGCCTCGGCTGAGCCGGGCGCTGCACCAACTGCCGCACGGATCCGACGTGGTGGTCGAGCTGGACGGGTCCTTCATGGACCACGCGGCGTACGAGACGCTGAGCGACTGGAAGACCGGGCACCTCGCCCACGGCGGCAAGGTCGAGACGACCGGCCCCTCCGGCACCCGGATCGCCGACCCCTCCCCCGGCACGGCCCCGCACTCCTGCTGCCGGCCCTGGACCCCCTGGCACAACCACCAGTGCGGGGAGCGGCCCGCCGGGCAGGACGGGACCGGCGGGACGGACGCGGGACGGGCGGACCGGACCGGGCCGGGGCTGAAGCTGGCGAGCGGCATCGGCAAGTTCCAGCGGAACACCGCCCCGCTCGTACGGGACGAGCTCGCCCGGCTCGCCCGGGAGGGCCAGCGCCCCTCGCAGCTCTTCCTGACCTGCGCCGACTCGCGCCTGGTCACCAGCATGATCACGTCGAGCGGTCCCGGCGACCTCTTCACCGTGCGCAACGTCGGCAATCTGGTCCCGCTCCCCGGCGAGGGCAGCGGGGACGACTCGGTGGCGGCGGCGATCGAGTACGCGGTGGAGGTGCTGCGGGTCGAGTCGATCACGGTCTGCGGCCACTCCGGCTGCGGCGCGATGCAGGCCCTGATGAGCGCGGGTCCGGACGATCCGCCGTCCCCGCTCCGCCGCTGGCTCCGGCACGGCCGGCCCAGCCTGGAGCGGATGGCGAGCAGACGCCACGCCTGGGCCCGGATCGCGGGCCGCCTGCCGGCCGACGCGGTCGAGCAGCTCTGCCTGACCAACGTCGTCCAGCAGCTGGAGCACCTGCGGGCGTACGAGTCGGTGGCGCGCCGGCTCGCCGACGGCAGCCTCACGTTGCACGGGATGTACTTCCACGTGGGCGAGGCGCAGGCGTACCTGCTCGACGGCGCGGACGAGCCGCACGGCCACGACGCCTACGACGAGGTCTTCACCCGGGTCATGCCGACCGCCCCACCGGCCGCCCTGCCGACCGAAGCGAAACCCGAAGCGAAGACCACCCCGAAGCCCGAAGCGAAGACCGAGCCCGGGACCGACCCGGAAACCGAACCGACAGCCGACCCGGCGGCCCGGCTGGAGGCGGCGCGCGTCTCCTGAGCGAGCGCCCCTTCCCGGGCCCGCACCCCGGAGCGCACGGTCGGCGCGCGGGCGGCGCGCCGATCCGGGCCGCACGCCCTCTGAACCATCGGCGCCGTCCGTCCGTGAGACTGTGTGGCCCCTTCTCCCACCGCTCGGGAAGAAGGGGCCACCCACGTCAAGCCACCCACAGGTCTAAACCAATTCCCTGGATGCTCTTGTCACCCGGGCATCTGACTGGTGAGCTATGACGCGGGACACATACGCACAGAGGACGCCCTGGGAAAGGGAGATGTCGTGAGCAACGAAAGCCTGGCCAATCTGCTTCGCGAGGAGCGCCGCTTCGCGCCCCCCGCCGAGCTGGCGGCGGACGCCAATGTGACGGCGGAGGCGTACGAGCAGGCCAAGGCGGACCGGCTGGGCTTCTGGGCCGAGCAGGCCAAGCGGCTGACCTGGGCCACCGAGCCGACCGAGACCCTGGACTGGTCGAACCCGCCGTTCGCCAAGTGGTTCGCGGACGGCGAGCTGAACGTGGCGTACAACTGCGTCGACCGGCACGTCGAGGCCGGTCACGGCGACCGGGTCGCCATCCACTTCGAGGGCGAGCCCGGCGACAGCCGCGCGATCACCTACGCCGAGCTCAAGGACGAGGTCTCCAGGGCGGCCAACGCGCTGACCGAGCTGGGCGTCCGCAAGGGCGACCGGGTCGCCGTCTACCTGCCGATGATCCCCGAGGCGGCCATCACGATGCTGGCCTGCGCCCGTGTCGGCGCCGCCCACTCGGTGGTCTTCGGCGGCTTCTCGGCCGACGCCGTGGCCTCCCGCATCCAGGACGCCGACGCCAAGCTGGTCGTGACCGCCGACGGCGGCTACCGGCGCGGCAAGCCGAGCGCCCTCAAGCCGGCCATCGACGAGGCCGTCGCCAAGTGTCCGCAGGTCGAGCACGTCCTCGTGGTCCGCCGCACGGGCCAGGACACCGCCTTCACCGAGGGCCGCGACGTGTGGTGGGACGACATCGTCGCCCGCCAGTCCGCCGAGCACACCCCGGAGGCCTTCGACGCGGAGCACCCGCTCTTCATCCTCTACACCTCGGGCACCACGGGGAAGCCGAAGGGCATCCTGCACACCTCCGGCGGGTACCTCACCCAGGCCGCCTACACCCACCACGCCGTCTTCGACCTCAAGCCGGAGAGCGACGTCTACTGGTGCACCGCCGACATCGGCTGGGTCACCGGCCACTCGTACATCGTCTACGGCCCCCTGGCCAACGGCGCGACGCAGGTCATGTACGAGGGCACCCCGGACACCCCGCACCAGGGCCGGTTCTGGGAGATCGTGCAGAAGTACGGCGTCACCATCCTCTACACGGCGCCGACCGCGATCCGCACCTTCATGAAGTGGGGCGACGACATCCCCGCCAAGTTCGACCTGTCGAGCCTGCGGGTCCTCGGCTCGGTCGGCGAGCCGATCAACCCCGAGGCCTGGGTCTGGTACCGC
Organism: Streptomyces sp. NPDC098101; assembly: GCF_044760185.1. NCBI lineage: Bacteria > Bacillati > Actinomycetota > Actinomycetes > Kitasatosporales > Streptomycetaceae > Streptomyces > Streptomyces sp. NPDC098101. Next base: position 408,644 of record NZ_JBIWAS010000005.1, on the reverse strand, counting down.
GAGCACATCGGCGCGGGCAAGACCCCGATCGTGGACACCTGGTGGCAGACCGAGACCGGCGCGATGATGATCTCGCCGCTGCCGGGCGTCACCGAGACCAAGCCGGGCTCCGCCCAGCGCCCGCTGCCGGGCATCTCCGCCACCGTCGTGGACGACGAGGCCAACGAGGTGCCGAACGGCGGGGGCGGCTACCTGGTCCTCACCGAGCCGTGGCCGTCGATGCTCCGCACCATCTGGGGCGACGACCAGCGCTACGTCGACACGTACTGGTCCCGCTTCGAGGGCAAGTACTTCGCGGGCGACGGCGCCAAGAAGGACGAGGACGGCGACATCTGGCTGCTCGGCCGGGTCGACGACGTCATGCTCGTCTCGGGGCACAACATCTCGACGACCGAGGTCGAGTCGGCCCTCGTCTCCCACCCGGCCGTCGCCGAGGCGGCCGTCGTCGGCGCCGCCGACGAGACCACCGGCCAGGCGATCGTCGCCTTCGTGATCCTGCGCGGCACGGCCAGCCAGGACGAGGGCCTCGTCGCCGAGCTGCGCAACCACGTCGGCGCGACCCTCGGCCCGATCGCCAAGCCGAAGCGGGTCCTGCCGGTGGCGGAGCTGCCGAAGACCCGCTCGGGCAAGATCATGCGCCGTCTGCTGCGCGACGTGGCGGAGAACCGGGAGCTGGGCGACGTCACCACGCTGACCGACTCCTCGGTCATGTCGCTCATCCAGACCCAGCTGCCGGCCGCCTCCAGCGAGGACTGAGCCGCAGCCCGCAGGAAGGAACGCCCGCCCCGGAAAGCACCGACCGGGGCGGGCGTTCCCGCGTGCCCGTACATCGGGATCCCGAAGCTCCCGAGGGGACGAAACGGGAGAAACTCCATAGGCTGCTTCTCGCCGGACACTCCACCGCCTCCTCGGGCCGGATACCCCACCGCCCCCTTGGGTAGGGTGTGGGTCGCGTCAGAAACGCGACAGAAAGACCCAGGTGCGCCGGGAAGTCTGGTCGGCATGTGCTTCGCCCTGCCCGCCCGACGGAGGTCCCCCGCATGTCCGCGCCCACCGACCGCAAGTTCCTCGGCCTGCTCCCCCTGCCCGAGCGCCGCTACCTCGCCGACGCCCTGCGCACCGAGACCGTCGGCGGCATGTTGCTCCTCCTCGCCGCCGTCACCGCCCTGATCTGGGCGAACACTCCGCTGAGCAGCAGTTACGAGTCGGTGCGGGACTTCCACTTCGGCCCCGCCGCCCTCGGCCTCGACCTCTCCGTCGAGCACTGGGCCGCCGACGGCCTCCTCGCGGTCTTCTTCTTCGTCGCCGGCGTCGAGCTCAAGCGCGAACTCGTCGCGGGCGAGCTGCGCGACCCCCGGGCCGCCGCCCTGCCCGTCGTCGCCGCGCTCTGCGGCATGGCCGCGCCCGCCCTCGTCTACGCCCTGGTCAACGTCCTCGGTGACGGCCCGCTCGACGGCTGGGCCGTCCCCACCGCGACCGACATCGCCTTCGCGCTCGCCGTCCTCGCCGTGATCGGCACCTCGCTGCCGTCCGCGCTCCGCGCCTTCCTGCTCACCCTCGCCGTCGTCGACGACCTCTTCGCCATCCTGATCATCGCGGTCTTCTTCACCTCGGACCTGAACTTCGCCGCGCTCGGCGGCGCGCTCGCCGGTCTCGCCGTCTTCTGGCTGCTGCTCCGCAAGGGGGTCCGCGGCTGGTACGTGTACGTGCCGCTCGCCCTGGTGGTCTGGGGCCTGATGTACAACAGCGGCGTCCACGCCACCATCGCCGGCGTCGCCATGGGCCTGATGCTGCGCTGCACCACCCGGGAGGGCGAGGAGCACTCCCCCGGCGAGCACATCGAGCACCTGGTCCGCCCGTTCTCGGCCGGTGTCGCGGTGCCGCTGTTCGCCCTCTTCTCGGCCGGCGTCAGCGTCTCCGGCAAGTCGCTCGGGGAGGTCTTCACCCAGCCGGTCACCCTCGGCGTCGTCCTCGGCCTGGTCGTCGGCAAGGCCGTCGGCATCTTCGGCGGCACCTGGCTCACCGCCCGCTTCACCCGGGCCGAACTCAACCCCGACCTGTCCTGGCCGGACGTCTTCGCCCTCGCCACCCTCGCCGGGATCGGCTTCACCGTCTCGCTCCTCATCGGCGAACTCGCCTTCACCGGCGACCCGGCCCTCACCGACCAGGTGAAGGCCGCCGTCCTGACGGGCTCGCTCGTCGCGGCCGTCCTCGCCACCGTCCTGCTGAAGCTGCGGGTGCGGAAGTACAGCGCGCTCTACGCGAACGAGGAGCGCGACGAGGACGAGGACGGTATCCCGGACATCTACGAGGAGAACAGCCCGGAATACCACCTCCGGATGGCCGAGATCCACGAGCGGAAGGCCGCCGAACACCGACAGCGCGCCCAACTGGCGGGGGCATCGAGCGAGGAGGCCGACCGTCCGGCATGATCTGAGTCGGACCGTAGACGAGGAGAGGGAGCAGCGATGAGCGACCTGTACGACAAGGGCGAGCCGAGCCTCGGCCAACTGGTCGCCTCGGCGACCGCCGAGATGTCGGCACTGGTGCACGACGAGATCGCCCTGGCCAAGGCCGAGATCCGGCAGGACGTCAAGCGCGGCGCGATCGGCAGCGCGGCGGGCATCGCGGCCGGCGTGGTGCTGCTGTTCTCGCTGCCGATGCTGAGCTTCGCCCTCGCGTACGCCATCAACACCTGGACCGGCGGGCACAACGGCAACGGCGGCTGGAACCTCGTCTGGTGCTTCCTGCTCTCCTTCACGGCGAACGTGCTGCTCGCGGCGCTCCTCGGCTTCCTCGCGTACTCCAAGTTCAAGAAGGTCAAGCCGCCGGAGAAGTCCATCGCGTCCGCCAAGCAGACGGCCGCGATCGTGCAGAACGTCAAGCCGCACCCGCGCCCCGAGGCGCCCAAGGCTCTGGTCAAGGGCTCCATTGACCTGGACAAGGGCACCGTTGTGGCACGCTCGTCCGTATGACCCTTCCCGAGAGCAGCACCGCCGGCGGCGGACCCGTACGCCTCGACGGGCCGTGGACCCACCGGGACGTGGCCGCCAACGGCGCCCGCTTCCACATCGCCGAGATGGGCGACGGGCCCCTGGTACTGCTCCTGCACGGCTTCCCGCAGTTCTGGTGGACCTGGCGCCACCAGCTGCCCGCCCTCGCCGAGGCCGGGTTCCGGGCCGTCGCGATGGACCTGCGCGGGGTCGGCGGCAGCGACCGCACCCCCCGGGGCTACGACCCCGCCAACCTGGCGCTCGACATCACCGGCGTCGTCCGCTCGCTCGGCGAGCCGGACGCGGCGCTCGTCGGGCACGACCTGGGCGGCTACCTCGCCTGGACGGCGGCCGTGATGCGGCCCAAGCTGGTGCGCCGGCTCGTGGTCTCCTCGATGCCGCACCCGCGCCGCTGGCGCTCGGCGATGCTCTCCGACTTCGCCCAGTCGCGGGCCGGGTCGCACGTCTGGGGCTTCCAGCGGCCGTGGCTGCCGGAGCGCCGGCTCGTCGCGGACGACGCCGCCCTGGTGGGGGAGTTGATCCGGGACTGGTCGGGACCGCAGCCGATCGCCGACGAGGGGGCCGTCGAGACGTACCGGCGGGCCATGCTCGTCCCGTCGACGGCGCACTGCTCGATCGAGCCGTACCGCTGGATGGTGCGGTCGCTCGCCCGTCCGGACGGCATCCAGTTCAACCGGCGCATGAAGCGGCCGGTGCGGGTGCCGACGCTCCATCTGCACGGCTCCCTGGACCCGGTGATGCGGACCCGCAGCGCGGCCGGTTCGGGCGAGTACGTGGAGGCTCCGTACCGCTGGCGGCTCTTCGACGGCCTCGGGCACTTCCCCCACGAGGAGGACCCGGTGGCCTTCACCACGGAGCTGGTCAACTGGCTGAAGGACCCCGAGCCGGACCGCTGACGGGCCGTCGCGCTCCCGCCGCCCGGACACTGACGCGCCGTCGGACCCCTGTGCGACGAACGGAGTTGCCTCGAACGGCCATGTGCCTCGCGCATACTCCAATTGGCGGGCCCCGGGGAGGTTACCGACCTTGGGGCACGGGCAGACGTCCGGGTATGGGCTGGACGCACGACTACGGTGACACGACGGCACGCGACCGCGGCTCGGCCGCCGGACCGGGACCCCTCGAAAGGGGCGGACCTCCGGAGCCGGGCCGTACGCACGCCGTGCAAGGGGTGGGGATCTCGCGCATCCTGCGCCGCCGGGCCCGCTGGGTCTCGGCCCGGCTCAGGCATCCCCGCGACTGACCCCCCGGGCCTTCCGGAGGAAGTGAGCGGCAGCGGTACGAGGGGGCCGCGGGGGCTTCAGAGGGCGCAGCCCTGGGTGTCGACCTGCTGGTTGGCCGCCAGACCGCGCTCGACGTCCCCGCGGACCTCGTCGGCCGTCAGGGCGTAGCCCGTGTTCGCGTCGTCGCGGGAGCGGGCGAAGATCACGCCGTACACCTCGCCGTCCTCGGTGAGGAGCGGGCCGCCGGAGTTCCCCTGGCGGACCGTCGCGTACAGCGAGTACACGTCCCTGTTCACCTGGCCCCGGCTGTAGATGTCGGGGCCGTCCGCGCTGATGCGGCCCCGTACGCGCGCCGAGCGCACGTCGTACGCGCCGTTCTCGGGGAAGCCGGCGACGATCGCGCCGTCGCCGCTGCGGGCGTCCCCGTCGGCGAAGACGAGCGGCGGGGCCTTGAGGTCCGGCACGTCCAGGACGGCGATGTCGCGCTGCCAGTCGTAGAGGACGACCTTGGCGTCGTAGAGCTTGCCCTCGCCGCCTATCTGGACGGTCGGCTCGTCGACCCCGCCGACGACGTGGGCGTTGGTCATGATGCGGCGCTCGGCGAAGACGAAGCCGGTGCCTTCGAGGACCTTGCCGCAGCTCTGCGCGGTGCCGACGACCTTCACGATGGAGCGCTGGGCACGGGCGGCGACCGGGCTGTCCGCGAGCGCCGGGTCGGGCGGCGTGACCGGGGTGATCGGCTCGTTGACGAAGGGGCTGAAGACCGGCGGGAAGCCACTGCGGGCCAGGGTGGAGCGGAAGTCGGCGAACCAGCCGGACGCCTGCTGCGGTATCACCCGCTCGATGCCGAGCAGCACCTTGGAGCTGCGCACCTCCTTGCCCAGGGTGGGCATCGAGGTGTTGGCGATGAGCGAGCCGACCAGCCAGGCCACGAGCAGCATCGCGACGACGTTGACCAGGGCGCCGCCCGTGGCGTCGAGGGCGCGCGCGGGCGACCAGGTGATGTGCCGGCGCAGCTTGTTGCCGAGGTGGGTGGTGAACGCCTGGCCGACGGAGGCGCAGACGATGACGATCATCACGAAGACGACCGTCGCCGTGGTGGAGACCTCGCTGTTGTCGGTCAGCTCGTTCCAGAGGACCGGAAGCAGCAGGACGGCGACGAGACCGCCGCCGAGGAATCCGATCACCGAGAGGATGCCGACCACGAATCCCTGGCGGTAACCGATGATCGCGAACCACACGGCGGCGAGCAGCAACAAGATGTCCAGCACGTTCACCGTCAATAGCCTCGCAGATTCGTTTCCGGTCGCCCCGGGGTCAGCCTGTCATGAGCGCCAGTCGAGCGGGACCTGTCTGGACCGGTCCCAGGGCAGCTCCCAGCCGGCGAAGTGCAGGATCCGGTCGATCACACCGGCCGTGAAGCCCCAGACCAGGGCGGATTCGACCAGGAACGCCGGGCCCTTGTGGCCGCTCGGGTGGACGCTGGTCGCGCGGTTGCCGGGGTCCGTGAGATCCGCCACGGGGACGGTGAAGACGCGGGCGGTCTCGCCGGGGTCGACGACCCCGACCGGGCTCGGGGCGCGCCACCAGCCGAGGACCGGGGTGACGACGAAGCGGCTGACCGGGATGTAGAGCTGGGGCAGCACGCCGAAGAGCTGGACGCCCGCGGGGTCGAGCCCGGTCTCCTCCCGGGCCTCGCGCAGGGCGGCGCGCAGCAGTCCGCCGTCCTCGGGGGTGCCGTCCTCGGGGTCGAGGGCGCCGCCCGGGAAGGAGGGCTGCCCCGCGTGCGAGCGGAGGGTGCCGGCCCGCTCCATGAGGAGCAGTTCGGGACCCCGCTCGCCCTCGCCGAAGAGGACGAGGACGGCGGACTGGCGGCCGTCCCCGCTCGCGGGCGGCAGGAAGCGGCTCAGCTGCTCGGGCCGGACGGTGCGGGCGGCCCGGTCGACGGGGGCGAGCCAGACGGGCAGGCCGTCGCGGCTGACGAGGCCGCCGGTGCCGAACCCGCGGGCCTCGTACCCGTGGGGCTCGTGCCCCTGGGTCTCTTCTTCAGTGCGCGTCATAGGCACCCCCGTTGGTTCACAACGCGATGGACGGACGGGTTCGTTCCCGGGCTCCCGGAGATCCACCCGACCGGGGCGAACGGGTCCCGGGCCGGGCGGGTTCCCGGGGCGGATGAGCGCCCGGGGTGGGCGAGCGCCCGGGCCGGGCGGGGCCGCCGGGCTCAGCCGCTCGCGCCCAGGGGCGGCGCCGGGCGGCCCGGGTAGTCGGGCGGCGGGTTGAGCCGCTGGCCGGGGAAGCCGCCCTTCTCGTACTTGAGCAGCTTCGCCGCCTTCTCGGGATCGGTCTCGCCCTCCCCGTACGACGGGCAGAGGTGGGTGATCGGGCAGGCGCCGCACGCGGGCTTGCGGGCGTGGCAGATGCGGCGGCCGTGGAAGATCACCCGGTGCGAGAGCATGGTCCACTCGCTCTTCGGGAAGATCGTGGCGACCTCGGCCTCGATCTTCACCGGGTCGTCGGACTCGGTCCACTTCCAGCGCCGGGCGAGGCGCATGAAGTGGGTGTCGACGGTGATGCCGGGGACCCCGAAGGCGTTGCCGAGCACGACGAAGGCGGTCTTGCGGCCGACGCCGGGGAGTTTGACGAGGTCCTCCAGGCGGCCGGGGACCTCGCCCCCGAAGTCGTCCCGGAGGGCGGCGGAGAGGCCCATGATCGACTTCGTCTTGGCGCGGAAGAAGCCGGTCGGCCGGATCAGCTCCTCGACCTCCTCGGGCACGGCGGCGGCGAGGTCCTCGGGCGTGGGGTACTTCGCGAAGAGGGCGGGGGTGGTCTGGTTGACCCGCAGGTCGGTGGTCTGGGCCGAGAGGACCGTGGCGACGAGCAGCTCGAAGGGGTTACGGAAGTCCAGCTCCGGGTGGGCGTACGGATAGACCTCGGCCAGCTCGCGGTTGATCCGGCGCGCCCGGCGCACCATCGCGAGCCGCGACTCGGGCTTGGCGGCGGCGCGGTGCGCCGCGGACTCGGCGGTGCCGCGCTTCCCTGCCGGAGCCGCACGACGCGTACCCGCCGCGGCCGCACCCGTCTTGGACGTGCCCTTCGTGGCCGTACCCGTCTTGACCGCCCCCGTCTTGGTCGTACCCCTCGCGGCCGCACCCGTCTTGGACGTGCCCGTCCCGGCCGTGCCCGTCGCCGGTCGGGGCTCGGGCGCGCGTCCCGGCTCGGGCGCAGACTTCCGATTCGCACCTTTCGCCCGTTTCGACGCACCGTGTTCGCCCACGGCGGAATTACTTTCGGCCGACACTCTTACAGCCCCCTTGGCCTGCGCTCTCACCGGCGAGTTGGACACGCGGCCAGCCTAGGGGCCGCCGCCGACATCTGCCCCGGGCACGGCCGATCAGCCCCCGATCGGGCCCCTGACGTACGGAAGTGCGGCGCGGTGCGTCAAACTTGTTGTGATTGATCGCACTGTTTTGTACGTCCGGCATCATGGGATCCGGATCCCGTGAGCAGGTCGACAGTATGGAGAGAACTCGTGGACGACGTTCTGCGGCGCGCCCCGCTCTTCGCGGCGCTCGATGACGAGCAGGCTGCCGAGCTGCGCGCCTCGATGAGTGAGGCGACGCTCGCCCGTGGCGACGCGCTCTTCCACGAGGGCGACCCCGGCGACCGCCTGTACGTGGTCACCGAGGGCAAGGTGAAGCTGCACCGCACCTCCCCCGACGGCCGCGAGAACATGCTGGCCGTCCTCGGCCCCGGCGAGCTCATCGGCGAGCTGTCCCTCTTCGACCCGGGCCCGCGCACCGCCACCGCGACCGCGCTGACCGAGGTCAAGCTGCTCGGCCTGGGCCACGGCGACCTCCAGCCCTGGCTGAACGCGCGTCCCGAGGTGGCCACCGCGCTGCTGCGCGCGGTCGCCCGCAGGCTGCGCAAGACCAACGACCAGATGTCCGACCTGGTCTTCTCCGACGTGCCGGGCCGTGTCGCCCGTGCGCTCCTCGACCTGTCGCGCCGCTTCGGCGTGCAGTCGGAGGAGGGCATCCACGTCGTCCACGACCTCACCCAGGAGGAGCTGGCCCAGCTCGTCGGCGCCTCCCGCGAGACGGTCAACAAGGCGCTCGCGGACTTCGCCCAGCGCGGCTGGCTGCGCCTGGAGGCCCGCGCCGTGATCCTCCTCGACGTGGAGCGCCTCGCGAAGCGCTCGCGGTAAGCACGCCCGTACGCGAGCACGCACGCGCACGTCCGCGCGTAGGCACGGAAGTAGGCACGGAAAAGGCCGCCCCCGGTCCACGGGGGCGGCCTTCCGCGTACGTACGCGCGCGTGCTACCGGATCAGCGCTTCGAGCCGTCCACGATCACCGGCGCCGAGGAGCCGTTCGCGCAGGGCACGGTGTAGATCGGGTTCTTCGCCGCCGCCTCCTTGAAGGCGTCGATGCACTGGTTCATCAGGACCTTGTCCGTCAGCGAGTCGTTGAGGATCTTGTTGGCGCGGGCGATGCCCTCCGCCTCGATCCGGCGCCGGTCGGACTCGGCCTTGGCGGTACGGGCGGCCTCCAGGGCGCGCTCGGTCGCCTGCTGCTGCTGGATCTTGCGGTCGATCTGGTCCTGGAGCGCCTTGGACGGCTTCACGTTGCGCAGGTTGACCGTGGTCACGTCGATGCCGCGCGGGGCCAGCCGCTCCTTGATCAGGGTGCCGATCTCGGCGTTGATCTTCTCGCGGGCGGAGCTGTAGCCCTCCTCGCTGGTGTGGCGGGCGAAGACGTTGCGCACGATCTCCCGGCTGTCCGGGAAGACGAGCCGCTGCTGGATGGCGGCCTCGCTGCCGGCGAGCCGGTACAGCTCCACGGCCTTGGTCGGCGCGACCGCCCACTTCACGGTCACCTCGGCCTCCATGACACCGCCCTGCGAGGAACGGACCTCGACCACGTCCTGGTCGGAGAGGTTCAGGTCCACCGGGCGGGTGGAGAAGGAGGTGACCGTCGTGAACGGCGAGATCACGTTCACGCCGGGCGTCATGGGCGAGCCCACCTTGCCGAAGGTCACCGGCACGCCGACCTCGTACGCGCCGACCACGTGGACGATGCTGGTGATGCCCGCGAGGAGGGCGGCGATCAGGGCGCCCAGCGCGCCGAGGCGCAGGCCGGTGCGGTCCATGGAGCGCCCCACGAAGTAGAGCACCACCGCGGCTATGAGCAGAAGAATGGCCAGGACGAACACGAGAAATCCCCCCGGTGGAACGATGGCCGAGACAACGGACGTAAAGGGACCGTAAAGCATGGCGTGTCCCCCGGGCCATGCCGGGTCCCAGCAACCATTCCCCGGTCCCCGCTGCCGGAATCCGGCCCCTCCCCGGGAAGGACGGCGGCGGGGAGGGGGAAGCGCGGCCGGAGGGCCGCGTCAGATCAGCCCGCGCTCCCGCAGGTACTCCAGCTGCGCCCGTACCGACAGCTCGGCCGCCGGCCACAGGGACCGGTCCACGTCCGCGTACACGTGGGCGACGACCTCCGGTGCCGTGCGGAGGCCGTTCTCGGCGGCCGTCTCGACCTGGGCGAGCCGGCTCGCCCGGTGCGCGAGGTAGAACTCCACGGCACCCTGCGCGTCCTCCAGGACCGGCCCGTGGCCCGGCAGGACCGTGTGCACCCCGTCGTCGACGGTCAGCGAGCGCAGCCGCCGCAGCGAGTCCAGGTAGTCCCCGAGGCGCCCGTCCGGGTGCGCGACCATCGTCGTCCCGCGCCCCAGGATCGTGTCCCCGGTGAGGACCGCCCGGTCGGCGGGGAGGTGGAAGGAGAGCGAGTCCGAGGTGTGGCCGGGCGTCGGGACGACCCGCAGCTCCAGGCCGCCGACGGTCACCACGTCCCCCTCGCCGAGCCCCTCGTCGCCGAGCCGGAGCGCCGGGTCGAGGGCCCGCACGGGCGTCCGGGTCAGCTCGGCGAAGCGCCCGGCGCCCTCCGCGTGGTCCGGGTGGCCGTGGGTCAGCAGGGTGAGCGCGACCCGCTTGCCGAGCTTCTCGGCGGTCCCGATCACGTTCCGCAGGTGGCCCTCGTCGAGCGGGCCGGGGTCGACGACGACGGCCAGGTCCGAACCGGGCTCGGAGAGCAGCCAGGTGTTGGTGCCGTCGAGGGTCATCGCGGACGGGTTGGGCGCCAGGACGTTCACGGCGCGGTCGGTCGCGGGCCCGGTGACCACGAGCCCGCGCGGCTGCCCGGGCAGGGCGGCGGCGTCGCTCATCGCGCACCCCCGGAGGGGATGATCTTGGTGAACTCCTCGTGGCCCGGCCAGCTCAGGACCAGCTCCTCGCCCTCCAGGCGCGCCTGGGCGAGCACGGGGGCCAGGTCTTGCGCCTCCGCCGCCGCGAGGGCCTCGGCGGCCGTCCCGTACGGCTCCAGGGTGCGCAGGGTGGAGATCGTCGGCGGCATCATGAGCAGCTCGCCCCGGTCGTAGCCGGCGGCGGCCTCCGCCGGGCGGATCCAGACCGTGCGGTCGGCCTCGGTGGAGGCGTTCCGGGTGCGCTGCCCGGCCGGGAGGGCGGCCACGAAGAACCAGGTGTCGTACCGGCGCTGCTCGAACTCGGGCGTGATCCAGCGGGCCCAGGCGCCGAGCAGGTCGGAGCGCAGGACGAGCCCGCGCCGGTCGAGGAAGTCCGCGAAGGACAGCTCGCGGGCGACGAGCGCCTCCCGGTCCCGCTCCCAGTCCTCGCCCGTCGTGTCCCCGACGACCCCGTCCTCGGTCTCCCCGGCGAGCAGGACGCCCGCCTCCTCGTAGGTCTCGCGCACGGCGGCGCAGACCACGGCCTGGGCCTGCGCGGGGTCGTCGAGGCCGAGCCGGGCTGCCCAGGTCTCCCGGGACGGGCCCGCCCAGCGCACCGGGTGCTCGTCGCGCGGGTCGACGCCGCCGCCGGGATAGGCGTACGCGCCGCCCGCGAAGGCCATCGAGGTGCGGCGGCGCAGCATGTGGACGTCGGGCCCGGCGGCCCCGTCCCGCAGGAGCAGGACGGTGGCGGCGCGCCGGGGCACCACCGGGGTCAGCTCACCGGCGGCGAGGGCGCGGATGCGGTCGGGCCACTCCGGCGGGTACCACTGACCGTTCGACTGCTTCGACTGACCATTCGACATGGCCGGATGCTATGCGGAAGGACGGGAATGCACGAGGGCGAGCCGCCGGGCGGGGGCTCCACGCGCGCGTGGTCCGGCTGTACCCGGGCCAGGCCTCGCGGCCGGTGCCGGTGGGGGCTCCACGCGCGCGTGGGCCGACCGCCCCGTGCGGGGTGGCCGGCCCACGCGCGTACGTGCGGCGGGAGGGGCGGTCAGGCCTCGGTCAGCTCGACCTGGACCTCGACCTCGACCGGCGCGTCGAGCGGCAGCACGGCCACGCCGACGGCGCTGCGCGCGTGCACGCCCTTCTCGCCGAGGACGGCGCCGAGCAGCTCGCTGGCGCCGTTGATCACGCCCGGCTGCCCGGTGAAGTCGGCGGCGGAGGCGACGAAGCCGACGACCTTGACGACGCGCTTGACGCGGTCGAGGTCACCGGCGACCGACTTCACGGCCGCGAGGGCGTTGAGCGCGCACGTGGCGGCGAGCTGCTTGGCCTCCTCGGCGGTGACCTCGGCGCCGACCTTGCCGGTCACCGGAAGCTTGCCCGCCACCATCGGGAGCTGGCCCGAGGTGTAGACGTAGACGCCCGACTGGACGGCCGGCTGGTACGCGGCCAGCGGAGGAACGACCTCCGGCAGCGTCAGGCCCAGCTCGGCGAGCTTCGCCTCGACGGCCCCGCTCACGACTTGGGCCGCTTCAGGTAGGCCACGAGCTGCTCGGGGTTGTTCGGCCCGGGCACGACCTGGACGAGCTCCCAGCCGTCCTCGCCCCAGGTGTCCAGAATCTGCTTGGTCGCGTGCACCAGAAGCGGCACCGTGACGTACTCCCACTTGGTCATGGGCCCGACTGTATCCGCTGCCGGAGGACGGCTCTCCGAGGCGGCTCTGCGAAGCGGCCCTCCGGGGCGGCCCCGAGGCGCCCCCTAGGGAGCTTCTCGGGGGCGGCCTCCTGATTGGGCGCGGCCGCCAGTGGTTAGGCTCGACAACGTGAGCAGGCTCCAGGTCGTCAGCGGCAAGGGTGGTACCGGTAAGACGACGGTCGCCGCCGCCCTCGCCCTCGCCCTCGCGACGGAGGGGAAGCGGACCCTCCTCGTCGAGGTCGAAGGCAGGCAGGGCATCGCACAGCTCTTCGAGACGGAGGCGCTTCCGTACGAGGAGCGCAAGATCGCCGTCGCCCCGGGCGGCGGGGAGGTGTACGCGCTGGCGATCGACGCCGAGCGCGCGCTCCTCGACTACCTCCAGATGTTCTACAAGCTGGGCAGCGCGGGGCGGGCCCTGAAGAAGCTCGGCGCGATCGACTTCGCGACGACGATAGCGCCGGGCGTACGGGACGTCCTGCTGACCGGCAAGGCGTGCGAGGCTGTCCGGCGGCGGGAGAAGGACGGCCGTCCGACCTACGACCACGTGGTCATGGACGCGCCGCCCACGGGCCGGATCACCCGCTTCCTCAACGTCAACGACGAGGTGGCCGGCCTGGCGAGGATCGGCCCGATACACAACCAGGCGCAGGCCGTCATGCGGGTCCTCAAGTCCCCCGAGACGGCGGTCCACCTGGTGACCCTCCTGGAGGAGATGCCGGTCCAGGAGACGGCGGACGGCATCGCGGAGCTCCGCGCGGCCGAACTCCCGGTGGGCCGGGTCGTGGTGAACATGGTCCGGCCGCACGTCCTCGACGCCGCTGCGGTACGGGCCGCCTCCGGCGACCACCGGCGGGCGATCGCGAAGACCCTGGCCTCGGTCGGCGTCGCGGGCTCCGCGGAGCTGGTCGAGCCGCTCCTGGACCAGGCGGCCGAGCACGCCCGGCGGGTGGAGCTGGAACGGGCGCAGCGCGCCGTCCTGGACGGCGTCGGCGTCCCCACGTACGAGCTTCCGTACCTGGGGGACGGGGGCGACATCGCGGGGCTCTACCGACTGGCGAAGGAACTGCGGAGGCAAGGGGTGGGCGCGTGACGGAGAAGACTGCGACCGCCGCCACGGGCGGGCTCGACGCCGTCGCCGTGCTGGAGCTGGATCCGCTGATCGACGACCGGGGCACCCGCATCATCGTCTGCTGCGGCGCGGGCGGGGTCGGCAAGACGACCACGGCGGCGGCCCTCGGCGTGCGGGCGGCGGAGCGCGGGCGGCGCGTCGTCGTCCTCACCATCGACCCGGCCCGCCGTCTCGCCCAGTCGATGGGGATCGACTCCCTCGACAACACCCCGCGCAAGGTGGAGGGGATCAAGGGCTCCGACGGCGGCGAGTTGCACGCGATGATGCTCGACATGAAGCGGACCTTCGACGAGATCGTCGAGGCGCACGCGGAGCCCGGGCGGGCCCGGGCGATCCTGGAGAACCCCTTCTACCAGTCCCTGTCGGCCGGGTTCGCCGGTACGCAGGAGTACATGGCGATGGAGAAGCTGGGCCAGCTCCGGGCGCGCGACGAGTGGGACCTGATCGTCGTCGACACCCCGCCGTCCCGGTCCGCCCTGGACTTCCTGGACGCGCCGAAGCGGCTCGGGTCCTTCCTCGACGGGACGTTCATCAAGCTGCTCATGGCCCCGGCGAAGGTGGGCGGCCGGGCCGGGATGAAGTTCCTGAACGTCGGGATGTCGATGATGACGGGGACGCTCGGGAAGCTGCTCGGGGGTCAGTTCCTCAAGGACGTGCAGACGTTCGTGGCGGCGATGGACACGATGTTCGGCGGTTTCCGGACCCGTGCCGACGCCACGTACAAGCTGCTCCAGGCCCCGGGCACGGCCTTCCTCGTGGTGGCCACGCCGGAGCGGGACGCGCTGCGCGAGGCCGCGTACTTCGTGGAGCGGCTGGCCGCGGAGCGGATGCCGCTGGCCGGTCTCGTCCTCAACCGCGTGCACGGCAGCGGGGCCGCCGGCCTCTCGGCGGAGCGGGCGCGGGCCGCCGCGGAAAATCTTGACGAGGGTCGCATTGTGGATCAGGGGGACGGGAAGACTGGTCAGCGTGGCTCCCCGGCCACCGACCCCGAGCCGTCCGAACTCGCCACCGCCGCCGCATCAGCCGTACCCGCCGCACCTGCCGTACCCGCCGGATCCGAGGCTGCCCCCACAGCCACTGCCGATCCGGCCGCACAGCACGACGACGCAATCGATGACGCCGCCCCCGATGACGAAGCGCACGACGCCGCAGACGCGGATGCAGACGCAGACGTAGACGTAGATCCAGACGCAGACGTGGACATAGACGTAGACGTACGACGGCTCACCGCAGGACTCCTGCGCCTCCACGCCGAGCGGATGCGGGTGCTCGCGCGCGAGCGGCACACGCGCGACCGCTTCACCGCGCGCCACCCCGAGGTGGCCGTGGCGGAAGTGGCCGCCCTGCCCGGCGATGTGCACGACCTCGCCGGACTGCGGGCCATCGGTGACCGGCTCACGACCGGGCGGACGCCCTCGGCCTGAGCCCTCTCCGCCGTCCGCGCGTCGGGATCCCCTCCCGGTGCGCGTACGGGTCCGTTCCAACGGGGCGCACGCCCCGGCGCGTTCAGCCGACCGCCGCGTACGCCTCGTACGTCGCGTCGTCGTCCATCGCCACGGGCAGCAGGCCCGCTCCCCGCTCGTACTCCGTGCGCGCGGTCTCCAGGAGCCGGCGCCACGAGGTGACGGTCGGTCTCCGGCGCAGCAGGGCGCGGCGCTCGCGCTCCGTCATCCCGCCCCACACGCCGAACTCCACGCGGTTGTCGAGGGCGTCGGCAAGGCACTCGGTCCGCACCGGGCATCCGGTGCACACCGCCTTCGCCCTGTTCTGCGCCGCTCCCTGCACGAAAAGTTCATCCGGATCGGTAGTGCGGCAGGCCGCCTGCGCACTCCAGTCAGCTACCCAGCCCATACCGGCGCCGTCCTCTCCCGAATCGAGGCTCCCCCACGGCGGCAGCGGCATATTCACCGCTGCCAGTTGGGACGTTACGGAAGGTGGGCACAGCGCAACACCCCCTTCGGGCCCAATCTTGAATGGCCCGAACGGACTATGCGTGCGCGTCAGATCACCCAGGGGAGTGATCGATGGACATGCGTGGGATAAGGGACATACCTCGTGGATATGCCCTTCCTCGGCGGTCTCACTTCGGACACCGCGTGACGCATGATCCTGAATCGGACACGAGCTTCCCGTGTTTCGGGGTCACGGGAATTCATGCCGACGTCACAACCGGGCCTTGTTGTCGGACCGCACTGCTGTGACAGTTGTGAGCAGCTTAGGCCAAGGCCTGTGCGCCTGTCCGGCGAATGGAAACCCGGGCACGCGCGCGCCCGGTCCGGCCCCCGGGAAGTCCCCGTACCGCCGCCGGATGTCACGGTCCGGTACCCGAACGCTCCGAGAGGCCCCCGCTCCCGCTGTTCGCTCATGTCTACGGATTAGGCTGCCCCCCATGGCAAAGAAGCGCTCGGGCGGTGGTCTGACCGGGACCCAGCAGGCCGCCAAGTTCCTCGGTGTCAGTGTGCTCGCCGGAGCCGTGCTGGCAGGCATCGCCCTGCCCGCGGCCGGGGCACTCGGGCTGGCCGCGAAGGGCACGGTCGAGGGGTTCGACGAGATCCCCTCGAACCTGAAGACCCCGCCGCTGAGTCAGCGCACCAAGATCCTCGACTCCGAGGGCGGCCTGATCGCCACGGTGTACTCGCGGGACCGGACGGTCGTCCCGATCGAGAAGATCTCCCCGTACATGCAGAAGGCGATCGTCGCGATCGAGGACGGGCGCTTCTACGAGCACGGGGCGATCGACCTCAAGGGCGTGCTGCGCGCGATCAACCGCAACGCGCAGTCCGGCGGGGTCTCCGAGGGCGCGTCGACCCTCACCCAGCAGTACGTGAAGAACGTCTTCGTCGAGGAGGCCGGCGACGACCCCGAGAAGGTCGCGCAGGCCACCCAGCAGACCATCGGCCGCAAGGTCCGCGAGCTGAAGTTCGCGATCCAGGTCGAGGAGGAGCTGGGCAAGAAGAAGATCCTGGAGAACTACCTCAACATCACGTTCTTCGGGCAGCAGGCGTACGGCATCGAGGCCGCCTCGCAGCGGTACTTCTCCAAGCACGCCGCCGACCTGACCCTCGGCGAGGCGGCGATGATGGCCGGTCTCGTCCAGTCGCCCAGCCGCTACGACCCGATCAACGACGTCGAGGAAGCGACCAAGCGCCGCAACGTGGTCCTCCAGCGGATGGCCGACGTGAAGGACATCAGCCAGGCCGAGGCGGACGCGGCGAAGGCCGCTCCGCTGAAGCTGAAGGTCAAGACCCCGAAGAACGGCTGCATCACCGCCGTCGACGGCGCCGGCTTCTTCTGCGACTACGTCCGCAAGACGATCCTCAACGACCCGGTCTTCGGCAAGACGGCCGAGGAGCGCCAGAAGCTGTGGAACCTGGGCGGCCTCACCGTCAAGACCACGCTCAGCCCGCGCGCGCAGGCCGCCGCCAACGAGGCCGCCATCGCGAAGGTCAACAAGGACGACCCGGTCGCCGCCTCGGTGGTGCAGGTCCAGCCCGGCACGGGCAAGGTCCTCTCGATGGGCCAGTCCCGCCCGTACGGCCTGGATCCGAAGAAGCACGAGACGACGCTCAACCTCGCCGTCGGCAGCCGGATGGGCGGCACGACCTTCGGCTTCCAGGTCGGCTCGACCTTCAAGCCGATCACGGCCGCGGCGGCGCTGGAGAAGGGCCTGAGCCCGGCGCAGAGCTTCGACACCCCGGAGCAGATCAACCTGCCGGAGAGCGACTTCCGGCTCTGCAGCGGCAAGCCCGCCGGGTACAGGAACTGGGAGGTCAACAACGAGCTCAAGTCCGAGAAGGGCTCGTACGACATGACCAGCGCGCTCGGCAAGTCCATCAACACGTACTTCGCCAAGCTGGAGCAGATGGCTGGCCTGTGCGAGACGCTGACGATGGCGAAGAAGGTCGGTTACGAGCGCGAGCTGGGCAAGCCCATGAAGGAGAGCCCGTCCGCGACCCTCGGCAGCCTGGAGAGCACCCCGCTCGACATGGCGTCCGTCTACGCGACCTTCGCCAACCGGGGCCTGTACTGCACCCCGGTCGTCATCGAGTCGGTCAAGGCCGCCAACGGCGACAAGCTCAACGTGCCGCAGACGAAGTGCACCCGGGCGATGAGCGACCGGACCGCCGACACGATCAGCCAGATGCTGAAGGGCGTCGTCGAGGACGGCACCGGCCAGAAGGCCGGCCTGAGCGACCGCGACAACGCGGGCAAGACCGGTACGACCAACGACCGCAAGGACGCCTGGTTCGTCGGCTACACCCCGAACCTGGCCACGGCGGTCTGGGTCGGCGACGACGTCGGCGAGAAGAAGTCGATGTACGACATCCGGATCGGCGGCGAGTACTACGACAAGGTCTGCGGCGGCTGCCTCCCCGGTCCGATCTGGAAGATCGCGATGACCGGTGCGCTGGACGCCGGCGACACCCCGTCCTTCACCCCCATCTCCGTGCCGCGGGCCGAGGCGCCCAAGGACAAGGAGAAGGAGGGCGACGAGGGCCCGAACAAGCCCAACAAGCCGAAGAAGCCGCGCGACGGCAAGCCCGCCGACCGCAGGCCGAACCTCCCCGGGATCACGCTCCCGCCGGGCATCTTCGACTGACCCCGGCTCCGTCGGCCCGCCGTCCCGGAACACGAAGAAGGGCGCCCCCACCGAGTGGGGGCGCCCTTCTCGTGTCTCCCCGCGGATCAGCCCGCGAGCAGCTTCTTCACGGCGGCGGCGACCCGGCCGCCGTCGGCCAGGCCGGCCACCTTCGGGTTCACGATCTTCATGACGGCGCCCATGGCGCGGGGCCCCTCGGCGCCCGCCGTCCTCGCCTCCTCGACGGCCTCCGCGACGATCCCGTCGAGCTCCTCGTCGCTGAGCTGCTTCGGCAGGTACGCGTCGAGGAGGAGGCCCTCGGCCCGCTCGCGCTCGGCGGACTCGGGGCGACCGCCCTGGGCGAAGGCGTCCGCGGCCTCGCGGCGCTTCTTCGCCTCCTTGGCGATCACCTTCCGCACCTCGTCGTCGGAGAGTTCGCGCTTGGTCTTGCCCGCGACCTCCTCCTTGGTGATCGCGGTGATGGTCAGCCGGAGGGTCGAGGAGCGCAGTTCGTCGCGCTCCCTGATCGCGGCGTTGAGGTCGTCCTGGAGCTTCGCCTTGAGCGTGGTCATGACCCAAGTGTGGCAGGTGCCGCACCCCCACCGCCCGCGCATTTCCCCCGCACGGGTCTGCGACGATGGGGGGATGCGCGCACGGTACGGGATCCCCCTGAAGATCACGGCAGGCCTCACGGCGACGGCCGCGGCCGGACTCGTCTACGCGGCGGGCTTCGAGGCCCGCTCCTTCCGGCTCCGCCGGGTGACCGTCCCGGTCCTCCCCCGCGGCATGGGCGACCTGCGGGTCCTCCAGGTCTCCGACATCCACATGGTGAGCGGCCAGCGCAAGAAGCGGGCCTGGCTCCAGTCGCTCGCCGGGCTCCGCCCGGACTTCGTCGTGAACACCGGGGACAACCTCTCGGACACCGAGGCGGTGCCGGAGGTCCTGGACGCGCTCGGGCCGCTGATGGAGTTCCCGGGCGTGTACGTCTTCGGGTCCAACGACTACTACGGCCCCAAGCTGCGCAACCCCGCGCGCTACCTGCTGGAGAAGGCGCAGGGCCGCCACGGCCTCAACGGCAACAAGCCGGCGGTCGGCGCCGTCCACAACCCCTGGGAGGGGATGCGGGACGCCTTCGACGCGGCGGGCTGGGTGGACCTCACCAACACCCGGGGCCGGCTGAAGCTGTCGGGGGCCGAGCTGGCGTTCACCGGCCTGGACGACCCGCACATCAAGCGGGACCGGTACGAGCGGGTGGCGGGCGGCCCGGACCCGGACGCCGACTTCACGGTGGGCGTGGTCCACGCCCCGTACCTGCGCTCCCTGGACGCCTTCACGGCGGACGGGTACGAGCTGGTCCTCGCCGGGCACACCCACGGCGGCCAGCTCCGCGTCCCCCTCTACGGGGCGCTCGTCACCAACTGCGACCTGGACACGGACCGGGCGCGGGGCCTCTCCACCCACACGGCCGGGGGCCACACGTCCTACCTGCACGTCTCGGCGGGCTGCGGCACCAACCGCTTCACCCCGGTCCGCTTCGCCTGCCCCCCGGAGGCCACCCTCCTCACCCTGACGGCCCGCCCCTGACGCCGGGGCGACGCCCCCGAATACCGGATTTCGCCTCAGCGCGCGCGTGGGCTAAAGTAATCGATGTCGCCGCGACGTGAACACGCAGAGCAGCGACATCGGGGTGTAGCGCAGCTTGGCAGCGCGCTTCGTTCGGGACGAAGAGGTCGTGGGTTCAAATCCCGCCACCCCGACAGCCGAAACACCAGGTCAGGGGCCTGATCCGCGAGAGCGGGTCGGGCCCCTGAGTGGTTTCCGGGGTCGGCTTGGGAGCCGTTTGGGAGCCGACTCGGGATCCGGCTCCCGAGTCGTAGAGACCCGCTGTCCGGGGTGGACTGTCGGTGCCCGCGGCTAGCCTGCTGCCATGGCCATCCAGACCCTGACGCTGAGCGTCCTCATCGCATCCCCGGGCGACACCGCTCCTGATCGCGATGTGGTGGAGGACTCCATCCGCAGTTGGAACAGCGACCACACAATGCGGCGCAAGATCCACCTCCTCCCTCTTCGATGGGAACTGGGAGCAGTGCCGCTGGTCGGACAGGGCGATGCGCAGGAGGTGATCAACGCACAGTTCGCCGACGAGGCGGACATCGTCATCGCGGTGTTCAACAGCCGACTCGGCCAGGCGACGAAGCGCGCGGTCTCTGGCACGGCCGAAGAGATCCTCCGAGCCCGTGATCGCGGTGCGGCCGTCCACGTCTTCTTCTCCGACACGCCGATCCCGCGTGACCACGATCCGGAGCAGCTCGCCGCTCTGAACTCGTTCCGTAAGGAACTTCAGGAGCACGGCCTCACTGGCAGCTACGCATCTGCGGATGATCTCAAGGCAAAGGTGCGGACGTGCCTGGAGCACGATGCGTACGCGGCCGGCACCCCAGAGAGCGGCACGTCCGAAAGCCCACAGACGGGCGCGCTCCTCCGCTCAAGCTTCCAGTGGGACACCGAACCCAAGCAGGACAGCAAAGGTCGAATCAAGATGCGGCGCGTGAGGCAGCGACTGCGCGTGGAGAACCTGGGAGACGCCGCTGCCGAGAATGTCACCTTGGAGATGAGGCCCGTCGGCGAGGGCGACAACCCGCACGTACTCGACGAACTGGCCGCCGACCGCATCCCGTCCAAGTCCTTCGTCGAGTTCCTCCTCGCTCTCGACATGGGGACCGCTCGCCAGGGGACGATCGTGCACCGATGGACCGAGGCAGGCACGCCGTGCACGGAAGAACAGACGATCTCCTGGCTGTAGGCACGTAGCGCGCCGAGGGCTGCTCGGTGTCAGCCGAGCAGCCCTCGTTCTATTGGCAGGCGCGCAGAAGGTCATTGAGCACGCGTACTGGCGACGTCGGGCACATGGCCAGACGCACGTCGAGCGCCGCCTCCCACTGCTCGGTCAGGCCGGCCATGAGGCGGCGGCGCATGCCGGGGGTGACGTGGGCGTAGCGGGCGGAGACGGAGCCGTCGATGTGGCCCATGCGCTCGTCCATGAGGACCTTCTCGGTACCGAGGTCTTCCATCATCGTCCGGTGGGTGTGGCGCAGGCCATGAGGCGTGAGGCCCTTGGCGATGGGGACCCAGCAGGCGTCGGCCCGGTCGGTGGCGTTGCGACCTCGGGACGGAACGCCGGGCCACGGTTCGCCGAGGAGCGGGACGGGGCGAGCCTCCTGGGGCGCCTTCTTCGGGTACCAGCCGGAGACGGCCGGGGTGAAGAGCCAGGTGGCGAAGCCGTTTCGGCGCCAGTGGGGCGCGTACTCGGACACCGTGCCGCCGCGTACGAAGCCGAGGTGCGTGATGGCCTGCTCCACCTTCGCCCGGGTGGCCTCGGCGACGCGGGCGGGGTGGTTGAGGACGTTGGACACCGTGCCCGTGGAGACGCCAGCGCGGCGGGCGACGTCGGCGAGCTTGGCTCCCTGGTGGCTACTGGTACGGGCTGCGCCGAGACCTCGGTAGACGTAGGTCTTGCCGTGGCAGGGGCAGGGCATCGGCTTCGTACGGGCTACGTGGTTGGCGACCATGGCAGAGAGCCAGCTCGGCGAGTCGATGGTGCGGTAGCTGTCGTCCTTAGGTGGGACGCGCACCAGCTCGCCCGTGTCCAGCTCGTACAGCTGCCACTCGACACGGAAGGATCCGGGGCGGGTGAACTCTGTCTCCAGGCCGACCAATTCTGCCCAGCGCACGCCGGTGTAGCCCTTATGCACCACGGCGACGAACTCGTCGTCGCGGCCGGAGAGCAGGGAGGCGCGTTCGGCGATGAGCAGGATGCCGAGTGCGTCGGTGATGACCTTCTCCGGTCCACGGTCGCGTGAGCGGCCGGCGCGCTTGCCGCGCCCGCGCCGCCTGGCGGCCGGGTTGGAGGAGAGCAGGCCCTCGTCGATCGCGTCTTCGAGGATCAGGTGGAGTGTCGAGCGCCAGGTCTTGACGCTGGAGGCCGCGTACAGGGCCCGCTCCTTCTTCTCCCACAGCTCGACGTCCGTACGGAGGATGCCGGCGAGGGCCTTGTCCTCGAAGTCGGGGAGTAGGTGCTCCTCGATGTGGCGCTTGTAGTTCTGCATCGTCGACGCGGCCAGGTCCTGGGCTTCGTACCAGCGGCTCGCGTACTCGCCGAAGGTCTCCTGGCCGAGGGCCGGGTCGCGCCAGTCGCCACGCCGGTACTTGTTCTCGGCCTCGCTCGCGGCGCGCTGGGCCTCACCCTTGGTGGCGAACCTGATGGTCCTGCCCTGGTCGTCGGCGACCGTGAGGTGCTTGCCGGGCGCGACCTTGTACCGGCCGCGCCAGTAGTTTCCGCGCTTCTCCGCGAATCCCATGTGTTCCTCCCCTCCTTGCGTCCTCGCGCTACGCCGCGGTTCCGAACTGGCCCTGGTCGGCTCGGCGCGGGGGCCTGGCTCGGAGCCGGACCACGGGAACAGGTGGGGTGGACGGGGAGGCCGGACGGGGCGCCTTGGAAACGGCGGCCGGAGTCGGCTGCTGAGGCACGGCGGGCTGGGCTTCGTGCATACGGATGATCTCCGCGAGGTGTTCGCCGGTGAAGCGGTAGGCGCGGCCGACCCTGGTGTACGGGATCAGCCGTCGGCGGGCGCGGTCCTTGACCCACCAGGCGGAGCAGCCGAGCACTGCAGCGACGTCCTCGGGAAGGTAGAGGCGCGACGGCACGGTATCGGCGTGTCGGGGCTGTGCGGAGGCGTGGGGTATCGCGGTGTGGCGCAAGCGGGGTCCTCTCCTGGCCTCGGCTGGTGGGGCGGCAACCCCGGCCGGACCGGTGTCGTTCAGGGATGGGATGGGCGTGTGGTGCGGCCGGGTCCTGGGGTTTGCGGTCCAGGGCGGCCGGAGGAGCGGGTTACGGCTGGGGCGGGAGCCCGAACTCCTCCTGGTTGATCTTCATGGTGTTCTCGGCGATGGCGTTGCTGACCATCACGTCGGCTTCCTCGCGGATGTCCGGGTGGTCGTCGAGGTAGGCGGCCAGGTCGTTGGTCGCCCGGCGCCACGCGTGCTGGGCTCTCTGGGCGGCCAGGTTGGCGGCCACGACGGTGTCGATCAGCTCCATGGCGCGGCCGGCGGCGGCCAGGGCAGGCGGGCCGACGAGGTTGGACAGCGAGACTCCGAAGACCTCGGCGAAGCCGATGGCCTCGTCGAGGTTGATGCGGCGTTTGCCGTTCTCGATCCGCCACACCGCCGACGGGTTCATCTCGTAGCCGGCGTCGTTGAGGCGGTCGGAGAGCGTGGTGGTGCTCCAGCCACGGTTCTCGCGCTCGGCCTTGATCCGCTTGGCGGCGTTGTCCTCGCCCTTGAGCAGGACGCCCTCGGGCTCGTCCTCGTGGTCGTCGTCAGACATTACTCCTCCTTCCTCTTGCAGCATGTTCCTGCAATTCGCATCACCCTAGACGGTACACCATGTTATGCCGCTTGCAAAGCAGCTATGCCTAGTGCATAGTGATAGATGTGCCGCACCGCTGCGATCCACTGGAGACCGCCATCACCTAGCCCGACAAACAGAAAGCCCCCCGGTGCTGAAGACACCGAGGGGCTCAAAGCGCAAACCTCACGCCGCCCATCCCTGAACGACCGATCGCAAGGCCGGGATTGCCGTCCCATATGGCCTGCAGATTGAGGAGCTCGATGTCCAGTATGGACGAAGCCACCCCGAACACGCCATCGCTTCCCGTCAAGTGGCCGCCGACGGCGATCCCCGGCCGGCCGAACAGCCCGTCGCCCACTGCGGACCCCGAGGGCGTGGAAGTCCTGGACTTGGTCCGGGACGCGATCCGGCGCTATGTCGTCATGCCGAGCGACGAAGCCCTGACCGCCACCACGCTGTGGGCCGCGGCGACCCACCTGCAGACCGTGTGGCAGCACGCGCCGCGCCTGGCGGTGGTCGGACCGGCCAAACGGTGCGGGAAGTCGCGGCTCCTCGAAGTCCTGATCGAGGCGGTCCACGAGCCGCTGATCACGGTCAACGCCTCCGCCGCAGCGATCTTCCGGTCGATCGGCGAGGGCGACCCGCCCACGCTCCTGGTCGACGAGGTCGACACGATCTTCGGCAGCGCGAAGGTCGCGGAGAAGAACGAGGAGATGCGCGGCCTGCTCAACGCCGGCCACCAGCGCAACCGTCCCACCCTGCGCGTCACCGGCCCCAGCCACGAGGTGGTCAAGTTCCCCACCTTCGCCATGGCCGCCCTCGCCGGCATCGGCGATCTGCCCGAAACGATCATGGACCGGTCGGTCGTCATCCGGATGCGGCGGCGGGCCGAGACCGAGAAGGTCAGCTTCTGGCGCTACGGCCGCGACGACCTGGCGGTACGCGAGCTCCGCACACGGCTGGCGGCCTGGCTGGCCTCCGTACGCGAGAAGGCCCTCGCTCTGGAGCCGAAGCTGCCGGTCGAGGACCGTGCCGCCGACACGTGGGCGCCGCTGGTCAGCGTCGCCGACCTCGCGGGCGGGCGCTGGCCCGTCCTGGCCCGCACCGCGTGCACGGCCATGACCGACTACGAGTCCGGGCGCGACGAGGACGGCGGACTGAAGATCCGCATCCTCGCCGACATCCGCCGCGCCTTCACCTCCGAAGGCGACCAGCCGGTACTCCGCACCGGCCGCCTCCTGGACATCCTCAACGCCGACCCCGAGGCGCCCTGGGCCGAACACGGCCCCAACGGCCTCACCCCGCGCGGGCTGCAGATCCTGCTCCAGGACTACGGCATCAAGTCAGCCAACCGCCGCTTCCCCGGCGGCCACCAGGCCAAGGGCTTCACCCGCGCCCAGTTCACCGACGCCTGGACCCGCTACTGCCCGCCCGAGGCAGTCACCACCCTCCCGGCCGAGCCCGGCGCCTGACCCTCCCCGACTCGTCCCACTCGTCCCCGCGCAGGTCAGCGCGGGGACGAGTCACCGACCCGCAACGAGTCGACCCGACATCACCGCCCCACCCGTACCTGCCCTGACCAGCGGCAGGACGAGTGGGACGAGTTCCCACTGCTCACGGCCACCCACTCACCCGGTGGCTGCACCCATCCCTGGAGCACACCGCTTGACCACCCCCACCCCGACCGTCTCCGTGTCGACGCCACTGGCTCTCGCCATCCGTACCGGCGTAGCCCTCCTGGCCCTGTCAGCCTTCGCGCTCTCCTACGACGCCCTGCGTCAAATGGCCGCCGCCAGCCACATCCACCGGCTGCTCACCTACGCCTTCCCCCTCGTCATCGACGGCTTCATCGCCATCGGCATCGGTGCCCTCCTCGTCCTGCGCAGCGCGCCGCTGAAGCCCCGCCTATACGTCTCGGCCCTGGTCGGCATCGCGACCATCACCAGCATCTGGGCCAACGTCCTGCACGCCGTCCGCCTCAACCAGCAGAACCCCCACGGCGGGCTCGCCCTCGACGACATCACCGTCGGCGCCATCTCCGCCATCGCCCCGCTCGCCCTCGCCGGCGCCGTCCACCTCTACCTCCTCGTCCAGCGCCGCCCCGCCCACGCGGAGCATCGCGACGAGGGCCGCCACATCACGGCGGCCACCATTCCGGAAGGTGGCGTGGCGGTGGCCGCCAAGGAGCCGCCGTCAGACGCCCACGTCGCCGGGGAGTCCGAGAAGGCCACCGAACAAGTGGCCCAGCCCGAGAAGGCGCCCGTCAAGCGTGGCGATCAGCGGCCGATGGCCACGTGGGAGGAGGTGGTCGAGATCGGCCGTACCGCTCCCTTGGGACGTGACGGCCGCGTCTCCCGGCGCCACATCGAGACGACCATCCGCGACAAGGGCCTCAGGCCCGGCCGCCGCGAACGCCTGGAGAAGGTCAAGGCCCTGCTCCAGGCCGAGCGCGACCAGTCCTCCACCGAGGTCGCCGGATAGGCCAGAGCCTCTCCACCCACCGGACACTCGCCTCGGAATTCCTCCGGGGCGAGACCACTTCCGCAGTCACCGCCCCCACGATCAGAGAGCCCGCGCATGCACGAACAACCCCTCCCCAGTTCCCCGTCCGTCACCCAGCAGCCGACCACCACCTCTGCCCCGGGCGGAGCAAGGTATGGCGTTGGACCGTCCAAGGGCCGGTCCTACACGGGAGCCTTCGCCCCGGGGGTGGCGGAGGCAGGTCCCCGGCGCGAGGGCGCACCGGGGACAGGGGCCGTGCGTGCCGCCGACGAAGCCGCGCTGCGTCGTGTCGCCCGCCGCCGCGTCCGCCAGGACGTGCAGCGCACAGAGCGTGTCGACGTCCGCTACAGCGTCGACGAGAAGCAGGCGATCCTCGCCGAGGCCCGCCGCCACAACCTGGCCGGAGCGCACTTCGTCGGTGCCGTCGTCATGGCCCATCTGAACGGCGACCTCGCCCTGCCCGCCGGGCGTACCGTCAACGACGACCTGGTCGACGAGTACGCAGCCCTGCGTACCGAGCTCACCAGGATCGGCACGAACGTGAACCAGATCGCCCACCGCTACAACTCCGGCGGCGACGCACACCCGGTGGACGCCGCCGTGCTCGCCGAGACCCATCGACTCGTGACAGCGGTGAAGCAGACGATCACGGCGGTCGACGCCGCCGCGGATGTGGCCGCCACGAACCGCCGGGCGGCCTGATTGATCGCGAACATCGTCAAGCCCGGCCACAAGACCCGAGGCGTCCTGAACTACCTCTACGGTCCCGGCCGCGCCAACGAGCACACCGACCCCCACCTCGTCGCCTCCTTCGACGGCTTCGTCCCCGACCCCGGCCGCGATCCCGACGCCACCCTCGCTCAGCTCGCCAACGTCCTCGACCTGCGGGTCAAACAGGCCGGCCACAAAGCGCCGAAGAACCACGTCTGGCACTGCTCGATCCGCGCCGCCCCCGAAGACCGCCACCTGACCGACGACGAGTGGGCCACCATCGCCCGCCGCGTCCTGAACGCCACCGGCATCGCCCCGGACGGCGACCCCGACGCCTGCCGCTGGGTCGCCGTCCGCCACGCCGACGACCACATCCACATCGTCGCCACCAAAGTCCGGGGCGACCTCCGCCCGCCCCGCAACTGGAACGACTTCCTGCGCGCCGACAAGGAACTCGTCGCCGTCGAGAAGGAGTACGGCCTACGGCAGGTCCCGCGCGGCGACCGCACCGCCGCGAAACGCCCCACCCGCGCCGAGCAGGAGAAGGCCCACCGCACAGGAACCGCCCGGACCTCCCGCGAGCACCTGCGCACCATCGTCCGCACCGCCGTCTCGGCCGCCACGACCACCGAGGAGTTCTTCCGACTCGTCGAAGGGGCCGGAGCCCTCATCGACGTCCAGCATTTTCCTTCCGGAGACGTCCGCGGCTACAAGGTCGCCCTCGACGACGACACCAACGCCCAAGGCGAACCCGTCTGGTTCTCCGGCTCCACCCTCGCCCCCGACCTCTCCTACCCCAAGATCGCCGAACGCCTCACGACCACCGAGGCAACGCCGACGGAGCTAAGCGAGGCTCCGGCTTGGCGGCGACTCGCACGCGCCGTCGACCGGACGCCCGACCGCCTCGCCCACGGCGAGGACGAGACCGGACAGGCCCACATCACCGTCCTCGCCGAAGCCCTCGACGTGCTTCCCCTGATCGCCCCCGCCGGAATCCGGCCGCAGCTCGTCCAGGCCGCCACCGCCTTCGAACGGGCCAGCCGGTCCCAGATCCGCGCCCGACATCAGCAGGCCCAAACCACCCGCCGGGCGGTTAAGGCGATCCTGCGCGAACCCGCCCCGAAGGATGGAGCCCTCCTCACGATCGTCCTCGACGCCCTCCTGCTCGCGATCATCGCCGCCCAGCACTGGCACCGCACCCACGGCCATACCCAGCAGGCCGAAGCCGCCCGCCAGGCCGCCGGCCACCTCCGCGCCGCCTATCAGGCCCAGGCCGCCGAGCCACTGGCCGTGCTCCGACAGCAAGGAACACGGCTGGCCGAGTCACTACGCCGACGACAGGAGTTCACCCTGCGCCGAGTTCTTCCCGAACTAGCCGAACGGATCCTCGCGGAGCCCGGCTGGCCCGCTCTTGCTGCCACCCTCGACCGAGCCGAAGCAGCGGGCCACAAGCCCGCCGCTCTCCTCACCGAAGCCACCGCCCGACGAGAAACCGACACCGCCACCAGCGTCAGCGAAGTCCTCACCTGGCGGCTCCACCGCCTCGCCAACCTGACCGCCGTCACCACCAGCGGTACCCCGATACCCCCGTCGGCCGCCTACCGCCCGACCAACACCGCCACCAGCCAGCAGCGCCGCACGCGCTGAACTCCACCTTCAAGGAGCACCCCCTGAAGATTCACTCCGCCGCCGACATCTTTCCGATGCTCGATCCTGGCGAGTTACTCGATCTCACCGAATCCATCAAGACCGAGGGCCTGCGCAAGGACATCGTCCTCGACGTGGACGGTGTCCTCCTTGATGGCCGCAGCCGGCTCGCCATCTGCGAGGTCGCTGGCGTCGAACCCTGTTTCACCACCTACACCGGCGACGACCCCCGAGCGCTGACCTTCTCCAGCGATGCGGTGCTTACGACGCTGCCTTCCGAACCGCGTCGACAAGTGCTGTCGCGCGTTCGTCGTCGGACCCGCTGACGATGTGGTTCATGACGTAGCCGAAGGCGAGGCCGTGGTCGGGGTCGGGGTCGGCGAAGGCGAGGGAGCCGCCGCGGCCGGTGTGGCCGAAGGCGTTCGGGCCGGTCATGGGGTTGGCTTCGGTGGGCAGCATGTAGCCGCTCGCGAAACGGCTCGGGAGCAGCATCACCCGGTCCTTCCCGTTGGTCTGTTCTTCGGTCGCCGTGGCCAGGGTGGCCGGGGTGAGGAGGCGTACGCCGTCGACCTCGCCGATGGTCGCGGCGTACATGCGGGCGAGGGAGCGTGCGGTGCCGATGCCGTTGGAGGAGGGGAGCTCCGCCGCCTGCACCTCCGGTGCGTCGAAGTCGATCGCGGCCGGATCGGTGACGGCGAAGGCGCGGTTGCTGAGCGAGTCGGGGTCGCGCCAGGCGGCGACCTGCTCGCGGAGTTCCTCCGGGACGGATGTGGCGGGGACGGTGGTGAGGTCGACGGACGGACTCCGGTAGGCCATGCGGCTGACCCGGGCGCGTGCGCTCGCCGGCAGACCGATGTGGAAGTCCAGTCCGAGGGGGGTGGCGATCTCGTCGGCGAAGAAGCGGCCCGGCGTCCGGCCGGAGACCCGGCGGATGACCTCGCCGACCAGCCAGCCCCAGGTCCGGCCGTGGTAGCCGTGGGCCGTGCCCGGGGTCCACTGCGGGCGCTGGGCCGCCAGCGCCGCCGTCATCGGGTCCCAGGCCAGGGCGTCCGCCACGGGGAGCGGCTCGTCCAGGGCCACCAGGCCCGCTTGGTGGGACAGCAGCCAGCGCACGGGGATGTCGGCCTTGCCGTTCGCGGCGAACTCCGGCCAGTACGAAGCGACCGGGGCGTCGAGGTCGAGCAGGCCGCGTTCGACCAGCATGTGCGCGGCGGTCGCGGTGGCGCCCTTGGTCGCCGAGTAGACCAGCTGCAAGGTGTCCCGCGTCCACGGGCGCCCGGTCTCGGGGTCGGCGATTCCGCCCCACAGGTCGACGACCGGCCGGCCGTGCCGGTAGACGCATACAGCCGCGCCGATGTCCCCGTGCCGGGCGAAGTTCGCCGCGAACGCCTCGCGGACCGGCTCGAATCCGGGCGCGACTTCACCGTCGATGATCGTCATGTCCCTCATCCTCGCAGCGCGACCGTCTTCTCCGGAGGGGGATGCGCGTACGCGGGGAAGGAGATTCGGCTGCGTCAACGGGGCTTCTCGGCGCGGCCGATGAGGGTGCCGATGTGACCCTCGGTCGGGGCGTCGAGGACGGTGACGGACACGTCGGTGAGACCGGCTTCGGAGAGGAGGCAAGCCCAGGTCTCGGGGGTGTGGCTGTAGCGGTAGGTGTACATGGCGGGGCCGGCGAAGCCGCCCTTGTACATGCCCTGCGGGCCGTAGGCGCCGGGGATGGCCGGCGGCTGCGAGAAGGCGAACACGCCACCAGAGTTCAGGCGTTGGGTGACGAGCGGGAAGAGAAGGGCGGGGTCGGTGAACCAGGCGGCGCCGAAGGCCGAGTAGATCGCGTCGTACGTGCGCGGGTCCTGGACCAGGTGGTCCAGGACCTCGGCACACACGAACTCGATGCCGAGGTGGCCGTACTTCTCGGTGGAGCGGGCGACGGCGACCGGAGAGAGGTCGATGCCGGTGGCCTTGACGCCCCGGCCGGCGAGGTGGGCCAGGGCTCGTCCCGTACCGCTGCCGATCTCCAGGACCGTGCCGGGTTCACCGAGGAGGCCGGGGCCGGGGTCGGCGGGGTGGTCCTTGTACTGGGTCCAGCGGAACACCGGGGCGCCGTTGGACGGATCCTTCCACGCGCTCTCGGCGAAGGTGTCCCACAGGGCGCGCTCGTGCTCGTAGTTGTGCGGGGCGGTGGTCATGGTCGTGTCCTCGCGGGGGATACGGGAGGCGGCCCCGCCACCCGTGTGCGCGGCGGCGGGGCCCCACCCTAGGGCGGTTCGTCTAGGACGTCGGCGGTTTCCGGCCGCCGGTCACCCGGTCAGTGGGAGTCGGGGACCTTGGAGTCGCACGGCGAGCAGTCCGCTCCGTCGCGCGCCCACAGCTCCTCGTCGGGCTCGAAGCCGATCGAGCGGAGGAAGGCGGCCGTGTCGGTCACGGTGCCGTCGTTGCGACGCTGGATGAAGGGCGCGTGGTGCTTGTAGCGGCCCTCGTTGTACAGGTCGCAGAGGGCGAAGTAGACCGGGGTGTCCAGGATGACCTGGTGGACGCCGATGTCCACGACCTTGCCGACGCCGAGGTGGACGTCGGGGTGTTCCATCGACGCGACCACGTACATCACGGCGTTGCCGAGGATGCGTTCGGCGAGGTCGCGGACCATCACCTCGTCGCGCAGGAGGAGGGCGACCTCGCGTTCCCAGACGGTCAGGCCGCTGTCGAGGACGTTCACGGTCAGGTGCCGGAGGTGCGGGGTGACGGCGTTGAGCAGCTCCTTCGGGTCCCGCGAGCGGGCCGCGGCGGTCGCGGCCTCCGCGGGGGTCGTGGCGGGGTTCTCGGCGAGAACGGTCACGGTGGTGCTCCTCTCGAAAGGGTCGAGTGGTGCGATGCGGGGTGGTCGTCGCGACCGCCCCGCTTCACCGGCCCCCTGTCGGGGCCGGTGAGGCTGAGTCGTCCCGGGCGGGAGCCGTGAGCAAGGGGACGGACCGATGTCACCCCGCCCGGAACGGGTTCTTGGGGAGAGCCTCAGTCGAGAAGGGCGTCGGCCGTCTTCTCCAGCAGGGCCGCGTTGGCGCTCGTGTCGTGGCCGAGAGTGAGGGCCTGGTGCGGGAGGGCGGTGAGCCGGTCCGCGAGGCCGACGGAGCCGCCGGTCATGGGCAGAAGGCCGAACACGTCGGGGTAGCGGTCCTCCGTGCCGGCGGTGAAGAAGTCTGCCTCGCCCAGGCGGCGCGGCTCGTCGAGGAGTCGGGGTTCGCCGCCCGGGGTGATCTGCGGGAACAGCAGACCGGCGGCCCGGCCCTCGGTGGCCAGGGTCATTCCGAGCCAGGTGTCGAGCTGGTCGGGGAAGAACTGGGGCTTCATCTCCTTGCCGTTCGCCCGCCACAGCGGCTCGCGCCGTCCGGCCAGGAGTGCGTCGGTGACCCGCTGGTCCTGGGTGGGATGCATAAGTTCCCCGGCGCGGAGCCGGTCGGCGACGGACTCGAAGAGGCCGAGCGCGTCGAGGAGCCCGAAGCCGCAGGCAGCCGCCGACGGCCACGGCAGCACCCGTACGTACCCCTGCTCCGGACGGACGAAGACGCGGTCGTTGGCGAGGAGCCGCCAGCCGGCGCGCGCCAGGAGGAACGCGGTGGTGGTCTTGCCCGCGCCCTTGTCGCCGAGGGTGAGCAGGGTGGCGCCGTCGTCACGGGTGACGGCGGAGGCGTGCAGGATTCGCCATCCTTCGACGAGGAGCATGCCGCGGACGATCTCGCGGGCCAGTCGGGCGGCGGCCGTCGCCACCGCCGTCTCGTCGTTCCCGACGATCCGCAGGCGGCGCAGGGAGGGGCTCCACCGGTAGGCGAGGCGCTCTCCGCTCTGTACGGCGGTCACGCTGCCGTCGGTGTGACGGGTGTGCAGCATGGGGGAGCCCGCGTAGTCGGCCTCGGCGGCGCCCTGTCCGAGATCGCCGTCCGCGGCCATGTCCTCGTACGCGTCCGGGTCGACGTCGGCGGAGACCAGGGCGCCGCTGATCGGCGGCTCGGCGGGGGCCGCGTTCCACCACGAGCCGAAGTAGCGGGTGGCCCAGTCGGTCACGGCGGCCGAGTGGCTGGTGACGGTGACGGCCTGGCCGTCGGCCGTGGCGATGCGGGTGGCGGTGCGGACAGCGGTACGGGGGGTCATCGGAACGTGTCTCCTCGAAGGGCGGCGCGTACGGCGGTCTGTTCGTAGGCGGTGCGGAGCTTGGCGGCGGCGGTCCGGAGCCGGACGGACTCCGCCGGGGCGAGCGGGGGCATGCACACGGTCGGCGTGCCGGAGGTGAAGCGCAGCGGGATTCCGTACCAGTCGCCCCGCCAGGGAGCGGCCAGTTCGATCACCCCGTCCACTAGGCCGAGCGCGTGCGCGAGCGCGGCGAGGACGGCTCCAGCGGGGCCGGAACGGGTGCGGCCGAGAGCTCCGTTGATGCGACGGGGCCGGTGGACGAGCTCGGCGCGGACCTCCCGTAGGGGGACGGCGACGGACCGGCCCCGGATAGTGGTGGAGGACGCGCAGATCACGGCGTGGTCGCCGTGCTCGCCGATGACGTGCCCGGCGACCGCCTCCACCGGGGCGTCCAAGAGCCGGGCGAGAGCGAGCCGGTAGCGAGCGCTGTCGGTGTTGGAGCCGACCCCGAACACCCTGGCGCAGCCGGACGTGGCCGCGAACAGCCGGGTCATGACGTCAACCGGATTCGTCACCACGACCACCGCGCCCTGATAGCCGGAGAGCCGACGTCCGAGCGCGGCGATCAGAGGGGCGTTCGCCGCGAGCCCGGCCATGCGGACGTCGCTGGTGGCCGTGTTGGTGAACGCGGCCCGGGGACAGACGACGATCGCGTCACAGCCGCTCATCGCGTCCGGTGCGGCGTGAACCGCCCGGACGTGGGAGCCGGTGACCTGGGCCATGTCCTCCAGATCGGTGACGAGGGAGGCCGCCGTACGACCGCTGCCGGAGGCGACCATGACCGCGTCGCACCAGCCGGCGGTCACGAGGAGCGTGCCGACGGTCTGCCCGACGGCTCCCGCGCCGATGAGCCCGATCGTGGTCATGAGGCAGCCGCCTTCGCGGCGCTGTCGAGACACAGGCGCCAGGCGCCGCGCGCGTCCCGGTACGACATCACGACGGCGGTGGACCGGTCGAGCATGTCGCACACCGCCCTCGCCCGTCCGACCACATCGGCGGCGTGCGTGGTGAGTGGCAGACCGGCGGGCGCGGTCAGGTAGGTCGTGAGGATGTTCGCGGTGTCCATCAGCCACAGGAGCATGAGCTGACGCAGCCAGGCGTCCCGCCCGGTCCGGTCGCTGCCCGCCGTCGCCGAGGCCGCGTACGCCGCCACTCCTCCGAGCAGCGCCCGTACGCCTTCCGTCCCGGGAGGACGTGCGACGAGGTTCAGCACCGTCCGGGAGACGAGCTTGGCCGCGTCGTCGGCGGGCCGGCCGCGCATCAGCCCGGGATCCAGGAAGACGGGTCGCTCCGCGCCGTCGGGGAAGACGACGTGCTCGGGCTTGAGATCACCGAACACCACCGCCCGCGCGGGCGAGGCCGTGATGCGCCGGGCCTGGTGCAGGCGCCCGACGACGGCCGCCAGTGTCTCCGCGTGGCCGGTCTGCCGCAGGCAGGTACTGCCCGACAGACCGTTGAACTTCCTCAGGAAGGTGCCGGTGACGGACCGCTCCCGGATCTCGCTCCGCCCGACCCGCGCGGCGACCCCACGCCGCCGCAGGCCGACCGTCATCTCGCTGGTTACCGTCTCCAGCAGCCCAGCGGTGCGATGCGGCGCCCGCGCCAACAACTCGGCGAGCGTGGGGCCGTGGACCGGCTCGGTGAACAGCACCCCGCCCTCGTAACCGGCGACGGTCGGCACGTGAAGGGCAGCAGGTCCGGCGAGAACCGCGAGCTGACGTGCTTCCCGTTCCAGGAGGGAGCCAGGGGAGGCGACGTACGCGGCCTGCGCATCCAAGGCGGTGCCCCAGTCGCCGCAGGACCCCCGCAGCAGCGACACCAGCGAGACGCCGAGGACTGACAGCTTCGCGTACAGCGGTCGGCCGTCCACCTCCACCCGCCGTACGTAGCTGGTGACGCTCGGCACCACCGGCCCGAGCCTCACTTCAGCACCGGGCCACAGCCCGCAAGCTGCCCGCTCGACCTGACCGGCCGCGTACGCGAACACCTCGTCCTGCGACGGCGGCACCACGTCCTCGGCCGTACGGAACAGGTGCCCCGTCGCGGGGCGGGCCGGCGTTCTCAGCTTTTCCACGGGGCCTCCTGGTCGGAAGGGCGAGGAGAGCCGGTCGTCCGGCTCCGAACGTGTCCCGACAGTGAACGGCGGCGGGCCGAGGGCGCGGAACGTTTCCCGGGGGTTCCTCCGAGGAGAGAAACCCCCGTTTCCCACGTGGGGAGTAGCCTCTGACCACCGACCTGAGGGGAGGCTGGGATGTCCGATCCGACGACGCTGCACCCGCTGACCTATGTGCGCGAGAACCGGTACTGGGGCAAGGCCGAGTTAGCCCGGCTGATGTGCGAGCGTGGCGCCGAGATGGGCGTGCCCCTCGCCACCAACCGGACGACGATCTGGAAGTGGGAGCAGGGCCAGGCCCCCGACGCGGATGCGCAGCGAGTGCTCGCCGACCTGCTGGGCGTTCCCGAGGACCACGTGCGCTCGGCGCCCTGGCCGCGATGGCTGCCGGCGTGGGAGTCGACGGCCCTGGTAGCACCCTGGACCCCGGCCGGCACCGTGAAGGTCTTCACCGACCTGGTCAGGAGCGGCCACATGGACCGTCGGGCCTTTCTCTCCATCACCGGTGCGGCCCTGACGGGCGTAGCCGCCAACTGGGCAGCCGCGCCGGAGGCTTTCGCCTCCGCACTCGACGGCGACCGGGTCACCGACGCCATGGTGACCACCATCGAACAGCGCGTGGAGACCCTGCGCGTGCTCGACGACCAGATGGGCGGCGCCCGCCTCTTGGACCAGGCGACCAGCGATCTCGCCCTGATCACCGGTCTGCTCGACCACGGTCGCTACACCGATGCCGTCGAACACCGCCTCTACGCCACGGCGGCCGGTGTGTCCTACCTGGCCGGGTGGATGGCCTACGACAAGGGCCTCCGCTCCCTCGGTCAGCGCTACTACGTCGGCGCCCTCCGCAGCGCCCACAGCGCTCAGGACAACGGCTTCGGCGCCTTCATCCTCGCCGAGATGGGCATCCACGTCTCCGACGCCGGCGACACCGCCGCCCGCGTGAGGCTGATCGAGACCGCCATCAGCAACGCCCCTGCGGCCCTCCCACCGGCAGCGGCCTCGTACCTCCACCTCCACCAGGCCGAGGCCCTCTCCCGCGACACCCGCCACGAAGCGGCCGCCAAGTCCCTCAACCGCGCCTATGACCTGTGGGGCGCCCACCGAGAGGGCGACCGCCCCGGCTGGCTCGGTTGGTACGGCGAGGCCCAGCTCAAGTCGACCGAGGGCAAGATCATGCTTCGGGCCGGATTCCCGGAACGGGCGACCCACGCCCTCTCAGCCGCAGTGGACCGAGCAGTCCCGCGTGATCAGGCGGTACGTTCCGGACGCCTCGCCACGGCACGACTGGCCGCCAGGGATCTGGAGGGTGCCTTGGCCGCTGCTGCCGTTGGCCTGGAACTGCTGGAGAGCAGCGTCCGGTCCGACCGAGCGCAGGTCCGCCTGACGAAGTTCAGTCACTACCTCGAACCTCACGCCGCAGAGCCTGCCGTGCGGGAGTTCCGGGAACGCCTCCGCGCTCTGCCCCCTTCGTCCTGATGGACCAGACACGCTCCCGAGTAGCGTCGAGATCCACTCGGGGAATAGTTCGATGAATAATTGACACGGGATACTTAAGTCCGCCAAGATCTCCTTGTGACGGAACCTCTCAACGCAGTAGAGGCCGAGTCGACCCTGTCGCCGCATCTC
Organism: Streptomyces sp. NPDC098101; assembly: GCF_044760185.1. Taxonomy (NCBI): domain Bacteria; kingdom Bacillati; phylum Actinomycetota; class Actinomycetes; order Kitasatosporales; family Streptomycetaceae; genus Streptomyces; species Streptomyces sp. NPDC098101. The sequence goes on along the minus strand of NZ_JBIWAS010000005.1, from coordinate 372,564 downwards.
CCCAAGATCGCTGGCTGCATCGAACTCGGATGGCGCAGGTGGCTCACCCTGCTGAAGCAGGACAGCGAACTCGGCATCGTGATCAGCGCCCGCGCGCGGGCCAACCTCGTGTACGACTTCATTCGCTACGAGGCGGTCAACGCATTCGACGGTTATGACGACGTCAAGGTCGGGGACAGTCGCGGCTTCCTCCTCCTTACGTTCGATGGGAAGATCGTCCTGCGGTTCAAGAAGTTCAGGGACCGCAAGCTGCGCACGAGCGGTGTACCGACTCAGCAGCGACGCGAGTACGCCAACCAGGTCCTGCCTGGCTTGGAGGCCCTGACCCATCTGGTCGCTGGCTATCTGCCCGACAAGGAGGGGCTGGGCCTGGAGCGGATGGCCATCACATGCAGTCTCGACGATGACCAACTGTGGGTCCTGGAATTGGATCTTGGTCTCGATGAGACTGGTGTCACGGCCCCCGTCGCGCCCATGCCGTCGGCTCCGCAGCGGGATACGATCGTCCGGCCCAAGCGGCGTGAAATCCCAGATCAGACCGGTACCGAAGAGAGGTAACCACCCATGAACCCGCGCCTTCTGCAACTCGCGCGGGAGTCTCGTGGCTTGTCCCAGTCCAAGTTGGCTGGACTCGCAGGCATCTCACAGGCCGCCCTGTCCAAGGCGGAGAACGGCATCGGAACCCTGACTCCCGAGCGCGTGCAAGCGGTGGCGGAAGCCCTCGGCTACCCCAGAGACCTCCTGGACTGGCCGGATGAACCCGTGGGCCTAGGCCCATCAGGCTTCTACCACCGCAAGCAGTCCGGCCTTGGCAAGACCGCGCTCCAGCGGATCGAAGCCGAGGTCAATCTGCTGCTCATGCAGCTCCGCCGGCTCGAAGCCAGTGTGGACATCGAGCCGATATACCGGCTGCCCGTCCTCGACGCAGACGAGCACACTCCGGAACAGGCCGCAGCAAAGGTCCGAGCAAGCTGGCTGCTGCCCGATGGGCCGGTACACGACGTCATCCGAACCGTCGAGAGAGCCGGCATCGTCGTCGTACGACGGGACCTGGAATCCCCAAAGATCTTCGGTCTCAGCGTCAGGACACCCAATAGCCTGCCCGTGATCATCCTCAACGAAGGCATGCCACCGGCACGGGAACGGTTCACCGTCCTTCACGAGCTGGGACACCTCGTCATGCACCAGCTGCCGAGCGACAATGGCGAACGGGAAGCAGACACCTTCGCCTCCGAATTCCTGATGCCCGGTTCCCTCATCGGACCTCACCTGTCCGGCCTCACGCTCCAGCGAGCGATCCAGCTCAAGCAACACTGGAAGGCGTCCATGGCCGCAGTGATCCAGACTGCGAAGCGCCTGGAACGCATCGATGAGAACAAGTACAAGAGTCTGCAAGTCCAGTTGACGCAGCACGGTTACCGCCGGAACGAGCCCGCGGAGCCTGACCGCGAAGAACCGAGCATCCTGACCAACATCCTGGAGACGCACCGATTGGATCACGGGTACTCGGACAGGGAGCTGGCCACCGTGGTCGGACTGCAGCTCCGTGAGTTCCGGTCCGAGTACGGAAGCACCTTGACTCTCCACGCGGTCTGATCCGCAGAGCGACATCACACACGACACCAGGACCGCGATCGATAAGGCGCTATGCTTCGGTCAGGCGACCACGCTCGCCGTTACGTCGGACTTGGGTCACTCCCGCAGCTACCCAGGGTTGAGGGCGCAAAGTGCCGTCGGGCGCGCGTGATTGAAAACTGTCGTTCCTCCTATGGGGCGCAGTGGGCGGGAGCACTGAGGCGCGCCCGCTGGGAGCCAGACATGTCGCTCGACAGGGATATCACCACACTCGGACGCCGCATCCGACGCGAGTCCGGGAACGCCATCCTTTTCCAAGAGGCACGGTTGATCGCCGCGCGCGAGTTGGGTGGATTGCCCGTCCACACCATGGCACCCGAGGAACGGATTCCCCTCCGCGCCCAGTACACCGGGGAGAGCAAAGCCGCCGCCCGGTCCGCGATCAGCAGCGACACGCGCGGTTTGGGCCTAGACCACTGCTCGGACGACCAGCGCGCCTTCCGGGCCCTACTAGCGCTCGCACTTTTCAACGGCAATGTGTACACCGGCCCGACGGCTAGGTGGAACTACTCGGTTGTCGCCTCGTATGACCCAGTGATGTCACCCCGCATGGACCAGTTGGTAATGGTGGCAGAGCGCGCCCCGGAGAACGTGGCCACCCGGCTGATGGCCACTGTGGGGGCCGACACACGCGGCATCCCTGGGCTACGGCATGAGGTCACCTACACATGTCACGGACAACGCTCCGTCTGTCTGCGTCATCTGCCCACTGGTGCACTGCTGACCATCACCGGTGACCCGGCCGGATGCCAGCGCGGCAACAGGCGCAGCCACGTACCCCGGCACTCCTATCTCACACTGGACGACGACCTCACCGTGCACGAGCGCCGCACACTGGCAGCGGTCCCCCCGATTTCGGGAGAAGCGACCACTCTGCTGGCAGGTCTCGTTTCCCGCTACAACCTGGTTGACCGACGTGGCCACTGGGCGACCAGTCTGTCCTGGGACCCTCTGGAGCGCCCCGGAGTCGAACGCCGGAAGGAACCGGAAGTGATTCGGCACGGTCCCGTACGTCGACTCTGGGGCGCCGGCGGCTCATGGAAGCTCCGCTGGACCGGCTATCCCGAACCCCGCGACCTGGCTCTGGCCCTGACGCACCAGGAGGCCGGGATCAAGGGCGCAAGATTTACTCGCCACGGTGACACCTACCGGGTGGTGCTGGGCACCGCCTCGCTCGACCTGTGCGATGGGAAGGGCTGATCCATGCCGTTCCTCATCGACCACCTAGGGTCCGTACCCGTGCTGGCGGCTGCCGTTGTCCTGGGTGTACTCCGCTTCATGTTTCCGAAGGATTCTCGCCATCGCCTGGAGCTGTGGAAAGCCGTCCTCGAGCACCGGCGTCTACGTTGGCAGGTGACCGAGAGCCGCCGCAAGGTTGGGAGATCCGGTGAGACGGGCCGACTGAATCTTCCTGCTAGAGCGGAACGAGGCAAAGGTCACCGATCAGCTCAGCGGGGGCGAGTCCGGGGCTGATGCTGACGTTGCGCCCTTGTGGCGCAAGCTAAGTGTCAGTCTGCAAACAGCACGAAGCCACTGAGCGACCAGCCTGGCACTCCTGCCACTCCTCCGTCCGATCGGCTGAGGTTTACGGCAGGAAAGAGGGGACGCCTTCGGCGCATTACGTGGGAGCCATCGGGGAGCCAACCCGTTCCCCGCGCCCTCCCGAAACCACGCGAAACCTACCGAGCCCAACGCCCTGACCTGCGGAAAAGTCAAACTGACAGGTCTCAATCTTGCCCGGACCTCATTCGGGACGAAGAGGTCGTGGGTTCAAATCCCGCCACCCCGACAGCTGAAGTAAACAGGTGAGCCACCTAGCGACATCGCTAGGTGGCTCACCTGTTTTCGTCTGCGCGTCTGTCTGCGCGACCACTCCGCCAAACCCTCGGGGCGGGTTCCGGCCAAACCGATAAGCGTCCCGTCTGAGGGGTTTGGGCACATGGCCCCCTTTGTCTGCAAGGCTCCGGATATAGACCACTGTCATATGCCGCAGGACAGAGGTGTCCCTTGGTCGACGGCGAGATGAAAACAGTGTCCACCATCGACGTCTCCCCCGCAGCCGAAACCGCATCAGTGGACAAACGCGCTGGTCAGCGGACTGCTAGGTTCCCTGCGACATGAAGCGTCCGGCCCGGCGGCAGCCGTCGGCGGGCCTCCAGCGAGCGAAGGACCAGCATGACGTCGCCCGACCGCCCTTCCGGCAGGGAACCCCATGACGACGGCCACCGCAGGGTCAGCCTGTGGTTGGCCGGTGTGACGGCCGTCGCCGGTCTGATCGCGGCGTTGGCCGCCCTGATCTCGGCGGTTCGGGGATGAAGCGGAGGTGACGGCCCGGGGAGGCCGCTAGATCACCGGCGGGCGCCCCAGCCGCGTCATGCGCAGGACCGTCGACCAGCGGATCGGGACGCGGGGGCCCGCCGGGTGGCGGATGCCCTCGGCGAAGCCGGTGAGCCAGGCGCCGAGGCCGGGGAGGGAGCGGGTGCGGGCCAGGGTGAGGAGGGTCCAGACGCCGAGGTAGACGGGGACCAGGAGGGCCGGGAGGTTGCGCTTGGCCAGCCAGACGCGGTTGCGGGCGGTCATGCGGTGGTAGACGGCGTGCCGGGCCGGGCTGGTCTTCGGGTGCTGGAGGAGGAGCTTCGGCTCGTAGACGACCTTCCAGCCCGCGTCGAGGGCCCGCCAGGCGAGGTCCGTCTCCTCGTGGGTGAAGAAGAAGTCCTCCGGCCAGCCGCCGATCTCGTCGAGCATCCGCATCGACAGGCCGTGGCCGCCGCCGAGGAAGGTGGTCACCTCGCCGCCGCGCATCGGGTCCTTCGCCCCCAGGCGGGGGACGTGCCGCCGCTGGGTCTCGCCGGTCTCGTCCGCGATGCGGAACGAGACCACGCCGAGCGCCGGGTCCCCGTCGTACAGGTCCGCGAGACGGCGGAAGACGTCCCGGTCGACGAGCAGGCCGTCGTCGTCGAGGTCCACCACCACGTCCACGTCGCCGAAGGCCCGGAGCGTGTCGAGCGCGACGTTCCGGCCGCCCGTCACCCCCCGGTTCTCCGGGAGTTCGACCCCGGTGACGCCCTCGGGCAGCTCCGGGAGCGAGCCCGTGCCGTTGCCGACGACCACGATCCGGGCGGCCGGCTCGTCCTGGGCCGCCACGGCGTCGAGCAGCGCCCGCAGCTCGGCCGGGCGCGTGCCCATCGTCAGTACCGCCACACCGATACGCGGTCGCGCCACGGTCCGCTCCGTTCCTCGCAGGCCAAAGGTCCTCGCAGGCCGCGAAGGCCTTTCGGGCCGCGATGCTAGCCGTCCCGCGTCGCCTTCCGTTCACCCGGACCACGGATGTCGTGCACCGCGGGGGCGTTCGGAGGGGGAGCGCGGCGAGGAGCGCGACCGCACGGCTCTACGCTGGTTCCCTTCCGTCAAGTTGATCGATCTTCGAAAGGGTGGTCTCCAGGTGCTGGTCGCGGACCGATATCGGCTTCACGTGTGTATCGGCCGGGGCGGCATGGGCGAGGTGTGGCAGGCCACCGACGAGGTCCTCGGCCGGTCCGTGGCCGTGAAGCTGATGCTGGCCAACGCGGCCGACCCCGCCGCGGGCGACCGGTTCCGCCTGGAGGCGCAGACCGCCGCCCGGCTCAGCCACCCGCACGTGGTGGGCGTCTTCGACTTCGGCACCTGGGACGGGAAGCTGTTCCTCGTCATGGAGTTGGTCGAGGGCGACAGCCTCGCCGGAAGCCCCTCCGACCCCCTGGTCCTGCCGCCCGAGCGGGTCGCCGTGGTCGCCGCGCACGCCGCCGCCGGGCTCGCGGCCGCGCACCGGCAGGGCGTGGTGCACCGGGACATCAAGCCGGGGAACCTGCTCATCGACGCCGAAGGGACCGTGAAGCTCGCCGACTTCGGCATCGCCCGCTTCGTCGACGACCCCTCGGCCGCGCTCACGACGACCGGTCAGATCGTGGGCACCGGCCTGTACCTGGCGCCCGAGCGGGCCCTCGGGCAGCCCGCCTCGCCCGCCTCCGACGTGTACTCGCTGGGCTGCGTGCTCTACCAACTGCTCACCGGAAGACCCCCGTTCCGCGCGGACACCGCCACCGCCCTGCTCTACCAGCACATCGACACCCCGCCCGCGCCGCCCGCGCACCTCGGGGTCGCGCTGCCGCCCGAGTTCGAGTCGTACCTGCTGAGCCTGCTGGCGAAGCAGCCCGAGCAGCGGCCCTCCGCGCAGGCCATCGCCGACTGGTTCTCCTCCGGCGCCTGGCGTTCCTACCACCAGGCCCCGCCCGCTCCCGCGCCGCACCGCCCCGCGCCCATGCCCCGGCACGTGCCCGCCCCCACCCCGCCGCCGATGACCGCGCCCGCCGCGCCCGCGTCCCGGCGGCGCGAGCGCCCGGCCCCCGGCGGCGGGCTCGCGGAGCTCTCCCGGCGCCGCCCGCGCAAGACGGCCGCCGTGGCCGGGGCCATCGCCTTCGTGGTCTTCCTGATCATCGGGATGGCCTGGCTCTCCTGAGGCCCGCGGCGCGGTCACGGACGGTTCAGTACGGCCTCGGCGCCATCACCAGCGGGTCCCCCTCGTCCGCCGGGACCAGCAGGCAGCGCGGTGTGCCGGGGCCCGCGGTCGCCCGTACGGTCACCGTCGTCGGAGGGTCGGTCGGCAGCTCGACCGGGAGCGCGACCTGCCGTTCGCGCCCGATCACGACCCGGGCGGTCTCCTTGCCGTCGACGAGGACGTCGACGGCCGCCGAGTGGCCCGTCTCCACGGTCACGGAGACCGAGTGCCCCAGGTGGTCGATGTGGAAGTGGTGCCGTCGTCTCATGGGTCACCTCCGTACCTCCCAGGGTAGGTACGGCCCGGCCCTCCCGCCCCTCCCCGCTCCCCGCTCCGGCGTGCGGGCGCGGGGGCCCGGTGGTCAGATGGACCGGTACGAAACGACATAGAACGGCACAGAACATTACGTACCGGTACGGCGAGCACCGCCCGCGCGGAACGGAGCACCCCGCCCATGAGCGACACCCTCCCCTCGTTCGAGGACACGACGGACTTCGAGAACGCCGACCGGGGCTTCCTCGCCGCCCTCGTCCCCGGCACGGTCACGGACGCCGGCGGGCGGACGGTCTGGGACGGCGACGCCTACGCGTTCCTGGAGGCGGACTGTCCCGACACCGCCCACCCCAGCCTCTGGCGGCAGGCCCGGCTCTGCGCCCGGCAGGGGCTCTACGAGGTCACCGAGGGCGTCTACCAGGTGCGGGGCCTCGACCTGTCGAACATGACGCTCGTCGAGGGCGAGCGCGGGGTCGTCGTCATCGACCCGCTGATCTCCGTGGAGACCGCCGCCGCGGCCCTCGCGCTCTACCGGGAGCACCGGGGCGACCGCCCGGTCACCGGCCTGATCTACACCCACTCGCACGGCGACCACTTCGGCGGGGCCCGGGGCGTCCTGCCCCGCGGCACCGAGGAGGGCGTGCCGGTCCTCGCCCCGGCCGGCTTCCTGGAGCACGCCGTCAGCGAGAACGTGTACGCGGGCAACGCCATGACCCGCCGGGCCGGCTACATGTACGGGGCGAACCTGCCGAAGGCGCCGGACGCCCAGATCGGCGCCGGGCTCGGCCAGACCACGTCCGTCGGCACCATCAGCCTGATCCCGCCGACCGTCGACATCACGGAGACCGGCCAGGAGGAGACGGTCGACGGCGTGCGGATCGTCTTCCAGCTCACGCCGGGCACCGAGGCCCCGGCCGAGATGAACTTCCTCTTCCCCGACCTCCGCGCCCTGTGCCTGGCCGAGAACGCCACGCACAACCTGCACAACGTCCTGACCCTGCGCGGCGCGGTCGTCCGCGACGCCCGGATCTGGTCCGTGTACCTCGACGAGGCGATCGAGTACTTCCACGGGCGGTACGACGTCGCCTTCGCCTCCCACCACTGGCCCACCTGGGGCCACGACGAGGTGGTGCGGTTCCTGACCGAGCAGCGCGACCTCTACGCGTACCTGCACGACCAGACGCTGCGGATGCTCAACGAGGGCCTGACCGCGTCGGAGATCGCCGAGCTGCTCGAACCGCCGCCGGCGCTCGCCCGCGCCTGGCACGCGCGCGGGTACTACGGCTCCCTGAACCACAACGCGAAGGCGGTCTACCAGCGCTACCTGGGCTGGTTCGACGGCAACGTGGCCCACCTCTGGGAGCACCCGCCGGTCGAGCTCGCCAAGCGGTACGTGGCGGTGGCGGGCGGACCCGCCGAGGCCCTCGCCAAGGCACGCGCGTACGTGGCGGAGGGCGACCTGCGGTTCGCCGCGACCCTCCTGAACCACCTGGTCTTCGCCACCGCGCCGGAGGTCCCCGTGGGCGAGGAGCGCCCGGCGAGCGCGGTGCACGAGGAGGCCAGGGAGACGCTCGCCGGGGTCTACGACCGGCTGGGGTACGGCTCCGAGAACGGCCCCTGGCGCAACTTCTACCTCACCTCGGCGCAGGAGCTGCGGCAGGGGGCCGGGGGCGAGGTGCTCGACACCACCAACCCCGAGATGGCGGCGGCCCTCACCGTCCCGATGCTGATCGACTCGATCGCCGTCGCGATCGACGGGCCGCGCGCCTGGGACGACGACCTGACGATCGACCTGGTCCCGACGGACGGCCCGGAGGGCGGACGGCGGCGGCTCACCCTGCACAACGGGGCCCTCACCCACCGGGCGGTCACCGACCCCCGGACGCCCGCCGGGCTCACCCTGACCCTGTCCAAGCAGCAACTGCTCGGCCTGCTCGACGGACAGGGGCCCGGGGAGCTCGGGGTCGGGGTGGAGGGCGACCCCGCCCTGCTCGCCCGTCTCCTCTCGTACGTGACGAAGCCCGACCCGCTCTTCCCGATCGTGACGCCGTGAGGCCGTGAGCCGGTGAGGCCGTGACGCCGTGAGCCCGTGAGCCCGTGAGCCCGTGACGCCGTGAGCCCGTAGGGCCTGTGGAACTAGGGCTCCTCGGAGAGGGCGAACAGGCCCAGGTCCGCGCCCTCTTCGCGCGCCCGGCGCAGCTCCTCCTCGCCGAGCGCCTCCCGCAGGGCCCGCTCGCCGCGCTTCCGTGCCGTCAGGACGGCGGCCGTCGGGCGGTACGCCTCGCCGAAGACGGAGGTCCGCAGCACGTCCACGGCGCCCAGGAGGCGGGCGGCGGAGACGGGCCGTCCGGTCGCGATCCGCAGCTCCGCGAGGAGTTCGGCCGCGCAGGACGCCCCGGCCGCCGAGCCGAGCGTCAGATGGCCCCGGAGCGCCCTCCGGGCGTGCTCGGCGGCCCTCCCCCGCTCCCCGTCCCAGGCGAGGAGCTCGGCACGCGCGTGGTGCGCCCAGGCGTCGGCCCACAGGTCCCGTCCGGCCCAGGCCCGCCGCCCCGCCCGTTCGAGCGGCAGCCGGTCCAGGGCCTCCTGCGCCGCCTCCGGGTCGGTGCGGGCGAGGGCGAGCGCGAGCCCGGCCCAGGCCGGTTCGCGGCCGGGGCCGAAGTCCGGGTGCTCCGCCGTCAGGGCCAGCGCCTCGCGGAACTCGGCCGCCGCCGCGCGCGTGCGCCCCTGGTGGAGGGCGGTGGAGCCGCGCAGCTGGGCCAGCAGGCCCAGGCAGCGGTCGTCGCCGTCCCGTACGGCCGCCGCCCAGGCCCGGACGAGCAGCGGGTCGGCGTCCTCGGGGCGGCCCGCCTCCAGCTCCAGGTGGGCGGCGAGCCACAGGGCGCGGGCCGGCGGCGGCCCGGGGTGCAGGGCGAGCGCGTGCCGCAGCCGGGTCCGGCCCTCGGCGACCCGGCCGCAGGCCACCCACAGGAACCACAGGGAGACCGCGATCTCGACGGCCGTGCCGGCCTCGGCGCTCGGGGAGAGCGGCGCGGTCGTGGGGTCCATGGCGGCGGCCAGGTCCGGGAGTTCCCGCAGGGCGAGGTCGCGGGCGTCGAGCTGCCGGCCGCTCTGCCACCGGTCGGCGGCCCGGCGGGCGAGCCCGGCGCACCACCTGCGGTGGTGCAGGACGACGGCCCAGCGGTCGCCGCGTTCGGTGAGCCTGCGGGCGCCCACCGCGCGCATGGGGAGCGGCATCCAGTAACGGGGCGCGTCCTCCTCGCCGTCGAACAGGTCGTCGACGGGCAGGAGCGCGAGGGGGGCGAGCCGGTCGAGGACCGCCCCGATCCGGGACGAGGGGAGGGTGCCGGAGGCGCACACCTCGCGGACGGCGTCCCGGCCGAAGGCGCCCTCGAAGACGGAGAGCCGCTCCCACAGGAGCCGCTCGTCGGGGTCGCAGCGGGCGTATCCGCCCTCGGCGGCGGCGAGCTGACCGGCGGTCACCGGCTCGCCCCACAGCAGCTCGGTCCCGGGGGTCTCAGGGGTCCCGCCGGGCCCGGCACACTCGACGCCGCCGACGCCCCCCGCGTCCCCGGCGCTCCCGGCACTCCCCGCGCCCCAACTGCTCCCCGTACCCCCGCCGCTTCCCGTACCCCCACCGCTTCCCGTGTCCCCGGCACTCCCGGCGCTTCCGGCGCTCCGGATGTCCCTGAGGTGTCCGATGCGCCGGACGCGTCCGGTCGTGTCGACGGCCGGATCCCCGGCCGGGCGACCGGACGGGCGTCCGTTCCCCCGCGAGTGCCTCGTCATCCCCACCCTTCCTGGTGTACGCGCGCGTGGGATGTGGTGCCCCGGACCGTCGTGTCCGCGGGCCGTTCCACGGGCCGTGCCCGCGCGCGTGTCCGCGCGTTGTGCCCGACGTCATGGCGGAGGCCACCGTCGCGGGCTTGAATGCACGTGCCCCGGTGCACATCCTGGGGCCCCTCGGAACCCGGAGGCGGGGTTTTCCGGGGATCGGCCAAGGAGGCACATGGATACCGGGGAATCCGTCCTGGGAGAGGCGGATCTGGCGCTGATCCACGCGCTGCAGATGGCTCCGCGCGCCAGCTGGACGCAGCTCTCGGCCGTCCTGGAGGCGAGCCCCGACACCCTCGCCCGGCGCTGGGAGCACCTCAGCGGCAAGGGCTACGCCTGGAGTTCGCTGCTGGCCGCCCGGCACGGCAAGGAGGCCACCCTGTACGCGTGGGTGGAGCTGGAGTGCGTCGCCGGGGCCATCGAGGCCACCGCGGGCGAGCTCGCGGAGGACCCCTGCACCCTCGGCGTCCACCAGGTGACCGGCGACGCCGACCTGGTGCTGCTCGTCGCCTCCCCCGACCTCTACGCCCTCGACGCCTACTTGGCCGGCCGGGTGCGGCGGCTGCCGGGGGTGCTCCGGTGCCGCGCGCAGGTCGTCACGCGGCTGCACAACCGCCCGTACCGGTCGCGGATCGACCAGCTCACCCCCGGGCAGATCCAGCTCCTCACGGAGCTGACGGGCGGGGAGCGGCGGGGCCGGGTCCACGCGCGCGCGTACCCGCACGTGACCGAGCTGGACCGGCGGATCGTCGCGGAGCTGGCGGGGGACGCCCGCCGCAGCGCCGCCGAGCTCGCCCGGCGGTGCGGCACGAGCGAGTCGACGGTACGGCGCAGGCTGGACGTCCTGGCGACGACCGGCGCCTTCCACCACCACTGCCTGCCCGCCCCCCGGTTCTCCGGGCGTCCGGTGTGGGCGCTGGTCACGGCGGACGTCCCTCCCCTGGAGGTGCCGGAGACGGTCGCCGCGCTCGGCCGGCTGCGCCAGGCCCGGCTGGTCACCTCGGTCACCGGGCCGCACAACCTGGCGCTCGCGATGTGGCTCCGTACCGTCGACGAGCTGCACGAGGTGACGGCGGCGCTCGTCCGGGCCGCGTCGGCGCTGCGGATCACGGGCACCTCGCTCTCGCTGCGCACGCACAAGATCGGGGCGCAGGTCCTCGGCCCGGACGGCCGGCGGACGCACCACGTGCGCCCGGGGGACACGGCCTGAGGCCGGGCGGGACCGGGCGGCTCAGGCCGGGCGGGACGCCTTGACCGAGTACATCAGGGGGACGCGGGGGCGGTCCGCCGGGAAGCGGTAGTAGCCGTCCTCGTGCCGCTGGAGCGTGCCGTAGCGGGGGAAGAGCGAGACGTCGTGCTCGTGCAGGAAGTCGATCCGCAGGCCCGCCCGCGCGAGCGCCGTGACGACCTCGCCGACCGGGTGCACCCACTCCACGCTGCGGTTGTGGACGGTGGTGGCGTCGAGGTCGGCGTACGTGCCCGGGGTGGTGTCCACCCACGGGTCGCGGACGAAGTAGTCGTGCACGATCCGGCTGCCGGTCTCGTCGTCGAGCGAGTCGGTCAGCGGATGGAACTCGGCCAGGTAGAGGAAGCCGCCGGGGGCGACGAGCGAGGCGGCGGTCTCCGCCCAGCGCTCGACGTCGGGCAGCCAGCACAGCGCCCCGCCGCCGGTGTAGACGACGTCGTACGAGTCGTCGGGGACGGCCCCGGCCGCGTCGTACACGTCGGCGGCGACGAACGCGGCCCGCTCCTGCGCGAGGCCGAGGTCGGCGGCGAGCGAGCGGGCGGTCTCGACGGCCGGCTCGGAGAAGTCCAGGCCGACGACGTGGGCGGCGCCCTGCCGGGCCCAGGAGAGGGTGTCCAGGCCGATGTGGCACTGGAGGTGGAGCAGGGTGCGCCCGGTGACGTCCCCGACCTCCGCCAGCTCGAAGTCCCGCAGGACGTTCCTGCCCGCGCGGAAGGCGTCGAGGTCGTAGAAGGAACCCGCCGCGTGGATCGGGACGCGCTCGTCCCAGCGCGCCCGGTTGGCCTCGCGCCAGTCCTCGGGGGTCGGAGAGTACATGTCGGCGAGGTTATCCACAGGCTGCGGAGCACGCGACCCGATCGTCCGCCGCCCGGAGCATGATGGGTGCCATGACTGAGAGCAAGCAGGTCCAGAACACCGCCGCGCCCGTCTGGGAGCAGCGCTTCCGCGCGCCCCGCGTCTCCCTGCCCGACTGGGCCGAGGAGGCGCCGGACCGCTCCCTGTTCGTGTCGAACGCGACGGGGACGTACGAGCTGTACGCGTGGGACCGGGCGACCGGGGAGCAGCGGCAGGTCACGGACCGGCCGAACGGGACGACGGACGGGACGCTGTCCCCGGACGGCGAGTGGATCTGGTGGTTCGCGGACACCGACGGGGACGAGTTCGGGGTGTGGATGCGGCAGCCGTTCGCGGGCGGCGCGGACGAGCCGGCCGTGCCGGACCTGGCCCCCTCCTATCCGGCCGGGCTCGCCATCGGCCGGGAGGGCACGCTCGTGGTGGGCCGCTCCACGGACGAGGACGGCTCGACGGTCCACCTCGTACGGCCCGGGGCCGGCGCCCCGGTCGAGATCTACCGGCACCGGGAGTCGGCCGGGGTCGGCGACCTGTCGTACGACGGCTCGCTGGTCGCGATCGAGCACACCGAGCACGGGGACGCGATGCACTCGGCGCTGCGGGTGCTGCGCGCCTCGGACGGGAGCGTGGTCGCGGAGCTCGACGACACCAAGGACGGCACGGAGGAGCTGGGCCTCACGGTCCTGGGCTTCGCCCCGGCCGCCGGGGACACCCGGCTGCTCGTCGGCCACCAGCGGCGGGGGCGCTGGGAGCCGATGCTCTGGGACGTGGCGACGGGCGCCGAGACCGATCTGCGGCTCGACCTGCCGGGCGACGTGTCGGCGGAGTGGTACCCGGACGGCTCGGGCCTGCTGATCGTGCACGGCTTCGAGGCCCGCAGCGAGCTGTGGCGGTACGAGATCGCCACCGGCGCCCTGGTGCGGGTGGAGACCCCGGCCGGTTCGGTGTCGGACGCGACGGCCCGGCCGGACGGCTCCGTGGAGTACCTGTGGTCCTCGGCCGCCGAGCCGCCGGTGGTGCGCTCCACGGACGGCGGGATCGTCCTGGACCCGCCCGGCCCGAAGGCGCCGCCGTCGCTGCCGGTGGAGGACGTGTGGGTGGAGGGGCCCGGCGGCCGGGTCCACGCGCTGGTGCAGCGCCCGGCGGAGGGCGGGGGCCCGTTCCCGACGGTCTTCGAGGTGCACGGCGGTCCGGCCTGGCACGACAGCGACGCCTTCGCGTCGGGCCCGGCGGCCTGGCTGGACCACGGATACGCGGTGGTGCGGGTCAACTACCGGGGCTCGACGGGATACGGCCGGGAGTGGACGGACGCGCTGAAGCACCGGGTCGGCCTGATCGAGCTGGAGGACATCGAGGCGGTCCGGGAGTGGGCGGTGACGAGCGGGCTCGCGGACCCGGAGCGGCTGGTCCTCTCCGGCGGCTCGTGGGGCGGCTATCTGACGCTCCTGGGCCTGGGCACCCGGCCGGACGCCTGGGCGGTCGGTCTGGCGGCGGTCCCGGTCGCGGACTACGTGACGGCGTACGAGGACGAGATGGAGGCCCTGAAGGCGCTGGACCGCACGCTCCTGGGCGGCTCGCCCGAGGAGGTGCCCGAGCGGTACGCGGCCTCGTCGCCGCTGACGTACGTGGACGCGGTGAAGGCGCCGGTGCACATCTCGGCCGGGGTCAACGACCCGCGCTGCCCGATCCGGCAGATCGACAACTACGTCGACCGGCTGGCGGCCCGGGGCGCGGTCCACGAGGTGTACCGGTACGACGCGGGCCACGGCTCCCTGGTGGTGGAGGAGCGGATCAAGCAGGTCGCCCTGGACCTGGCGTTCGCCGCGAAGCACCTGGGGACCCGGCCGGTCTAGGACCCGTCCCGCGGATCGGGGCCGCGCAGAGCCCCGGTCCGGGCACCCGGGCGACGGGGGACCGGGCGGCCTTGCGTACCGTGGGGGGCGTGTACCGGTTCCTGAGAACTCCCCGCTGGTGGGGGATCAACCTCTTCGTCCTCCTCGCGATCCCGTTCTGCGTCTTCATGGGGACCTGGCAGCTGGGGAAGTTCGAGGACCGCGTCGACACCCACCAGGAGGCGGAGCGGCGGCCCGCGCCGAGCGCGGCGAAGGCCGAGCCGCTGGACTCTCTGCTTCCGGTGGACAAGGAGACGTCGGGCCGCACGGCCGAGGCGCGCGGCCGGTTCGGGGACCAGTTCCTCGTGCCGGGCCGCGAGCTGGACGGCCGGAGCGGCGCGTACGTCCTGACGCTGCTGCGGACGGACGGCGGCCGGTCGCTGCCGGTGGTCCGGGGCTGGCTCCCCGAGGGCGCCGCGGCGCCCGCCCCGCCGTCCGGCGAGGTCACGGTGGTGGGCGCGCTCCAGGCCTCGGAGAACCAGGGGTCGAAGGGCGTCCGCGCGGCGGGCGGCCTGCCCGAGGGGCAGCTCGGCATGATCAGCGCGGCGTCCCTGGTGAACGTGGTGACGGACGACGTCTACGACGCCTGGATCACCCTCGCGGACTCCCCCGCCGGTCTCACGCCGGTCCCGGCGGCGGCCGCCGCGGGCACGGGCCTGGACGCGAAGGCCTTCCAGAACCTGGGCTACACGGCGGAGTGGTTCGTCTTCGCCGGCTTCGTGCTCTTCATGTGGTTCCGCCTGGTGCGGCGCGAGGCGGAGGCCTCCCGGGACGAGGCGCTGGGCCTGTCGGGCGCGTAGGGGCCGCACGGCCCGTGAAGCCCGGGGCCTCGCCCTGGCCGAGCACCGGGTGCAGCCGTCATGATCACTGGATGACTGACGAGACGGTTGCCGAGAAGACCTGGCGGCTCATGCTGGAGGGGCATCCCACGGTGCGGCAGGGAGAGCCCGAGGTCGTCGCGGCCGCCCACGCGGAACCCCGGCTGCGGGCCCTGTTCCCGTTTCCGAGCCACGGGGCGCTGACCTTCCACCGCAACACGCACTTCCCGTGGAGCAACGACCTGCCGTTCATCGTCGGCGACGCGCGGTCGTGCACCGTGTACGCGCCGCTGAGGGAGTCGCCGCGCGTCCTGGGCGAGGCGCTCACACCGGCCGAGGCGGCCGCGCTGGTGGTGGCCCACCTGCCGGACGACTGCGGACCGGCCTACGAGGGGCCGTGGCCCCCGGCTCCGGAATCCGGGGCCGGGGCGCGCCCCGGGGCTCAGGAGGAGCCGAGCAGGCCGGTGCGGTAGACGGTGCCGGCGCAGGCGCCGGGGACGACCGCCGACAGCGAGGGGCCGCCGGGCTCCGCGGTGTGGCTGACCACGACGCTTCCGTCCGCCGGGCCGCCGTCCGCCAGGAGCAGCTGGGCCGCCGGGCCGCCCTCGGCCCCCGGGACCGGCTCCGGGCTGCCGCCGGCGCCGCCGGAGCCCGGACCGCCGCTGGGCTCGGGGTTGGTCGTGGGCTCGGTCGGGGTGGGCGTCGGGGGCGGTGTGGTCGGCGGCTCGACGGGCGTGGTCGGCGTCGGGGTGGGCGTGGTCCCGGTCGTCGGACAGGTCTCGCTCGGCACCCAGACGAACTTCACCTCGTAGGAGCCGTTCGGCTTCAGGACGAGCCGGGCGGACTCCCGCGAGGAGCCGAGCGGGTCGCCGGAGGTGTGCCGGACCACCGAGATGCGCCCGGGGTCGGCCGCTCCCCGGGCCTCGAAGCCGACGACGCCCGCGCCGTCCACGACGCAGGGGGTGCCGGAGACGTTGACGACGCGGAAGCTGCCGTACACCTTGCCCTCGGCGTCGGGACCGCCGGCCTGCGCGCCGCCGGAGCCGAGCTGGCCGGACGTGCAGCGGCCGACGCCGGAGCCGTCCCCCTCCACGCCTCCCGGGGTCTCGCCGGAGGCCTCGGCACCCGGCCCCTCCGGCTTGCCGGAGGAGCCGTCGGCGCCGCCCTCTCCGCCGTCCTGGCTCGGGGAGACGCTGCTCGCGGGGGCCTTGGAGCTCTGGCCGCCCTCGACGCCGGTCTCGGCGCCGGTGCCGCCCTGGGCGTCCTCGCCGTGGCCGGCGTTCACGGGGCTGGCGGTGGTGGTCCCCTCCGAGGAGGCGACGTGCACGAAGGCCGGGACGGCCGTGCCGATGAGGACCGCGGCGGCCGCGGCGCCCACGACAGCCTGCCGCTTGCGGGCGCGCCGGGCGGGCACGGCCCGGCGCAGGTGCTCCAGCGACCCGAGGGAGGGTTCCAGTCCTCCCACGGCGCCCTGCAGCATCCGCCGCAGCGCCAGCTCCTCGTCCCCGTCTCCGTCGCCGGGCCCGGGCTCGATGTTCACCATGCGCTGTCCACTCAGATCGTCGCGTTCGTCTCGGGCACGGGCCTCGGGGCCCCCGGTGACCTTACGGTCCCCGGCGCCCGGCCCTTCTCCCCCGGATCCCCCGGTTCCCTCGTGGTCGTCGGCGCCCGTTCCGCGCCCCCCGGAGTCCCCGGAGCCCTCCGCGGTCCCGGGATCCCCGGCACCGGCCCCGCGTTCCTCGGGTTCCCCGTGGTCCTCCGCGCGGTCCTCGGCGCCCGTCCCGTGGTCGTCGGGTGCGCCGTGGTCGCGGCCCTCCGGGCGCACGCCCTCCTCCGGGGCGGTCCCGTCCTCGGGAGTCCCGCCCCGCTCGCCGTACGTCCCGCTCACGACGTCGCTCCCATCGCGACGCGCAGGGCGGCCATGCCCCGCGAGCCGTACGCCTTCACCGAGCCCAGGGATATCCCCAGCGTCTCGGCGACCTGGACCTCGGTCATGTCCGCGAAGTACCGCAGGACGAGGACCTCGCGCTGGCGCCGCTGGAGCCCGCGCATGGCCTTGATCAGGTCCTCGCGCTCCAGCCGGTCGTACGCCCCCTCCTCCGCGCTGGCCATGTCCGGCATCGGCTTCGAGAGGAGCTTGAGGCCGAGGATGCGGCGGCGCAGCGCGGACCGGGAGAGGTTCACGACGGTCTGGCGCAGGTAGGCGAGCGTCTTCTCCGGCTCACGGACCCGCTTGCGGGCCGAGTGGACGCGGATGAACGCCTCCTGGACCACGTCCTCGCAGGAGGCCGTGTCGTCGAGGAGCAGCGCGGCGAGCCCGAGCAGCGACCGGTAGTGGGCGCGATAGGTCTCGGTGAGGTGGTCGACGGTGGTGCCGACGGCCGGAGCCCCCTCGTCGCTCGTGCGGGGTGCGGGAATGCCGTTCACCCGGGTGGACCGGGAACCGGTGGTCACGGGGGCGATCACCGGCATTCCGCCGAGGGCCCGCGGGCGCCGGAAGGGGGCGACGACGGAGCCGCGCACGGAGTCGGCGACGCCGCTCCGTACGGGGAGCAACGCCGTGCCCGCGCCGCGCAGCGGGGCGATGGTCGCGATGTCGAGTACCTCTGCCACGCCTGTTGGACACGCCTGCCCCCGGCAGGGTTGTACGCGCTCGCCGTCCTTTTCGACGGCGGGTTGTTCGTCCTCATGCGTACCTGTTCTCCCCCGATGCCCCGCTTTCACAGCGCGCCCGGCGCCACCCGCCCATGGGTGTCCGCAGAGACGCGCCCCACCCAACTACCGGTTGCGGCACGGGGGGAAATGCATCGTCGTCCAGGAGATCATCGCAGTTCAAGGGATATCCGACGCCGAATTGCTCACAGGTCGTTCACAGATCACACAAATCCATGACACACGACTCCCCCCGGACGGACGGCCGCGGGGGGCCGCCGTCCGGGGGGAGTCGTGGGAGACCCGGGGAACCGGGCGGGGGTCAGCGCCCGGTGCCGCCGTAGACCACGGCCTCGTCCGAGTCGCTGTCCAGGCCGAAGGCGGTGTGGACGGCGCGCACGGCCTCGTTGACGTCGTCGGCGCGGGTGACGACCGAGATGCGGATCTCGGAGGTCGAGATCAGCTCGATGTTCACGCCCGCGTCGGAGAGCGCGCGGAAGAAGTCCGCGGTGACGCCCGGGTTGGTCTTCATACCGGCGCCGACCAGGGAGATCTTGCCGATCTGGTCGTCGTAGCGCAGCGAGTCGAAGCCGATCGCGCCCTTCGCCTTCTCCAGGGCGTCGATGGCCTTGCGGCCCTCGGCCTTGGGGAGGGTGAAGGAGATGTCCGTGAGGCCGGTGGAGGCGGCGGACACGTTCTGGACGATCATGTCGATGTTGATCTCGGCGTCCGCGACGGCCCGGAAGATGGCCGCGGCCTCGCCCGGCTTGTCCGGCACGCCGACGACGGTGATCTTCGCCTCGGAGGTGTCGTGGGCGACACCCGAGATGATGGCCTGCTCCACCTTCTGGGCTCCTTGCGGTTCGTTGCTGACCCACGTGCCCTGGAGTCCGGAGAAGGACGAGCGGACGTGGATCGGGATGTTGTAGCGGCGCGCGTACTCGACGCAGCGGTGCAGCAGCACCTTGGAGCCGGAGGCGGCGAGCTCCAGCATGTCCTCGAAGGAGATCCAGTCGATCTTCTTCGCCTTCTTCACCACGCGCGGGTCGGCGGTGAAGACGCCGTCGACGTCGGTGTAGATCTCGCAGACCTCGGCGTCGAGGGCGGCGGCCAGCGCGACGGCGGTGGTGTCGGAGCCGCCGCGGCCCAGGGTGGTGATGTCCTTCTTGTCCTGGGACACGCCCTGGAAGCCGGCGACGATGGCGATGTTGCCCTCGTCGAGGGCGGTGCGGATCCGGCCCGGCGTGACATCGATGATGCGCGCCTTGTTGTGGACCGAGTCGGTGATGACACCGGCCTGGCTGCCGGTGAACGACTGGGCCTCGTGGCCCAGGTTTTTGATCGCCATGGCCAGCAGGGCCATGGAGATCCGCTCCCCGGCGGTCAGCAGCATGTCGAACTCTCGCCCGGAAGGAATCGGGGATACCTGTCCGGCGAGATCGATCAGCTCGTCCGTCGTGTCGCCCATCGCGGAAACCACGACGACCACCTGGTGGCCGTTCTTCTTGGCGTCCACGATCCGCTTGGCGACGCGCTTGATGCCTTCGGCATCGGCAACGGAGGAGCCTCCGTACTTCTGCACGACAAGGCCCACGTGCGCTCCTCGCTCAGTCTGTGCCGCAGCCGGCGCTGCGATCGGCTCAGTCTAACGAGGGACTCGAAAACGCCTACGAGGTATCGCATGGTGAGACGACCGGCTCACCACGTGATCACGAAGACGAAATGTCCCGGATGGCCCCGGCGGGCGCGGCGCTCAGTGCTTCAGCGAGCGCAGCCCCAGCGGCCCCGCGATCTCCTGGATCATCACCCGGCCCGCCTCCTCGGCGAGGTCGTCCTCGGTCAGGTCCTCGTCCGTGTCCAGGCCGTCCAGGGCCGCGAGCGGCTGGTCGAGGCGGACGTGGGCGACGAGGGACTGGAGGGCGCGGAGGGTGGCCGAGGCGGTCGGGCCCCAGTTGGAGAAGTACGAGAACTGCCACCACCACAGGGCCTCGCTGGTCCGGCCCGCCCGGTAGTGGGCCAGGCCGTGGCTCAGGTCGGCGACGATGTCCGCCAGGTTGTCCGAGATCCGGGCCGGGACCGGCGCCTTGCGCGGCTCGTACGGGTCGAAGACCTCGGAGAAGACGTCGACCGGGTCCAGGAGCGCGGCGAACCGCTCGCGCAGGTCGTCCGCGTCGGGCTCCGGACCGGTGTCCGTCTCGTAGCGCTCGTCCGGGACGATGTCCTCGTGCGCGCCGAGCCGGCCGCCCGCCAGGAGCAGCTGGGAGACCTCCAGGAGCAGGAAGGGCACCGTGCTGTCCGGCTCGTCGCCCTTGGCCACCTCGGTGGTCGCGACGATGAAGCTCTCGATGGAGTCGGCGATCTGGACCGCGAAGTCGTCGGGGTCCTGCGTGACGGAGTGCAAGGTGGGGTCAGACATGGGACTGCCTTCCTCGGAGCACCCACACGTGGGCTGGGTCGTCATACATCCAGCAGCCTCCGGCCCTCGAAGGCGCGGCCCAGGGTCACCTCGTCCGCGTACTCCAGGTCGCCGCCGACCGGGAGGCCGCTCGCGAGCCGGGTGACCCGCAGGCCCATGGGCTTGATCATCCGCGCCAGGTACGTCGCGGTGGCCTCGCCCTCCAGGTTCGGATCGGTCGCGAGGATCAGCTCGGTGATCGTGCCGTCCGCGAGCCGCGCGAGCAGCTCGCGGATGCGCAGGTCGTCCGGGCCGACGCCCTCGATGGGGCTGATCGCGCCGCCGAGAACGTGGTAGCGGCCGCGGAACTCCCGCGTCCGCTCGATCGCCACGACGTCCTTGGGCTCCTCGACCACGCAGATGACGGTCGTGTCCCGGCGCGGGTCCCGGCAGATGTTGCACTGCTCCTGCTGTGCCACGTTGCCGCAGACCGCGCAGAACCTGACCTTCTCCTTGACCTCCAGGAGCGCGTGCGCGAGCCGCCGGACGTCCGTCGGCTCCGCCTGGAGGACGTGGAAGGCGATCCGCTGCGCGCTCTTGGGACCGACGCCGGGCAGCCTGCCCAGTTCGTCGATGAGGTCCTGAACCACGCCTTCGTACAACGGAACGCCCTTCTCGGGGGTGCTTGATTCTTACGGTAGTGGCTGGGGCCGGACCTTAGAACCCCGGCGGAGGCGGTGCTGTGGACGGACCCCGGGCGGGGGTCTCAGAAACCGAGGCCCGGCAGGCCGCCCATGCCCTGCGCCAGCGGGCCCAGCTTGGCCTGCTGGAGCTGCTGCGCGTTGTCGTTGGCGGCCTGCACGGCGGCGACGATCAGGTCGGCCAGCGTCTCGGTGTCCTCCGGGTCGACCGCCTCGGGGGCGATCACCAGGCCGCGCAGCTCGCCGGAGCCGGTCACGGTCGCCCTGACCAGGCCGCCGCCCGCCTGACCGTCGACCTCGGTCGCGGCGAGCTCCTCCTGCGCCCGGGCGAGGTCCTGCTGCATCTTCTGGGCCTGCTGGAGAAGCTGCTGCATGTTGGGCTGGCCACCACCGGGAATCACGGTCACTCCTGAGGGTCGGTACGTCTGGTTGGTACGTCTGGTCGGTACGTCCGGTCCATATGTCCGGCTCGGTACGCCGAGCCTACGTGGTCCCCGCCCACCCTGCCTCCATCACTCTTTCGGGTGAGAAACTGCAGGCTCCTCTACCTGATCAACCCCCACTTGCGGGCGGAAATCCTGGGATTCCGGGCCCACCGCCCTCCATTCGGCGGTAGGAAGGGCAGGCACCACGTGCACCGCACGCCACAGAAGGACACGAGCGACACGAGCGCCGCACCGAGCGGAGGCGCTGAGCTGAACAGAGGAGTCCCCCGGTGAGCCAGCAGCCGGAGATGCAGCCGCCGGGGCACCCCGGGGGAGACGTCCACCCCGATCCGACCGGCCCTGTTCCGGGCGGCCGCGACCTGACCGGCAGGCCCTTCCCCCTGGGGGACTGGGGCGAGCCGGCCGAACGGCTCGACGAGCTGTACCGCTGGGTGGAGGGCAACGCCCTGCGCACCGCCGAGTGGTACCTCGCCGACCGGGTCTGGAAGCGCCGCACCGCCCGGTTCCTGCGGATCGGTACCGCCGTCGGGGTGATCGCGGGCGCCGCGCTGCCGCTGCTCGACCTGACCGGGGTCGCGGCGGGCACGGCCGGCTGGGGCTACCTCTCGCTGCTGCTCGGCGCCGCCTGCCTGGCCTGCGACCGGTACTTCGGGGTGACGTCGGGCTGGATAAGGGACGTGGCGACGGCCCAGGCGGTGCAGCGGCGCCTCCAGGCGCTCCAGTTCGACTGGGCCTCGGAGAGCGTCCGGGAGGTCCTGGGGCCCACGGAGGGCACCGCCAGCGAGGCGGCCGAGCGCTGTCTGGGCGTGCTGCGCCGCTTCTCGGAGGACGTGACGGAGCTGGTACGGGCGGAGACCGCCGACTGGATGGTCGAGTTCCGCTCGGGCCCGGCGCCGCTGGCGCTCCAGTCGGTCGGCGTGATGCCGTCCCGGCCCGAGAGCGCCCCGCCGGCGGGCGGCCGCTTCCCGCT
Source organism: Streptomyces sp. NPDC098101 (assembly GCF_044760185.1). Lineage (NCBI taxonomy): Bacteria > Bacillati > Actinomycetota > Actinomycetes > Kitasatosporales > Streptomycetaceae > Streptomyces > Streptomyces sp. NPDC098101. The sequence continues at coordinate 350,319 of NZ_JBIWAS010000005.1, read as the reverse complement.
GCCGCCGGGGACCCGGCCGAACATGCCGCGCCAGCGGCCCCCGGAGACCCGCTGAGGCCTCTCCGGGGGCGCGGGGCACGGCGTCCGGGCTCAGCTCAGGATGATCATCGAGCCCTGGGCCAGGCTCCGGGTCGCCGCCGCGTGCAGCCCCAGCCACACGTGCCGCTCCCGGGCGAAGGGCCCCTGGTCGTACGGGGAGGGGCCGACGGCCGGCTCCTCCAGGGCGGTCGGCCGCTCCGGCGGCAGCGGGGCGGCCGGCGGGTTGGCCGGGTCGATGCCGATCGAGGGCGCCACGAACTCCAGCTCCCGCAGCAGCCCGTGCGAGGAGCCGAGCGGGCCGCCGCCCTCCAGGAGCTCGTCGCTGGCGAGCGGTGCCGGGAAGTCGACCGGCACGTACGCGCCCGCGTGGTCGTAGTGCCAGACCAGGTGCGACTGCTGCGCGGTCGACTCGAACATCTCCAGGAGCTGTTCGTAGTCCCCGCCCAGCTCGCCGACCGGCTCGACCGGGAGCCCGTGCACCTGGAGCAGGTAGGCGCGGCGCAGGAAGTGCAGGGCCTCGTAGTCGAAGCCGGCGACCGGGGCGACGTCGCCGGAGAGCCCCGGCATGTACGCGTAGACGGGCACGGTCGGCAGGCCGGAGGCGCTGAGGACGGCGTCGTAGGCGGCGATCTCTTGGGCGAAGGGGTTGTCGGGGCTGTGGCACAGCACGTCGACGAGGGGGACCAGCCACAGGTCACAGGCCAAGGGAGGCTCGCTCTCCGTCAGTTGCAGGGACGGCCAGGGTAGTCGGATCGTCCGACGACGCCCACCCGCTGAGGACCTGCCCCCGGAGACGGGCCCTCAACCCGCCGGGCCCCGCCCGGGAACCGCCCGCCGCTCAGGCCCCGCCCCGGCGTTCCAGGAGCTCCAGCCGGTCCGCCCACTCCAGCGCGTGCGCGTTGTACTCCCGTACGACCGTCACGGCCGCCGTCGCGTCGCCGCGGGTGACCGCGTCGACCAGGTCCACGTGGCCGCTCCACAGCCACCCCAGGAGGTTCCGTTCGGAGCGCAGGTGGGGCACGGAGAAGGCCCAGGCCTGGACGCGGAGCCGGTGCAGGAAGTCCGCGAGGTGGTCGTTGGCGGCGATCAGGCGGCCCAGCTCGCGCCAGTAGCGGATGTCGTAGCCGATGAGGACGTCCAGGTCACCGGCGCGGGCGGCGCGGGCGGCGGCCTCGCCCCGGCGGCGCACGGAGACGAGCGCGACCCCGATGCCGAGTTCGGGGGCCGGGGGCCGGGTCGCGGCGGCGCGGCGGCGGAAGATGCCCTCGACGACGAGCATCCGGGCCTCCACCATCCGCCGGTAGTCGTCGACGGAGTACTGGTGGACGCGGAAGCCGCGGTGCTGGTCGGAGTCGAGGAGGCCCTGCGCGCAGAGGTCCACGAGGGCTTCCCGCACGGGCGTGGCCGAGACGCCGTACTGCTCCGCGATCTGCTTGACGGTGAACTCCCGCCCGGCCTTGAGACGGCCCGCGAGCACCTCGTCACGCAGCGCGTCCGCGATCTGTTGTCGCAGGGTGTTGCGGGTGACGCCTCCGCTCTCGGGCATGTGTGGTGGGTCCCCTCCGTCCGGCTGCGGACACCCTAGTCCAGACGGAGGGAACCTCTCCGGTACGCGTTCGGGCGGTGGTCTAGACCGTGTGCTCGTCGGCCACCGAGAGGGCCGCGTCCAGGGCCGCGAGCCCCTCCTTGGCCTCCGCCTCGGAGACGTTGCAGGCGGGGACGGCGTGGGTGCGGTTCATGTTCACGAAGGGCCACAGGCCGTGCTTCTTCGCGGCGGCGGCGAAGGCGGCCATGGGCGCGTTGGTCTCGCCGGACGCGTTGTACGGGACGAGCGGCTCGCGCGTCTCCTTGTTCTTGACCAGGTCGAGCGCCCAGAAGACGCCCAGGCCGCGGACCTCGCCGACCGAGGGGTGGCGCTCGGCCAGCTCGCGCAGGCCGGGGCCGAGGACGGTCTCGCCGATGTGCGCGGCGTGCTCGACGACCTTCTCGTCCTCCATGACCCGAAGGGTGGCGACGGCGGCGGCGCAGGCCAGCGGGTGGCCGGAGTAGGTCAGGCCGCCGGGGTACGGGCGCTTGTCGAAGGTGGCGGCGATCTCGGCGCTGATGGCGACGCCGCCGAGCGGCACGTAACCGGAGTTCACGCCCTTGGCGAAGGTCAGCAGGTCGGGCACGATGTCGAAGTGGTCGGCGGCGAACCACTTGCCGGTGCGGCCGAAGCCGGCCATGACCTCGTCCAGGACGAAGACGATGCCGTACCGGTCGCAGATCTCGCGGACCCCGGCGAGGTAGCCGGGCGGCGGGGTCATGATCCCGGCGGTGCCGGGGACGGTCTCCAGGATGATCGCGGCGATCGTCGCCGGACCCTCGAAGGCGATCGTGTCCTCCAGGTGCTGGAGGGCCCGCGCGCACTCCTCCGCCTCGGTGGTGGCGTAGAAGGGCGAGCGGTAGAGGAAGGGCGCCCAGAAGCGCACGACGCCCGCCGAGCCGGTGTCGGAGGCCCAGCGGCGCGGGTCGCCGGTCAGGTTGATCGCGGTGGAGGTGGCGCCGTGGTACGAGCGGTAGGCGGAGAGCACCTTGGTGCGGCCGGTGTGCAGCCGGGCCATGCGGACGGCGTTCTCGACGGCCTCGGCGCCGCCGTTGGTGAAGAAGATCTTGTCCAGGTCGCCCGGGGTGCGCTCGGCGATGAGGCGTGCGGCCTCGGAGCGGACGTCCACGGCGAAGGCGGGCGCGAAGGTGGCGAGCTTCCCGGCCTGCTCCTGGATCGCGGCGACGACCCGGGGGTGCTGGTAGCCGATGTTGGTGTAGACGAGGCCGCTGGTGAAGTCGAGGTAGCGGTTCCCGTCGTAGTCCCAGAAGTACGAACCCTCGGCGCCGGCGACGGCGAGCGGGTCGATCAGGCCCTGGGCGGACCAGGAGTGGAACACGTGGGCGCGGTCGGCGGCCTTGACGGCGGCTCCGGCCCGCGGATCGGGTGCGGCGTGAGGGGTCATGCGGCCGAGGGTAAGGAAACGCAGGTGGGAAGGGCCATGGCCATCTTGTCCACCGAGACCGGGAGGGACGCGACACGTTGTTCTCCCGACCCGCACTCTTGACAGGATGCTGTCGAAACGACAGTCTACTGTCATGACAAACGAGAGCGGCACCCGCATCGTCCACCTCGCCGTCTACGACACCCTCGCGGACTGGGAGACCGGCCACGCCACGGCCTGGCTCGCCCGCGCGGGACACACGATCAGGACCGTCGGCCCGGTCGCCGGAGAGCCCGTCACCACGCTCGCCGGGATCCGGATCGTCCCCGACCTGGCCCTCTCCGACCTGGCCCCCGAGGACAGCGCCCTGCTGATCCTGCCGGGGGCCGAGAAGTACGACGAGGGCGACGAGCTGGCCCCCTTCGCCGCCAAGGCCCGCGCCTTCCTCGACGCCGGGGTCCCGGTCGCCGCGATCTGCGGCGCCACGGCGGGCCTGGCCCGCGAGGGCCTGCTCGACGACCGCCGCCACACCAGCGCGGTCTCCTTCTACCTGGCCGCCACCGGCTACAAGGGCGCCGAGCACTACGTCGACGCGGACGCGGTCCGGGACGGCGACCTCATCACGGCGGGCCCGACCGAGCCGGTCGCCTTCGCCCGCGAGATCTTCGCCCGCCTCGGGGCGTACGAGGGGAAGCGGGACGCCTGGTTCCGCCTCTTCCACGACTCGGACCCGGCGGCCTTCGCCGAGCTGAACGGATGAGCCGCGCGGAGCAGGACGCCCTCTCCCGCACGGCCCTGGGCGTCTTCCGGCTGAACGGCCAGTTCCTCGCCGTCTCGGAGAAGCTGGCCGAGCCGGCGGGCCTGACCGCCGCCTGGTGGCAGGTCCTCGGAGCCGTACTCCCCGAACCCCTGCCGGTCGCCGGGATCGCCCGCGTCATGGGCATCACCCGCCAGAGCGTCCAGCGGGTGGCCGACCTCCTCGTACGGGAGGGCCTGGCGTCCTACGAGCCGAACCCGGCCCACCGCCGCGCCAAGCTCCTCGCCCCCACCGACGCGGGCCGGGCGGCGGTCCGCCGCGTCGACCCGGGCCACGCGGAGCTCGCGGCGCTGCTCCGGCGCGAACTGGGCGGCCAGGAGGCCTTCGACGAGACCGTACGGGTCCTGGATCGGCTCTCCCGGGCCCTCACGGCTCTGGAGGCGTTTGAGCCGGAAGCAGCGGACGCCGCTCCATCAGCTCCGTGACCGCGCTCCTCAGGAGCAGCGGATGCACGAACCGGTCGGGCCCCGTCGGCAGACACCGCCACGCGAGCGGCCAGGTCCGACCGGTCAGCGCGGGCACGGGTACGTAACTCACGTGCGCGGGCCCGGCACTGAACCGGGTCACCCCGCGCGGCCACGACTTGTGGGACGTCGTCCCCGGCGGCACCAGGAAGTAGACCCCGCGCCGCCCGTTCGCCTCGATGACGACCGGCCCCGGGTCGCCGTCGGTGAGCGCCTCCATCCAGTCGGCCAGCCGACGCCCGTCCTCGCCGTCCACTCGAACGGCGTCGAATTGTACGCCGGCCTTACGAAGTTGGAATCCGGAAACTGGAATCCAGTCGACGTTTACTTCCCGATTCTCTTCAATCACGGGGACATGTTCCCGCGCCGACGCTAGCGTTTTCCACGACTGCTGACGGTGCGTCGACACTCTGTCGACCTGCGTCAACGCAGCTTGAATGCAGTCGAATTGGGCGGGGAGCAGTTGAGACCGGTTGAGACCGGTTGAGTTCGAATGGGGAGCGCGATGGTGCGAGCGGAGAACAAGGAACCGGTGGGTCCGGCGGCCCGGATGGCGGCGTCGCTGACCAAGAGAATGCGCACGAGGAAAGGAATGACGCAGGAACAGCTCGGCTCGGTGATGGGTTATACCGGCGCGGCGATCAGCGCGATGGAGCGGATGATCCAGCCGGTGAGCGACGAAATGCTCGTCCAGCTCGAACAGGCACTGAGCAGCGGAACGGGAGTCTTCGAGGAGCTGCGGGAACTCGTACGGCTGGAGAAACTGCCGGAACAGTTCCGGGGGTACGCGCCGATCGAACAGAAGGCGGTGGCGCTGTGGCTGTACGCGAACCACGTCGTCCACGGCCTCTTCCAGACGGAGGCGTACGCGCGGGCGCTGATCGCGGGCGGCTACCCGGAGCCGACGCCGGAACGGGCCGAGGAGCTGGTGGTGGGCCGGATGGCACGGAAGGTGCTGTTCGACCGGAAGCCGGTGTGCGAGATCGAGCTGATCCTCGACGAGTCGGTGCTGAAGCGACCGTTCGGGAACAAAGAGGTCATGCGGGAGCAGCTGGAGTACTTGGCGGAGTGCGCGCGGAGGAGGAACGTGAACCTTCAGGTGCTCCCCATGGACGCGGCGCTGGGCGGAGAGTACGCAGGCGCACACGGCGAGCTGAACATCGTGGAGACCTCGGTCCACGACCGGGTGACCTACCTGGAGGTTCAGCGAGAGAGCCTGCTGATCACCGACCGGGCGAAGGTGAGTGGGCACATGCAGCAGTATGCGAAGATCCGAGCACAGGCCCTGGATCCGCGCAGGTCGCTGGGCTTCATCGAGGAGTTGGCGGGAGTACGGAGATGAACGACACCCTGCAGTGGTTCAAGTCCAGCTACAGCGACAGTGGCGGCGGCAACTGCGTCGAGGTGGCCTTCGCGTGGCGCAAGTCCTCGTACAGCGACGCCAGCGGCGGCAACTGCGTCGAGGTCGCCACCTGCACGCACGCCGTGCACCTGCGGGACTCCAAGCAGCAGGACGGCGGGCCCACGTTCGCCGTGGAGCCCGCCGCGTGGAGCGAGTTCGTCGCCTGGCAGAGCTGACGGCGCGGGCGGCTTCCTGTACGTGCTCGCCCCCGTCCTGGCGACCGGCAACTTCCTCGCCTGATCCAAGGCTGGGAAGCTGCGTCGCCACGGCATAGGGGGCGAGGCGGTCTCCGTCCTCAACGACTGGATGGAGGGGAAGCCCCGGGTGCACTACCGGGTGTGCCTGCCCGACCCGGACGAGGACCGGCGCTTCTGCGCGACCCAGCCGGCGGAGCCGGTCGGGACGACGCACCGCTCCGAGGGCGGGGTCGTCAAGTTCGTCGCGGTCTTCGCGCTCTGCGCGCTCTGCGCGCTCTGCGCGCTCTGCGCGCTCCTGCCGGGAAGCGTCCTCGTCGCCCTCTTCCCGTGACGCCGAGAGGGGCCGGTCCCGCTGGCGCGCGGACCGGCCCCTCACCGACGTACCCGTGCGGACGTCAGCAGTACAGGTTCGCCCCGGTGGGGACGCCCAGGATCTGGGTGTACTGCTGGTACTTGGTGACCCGGCTCTGGACCTGGGCCGGGTTGCCGCCGTTGCACTCCAGGGTGCCGTTGATCGAGCGGATCGTCTCGCCGAAGCCCGCGCCGTTGACCATGGCGTTGTGGCCGGTCATCGTGCCGGGGCCGTTCTGGGTGTTCCAGTACCAGAGGCCGGTGGCCATGGCGACGGCCGGGTCCTGCTCGACGCGCCACGGGTTGCCCAGGAGGTCGATGCCGAGGGCGTCACCGGCGGCCTTGTAGTTGAAGTTCCAGGAGAGCTGGATCGGGCCGCGGCCGTAGTACGCGGCCTGGCCGGCGGGGCAGCCGTAGGGCTGGTTCCGGTCGCAGTAGTGGGGGTAGTTGGCCGTGTTCTGCTCGACGATGTAGTAGAGCCCGGCGGTCTCGTGGGAGACGTTGGCGAGGAAGGCCGCGGCCTCCTGCTTCTTCACGGTGTCGCTGCCGGTGTTGGCGAAGCCGGGGTACGACTTGAGGGCGTTGACCAGGCCGGCGTACGTGTAGAACGGGTTCCGGTTCGGGAACATCTGGTTGAACTGGGCTTCGGAGACGACGAAGTTGGGGTTCTCGCCGCCACCGCCGCCGGTGCCGCAGGCGCCCTCGTCGCGCCAGACGTCCGAGGAGCCGGGGCGCTCGTTCTGGGTCCACCACTTCGCGTACCAGTTGCGGCCGTTGTACGAGGCGGTCTTGCCGCCGGTGTAGACGGTGGAGGAGTTCCAGGCGGTCACACAGGCCGGGGCGGCACCGGCGGTGGTCGCGGGGAGCAGTACGGCGAGGCCTACGGCCGTACAGAGCGCGGCGAACAGGGTGAGCAGCTTGCGGAGCATCGCTCGTCCTTCCGGGTGGGGGGGTCCGGGTTCGGGAAGGGCCAGCGAAGCGTGATTGGTCTGGACCTGTCAAGGTCTAGACCAGAATTCGTGACAGGGGGCGGGCACGCGAAGGGCCCGGGGCGGACGAAACCGTCCGCTCCGGGCCCGTTGTTCAGGGCAACGCCCCGCTGGTTACAGCAGGTTGAAGCTCTGGAAGCCGTGACCGATCTTGACCGGCTTCGCGAACGGAGCCGCGGCGCTGCCCGTACCCGAGTAGCGGTACAGCTCGCCGTTCGCCTTGCGGGCGATCAGGTCCGTCTTGCCGTCGAAGTCGAGGTCGCCCACGGACAGGACACGGTCGTACGTGTTCCAGCCGCCACCGATCTGCGTACGGGCGGCGAAGGGGGCCTTGTAGTTCCCCGTGCCCTTGTACAGCCACAGGACACCGGTCTTGTCCCTGGCCACGATGTCGGCCTTGCCGTCACCCGTCAGGTCGCCCAGACCGGCGATCTGGCTGTACGTGTTCCAGCCGCCACCGACCCTGGTACGGGCGGTGAGACGGCCGTCCGGGTAGGAGAGGTAGCTCCACAGCACACCGGCCTTGTCGACGCCGAGGAGGTCGTACTCCTTGGCGCCGCCGATGCTGCCCGGCGAGAAGACCGTGGTGTAGGTGTTCCAGCCGTTGCCGACCTTCTTCTCGACGTAATCCTCGCCGACGATCCCGCTGAACCGCAGGTCACCGTTCTTGAAGAGGGTCCATTCGCCGTCGGCGAGGTTGTCCTGGTCGAGGTCCAGACCGATGATGTCGACGACACCGGGCTCGGCGGGCCCGACGCCCTCGGCGGGGGCGAAGCCGCCGTTGAGGTTGGGGACGAAGAAGTAGTGCTCCCCGCTCTTCTTGTGAATGCCGTCCATGATGAAGATGGGCGCCTTGATCAGCTCGTCCTGGGCGTCGAACGCGCCCACCCGCGAGGTGCGCTCGGCCAGGAACTGAGCCTTGGCCTCGGCGCGGGCCTGGCCGGGTCCGACCGGAGCACCGGCGGCGAAGGCCGTGCCCGCGGCGGTCGCCGCGGCGACGGTGACGGCGGTGGCCACGAGCGCCCCCCGGAGCACGTGCCGACGTCGGTTCTTGATCATAAAGATGTCCCCCCTGCGTCATTCATCGGCGGCGCGTGGTGCGAACCGCCGGTGCTCCGAAGCCTCTCACACGAGCTTCACCGAACGCACAGGAGATCCCTGTCACTTGCACCACGTGCGCCCACCGATGAGCGTCGCGGGCCGGGCCCTCAGATCAGCAGCACGATCCGCCCCGGCCGGTGCCCCGCCTCCGCGCGGCGGTGGGCCTCGGCGGCCGAGGCCAGGGGGACGATGTCCGCCGTGCGGGTGGTCAGCTCGCGGGCGGCGACGCCGTCCAGGATCGCCTTCAGGCGGGCGGCGTCCGGGCGGGGGCGGATCGCGGTGACGTCGATGTCCCGGACCCGGTCCGGCAGCCGCTCCCCGGAGGCCGAGACGAAGGTCCCGCCGTCCCGCAGGGCGGGCAGCAGCGGGGCGCCGATGAGCGCGGCGTCCAGGACGGCCGCGACCCCCTCGGGGACGTGGGCGCGCACCTTGGCGACGACGTCCGCCGGGTCGCCGCGCGGGATCAGCTCCTCGGCCCCGAGCCGGAGCAGCTCGTGCCGGTCGTCCTCCTCGGCGAGGGCGATCACCCGGTACCCCGCGGCGGTGGCGTGCTGGACGGCGAAGCGGCCCACCACCCCGCCGGCCCCGCTGACCAGGACCGGGGAGCCCTCGGGGAGGTCCAGCTCGTCGACGGCCTGGTAGGCCGCGAGGGCGGAGAGCGGCACGGAGGCGGCCGTGGTGAACTCCATGTCCTCGGGGATCGGCGCCAGCCACTCGGGGTCGGCGCGGATCACCTCCGCGTACGAGCCCTCCCCCGTGCCCTCCGTCACCCAGGGGATGAAACCGGCCACCCGGGTGCCCTCGGGGAGGCCCGGCGCGGCGTCCAGGAGCACGCCCGCGAAGTCGAAGCCGAGGACGAAGGGCGGGGCCAGCTCGCCCAGGAAGGCGGCCCACTGCCCGGAGCGGATCCTCAGGTCCGCCTGGTGCACGGCGGCGGCCTTGAGCCGTACGCGCACCCGGCCCGGGACGTCACCGGCCTCCGGCTCGGGACGGTTGGCGATCCTGAGGACCTCGGGTCCGCCGTAGGAGATCACTTCGACGACGCGCATGGGGCACTCCTGCACTGCTCGTGTACCGCTTCGTGTACTGCTCGTGTACTCCTCGTACGGATGCCCCCTCGTGGCCATTACACAGAGGCTCCCCACCCCCGGCAACCGCTGATGGCCCGCCCGCGCGACGCTCCGGGAAGGCGGCCGGGCGGGCGGCCGGGCGGGCCGCCGGGAACGCGGCCGGAATCCGGCTTGCGGAAGGAAGAACACCAGGTGACGGGTGACGACGTCCGCCACGGAACCGCACACGTGTCCGTACCGTCGCGCGCATGGACTGGCTCACCTCCGAGAACCTCATCGCCGTGGTCACCGCGCTCATCGGCGTCCTCGTCTCGATCGGTGTCGCCTGGTACCAGTGGTGGGTGCTGCGCCAGCGGCGGATCGGCTACCGCATCCAGCTGGACACGGCCATCGGCTCCGGGGCGAACGGCGCCGCCGGGGCCGCCACCGGCACCGGCGCGGCCGTGCGGCGCGGCTACTTCAACGCCACCCCCGACCTGGAGGACGCCACCCTCGTCCTGCTCAGGATCGAGAACGACGGGGCCCTGACCGTCGCCCACGAGCACTACACGGACGGGGACGACCACGGGCTCACGGTGGAGTTCACAGAACGGCACGTGAAGGCGGTCGTCGTCACCGCCCCCGACCACCCCCGGCTCCTCAGCCACTTCCCCGACACCTGGACGGGCCCCGCCGAGGGCGCCCGCAGCATCGCCCTGCCGAAGGTCCCGCTCAACCGGGGCGCGTACTACAAGCTGCTCGTCCTGCTCGGCGGCGGCCCGATCGGCGCCGAGGTCAAGGTCGACGGGAACATCGCCGAGGGCCGCGTCCACCCCACCCGCAGCATCACCCCCGACGACAAGCCGCCCGTCTTCAGCCGGGCCGCGCTGTCCGTCACGGTCGGCCTCACCGCCTGCGTCGTCGCCCTCGCCGCGATCATCGTCCGGGAGGAGGCCCCGCCGCCGATCGGCTGCGCCCGGGGCACCCTCACGGTCACCGGCTCGACGGCCTTCGCGCCCGTCGCGAGGGAGGTGGCGAAGCAGTACGAGAAGGACTGCGCGGGCGCGACGGTGACCGTGGACGCGCACGGCTCGACCACCGGCGTCCGGGCCCTCGACGCCGCCGGGAAGAAGGCGGCCGCCGCGAAGAAGGGCCCGCCCGCCGTCGTCGCGCTCTCCGACGGACACGGGCCGAACGGCCATCCGGAGCTGCGGCAGACCCCGGTCGCCGTCTCCCTCTTCGCCCTCGTCGTCCACGACGGGACGTCCGTCGCCAACCTGAGCCGGGAGCAGATCCGGGGCATCTACCGGGGCGACATCACCAACTGGAGCGTGCTCGGCGGCCCGAACCTGCCGATCCGGCTGGTGAGCCGGAACGCCGGCTCCGGCACCCGGGAGGTCTTCCAGCGCCGGGTCCTCGGGGAGAACGAACCGGCCCACTCCTCCCTCGACTGCGAGCACCGCGACGACCCCCGCGCGCGGGTGACCCGCTGCGAACTCGACTCCACCGAACAGGTCCTGGACACCGTCGCCCGGCTCCCCGGGGCCATCGGCTACGGCGAACTGCGCGCGAGCGGCAGCGTGAAGGGCCTGCACCGGGTGGCGATCGACGGCCGCGAAGCCGACGCCGACGCCGGTGCCGGTACCGGCGTCGACGGGCCGGGCGCGTCCGGCTACCCGTACCGGGAGATCGAGTACGCCTACACCTGGGGCGAGCCCCCGACCGGCTCCCTGACGGCCGCCTTCCTCGCCTACCTCACCCGGGGCGGCGGCCAGGACCTCGTCCGCGTCCACGGCCACCTGCCCTGCGCCACCCCCAAGGGGCTGCGGGCCTGCGGGGACGGGCAGGCCTTCTAGGTCCCGTCGGGCCGATCGGTGCCAGTACCTTCGAGCGGCTCTCCCCCTCCGTGGGCGGCGGCGAAGCGGTCCAGCTCGGCGTCGTACCGGTCGGCGTCGAAGTGGGAGTCCGGGGGCAGCCGCACCCGGATGTCGTCCGTGTTCTCCCACGTCCACACCACCAGGCCGCCGCAGCGTTCGACGGTCACGAAGACGCCCCCGCAGCAGTCGGTCACGCAGTGGTTGTTCGACAGCTCGAACCGCCTCGGTTCGGCGCCGGCCCTCAGCGGCCACGTCCCGGGCGGGCCGGTCAGCATCTCCCGCAAGAGGCTCGCGTCGCTGCCGGGATGGATCGCCTCCACGACGTCCACCCCGTCGACCGCCACCCGGATCCGCGCCGACGGCCGCCACGACCCCGGCTCCGCGGGGACGAGGCGGAGGGAGAGGACGTCGAACGGCTCGGAAGGATCGGGAGGGGCGGAAGGATCGGGAGGGGCCATCACCCCATGGTCACACCTCCGGCCCCCCGGGCACGGACGGGTCTGGCATTCTCTGACGACGTGGAGCCATTGAACGCGGAAGACCCGGTGCGCATCGGCCCGTTCCGACTGATCGGCCGCCTCGGGGTCGGGGGGATGGGCCGGGTGTTCCTGGCGCGCTCGGCCGGGGGCCGGACGGTCGCCGTGAAGGTGGTGCACGCGGAACTGGCCGCCCGGGACGAGTTCCGGCGCCGGTTCGCCCGCGAGGTCGCCGCCCTGGAGCGGGTCGGCGGCACGGGCACGGCGCCCGTCCTCGGCTCGGACACCGACGCCGAGGCGCCCTGGGTCGCCATCGGGTACGTGCCGGGCCCGTCGCTGCGGACGGTGGTGGGCGACGAGTACGGGCCGCTGCCGACCGAGACCGTACGGACCCTGGCGGCCGGGCTCGCCCGCGCCCTCGACCACATCCACACCGCCGGGCTCGTCCACCGGGACCTCAAGCCCTCGAACGTCCTGCTGACCGTCGACGGACCGCAGCTCATCGACTTCGGCATCGCCCGCGCCGTCGACACGGTCGCCGAGGGCGGCGACCTCACCACCACCGGGGCCGTCGTCGGCTCCCCCGGCTTCATGTCGCCGGAGCAGGTGCGCGGCGAGCGCCTGACGCCCGCGTCGGACGTCTTCTGCCTGGGCTCGGTCCTCGTCTACGCGGCGACCGGCCGCGCCCCGTTCGGCTCGGCGGACAGCGGCGTCCACGCCACCATGTTCCGCATCGCCCACGACGAGCCCGACCTGACGGACCTGCCGCCCGCGCTCTCCGGCCTGATCCGGGCCTGCCTCGCCAAGGACCCGGCGGCCCGCCCCTCGACCGGCGAACTCGTCGAGGCCCTGCCGGTCACCGACCCCTGGCTCCCGGCGGACGTCCTCGCCCGGCTCGGACGGCACGCGGCGCGCCTGCTCGAAGCGGAGGCGGTTTCCGGTGGTACGGCTGCCGAGGACCCGACTCCCACCGAAAGCCCCGGAACCGGCCGGGGCTCGACCGTCACCCCGCCCCGCCCCCGGCGCCGACGGACCCTGCTCGCCGCCGTCACGGTCCTCGCGGTGGCGGCCGCCGCCACCGTCACGTACGCCGTCTGGCCCGGCACCGGCGCCGACGGGAAGGAGCGGGGACAGGGGAAGGGGCGGACGGGCGGCACCTCCCCCGCCCCCGCCGGAATCGTCCCGGCGGCCTTCCTCGGCGCCTGGGAGGGCGTGCTCCAGGGCGGGGAGGACCACCCGAGGGAGACCGCCCGCATCGAGATCACCCAGGGCCCGGCCGGCGCCAAGAGCGCCGTCTACGTCCAGGTGTCCGAGAGCCGCCTGTGCATGGGCCGCTCCCGGCTCGTCTCGGCCGACGAGGACAAGGTCGTGTACGGCGAGTCCGACGTGACGACCAGCGTGCCCGCCGCGCGCTGCACCCCGGCCGCCCACCAGACCCTCGCCCTGCGCTCCCCCGACGTCCTGGAGTGGACCTCGGGCGCCGCGAAGGCCACCTTCCGCAAGGCCCCCACCGGCACGTCCGTCGTCCCCGCCCGCTTCCTCGGCGAGTGGCAGAACGTCCCCCGGCCGGAGGTCTACGGCGACCAGGACGGCCGGTACGGCACGTGGGTGACGGTCACCCAGGGGCCGGTCGGCACCCGGGTGATCCGCTTCCGGGACGTCTTCCCGCGCACGGACGAGGACGGCGCCCCCACCCCCGAGACGATCTCCTGCGGCTCCACCGCCGTCCTCGGCGGCACCGGAAACCTCCTGGTGATCGGCCCCCAGGTGCGGGACCCGGCCGCCTGGGACTCCGAATGCGCCGAGAACGGCTCCGGCTACCTCCAGATCGTGAAGTGGAAGGGCGCGGACCGGCTCCTGGTCTACCCGATGGTGGACGCGGAGCCGGGCGAGTACCAGCGGCGGTCCTAGAACGGGCGAGGGCCCGCGCCCCGGTCGGTGACCGGAGGGCGGGCCCTCGCACGCACTCCCGTCAGAGGAAGGAGTTGATCTCGATCGTCTCGGTGCGGCCGGGGCCGACGCCGATGGCGGAGATCGGGGCGCCCGACATCTCCTCCAGGGCCTTCACGTACGCCTGCGCGTTCTTCGGCAGGTCGGCGAAGGTCTTGGCCTTGGTGATGTCCTCGGACCAGCCCGGCAGCATCTCGTAGACCGGCTTCGCGTGGTGGAAGTCGGTCTGCGAGTAGGGCAGCTCCTCGACGCGCTTGCCGTCGATCTCGTACGCGACGCAGACCGGGATCTGCTCCCAGCCCGTCAGCACGTCGAGCTTGGTGAGGAAGAAGTCGGTCAGGCCGTTGACGCGGGTCGCGTAGCGGGCGATGACCGCGTCGAACCAGCCGCAGCGGCGGTCGCGGCCGGTGGTGACGCCGCGCTCGCCGCCGATGCGGCGCAGGTCCTCGCCGTCCTTGTCGAAGAGCTCGGTCGGGAACGGACCGGCGCCGACGCGGGTCGTGTAGGCCTTGAGGATGCCGATGACCCGGGAGATCTTCGTCGGGCCCACGCCGGCGCCGGTGCAGGCGCCGCCCGCGGTCGGGTTCGACGAGGTGACGAAGGGGTACGTGCCGTGGTCGACGTCGAGCAGGGTGCCCTGGCCGCCCTCGAAGAGCACGACCTTGTCCTCGTCGAGCGCGTTGTTGAGGATCAGGGTGGTGTCGGCGACGTACGGCTTGATCTGCTCCGCGTACTGGAGCATCTCCTCGACGATCTGCCCGGCCTCGATGGCCCGCCGGTTGTACAGCTTGGCGAGGAGCTGGTTCTTCCCCTCCAGGGCCGCTTCGACCTTCTGGGTGAGGATCGACTCGTCGTACAGGTCCTGGACCCGGATGCCGACGCGGTTGATCTTGTCGGCGTAGGTCGGACCGATGCCACGGCCCGTGGTCCCGATCTTGCGCTTGCCGAGGAACCGTTCCGTCACCTTGTCGAGGGTGACGTTGTACGGGGTGATCAGGTGGGCGTTGCCACTGATCAGGAGCTTCGACGTGTCGACGCCTCGCTCGTTCAGTCCGCTCAGCTCGGAGAGCAGGACCGCCGGGTCGACGACGACACCGTTTCCGATCACCGGGGTACACCCCGGCGAGAGGATTCCGGAAGGGAGAAGATGCAGCGCGTACTTCTGGTCGCCCACGACGACCGTGTGGCCGGCGTTGTTGCCGCCCTGGTAGCGCACCACATAGTCAACGGATCCACCGAGCAGGTCGGTGGCCTTTCCCTTGCCCTCGTCACCCCACTGAGCACCGAGCAGCACAAGTGCGGGCACAGGCGTACACCCCTTCCGGGTGGGGCATGTCCAAGGTCAGGGGGCGTACGCCGCCTCACCGGTGTGCCCCGGAATAGACGAAGCCCCTGGCGCAATAGCGCAAGGGGCTCTTGCACAAAGATGCTACCCGAGGAAGGACCGAGGTGTCGGATCACGACCAGCTGCTGGTCATCGTCGACCCGGTCGCCCGCCGAAGTGACGGCGAGTCCGTACGGATCGCGAAGGATGTGCTGTCCGCGGGCGCGGAGGCGAAGATCTGCCTGCCGGACGGCCCGGAGGAATTCTCCCGGGCCCTGGCCAGGCGCGGCTCCCGGCGCCCCGTGCTGCTCGGGGACGACCGGGCCCTGCTGCGCACGGTGGCGCTGCTGCACCGCGAGCGGGAGCTGGCGGAGGGGGCCCTGGCACTGGTCCCGATCGGGGCTCCGGAGTCCCTGGAGGTGGCGTACGCGCTCGGCGTGCCGCGCTCCACGCCGACGGCGGCGCGGGCGGCCCTGGAGGGGGCGGTGCGCCGGCTGGACCTCCTGGTGGACGACAGCGACGGCGTCGTCCTCGGCGACCTCCTGGTCCCGGCCGTCCCCGTCCCGGCCCCGGCGGCCGCGTCGGTCTGGGACACCTGCCGCTCGCTGGTCCGCACCCTGGTGCCCCCGGCGGTCCGCACGCATCCCCTGCGGGTGGAGGCGGACGGCGTCCTGCTCGCGGACGTCGACGCCCCGCTGGAGGCCCTGACGGCCCGCTCGGTCGCCGGCACGGCCGAGGTGACCGTCCACCCCCCGTCCTCCCCGCCCCGCCGCGCCACCGCCCGCACCCTCACCGTCTCGGGCCCGGACTTCCACTACCGCGCGGACGGCCGCCTCTCGGGACCGGTACGGAGACGGACGTGGACGGTGCGGGAGGGGGCGTGGGGGTTGAGGCTGCCGAGGGTGTGACGCCGGGGAGGGGGTGAGGTTGCCGGGAGCGTGAAGGGAACTCCGCGCGGGCGGCGGATAGCGTCACGGGCGGGGAGACCGAGGGGGGGCGTGATGACGCGCGCGTTGGACACGGCGGGGACCGCCGAGGCGCTGGACCGGTACCGGGAGCGGGCCGGGCAGACGCTGGCCGGGGGCGTCGTCGCGCTCGTCGGGGGTGTGGTCGTCGGGGTCCTGTCGGGGCCCGCCTGGACCGGTGACGTGGTGGCGTGGGCCGTCTGCTTCGGCGTCGCGCTCGTCCTCGTCGGGGCCGGGGCCCTGGTGATCGCCCGCAGGATGCGGGCCGTGCTCGCCGCCGGGGAGTGGTCGGCGCACACCGCCGTGCCGGTGGCCCGCCGCCTGCACTCCCCGGTGGTCGTCCTGCACTCCCCCGCGACCGGCGAACGGTGGCCGCTCACCGTCACGGCCGTGCGGTGGCGCCAGGACGCGGCCCGGCCGGGCCCGGGCGGCGTGCTGTGGTGGTGCGGCGACCCGCGCACGGGCGGGGTGCTCATGCGTCCCCACAGCGGTGAACTGTTCTGGGCGAAGCCGGTACGGGGCGGGGGCGCGCGGCGCCGGGTCGTACGGCGAGCGGAGGAGCGGGGGCTGCCGGCCCTGGTGGCCCCGCCCGGTCCGCGACCGTCCGGAAAGGGAACCGCTTCCCCGCCGAAGGCCCGCCGCCGGGGCCGCTGGCGCTGGCTGGTCCTGGCCTCGGTCCTGGTCCTCGCCCCCGCCGTCCCCTGGACCCTCGCGTCGGACGCCGACCCGCAGATCGACCTGACCGTGCTGAGCGAGGAGCCCGACGGCGACTGCGTGGTCCGCTGGAAGGACCCGTGGGACGGGCGGGAACGCACCGGCCCGTTCAGGTGCGACCCCGACCGGGACCCGCTGCTCGCGCGGTGGGAGACGGCCTTCGCCGTGTCGTACGGCCCCTGGAAGGGCGAGCTCTACGGCTGGGTCGACGGCGAACCGCACGGCTCCCCGGCCCGGGACGTGACCGACGGCCTCGCGGCGGCCGGCGTCCTCGGTCTCCTCGTGGGACTGGTCGGCGGCGGCGTGAGCCTGTGGCGAAGGCGACGCGGACCGAACGCCCCGATCCCGATCCCGATCCCAGTCCCGGTTCCGGCCCCGGTTCCGGCCGCCGCGACGCCCTCCGGAACTCCGCCCTCCCCGACGTACGAACGCCTGGTCGCCCTCGCCGGGCGGCAGCCCGCGCCGGGGCCGCGCCGCCCCGAGGCGGACGTGCGGTCGGCTCCGTGGTGGCGGGTGCGGGGCCTGCGGCGGGCCTCCGGTCTGAGCGAGGTGCTGTCCGCAGCGGCTTGCTGCGCGTTCGCGGGCGGCGTCCTGCTGCTGCCCCTGGAGGGGTTCCAGCGCGTCTACCTCTTCGGACTGGGCGCCGTCTCCCTGTTCCTCCTGGCCCTCTGGACCTTCCGGGTCCTGACGGGCGGGGCGGGGGCCGCCCGGCTCCTGGTCAGGGCGGCGACCGCCCCCGTACCCGTCGTCCGCCGGTACGCGCTGCTGTACGACCCGCGGGACGACTCTCCCGTGCTCGTCCTCTTCCCGGCCCACGGCGGCCCGGACGACCTGCCGGAGGCGGTCCTGTCCCTGCTGCCGCCCGGCCCGCAGAAGAAGCCCCGCCTCGGCCTGCCGACGGCCCCCACCGGAACAGCGGACCTGCGCGGCTGGCTGGACCGCTCCGACGACGGGCAGCCGGTCGTGGTGCCGTGGATCGAGGACCGTCCCCTGTGGCCGGCGGGCCCGTACCGGGAAGCGGGCACGGCGGAGGCCGCGTCCCTGCTGAACCGGCTCGCGCCCCCGCTGCTGTCCGCCCCCCAGACGCTTCCGTAACGCCTGCCGGTGGCCTATTCGACGACCGGGCTGCGCCGTTCGAGCAGGACGACGTCGCGCCAGGTGCCGTGGTGGCGGCCGAGGCGTTCTCGGGTGCCGACGGTGCGGAAGCCCGCGCGGTGGTGGAGGGCCAGGCTGGCGGTGTTCTCGGGGAAGACCCCGGACTGGACGGTCCAGACGCCGGCCGCGTCGGTGGAGGCGAGCAGGGCGGTGAGCAGGGCGAGGCCGACGCCCCGGCCCCGGGCGTCGGGGTGCACGTAGACGGAGTGCTCGACGACGCCCGCGTAGGCGCAGCGGTCCGAGACGGGGGTGACGGCGGTCCAGCCGACGACGCCGTCCGCCCGGTCCAAGGCGACGAAGCGGTGGTCCGGCAGGCGGGCGGCGTCGAACTCGGGCCAGGCGGGCGCGGTGGTCTCGAAGGTCGCGTCCCCGGTCGCGATGCCGAGCCGGTAGATCTCCAGGACCCGGTCGGCGTGCTCGGGGCGCATCGCGGCGAGGCGTACGGCGCCGCTCATGCGCGGGCCTCGACGCCCAGCTCCGCGAGCAGGTCGCGGACGTGCCGCTCGATGGCGTCGCGGATGGGCCGGACCGCTTCCACGCCCCGGCCCGCGGGGTCGTCGAGCGTCCAGTCGAGGTAGCGCTTGCCGGGGAAGTACGGGCAGGCGTCGCCGCAGCCCATGGTGACGACCACGTCGGAGGCCCGTACGGCCTCGGCGGTGAGCACCTTGGGGATCGCGGCGGCGATGTCGACGCCCACCTCGGCCATGGCCGCCACGACGGCCGGGTTCACCGCGTCGGCGGGGGCGGATCCGGCGGACCGGACCTCGACGCGGTCGCCGCCGAGGCGGGCGAGGAAGGCGGCGGCCATCTGGGACCGTCCGGCGTTGTGGACGCAGACGAAGAGGACGGAGGGGGGCGGGGCGGGGGACATGGTCATGTGGGTACTTTCCGGGGCGGAGCGGGTGCGGGTGCGGGCCCTGGCTGGGGGGCGCGGCCGGTTTCCGGAGCGCGGCCGAAGAGGGCGGTGGCCAGGACGACTCCCGCTCCGGCTCCCAGGAGCTGGGACGCGACGAAGGGCGGTACGGAGGCCGGGGCGATGCCCGCGAAGGTGTCGGAGAAGGCCCGGCCGACGGTGACGGCCGGGTTGGCGAAGCCGGTGGACGAGGTGGCCCAGTAGGCCGTGCCGACGTAGGAGGCCACCAGCATCGGGGCGAGGTGCCGCCGCCCGGTCCGGCCGAGGCCGAGGACCAGGAGGACGAGGCCCCCGGTCGCGACGGTCTCGGCCAGCCAGAGGTGGCCGGCGGACCGGTCGTGGGCGGAGGGGGAGACGAGGGGGCCGGCGAACATGGCGTGGGCCAGGACCGCGCCGCCGACGGCCCCGAGCGTCTGCGCGGGCAGGTAGGCCGCAACGTCGCGCGGCGCCGGCCCGGTGCCGTCGCGGCGCCCGGTCCACCACAGGGCCAGGGTGACCGCCGGGTTGAAGTGGGCACCGGAGACCGGACCGAGCAGGGCGATCAGCACGGCGAGGCCGAGGACGGTGGCCAGCGCGTTGGCGAGCAGCCGGACGGCGACGTCCTGGGTCAGCCCGGCGGCCTGGATCCCGGAGCCCACGACGACGGCCACGAGGGCGGCCGTGCCCACCAGCTCGGCGAGCGCGCGGCGCCGCAGCGGCGCTTCCATCAGGGCGTTCCGGCGGGCACGGCGTCGGCCGGGGCCCGGAGGAGGGAGGAGAGCCGGGCGAGGGCGGCGGGCAGGATCCAGTAGTAGACCCAGGTGCCCCGGCGCTCGGAGCCGACCAGGCCGGCGTCGCGGAGCACCTTCAGGTGGTGGGAGATCGTCGGCTGCGAGACGTCGAACGGGCCGGTGAGGTCGCAGACGCACGCCTCGCCGCCCTCGTGCGAGGCGATCAGCGAGAGCAGGCGCAGCCGCACCGGGTCGGACAGGGCCTTGAACGCCTTGGCCAGGTCGACGGCGGAGGCCTCGTCCAGCGGCTCCCGGACCATCGGCGAGCAGCAGACCGCCGTCTCGTCCGGCTCGGCCAGGGGCAGTTCCCATTTCGACATGCGTCGATATTGACAGCCATCTATCCCGGTGGCAACCTCGACCTCGCCAAGCTGTATCGACAACTGTCGAAACAAGGAGACAGCCATGTCCCGCGTCCAGCTCGCCCTGCGCGTCGCCGACCTCGAAGGCTCGGTCGCCTTCTACTCCAAGCTCTTCGGCGTGGAACCCGCCAAGCGCCGCCCCGGCTACGCCAACTTCGCCGTCACCGAACCGCCGCTCAAGCTCGTCCTGATCGAGGGCGGGGCCGGCGAGGACACCCGCCTCGACCACCTCGGCGTCGAGGTGGAGACCACAGCCGGGGTCACTGCGGCCACCACCCGCCTCAAGGACGCCGGCCTCACCACCGCCGAGGAGAACGACACGTCCTGCTGCTACGCCCTCCAGGACAAGGTCTGGGTCACGGGCCCCGGCGGGGAGCCGTGGGAGGTCTACACGGTCAAGGCGGACGCCGACACCCTCGCCAAGGCCGCGGACACGCCCTCCGCCTGCTGCACCCCGGCCTAGCCCGGGAATTCCGCGACGACCGGCGTGCTCCACGGGTGCGAGCGGGTGACGCGGGACGGCCGGAAGGCCTCGTCGAGCGAGCCGCCCCTCACACCTCCACCACCAGCTCCTCGAACCCCCTGATCACATACCCCTCCCTCCGCACCGGCTCCGACACCAGCCGCATCCCCGGGGCCCGCCGCAGCAGTTCCCCGAAGAGGGCGGTCAGTTCCAGGCGGGCCAGGGGGGCGCCCAGGCAGTAGTGGATGCCTGCGCCGAAGGTGAGGTGGGGGTTGTCGGGGCGGGTGAGGTCGAGGGTGTCGGAGGTGGGGCCGAAGCGGGACGGGTCGTGGTTGGCCGAGCCGAGGAGGAGGGCGACCTCCGAGCCCCGGGGGATCACGCGGCCGTCGAGTTCGATGTCGTCGAGGACCCAGCGCTCGAACATCTGGAGCGGGGTGTCGTAGCGCAGGAGTTCTTCCACAGCTGTGGACAAGTTTTCGAGGCACGGGCGGACGCCCTCCTGGAGGAGGATCCGCCAGCCGTTGACCGTGGTGTTCACCGTCGCCTCGTGGCCCGCGTTCAGGAGCAGGACGCAGGTCGAGATCATTTCCTGTTCCGTCAGCTCCGGGACGGCGAGGAGGGCCGAGATCAGGTCCGGGCCGGGGTCCGTGCGGCGTTTCGCGAGCAGTTCGCGGAGGTACGAGGAGAACTCGATCGACGCCTCCACCGCCCACCTCGCCGTCTCCTCCGACGGGTTCAGCTCGAACATCCCGCAGATCGCCGCCGACCAGGGCCGCAGCCGCCCCCGCTCCTCGTCCTCCTCCGGGATCCCCAGCATCTCCGCGATCACCGCGACCGGCAGCGGTTCCGCCACCAGGGCCTGGAGGTCGCCGCCGCCCGCCGCCAGCAGGTCCCCGACCAGGCCGGCGGCGAGGCGCCGTACCGTCGGGGCCAGGTTCTCCACCGTCCTCGGGGTGAACGCCTTCGAGACCAGACGGCGGATCCGGGCGTGGTCCGCGCCCTCCAGGTCCAGGAGCCCGTGGTCGTTCAGGGTGTGGAAGGGCTCGTGCGCCGGGTCCGGGGCCTCCCGGCCGAACTCCTCGTGCGTGAAGCGGTGCGTGTACGTACGGCCCAGGCGCCGGTCCCGGAGCAGCGCCGACACGTCCTCGTGGTGCGGGACCAGCCACTGACGGGTCGGCTCGTGCCAGTGGACGCGGCCCCCCGCCCGCAGTGCGGCGTAGGCCGGGTAGGGGTTCGCCACGAACTCCGGCGACCAGGGGTCGTACGCGGTGGTGTCCATGGACGGACGTTAGCCGCCCACCCGCACCAGCCCCGCCTCGTACGCGAACACCGCCGCCTGCGTCCGGTCCCGCAGGCCCAGCTTCACCAGGATCCGGCTCACGTGCGTCTTGATCGTGGACTCCGCCACGACCAGGTGGTCCGCGATCTCCGCGTTCGACAGGCCCTGCGCGATCAGCACCAGGACCTCCGTCTCGCGCTCGGTCAGCTCCCCGATCTGCGCCATCGCCGGCGGGCGCGGCGAGGACCCCGGCGCCTTCGCGAACTCGGTGATCAGGCGCTTGGTGACGGTCGGCGCGAGCAGCGCCTCGCCCGCCGCGACGACCCGGACGCCGTCCGCGAGCTGCCGGGCCGAGGCGTCCTTGAGCAGGAAGCCGGACGCCCCGGCGCGCAGCGCCTGGTACACGTACTCGTCCAGGTCGAAGGTGGTCAGGACCAGCACCTTCGCGTCCGCGTCGGCCGCGACGATCTCCCGCGTGGCCTCGATGCCGTTCAGCTCCGGCATCCGGATGTCCATCAGGACCACGTCCGGGCGGAGCGCCGCCACCTGGGCGATCGCCTCCCGGCCGTTGACCGCCTCGCCGACGACCTCGATGTCCGGCATCGCGCCGAGCAGCACCGAGAAGCCCTCCCGGACCATCATCTGGTCGTCGACGATCAGCACCCGGATCACTTCTCGGCCTCCTCGCGGCTCACGGGGACGAAGGCCGTCACCTCGTAGCCACCGTCCTCGGTCGCCTCGGCCGTCATCTCCCCGCCCAGCATCGTCACACGCTCCCGCATCCCGGTGATGCCGTGACCCGCCCCCGGCGACGGCTTCACCAGCCCCCGCGCCGGACCGTTCGCGATGCGCAGGCCCAGGCCGCCGAGCACGTACGACACCTCGACCTTCGCCGCCGCGCCCGGCGCGTGCCGCAGCACGTTCGACAGGGCCTCCTGGACGATCCGGTACGCGGACAGCTCCACGCCCTGCGGCAGCTCGCGGACCGCGCCGGTCACCGTCTTCTCGATGTCGAGGCCGGCCTCGCGGACGTTGGCGACGAGCGCCTCCAGATCGGCCAGGGTGGGCTGCGGGGCGTCGGGCGCCTCGTAGTCCTCGGCCCGGACGACCCCGAGGATGCGGCGCAGCTCGGTCAGGGCCGCGACCGCGTTCTCCCGGATGGTGAGGAAGGCCTGCTCCAGCTCCGGCGGCGGGTTCTCCACCCGGTACGGCGCGGCCTCCGCCTGGATGGCGACCACCGACATGTGGTGGGCGACGACGTCGTGCAGCTCGCGGGCGATCGTGGTCCGCTCCTCCAGGAGGGTCCGCTTCGACCGCTCCTGCTCGGTGACCGTCTGCTGGGCGATAACCTCGCGGTCGGCCTGGCGGCGGACCTGGAAGACGGTGACGGCGAGCAGGACCAGGGCGGAGACGAAGAGCAGCGGGACGGAGTTGGAGCCGCGCCCGACGCCGAGGAACATCTCCGTGAAGAGGCAGAAGCCGGCCGTCGCGAGCCACATCCACGCCGCGGTACGGGGACGGGTGCGGACGGCGACCACGGCGAGGACCACCAGGTGCATGGTGAGCGTCGTGTCCGACCAGGGCCAGCCGCCCTCGTAGCCCGTGATGTAGCCGACGAAGGGCGTCACGCACAGCGAGGCCCAGAAGGCGAGCACCGGCCGGACCAGGGTGAGGAGCACGATCACGGCGGGCACGGTGGCGGTCACGAACGCCAGCACGCCGAAGTGGTAGTAGATGCGCTCGTACCCCATGGCGAAGACGATCAGCGCCCAGAACGCGACGAACGCGTGCGGCAGCAGCCCCGCGTACACCCGTATCCGCCTCGGCAGGAAGCGGGTCGGGCCGCGCTCCACGTCCATGCGGGGCAGCGGCCGGTAGGCGAAGGCGTCGTGGAAGAGTTCCTGCCGCAGGCCCCCGAGGGCCGCCTGCACCAGGCGGAACTCGGGGGCGCGGCTCGTCTCGGGGGTCTGTGTCTGAGTCACGCCGATTACGGTACGGGGGCCGCCGGGGCGGGTCGTCCCGCTCCGTACGGATCCTCCCCCGTCCGTCCTGAGTACTACGAAGGGCCCCGGGCTCCGTCACCAGGCCAGCTGGGCGATCTCCTCCGCCACCACCGCGCACGCGTCCGTCGCCGGGTCGATCGGCGGGAAGTGGCCGGTCTCCTCCAGGAGCGTCAGGCCGACCGCCTCGCCCGCCTTCGCCGCCGCCTCCGCGTACGCGTCGGCCACCGCGTACGGCACGACGACGTCCTCGCGGCCCTGTACGACGGTGGTCGCGATGCCGGTCGGCAGGAGGAGGGCCGGGTCGGTGGAGGCCGCGCGCTCCCCGTACGCCTCCGGGCCGCCGAGCAGCTCGGTGACCGCCCCGCCGCACACCCCGAGCTCGACCGAGCGCGCGAAGTGGGCGATCGGGGCGAGGGCGACGACCCCGCGCAGCGGCGGCGGGGCCGGCAGCCGCCACGGGGACCCGGCGGGCAGCACGTGCCGGGCGGCGGCCCACAGGGCGAGCTGCCCGCCGGCCGAGTGCCCGGTGAGCACGATCCGGCCCGTGTCGGCCTGCGGCAGGTGCGCGGCGGCCAGCTCCGGTACGGCGTCCAGGGCGGCGGCCACGTCGTCGAAGGTCTCGGGCCAGCGCCCGGCGACCGGGGCCGTGCCGCCCTGGCGGGGCAGGCCGCCGCCGCGCCGGTACTCGACGCTGGCGACGGCGAAGCCGCGCCGGGCCAGGAAATCGGCGAACGGCGACAGGTGCGCCCGGTCGTACGGCGCCCGCCAGGCGCCGCCGTGCAGGGCCACGACGAGCGGGGCCCGGTCGCGCCCGTCGCGCGGGGCGTAGAAGTCCACCACCTGGTCCGGGTGGTCGCCGTACGCGGCGGTGGCGTCCGGGGCGACGGCCGGGTGCGAGAAGGCCGACGCCTCTTCGGCGGCGTCGCGCGCGGCGGGATCCATGGCTGTTCCAACCTCTCTGGTACGGGGCCGAATTGGCCTGACCTGCGGGGACGGTACCAGGACCGGAGCCCCGCGGATCAGGTTGATCATCGGACCGTGCGACCGGTCGGAGGCCGTGCGACCGCCGCGCGCTCGCCACGCGCTCGTTACGCGGCGGGCACGTCCGCCAGGACCTCCGCGAGGACCCGCGCCGCGCGCTCCGCGTCCGCGAACCCGACGTACAGCGGCGTGAAGCCGAACCGCAGGACGTCGGGGCGGCGCAGGTCGCCCACGACCCCGCGCCGGATCAGCTCGGCCATCACCGCCGGGGCCTCCGCGCAGCGCAGCGCGATCTGGCTGCCGCGCTCGCCGTGCGCCTCCGGCGTGACCGACGCGACCCGGCCCTCGGGGACGTACGCCCGCACGCACTCCAGGAAGAAGTCCGTCAGGGCGAGGGACTTGGCCCGCACGTCCTCGACCGCGACCCCGTCCCACACGTCGAGGGCCGCTTCCAGCGCGAGGAGGGAGAGGATGTCGGGCGTGCCGACCCGGCCCCGCACGGCGCCGGCCGCCGCCTCGTACCCGGGGGTCATGGCGAACGGGTCGGCGTGCGAGTTCCAGCCGGGCAGCGGCGAGTCGAAGGCGGCCTGGTGGCGCTCGGCGACGTACAGGTAGGCGGGCGAACCGGGGCCGCCGTTCAGGTACTTGTACGTGCAGCCGACGGCCAGGTCGACCCCGTGGGCGTCCAGGCCGACGGGCAGGGCGCCCGCGCTGTGGCACAGGTCCCAGACGGCGAGCGCGCCCGCCGCGTGCAGGGCGGCGGTGACGCCCGGCAGGTCGTGGAGCCGGCCGCTGCGGTAGTCGACGTGGTTGACGAGGGCGGCGGCCGTGCGGGGGCCCGCCGCCTCCGCCATCGCGGCCGGGTCGAGGGGCACGATCCGGTGACCCGTCATCCGCGCGGCCGACCGCGCGATGTACCCGTCCGTGGGAAAGGTCGTGGCGTCCACCAGGATCTCGTCGCGTCCGTCGCCCGCGAGACGGGCGGCGGCGACGACCGCCTTGAAGACGTTCACGCTGGTCGAGTCGCCGACCACGACCTGTCCGGGGGCGGCGCCGACGATCGGCGCGATCCGCTCGCCGACCCGCTCGGGCGCGGTCCACCAGCCGGACTCGTCCCAGGAGCGGATGCGCAGCTCGCCCCACTCGCGGGTGATGACGTCGGCCATCCGGGCCGGGACGTGGGCGGGCAGCGCGCCGAGCGAGTTGCCGTCGAGGTAGACGGTGTCCGCGTCGAGGGCGAACTTCTCGCGGTGTCCGGCCAGTGCGTCGGCCGCGTCGAGGTCCCGGGCCCGGGTTTCGAGGTGGTCCTCGCGACGGCTCTTGAGGCGGTCCTTGAGCTGGTCCTTGAGACGGCCCTTGAGGAGATCAGACATGGCTGCGGGCCGTCCAGAGCTCGGGGAACACGTTCTTCTGGGCCCGCTTCTCCAGCCAGGCCACGCCGGCCGAACCGCCGGTGCCGGTCTTGGCGCCCATCGCGCGCCGGGTCGCCACCAGGTGGTCGTTGCGCCAGCGCCAGACCAGTTCGGCCACGTCGCTCAGGGCCTCGCCGAGCCGGACCAGCTCGCCGTTCTGGTCGGGGTCGGCGTAGATCCCGGCCCAGACCGCCTCGACCTCGGGCGAGGAGTCGTACCGCTTCGCGAGGTCGCGGTTCAGGACGGCGGCCGGGACGGGCAGGCCGCGCCGGGCGAGCAGGCCGAGGACCTCGTCGTACAGGCTCGGCTCGTGGAGCGCCTTCTCCAGCTCGGCGTGGACGCGGGGCGCGCCCCGGTGCGGGACGAGCATGGACGCGGACTTCTCGCCGAGCAGGAACTCCATCCGGCGGTACATCGCCGACTGGAACCCGGAGCCCTCGCCGAGCGCGCCCCGGTAGGAGTTGAACTGGGCGGGGGTGAGGTGGGCGAGCGGCCGCCAGGAGTGGTTCAGGGCCTCCAGCTCGCGCACGGAGCGCTTGAGCGCGTCCATGGCGACGGGGATCCGGTCCTCGCGCAGGGCGCGGCTCGCGGTCTCCCACTCGTGCACGATCACCGTGAACCACAGCTCCATGACCTGGGTGGTGACCAGGAAGACCATCTCGCCGGGGTCGTCCGAGCGGAGGTGCTGGAGGTGGGTGAGGACGTCCGCCTGGACGTAGTCCTCGTACGGCGTCGTGCCCGCGAAGTCGAGGTTCGGGGCCTCGACGGCCGCGTCGGCCCCGGCCGCGCCGGAGGCTCCGGAAGGGGCTCCGGAGGTGTCGGGAGAAGTCCCGGAGGCATCGGGAGAACCCGGGAAGGTGGACATTTCTGTCTCCTCGGTACGTTCTACCGGGTAGCGGTCCGCTCGCACCGTGCGGCACCTCGTGCGGCACGGGAGCTCCGGTCCCCTCGGGAGGCGCGCTCCGTCGCGCGCCGTCCCAAACGCATCATGGCACGATCGGCCCCGTGATGTAGCTCCCGTCTTCGTCATACGGATAAGCGTTCGAAACGCAGCCGTCCAGGCCCTTGATCTGCTGCATCATCGCGGGGGCGGGTTTTCCCGGACCCGGGCAGGCCATGTGCTGCCGGATGCCGATCTCGTGGCCGACCTCGTGGTTGATGATCAGGTGCCGGTACTCGGCGGGCTCCCCCGCGAAGGTCGGGGAGCCGAGCATCCACCGCCGGAGGTTCACGACGACGCCCTCGGTGGTCTCGCAGTTCAGCTCGCCGCCGGTGTCGAGGCCCTCGCGGAGGCAGAGCGCGTCCGCCGTGTCCGGGGTGGCGATCCGGATGACGAAGTCGGCCTCCTCGCCCTCGGAGACCAGCTGGAAGCGGCCCCGGCCGTGTGCGGCCCAGCCCTGCGGATGGGCCAGGATCCGCTGGATCTCGGCGGCCGTTCCGTCCGCCCGGAGCTCGATGCCGTCCTCGACCAGGACCCGGTAGCGGCGCAGGACGCCGCCGGTGCCGGTGGGGGCGCCGGAGGCCCGCGCGGTGGTGAAGGTCCCGGAGCCGGCCCGGGGCACCACGGGCTTCTCCGGGACGGCCTCGGGCGTCGGAGCGGGCGTCGTCTTCGGGCTCGCCCCGGGCGTGGTGGGGCCGGGCGCCGGCGTCCGCTTCGGTCGCGCGGCCGGCGTCGGGGTCGGAGCCGGGGCCGGGGCCCGGGTCGGTGCCGCCGTGGTGGGCCGGGGCGCGGGCGGGGCGGGCGCCGGTTCCGCGCGCACGGCCTCGGGGCCGGGCACGGGGAGGGCCGGGAAGGCCCTCCCGTCGGCCGTTCCGCCGTTGAAGTGGGCGAGGGCCGCGCCGCCGCCGAGCGCGAGGGTCGCCAGGACCAGGGCGGGGAGGGCGAGCCGGCGCACGGGGCCGCGTCCGCCTCCGCCCCGTCGGCGGCCCTGTGCGCGTCGCCGTCCTGCGGGTGCGGCACGTTTGCCCACGACAGACTTCTCCCCTGCTTCCGGCCGGTGTGGGGGAAGAGGAAACGGGGCCTCGGTACCGGCGTTCGTCGGTGCTGCGGTTCCGGGGATCGTACCGGTCCCGCTCGAACAGACTCGAAAAGCGCGCGGTCGGTTCCGCTGAGGCGCACGAGGCCGAAAAGGCGTCGGGGCGGCGGCCGTTCGCCGGCCGCCGCCCCGGGGAGTCGCGCCCGTGTCAGCCGAGCGTCTCCGCCGCCGTCTCCGAGGAGTCGCGCAGGAAGGACGTGCAGCGCTCGTACTCCTCCTTCTCGCCGATCTCGCCGGCCGCCCGGGCCAGGGCGTGCAGCGCGCGCAGGAAGCCGCGGTTCGGCTCGTGCTCCCACGGGACCGGGCCGTGGCCCTTCCAGCCGCTGCGGCGCAGGGCGTCCAGGCCCCGGTGGTAGCCGGTACGGGCGTAGGCGTACGACTCGACGACCCGGCCGCCCTCGAAGGCGTCGTCGGCGAGGCGCGCCCAGGCGAGCGAGGAGGTCGGGTACTTCGCGGCGACCTCCGCCGGAGCCGTACCGCTCGCGAGCAGCTCGCGCGGACCCGGTTCGTCGGGCAGGTGGGTGGGGGCGGGTCCCCCCAGGAGGTTCTCGTGGATGGCCATGGGCCCAGTCTGCCTCAGGACGGACGCCCCGAACCGCCCCGGGCCCGGCCGCCCGGGTCCAGCGGCGGGGCCTGCACCCCGCAGTGCACCCGGCACTCCGGATGGCAGCGGGCCCCGGCACCGGCCCCCGCGCCGGCACCGGCCTCCGCACCCGCACCGGCCCCGGCGGCCGCGCCCCGCATCGTCGTCCAGGCCAGGACCGCGCCCGCCGCCAGGATCCCCGCGCACATCGGCATCGCGCGCCGGAACGTCTCCCCGAACTCGGCCGCCGAGCGGTACGCCTCCGGCCCCATCCCGGCCAGCATCGGCAGCGCGGCCACCGCGAGCAGCCCGGCCGCCCGCGCCGCCGCGTTGTTGATCCCGCTCGCCAGGCCCGCCCGGGACACGTCCACCGAGGCGAGGACGGTCGCGGTCAGCGGGGCGACCAGGGCCGTCATGCCGAGCCCGAGGACCAGCAGCGCGGGCAGCACGTCCCGTACGTACGAGGGGTCCTCGCCCACCCGCAGCATCAGCAGCATCCCGGCGGCGCACAGCAGCGGCCCGACCGTGAGCGGGATCCGGGGGCCGATCCGCTCCCCCAGCTCCCCGGACTTCGCCGAGAACAGCAGCATGAGCACGGTCGTCGGCAGCAGGGCCGTGCCGGCGGCGAGCGCCGAGTAGCCGGAGACCACCTGGAGCTGGAGCGCCGCCAGGAAGAAGAACCCGCCGAAAGCGGCGTACACGCAGAGGGTGACCAGGTTGACGGCCGTGAAGGTCTTCGAGCGGAAGATCGACGGCGGCACCATCGCCGCCTCCCCGCGCCGCCGCTCCACCCCCACGAAGCAGGCTCCGACCACGATCCCGGCCGCTCCGGCCCACCAGGCCGCCCCGATCAGCGCGTACGTCACCAGCGCGAGCGCCGCCGCGCCCAGGAACGCGCCGAGCACGTCGAAGCGGCCGTGCGCGGCCTCGTCCCGCGACTCGGGCACGTGCCGGAGGGCGACCGGGACGCAGACCAGCGCGAGCGGCACGTTCAGGAGGAACACCCACCGCCAGCCGGGTCCGTCCACCAGCCAGCCGCCGACGAACGGCCCGATCGCCGCGCCCACCCCGCCGAAGCCCGACCAGAGCCCGACGGCCCTGGCCCGGTCGTCCTCGTGGAAGCTCGCCTGGATCAGCGCGAGCGACCCGGGCGTGAGCAGCGCCCCGCCCACGCCCTGGAGCGCGCGGGCCGCGATCAGCACCCCGGCGTTCGGGGCGAGGCCGCAGAGCAGCGAGGCGGCGGCGAACCACACCACCCCGGTCACGAAGACCCGGCGCCGTCCGAACCGGTCGCCCAGCGAACCGCCGAGCAGGATGAGCCCGGCCAGGGTCAGCATGTAGGCGTTGACCGTCCACTGGAGGACGGCGAGGTCGGCGCCGAGGTCCTCGCCGATGTGCGGCAGGGCGACGTTGACGACGGTGGAGTCGAGCAGCGCCATCCCGGAGCCCAGGACCGTGGTGAAGACGATCCACCGCCCGGCCCCGGAGGCCATCCGCACGTCCCGCTCGCCCATGTCCGCATGGTCTCGCGAAACGTCCCGCCGCGCGCGCGACGGCTCAGGGCGCGCCCGTCACGGCACCGGCCCCCGGTGGTCGTCCTGTCGCGCGCGGCGGCCTCAGCCGGTCCGCAGCCGGTTCGCCGCCCTGACCAGGGCCTCCACACCCCGCTCGGCCTTCTTCCGGGGGCAGCCCACGTTCAGCCGGACGAAGCCCGGCGTGCCGTACGTGCCGCCCGGCATGATCGCGACCTTCTCCGCCGTGACCAGCTCCTCCTGGAGCCGGGTCTCCTCGATCCCGAGGGGCCGCAGGTCGATCCAGGCCAGATACCCGGCCTGCGGGGGCTCCCAGACCACCCCGGGCAGGCCCTCGGCAAGGCGCTCCCGGACCAGCTCCATCGTGCCCGCGACGTAGCCGCGCAGCTCGTCCAGCCAGGCCGCGCCGTGCCGGTACGCGGCGATGTGGGCGGTCAGCGAGAGCACGGCGGGCGAGGCGAGGCCCTCGCCGGTCTCCATCCGCCGCACGAAGGCCGCGCGCTCGTCGGGGTCGCCGACGATCCCGTACGAACCGGAGAGCGCGGGGAAGTTGAAGGCCTTGGTGCCCGAGGTGACCAGCGCCCAGCGGCGGCCCCGGCCGCGCTCCGCGATCCGGGTCCACGGCACGTGCCGGTGGCCCTCGGTGGTCAGGTCCGCGTGGATCTCGTCGCTGACGACGCTCGCGCCGTGCCGCTCGGCCAGCTCCGCGAAGGCGGTCAGCTCCGCCTCCGTCCACACCCGGCCGGTCGGGTTGTGCGGGGAGCAGAGCAGCAGCATCCGGCTGTCCGGCCGGGCCAGCTCGCGCTCCAGCGCCTCCGCGTCCCCGACCGGGACCCCGCGCAGCTCGCGCCCGAGCCCGGTCACGGCCTTGCGGAAGCCGTCGTACGTGGGGGTGTGGACGACCACGCCGTCGCCGGGCTCCGTCCACATCCGCAGCAGCTGCGAGAGCTGGTTGAGCACGGAGGGCGCGTACACCAGCGACTCCGGGTCGATCGCGGCGTCGTAGCGGCTCGCGTACCAGTGGCGTATCGCCTCGCGGAAGTCGCCGAGCCGCCAGTCCGTGTAGCCGAAGACCCCGTGGTCGACGCGCTCGCGCAGGGCGGCGAGCACCTCCGGCGGGGAGGCGAAGTCCATGTCGGAGATGGTGAAGGGCAGCAGGTCGGGCACGCCGAAGCGGTCCGCGATCCCGTCCCACTGGACGGACCAGGTGCCGCGCCGGTCGATCTCCCGGTCGAAGTCGTACATCAGGCCCTCTCGCCCTCTCTCCCCGACGGACGAAGGGCCCGGCCTCCCCGTTCGGGGGTGCCGGGCCCTTCGCTCATGACGTGCTTACTTCAGCTTGGTGCCGGTCGAGCGCAGCGCGGCACACGCCTCGGTGACGCGGACGGCCATGCCGGCCTCGGCCAGCTTGCCCCAGGTGCGCGGGTCGTAGGTGGACTTCTTGCCGACCTCGCCGTCGACCTTCAGGACGCCGTCGTAGTTGCGGAACATGTGGTCCACGACAGGACGGGTGAAGGCGTACTGGGTGTCGGTGTCGAGGTTCATCTTCACGACGCCGTTCTCCAGCGCGGTGGCGATCTCCTCGGCCGTGGAGCCCGAACCGCCGTGGAAGACGAAGTCGAACGGGTCGGCCTTGCCGAACTTCGCGGCGACGCCCGCCTGGAGGTCCTTGAGGAGCTCGGGGCGGAGCACGACGTTGCCCGGCTTGTAGACGCCGTGCACGTTGCCGAAGGACGCGGCGAGCAGGTAGCGGCCCTTCTCGCCCAGGCCCAGGGCCTCGGCGGTGCGGATCGCGTCGTCGACGGTGGTGTACAGCTCGTCGTTGATCTCGTGGGTGACGCCGTCCTCCTCGCCACCGGTCGGGGTGATCTCGACCTCAAGGATGATCTTGGCGGCGGCGGCCTTCGCGAGCAGCTCCTGGCCGATGGCCAGGTTGTCCGCGAGGGTCTCGGCGGAGCCGTCCCACATGTGCGACTGGAACAGCGGGTTCTCGCCCCGGGCGACGCGCTCGGCGGAGACCTCCAGCAGCGGACGGACGTAGCCGTCCAGCTTGTCCTTCGGGCAGTGGTCGGTGTGGAGGGCGACCGTGATGTCGTACTTCGCGGCGACGATGTGCGCGAACTCGGCCAGGGCGACGGCGCCCGTGACCATGTCCTTGTTGTACTGACCGCCCAGGAACTCGGCACCGCCGGTCGAGATCTGGATGATGCCGTCGCTCTCGGCCTCCGCGAAGCCGCGCAGAGCAGCGTGCAGGGTCTGGGACGAGGTCACGTTGATGGCCGGGTAGGCGAACTTGCCTGCCTTCGCCCGGTCGAGCATCTCGTTGTAGACCTCGGGGGTTGCGATGGGCATTCGTCCGCTCCTTGTGATGTGCGGGGTGTGTGCTGTTGCTGTCCCTGACCTGGGGGCGACGTCATCGTCGCCCCCATCCTTCCAGACTCTGGTGCGGGCTCCCATGGGCCCGGCACGCCGAGGGGCGGGGTGTTTCACGTGAAACACCCCGCCCCTGGCCAAAAGTGCAGGTCAGGACCGTTCTCGCCCTGTCCCGGGACCTACGTCACGACTTCGCGGCAGTTACGCCAGGCCGAGGTCGCCGAGCCGGTAGCCGGTGAGGTACGGCAGCCCCGCCTCCGCGATGGCGCCGGCCGCGCCCCGGTCCACGATCGTCGCCACGGCGACGACCTCGCCGCCCGCCTCGCGGACGGCCTCGACGGCGGTGAGCGGCGAGCCGCCGGTGGTCGAGGTGTCCTCGACGACGAGGCAGCGACGGCCCTTGACGTCCGTCCCCTCGATGCGGCGCTGCATTCCGTGCGCCTTCTGCGCCTTCCGCACGACGAAGGCGTCGAGGCGCTGTCCGCGCGCGGCGGAGGCGTGCAGCATCGAGGTGGCGACCGGGTCGGCGCCCAGGGTCAGACCGCCGACGCAGTCGAAGTCCAGATCGGCCGTGAGGTCGAGCATGACCTGACCCACCATCGGGGCGGCCTCGCCGTCCAGCGTGATCCGGCGCAGGTCGATGTAGTAGTCGGCTTCCAGACCCGAGGAGAGGGTCACCTTGCCGTGCACCACGGCCTTGTCCTTGATCTGCTGGAGCAGCTCAGCGCGTACGTCAGTCATGGTCACGAGCTTAAGGGGCCTCCGGGTCAGGGGCGGCGCCAGCTCCAGGTGCTCTCGACCTCCAGGGGGTCGATCGGGGTGACCAGGCGCGGGTGGGTGTTGAGGCCGTTCGGGGGACCGGACTGGGGCTCGACGCAGACCGCCTCCGCCTGCTCGTCGTAGATCACGACCCACTCGGCGCGGCTGGTGACCTTCAGCTCCAGCTCCTCCGGCCAGGTGAGGGTGACGTCGACGCCACCGGGCATTCCGAAGCAGTCGTCCCAGGGGCCGGGAAGGGGGTCGATCCGGCGGCCGGTGGGGAGGTGGTCCTCGCCGCGCTCCTCCTGCCAGGCGGGCGCGAAGTCGACCCGTACGTCCTGACCGCCCCGCCCCAGGTTGCGCAGGAACCAGGGGTGCCAGCCGGCCTGGGCCGGGAACGAGTCGTCGTAGGTCTCGACGCCGAAGCGGAGCGTGAGGGAGTCCTCGGCCAGCTCGAAGACCTGGGTGACCCGGCCCCCGTACGGCCAGGGGTCGCCGAGCTCGCAGACGAAGACGGCCTCGGTCGCGGAGGTGCGGGCGGTCTTCCAGGCGAGGTCGCGGACGGTGCCGTGGATGGCGTGCGGGGGCGCGTTGACCGGGAGCTGGTGGGTGGTGTCGCCGGTGCGGAAGCGCCCGTCCTCGGTCCGCCCGCACCAGGGCACCATCGGGAAGCACCCGTACCGCTCGCCCTGGCGCAGCACCTCGGTGCCGCCGATGCGCAGGCCCTCGATGCGGCAGCCGTTGTCGGGGTTGATGGTCAACTCGGCGTCGCCCGCCGTCAGTCGCGTCTTCATGCTCACCCCCCGACCCTAAGCCTGCGGGGCACGGAACGCGGCCGACCGTTTCGGCGGCGTCCCGGGGTGTCCTCAGCGGCGCCGGCGCAGGGCGCGGCCGACGACGACGGCGGAGGCGAGCGCGAGGGCCGCGGCCGGGGCGATCCAGCGCAGGGTGGCCCCGGCGCTGATCGTCTCGGGGGCGGGGACGGGGGCGTACCGGCCGCGCGGCGGGGCGTGGTCGACCTCCTCGGCGCTGCGCCCGATCATGGTCCGGCGCGCGTGGGCGGCCTCGGCGGCGGGCTGCGGGGCGGGGAACTCGATCGGCGCGTCCCCGAAGGCCTCGCCGGGGAGGGGGTCGAGGGCGGGGGGCGGGGCGTCGAAGACGACGCCGCGGTCGGAGGGCTCCTCCACGCCGTCGTCGACACCGTCGTCGTCGGCGCCGTCGCCCTCAGCACCCTCAGCGGCCTGGGAGCTCTCGTCGCCCTCGCCGTCGGGAGCGCCCTCGGCACCGGCACCGAAACCCGCACCCGCACCCGCACCCGCACCCGCACCACGGTCTGCATCGGCACCACGGTCTGCATCGGCGCCGTCCCCCGAGGACTCCCCCGCCACCTCCGTCAGCGTCTCCACGAACCGGTCGAGCAGGCGCGTGCCCGCTGCCGTCCTGGTCGCGTCCGTCTCCCCGGCGAGCCGGCCGGTCGTCGTCAGGGCGCCCGTGAAGCTCAGGTTCGTGCCCTCGGCCACCGGGGTGAGGACGACGGTGAGCGACAGCTCCGCCCCGCCCTTGCCCCGGACCTCGGCGCCCTCGCCCTCGTAGGTGATGGCGCCGTCCCGCTCGACGATCCGCAGCGCGCCCCGGTAGGTGATGGTGTGGCCGCCGACCCGGACCCTGAGCCGGCCCGCGAGGGGGTCCGCGCCCGCGTCCCGCTGGAGACCGGGCACGCAGCGCACCACGCGGGCCGGGTCCGTCAGCGTCGCGCGCAGGGCCTCGGCCGGTACCGGGACGAACACCTCATGCTCCATGGGAGCCGAGCCTACTCAGGCCGGGGCGCCGCGTCGCCTGTTCGCCCCGCACCGGGTGCTCCCGCCGCTCAGTCGCCGTACCTCGGGTGCACCAGCGTCGAGGAGGGCGGTCCGTCGCCCGGGGGCCGCTCGACGCGGCGGGCGGCGGCCGCGAGCGCGTCCCCGTCGAGCGAGCGCGGCCGGGGCCCGGCGGGGTCGAGGCCGAGGGCGGGCGGCCGGTCGCCCGGGACCGCCAGGAGGAAGCCCCAGTCGCAGGGCCCCGGGCCCGTACCGGCGACGCGGTCGGCGCGGTCGGGGCCCGCGGCGAAGCCGGGGGTGCGGCCGCCCGCGCTGTAGGGCCGGGTCGCGAAGCCGGCGGCCCGCAGGGTGGCGTCGACCGTCCAGTAGGTGCGGGGCCGGTCGGTGGGCGAGCCTGCGTGGACGGCGAACCGTCCGGACCGGTCGAGGACCCGGGCCACGAGCCCGTAGAACTCCTCCGAGTACAGCTTGGTGCTGGAGGTGATCCCGGGGTCGGGCAGGTCGGATACCACCACGTCGTAACGTTCCCGCACCCGGTCGGCGGCGCCCCGCAGCCAGTGGAAGGCGTCCTCGTGGACCACCCGGACGCGCGGGTCGCGGAACGCCCCCGCGTTGAGCCGGGCGAGTGCCGGATCGGTGCGGGCGAGGCGTACGACCCCGGGGTCGAGCTCCACGACGGTCACGGACCGGACGCCGGGGTGGCGCAGCACCTCGCGGGCGGCCATCCCGTCCCCGCCGCCGACGATCAGGACGCGCGCGTGCGGGCCGTTCATCGCGGGGTGGACGAGCGCCTCGTGGTAGCGGTACTCGTCCTGCCCGGCGACCCGGAGCCGGCCGTCGAGGAACAGGTCGGGCGGCCCCTCCGGACTCCCGGTCACCACGATCTCCTGGAGGTCGGTGTGGACGGCGACCCGCACGCGCTCCCCGTACACGGCCCGGCGCGCGGCCTGTTCGAAGTCGTCGACGAGGACGGTCGCGGTGCCGAGGACGGCCAGGACGCCCAGGTTCACGGCGAGGAGCAGGGCCCGGGAGCGGGCGGTCAGGTCGCGGCGGAACACCCAGAGGACGAGCCCGCCGCCCGCGACGGCGTTCACCGCGCCGGTGACGAGCGCGCCGGTGAGCTGGCCGAGCCAGGGCAGGAGGAGGAACGGGAAGGCGAGGCCGCCGACCAGCGCGCCGACGTAGTCGGCGGCGAAGAGGTCGGCGACCGTCCCGGCCGCGTCGTCCGCCTCCCCGGGCGCCCCCTTCCGGCCGGTGCGCTGCATCAGCGACATCAGGAGGGGGATCTCCGCGCCGATGAGGACCCCGATCGCGAGGGAGAACGCCACGACCACGTACCGCGACTCGCCGAGCCAGGCGAAGGCCGCGTACAGCACCATCGCCGAGCAGCCGCCGACGAGCGCGAGCGCGGCCTCGACCAGGCCGAAGCCGACGGCGGCGCGGCAGCGCAGCCGCTTGGCGAGGAGCGAGCCCACCCCCATCGCGAACACCATCACGGAGAGCACGACGGAGGCCTGGGTGACCGAGTCTCCGATCAAGTACGAGGAGAGGGCGACCAGTTCGAGCTCGTAGACCAGACCGCAGGCCGCGCAGACGAAGACCACCGCGAGGACCGGGAACCGTACCGCCTCGCGCGGCCGGACGGGCCGCCGCGCGGGCGCCCGCCGCGCCCGCTCCTCGGGTGGCACGGTCAGGATCGGCTCGATCATGCGGTAACGCTACGTCACGGTCCGAGTGCCCCTCGTCACCCGCACGGGTGCACATGGGGTTTCCGGGGGGCGCATCAGAGTGCGGCGGGCATACGCGCGCCGATCCTGGTCCTGGTCACCACCAACTGCCCCTCCTGCGGGTAGGCGTGCCAGGTGCGCCAGCGGACCTGGCCCTCGTGGCGCTGCGCCAGCATCGCGGTGAAGGCGTGCGGGGAGCCGGGGAAGGTGCCGGCGAGCCCGTGCGGGTGGTCGGCGACGAGCGCGAGCAACTCCTGCGCGCGGCCCGCGAAGGAGCCGTCCGAGAGCGTCTCGACGCGCGCGGCGAATTCGTACTCCCAGCCGCCGACGCGCTTGGAGACGCCGAGCGGGAGCGGGGTGCTGCTGCCGGGCATACAGGCCACGGTCTCCGAGCAGGTGCGCCCCTCCTCCTCCAGGAGGACCTGGTGGGAGGCGCCGAGCAGCCTCAACTGGAGCTTGGCGCCCGAGAGTTCGAGGTCGAGGACGGCGAGGGCGGGCAGCGGCTCGCGCCCGAGCGCCCAGGCCAGATCGGCCGCGCGCGTGTCGGTGTAGGAGGTCTTGAGGGAGGTGAGCATGGGTCGGCTCCGCAAACACGGTTTGACGGGTGGGCCGGGGGCGCCCCGGTGAAGGGTTTCAACGGGAGTGGGGAATCGCCGGCTCGGGTCCACACACGGTCCGAGGGCTGTCTCTGTCAGGAGCGAGAGAACCACGGACGCCGGACGACTCGCAGCGTTTTTACCCAACTTGCCGTGGTTTCCAACCCCTTCGGGGACCCCACAGTTCACTTGTTCAACCGGATTCGACCGCCGGGGCGCACGCCGGCGGACGGCCCCGTGTGCTCGGGCCCCGCCCGCGTGCGCGGGACCGCGCCCGGCGACGGCCCCGCGCACGCGTACCGACGGGCCGCCGACACCCCCGTGGCCGGCGGCCCGCCCGCTCAGCTGCCGCCGCAGCCGCCGCCCCCGCAGCTGGAACTGCTGGAGCCGCCGGAGCCGCAGGAACTGCCGGAACCACAGGAACTTCCCCCGTCGATCCAGCCGCCGCTGTCACCGCTACTGCTGCTCCGGCTCTTCCGCCGCCCGTTCCGCTTGCCGGTCCCGGAGCGGGCGGCCGCCACGCGGTAGGCGGCGAGGGACCTGCGGACGGCGGCGCGCTGCGCGGCGGCCGCGCGCCGCTTCTCCGCGGTGGCGACGAGTGCGACGGCGACCACGATCGCGGCCGCCAGGACGATGCCGATGAAAAGTGCCATGAGTACTGCCCCCGTTCTTCTGTGCGAGGGAGATTCCCATGCCGCTCCCGGCCCAAAGCACACTTGAGCAAGTCCAGAGCTTGGGCCCAGGATGGCGGGCATGACACGACCGCCGCTCAACCGCCGCCTCGCCGAGTTCGGCACGACGATCTTCGCCGAGATGTCCGCGCTCGCCGCCGAGACCGGCGCGATCAACCTCGGCCAGGGCTTCCCCGACACCGACGGCCCGGAGGAGATCAGGGAGGCGGCGGTGCGCGCCCTGCGGGACGGCCGGGGCAACCAGTACCCGCCGGGTCCGGGCGTCCCCGAGCTGCGGACGGCG
This sequence comes from Streptomyces sp. NPDC098101, assembly GCF_044760185.1. NCBI lineage: Bacteria > Bacillati > Actinomycetota > Actinomycetes > Kitasatosporales > Streptomycetaceae > Streptomyces > Streptomyces sp. NPDC098101. Next base: position 311,899 of record NZ_JBIWAS010000005.1, on the reverse strand, counting down.
ATCGCGGACCACCAGCGGGAGCGGTACGGCCTGGAGTACGACCCCGACGCGGAGGTCCTCGTCACGGCGGGCGCCACCGAGGCGATCGCGGCCGCGCTGCTCGCCCTGGTCGAGCCGGGCGACGAGGTGATCGCCCTGGAGCCGTACTACGACTCGTACGCGGCCTGCGTGGCGATGGCCGGCGGCACCCGCGTCCCGGTCACGCTCCGGCCCCACGAGGGCGCCTACGTCCTCGACCCGGACGAGCTGCGGGCCGCCGTCACCGACCGGACGCGGCTGATCCTGCTCAACACCCCGCACAACCCCACCGGCACCGTCCTGACCCGGGCCGAGCTGACGGCCGTGGCCGAGCTGGCGGTCGAGCGGGACCTGCTGGTCGTCACGGACGAGGTCTACGAGCACCTGGTCTTCGACGGCGCCGAGCACGTGCCGATCGCGAGCCTGCCGGGGATGCGGGAGCGCACGGTCACCATCTCCTCGGCCGGCAAGACGTTCTCGTTCACCGGCTGGAAGGTCGGCTGGATCACCGCGAGCCCCGAGCTGACCTCGGCCGTCCGCTCGGCCAAGCAGTTCCTCACCTACGTCTCCGCCGGACCGTTCCAGTACGCGGTCGCCGAGGCGCTCCGGCTCCCGGACGCGTACTTCGACGCCCTGCGCGCCGATCTGGCGGCCAAGCGGGACCTGCTGGCCGGGGGCCTCGCGCAGGCGGGCTTCGGGGTCTACCGGCCGTCCGGCACCTACTTCGTCACCACCGACATCCGGCCCCTGGGCGCCACCGACGGCTTCGCCTTCTGCCGCTCCCTCCCGGAGCGCGCCGGCGTGGTCGCCATCCCCAACGCCGTCTTCTACGACCACCGCGACGCGGGCGCCCCCTTCGTCCGCTTCGCCTTCTGCAAGAAGACCGAGGTCCTGGAGGAGGCGGTCTCCCGGCTCAAGCGGCTGGCCTGAGAACGCGCGAAGGGCCCGGCTCCCCCGTGCGGGGAGGCCGGGCCCTCGGCGTGGTGCGGGGGAGGCTCAGGCCTCTTCGCCGCCGGTCTTGTCCTCCGGGGACTCCAGGCCGAACTGCTCCACGATCCACTTGTCGAACTCGATGGAGGCGCGGACCCAGCTGACCGTGGAGGACACGAAGTGCTCCAGGGCGACGCCGGTGCCGATCAGCATCTGGGCCTCACCGATGAGACGGAGGGTGGCGGAGCCGTCCTCCTCCTCGTGCAGGTGGGTGTAGACCTTGGGCCACAGGGTGCGGCGGTTCCAGTCGTCGATCGCGTCGAGGACGCGCGCGCGGTCGTCGGCCGAGTGCGGGCGGTCGTAGAACGTCCGGACCGAGAAGACCTGCTGCTCGTCCTCGCCGCGGAACATGAAGTAGGTGCGGAACTCCTCCCACGGCGCCGCGAGGTCGCCCTCGTCGTCGACGACGTACTTCAGCTCCATCTGGTCGAGGAGCTGCTTGACGAGGTCCTGGTCGGGGACGACGGGGCCCGCCGGTCCTGCGGCCTGAGGCTGGGGCTGGCCCCCGAAATTCGGAATCGAGGACGGGTCGATGCTCACCGTGTATTTCCCTTCGTACGGATGCTCGCCATCCTCTCCCATCCCGGGCGGTCCGTGGCAACCCCTGCTCCCGCGATCCGCTGCGGGCTGACAAGATCTGCCCCCATGGGGGAAGAGCAGACGGCGAAACGTGGTCCGGTGAAGGCGCGGCCGTGGACCTGGGTCTGGGCCACGATCGTGGTGACCGTGTTCTGCGGCGGGCCGATGGCCCTGCTGGCCTGGGGCGCGATGGCCTGGAGCGAGATGGGCCGGGCGCAGCAGGTCGACTGCGCCGAGGCCATGGAATTCGCCCGGGGGACGCTCCCGGCGGACGCCCGGGACGCCCGGTGCACGGCGGCGCACTTCCAGGACACCCAGGTCGAGGCCGCGTTCCGGACGGACCGGGCCGGAGCGTGGCTGGCCGCGACCTACCCGGCCGGGGAGACCGCGTACTCCTGCGAGGTAGACGTGTGCGTGCGGGCGTCGTACGACGAGGTGCTGTTCGTGGACGTCTCGATCGCGTACGAGGACGGGGAGACCGCCCTCGTACGCGTCAGGGCCTTCGACCTCTGACCTGTGGCCGGGGCCCGTCCGGCCCCGGTCCTAGCGGGCCGCCGGGCCCACGATCAGCCCCTCCCCGACCCGGTCCACCCGGACCGTGTCGCCGTCCTGGACCTCGCCCGCCAGGATCTCCCGGGCGAGCCGGTCGCCGATCGCGGTCTGGATCAGGCGGCGCAGCGGCCGGGCGCCGTACGCGGGGTCGTTGCCCTCCTCGGCCAGCCACTCCAGGGCCTCCGGGGTGACGTCCAGGGTGAGGCGCCGCTCGGCGAGCCGCCGGGCGAGCCGGTCGATCTGGAGCCGGGCGATCCGGCCCAGCTCGGCCCGGTCGAGGGCCGAGAAGACCACCAGGTCGTCCAGCCGGTTGAGGAACTCCGGCTTGAAGCTGGCCCGCACGACCTCCAGAACCTGCTGCTTCTTGACCTCCTCCGAGGTCGTCGGCTCGACCAGGAACTGACTGCCGAGGTTCGAGGTCAGGATCAGGATGGTGTTGCGGAAGTCCACCGTCCGGCCCTGCCCGTCGGTCAGCCGTCCGTCGTCCAGGACCTGGAGCAGGACGTCGAAGACCTCCGGGTGCGCCTTCTCCACCTCGTCGAGCAGGACCACGCTGTACGGGCGGCGGCGGACCGCCTCCGTGAGCTGGCCGCCCTCCTCGTAGCCGACGTAGCCGGGGGGCGCCCCGACGAGCCGGGCGACGGAGTGCTTCTCGCCGTACTCCGACATGTCGATGCGGATCATGGCCCGCTCGTCGTCGAAGAGGAAGTCCGCGAGCGCCTTCGCCAGCTCGGTCTTGCCGACGCCGGTGGGGCCGAGGAAGAGGAAGGAGCCGGTGGGCCGGTCGGGGTCGGCGATCCCGGCGCGGGTGCGGCGCACCGCGTCGGAGACGGCCCGCACGGCCTCGGACTGGCCGATGAGCCGCTTGCCGAGCTCGTCCTCCATGCGGAGCAGCTTCTGCGTCTCGCCCTCCAGGAGGCGGCCGGCGGGGATGCCGGTCCAGGAGCCGACCACGTCCGCGATGTCGTCGGGGCCGACCTCCTCCTTGACCATCGTGTCCTTCGAGGTCTCCTGCTGCGCCTCGGCCTCGGAGGCCTCCTCCAGCTCCCGCTCCAGGGCCGGGATCTCCCCGTAGAGCAGCTTGGAGGCGGTGTCGAAGTCGCCGTCGCGCTGGGCGCGCTCGGCGCGGCCGCGGGCCTCGTCCAGGCGCTCCTTCAGCTCGCCGACCCGGTTGAGGGACTGCTTCTCCTTCTCCCAGCGGGCGGTGAGGCCGCGCAGCTCCTCCTCGCGGTCCGCGAGGTCGCGCCGCAGCTTCTCCAGGCGCTGCTTGCTGCCCTCGTCGGTCTCGTTCTTGAGGGCCAGCTCCTCCATGCGGAGCCGGTCCACGGAGCGCTGGAGCTCGTCGATCTCGACCGGGGACGAGTCGATCTCCATGCGGAGCCGGGAGGCGGCCTCGTCGACCAGGTCGATGGCCTTGTCGGGCAGGAAGCGGGAGGTGATGTACCGGTCGGAGAGGGTCGCGGCGGCCACCAGGGCGGAGTCGTTGATCTGCACCTTGTGGTGGGCCTCGTAGCGGCCCTTGAGCCCGCGCAGGATCGCGATGGTGTCCTCGACGGTGGGCTCGGCGACCAGGACCTGCTGGAAGCGGCGCTCCAGGGCGGGGTCCTTCTCGATCCGCTCGCGGTACTCGTCCAGGGTGGTCGCGCCGACCATGCGCAGCTCGCCGCGGGCCAGCATCGGCTTGAGCATGTTGCCCGCGTCCATGGCGGAGTCGCCGCCGGCGCCCGCGCCGACGACCGTGTGCAGCTCGTCGATGAAGGTGATGATCTGGCCGTCGCTCTCCTTGATCTCGGAGAGGACGGTCTTCAGGCGCTCCTCGAACTCGCCGCGGTACTTCGCGCCGGCGACCATCGCGCCGAGGTCGAGCGAGACGAGCCGCTTGTTCTTCAGGGACTCGGGGACGTCGCCCTTCACGATCCGCTGGGCGAGGCCCTCGACGACGGCGGTCTTGCCGACGCCGGGCTCGCCGATGAGGACCGGGTTGTTCTTGGTGCGGCGGGAGAGCACCTGGACCACGCGCCGGATCTCGTGGTCGCGGCCGATGACCGGGTCCAGCCTGCCCTCGCGCGCGGCGGCGGTGAAGTCCGTGCCGAACTTCTCCAGCGCCTTGTACTGCCCTTCCGGGTCGGGTGTGGTCACCCGGCGTCCTCCCCTGCTCGTCTCGAAGGCGTCAAGCAGCCTCTTCGCGCTCGCGCCCTGCCGGTCGAGGATCTCACCGGCCCGGCCGCCCTTGGCGGCGGTGCCGATGAGGAGGTGCTCGGTGGACAGGAAGTCGTCCCCGAGCTCCTTGGCCCGCTTGGCCGCGTCCGCGATGACCGCGAGCAGCTCGCGGTTGGGCTGCGGGGGCGCGACCGTGGAGCCGGCGACGCTGGGCTGAGCGGCGAGGAGCCGCTCGGCCTCGGCGCGCACGGCCGCCTGGTCGGCCTCGACGGCGGCGAGCAGGTCGGTGATGTTCTCGTTGTCCTGGCCGGCGAGGAGGGCGAGCAGCAGATGGGCCGGGGTCAGGTCCGGGTGTCCCTCGGACACGGCGCGGCTGGTGGCCGCGTTGATCGCGTCCCGGCTCCTGTTGGTCAGTTCGGCGTCCATGTGCGGTGCTCCTCCTCGGCGTGCGGGTGCCTCGCGGATCCGCCCGGATCCGCTCCACGACTTCTGTGACTCCTCAAGAGTACACAAAGTTGAGTCGATACCGCTCAAGTTAACGGAGGGAGTCCTCCCCGGGTAGTTTCCGGGCATGGCAACGGATCCCAGGAACCCCTCCGACTCGTACCTCGGCTTCTGGCGCGAGTACCACATGTGCACCCTGACCACCCCGCGCCCGGACGGCACCCCGCACGTGGTCGCGGTCGGCGTCACGTACGACCCCGAGGGCGGGTACGCGCGCGTGATCACCAACAAGAACAGCCGGAAGGTCGCCAACGTCCTGGCGGCGGGCACAGACGGCGCGCGGGTCGCGGTCTGCCAGGTCGACAAGGGGCGCTGGGCCACCCTGGAGGGCGTCGCCCGGATCCGTACGGAGCCGGAGGTCGTCGGGGACGCCGTCGCCCGCTACGCGGAGCGCTACGGCCGCACGCCGGCCCCGAACCCGGACCGGGTCGTGATCGAGATCGCCCTCACCCGGGCGATGGGCCGCGCCTGACGCGTACCGGGGGCCGGAAAAAACGCGGGCGCCCGGCGGAGACACGGGCGCAGCACAGCGGCGCCATCGCGTTTCAGGTCCGCGATGGCGCCGCTGTGTGGGGGAAGTACCTGGGCGACCTACAACGACGGGGGGATCGCTCAGGCACTGCGGGGGGTGGCGGTGATGGTCTCGGGTTCGATCAGCTGGTGGTCCCGCTGGTCGAGGTTGACGAAGATCATGCCGTACCGGATGGCACAGCGGATGGGCTGCGGGGCACCGCGCGGGCGGCGCAGGCACCGGTAGGCGCGGACGTCCTCGTCCTGCTCCCGCGCGACGACGATCGGCTCTCCGAAGAGCGTGACCTTCAGCGAGTCACCACGGTGGGGGATGGCCGTGGCGAGGTCGACGAAGTGCCATCCGGATCGGTAGGCCGAGGCCATCTCCCGCCGGAACCTGGGGTCATCGGGAACGTTCATGATCCCGCTTAACTCCAGCCGGGGTCGGCGGCGGGGGCGACGTGCCAGCCCGGGTCGCTCGCCAGGGCCCGCACCGTGGTGGCGGGCTCCGCGTGCCAACCGGGGTCGTTGGCCGGGACCACGTGCCAACCGGGATCGGTGGTGGAGGCCAGGTGCCAGCCCGGGTCGTTCGCGGGGGCCAGGTGCCAGCCCGGGTCGTTCACAGCGGCCCGCACCGTGGCCGGCTCCGCGTGCCAGCCGGGGTCCAGGGTCACGCCCACGGCCCCCACTGCGACAGCCGCGATGAAGGCGACTCCGGCCACCGCACTTATGAGCTTCTTCATCATCACCGAGCAACCTCACTTGAAGGCAACGTCTCTTTCCAACCCCCGCGAGTAAGACGATGGCTTACTCTCTCCGCTTGCACCACCAAACCCATGCATCATGTTCCTGAGATGCAGGAGCCTGGGGGTGTACATATGGGGAAACAAGCGGACGAGACAGGTCACCCTCATTCGCATACGGAACTCTGCGCGGCAGGATCCGAGCTGTACGCGTCCGCACTGCGGACGGGGCGAATACCCCGGTCAGAGACGGTCGAGGCGCCCTGCCTCCTGGACCTGTCCCTGCTCCATCCCGATCCCGACGACGCCCGGTGGCTCCGTCCGGTTCCGCCGTCGGCCGCCCTCGCCCAGCTGCTCCAGCCGATCGAGCGCGAAATCCTCGACCGCCGCCGGCGCACGGTCGCCCTGTCGGACGCTTTCGAGCCTTTCATGGCCATCGGCGCCCACGACTCACCGACCACACACGCCATCACCGTGCTCGAGGGCATCGACCGCATCAACGCGAGCCTGGACCGGATCGTCGCCAACTGCCGCAGCGAACTGCTCACCGTCCAGCCCGGCGGCGGCCGCCCCGCCCAGGCCCTGACCGAGGCCCTCCACCGGGTCTCGCCGCTCCTGGGCCGCGGCATCAACATGCGGACCCTCTACCAGCACACCGCGCGCCACACCGAACTCACCCTGACCTACCTGGAGCACGTCGGCCCCGAGGTCCAGGTCCGCACCCTCGAGGAGATCATCGACCGGCTGATCATCGTGGACCGCGAGGTCGCCCTGATCCCGGCCCGCAGCGACCGGCAGATCGCCCTGGAGCTGCGCCACCCCGGCCTGGTCGCCTACCTCGGCGGCGTCTTCGACCAGTTCTGGCGCCTGGCGGTGCCGATCCGGGAGGAGATCCCGTACGACATCAAGACCGACGGCATCGGCGGCGTCCAGCGCTCCATCGCCCGGCTCCTCGTCGAGGGGTACGTGGACGAGGCCATCGCCCGCCGGCTCGGGATGAACGTGCGGACCTGCCGGGCCCACATCGCCAAGCTCGCCGCCACCCTCGGCAGCGGAAGCCGGGCCCAACTCGGCTATCTGATCGCCCAGTCGGGCATTCTCGAACAGGACGACTGACCACCGTGGACACATCGATGGACGGGGACGTGCGGATCGACCTCGACGGCCCCGCCGGGACCCTGCGGGTCTCCGGACCCGGACTGCCCGTCGTGGAGCTCGTACGGGCCCCGGGGACCGCGCCCGCGGACCACGTGCCGATCGGCACCCGCAAGGCCGCCCTCCTCGCGCTCACCGTGGACGGCGTCCCGGCCGTCCTCCGCCCCGCCCGGGGACGGCTGCTGCGCCGCTCCTACCGGGTGGACGCCGTCGTCGGCGGGGTCCGCCACCGGCTCGTCCCCTGCTCGTACGCGGAGAGCCGGCTCACCCGGAACGGGCGGCGGCTCGGCACGCTGATCTCCAGTGGGGACGGGCGGGTGGACCCCGAGTGGCTGCCGGACCGCGCCCCCGAACCGCTCGACGTCGCCGTCGGCACCGCCCTCGCCGCCGCCTTCGGCACCGGGGCCGCCCCCTGGTGGGAGACGGTCGGCGACATCGTGGCCGAGCTGATCCCCTGATCCTCCGAAGACGCGCGTGAGGCCCCCGCCACGGCTGTGACGGGGGCCTCACGGCATGAACTACGGGGCTACTCGCCGCGCTTGGGGCGCCAGACCACCAGCGCGCTCGCCTGCTGCACGTCCTGGTACGGCACGAGGTCGCGCCGGTACGAGGCGTGCACCTGGGCCTCGCGCTGCCGCATCGCCGCCGCCGCGCCGTCCACCGCCGCCGACAGCTCGGCGATCCGGCTCTGGAGCGCCGCGACCTGGTTCTCCAGTTCGATGATGCGCTTGATCCCGGCCAGATTGATGCCCTCGTCCTGCGACAACTGCTGCACCTGGCGGAGCAGTTCGATGTCACGGGCCGAGTAGCGCCGCCCCCGGCCCGCCGTGCGGTCCGGGGAGACCAGACCGAGCCGGTCGTACTGACGGAGGGTCTGGGGATGCAGACCGGACAGCTGGGCCGCCACCGAGATGACGTACACCGGCGACTCGTCGGTCAGTTCGTACGGATTGCGTCGGCGCCCTTCCACCGGGTCACGCTCCCTTCGCGGCCTGGAACAGCTCGGCCCGCGGGTCCTCGGAGGCCGTCGCCTCGCGATAGGTCTCCAGGGCCTCGCGTGCCTTGTCGTCGAGCTCCTTCGGCACGGCGACCTCGACCGTGACGAGCAGGTCGCCGCGCGTGCCGTCCTTGCGGACCGCGCCCTTGCCCCGGGCGCGCATGGTCCGGCCGTTCGGCGTGCCCGCGGGCAGCTTGAGGGTGACCGCGGGGCCGCCGAGGGTCGGCACCTTGACCTCGCCGCCGAGCGCCGCCTCCGTGAAGGAGACCGGCACCGTGACGGTGAGGTTGTCGTCCTTGCGGCCGAAGACCGGGTGGGCGTCGACGTGCACCACGACGTACAGGTCGCCGTTGGGCCCGCCGCGCTCGCCCGGCGCGCCCTTGCCGCGCAGCCGGATCTTCTGGTGGTCGCTCACCCCGGCCGGGATGCGGACCTGCATGGTGCGGGAGGACTTGGCCCGGCCGCTGCCCTTGCAGACGTCGCAGGGGGTCTCGGCGATGAGGCCGCGCCCCTTGCAGTCCACGCAGGGGTCGGTGAGCGAGAAGCCGCCGCCGCTGCCGCGCGAGACCTGCCCCGTGCCGACGCAGGTCGGGCACACCCGGGGCGTGCCGTTCTTGTCGCCGGTGCCCGAACACGCCGTGCACGGCTGCTGGCTGGACATCCGCAGCGGTACGGTCGCGCCCTCGATGGCCTCGGTGAAGCTGAGGGTCACCTCGGACTCGATGTCCTGGCCGCGCCGCGGCTGGGTGCGGGCGCCGCCCCCGCCGCGGTTGAAGAGGCCGCCGAAGACGTCCCCGATGCCGCCGCCACCGCCGCCGAAGCCGCCGGCCCCGCCCTGGGCGCCTCCGAAGAGGTCGCCCAGGTCGAAGTTGAACGAGCCGCCGCCCCCGGGACCGCCGGCCCGCAGGCCGCCGTTCCCGAAGAGCGCGCGGGCGTCGTCGTACTCCTTGCGCCGCTTGGGGTCACCGAGGACGTCGTTCGCCTCGGAGATCTCCTTGAAGCGCTCCTCGGCCTTGGTGTCGCCCTTGTTGGCGTCCGGATGGTTCTCGCGGGCGAGCTTCCGGTACGCCTTCTTGATCTCGGCCTCGGTGGCGTCCTTGGGGACGCCGAGGACCTTGTAGTAGTCCTTCTCGACGAAGTCCTTCGTGCTCATCGACGTCCCTCCTTCCGGACGATCGTTGCGTCACCCCTCGTCGGGGGCACCGCTCTCCTCGTCGGCCGACTTCTTCTCGTCCTTGGCCGGGGCCGCGCCCGGCTGGGGCTCGGCGACGGCCACGCGCGCGGGCCGGATGGTCCGCTCGCCGATCCGATACCCGGGCTGCAGGATCGCCACGCAGGTCGTCTCGGTGACGTCCGGCGCGTACGAGTGCATCAGGGCCTCGTGGATCGTCGGGTCGAAGGGCTCGCCCTCCTTGCCGAACTGCTGCAGACCCATCTTGGCGACGACGGTCTCCAGCGATTCGGCCACCGACTTGAACCCGCCCACGAGCTCGCCGTGGTCCCGGGCCCGGCCGACGTCGTCGAGCACGGGAAGGAGCTCGGACAGGAGGCTCGCGACGGCGATCTCCTTGACCGTGACCCGGTCCCGCTCCACGCGGCGGCGGTAGTTCTGGTACTCGGCCTGGAGCCGCTGGAGGTCCGCGGTGCGCTCGTCGAGCGCGGAGCGCACCTGGTCCAGCTGGGCCGTGAGGCCCGCGTCACCGGCCGGCTTCTGGTTGCTTGCGTCCCCGGCCGGGGCCGTCGCGTCCTCCTGGGCGGAGTTCTCGACGGCCTCGGCGGCGTCGTCAGGGGTGGCGCCGGAGGGGACGTCGGGCTTCTCCTCGAAGCCCGGGGTCTCCTCGGTCACGCCTGGCCACCCTTCTTGGGCTCGTCGTCCACGATCTCGGCGTCGACGACGTCGTCGTCGGCCTTCGCCTGACCGGCACCGGCACCCGCGTCGCCGCCGGCCGCCTGGGCGCCCTGGGCGTCGGCGTAGAGCGCCTGGCCGAGCTTCTGCGAGACGGCCGCGACCTTCTCGGTGGCGGTGCGGATCTCGGCGGTGTCCTCGCCCTTGAGCTTCTCCTTCAGCTCGGCGAGGGCGGCCTCGACCTCGGTCTTGACGTCGCCCGGGACCTTGTCCTCGTTGTCCTTGAGGAACTTCTCGGTCTGGTAGACGAGCTGCTCGCCCTGGTTGCGGGACTCGGCGGCCTCGCGGCGGCGGTGGTCCTCGTCCGCGTACTGCTCGGCCTCCTGGCGCATCCGGTCGACCTCGTCCTTCGGCAGCGAGGAGCCGCCGGTGACGGTCATCTTCTGCTCCTTGCCCGTGCCCAGGTCCTTCGCGGTCACGTGCATGATGCCGTTGGCGTCGATGTCGAAGGCGACCTCGATCTGCGGGACGCCGCGCGGGGCCGGCGGGAGGCCGGTCAGCTCGAACATGCCGAGCTTCTTGTTGTACGCCGCGATCTCGCGCTCGCCCTGGTAGACCTGGATCTGCACGGACGGCTGGTTGTCCTCGGCCGTCGTGAAGATCTCGGACCGCTTGGTCGGGATCGTGGTGTTGCGCTCGATGAGCTTGGTCATGATGCCGCCCTTGGTCTCGATGCCGAGGGACAGCGGGGTCACGTCGAGGAGCAGGACGTCCTTGACCTCGCCCTTGAGGACACCGGCCTGGAGGGCGGCGCCGATGGCGACGACCTCGTCCGGGTTGACGCCCTTGTTGGCGTCCTGGCCGCCGGTCAGCTCCTTGACGAGCTCGGCGACGGCGGGCATACGGGTCGAGCCGCCGACGAGGACGACGTGGTCGATCTCGGAGAGGGCGATGCCCGCGTCCTTGATGACGTTGTGGAACGGGACCTTGCAGCGCTCCAGGAGGTCCGAGGTCAGCTGCTGGAACTGGGCGCGCGTGAGCTTCTCGTCCAGGTGCAGCGGGCCCTCGGCGGAGGCCGTGATGTAGGGCAGGTTGATCGTGGTCTCGGTCGAGGACGAGAGCTCGATCTTGGCCTTCTCGGCCGCCTCGCGGAGGCGCTGGAGGGCCATCTTGTCCTTGGCCAGGTCCACGCCGTGGCCGTTCTGGAACTGCGTCACCAGGTAGTCGACGACGCGCTGGTCCCAGTCGTCGCCACCGAGGTGGTTGTCACCGTTGGTGGCCTTCACCTCGACGACGCCGTCGCCGATCTCCAGGAGGGACACGTCGAAGGTGCCGCCACCGAGGTCGAAGACGAGGATCGTCTGGTCGTCCTTGTCGAGGCCGTAGGCCAGGGCGGCGGCGGTCGGCTCGTTGACGATGCGCAGGACGTTGAGGCCCGCGATCTCACCGGCCTCCTTGGTGGCCTGGCGCTCGGAGTCGTTGAAGTACGCCGGGACGGTGATGACCGCGTCGACGACCTTCTCGCCCAGGTAGGCCTCGGCGTCCCGCTTCAGCTTCTGCAGGATGAAGGCGCTCATCTGCTGCGGGTTGAAGTTCTTGCCGTCGATCTCGATCTTCCAGTCGGTGCCCATGTGGCGCTTGACCGACCGGATGGTCCTGTCGACGTTGGTGACGGCCTGACGCTTGGCCACCTCGCCGACGAGCACCTCGCCGTTCTTCGCGAAGGCGACGACGGACGGCGTGGTCCTGGCGCCCTCGGCGTTGGTGATGACGGTGGGCTCGCCGCCTTCCAGAACGCTGACGACGGAGTTAGTCGTGCCCAGGTCGATGCCGACCGCACGTGCCATTTCGATTCCTCCAGCTGACTGACTTGAGTGGTACTGACTCAAGGATGCACGACACCCCTCCCCGAGTCAACAGACCTGAGCCGCCCCGACTCAACTCTTCACCCGCCCGTCCACTCAGACCCCCACCCCTACGGGCGGAAAAGCGCGTCATCCCCCTCCCCGCGGGGCGACCCGTGAGAGAGTCCGGGTGCCCCTTCCCGGGCAAAGCAGGCATATCCCACGAATATCCCATGATTCTCACGCGGAAGGATGTGGGGGAATGACGGCCGGTACGGACAGGGGGACGACGGGCGAGGCGGCCGCGGTGGCCGCCGGGGGCGGCTCGGTGGGTGCCGGGGGCACGGTGGTCGCCGGGGGCCCGATGGTTGCCGGGGGCGCGGTGGCTGCTGAGGGCGCGGTGGCTGCTGAGGGCGCGGTGGTCGGTCGGGACGCGGTGGCTGCCGGGGGCGCGGCCGGCGGTCGGGACGCGGTGGCTGCTGGAGAGACGGTGTCTGCCGGGGGTGCGCTGGTCGCCGGAGGCGCGGCGGACGGTTCGGACGCGTCGGCCGCCGAGGGGGCGGTGGTCGGTCGGGTTCCGGCCCCCGGCGGGGAGCCTGGGACCGACGAGGGGCTGACGCCCGGTGGAGGGCGAGCCCGCGGTGAGGGGCTGACGTCTGACGGAGAGCCCGCCGCCCCCGATGACAGACCGGCACCCGACAGGGGTGCAGCGCCCGGCGAGGAGGTGGTGCCCGGCGAGGGTCCCGCGCCCGGCGGGGGGTCAGTGCCTGACAGGAGGCCGGTACCTGGCAGAGGGCCGACGCCCAGCGAGAAGCCGACACCCGACCGGAGGCCGGGGCCCGGCAGAGGTCCAGCGGTCGGTGAGGGGCTGGCGCCCGACAGGCGGTCGCCGTCCAGCGGGGAGCCGACACCCGACAGAGAGCCAATGTCCGACGAGGATCCGGCAACCGGCAGGAGGCCGGCGCCCGGCGAAGGGCCCACGCCCGACAGGCGGTCGCCATCCGGCGGAGGGCCGATCTCCGGCGAGGAGCTGGCGCCCAGCAGGAAGCCGGGACCTGACAGGAGCCCGACAGCCGGCGAGGAACCGACACCGAGCACGGGGCCGGCGCCCGGGGAAGGGCCGACATCGAGCAGGGGACCGACGCCCGGCGAGGGATCGATGCCGGGCAGGAGGTCGGCGCCCGGCGAGGAGCCGACACCCGGCAGGGTCCCGGCACCCAACAAAAGACCAGCCCCCCGCAAGGGCGCCGTGTCCAAGCGCGTGTTCGATCTCCTGGGTGGGCTCGCGCTGCTCCTCCTTCTCGCGCCGCTGCTCGGCATCGTCGCCCTTTCCGTCGCGCTCGGGTCGGGGGCGCCCGGGCGCGGGGTGCTGCGTCGCAGGACCGTGGCGGGGCTGGAGGGGCGGGTCTTCACGATGCTGACCTTCCGGACCAGGAGCCCGCTGGCCGCGCTGCCCCTGCTGCTGCACGTCGTGACGGGCCGGATGTCGCTGGTCGGGCCGTGTCCGCTGACCCCGGGCCACCGGGAGTGCGCGGGCGAGGGACGCCGCCGGCTCTCCGTACGGCCGGGGCTGACCGGGCCGTGGCAGATCAGCGGACGTTCGGACCTGCCGTGGGAGGAGCGGGAGCTGCTCGACCTCCACTACGTGGACCACCACTGGCTGGGGACGGACCTGCTCATCCTGGCGCGTACGCTTCCAGCAGTGCGCAGACGCCGCGCGGCGAGCCGCCCGGCAAGGGTTGCCTGAGCGACACAGATCACCGCGAGGGCCCCTGCATCACCCGGCCCCGAACGGGTAATCTCAGCACGGACTAAATAAGTTACCGCTTAGTAGGCCTCAGCTCAGGCACTGAGCGGGCCCGCCCGAGGAGCCCGACATGCAACTCGCCGCGATCATCGTGTCGCTGACGCTGACCGTGGTCGGCGTTGCCCTGCTGGCCCGCGCCATCGGCCAGTTCGTCCGGTACTTCAAGCTGGGCCAGCCCGTCCCGGCCGGAACCCGTACCGACAACCCGTACCAGCGCAGCGTCACCCTGGTCAGGGAGTTCCTCGGCCACACGCGCATGAACCGCTGGGGCATCGTCGGCTTCGCCCACTGGTTCGTCGCGGTCGGCTTCCTGACCCTGCCGCCGACCCTGGCGCAGGCCTTCGGCCAGCTCTTCCAGGCCGACTGGACGCTGCCGGTGATCGGCGGCTTCCTGCCGTTCGAGCTCTACATCGAGTTCATCGGCGTCATGACGATCCTCGGCATCGCGGCCCTGATCGTGATCCGCCTCCTCAGCCTCCCGGGCCGGGCCGGCCGCAAGTCGCGCTTCGCCGGCTCCAAGGCGGGCCAGGCGTACTTCGTCGAGTACGTCATCCTCACCATCGGCCTCGCGATCTACGTGCTGCGCGGCCTGGAGGGCGCGATCCACCACGTCGAGCACTACGAGGCCGCGTACTTCGCCTCGTACCCGCTCGTCCTGGCCTTCAAGGGCCTGAGCCTGCCGGTGCTGCAGAACCTCATCTACTTCACCGCCATGGTGAAGATCAGCACCTCGTTCGTCTGGATGATCGTCGTCTCGCTCAACACCAACATGGGTGTGGCCTGGCACCGCTTCCTCGGCTTCCCGAACATCTGGTTCAAGCGCAAGGCCGACGGCTCCACCGCCCTCGGCGCCCTCCAGCCGATGACCACCGCCGGCAAGGAGATCGACTGGGAGGACCCGGCCGAGGACGCCGTCTTCGGCGTCTCCCAGGTCGAGCAGTTCTCCTGGAAGGGCCTGCTCGACTTCTCCACCTGCACCGAGTGCGGCCGCTGCCAGTCGCAGTGCCCCGCCTGGAACACCGGCAAGCCCCTCTCCCCCAAGCTCCTCATCATGTCGCTGCGCGACCACGCGCACGCCAAGGCGCCCTACCTGCTCGCGGGCGGCGGCAAGACCGTGGAGGGCGACGAGAAGGCCACCGAGGAGCAGCTGAAGGACGTCCCCGCGGCCGCCCTGGCCGAGGCCGAGCGCCCCCTCATCGGCACCGCCGAGGAGAACGGCGTCATCGACCCGGACGTCCTGTGGTCCTGCACCACCTGCGGCGCCTGCGTCGAGCAGTGCCCGGTCGACATCGAGCACATCGACCACATCGTCGACATGCGCCGCTACCAGGTGATGATCGAGTCCGCGTTCCCGTCCGAGGCGGGCACGATGCTCAAGAACCTGGAGAAGAAGGGCAACCCCTGGGGCCTGGCGAAGAAGCAGCGCGTCGAGTGGACCAAGGAGGTCGACTTCGAGGTCCCGATCGTCGGCAAGGACGTCGAGGACCTCTCCGAGGTCGACTACCTGTACTGGGTCGGCTGCGCCGGCGCCCTGGAAGACCGCGCCAAGAAGACGACGAAGGCCTTCGCCGAGCTCCTCCACATCGCGGGCGTCAAGTTCGCGATCATGGGCGGCGAGGAGAAGTGCACCGGCGACTCCCCCCGCCGCCTGGGCAACGAGCCGCTGTTCCAGCAGCTCGGCCAGGAGAACGTCGCCATGCTGAACATGGCGTTCGGCGAGGACGACGAGGACGAGTCGACGAAGAAGCCGAAGTCGGCGAAGAAGATCGTCTCGACCTGCCCGCACTGCTTCAACACCATCGCCAACGAGTACCCGCAGCTCGGCGGCGACTACGAGGTCATCCACCACACCCAGCTGCTCCAGCACCTCATCGACGAGGGCAAGCTGATCCCGGTGACCCCGGTCGAGGGCCTCATCACCTACCACGACCCCTGCTACCTGGGCCGGCACAACAAGGTCTACACGCCTCCGCGCGAGATCATGTCCGCCGTCCCCGGCCTGCGCCAGCAGGAGATGCACCGCCACAAGGAGCGCGGCTTCTGCTGCGGCGCCGGCGGCGCCCGGATGTGGATGGAGGAGCGGATCGGCAAGCGCATCAACAACGAGCGCGTCGAGGAGGCCCTGTCCCTCAACCCGGACATCGTCTCCACCGCCTGCCCCTTCTGCCTCGTCATGCTGACCGACTCGGTCAACGGCAAGAAGAACGACGGCAAGGCCAAGGAGTCCGTGACCGTCGTGGACGTCGCCCAGCTCCTCCTGGACTCGGTGAAGACCCCGGTCGACCCGGAGCCGGCGGAGGAGACCGCGCCGGAGCCCGAGCCCGCCGCGTAAGCACCCGATCACGAGAACGGCCGTCCCGCCTCCGCGCGGGGCGGCCTTTCCCGTACGTACCGTCCCTTAGGGGATGTCACAGGTCAGCCGCAAAGGCGCGCCCGACCGGCGGAAGCGGGTACGTTCATTGACGTGGCTGGATTCAGGAACGGACGCGGCCGGGACAACCGCCCCCCGCAACAACGACCGCAGCAGGCGCCGTACGGGTACAACGCGGCCCCGCCGCCCCACGCACGGCAGCAGTGGCCCCAGCAGGGCCAGGGGCAGCCGCCGTACGGGCAGCAGGGCGGCGGCCAGCAGGGCCAGCAGCCCTACGGGGAGCCGGAGTACTTCGGCGACCCCTACGGGCAGCAGCCCCAGCACCCGCACGCCGCCACGGCGAACAACCCGGGCCACACCCAGATGTTCAGCGTGGACGACCCGTACGGCCCCGCCACGGACCACCACTCCGGCGCGGCGCCCGTCCCGACGGGCCCCCGGCTCCACTGGAAGGCCCTCCTGAGCGGCATCGTGCTGCGCCCCGCGGACACGTTCCTGCGGACGCGGGACCACGCCGTCTGGGGCCCGGCGCTGGTCGTCACCTTCCTCTACGGCCTGCTCGCGATCTTCGGCTTCGACAAGGCCCGCGACGAGGCGATCAACGCGACCCTGTCGACGGCGATCCCGTACGTCCTGATGACCGCCCTCGGCTTCGTCCTCGGCGGCCTGATCCTGGGCGCGGTCACCCACACCCTGGCCCGCCAGCTGGGCGGCGACGGCGCCTGGCAGCCGACCGTCGGCCTGTCGATGCTGATCATGTCGATCACGGACGCGCCCCGGCTCGTCTTCGCCCTCTTCCTCGGCGGCGAGAACGGCCTGGTCCAGGTCGTCGGCTGGCTGACCTGGCTGGCGGCGGGCGCCCTCTTCACCCTCATGGTGAGCCGCTCCCACGACCTGCCCTGGCCGAAGGCCCTGGGCGCCTCGGCGATCCAGCTGGCGGCACTGCTGAGCCTGATCAAGCTGGGCACGCTGTAACGCGTACGAACACGGAGAAGGCCCCCGCCGGGTTGTCGGCGGGGGCCTTCTCGCGTTCGCTCACTGCCGGCTCAGGCGTCGAGCACCTGACCCTCGCGGCGGACGACGGGCGGCTCGACCGACCAGGGGAAGTTGATCCACTCGTCGGTCTTCTTCCACACGTACTCGCACTTCACGAGGGAGTGGGACTTCTCGTAGATGACGGCCGAGCGGACCTCGGCGACGTGGTCGACGCAGAAGTCGTGGACGAGCTTCAGGGTCTTGCCGGTGTCCGCGACGTCGTCGGCGATGAGCACCTTCTTGTCGCTGAAGTCGATCGCGTTGGGGACGGGCGCCAGCATGACCGGCATCTCCAGGGTGGTCCCGACGCCGGTGTAGAACTCCACGTTCACGAGGTGGATGTTCTTGCAGTCGAGGGCGTAGGCCAGACCGCCGGCGACGAAGACGCCGCCGCGGGCGATGGAGAGCACGACGTCGGGCTCGTAGCCGTCGTCGGCGATGGTCTGCGCCAGCTCGCGGACGGCCTGCCCGAACCCCTCGTACGTCAGGTTCTCGCGTACTTCACTCATGCCTGCGACCGCCTCACACCTGGGTCCGATGGAAGTTCATGAAGGACCGGGAGGCCGTCGGCCCCCGCTGGCCCTGGTACCGCGAGCCGTACCGCTCGCTCCCGTAGGGGAACTCGGCGGGCGAGCTCAGCCGGAACATGCACAGCTGGCCGATCTTCATCCCCGGCCAGAGCTTGATCGGCAGGGTCGCGAGGTTCGACAGCTCCAGGGTCACGTGCCCGGAGAAGCCGGGGTCGATGAACCCGGCGGTCGAGTGCGTCACGAGCCCGAGCCGCCCGAGGGAACTCTTCCCCTCGAGGCGGGACGCGATGTCGTCCGGGAGGGTGATGACCTCGTAGGTGGAGGCGAGCACGAACTCGCCCGGGTGGAGGATGAACGCCTCGTCGCCCTCCGGCTCGACCTCGCGCGTCAGGTCGAGCTGCTCGATGGCGGGGTCGATGTGCGGGTGGCGGTGGTTCTCGAACACCCGGAAGAAGCGGTCAAGCCTCACGTCGATGCTCGAGGGCTGCACCATGGATTCGTCGTACGGGTCGATGCGCACCCGTCCGGCATCGATCTCGGCCCGGATGTCCTTGTCTGAGAGAAGCACGCCCCCACGATACGCAGGGGGCGCGGACCTGCCCCAATCGGCGGGGCCCGCGCCCCGGCGCTCCCGGCTCAGCGCCGTTCGAGCTCCACCGGCACCGCGTGCCGCAGCCGCGCACACCGCGGACACCGGATGAGCCGCCCGGGCCCGATCCGCCCGGCCCCGAGCTGCTGGAGCGGGAACGAGGCGGTACTGAACACGTGCCCCTCGGCACAACGGACGACGGTGCGCTCCACGGAACCCATCAAGTCCCTTCCCCTACCGATGCGGTGAACGAGACCGCCACCCTAGGGGACCGACCCCCCTCTTCCCGCGACGGCACTCCGCACACGCCCGGGGGGCCTGCGGCTTCGCCTCAAGTGGCGCATGGGGTACAGTGTGCAACGATGCGGCAGGGATCATTGGGCCGCTGTGCGGATGTAGTTTAATGGTAGAACATGAGCTTCCCAAGCTTATAGCGCGGGTTCGATTCCCGTCATCCGCTCTTCTACGAAGCCCCAGGTCAGCGACCTGGGGCTTCGTCGTTGCCGGAGTCGGTCGGGGTTGCTCGGGCCGGTCCGGGGCCGCCAAGGTGGAAGTCCGCCGGTGGGCGTCAGTCCTGGGTGGTGTCGTCGTCCGTCCGGGCGGCGGTCTCGGTGCCGTGGGTCTTCTCGCGCATCTTGCGTGCCAGCTCCGCCTTGCGGTCGGCGGCGCCCTTGCGGTCGAGGTTGCGGTGGGGGCCGTTGTTCTGGCGTTCGGCGCGGGACAGCTTCTTGCGCTGGCCGCCGCCCTGGCCCACGGGGTTGTTGATGTTCTTGCTGTCGGTCACGGGTTCTCCCGGTGGTGAGGTGAGGTGATCTGCGGATCCATCGGTGCGGGGCGCCGGCGGGGCCCCTCACGCTCTCCCCCGTACGTCGGCGTCCGGAAGAACATGCCGGAGACGTTACCCGGTCCCGGTGGCCCGTACGACGGTGGCCGAGGGGGCCGCGGTCACTTCTGTACTTCGCCAACCCAGGCCGTGAGTCCCGCCAGGAAGCCCGCCCTCTCCTCGGGGGTCAGGCCCTCCAGAGCGCGCAGGAGGGGGGCGACGCGGCGGACGACGAAGGTTTCGAGGGGTGGGCGGTACTCCTCGGACAGGGTGACCAGGACGCGGCGGCGGTTCGTCGGGTCCTCGGTGCGCTCGACGATGCCGGCGCGGCTCAGGGCTCCGACCAGTTCGCTGGCGGTGGGGAGAGACACCTGGAGCCGGCGGGCGATCTCGCTGACGACCAGGGGCCGGCCCGCGAGGAGTTGGGGCAGTACGGCGCCGTGACGCGGCGTCAGGCCGTGCGCCTCCATGGCGTCCCGCAGCGGCTCCGGCATCAGGTCACGTACGACCGAGCCCCGGAAGAACGGCTCCAACAGCGGTACGAGACCGGCGACTTCAAGCTGTTCCGGGGCCATCTTCCCGGCGTTCCCACTCTGCGGCATTCTATAAGTGTATATGGTTCGGATATCCAAACCGTTTGTATCTCCGAAGGGTTTGCTCATGCCGTCGATCAGCTACAGCGATGCGCTCAACGACGCACTGGAACGCCTGGACGACCTGGGGTACGAGCGGGGGCAGGGGGTGGACCTCGCCAACCACGGCCCGATGGGCGCCGAGGCGCTCGCCCTGCTCGGGCAGACGGACGAGGTCGCCCGGTGGGTGGGGCGCTACCGGAAGGCGATGGAGCACCACGAGCCCCCCGCCGCCCGCTTCGCCCTGGATCCCGCGGACGAGTCCTCGTGGCGTCCCGCCCTCGGCGCCTTCCGGCGGGCCGGGGACTGGGAGCGGCTCTTCCTCCGCGAACTGGCCGGGGACCCCTGGCGCGAGGTGCTCGCGCGCTGGTGGCCCCGCCTGCTCCCGGGGCTCTTCGCGGGCCTGACGCACGGGGTCATCCGCACCGCGCACGCCGTACGCGGCCTGGACGTGGCCGGCGACGGAGCCACGGCGCTCCAGCGGGGGGAGCTGGCCCGGGGCCTGGCCTACTGGGCGGCCCGCTACCGCGAACTCCCCGGCCGGCCGCGGCTGCGCGGCACCCACGAGCTGTCCGAGGCGGTCGCCGCGCTGCCCCGCGTACCGCTCGACGGCCCGGCGGGACCGGACACCGGCCGCCACCGCCTGGACACGCTCGCCGAACTCCCCGGCTACGGGGACTCCTTGGAGGCGCTGGCGCCACGGCAGGCGTCCCGGCTGCTGAGCGAGATGACGGTCCAGTTCGCCGACGTCTACCTCGGCCACCCCGAGGTGTACCCCGTCCCGCTGATCCACGGCGTCACGGCCCCCGCCGCCGTCCGCCTCGTCCTCCCGCACCTGCCGCCCGCGCTGCACGAGCCGACGCTGGCCCGGCTCTGGCAGGTGCAGTCGGCGTTCCTGCTCGTCTTCACCTCGGACCGGCGCGACGAGGGCACGGACGCCTGGCGGTCGGATTCACCGGACCTTCCGCCGCTGGACGAACTGGGCGCCCGCGCCGCCGAGCACGGCGACGAGCACGTCATCAAGTTCACCGAGGCCTGCCTGCGCGAGTACGCCCTCCACCCCGACCCCCGCTACCCGGCCGCCGCCTTCGCCGCACAGCGCCGCGTCACCCGGCTCGACGACGGCGGCGGGGTCCGGGGGGTCGCCTCGTGACGCGCGTCCGACACCACCGGTTCGAGCGCGCACGAGGTCACCGGAGGCGTTTGCCGGGTCACCGGCCCGGTCCTTCTTCGTCGTCCCTCCTCGGGGCGACGCGTCAGCCGCGCTTCTCACGCAGGTGGCGGGAGGCGGCGAGGCAGGAGGACAGCCATGTCGCCTCGGCGCGATTGATGATCAGGTCGCCTGCGGTGATCACCCCAGGCGGGGCCCATGATGTCCAGCACCGCGTCGACGCGTTCCGTCACGCTCGGGTGTTCGGTGAGTTCACGTGCCTCGTGGACCATCTTCCAGAGCGTGAAACCGGAACGGAATGTCGTCATGCGGTGACCCTAGGAGGAGACACTGACAGCGGCGCCGGGTGCGATCGGTCCGGGATTCGTCACGGGCGTCGGGAAGGGTCTCGCCGTACTCGGTGAAGGGTGGACGTGCGCACCAACCAGCAGATGAGGAAGCTCTTGGAGGGCGTGGACCCGGCCGGTCTCTCCCCGTCGGACGTTCCCCCGATGTTCCGGGAGGTCGTGGAGCGGGGCTGGTCGGTGACGGGGAGTGGTGCGCGGGTGCTGACCGCTCTGCTCCTCGTCCCGGCCGTGGCCGCCTTCGACCGCCTGGCGGAGGAGACCACGGTCAACGGTCGCGGAATGACGGACCACGACCTCCCCACCGGGCCCGCCGCCGCGGACGAACGGGCGGACGCGTTGCTGCGCCGGTGCCTGGCGTACGCCGCCGCCTGTCTGTGCGCGGCACGGGACCGTTTCCGCGACGACGCGGTGCGGGCGTACGTCTCGCTGTCGCCCGGCGGTCTCGACGAAGACCTCCTGACCGCCTACGTCACGTTCTGCACGCCCCGGCCGGACACCCCGCCCTACGTCGCCGCCCTCGAACAGGTGCGGGGCACCGCCGTGGCCGAGCTCTCCGTACACGACTGCTCGGGTTGGGAAGCGGCCTGACGAGGGGTCCGGGCCACCGTGCGTACGCGGCCCGGAGGGTGTGTCACGAGGAGCCGCGCGTCGCCGCTGGTCGTGGCGGGACCGCACCGGGATGCCGCCCGGGGGGGATTGAGGCGGCCGGGTGCCGGAGTTGGCTCGATCGTGTCGAGCGGCGGCTCGGCGCCTGACAGGGTGGGGCCATGCGGTACTGCGAGCGACACGAGATGCACAACTGCGCGGACTGCGCTCCGCGCGCGCCGCGTGGTGGCGGGTCCGTCACCGGTGAATGGGGCGACTGGCCGGCGGCCACGATCATCATCCACCCCAGCGGCAAGGCGCACCTCCCCGGCTGCGGGCACATCGAGCCGGCCGACGTCCGGGCGCCCCGTTACGGCTGGGTGGCCGCGCCGTCCCCCGGGGCGTGGCGTCGTCTCGCGTCCTCGCATCCGCTCCGCGCCACCGGGGGGAACGTCGAGCGGGTGGCCGTGAGCCGGTGCGAGAGCTGCGACGCGACGCAGTAGGAACGGTGTCCGTCGTCACGGGCACGTCGTGCCGGTCGCCGGGTGGAGGGAGACGTCCTCGGCCCTCATGCGGACGGCGTGATCGCTGGAGAGACGGCCCCGTGCGGGAGAGGGGTCCCAGACCCACAGGTCGTCGCCTTCCCGGGGGAAGACCAGGACCGGTCGGCCCGTCGGGGGCGGGCCGGGGTGGACGGAGAACGGTTTGTCCGGCTCGACCGGCCGCACGCACACCAGTCGCCCGTCGATGCCGAAGTAGGACGGGGGCCGCTCCCCCCTGGTCGCGGCCAGGTACGTGCGCTCGGCGGCGGCCTGGACCTCCTTCAGGGTCAGGTCCGCCGTGCTGAGGACGGCGACCAGGACGAGGAGGGGGAACATGCCGATCACCATGGCGCTCTGCGCGATGTGCGGGTTGAAGTACTTGATCCAGCCGTAGAGGGCCACGAAGACCAGGGTGATCGCGAGGGCCAGCGCCACCGGCTTGAGGGCCACGAAGTAGCGCCAGTAGAAGGAGACGTGCACGGCGGATTCGGGGATCCCCAGCACCTCTTCCAGGTAGGCGGTGTGGAGGAAGGAGCCGACCCAGGGGAGGACGAACGGGAGCGGGGCGAGGAGCAGGGGCAGGAGCAGCAGCAGGTTGCGGCTCAGCCAGGAGCGGGAGAAGGCGTGCCAGCAGCCGACGGCGGTCGCCAGTATCAGCAGGGCCTGGCCCATCCCCCAGAGCTGGGATCCGAACCCCGCGGGGCTGTTCGCCAGCCACGCGTACGTCACCCAGGTGAAGCCGCCCACGACGATCGCCCCGCACGCGAGGCGCAGCAGCCGGGGCCGGGGCTCGTTCGACGTGATCCAGTAGCCCACCGGACCGAAGGCCGCGAGGGGCGCGAGCAGCGCCAGGAAGCGCCACGGCGAGGAGAACGAGGCGAGCACCCAGGCGCACGCCAGGGGAACGGGGAAGGCGAGGAACGCCGACGCCACCGGCCAGAGGCGTCGCAGGCCGGTGCGCGGCGACGGCGGCTCCTCCGCCTCCGGCCTCGGCCTCGGCTTCGGTCCGACGGACAGGCGGAGGTCGTGGAAGTCGTCGTCGAAGGCCTCGGCCCCCTGGGTGAGTTCCGCCCACCGCTCCTTCACCCGGGCCTTCAGCTGCTCGGCGTCCTCGCCGGGGAGGAACGGAACGGTCAGCACGTGACCCGTGTCGGCTCCGCCCAGGGCCTCCAGGTGGCGTCCGAGCCAGCGGCGGAACCCTCCCGAGCCCGGCGGGGTGCGCCGTACCACCCGGACCAGCGTGGTGCCCCGCTCCTCCTCGTGCCGGACGAGCCTGGCCTCGCGGATCCGGAAGTCGACCGGCGGTTTCCCGAGCAGGTCGGTCACCTGCGCGCGGACCGCGTCGACCGCCGTCCTGCGCTGCCCGTACGCGAGGGCGTCCACCACCAGGACGACGCGGCCGTCCGCCGTCGCCACCCTGTCGTGCGGCCGCGCGGGCCGTGTCTTCCAGCCGGGCCGGGAGCCCAGGGCCTCGACCGCGCGCTCCGTCTCGTCCGGGTCGTCCGGCCCCTCGACGATCAGCCGGACGCGCTGGGTGGCGGCGGTGGTCGCCCCGTTCGCCGGGGTGCCGCCGCCGTCGGGCGGGCCGGGGTCGGGCCCGCCCGTTCCGGGCCCGCTCCACTGCGGCGGCACCGCCGCCGACGCCGTCGCCCGGCCGGAGCGCCGCGCTTGTACAAGGGCGTTCAGAAGGCCCGCCATCGTCCGTCTCCTCTCCTTTTGCCCTCGGCTCCTCCGTCCGCTTCGGACGGGGCCGGGAGAGAAATACTGGCGGTGCGCACTGACAACGGCCCGTGGGACGGCGCGATCCGGCCGACGGCGGCCGGGGTCAGTCCAGCGGCGGCCGGGGTCAGTCCGGCGGTCGTACGTCCAGGAGTTCGCCCTTGCGGTCCAGGGACAGGACGTGGGTCGTGTCGCGGGAGAGGGTGTCCGGGTCTTCGTGGGAGAGGACCACGCGGCCGTACGAGGTGATCAGGTCGGTGGTCTTCGCCACGGGGTCGCCGGGGGCCTGGGCGCAGGTGTCGAACAGGTAGCTGTCCAGTTCCCCGCAGGCCTCCCTGACGCGGTTCGCCGTCACCGTGCCCGTCGCCGGGGAGGAGAGGAAGCACTCGACCACGCCCCGGTGGAGGGCGGGCGCCGTCCGGGTCCTCTCCAGGAACTCCTCCGGGGCCACCCGGGAGGCCAGGGCCAGGTCGGTCAGGGAGTGGGTGGAGGCGTGCTCGACCAGGGCCGGGCCCAGGCCGCCGTGCATCCGGGCGCCCGTCTCGATGAGGACCGGGCCCCGGTCGGTGAGGACGAGCTCGCTGTGCGCGGGGCCGTTCTCGATGCCGAGGGCGGCGAGGGCCCGCGCCACGTAGTCCGTGATCTCCGGGTGGTCGCCGACCTCCACCGCCGTCATCGCGCGGTAGACCGGGGTCCCGTCGATCGTCTCCTTCGTGTAGCGGAACATGTTCACGACGAACGGCGACCCGTCCAGGGACACCGAGTCGACCACGTACTCCGGGCCGACCAGCCGTTCCTGGACGAGGAGTTCGGTGATGACCTCGCCGGCCAGGTCGACGCGGCCGAAGAGGCGGTCGCAGGCGGCCCGCACCTCGTCCGGCGTGGCGCAGAAGAACACGCCGTCGGTGGCGAAGGACCGCATCGGCTTCACGACGAACTCCGCCAGGCCGCTGTCCCCGGCCCACGCGACCGCCGACTCCGTGTCGGACGCCTTGTGGTGCGGGATGTGCGGGACGCCCGCCTCCCGCAGCCGCTCCTGCATCAGGAACTTGTCCCGGCGCACGTCCGACGGGCCCGCGTTGGGGCGCATCCCCCAGTGGGCGGCCAGCGCGTCGTACGCCTCCACGCCCGGCTCCGAGCCGCAGACGAGGAAGTCCGGGCGGCGCCCGCCGCACAGCCGCTCGACCTCCGCCGCCGTCTCCCCGGCGGTCGAGAAGCGGAGCTCCGCGGCGAAGTCCTCGCGCGGGTACGTCGCCAGGAGGGCCGGCGGGAGGGTCTCCGAGGTGAGGACGGCGACCGCGTCCAGGCCGTAGCGCTCCTTCGCCCGGCGGGCGAAGACCGAGCCGCTGGAGTACGGATCCACCACGACGAGGACCGGGGTCCCGGGCACGGTTGCCGGGTTCCCGGGCCCGGTTTCCCGGGCCCCCGGCGCGGAGTTCGGGTTCTCAGGCATTCTCCAGGACCTTTCCCTCGCGCTCGGTCTTCGGGGCCGGTTCCGCGTTCCGGACCAGGGTCATCGCCAGGGAGCCGACCAGGGCGCAGCCCGCCGAGACCCACAGGGCCGCCTGCCAGCGTCCGTCGTCGAGGAGGCTGCCGTAGACGGCGGCCGCGACGGCCCCGCCCAGGTAGAACGAGGACTGCCGCAGGGCGATCGAGACGATCTGGCGGGCCGGCGCGAAGCCGGACATGGCGACCGTGTCGAGCAGCGGCATCAGGCAGTAGTTGAACAGCAGCCGCAGCAGGTACAGGACGGTGAAGACGACCAGCGGGACCGTGAACGTCTGCAGGACCAGGCCGACGACGGCCAACATGCCGAAGAAGGCCGCGCTCGGGCGCAGCGAGAACTTCTTGACCAGGACCGGCGCGAAGATGGCGCCGAAGATGCTGACGATCTTGTCGGTGCCCAGGATCAGCGAGATGTCGCTCACCGAGATGTCGTAGATCTGGGCGAACAGGACGTTCGCGAAGCGGAAGAACAGCGCGATCGACGCGCCCAGGAAGCCCGAGGCGACGAAGAGGGTGACGAAGTTGCGCTTCTCGCCCGCCGCCCCGGCCGGGTCCTGCGCGGACTTCGCCGCCGGGCGCGGGACCTCGCGCGCCGACGGCAGGCGCAGGAGCAGCATCAGGCAGGCCGCGACGAAGGACAGCAGCAGGAAGAAGCGGTACTTGTCGAGGTCGCTCATGTCGAGCCGGTCGCTGATCCCCGACACCAGGGCGGAGCCGATGACGCCCGCGCCCAGGTAGCAGATGAAGAAGGTGCTGAACAGGCGGGTGCGGCCGGACGCGGGGACCTGCGCGCCGGCGATCGCGTTGCCCACCGAGAGCAGGCCCAGCATCCCCGCGAGGATCGCGCTCAGGACGAGCGAGGCGGTGACGATCGAGGACACGAACGGCAGGCCCGCGAAGGGCACGGTGTAGAGCACCGACGCGCCGATGAGCAGGGCCCGTTGCGAGACGTACCGGCCCAGGAGGAGGAGCGGGACGACCGCGACCGCCATGGCGCCGGTGGCGACGGCGTAGATCACGCCCGCGTCGCCCTCGCTGATGCCGCGCTCGGCGAGGTAGAAGTTGAACACCACGTCGAAGATGGTGTTGGCGAGCCCCATGAAGAACGAGGCGGCCAGGTAGAAGTAGACGGGCCGGGGCACCGCCGCGAGCTTGCTACGCAAGGGGAACACGTCCCTCGGTCGTCTCCGGCGCCGTGCCCGGGGCGGCCGGACGCCGCTTCGGTACGGCTCCCGAGTGGCGTGCGATCAGGGTCGCCACGTGGTCCCACGGCCCGTAGCCGTCCCGGGTGGCCAGGTGGCCGCCGCCGGGGACGACCTCGACGGTGGCGCCCCACGCCGCCGCGAGCGCCGCGCCCCGGTCCGGGGACAGGAACGGGTCGTCGTCGGAGACCACGAGGTGGGTCCGCAGCGGCAGCGCGGAGGCGGGCAGCGGGGCCTGCGGACGGATGGCGTCCGGGGCGTCGGGCGCCTCGACGTCGGCCGGGGCGACCAGGAGGGCGCCGACGACCCGCTCGTCGTAGCGGGTCGCGGCCCACTGGGCGACGGTGACGGCGCCGCAGCTGTGGCCGACGAGGAAGACCTCGCCGTCGACGGCGCGCACGGCCTCGTCGAGCCGGGCGACCCAGCGGTCGCGGTCGACGGCCTCCCAGTCGTCCTGGACCACCCGGGAGAAGCCCTCGTAGGCGTTCTCCAGATGGGTCTGCCAGTGGTCCGGTCCGGAGCCGGTGTAGCCCGGCACGGTCAGGAAGTGCATGGTCCTTACCTTTCGAGGCCGAGGTCCCGCGGGGAGACGGCGAGGCCGAAGTGACGGCCCACCGCCTCCTGGAGCTCCGCGGCCTCGGTGATGGGGGTGGTGGTGCTCCGGCCGTCCGCGACGACCGTCAGGTGTCCGTCCCGTACGCTCACGCGGCCGTCGGCGGTGGGGATGCTCGCCACCTTGTACCGGTTGAGCAGGCTGTGGGGGGAGGACGTGGTGTAGAAGTGCGCCATCTCCAGGTCGAGTTCGCCGGCGGGGACGTCGGCGAACCGGTAGATGTCCTGCCAGTCGGCGGCTCCGACCGCGTGCTCCTTGACCGAGACCGTCCAGACCGGGGCGCCGGAGGCGCGGTCGAGGCGGACCCGGGTGGAGAGGGCGGGGTGCGCCAGCTCCGCGCCGTCCACGAGCGGCAGGACGCCGCGGGGGCCCCTGGCGCCGTAGCCGATGTCGAAGAGCAGGCGCTCGCCGTCGAGTTCGACGACGAAGACCTGGTGGGTGGCCGGGGTCGGGTGCGGGTCGCAGCCGCTGCCGAGCCGGATCCCGTACGCGAATCCGCACGCGTCGAGCAGCCGCTCCATCATCCGCCCCGTCTCGAAGCAGATGCCGCCCCGGCGGTCCTCCACGATCACCTCGTGGAGGACCTCGCCGGTGAGGCCGCGCTCGGCGTTGCGGTGCATGGAGAAGTTCTCGAAGGGGACGCGGTAGAGGTGCGCCTCGTGGATCCGCCGCAGGTGGGCGAGGGTCGGCTCCAGCGGTCCGTCGTATCCGATCCGGTCCGTGTAGCGGGTGATGAGGTCGTTCGTGGGGGTGCTCATGAGGTCGTTCATGGGGGCGTTCATGGGGTCTTTCCCGTCGGGTGCGGGTGCGGGTGCGGGTGCGGGTGCGGGTGCGTACGGAGGGCGGTGCCGGGCGTACGCGTACGGAGGCGTCGGGCTCGCGCGTACGGGGACGGCGTCAGACGTCGAGGACGAGCCGGCGGTCGATCGACCTGCTGACGCACGGGAGCATGTAGCCGGACTCGGCCTTCTCCTCGTCGGTCAGCACCTCGTCGCGGTGGTCGATCCGGCCGGAGCGGACCCCGATCTCGCACGTGCCGCAGATGCCCTGGCGGCAGGAGGAGGGGACGGCGACGCCGTTGCGGTGGAGCGCGTCGAGGAGCGGCTGGTGCCGGGTGGCCTCGAAGGTGACGCCGGACTTCACGCACTCCACCTCCACGGTCTCCGCGACCTCCGCCGTGCCGGAGGCGGGCCCGTCGGCAATCAACTGCCTTTCTCCGGGCGCCTCTTCGGCGGCCGTGCGCACGGCCGCGACCATGGCGGGCGGGCCGCACACGCCGACGACGCCGCCCGCCGGGACCCCGGCGACGACCGCGGCCCAGTCGGGGCGGCCGCCGGTCGCGGTGTCGTGGGTGACGACGGTGCCGTCCTGCTCCCGGGCCAGTTCCCGGAGGCGGTCGAGGAAGGGGAACTCGTCCGCGCCCCGGTCGACGTACACGAGCGTCCAGCCGCGCAGCCGTCCCCCGGACAGGACCGCCAGGACGGGGTTGACGCCCACGCCGGCGGCCAGGAAGTGCGTGAAGGCGGCCGGGTGTCCGGCGGTGAACCGGCCGGCCGGGGCGGAGACCTTGACGGTCGCCCCGGCGTACAGGCGGGGCGAGAGGTGGTCGCGCCGGTCGCCCCGGTGGCGGTTGCGGACCGCCAGTTCGTAGCCCTCGGGCCCGGTGGCCACGACCGTGAAGGTCTTGACGCGCGGCCCGACGCGCAGCGTGACGTGCTGGCCGGGCTCGGCGGCCGGGAGCGGTTCGCCGCCGTACGGGTGGGTGAGCAGGTACCGGCTGACCGTCGGCGTCAGGGCGTGCGCCGACCGGACCATGGCCGTCCTCATGCGATCAGCCCCGATTCCTGGAAGGCCTCCAGGGTCGCGCCGTGCTCCAGCGCGCCCGCTTCGAGGAAGTACTGGAGGGTGGGCGCGGCGCCCCGGCGCACGTCGGCCACGATCCCGTCGCGCGCGTACACGTCGGTCATGACCTCCTCGACCTCCTGGCCCGTCAGGCCGGAGGCCCGCAGGCCCAGGGCGGCGCTGGTGTAGTCGGGCTCCAGGAACGCGAAGATCAGGCGCGGGATGTACGGGCCCGCCAGCTCCCGCTCCCGCCGGGTCATCGCGGGCCACAGGTGGCGCAGCAGCGTCGAGAAGTACGTGTGGTGCTTGGCCTCGTCGACCGCGTGGTCGGCCACCATCTCGCGGACCCCCTCGGGGAGCCGCCCGTCGCGCGGCAGGTCCTCCAGGATCGAGGAGATGAGCGTCTCGCTGACGATGGCGAAGAGCAGCTCGTCCAGGCCGCGGATCTCGTGCGGCAGGGAGTCGTGGATGCGGGCCAGTTCGGTGGTGAAGGTGGGCGCGTCCGGGAGGGCGGGGGCGACGCCGGTGCGGTCGCGGACCTGCCGGAGGATCTCGTAGGTGAACTGGGCGTGCCAGGCCTCGTCCGTGACGATCTTGAACGCGTCGGCGCGCATCGCCTCGGGCAGGTCGAGCCCGGACATGCCGCGGCTGATGTGCCCGGTGACCGGGATGACCGCGCTCTGCTCCAGGTCGATGGTGAACCGGAGGTACTCGTAGAGCCGGTGGACCAGCACGGTCTCACGGACGTGCGGCGCGGCCCGCCGGAGCACGGGGTGGGCGAGGGCGGGGACGAGCTCGGGGCTGAAGAAGAGCTCGCCGTCGGCCTCCAGGGACCGCATCGGGCTGTTCCGTACGGTGGCGACGCGCTCCCAGGTGCGGAAACGGCTGCGGTATTCGGCCCGCCGGTTCTCGGCTCCGTGGTATTCGCTTCCGCCGTGTTCGGTCGCGTGGTATTCGGCCCGCTGGTATTCCGTCGAGGCGAACACCTGGTCGAGGCGCTTCTGATGACTGCGGGCGAGAACGGTCCGGTTGGCCGTACTCGCAAATTGCAATGCCATTGCTTCGTTTAAACCTTCGGGATTGTCCGAAAATGGTTCGTGGGACCAGGATGCTGCCAGCGGGCCAAGTGGCCGTCAAGCGGCAAAAGTTTGCCGCCGGGCGGAGTTGTACGGGTTCGTGGAGTTACCGGTCGCCGAAGCGGTACAAAAGGAAAGGCGACCGGCAGGAAATTGCCGGTCGCCGGCGGCGGAACCGGCAAAAACTTGCCGGTTCACACCGGGTATTCCGTGTGTAGGGTGTGGCCTACGGCAGCAGGAAGACGCAGCGGAGGCCGTGTTGATAGGCGGGGAGAAGCACCTGGGAGGTCACGGTGATCGGCTCGGGCGAGACGTGCGGCAGCGCGAGGCGGTACCGGTGACCCTGGCGGAAGGCGACGACCTTCGGCTTCCGCTCCCACAGCCGGCGGCATTCGGGATCCCGCAGTATGCCGTCGAGCAGCGCCCTGAGCGGGGCGGCGCGGGGGGCGTCACGGGGAGCGTCACGGGAGGAGTTCGCGGCCAGGGCGAACCGGAGCATCGCGAGGTACACCTCCGCGTGCTCCTGCCAGTCGATCATCTGCTCACGTGCTGAGGGGTCGTTCAGCGCCCAGCGCATGAGATTGGCGTGCGGCTCGCGGACCCAGGGGAACCAGGCGGCCATGAGCGTGTTGTAGCCCAGCATGTTCCAGGAACCGTCGGTGAGATAGGCCGGGAAAAGGCCCTGCGCCGTGACCAGGTGCAGGAGCGCGAGCTGGCTCTCCGTCTCGCCCGTCTCGTCCGCGAGGGCGATGCCGGCGGCGCCGGCGAGGGCGCTGCTGTAAAGCACCATCCGTTCGTCGGGGCCAAGCACGAGCGCCGCGGAAAGCCGGCTCAATACGTCACTGGAAAGCGATACGGAGTCCCCGGCCTCCAGACTGCGGTACCAGCGCTCGCTCACGCCCATGAGTTCGGCGACTTCCTTCTGCGGAAGTGCCCTTTCCCGTCCGAGCTTCGCGCCCGCGTCGACCCTCCAGGCACGCAGGAGCTGCGGCAGTTCCATGCTCTTCGTTCCCCTCCCCCGATGGAACACGATTCTACCGCGCGCGAAGAAAGTGACGAGAGCCTCGTCACCTTGCGCGGAGATCCGGGGAATCGCTTTGATGGTTTTCAACTGCCGCCAAAAGCGGTGGAGTTGAGCGACTGCGACGACAGGAAAGCAGATCCCCATGCAGCACCCGTCCCCGGACCCGTATCCGCCTTCGCCCCCACCCCCGTCTCCGTCTCCGTCCGGGGGCCGGTCCGGAGCGGACCGGCCGGCACCGCGCCGGGTCGTGATCACCGGACTCGGCGCGATCACCCCGCTCGGCGTCGGCGTCCCGGAGCTGTGGCGGGGGCTCCTGGAGGGCCGCGGCGGCGTACGGGCCCTGGAGGGCGAGGAGTTCGCCGGTCTGCCCGTGCGGATCGCCGCGACCGTGCCGGAGGACCCCGCCGGGCTGCTGCCCCCGGCCGTGGCCCGGCGCATGAACCGCGCCGCCCGGTTCGCGGTGGTCGCCGCCCGCGAGGCCTGGCGGGACGCGGGCTTCGCCCCCTCGGGGACCGGGGAGAGCGGCCTCGACCCGGACCGGGTGGGGGTCTCCCTCGGCACCATCATCGGCGGCGCCCCCGTCCTGGTCGACGGGGACCGGAGGCTGCGCGACAAGGGGCCCCGGGGCGTACCGCCGCTCACCGCCGCCATGACCGTCCCCTCCCAGGCGGCCTCCCAGGTCTCCCTCGACCTGCGGATCACCGGCGAGGCCCGCACCGTCGTCAGCGCGTGCGCCTCCGGCACCGAGGCGATCGGGCAGGCGATCGACCGCATCCGGTACGGACACCTCGACGTCGTCGTGGCGGGCGGGACGGAGGCGGCCGTCACGCCCGCCGTGATGGGCGCCTTCGCCGCGATGCGGGCCCTGTCCACGCGCAACGACGAACCCGGCCGGGCCTCGCGCCCCTTCGCCAAGGACCGGGACGGCTTCGTCCACGGCGAGGGCGCCGGCACGGTCGTCCTGGAGTCCGAGGAGCACGCGCGGGCCCGGGGCGCGCGGATCTACTGCGAGGCGGCGGGCTGGGGCCTGTCCGCCGACGCCCACCACATCGTCGCGCCCGACCCCACGGGCTCCGGGATCGTGCGCGCCCTGCGCCGGGCGCTCGCCGACGCCGGCGCCGTACCGGCCGACGTCGTCCACGTCAGCGCGCACGCCACCGCCACCGTGGAGGGCGACCTGGCGGAGGCGGCGGCCCTGCGCCGGGTCTTCGGGGAGGACGGGGACCCGCCGGTGACCGCCGTGAAGGGGAACATCGGCCACCTCCAGGGAGCCGCCGGGGCGGTGGCGGCCGTGGCCGCCGCGCTCACGCTCCACCACGGCCGGATCCCGCCTACGATCGGCTGCGACGACCTCGACGACGCCTGCGCCCTGGACGTGGTCACGCACGTGCCGCGCCCGCTGCCGGACTCCGGCGACGTCGTCCTCGGCAACTCCTTCGGTTTCGGCGGTCACAACGCGGTGCTCGCCCTGCGTCGCGAAAGGACGACCGCATGACCGCCCCCACCCCTCAGGACCTGGTCCGCGAGTTCCACCGGGCCTTCGGCCTCGGCACCGGCACCGGCCGGCCGGCCGCCGTCCCCCCGGAGCTGGCCCGGCACCGCCAGACGCTCCTGGAGGAGGAGGTGGCCGAGGTCGCGGAGGCGACGGAGGCGGGGCGCCTCGTGGACATCGCGCACGAACTGGCCGACGTCGTCTACCTCGCGTACGGCACGGCCCTGGTCCACGGCGTGGACCTCGACGCCGTCCTCGCCGAGGTCCACCGCGCCAACATGTCGAAGCTCGGCCCCGACGGCCGCCCCGTCCTCCGCGAGGACGGCAAGGTCCTCAAGGGCCCGTCGTACCGCCCGCCACGGGTCGCGGAGGTCTTGGAACGGCAGGGGTACGCGGAGACGGGGGACGGGGCGGGTCGGCCGGCCGTCTAGGAGGCGACCGGCTGTCTAGGAGGCGACCGGCGCGGGGGCGTCCCGCACCGGGACCACCTGCTCGGGGACGACCGGGCCGGGGGCAACCGGACCCGGGGTGACCGGACCCCGTACGGCCCGGTCAGGACCAACCGGCCCCGGAGCGACCGGATGCGGGGCGCCCTGGGCCGGGGCGGCCGGACCCGGAACGGACGGATCCGGCGCGGCCCGCTCCCGGGCGGCGCGTTCGCGGGCGCGGGCCCACGCGGGGTGGCACATGGGGGAACTCCTCTCTCCCGTACGGCGGGTCAGCGGAGTTCCTGGACGCGGACGAGGTTGCCCGCCGGGTCGCGGAAGGCGCAGTCGCGGATGCCGTACGGCTGGTCCGTCGGCTCCTGGACGACCTCGGCGCCGGCGGCCCGGACCTTCTCGAAGGTGGCGCCGAGGTCGCGGGTGGCGAGGAGGATCCAGCCGTACGTGCCCTTGGCCATCATCTCCGCGACGACGCGGCGCTCGTCCTCGGTGACGCCGGGGTCGGCGGCGGGCGGCGCGAGCAGGATCGAGGTGCCGGGCTGCCCGGGCGGCCCGACCGTGATCCAGCGCATGGCCCCCTCCCCGACGTCGCTGCGGACCTCGAAGCCGAGGGCGTCGCGGTAGAAGGCGACGGCGGCGTCCGGGTCGTCGTGCGGGAGGGCGGTGGTGTGGATGGTGAGGTCCATGCCGACCACGCTAGCCACGCCCGCCCCGACCGCGCTTCTCGAATCCTGACCGGTGTCCGTACCGGTATCCGTACCGGCGTTCGTACGGGTGTCCGCCCGGCCCCGGGTCAGTGGTGGAATCCCGCGCGCTCCGAGTCCGCCGGCTTGCCCCGGGTGAGGCGCTCCAGGGAGTGCCGCATGTCCCGGGCGAGCAGGTCGACCTCGTCCCGGCCCACCCCGTGCCGGATCAGGACCCGCTGGACGACGGTCTCCTGCCGGTCGGGCGGCAGCGGGTACGAGGGCACCTGCCAGCCCCGCATCCGGAGCTGGTCGGAGAGGTCGTACAGGCTGAAGCCCGCGCCCTCCGGGTCGGTGAGGGTGTACGAGACGGCCGGCAGCGCCCCCTGCCCGTCGTACAGCAGGGTGAACGGGCCCATCTCCTCGACCTGCCCGGCCAGGTAGCGGGCGGTCTCCGCGCAGACCCCCTGGACGCGCCGGTAACCGGCCCGCCCCAGGCGCAGGAAGTTGTAGTACTGGGCGACGATCTCGCCGCCGGGCCGGGAGAAGTTGAGGGCGAAGGTCGGCAGGTCGCCGCCGAGGTAGTTCACGTCGAAGACGAGGTCCTTCGGCAGCAGGTCCGCCGTGCGCCAGACCGCCCAGCCCACGCCGAGGGGCGCGAGGCCGTACTTGTGGCCGGAGGCGTTGATGGAGGAGACCCGTTCGAGCCGGAAGTCCCAGACCAGGTCCCGGTGGAGGAAGGGCGCGACGAAACCGCCGCTGGCGGCGTCGACGTGGATCGGGACGTCGAGCCCCGTCTCCTCCTGGATCCGGTCGAGTTCGGCGGCGATCTCCGCGACCGGCTCGTAGTCGCAGGTGAAGGTGACGCCGAGGATCGCGACGACGCCGATCGTGTTCTCGTCGACGTACTCGCGCAGCTGGTGCGGCCGCAGGCCGGTCGCGCCGTCCTCCAGGGGGACCTGGCGCAGTTCGACGTCGAAGTAGCGGGCGAACTTGTCCCAGCAGATCTGGACGGGTCCGGCCACGATGTTGGGCCGGTCGACGGGCTTGCCCTCGGCCCTGCGCCGTTCCCGCCACCGCCACTTCAGGGCCAGGCCGCCCAGCATGGCGGCCTCGCTGGAGCCGGTGGTGGAGCAGCCCATGGCCCCGCGGCCCGGGACCTCCGGGGCGTTCCACAGATCGGCCAGGATGTTCACGCACCGCGCCTCGATCTCGGCGGTCTGCGGGTACTCGTCCTTGTCGATCATGTTCTTGTCGAGGCACTCGTCCATCAGGCGCCGGACCTCGTCGTCCGACCAGGTCGTGCAGAACGTCGCCAGGTTCTGCGCCGCGTTCCCGTCGAGCAGCAGCTCGTTGTGGAGCATCGCGTAGACGGCCTCCGGCAGGGAGGGCTCCTCGGGCATCCGGTACTTCGGCAGGACCCGCTCGCTGAGCGGCGAGGCGAACACGTCCGTCCGCGCGTCGGCCCTCGTCGGGGCCTTCATCTCGTGGAGCGCCACGGCTTCCCCTTCGCTCGACGGCACGCCCGCTGCGGACGGCCCCGTGCCTCTCATCAACCCACGGGGGCGGGGGCGGCGCCCGGCAGCGGGGGAGCCCGTTGGCCCGGGCGGGTGAGGAAGGGGCGGGCCGGGGCCGTCCGTTCTCCGCCGCCTTGACGGGCTCCCCGCCGCTGACCTGCGGTTCCGTACGGAGGGCCGGGCGGGGGTTCACCCGTTGGACGGGTGACGGAGCGGCGCCCCCGGCCCCCCGGGCCCCCGCCGTACCCGCTCCGACCTGCGCGGATGGCTCCCGGGGAGGAAGGCGCGCGGGCCGATCGGGCGGATACCGGCACGACGGGACAAGCAGTACGTTCCGGGAGAAGTGGATCACCGAGGGTGTTCCCCAGCACCTCTGTACCCCTGTAGGCCGACAGCCGGAAGGCGACCCCGTATGAGCAGCAGCACCGCATGGAAGGACGCCGACGACACCGGCGACACCAGCACCAGCACCAGCACCAGCACGGACACCCCTGCCGACATCGACGCCGACATCAACACCGGCATCGACGCCGACGGCTACGACTCCTACGACGACCTCCCCGAGCGCCTCATCGGCTACCCGGCCGTCTTCCACGCCCTCGGCATCGGCTCCTCCGCCGTCCGCACGGTCCTGGACCACGGCTGCGGGCCCGGCAAGGTCGCCGCCCGGGTCGTCGAGGCCTCCGACGCGCGCGTCGTGGCCGCCGACGTCTCGCCGGGGATGCTGGCCGTCGCCCGCGAACGGCACCCGCACCCGAGGATCGACCACCGGCTGATCGAGGACGGCCGGCTCGCGTTCCTCGACGAGGGCTCCGTGGACGCCGCCATGTCCTGCTTCGTCTTCGTCACCGTCGGGGAGATCGAGGGCCTGCACGACATCGCCGCCGAGGTCCACCGCGTCCTGCGCCCCGGCGGCCGGTACGCCGTCCTCGACGCCAACCCGCGCAGCACCGGCATCCGCTTCTCGACCTTCCGCACCGGCGACCCCGGCCGCGTCTACACCAAGGGCGAGCGCCGCCGGACCCGCCTCGAACGGCCCGGCGGCGCCGCCCCGCTGGACCTGGTCGACCACCACTGGCCGTGCCAGACGTACCTCGACGTCCTGGGCAAGGCCGGCTTCACCGATCTGGACGTCCACGAGCCCGTACTCCCCCGGCACTCGTCCCTCCTGGGCAGCCGCCCGGCGGAGGCCGACCACCCGCCGTTCCTCGTCGTCTCCGGGGTGAAGGGGTGACAGGAGCGGCAGGGGTGGCAGGAGTGGCGGGCCGGTGCAGGAAATCTGATTTCGCGAAGTGAGAATTCAGCACCACGCGCCGTGAGAATTCCTCACCGGAACACGCGGAAATAATTACTCGCCCTGCGTTCCGTCATTCACCGTGCTACCGTCGACATCAGTTGCAGTTGTGGTTCCCGAAGCATGAGCGTCATCAGCACATGAGCATGACCGGTCTTTTCCGGTCGGGGCGATCATCGCGGCGACACGGAATCCGCACGGTGTGGATTTCCGAGCACTGCCCCGAAGGAGAAAAGACATGGCTTCCGGTACCGTCAAGTGGTTCAACGCGGAAAAGGGCTTCGGCTTCATCGAGCAGGACGGTGGCGGCCCCGACGTGTTCGCCCACTACTCGAACATCGCCGCGCAGGGCTTCCGTGAGCTCCAGGAAGGCCAGAAGGTGAACTTCGACATCGCGCAGGGCCAGAAGGGCCCGACCGCGGAGAACATCGTCTCCGCCTGACGCTGTCACTGACGCGCGGCGCTTCTCACGAAGCGCCGCGCGCAGCACGAGCTGGGGCCCGCACCTTGGGGTGCGGGCCCCAGCTCTTTGCATAGAAGGACCCCTCTCATTTCGGTCCGGCTTGTCTCGCAATTGTCCGTGCCGCATTTCTGCCGCGGGAATTCCTTGATATGCGCCGCATCGAGGAAGGTTCGCCATGAACCGCACGCGTACACATGCGCATTCCACCCGTTCCGCCCGCTCGCAGCCCCGCGGCCGCACCCGTTCCCCGGGCGGGGGCCGGACGCCCTCGGGCCCGCCCGCCGAGTTCGCGCTCCCCCGGACGGTCACCCCCGCGCTGCCGCCCGTCGAGACGTTCGCCGCGCTCGACCTGCCCGCCCCGCTGCTCGCCGCCCTCGCCGCCGAGGGCATGACCGTGCCCTTCCCGATCCAGGGCGCGACCCTGCCGAACACCCTCGCGGGCCGTGACGCCCTGGGCCGCGGCCGGACCGGCTCCGGCAAGACCCTGGCCTTCGGCCTGGCGCTGCTCGCCCGGACCGCCGGGAAGCGCGCCGAGCCCCGGCGGCCCCTCGCCCTGGTCCTCGTGCCCACCCGCGAGCTGGCCCAGCAGGTGACCGACGCCCTCGCCCCGTACGCCCGTCCGCTCCGGCTCCGGACGACCACCGTCGTCGGCGGGGTGTCGATCGGCCGGCAGACGAGCGCGCTCCGCTCCGGCGCCGAGGTCGTCGTCGCGACCCCCGGCCGCCTCAAGGACCTCATCGACCGCGGCGACTGCGTCCTCGACCGGGTGGAGACCACGGTCCTCGACGAGGCCGACCAGATGGCCGACATGGGCTTCATGCCGCAGGTCACCGCCCTGCTCGACCAGGTGCGGCCGGAGGGGCAGCGGATGCTGTTCTCCGCCACCCTGGACCGCAACGTCGACCTGCTCGTGCGCCGCTACCTGAACGACCCGGTCGTCCACTCGGTCGACCCGTCCGCCGGCGCGGTCACGACGATGGAGCACCACGTGCTGCACGTCCACGGCTCCGACAAGCAGGCCACCACGACGGAGATCGCCGCCCGCGACGGGCGCGTGATCATGTTCCTCGACACCAAGCACGACGTCGACCGGCTGACCCGCGACCTGCTCCTCAGCGGCGTGCGGGCCGCCGCGCTGCACGGCGGGAAGTCGCAGGCCCAGCGCACCCGCACCCTGGCGCAGTTCAAGACCGGGCACGTCTCCGTGCTCGTCGCCACGAACGTCGCCGCCCGCGGCATCCACGTCGACCACCTCGACCTCGTCGTCAACGTCGATCCGCCCGCCGACCACAAGGACTACCTGCACCGCGGCGGCCGCACCGCCCGCGCGGGCGAGTCCGGCAGCGTCGTCACCCTGGTCACCCCGGGCCAGCGCCGGGGCATGGTCCGCCTCATGGCGGACGCGGGCATCCGGCCCCGCGTCACCGAGGTCCGCTCCGGCGGGGACGAGCTGCACCGCATCACCGGCGCGCAGGCGCCGTCCGGCGTCCCCGTCGTCATCACGGCCCCCGCGGCCGAACGCCGCCGCGACGGCGCCCCCGGCCGCTCCCGACGGAGCCGCCGCCCCCACGGGACCGGCCGCCGTCCCGCCGCCGCGTAACGCCTCCGGACGCGACCGCCGGGGGCCCGCCCGGTCACCCGGCGCACCCGGGCACCCCGGCCGGTCGCGTCACCCCGTACGGCGTCCCCGTCCTTTCCCCGCAGCCGCAGGAGGCACCTCGTGACACCGCTCCGCACGCAGCTCCGCAGGACCTCCCCCGACGAGGCCGCGACGCAGGCACCCGACCACCTGACCGTCGAGGTGGCCCTGTCCGTCATGGCCGCCGCGCGCACCGGACAGCTGCTCGTCCGCGACGGCGACGACCGGCCCGCCGGCCTGGTCACCCGGGCCCAGCTCACCGCCGCCCGCGCCGCCTCCTCGTACACGGACCGGCTCCGGATCCGGGACGTCGTCGGCGACGTCGCGGCCGCCCGCTGAGCCGTCCTCCCCTCCCGTCCCTTCCCTCCCGCACTTCCCTGCCACCCCCTGAGAGGCATCATGCGCTGTGTCATCGCCCGTTTCCCCTTCGACCTGACGAAGAGCGGCGTGCTGGACTCGATGAAGGGCGTCAAGCCCGAGCCGGGCACCGGCGAGTTCGTCACCGTCGGCCGCCGTCAGTACCCCGCGAAGCAGGTCGGCGAGGTCGTCACCCGCCAGGACCGCCGCGACTTCAGCGCCGGGG
Source organism: Streptomyces sp. NPDC098101 (assembly GCF_044760185.1). Taxonomy (NCBI): domain Bacteria; kingdom Bacillati; phylum Actinomycetota; class Actinomycetes; order Kitasatosporales; family Streptomycetaceae; genus Streptomyces; species Streptomyces sp. NPDC098101. Next base: position 272,473 of record NZ_JBIWAS010000005.1, on the reverse strand, counting down.
AGGTCGTGCGGGCCATGACCCGTCTCGGCTTCACCTGCGGCACGTTCCCCGTGGCGACGGCCGCCGAGACCGTCTGACCCCGTTCCGGGAACCCCGGAGCTCCGGGAACGAGGAGGGCCCGACCGGCACGTGCCGGTCGGGCCCTCCTCGTTCGTCCGTCGGCGGCTCAGTGGTCGGAGTAGCGGAAGTCGCCCACCGTCCACGCGCTGACGTCGGCGATCGCGACGCGGTACATCCCGCCCGTCTCGGGGATGCCCACCGTGCCCTGGAGGATCCGGGCCAGGTGGAAGTGGAGGTGCGTCGGCGGGTCTTCCTTCCGTTCGGAGGGCTTGAAGACCCCGGAGAACTCTCCGAGCCGGGCGGAGTCCGTCAGGACCTCCGACACCCGCTCTCTCCAGAGGGCCTCGGGGGCCAGGCGCCCGGTGATGACCACGCCCCCCGCGACCACGGTCAGGGACATCTGATTGCTCTGCCCGGACTCCACCGTGGTGGCGATGTCAATCAGCAGTTCGTCAGGCTTCGACATGAGAGCCGATTCTAGGCGGCGCGCCCTCCGGTGGTTGAATTTCCCCCGGGGCCCAGGTGCCGGACGGCGCCCGGGCCCCGAAGCGTTCCCCGGAAGAGGTGCAGATGACAGCGGACAATCCGCTCGGCGAGCGACTCGACGACGACGACTACCCGGCCTACACCATGGGACGGGCCGCCGAGATGCTCGGCACGACCCCGGGCTTCCTCCGCGCCCTCGGCGAGGCCCGTCTGATCACCCCGCTCCGCTCCGGGGGCGGCCACCGCCGCTACTCCCGCTACCAGCTGCGGATCGCGGCCCGCGCCCGGGAACTCGTCGACCAGGGCACCCCGGTCGAGGCGGCCTGCCGCATCGTCATCCTGGAGGACCAGCTGGAAGAGGCCCAGCGCATCAACGCGGAGTACCGGCGGGCGGCGGAACGGGCGGCCGGACGGCCGGAAGAACGGACAGGGGAACGGCCGGAGGAACGGCCGGAGGGGCAGTCGGCGGAACGGGCCGCGGAGCGGTCCCCCGAGGAGCCCCCGGAGGAGTCCACCGGGCGGCGCGAGGGCCGTTAGCCCGTCCGGGCGCCTCCGGTTGCCCGGCCCCGGGTGCCGTCGGAGCGTGGGGTGATCGTCCGACGCGCGACGCCCGACGCTCCACGCCCGGAGGGCCCATGAGCAGCATCGACACCCCGGCCGACGTTCCCCGACCACGGGCGGCGGCGACGCGGCCCGCGCCCACCACCCTCACCTGGGTGACGCTGGCCCTGATGACGACCGCGTCGGTGGCCAGCCTGCGGGCCGCGCCGACGATGGCCGTCTACGGCCTGGCCTGCGTGTTCCTCTACCTCGTGCCGGCCGTCGTGTTCCTGCTGCCGACCGCCCTGGTCTCCGCCGAGCTCGCCTCCGGCTGGAGCGGCGGCGTCTACCGCTGGGTGTCCGAGGGCCTCTCCAAGCCGCTCGGGTTCCTCGCGGTCTGGTGCCAGTTCGCGATGACGATCTTCTATTACCCGAGCCTGCTCGCCTTCGTGGCCTCCACCATCGCGTACGTCATCGACCCCTCCCTCGCGTCGAACGGCGTCTACACGGCGATCGTCATCATGGTCCTGTACTGGACCGGCGTGTGGGTCTCCTCGCGCGGCACGAAGGCCCTCGCCGGGCTCTCCAGCTGGGGCCTGATCATCGGGACCCTGGTGCCGGGCACGGTCCTCGTCGTCCTCGGCATGGTCTTCCTCGGCCAGGGCAACGCGTCGGCCGCGCCGATGGACGCGAACCACCTGCTGCCGCAGTGGACGGGCCTCGCCAGCCTCGTCCTGATCGTCAACAACTTCCTGTCGTACTCCGGCATGGAGATGAACGCCGTGCACGTCTCCTCGCTCAAGGACCCGGCGAAGGAGTACCCGAAGTCGATGTTCCTGGCGGTGGGCCTGGTCCTGCTGATCTTCATCCTGCCGGCGCTCGCGATCAGCTGGGTCGTCCCCGCCGACCAGCTCAGCCTGACGGCCGGCGTGATGCAGGCCTTCAACGCCTTCTTCTCGTACTTCCACGTCGGGTGGATGACCCCGATCGCCGCCGTCATGCTGATCTCCGCCTCCCTCGGCGGCATGTTGACCTGGCTCGCCGGGCCGTCCAAGGGCCTCCTGGAGATCTCGCGCGGCGAGGGCTACCTGCCGCCGTTCCTGCAGAAGCTCAACAAGTACGGCATCCAGCAGAACATCCTGGTCACGCAGGGCGTGGTGACCTCGGTCATCGCCCTGCTCTACGCGCTGATCCCCAACGTGTCGAGCGTGTACTGGATCTTCTCCACCATCACCACGCAGGTGTACCTGATCGTCTACCTGCTGATGTTCGTGGCCGCGATGCGCCTGCGGAAGACCCAGCCGGACCATCCGCGCGGCTACCGGGCGCCCGTCCTGGGCCTGCTGTGCTCGGTCGGCCTGCTCGCCTCCCTGGCGGCCCTCGCCATCGGCTTCGTCCCGCCGTCGCAGTTCGGCGGCAGCAGCGTCTGGTCGTACGTGCTCGTCATCGGCGGCGGTCTGGTGATCCTGGGCCTGCTGATCCCGGCGCTCTTCCTGAAGTTCCGCAAGCCGGACTGGCGCACGGCCGCCGCCGGCCCGAAGCCGACCGAGGGAGGGCAGGCATGAGCCCCACCCGCTTCGCCTCCGAGCACCGGTGGATCTACTGGGGCGCGATCGTCATCCTGGTCGCCCTCGTCGTCACCGGCCTGATCCGCTACGAGTCCGTGAAGCGGAACAACGAGACGCTCTCCAAGGCCAATCAGCTCCAGGAGGAGCTGGTCAGGGCCGGATACCCGTCCCCCGACACGGACACCGTCGAGCGGCTGCTCGGCACGGACGGCGGGCAGGTCTGCGAGGCACCGGGCAACGCCCTGGAGACGGCGCTGTGGAAGATCCAGCAGTCCAACGGCGCCACCGGGCCCGGCCAGCGGCCCGTCATCTCCGACGACCGGGCCGTCGAGGCCGAGCGGATCGTCCTGAAGGTCTACTGCCCCGACAAGCTCGACGAGTTCGAGGAGCAACTGGCGGACCTCAAGACCGACGGCACCGTACGCAGGTGAGGGACGACGGGGAGCGGTGAGCGGAGAGGGCCGGTGAGCGGAGGAGAGCCGGTGGGCGGCGGAGGGGCGACGAGCGGCGGAGAGCCGGTGGGCGGCGGAGAGCCGGTGGGCGGCGGGGAGCCGGGCCCGCCTTCGCCGGACGGCGTCCCGGCTTCCGGCTCCGACGCCGACCCCGCCGTCCTCCACGACTTCCTCCGCGAACTGGCCCGCTTCCTGCTGCGGTTCAGCGGCGAGGGCGCCGAAGGGGTCGACCGGATCGTGCGGGGCGTCGCCCGGACGTACGGCGGGCGGGCCGAGACCGTGGTCGTCGCGGACGGCGCCGTGCTGACGGTGACCGCCGGGGGCCTCACCCTCACCTCGACCGTCAGGGCCTTCCCGGACGTCGCCCGGCTCGACCGGGCCGTCGCCCTGAAGGAGTTCGTCGAGCGGCTGCGGACCGAGCGGCCCGCCCTGCCCGAGGCGGTCGCCGGGCTGCGGCGGATCGAGGCGCTGCCCTCCCCCGTGCCCTCCTGGGCCCGGCTGATCGGCATCGTCCTCTTCGCCGTCGGCTTCGCGCCCGCCGTGCAGGCCACCTGGTACGAGATCGGCACCACCGCCCTCCTCGCGACCCCGGTCGCCGCGCTCACCGTGCTCTCCGAGCGGCACCCACGCCTCGCCCGGGTCCTGCCGCTGCTCGCCGCCACCCTGGTCTCCCTGGTGACGCTCGGGCTGCTCCGGCCGGAGAGCGGCCACGGCGGACCGGTGATGATCATGCTTCCGGCGCTGTTCTTCTTCGTGCCCGGCGACCTGCTCAGCGCGGCCGCCGCCGAACTGGTCGGCGGGTTCCTGACGACCGGCGCCGTCCGGCTCGTGTACGCCCTGGTCCTGCTCCTCCAGCTGTACGTGGGCGTGCTGCTCGGCGTGGCCGTCACGGGCACCCCGACCGGCGCGCTCTTCGACACCGTCGGGGACCCGGACCTGTCCCGGTGGGTGATCGTGGGGAGCTGGGCGGTGTTCACGCTGGGCCTGGTCCTCGCCTTCGGGGTGCCGTGGCGGGTCGCGGGGTGGCCGGCGGGCCTGGTGTACCTGGCGCTCGGGGCGCAGGCGGCGGGCACGGCCCTGGTCGGGGAGGTCGCGGGCACCTTCGTCGCCGCGACGGCCCTCGCCGCCGCCGCGGACCTCCTCTCCCGGCCGGCCGGGCGCCCGCCCCGGCTCGTGCTCCTCCTGGGCGGCTTCTTCACCCTCACCGCAGGCTCCCTGGGGCTGCGGGCGCTCACCTCCCTGGCGGGCGGGCACGTCCTGCACGGCTTCCACGACCTGATGGACTTCGTCACGATCGTGACGACGATCGCGGTCGGGCTGATCGCGGGGGCGGCGCTGGTCCCGGCCCGGGTGGAGAAGGAGTTCCCCGCGGCCTCCTGACCCGTTCCCCCGGCGGAGCGCGTACGCGATCATGTACCCCATGAAGCTGCGCTGTGCCGTACTCGACGACTACCAGGGCGTCGCCCTGTCCTCCGCCGACTGGAGCCCGCTCGACGGCCGCGTCGAGGTGCGCGTCCTGCGCGAGCACCTCACCGACCGGGACGCCCTGGTCGACGCGGTCGGGGACTGCGAGATCCTCGTCGTCATGCGGGAGCGGACGCCGGTCGACGCGGCGCTGCTCGACCGGCTGCCCCGGCTGCGGCTCCTGATCACCTCCGGCCTGCGGAACGCCTCGATCGACGTCGCCGCCGCCCGCGCCCGGGGCGTCACCGTCTGCGGCACGGAGAGCTCTTCCACGCCGCCGACCGAGCTGACCTGGGCGCTCCTGCTCGGCCTGGCCCGGCACGTGCCGGCCGAGGCGCGGGCGGTGCGGGAGGGCGGGCCCTGGCAGTCCACCGTCGGCGCCGACCTGGCCGGCCGGACCCTGGGGCTCGTCGGCCTCGGCAAGATCGGCGCGAAGATGGCCCGGATCGGCCTCGCCTTCGGCATGGACGTCGCCGCCTGGAGCCCGCACCTGACGGAGGAGCGGGCCGCCGAGCACGGCGCGCGGTACGTGAAGGACCTGCGGGAGCTGATGGCGGAGGGCGACTTCGTGTCGCTGCACATGGTGCTCTCCGACCGCACCCGGGGCCTGGTCGGGGAGCCCGAACTGCGGGCGATGCGCCCGTCCGCGTACCTCGTCAACACCTCCCGGGCCGGGCTTGTCGACGGCGGGGCGCTGCTGCGGGCGCTGCGTGAGGGGTGGATCGCGGGGGCGGGCCTCGACGTCTACGACACGGAGCCGCTGCCCGCCGACGACCCGCTGCGGACCCTGCCGAACGTCCTGGCCCTCCCCCACCTCGGGTACGTGACGGAGGGGAACTACGGGCGGTACTTCGGGCAGGCGGTGGAAGACGTCGAGGCGTTCCTGGCGGGGAAGCCGGTGCGCGAGCTGGGCTGAGGGGCCGTACGGGACCCGGCCGTACGGAGGCGGGCCGTACGGGGACCGAGGTGCCGTACGGGGGCGGGCCCGGGGCGCGGGACCCGTCGGGGGTACGGGCCTCCTACCCCAGGCTCGTGCGCGCCAGGTCCAGGAACTCCTCGTCCGTGAGGCCCAGTTCGCGGGCCTCCGCCGCCGCCTCGCGGAGCCGGGAGACCAGCCGGGCCCGGTCGGGAGCGGTGGCGCCGGGGACGACGATGGCGCCCCGGCCCCGGCGGAGTTCGATCAGGCCCTCCTCCCGGAGCCGCTGGTAGCCGCGCAGGACGGTGTGGACGTTGACGCCGAGGGAGTCGGCGAGTTCCCGGGCGGCCGGGAGGCGTTCGCCGGGAGCGGCCGAGCCGTCGGCGAGCGCGCCCCGGACGCAGGCGGCGATCTGGTCACCGAGGGGGACGGCCGAGGCCGGGTCGACGCGGAAGAGCACGGTCAGAGCCTCCCACGCCGTTCGACGAGGGTGTTGAGGAGGGCGGCCGCGGTGTGCGCGTCGGACACGGTGACCGCGAACTCGCGCCCGCTGTCGCGCCGTACGACGAGGGCCTCGCCGGAGCGCAGGACGACGCCCGTGCGCTGCGGCCACACCCGGTAGCCCCAGCCGCCGAACTCGGTGACGGGGTCGATGTCGCGGACGGTGGCGCCGGTGACCTCGGCGAGCGGGACGCGGACGCGGGGCCGGGGGACGAGGGCGGGCCGGACGGTGAGGCCGCGCCGGTCGACGGTGACCCGGACGCGGGCGAGGGCGAGTCCCGGCACTCCGACGACCAGGCCGAGGAGGGCGGGCCAGGCCTCGGGCCAGGGGACCAGGAGCAGGGTGACGGGGACGGCGGCGAGGGCGAGGACCGCGAGGGCGGTGAGCGGCCGGGAACCGGCGGCGCGGGACCAGCCGGCGACCTCGCTCGGGCCGAGCGGGAGCCGGGGGCCGTCCGCGGCGCCGGGGCCGGGGACCGGCTCCTCCTCGGGGACGAGCCGGGTCAGGGCCCGGCCCGCGAGGGCGAGGACGGCGGCGACGGCGGCCGCGACGGTGAGGTTGGCGAGCGGGGAGACGACCTGGGCCGGGTCGGTGGCGTCCAGGTTGTCCCGCAGGATCAGGACGAGCAGCGCTCCGGTGAAGCCTGCCGTGGCCCACGCGCCCCACAGGGCGGTGCGGCGGACGAAGAAGTGCCAGCCGACGGCGAGGCCGAGGAGCAGGGCCGTGCTGACGGCCGCGTAGGCGGCGCGGTCGGTGAATCCGTCGGCGCGGCCTCCGCCCTCGGTGCCGAAGTGGGTGGCGAGGGGGTCGGGCAGCCGGTCGTACCAGAGGGCGAACACCAGCGAGTACACGAGGAGCGCGAGGACGAAGGGGAGCGCGGAGAGCGCGCGGAGACGGGGTGTGGCTCGGTTCATGAAAACCTCCCTTGTTCGCACTCTACTAGAACAATGAGCCTTGGGAAGGGTGCGGGCGACACGAACGCGGCGGCGGTGGGGACCGTCGCCGCGTTCGTGTCGCCCGGATCGGTCGCCGTCGCCGGGCCCCGGGCCGGGTGAGTCAGCTGTCGTCGCCCTCCAGGGCCGTCCGGAGCGCCGCGGCGAACTCCTCCGGGGCGCCGTGCTGGCCGAACTCGCCGCCCAGGAAGCCGCCGTGGTGGCTGGGGAAGACGGTGAGCGGGGTCCCGAGCCCCTCCGCGACGGCGAGCGCGGCGCGCGCGGCGAGCGTGCCCTCGGACTCCTTCCCGGCGGCGACGACGATCCGGGTCGGCGTGGCGCGCAGGGCGGCGAAGTCGGGGAGGTGGGAGGTGCAGCCGCGGATGTTCTGGCCGAGCAGCGGGTCCTCGCGGGTGCCGTCGTCCTCGGTCGGCAGCCCGAACGCGTCCGGGGAGGGGGCGGGCCGCTCGGTCCAGTCGGCGGGGACGGGGCCCAGGTGGCTCACCAGCGCGAGGAACTTGGCCATCCCGGGCCCCCAGCCCTCCCGCAAATAGGTCTCGCGGATGTCCGCGCAGGCCGCGAGGGCCGCCTCCCGGTCCGGGACGACCCGGGCCAGCGGGGGCTCGTGCGCGACGAGGGTGCGCACCAGGTCGCCGCGCCGGGCGACCAGGGCGAGGGCGTTGACGGCGCCGCCACTGCTCGCGAAGACGTCCACGGGGCCGGCGCCGAGCGCCTCGACGAGGCGGGCCAGGTCGTCGGCGTGCTCCTCGGGAAGCGTCTCCGCCGCCCCGTCGGTCCGCACGCTGCGGGACACCCCGCGCGGGTCGTACGTCACGACGGTCCGGTCGGGGAAGTGGGAGGCGAGGGTGGCGAAGCCGGTCGCGTCCATGGGGGACCCGATGAGCAGAAGGGGAGGCTCACCGGCGTCCGTGCCGGGGCGCACGTCGTAGCGCAGGGCGGCTCCGGCGGTGTCCAGGGTCCTGGTGTCGGTCTCGGCCATGGCGGTCTCCTCGGTGGTGGGACGGTCATGGGGGTGGACTCCCGGCCGCGCCGAAACTCATCGACCACCCGTCCGCCTGCCCGGCCGCCCGATCAGGCCGTACCTACTCGGCCCCGCACTCGTGACCGGCCCGGTCGACCACCACCCGGTCCAGCAGGCTCCGCAGCAGCGCCTGTTCGGTGTCGGTGAGGCCGCCGAAGAGCTCCCGCTCCGCCGCGCTCACCGCCGTGTCGACCCGCTCCAGGGCGGCCGCGCCCGTCTCCGTGATCTCCACGATGTGCCGGCGCCGGTCGGCGGGGTCGCGCCGCCGCTCCGCGAGCCCCTGGTCCTCCAACTCGTTGAGGATCGAGACCAGTTGGCTGGGGTCGACCTCCATGGCGGCGGCCAGGTCCCGCTGGCTCATGGCCCCGGGGGCGAGTTGCATGAGCGTCATCACGCTCCTCGGGTGCAGCCCGGCGACGCCCAGGGCGGCGCGGATCCGCGCGCCGGTGAGCTCCCCGCGGAAGGAGAGGAGGAAGCCGAGACGGTCGCTCGGGAGAACTGCTGCCATGTCATCCACCGTAACAGCGGCCCTATTGTGGAGCGAGGGAAACCGTTGATACAGTTCAACGATTGTTGCTGACTTATCGTTGGAGCGTCCCCATGTTCATCGCCTACGCCGTCGTCGCCGCCCTGCTCGCCCTCGCGCTCTCCGCCTCCGCCTTCTTCACCTTCACGCGCAACCCGCAGATCATCGACAACATGACCAGGTTCGGCGTTCCCGAGTCCTGGTTCCCCTGGCTCGCGGCCGCGAAGGCGGCCGGCGCGATCGGCCTCCTCGTGGGCCTGGCCGTGCCCGCGCTCGGCGAGGCGGCGGCGATCGGCGTGATCCTCTACTTCCTCGGCGCCGTCATCACCCACCTGCGCGCGAAGGACTACGTGGTGGCCCCGGCCGCGGTCCTCGCCCTGCTCGCGGCGGCCGCCCTGGTCCTGCGCATAGCCTCCGCCTGACCCGCCCACCGGCCCGCCGGGCACGCACCCGACGAGCGGGAATCCCCCGAGCGCGAACCCAACGAGACGTAACGTCTTGCGGGGAGCGCGCCCCTGCTGTACCTTCGACACAACGAGACGAGACGTCTCGTTGCATCTCGCTCATGTCGTCGACGTACAGGAGACAGCCCTTGTTCCGTGCCCAACTCACCGACGTCACCAAGCGCTACGACGCCACGGACGCGCGGTCCCGGACCGTGCTCGACCGCGTCTCCCTCTCCGTCCGGGCCGGGGAACGGCTCGGGGTCGTCGGGGACAACGGCTCCGGGAAGTCCACCCTCCTGCGGCTGCTCGCCGGCCTGGAGGCCCCCGACAACGGCAGCGTGGACGTCCACGCCCCCGGCGGCCTCGGACACCTCGCCCAGACCCTGGATCTCCCGCCGGCCGCCACCGTCGGGGACGCCGTCGACCGCGCCCTCGCGGACGTCCGAGAGCTCGAGCGGGCCATCCGGGCCGCCGAGGCGGGCCTCGCCGCGACCGGCGACCTCGACGGGTACGCCCGGCTGCTCGCCGCCTACGAGGCCCGGGGCGGCGCCGGGGCCGACCGGCGGGTGGAGACGACCCTGCGGAGGCTCGGGGAGCGGGGGCCGCTCGACCGCGACCGGCCGCTCGGGACGCTCTCCGGCGGGCAGCGGTCCCGGCTCGCCCTCGCGGCCGTGCTCGCCGCCGAGCCCGAACTGCTGCTGCTCGACGAGCCCACCAACGACCTGGACGACGAGGCCGTGGCCTGGCTGGAGGACCGGCTGCGCGCCCACCGGGGCACGGTCGTCGCCGTCTCCCACGACCGCGTCTTCCTCGACCGGGTCGCCACCGCCGTCCTGGAGGTCGACGAGGACCGCCACACCCTCCGCCGCTACGGCAACGGCTACGCCGGCTACCTGGCCGGGCGCGCCGCCGAACGGGCGCGCAGGGTGCGGGAGCACGAGGAGTGGAAGGAGGAGCTGGCCCGGTACACGGCGCTCGCGGACACCCACATCGACCGGTTCTCCGCGATCCCCCGCAAGGCCCCGGCCGCGTTCAGCGGGGCAGGCGCCTTCCGGGCCCGGTCGCGGGCGCACGGCGCCATGAGCCGCATCCGGGCCGCCCGCGAACGGCTCGCGCGGCTCGCCGCCCACCCCGTGCCCGCGCCGCCGGAGCCCCTGGCGTTCCGCGCGGACCTCGCGGGGGAGGGGGCACCCGTGGACCTCGCGGATCTACGGGTGGACGGACGGCTCCGGCTCGACGCCCTCCACCTCGACGCGGGCGAACGTCTCCTGGTCACCGGTCCGAACGGCGCCGGGAAGACCACCCTCCTGAAGGTCCTCGCGGGCGAACTCGCGCCGGACGCGGGCGTCGTGAGCGCCCCCGCCCGGGTCGGGCTGCTCCGCCAGGAGACGGCCCCGCCCACCGACCCCCGTACGGTGGCCGAGGCCTTCGGGGCGGACCGCGCGGACCGGCTCCTCGCCCTCGGGCTCTTCTCCGCCCGCGATCTGACGACTCCCGTCCGGCACCTGTCCGTCGGGCAGCGCCGCAAGCTGGAGCTGGCCCGGCTCGTGACCTCGCCCGCCGACCTGCTCCTCCTCGACGAGCCCACCAACCACCTCGCCCCGGGCCTGGTGGAGGAGATCGAGGCCGCCCTCGCCGCGTACCGGGGCACGCTGGTCGTCGTCAGCCACGACCGGCGGCTGCGGGCGGGCTTCCGGGGCCGCGTGCTCGAACTGACCCCGGAGGCCGCCCTGATGTCCTAGCCGTCGTGACCTGGTCGTCCTGACCTAGTCGTCGGAAGAAGAGTCCTCCAGGTCGCCCTCCGTCTCCAGGAACACCTGCCGCAGCGCGGCAAGGGTCTCCGGGTCCGGCTTCTCCCACATGCCGCGCGACTCGGCCTCCAGGAGGCGTTCCGCGATGCCGTGCAGGGCCCAGGGGTTGGCCTCCTTGAGGAAGGCCTGGTTCTCCGGGTCGAGGACGTACTCCTGCGTCAGCTTGTCGTACATCCAGTCCGCGACCACGCCCGTCGTGGCGTCGTACCCGAAGAGGTAGTCGACGGTCGCCGCCAGCTCGAACGCGCCCTTGTAGCCGTGGCGGCGCATCGCCTCGATCCAGCGCGGGTTGACCACGCGGGCCCGGAAGACCCGGGAGGTCTCCTCGACCAGGGTGCGGGTGCGGACGGTCTCCGGGCGGGTCGAGTCGCCGATGTACGCCTCGGGGGCCGTGCCCTTGAGCGCGCGGACGGTCGCGACCATGCCGCCGTGGTACTGGAAGTAGTCGTCGGAGTCCGCGATGTCGTGCTCGCGCGTGTCCGTGTTCTTCGCGGCCACCGCGATCCGCTTGTACGCGGTCTCCATCTCGGCCCGCGCCGGGCGCCCTTCGAGCCCGCGCCCGTACGCGTAACCGCCCCACACCGTGTACACCTCGGCGAGGTCGGCGTCCGTGCGCCAGTCGCGGGAGTCGATCAGCTGGAGGATGCCCGCGCCGTACGTCCCCGGCCGGGAGCCGAAGATGCGGGTGGTGGCGCGCCGTTCGTCGCCGTGCTCGGCCAGGTCGGCCTGCGCGTGCGCCCGTACGTAGTTGTCCTCGGCGGACTCGTCCTCCAGGCCCGCCACCAGCCGTACGGCGTCGTCCAGGAGGCCGATGACGTGCGGGAACGCGTCGCGGAAGAAGCCCGAGATGCGCAGGGTGACGTCGACGCGGGGGCGGCCCAGCTCGGCGAGCGGGATCGGTTCCAGGCCGTTCACGCGGCGCGAGGCCTCGTCCCACAGCGGGCGGACGCCGAGCAGGGCCAGCGCCTCGGCCACGTCGTCGCCGGCGGTGCGCATCGCGCTCGTGCCCCAGAGGGAGAGGCCCACGGAGGTCGGCCAGTCGCCGTTGTCGGTGCGGTAGCGCTCCAGGAGCGAGTCCGCGAGCGCCTGGCCGGTCTCCCAGGCGAGACGGGAGGGGACGGCCTTGGGGTCGACGGAGTAGAAGTTGCGGCCGGTCGGCAGGACGTTGACCAGACCGCGCAGCGGGGAGCCGGACGGGCCGGCCGGGACGAAGCCGCCGTTCAGGGCGTGCACGGCGTGCGCCAGCTCGTCGGTGGTGGCGGCCAGGCGCGGCACGACCTGCTCGGCGGCGAACCGCAGCACGGCCCGCACGTCGGGGCCGTGGTCGGCCGCGACCGACTCGATCGCCTCCACCGCCCAGTCGGCGGCCTCCATCGCCTCGACCAGCTCGCGCGCCTTCGCCTCCGCCTCGTCGGCGGTGGTGCGGGTCGCGGCCGACTCGTCCAGGCCCAGGGCCTCGCGCAGACCGGGCAGCGCCTGCGTACCGCCCCAGATCTGGCGGGCGCGCAGGATGGAGAGGACCAGGTTGACCCGGGCCTCGCCGGTCGGGGCGCCGCCGAGGACGTGCAGGCCGTCGCGGATCTGGGCGTCCTTGACCTCGCACAGCCAGCCGTCGACGTGCAGCAGGAAGTCGTCGAAGCCGTCGTCCTCCGGGCGCTCTTCGAGCCCCAGGTCGTGGTCGAGCTTGGCGGCCTGGATCAGGGTCCAGATCTGGGCGCGGATCGCGGGCAGCTTCGCCGGGTCCATGGAGGAGATCTGCGCGTACTCGTCGAGCAGCTGCTCCAGGCGCGCGATGTCGCCGTACGAGTCGGCGCGGGCCATCGGCGGCACCAGGTGGTCGACCAGGGTGGCGTGCACGCGCCGCTTGGCCTGGGTGCCCTCGCCCGGGTCGTTGACCAGGAACGGGTAGACCAGCGGGATGTCGCCGAGGGCCGCGTCCGGGCCGCAGGCGGCGGAGAGGCCGGCGTTCTTGCCGGGCAGCCACTCCAGGTTGCCGTGCTTGCCCAGGTGCACCATGGCGTCGGCGCCGAAGCCGCCGTCCTCGGCGCGGGCCGCGATCCAGCGGTAGGCCGCCAGGTAGTGGTGGGACGGCGGGAGGTCGGGGTCGTGGTAGATCGCGATCGGGTTCTCGCCGAAGCCGCGCGGCGGCTGGATGAGGACCAGGAGGTTCCCGCGCCGCAGGGCCGCGAGGACGATGTCGCCCTCGGGGTTCCGGGACCGGTCGAGGAACATCTCGCCGGGCGCCGGGCCCCAGTGCTCCTCGACGTGGGTGCGCAGCTCCTCGGGGAGGGTCGCGTACCAGCGCTTGTAGTCGGCGGCCGGGATGCGGACCGGGTTCTTGGCCAACTGCTCCTCGGTCAGCCAGTCCTGGTCGTGGCCGCCGGCCTCGATGAGGGCGTAGATCAGCTCGTCGCCGTCGCCCGAGACCAGGCCCGGGAGGTCCTCGGCGGGACCGAAGTCGTAGCCCTCCTCGATCAGCCGGCGCAGCAGCGAGACGGCGGAGGCGGGGGTGTCGAGGCCGACGGCGTTGCCGATGCGGGAGTGCTTGGTGGGGTACGCGGAGAGGACGAGCGCCAGCTTCTTCTCGGCGTTCGGGATGTGCCGCAGGCGGGCGTGCCGCACGGCGATCCCGGCGACGCGGGCCGCGCGCTCGGCGTCCGCCACGTACGCGGGCAGGCCGTCCTCGTCGATCTCCTTGAAGGAGAACGGGACGGTGATCAGGCGCCCGTCGAACTCGGGGACGGCGACCTGGCTGGCGGCGTCCAGCGGGGAGAGGCCCTCGTCGTTCTCCTCCCAGGCGGCGCGGGAACCGGTCAGGCACAGGGCCTGGAGGATCGGCACGTCGAGCGCGGCGAGCGCGCCCGCGTCCCAGGCCTCCTCGTCGCCGCCGGCCTGCGCCTCGGCGGGCTTGGTGCCGCCCGCCGCGAGCACGGTGGTGACGATCGCGTCGGCGGTGCGGAGGGTGTCGAGCAGCTCCGGCTCGGGGGCGCGCAGGGACGCCACGTACAGCGGGAGGGCGCGCGCTCCGGCGTCCTCGATCGCGTCGCACAGGGCGCCGACGAAGGCGGTGTTGCCGCTCATGTGGTGGGCGCGGTAGTAGAGCACGGCGATCGTCGGGCCCCCGGTGGCCTTCGGGGTGCGCTCCAGCGGGCCCCAGGTCGGGGCGGCGGCCGGGGCCTCGAAGCCGTGGCCGGTGAGCAGGACGGTGTCGGAGAGGAAGCGGGCGAGCTGCTCCAGGTTGGCGGGGCCGCCGTGCGCCAGGTAGGCGTGCGCCTCGGTGGCGACGCCGACGGGCACGGTGGAGGCCTCCATCAGCTGGGCGTCGGGCGCCTGCTCGCCGCTGAGCACGACCACCGGCTTTCCGGCGGCGCGGATCGCGTCGAGCCCGTCCTGCCAGGAGCGGAGCCCGCCGAGGAGCCGGACGACGACGAGGTCGGCGCCGTCGAGGAGGCCGTCGAGATCGGCGAGCGGGAGCCGGGAGGGGTTGGCGAACCGGTACTCCACCGGGCCGCCGGCCGCGCGGGCGCTGAGCAGGTCGGTGTCGGAGTGCGACAGCAGCAGAAGCATGGCGAGCGCAGGCCTTCCTCGGGGTTGTCCGCGCCCCGGGTGGTCGTGTGGACGGCGGGAGTTCCTGACTCACCGGCCCGGACGGTGCCGGGCCGGCTCACAGTGGCGGGACCGCGCCGGAATCTCACCGGGCTTCCTCCCCGGGGTCCTGGGACCCCATGCCGCTCTGCATCCTAGATCGTGGGTTCCGGCGGCTGGAGGGAGCGGGAGGGTCGGTCGGATCACACCGGCTCCCGCGGCGTACGGCGGGACGGCACCTCCACACCGGGGACCCGGACGACCGACCGGCCCCCCTGCCGAAGGCCCGGGAAACCTGCTGCCGCACCCCCACCGAGGACCCGGTCGACCGACCGGCACGTCCCCACCGGGGAGCCGGAGAACCGGACAGCCGGTCGCCGTAGCCGCGCCGGGGGTCCGGGAAGTCTGCTGTCGCACCCCCGCGAGGAAGCCGGCCGGCACGCTCTCGCCGGAGGACCGGACAGCCGGTCGCCGTAGCCGCGCCGAGGCCCGGGAAGTCTGCTGCCGCACCCCGCCGGAACGGCCGGGCAGCTCGTCGCCGCACCCCGCCGGAGGCCCGGGCAGCCAGTCAGCGCGCCCCCCGCCGAAGAACCGGCAAGCCCACCACCACGCCCCCGCCGAAGAACCGGCAAGCCCACCACCGCACCCCCACCGGCCCCCCGGGCGACCGCCCCGCGCCCGTCCGTCACGGTGTCCCGAGTCAGGCCGGTCACACCCCGTCGACCGGCGGTTTCCCGTGGGTATGCTCGCCGCCATGCCGCCGCCCGTCCCGTCACCGACGCCCGCCCCCGGCGCACCCCGTGTGCGGGAGCGCGGTGACGCCTGTCCGGGGGCGCTGCGGTTGCACGCCGCCGACGACGGGAACCTGGCCCGACTGCGGCTGCCCGCAGGGCGTCTGACGGCCCGTCAGGTGGAGGTCCTGGCGGACGCCGCCGAGGCCCTCGGGGACGGGCGGATCAGCGTCACCTCGCGCGGGAACGCCGAGCTGCGCGGTCTGGCCGACGGCTGCGGCGCGGAGCTCGCGCCGCTCCTCGCGGAGGCGGGCCTGCTGCCCTCCCCCACCCACGAGCGCGTCCGCAACATCGTGGCCTCCCCGGCCTCGGGGCTCGACGGACTCGGCGCGGCCGACGTGCAGTTGTGGGCCCGCGAGCTGGACGAACGGCTCTGCGCCGCGCCCTGGGCCGCCGGGCTCTCGGGCCGCTTCCTCTTCGTCCTGGACGACGGCCGCGGCGACGTCACCGGCCTCGGCGGGGATGTGACCTTGGTCGCAGTGGACCCCCGCACCGCACACCTGCACATGGGCGGCCGGGCCGTGCGCGTCGCCGCCGCCGACGCCCCCCGCGCCGCCCTGGCCGCCGCCCGCGCCTTCCTCTCCGCCGCCCGCGCGGCCGGCACCGGCGCCTGGCGCGTACGGGAGCTGCCGGAGGGCCACGGAGCCGACGCGCGAGACGTACGGGACATACGGGACGTACGAGAGGCGCTCGCGGCGGAGGAGGTGCCGGACCCCGCCCCGCCGCAGGGGCCGCCCCCCGCCCCCGGCCCCCTCGGACCCGCCGCCCTGCACGTCCTCGCCCCTCTCGGCCGCCTCACCGCCGCCCAGCTGCGGGCCCTGCTGCCCGCCGACGAGGTGCGGCTCACGCCCTGGCGCGGGGCCGTCGTCGCCGGGACGGACCCCGCCCGGCTGCCCGCCCTGGAGGCGCACGGCCTGATCACCCGGCCCGACTCCCCCTGGGCCGGCGTCAGCGCCTGCACCGGGCGGCCCGGCTGCGCCAAGTCCCTCGCGGACGTCCGGGCGGACGCGGTCCCCGGCCGCCCCGGCCTGCCCGTCCACTACTCCGGCTGCGAGCGCCGCTGCGGCCACCCGCACGGCGACTGGGTCGACGTCCTCGCCGCCCCCGGCGGCGGCTACCTGGTCGACGGCGCCCCCGTCCCCCGCACCGGCCTGGCCCCAGCGGTCACCACGGCCCGTACCGCGCCCCGCACAACGAGATGAGCGAGAACAGGATGTTCGACTACGAGAAGGACGGCACGGAGATCTACCGCCGTTCCTTTGCCACGATCCGCGCCGAGGCGGATCTCACGGGCCTGCCCGCCGACGTCGCCCAGGTGGCGGTCCGGATGATCCACGCCTGCGGCATGACCGACCTCGTGCAGGACATCGCGTACTCGCCGGGCGTCGTCGCGAGCGCCCGCGCCGCGCTCCGGGCCGGCGCGCCGATCCTCTGCGACGCGCGGATGGTCGCCAGCGGCGTCACCCGCAAGCGGCTGCCCGCCGACAACGAGGTGCTCTGCACGCTCTCCGACCCGGCCGTCCCGGCCCTGGCCGCCGAGCTCGGCACCACCCGCTCCGCCGCCGCCCTCGAACTCTGGCGCGACCGCCTCGAAGGCTCCGTCGTCGCCATCGGCAACGCGCCCACCGCCCTCTTCCACCTCCTGGAGATGGTCGCGAAGGGCGCGGGGCGGCCCGCCGCCGTCCTCGGCATACCGGTCGGCTTCATCGGCGCCGCCGAGTCCAAGGACGCCCTCGCCGCCAACACCCTCGGCCTCGACCACCTCGTCGTCCGGGGCCGGCGCGGCGGCAGCGCCATGACGGCCGCCGCGATCAACGCCCTCGCGCACGAAGCGGAGATCCAGCAGTGACCGGGAACCCGGCCGGAAACACCGTCGGCAAGCTGTACGGCGTGGGGCTCGGGCCCGGCGACCCCGACCTCCTCACCCTCGCCGCCGTGAAGGCCATCGCGTCCGCCGACGTGATCGCCTACCACTCGGCCCGCCACGGGCGCTCCATCGCCCGCTCGATCGCGGCCCCGCACCTGCGCGAGGACCACGTCGAGGAGCGGTTGATGTACCCGCTCACGGTGGAGACCACGGACCACCCCGGCGGCTACCGGGGCGCCCTGAACGACTTCTACGAGGAGGCGGCGGCCCGGCTCGCCGCCCACCTGGACGCGGGCCGCACGGTCGCGGTCCTCGCCGAGGGCGACCCGCTCTTCTACGGCTCGTACCAGCACATGCACAAGCGGCTCGCGCACCGCTACGACACGACCGTCATCCCCGGCGTGACCTCGGTGAGCGCCGCCGCCGCCCGGCTCGGGGAGCCGCTGTGCGAGGCGGAGGAGGTGCTGACGATCGTCCCGGGCACGCTGCCGGAGGACGAGCTGACGGCCCGGCTCGCGGGCACGGACTCGGCGGTCGTGATGAAGCTCGGCCGCACCTTCCCCACCGTGCGGCGGGCCCTGGAGCGGGCGGGCCGCCTGGAGGACGCGCGGTACGTGGAGCGGGCGTTCATGGCGGGCGAGCGGACGGAGCGCCTGGCGGACGTGGACCCCGAGTCGGTCCCGTACTTCTCGGTCGCCGTCCTGCCCTCCCGCGTCGACGAGGAGCCGCCGGTGCGGGAGCGCGGCGAGGTCGTCGTGGTCGGCACCGGCCCGGCGGGCGCGCCCTGGCTAACGCCGGAGTCGCGCGGGGCGCTCGTCAACGCGGACGTCCTGGTCGGCTACACCACCTATCTGGACCGGGTGCCGGTCCTGCGCCCCGGGCAGCGGCGGCACGGCTCCGACAACAAGGTGGAGTCGGAGCGCGCCGAGTTCGCCCTGGACCTGGCCCGGCGCGGGCACCGGGTCGCGGTCGTCTCGGGCGGCGACCCGGGCGTCTTCGCCATGGCGACGGCGGTCCTGGAGGTGGCGTCGGAACCGGAGTACGCGGACGTTCCCGTACGGGTCCTCCCGGGGGTGACCGCAGCCAACGCGGCCGCCGCGGCGGCGGGCGCCCCGCTCGGCCACGACTACGCGACGATCTCGCTCTCCGACCGCCTCAAGCCCTGGGACGTGATCGCGGACCGGCTGCGCGCGGCGGCCGGCGCGGACCTGGTCATCGCCCTGTACAACCCGGGCTCCAAGTCCCGCACCCACCAGGTGGCGGCCGCCCGCGACCTCCTCCTGGAGGTCCGCTCCCCCGACACCCCGGTGGTCGTCGCCCGCGACGTGGGCGGCCCCGAGCAGTCGGTCCGGGTCCTGACCCTGAAGACCCTGGACCCCTCCGAGGTCGACATGCGCACCCTCCTCCTGATCGGCTCCTCGCAGACGCGGGCGGTCGAGCGGGCGGACGGCCGGACGATCGCGTGGACGCCGCGCCGGTACGGGTAGGCCGGTACGGGTCCGGTACGGGCAGGTCGGTACGGGTCCGGTACGGGTAGGCCGGTACGGGGCGGGGGCGCGGGGCGCGGCGCGGGAAGAAAGGGGTGCGGTCGGGGGCAACCCTCACCGCACCCCGCCGGTCACACAGGTGTCCGAAAGGCGGCATGCCGCCTCCCGCTCCGTCCGAAGCCTTCTGGGGGACCCGTGGCCCGTACGCGTACCGCTCTGATCGTGGCGACGGCCCTGGCCTCCGGCATCGTCCCGGCGACCGCCACCGCCGCCGTCGCGGCCCCGTCTCCGGTCCCGGCCCCGATCGCCGCCGCCGGTGCCGGTGCCGGTGCCGCCGCCGAAACGGGCACGGCCGTCCAGGAGGGCGGCCCGCTGGTCGTGCCGGTGGGCGAGGACGCGCCGGTGACGACCCGCTTCACCGTCACCCTGCCGGCCTCCGTGACCGGACGGGTGACCGCGGGACTGCTCCTGCCCATGCCCGGCCCCTCGGCCGGCAACGACAACCTGCCCCTCGCCGACTGCTCGGTGAACGGCGGACCTTACGAGCGCTGCGGCTGGCAGTACGAGAGCGCCGAGCAGCCCGACAGCCACAACGACGGCTACACCCTGTCCCTGACGCCCACCCGGGCGGCCCGGACGCTCACCTACGACGTCCGGATCGGCTCCGACAACCACGCGGTGCTCGGCAGGCGCGCCGGCGTCCTGGAGATGAAGGACGAGGGCGGGAACGTGGTGGCGACCGGCCCCGTCGTCCTCCACTTCGTCCGCGGCACCCCGACCGCGTGGCAGCGCACGACCGTGCACGCCCGTGACAAGAAGGGCGTGCTCTGGCAGTACGAGGGCACCGGCCGCGCCGACCGGCCCTTCAAGAAGCCGACGCGGGTCGGCGGCGGCTGGGGCGCGTACACCGCCCTCACCAAGCTGGACAGCACGACCGCGAACGGCTGGGGGAACCTCGTCGCCCGGGACAAGGCGGGCGTCCTCTGGTACTACGAGGGTTCCGGCAACCCGGCGGCCCCGTTCAAGCCGCGCGTGCGCGTGGGCGGCGGCTGGAACGCCTACACCGCGATCTCGGCGGGGAAGCACGGGCTGATCGCCCGCGACCGCGACGGCGTCCTCTGGAACCACCCCGACGCCGGGTACGGCTCGACCAAGCTTTTCAAGCCGCGCGTGCGGGTCGGCGGCGGCTGGAACGCGTACAACCTGATCTCCACGATCGGCGACAGGGTCGTCGCCCGCGACAAGAAGGGCGTGCTCTGGTCGTACGAGCCCCGGAAGCACGCGCCGGGAGTGGAACGCGCCCCGTACAAGCCCCGCGTGCGCGTCGGCGGCGGCTGGAAAGCGTACGACGTCGTCCGGGGCACCGGTGACGTCGACGGCTGGAGCCGCTCCGACGGCATCGCCCGGGACCGGGGCGGCCGGCTCTGGCTCTACAAGGACTCCCCGAACGCCGCCCGCGTCCAGATCGGCTGGGGCTGGAACATCTACAACGCGATCGTCTGACCCCCGCCGCCCCCACTTCCCCCTCCCCCTCATCAAGGTCCGGAAAGGCCCCTTCCCTTCGTGATGACCCGTCCCCGGCTGAGCGCCCTGGCCGTCACGGCCGCGCTCGCCGCATCCGGCGGCCTGCTGACCGCCGCTCCGGCCTCCGCCGCCGTCACCTGCGCCTCCCCCGTGTGGAAGGCGGAGTACTTCGCCAACTCCACCTTCAGCGGCACGCCCAGGATCACCAGCTGCGACAGCGCCGTCGCCGAGAACTACGGCAACGGCGACCCCGCCGGCGGCAGGCTGCCCAAGGACAACTTCTCCGTCCGCTGGACCGTCACCCGGGACTTCGGCTCCGGCGGCCCCTTCACCTTCGCCGCCGCGGCCCAGGACGGCATCCGCGTCCACATCGACGGCGTGCGCAAGATCGACCTGTGGAAGAACGTCTCCACCACCCAGAAGAAGTCGGTCGACCTCACCGTCCCCGCCGGCAGGCACACCATCAGCGTCTACTACGCGGCCTGGACCGGCGCCGCCGGCGTCACGTTCTCGTACGCCCCGCGCACGTCGGCCTCCGTCGACAAGGTCCGCCCCCTCGCGCCGGCCGGCGCCACCGCCGCGTACGACCGCGCCCTGAACAAGGTCGCCCTGAAGTGGGCGGCCGGGCGGGAGATGGACCTCGCCGGCCACCGCGTCTACCGGCGCCCGTCCACCACCACCGCCTGGACCCGGGTCAACGGCCCCGCCGCCCTGGTCACCGGCGTCTCGTACACCGACTCCCCGCCCGCCACGGGCGCGACGTACCTCTACGAGCTCCGCGCCGTCGACAAGGCCGGCAACGAGTCCCCGGGCGGCCCCGACCTCGCCGTGGCCTCCGTCGACAGGACCCCGCCCGCCGCCCCCGATCACGTCATGCTGAGCGGCTGCCCGGACGAACTGCCCTACGCGGCGCCCCAGCTCGTCACCACGGCGGCGAACCTGGCCGACGTGGCCCGGTACGAGATCCAGCGGCAGAACCCGGCGACCGGCGCCTGGACCACGGTCCACTCCGGCGCCAGGAGTTCCGCCTGCGACACCGGGCAGCCCGCCGACGGCGGCAAGGCCACCTACCGGGGCCGGGTCCGCGACGCCGCCGGGAACTGGTCCGCGTACTCGCCCGCCGCCACCCTCACCACCTGGGACCTGACGCCCCCGCCGCCCGTCACCGGCCTCCGCGTCGTCCACCGGGCGGGCATCCCCCACCTGACGTGGTCCCCCGTGGCCGGGGCCGCCTCCTACCGGGTCCTCCAGTACGACCCCGCGACCGGCGCGCACGTGAACGCCCTGCGCACCGGGGACACCACGACGGCGACCGACGTCCTGCCGCTCCAGGCGGCCGCGGTCGCCGACTCCTACCGGTACGCGGTGCGGTCCGTCGACGCGCGGGGCAACGCCGCCGCCCCCGTGGAGACCACGCTGTCGATGGCCGACCGGGCGGAGGCCGTCCCCCCGTACCGGACGACGGCGAGCAGGTCCGGCGAGGGCGTGATGATCGAGTGGAGCGGCGTCGATCCGTGGACCTTCGACGAGGGTCCCCTCCCCACGTACCGGATCGTCCGCACCGACACCGCGACCGGTGAGACCGGCACCGTCGACGGGTGCAAGCCGTTCACCTCGGACGACCGGCCGCTGACCGGCCCCGACGTGCGCCTGACGTGGGCGGACAGCACCGTCCCGCCGTACGCCGGCCGCAAGATGGTCGACGGCCGCTGCTGGGACGTGCGGGGCAAGTCGAAGACGACGTACGAGTACCGGGTCGTGACGGTCGACCGGTACGGCCACGCGTCGCGGCCCGGGCCCGCCGCCACCGCGACCACCCCGGACACCGAGCGCCCGGCCCCCGTCCCGGACCTGGCCGCCGAGCGGATCCCGCTCGGCGTCCGCCTCACCTGGAACCCGCCGGCCGACGACGACGTCCAGGGCTACCTGGTGTGGCAGGGCGTCGTCGACCCCGTCACCGGCGCGACCTCCTGGAAGAGGAACTGCTGGACGACCGACTGGACGAAGACCGAGATCCTCTGCCCGACGGTCCCCGACGGCCGCGAGCACGTCTACCGGGTCGCCGCGGCGGACCGCTACGACACCGACTACCGCATCGAGGAGCACCACCCGGCGGAGATCGCCGTCACCCTGCCGGACACCCGGCCGCCGGGCTGGACCGGCACCGAGGTCCACGACGCCCCCTACCCGTCCCTCTACGTGGGGTGCTCCGACGCGTCCTCCGTCCCCTGCGGGACCGCCACCCGGTACCGCGTGGAGCGCTGGGACCCCGATGCGGGCGCGTACACCACCCTCACCACGGGCGACGTCGGCAGCGGCCCCACGTCCTACGTCGACGCGGAGGTGCACGAGGACCTGCTGAGCCTCCAGTACTACCGGGTGGTCCTCACCGACGCCTCGGGCGCCGAGCGGACCGTCCGCTCGGAGGCCTACGGGATCTGGGCCTCCTGGCTCTTCTGACGCAGCACCCGGGCGGCGGCCTCCTCGGGGGTCGTCGCCACCGGTACGCCCTCCGGGACCGGCGGGCGGCGGACCACCACGACCGGGATCCCGGCCTCGCGGGCGGCGGTCAGCTTCGGGGCGGTCGCCGCGCCGCCGCTGTCCTTGGTGACCAGGACGTCGATCCGGTGGCGGCGCAGCAGTTCCCGCTCCCCTTCGAGGGTGAAGGGGCCCCGGTCGAGGAGGATCTCGGCGCGGCCCGGCACCGGGGCCTCGGGGGCGTCGACCGAGCGGACCAGGAACCACTCCGGGCGGTCGGCGAAGGCGGCGAGGCCCATGCGGCCGGTGGTCAGGAACACGCGGTCCCCGAGGCCGTCGAGGGCGGCGGCGGCCTCCGCCAGGGAGCCGACGTCGCGCCAGTCGTCGCCCCGCTCCGGGACCCAGCCGGGCCGGCGCAGCGCGAGCAGGGGAACATGGGCGGTGGCGGCCGCCCGGGCCGCGTGGAAACTGATCCGCTCGGCGAAGGGGTGCGTGGCGTCGATGACCGCGTCCACCGCGTGCTCCCCGATCCAGGCCGCGAGCCCGTCGGCGCCGCCGAAGCCGCCGATCCGGACCTCGCCCTCGGGCAGCCGGGGCCGGGCGACCCGTCCCGCGAGCGAGCTGGTGACCCGGACGCGGGGGTGGAGCAGTCCCGCCAGGGCGCGGGCCTCGGTGGTCCCGCCGAGAATGAGTACGTGCACAGGAGCCCCTTCGTGAGTTCAGGCGGCGGGCGCGAGGCCCAACTCAAGCACACCGGTCTGCGCCCGGGCTGGACGACCGGCGCCTGTGCGACGGCGGCGACGACGGCCGCGTACACGGCCCTCCTGACCGGCGACTTCCCCGATCCGGTGACGATCACGCTGCCGAAGGGGCAGACTCCGGCGTTCGCGCTCACGGCCGAGGAGCACGCCGGGGACACGGCGACGGCGGCGGTGGTGAAGGACGCGGGCGACGACCCGGACGTCACCCACGGGGCCGTGGTCCGCTCGACGGTACGGCTCCTGCGGCCGGGCTCCGGGGTGGTCTTCCGGGCGGGCGAGGGCGTCGGCACGGTGACCCTGCCCGGGCTCCCCCTCGACGTGGGCGAGCCGGCGATCAACCCGGTGCCCCGGCAGCTGATGCGCGAGCACGTGGCGGAGGTGGCCGCCCGGCACGGCGGCACGGGCGACGTCGAGATCACGATCTCCGTCGACAACGGCGCCGAGATCGCCCGCTCCACCTGGAACCCCCGGATCGGCATCCTCGGCGGCCTGTCGATCCTCGGCACGACCGGGATCGTCGTCCCGTACTCCTGCTCGGCCTGGATCGACTCGATCCGCCGGGGCGTGGACGTGGCCCGCGCGGGCGGCCTCACGCACGTCGCCGGCTGCACCGGCTCGACCTCGGAGCGGACGGTGGCGGGCCTGTACGACCTGCCGGAGATCGCCCTCCTCGACATGGGCGACTTCGCGGGCGCGGTCCTCAAGTACGTCCGGCGCCACCCGGTGGACCGCCTGACGGTCTGCGGCGGCTTCGCGAAGCTCTCCAAGCTGGCGGCGGGCCACCTGGACCTGCACTCGGCCCGCTCCCAGGTCGACAAGGCCTTCCTGGCGGACCTGGCCCGCACGGGCGGCGCGTCCGCGTCCCTGGCGGCGGAGATCGCCGCCGCGAACACCGGCCTGGCCGCCCTCCGCCTCTGCGAGGCCGCCGCCGTCCCCCTCGGCGACCTGGTCGCCACCCGCGCCCGCGACGAATCCCTCACGGTCCTGCGCGGCGCCCCGGTCGCGGTGGACGTGATCTGCATCGACCGCGCGGGAACGGTGGTGGGACGGTCTTCGGTGCGGGGGCCGGGGGCGTGAACCCGGCACGACGTGCGGACCGGGAGGCCCGCCCCTAGGCTGGGCGGCGAACACCCGACGAGCGACCGAGAGGGAGTCTCATGTCGAAGCGTGGCAACAAGCGGCGGGCCCGGAAGAAGAAGGGCGCGAACCACGGCAAGCGGCCGAACACCTGAGCCGAGTGGTCGTGACGGAGGGGCCCCGGGGAGATCCCCGGGGCCCCTCCGCGTGCGCGGGCGTCAGCAGGCGTGGCGGTCGCGGGCCGGGTCGTAGAGGTGGCTGTCGCGGAACTCCGAGGCCGCGAGGGTGCGGCCGACGATGATGACGGCGGTCTTCGTGATCCCGGCCGCCTTCGTCTGCTCCGCGATGTCGTCCAGGGTGCCGCGCAGGACGACCTCGTCGGGGCGGCTGGCCATCGCGACGACGGCGGCCGGGCAGTCCGCGCCGTAGTGGGGGACGAGCTCGGCGACGATCCGGTCGACGTAGCGGGCGGCGAGGTGGAGGACGAGCAGGGCGCCGCTGCGGCCCAGGGTCGCCAGGTCCTCGCCCTCCGGCATCGGCGTGGCCTGCTGCGCGATCCGGGTGAGGATGACGGTCTGGCCGACCGTCGGGACGGTCAGCTCCCGCTTCAGCGCGGCCGCCGCCGCCGCGAAGGCCGGGACCCCGGGCACGACCTCGTACGGGATGCCGAGCGCGTCCAGGCGGCGCATCTGCTCCGCGACCGCGCTGAACACCGACGGGTCCCCGGAGTGCAGCCGGGCCACGTCCTGCCCCGCCTCGTGGGCGGCGGCGATCTCCGCGACGATCCGGTCCAGGTCGAGGAGGGCCGTGTCGACGAGCCGCGCGTCCGGCGGGCACTCGGCGAGCAGCTCGACGGGGACGAGGGAGCCCGCGTAGAGGCAGACCCCGCACCTCGCCAGGGTCCGCGCGCCGCGCACGGTGATCAGGTCGGCCGCGCCGGGGCCCGCGCCGATGAAGTAGACGGTCATCCCTCTTCAGAACCTTTCGTGACGGGCCGCCGGGTGACGGACCGCTCGGTGACGGACCCCTCCGTGGCGGCCCGCTCCGTGGCGGCCCGCTTCGTGACGGACCACTGCGTGACCGGCATCGCCTGCCGCCAGCCGGTGAAGCCGCCCACGGGGACGGCGGTGGCGACCGCGAGCCGGACGAGTTCCCCGCCGTGGCGGCGGTGGGCGTCGGCGAGCAGGGCCTCGGATTCGAGCGTGACGGTGTTGGCGACGAGCCGGCCGCCGGGGGGCAGCGCGTCCCAGCAGGCCGCGAGCAGGCCGGGGGCGGTCAGACCGCCGCCGACGAAGATCGCGTCCGGAGCCGGGAGGCCGGCGAGGGCCCCGGGGGCGGGACCGGTGACGACCTTCAGGGCCGGGACGCCCAGCGCGTCGGCGTTGCGGGCGATCCGGGCGGCCCGCTCGGGGTCCCTCTCGATCGCGACGGCCCGGCAGGAGCGGTGGGTCCGCATCCATTCGACGCCGATGGAGCCGGAGCCGCCGCCGACGTCCCAGAGGAGTTCGCCGGGGGCGGGGGCGAGCGCGGCGAGGGTGGCGGCGCGCACGTACCGCTTGGTGAGCTGCCCGTCGTGCTCGTACGCCTCGTCCGGCAGTCCCGGCGCGGCGCCGAGCCGCAGCGCGTCCGGGTCGCGCACGCAGTCGAGCGCGAGGACGTGCAGCGCGTCGGTCCGCTCGTGCGGCCAGGCGGCGGCGGTCGCGTCGAGGACCCGCTCGCGGGGGCCGCCGAGCTGTTCCAGGACCCGGATCCGGGTGCCGCCCCAGCCGGTGCCGCTCAACAGGGACGCCACCCGGGCGGGGGTCTCCGGGCCCTCGCCCAGGACGAGGATCCGGCGCCCCGGGTGCAGGACGGCGGCGAGGGCGGCGAGCGGCCGGGCCACCAGGGACACCGTCTCGGTCTCCTCCAGGGGCCAGCCGAGCCGGGCGCAGGCGTACGAGACGGAGGACGGGTGCGGGTGGATCCGGAGCCGGTCGGCGCCGACGGCCTCCGCGAGGGTCCGGCCGATGCCGTAGAAGGAGGGGTCCCCGCTGGCCAGGACGGCGATCGCGCGGCCCGCGTGGGCGGCGAGCAGGCCGGGGACGGCCGGACGGAGGGGGGAGGGCCAGGCGATCCGCTCGCCGGGGCAGTCGCCGGGCAGCAGGCCGAGCTGGCGGGGGGCGCCGATCAGGACCCCGGCGGCGCGCAGGACGCGGCGGGAGGCCTCGGGGAGCCCGTCCCAGCCGTCCGCGCCGATCCCGACGACGGATATCGCGCCCGCACCCGCTGTCGCGCCACCCGTCGCACCGTTCACACCCGCACCGTCCACGCCGCCGAACTCTACGGGAGCCCCGGCCTCCCCTTCCGCGTGGCCGTGCTCACTTCTGGGCGTGCTGCCCCACGTAGAAGAGGATCCAGACGAAGCCGGCGAAGGCGTGCGTGGCGAAGACGTACACGAAGACGCGGAGCATCACGCCGCGCTCTTTCCAGCGTTCGGTGTCGGTCCCGGAATCGGTCATGCCCTCCAGCGTACGGGGCCCGGCGGGAGGAGGCGGAGCCAGGAATAGGGAGGGGGGTCGCACCGTTGGACGTGATGGTTTAAGATTCAACCACTAGCCGGGAAAGGCACCCGGGAACGCGAGAGGTGAGCACGATGCAGTTCGGGATCTTCACCGTCGGCGACGTGACGACCGACCCCACCACCGGCCGCACCCCCACCGAGCACGAGCGGATCAAGAACACCGTCGCCATCGCGCTCAAGGCCGAAGAGGTCGGACTCGACGTCTTCGCGACCGGGGAGCACCACAACCCGCCGTTCGTCCCGTCGTCCCCCACCACCCTCCTCGGGCACATCGCCGCCCGCACGGAGAACCTGGTCCTGTCCACGTCCACGACCCTGATCACCACCAACGACCCGGTGAAGATCGCCGAGGACTACGCGACCCTCCAGCACCTCGCCGACGGCCGCGTGGACCTGATGATGGGCCGCGGCAACACCGGCCCGGTCTACCCGTGGTTCGGCCAGGACATCCGCCAGGGCATCCCGCTCGCCATCGAGAACTACGCGCTGCTCCACAAGCTGTGGAGGGAGGACGTGGTCGACTGGGAGGGCAGGTTCCGCACCGCGCTCCAGGGCTTCACCTCCACCCCGCGCCCGCTCGACGGCGTCCCGCCGTTCGTCTGGCACGGCTCCATCCGCTCCCCGGAGATCGCCGAACAGGCCGCCTACTACGGCGACGGCTTCTTCGCGAACCACATCTTCTGGCCCAAGCAGCACACCGAGAAGATGGTCCGGCTCTACCGGCAGCGGTACGCGCACTACGGCCACGGCACCCCCGAGCAGGCGATCGTCGGCCTCGGCGGCCAGGTCTTCATGAGGAAGAACTCGCAGGACGCGGTACGGGAGTTCCGCCCGTACTTCGACAACGCGCCGGTCTACGGCCACGGCCCCTCCCTGGAGGAGTTCGGCCGCGAGACCCCGCTGACCGTCGGCTCCCCGCAGGAGGTCATCGAGCGGACCCTGTCCTTCCGCGACTACGTGGGCGACTACCAGCGCCAGCTGTTCCTGGTCGACCACGCCGGACTGCCCCTGAAGACCGTCCTGGAGCAGCTCGACCTCCTCGGCGAGGAGGTCGTCCCGGTGCTGCGCAAGGAGTTCGCGAACCTGCGCCCGGCCGACGTCCCCGCCACCGCCCCGCTCCACCCCGCCGTCGTGAAGTCCCAGGAGGTCTGACCCCATGCGCACGCTCAAGCTGGTCGCCGTGTCGGCCGGACTCAGCAGCCCCTCCTCCACCCGGCTCCTCGCCGACCGGCTCCTCCAAGCCGCCCGCTACCGGCTGGCCGAGCAGGAGCACGCGGTCGACGTCGAGGTGGTCGAACTCCGCGACCTGGCCGTCGACATCGCCCACAACCTCGTCACCGGCTTCCCCTCCGGGAAGCTCCAGGGGGCGATCGACACGGTGACCGGCGCGGACGGCGTCATCGCGGTGACCCCGGTCTTCTCCGCCTCGTACAGCGGCCTGTTCAAGTCGTTCTTCGACCTGGTCGACCCGACGGCGCTGACCGGCGTCCCGGTCCTGATCGGGGCGACCGGCGGCACCGCCCGCCACTCGCTCGTCCTCGACCACGCCCTGCGGCCGCTCTTCGCCCACCTGCGGGCCCCGACCGTCCCGACCGCCGTCTACGCGGCCTCGGAGGACTGGGGTTCGGGCGGCGACGCGTACACGGAAGGCCTGCCCGCCCGGATCAACCGGGCCGGGTACGAGTTCGCGGACGCGGTCGCGGCCCGCCCGGCCCGGGAGGCGGATGGGGACGAGGTCGTCCCGTTCGAGCGGCAGCTGGCCGACCTGCGCCTCGACTGACCGACCGGTCCAACCGATTTGTTACGTTGGAGGCGGATCGCACAGATGTGCCGTACGACGGACGGAGGTCGGCGATGGCCGGCAGGATCGTGGTGGGCGTGGACGGGTCGGAGCCTTCCCTGAAGGCCCTGAAGTGGGCGGCCGGGCAGGCCGCCCTGACCGGGGACTCCCTGGAGGCGGTCATCGGCTGGGAGTACCCGGCCTCGTGGGCGACGCTGATGCCGGGCGTACCGGCGGAGTTCGACCCCGAGCGGCTCGCCGCGCAGATCCTCGACCAGGCCCTGGCCGACGCGCTCACCCCGGAGGAGGCCGCCGACGCCACCCGCACGGTGGTCGGCGGCAACGCCTCGCAGGCCCTGGTCGACGCGGCGAAGGGGGCGAGCCTCCTCGTCGTCGGCGACCGCGGCCACAGCGGCTTCCGGGCGGCCGTCCTCGGCTCGGTCTCCACCCAGGTCGCCCAGCACGCGCCCTGCCCGGTCGTGGTCGTCCGCGGCGAGTGACGGCCGGGCGGCGGCGTGCGGCCTCCCGGCGCATGATGCCGGTGGGGCCGCGCGGCGCGGCCCGCCCGTGAGGAACGCGAGGAGCGCGAGGAACCCGCCATGGACATCAAACTGGAGCTGATCGGCGTCCCCGTCACCGACGTCGACCGGGCCAAGGCCTTCTACGAGAAGGCCGGCTTCCACGCCGACCACGACGTCACCGTGAGCGAGGACGTCCGCTTCGTCCAGCTCACCCCGCCCGGCTCGGCCTGCTCGATCGCCCTCGGCAAGGGCATCACCGGAATGGAGCCCGGCTCCCTCGACAACCTCCAGGTCGTCGTCGCCGACATCCAGGAGGCCCACGACGACCTCGCCGGGCGCGGCATCGAGGTCAGCGACATCGACGACCGCCCCTGGGGCTCCTTCGTGTACTTCGCCGACCCCGACGGCAACCGCTGGTCGGTCCAGCAGACCGTCCCCCGCACGGCCTCCTAGTCCCAACCGGCCTCTCCCGGGGGCAGGACGTCCGCCACGACGCACGACGCGTTGTCGGGGCCGCCCCGCCCGTCGGCGAGGGCGAGCAGGGTCCGGGCGGTCCCGTCCGGGCCGGTCCCGGCCGCCAGGGCGGCGTGCAGCTCCGCCTCCGGGACGACCGCCGACAGGCCGTCCGTGCACAGCAGCCAGCGGTCCCCGGGCCGCCCCTCGTGCAGGCTCAGATCGGGCGCGGGCCCGTCCCCCGCCCCGTCGAGGGCCCGAAGGAGCAGGGCCCGGTCCGGGTGGGCCGCCGCCTCCGCCGGAGCGAGTTCGCCCGCGTCCACCCGCGCCTGGACGGCCGTGTGGTCGCGGGTGAGGCGTACGAGGGCCCCGTCCCGCAGCAGGTAGGCGCGCCCGTCCCCCACGTGCGCGAGCGCGAGCCGGGACCCCGTCCACACCCCGGCCGTCAGGGTCGTCCCCGAGCCGGGCGCCGCCGCGCCGACCTGCGCGTCCGCGCGGCGGACGGCATCCTCCAGGGCGTTGAGCAGGTCCCCGGCCCGGCCGCCGGGCGCCGGAAGCCCCTCGACGGCCGCGAGGGCGGCCGCCGCGGCCAGGTCCCCCGCCGGGCCGTAGCCGTCCGCGACGGCGAGCAGGCGCGGGCCTGCGTGCGCCCGGTCCTGCTGGGTCTCCCGCACCCGTCCGCGCTCCGAGAGCGCGGCGGCGAGCAGGGCGTGGGGCCGTACGGTCGTCGTCATGCCGGTGGTTCCTCCCAGTCGGTCCAGCAGGGAGGCGGCCAGGTCGCGCCGTTCCGCCGTCTCGGTCTCGACCCGGGCCCAGTGGGCGCGGACCGCGCGGGCGGCCGCCCCCGGGTCCGTGCCGTGCAGCGCGCACACGTCCCGGACCCCGGCGAGCGGCATCCCGATCCGCCGCAGCCAGGCCACCAGGCGCGCCCGCTCCACCTGCGCCCCGGCGTAGTACCGGTAGCCGGTGTACGCGTCGACGCGGGCGGGCGGGAGCAGGCCGAGTTCGCCGTAGCGGCGCAGCGCCTTGGCGGAGAGCCGGGACGCGCGGGCGAACTCCCCGATCGTCATGAGCGGTTCCCGTACTCCGGCCGCTCCGGCCGTCCCGTACCGTTCGTCCGCCCCGTGCGTCCCGTGCCGTTCCACCGGCGTGCCACCTCCCCGTGCCGGCCGCCCCCGTGGCGCCCGGCCCCACCGATGCTCGGCCTTCCCCGCGGGGGAAGGTCAACCGTCCCCCGCTACTTGCGGTTGTACAGCCGCATCGTGACCCAGCCGAAGACCAGGACGAACAGCGCCGACCAGCCCAGGGACCAGGCGATGTCGACGCCCGGCCAGCCGCCCGCCATCAGCTCGCGGACCGCGCTCGCCACGTGGGTGACCGGGTTGTTGTTCACGAAGGCCTGGAGCCAGCCCGGCATGGTCTTCGGGTCGACGAAGACGTTCGACAGGAAGGTCAGCGGGAAGATCACCATCATCGAGACGCCCATCACGGACTTCTCGCTGCGCAGCAGCAGGCCGAACATGGTCCAGATCCACGAGAAGGAGAACGAGAACACCATGAGCAGCGCGATCCCGAGGAGCACCCCCGGGAACCCGCCCGCCGGGCGGTAGCCGATGACCACGCCGACCGTCAGCATCACGGCCGAGGCGATCAGATAGCGCACGACGTCGCCGAGGAGGTAGCCGACCATCGGCGCCGGGCGCCAGATCGGCAGCGTGCGGAAGCGGTCGAAGACGCCCTTCTCGATGTCGGTGTTGACCGAGATCCCGGTGTACATCGTGATCATCACGACGCTCATCACCAGGATGCCCGGCAGCAGGAACTGGACGTACGAGGAGACCGAACCGGCCAGCGCGCCCCCGAAGAGGTACGTGTACATCAGCACCATCATGATCGGGAACGCCGTCACGTCGAACAGCTGCTCCGGCACGTGCTTGATCTTCAGCATGGCCCGCCAGCCGAACGTCATCGAGGCGGAGAGCGCGCCGGGGCGGGGCGGCCGCGACCGTCCCACGAGCAGTTCCGCGAGCTCCTCGGCCCTGGGGGCGGTGAACTCGGCGGTGTCGGCGCCCTTCGTGTCCTTGCCGGTGGTGACGGTGGTCATGCCGCCGTTCCCTTCCTGTCCGTCAGCGCCAGGAACACCTCGTCGAGGCTGGGCTGTCCCAGCGCGAAGCTGTCGACCGTGATCCCGGCCCGCGCCAGCTCCGCGAGCGCCCGCGCCGCCTGCTCGGCGGCCCCGAGGTCCGTCCCGTGGCCGTCGACGGTGGCGGTGAGCGCGACCGGGTCCGGGTCGAGCTGCACGGTGGCCCGCAGCACGCCGCGCAGCACCCGCTCGGCCTCCTCCCGCCGCCCGGGGTCCCGGAGGCGCACGTGCACCGAGCCCGAGCCGACCGAGGCCTTCAGCTCGCCCTTCGTGCCCTCCGCGATCACCTTGCCGTGGTCGATGACGGCGACCCGGGAGGCCAGCTGGTCCGCCTCGTCCAGGTACTGGGTGGTCAGCAGGACGGTGGTGCCCTGGGAGACCACCGCGCGGACGATGTCCCAGACCTGGTTGCGGCTGCGCGGGTCGAGGCCGGTCGTCGGTTCGTCGAGGAAGAGCAGGTCGGGGGTGTTGAGGATGGACGCGGCGATGTCGATGCGGCGCCTCATGCCGCCCGAGTAGTGCTTGATCTGCTTGTCGGCGGCCTCCTCCAGGCCGAACGCGGCGAGCAGCTGCGCGGAGCGCTCGCGGGCGGCGGGCCGGGTGTGGCCGAGCAGCCGGGCCAGGAGGACCAGGTTCTCCGTGCCGGTCAGGTCCTCGTCCACGGAGGCGTACTGGCCGGTGAGGCTCACCCGCCCGCGGACCGCGTCGGCGTCCTCGACGACGTCCTTGCCGAAGACGCCGGCCCGGCCGCCGTCCGGGCGGAGCAGGGTGGCGAGCACCTTGACGACGGTCGTCTTGCCGGCGCCGTTGGGGCCGAGGACCCCGTAGACCGTTCCGGCGGGGACGCGCAGGTCGACGCCGTCCACGGCACGGTTGGTGCCGAAGACCTTGACCAGGCCCTCGGTCTCGATGGCGAGGTCGGTCATGCGGTTCCTCCGTCGTCCCCGGCATCCGGGTTCCGGTCAGCGGGTCGCGGGGCGGCCCGCCGCGCCCTCGTGGGTGTAGAAGAAGTAGTGGGCGGCGACCGTGGTGGCCAGGGCGGACGCCAGGCCGAGCCCGCTCGACGAGAGCACGGTGGCGTCGGTGAGGCTGTAGGCGTAGCCGACCGCGATGCCCACCAGGGCGCCCCACGCGGCGGCGCGCGCCACGCGGGGCAGGGCCCGGCCGTAACGGTGGAGGGCGTGGATCGCCACGGAGAGCACGACGGCGGAGACGAGGCCGATCCAGAGCTGGCTCAGGGCGAGGGGACCGCCGTGGCGGGCGTTCGTCTCGGCGTAGAAGCCGTACAGGACGCCGATCGTGATCGGCACGGCCCAGCCGTGCGTGCTGACGTGGCGCCGCCGGGTGGGCACCGCTGCGTGTGCGGCCATGGCAGGAGCTCCTTCGTCTGTGGCGCGCGCGGCGCCGCTCGCCCCCTGGTTCCCGCACCCTCCAGGGCACACCCGCGGCCGGTGCGCCGCAAGTGGATCAGCCCGGACCGGCCGCCACGAGGGCCGCGAGCCGGGCCAGGGCCGCGTCGAGGACGGCGTGCGGCGGCGAGGCCAGGCCCACCCGGACCGCGCCGGGCGCCGCCCCCGGGCCCGCCGCGAAGGCGCTCCCCGGGGTGACCGCCACGCCCGCGCGTGCGGCGGCCGCCGCCGCGAAGGTCTCGGCGCGCCAGGGCGCGGGCAGCTCCCACCAGCAGAAGTAGGCGTGCGGGGAGGTCCGGAGCGCCTGTCCGGCGAGCCGCCGCAGCACCAGGGCGTGCCGGGCCGCCGCGTCCGCCCGCTTGGCGGCGACGGTCTCCGCGACCGTCCCGTCCCCGGCCCAGCGGGTGGCGGCCGCGAGGGCGAACCCGTCCGCCGTCCAGGCGCCGGAGCGCAGCGCCTCCGCGACCGCCGCCCGCAGCCGGCCGGGCACGACGAGGTAACCGACGGTCAGGCCGGGCGCGAGCCGCTTGGAGAGGCTGTCCACCAGGACCACCCGCTCGGGCGCGCGGGCGGCGAGCGGGGCGGGCGCCCCGGGGTCGAGGAAGGCCCAGGTGGCGTCCTCGACGGCGGTCAGGTCCAGCCGCCGCAGCAGCTCGGCGAGCGCGGCCCGCCGCTCCTCCCCGGCGGTCGCCGCGAGCGGGTTGTGCAGGGTCGGCTGGAGGTAGACGGCGGCGAGCGGCGCCACCCGGTGGGCCGCCGCGAGCGCCTCGGGCCGCACCCCCTCCGCGTCGAGGGCGAGGGGCACGAGCCGGATCCCGAGCCGTTCGGCGACGGCCCTGAGCGGGGGGTACGTGAGCTCCTCGACGCCCAGGCGCCCGCCGGGCGGCACCAGCGCGGAGAGCGCGGCGGCGACGGCCCGGCGGCCGCTCCCGGCGAAGAGGACGCTCCCGGGGTCCGGGGCCCAGCCGGGCCCGGCGAGCACCGACACGGCCGCGTCGCGGGCCTCCGGGGTGCCGTCGGCGGCGGCCGGGCGGGCCAGGGCCCCGGCGAGGACGCCGGGCCGGGCCAGGGCCGTCAGCGCGCGGGCCATCCGCTCCTCCTGGCCGTCCACGACCGGGTAGTTGAGCTGGAGGTCGACGGGCGCGGCCCCGCTCGCCTCGACGAGCGCGGGCCCCGGGAGCGGGGGCGCCGCCCGGACGAAGGTGCCGCGCCCGACCTCCCCGACGACCAGGCCCCGGCGGGCCAGCTCCCCGTACACCCGGATCGCCGTCGAGTTCGCGATCCCGTGCCGCCGGGCGAAGACGCGCTGTGGCGGCAGCCGGTCGCCGGGTCTGAGCCGCCCGTCCCGCACGGCCGCCTCGACGCGGTCCGCGATCCTCCGGTACTCCTCCACGGGGCACCCCTCTCCCATTGCACCGAGGGCAAAGTTTTCATTGCACCGATGAGTCGGCGCTGCCTAGCCTGCCGTCATGCCCGTCTCCCGAACAGCCGGTACCGAGACCTTCTACGAGGACCGGGGCTCCGGGCCCGTCCTCCTGCTCGTCCACGGCCACCCCTTCGACCACACCATGTGGCGGCCCCAGCTCGACCGCTTCTCCCGCACGCACCGGGTGATCGCCCCCGACCTGCGCGGCTACGGCGCCACCCCGCTCGCGACGGACGCGAAGGCCGTCGGCCTCGACGTCTTCGCCGGGGACCTGGCCGCCCTCCTCGACGGCCTCGGCGTCGAGGACTGCGTCCTCGCCGGGCTCTCCATGGGCGGCCAGGTCGTCATGGAGTTCCACCGCCGCCACCCCGGCCGCGTCCGGGGCCTGGTCCTCGCGGACACCTTCCCCGCCGCCGAGACCGAGGAGGGCAGGGCCGACCGGAACGCCATGGCGGACCGGCTCCTCGCCGAGGGCATGGCGGGGTACGCCGACGAGGTCCTCGACCGGATGGTCGCCCCGTACAACGCGCACGCCGCGCCGCACGTCCACCGCATGATGCGGGCCACCGACCCCGTCGCGGCGGCGGCCGCCCTGCGCGGCCGGGCCGAGCGGCCCGACTACCGGGCGTCGCTCGCCGCCGCCACCGTGCCCGCGCTCGTCGTGGTCGGCCGGGACGACACGTACACCCCGGTCGCCGACGCGGAGGAGACGCACGCGCTGATCCCCGGCTCCACGCTCGTGGTGGTCGACCGGGCCGCGCACCTGCCCAACCTGGAGCGGCCGGAGGAGTTCGACGCGGCCCTCGACGCGTTCCTGCGCTCACTCGGACGGCCCAGTTAAAGGTTCGCCGGCGGGCGGGCTCTCCCACGATGGGGCCATGAGCCAGAACGACGACGGGACCGCGCGTCCGGGCCAGGGTCAGAGCCAGGGCCAGCACGCCGCGCCGCCCCGCAACCCCAACGCAGCGCCGCCCCGCAAGCAGAGCACCGCCGGTGCCTGGGCCTCCGGCGGCACCCTCTTCGCCGGTGTCCTCATGCTGGTCACCGGCTTCATGGACATCTTCCAGGGCATCGCGGGGATCGCCGAGGACGACGTCTACACCCGGGTCGGCGACTACGTCTTCAAGTTCGACCTCACCACCTGGGGCTGGATCCACCTGATCCTCGGCGTGATCCTGGTCGTCGCCGGCTCCGGCATCCTCAAGGGCGCCGAGTGGGGCCGGGTCGTGGGCATCACGCTCGCCTCCCTCAACGTCCTCTTCCACTTCCTCTCCCTGCCCTACCAGCCCTGGTGGTCGCTCTTCTCCATGGCGGTCTCGATCTTCGTGATCTGGGCGCTGGCCACGGACGACGCGTACGGCCCGGACGAGAGGTACTGAGGGACGTGCGACGCACCGCCGGAGCCGCCCTGGCCCTCGCCGGGGCGCTCGCCCTCACCACCGGCTGCGACGCCGCCAAGGACGCGGCCGGTGGTGCCGTCGCCTCCGCGACGGCCGCGGTCGCCTCGGCCGCCGAGCGGAAGATGGACGAGGTCAGGGACGGGGTGGACGCGAAGGCCGACGTGAAGGCCGGGGAGCCCCGCGCCGACGGAGACCGGACGGTCGCGGAGATCACCGCGACCAACCCGAAGGACCAGAACGCCGACTACACGGTCAAGGTCGACTTCCGCGACGCCGACGGGAAACTGCTCGACACCGTCGTCCTGAACATCGACGCCGTCGCACCGGGCGCCTCCAAGTCCGGTACGGCGCGCAGCAATCGACAGCTGTCGGACGTGACGAAGGCGGAGATCGGCCAGGCCCTGCGGCACTGAGCCGGGCCCGGCGGCGCCGGGGCGGGTCCTGCGACACTGAACGGCGTGGACTCCGACCCCGCCCTCGCCGCCGCGCAGAAACCGCACCCGGACCAGGACCCGGCACCCGAGCCCGCCGCGCCCGAGCCCGAGCCCGCCGCGCCGAAGCCCGCGCCCGGTGTGACGGGCCCCCTCATGGACCCGGACCCGCCGTCCGCACGCCCCGGCCGCCCCGCCGCCCTCCTCGCCGGGCTGCTGCTCGTCGTGCCCGCCCTGGTCACCGCCTGCCGTCTGCTCGACACGGACGGGATCACCCCCGTCCCGCAGCTCCTCTCCTTCCTGCCCTGGCTGACCGTCCCCGCCGGGCTCGGGCTGCTCCTCGCCGCCGTCGCCCGCCGCCGGGGCCTCGCCCTCACCGCCGTCGTCGTCCTGGCCGCCACCGCCTGGAGTTCCCTGCCGTACACGACGTGGACCACCATCGGCCACGGCCTCCCCGTCGCCCGGGTCCGCGTCCTCGCCGCCAACGTCGAGTTCGGCCAGGCCACGGACGCGCTGATCGCCACGATCCGGCGCGAACGCCCCGGGCTCGTCTACGTCTCCGAGTGCGACCGCGCCTGCGGACGCGCCCTCACCACGGCCTTCGCCGCCGAACTCCCCCACTACGCCTCCGTGGAGGCCGACGGATCGGCGGGTTCCGTGCTGCTCAGCGCCCATCCGCTGCGCGACTGGCGGATGATCCCGGCGACCATGGGGATGCCGGGCGCCACGGCCGAGATCGCCGGGCGTTCCGTGCGCGTCCAGCTCGCCCACCCGATGCCGCCGGTGCCGGGCCAGGTGGACGTGTGGAAGCGGGAGCTGGGCCGGATCGAGGACTTCGCCGCCCGGCGCACCGGTCCGACGCTGATCGCCGGGGACTTCAACGCCTCCCAGGACCACGCGGCCTTCCGCGCGATCCTCAGGGAGGGCCGCCTCCGCGACGCGGCCTGGGCGGTGCGCAAGAGCCGCGCCGCCACCTGGCCCGCGGAGGGCCCCGTCCCGCCGTACGTGCAGATCGACCACGTCCTGGTCAGCGACGAGTTCGGCGTGGACGACGTCCGCTTCCTCGACCTCGACGGCACCGACCACCGGGCCGTCCTCGCCGATCTCGACCTGCGGGGAGACCGCTGATCGGCCACGCTGGAAGGCATGGACAACGAGGAGATCCTGGACGACATCGGCGCCCTCGTCGAGGAGGAGCGCGCCCTGCGGCAGCGCACCGGCGGCCTCCTGCCCGAGGAACGCGCCCGCCTGACCGAACTGGAGGTGCGCCTCGACCAGTGCTGGGACCTGCTGCGCCAGCGCCGCGCCAAGGCGGAGTTCGGCGAGGACCCCGACACGGCCACCCTCCGCCCGGCCGCCGAGGTGGAGTCGTACCGCAACTGAGCCCCGGCGGAAGGCCGGTTGTCGGACCCCTCTGGCAGAGTGCCCGCATGGAATCGTCGAGCGTGGTCGAGGCGCTGTGGGAGCGGATGCAGGCGCGGGACTGGGACGGCCTGGCCGCCCTGTTCGCGCAGGACGCCGTGGTCGAGTGGCCGGTCAGCGGTGAGCGGATCGTGGGCCGGGACAACTACGTCGCGGTGAACCGCGCGTACCCCGAGGGCTGGTCGATCCGGGTGCTGCGGATCGTGGCCGGGGACGGCGAGGCCGTCTCCGAGGTCGAGGTCCCGCACGAGGGCGTCGGGACGTTCCGCGCGGTGTCGTTCTGGACCGTCCGCGACGGCCGGATCGTCCGGGGCACGGAGTACTGGACGAGCCCCGGCTCGGACCCGAGCCCCGCCTGGCGGGCGCCCTACGTCGAGACCGTGTGACCTCGCCGGGCCGCGCGGACGCCCCGCCAGTACGTTGGAGGGCATGGCGCGACCCGAAGGAGCCGGACGGCTCACCCCGCCCGCCTGGCTGACCGCCGGAATGCGGCCCGCCCCCGCGCCGGTCCCGTGGGCCGCCGTCCTGCGCGCCTCCGTCGCCCTGTCCGCGCCGCTCGCCGTCGGCCTGGCCGCCGACCGGCCCGCGTACGGGGCGCTGGTGTCCATGGGGGCCCTGTCCGGGGTCATCGGGGACACCGCCGACGCCTACCGGATGCGGGTCCTCAACATCGCCGTGCCACAGCTCTTCGGGGCCGTCGGCGTCACCCTCGGCACCCTCGTCTTCGGGTACGGCTGGGCCGCCGTCGCCGTCCTCACCTGCGTCGCGCTCGTCTCCGGGATGATCTCCTCGATCGGCGCGGTCGCCTCCGTCTCCGGCCTGCTCCTGCTGCTCAACGCGGTCGTCGGCGCGGGCCTGCCCATGCCCGACCCGTGGTGGACGGCGCCGCTCCTGCTCACCCTGGGCGGGCTCGTCGTCCTCGTCCTCACCCTGCTCGGCTGGCCGCTGCGCCGCGCCGCGCCCGAGCGGGGCGCCGTCGCCGCCACCTACCGGGCGGTCGCCGACCTCTACGAGGCGGCGGGGACCTCCGCGTACGACGAGCGGCGGCAGGCCGTCACCGCCGCCCTGAACCACGCGTACGACCTGGTCCTGGCCCGCCGGGCCCGGCAGCACGGCCGCGCGCCCGCCCCGGTCCGGCTGCTCGCCCGGCTCAACGTCGTCGTCCCGCTCGTCGAGGCCGCGCCCGCCGCCCACCTGCGGGCCCGGCTCGTCGGCCCGCTGCCCGCCGAGGTCCCCGCCGCCGTGCGGAAGCTCGCCGACGCCGTCGAGGAGGGCCGCGCCGGCGACCCCGCCCTCGACCTGCCCGTCCCCGAGCGGCCCTCGGAGAAGGCCGTCGACCACGCGCTGCGGCACGCGGCGAACGTCGTCCACGAGGCGGACCCCGACCCCCACAACGTGGACGACCGGCTCGGCCGCCCCGCCGCGCTGCGCGTCCGGATCCGCCGGAACACCCGCGCCGTCCTCCTCTCCGGGGCCTCCTGGCGCTACGGCCTGCGGCTCGCGCTCTGCATCGGCCTCGCGCAGGCCCTGGTGTCGCTGATCGCCGTGCCCCGCTCGTACTGGGTCGCCCTCACCGTCACCTTCGTCATGAAGCCCGACTTCGGCTCGGTCTTCTCCCGGGCCGTGCTCCGCGCCTTCGGCACCGTCCTCGGCATCCTGCTCGCCGCCCTCGTGCTCGCCGAGGTGCCCCGGGGCTGGTGGGACGTGCCCGTGATGATGGTGCTCGCGGCCCTGATCCCGGCGTTCTCCGCGAAGGGGTACGCCTTCCAGACGGCGGCCATCACCCCGGTGATCCTGCTGCTCTCCGACACCCTCAACCACCAGGGCTTCGGCCTCGTCCTGCCCCGCCTCTACGACTCGCTCATCGGCTGCGGGATCGCCCTCGTCGCCGGCTACCTGCTCTGGCCGGAGTCCTGGCACACCCGGATCGGGGACCGGCTCGCGGACGCCGTCTCCGACACCGCCGACTACGTGGCCCTCGCGTTCGCGGGCGGGGAGCGGCCCGACCGGAGCGTCCGGCTGCGGGCCCGCCGGGCGCTCTACCGGGACCTGTCGGCCGTCCGCTCCGAGTTCCAGCGGGCCCTGACCGAGCCCCCGCCGACCGGCCCCCGGGCCGCCGCCTGGTGGCCGCTGGTCGTCGCCGTCGAACGGATCGTGGACGCCACCACCGCCGCCCGCGTCCGGATCGACCACGGCGCCCCCGCCCCCGCGCCCGACGAGGCCGCCGAAGTGGAGCGGGAGCTGCGCGAACTCGCCGACGGGCTGCGGACGGACGACACCCTCACGGAGGTCCGCACCGAGCTCCCCGGAGACGAGAACGGAGTCCTGGAACCGCTCCGTCAGGAGGTCCGCGCGGCCCGTGCCATCGCCGGTCCCGACCTGCGGTAAACCCCCTCCGGGGGGCGCACGGGAGAACTTACCGGCGGTCACGGAACGGAACCCTCCCCGCCGCCGTTACCCGAAGCCGTCCCGGCGACTACGATGCGCTCGATTCACCGTGATCCGCGCCCGCCGCCGTCGGCAACCGGCCCGGCGGACGGGCCACTTCGCCCTGCCTCACCCCCCGCGCCCCGAGGATCCGCCATGCGCACCACCCCCAGCAGCAGAGGGCTCCAGCCCAATGTCCTCGGCACCTTCGACACCGTCGTGATGGCCGTCGCCGGCAGCGCCCCCGCCTACTCGCTCGCCGCGACCACCGCCGTCCTCTTCGGCGCGGTCGGCCTCGGCGGCCCGGCCGCCCTGCTGTACTGCGCGATACCCATGCTCGGCATCGTCCTGGCGTACGCCCGGCTCGGCCGGATCGACGTCAACGCCGGCGCCGCGTACTCCTGGGTGGGCCGCACCCTCCACCCCTTCCTCGGCTTCCTCTCCGGCTGGGCCCTCGTCTTCTCCACCACCGTCTTCATGGTGGCCGGTTCGCTGCCCGCCGGGTCCCTCACGCTCTCCCTGGTCGCCCCGGGCCTCGCCGACCACACCGCGCTCGCGGCGGCCGTCGGCGCCTGCTGGTTCCTGGTGATGCTGCTCGTCGTCCTGGGCGGCGCCCGGCTCACCGTACGGGCGCAGCTGATCATGTCCGGGGTCGAGATGCTGATCCTGCTCGGCTTCGTCCTCGCCGCCGTGGCCCACCGGGGCCACGCGACCGCCTTCGACTGGTCCTGGTTCGGCCTCGCCCAGTTCGACGGCCCCGAGGGGTTCGCCGCCGGGGCGCTGATCGCCGCGTTCTACTACTGGGGCTGGGACGTCACCAGCAACCTCAGCGAGGAGACCCGGAACAGCCGCAGGACCGCCGGGGTCGCCGCGCTCGTCGGCGTCGGCTTCGTCTTCGTCCTCTTCGAGGCCATCACCGTCGCCGTCAACGTGCTGCTGAGCTCCGAGGAGATCCGCCGCGCCGGACCGAACGTGCTCGCCGTCGTCGGCCAGGAGGTCTGGCCCGGCGTCGGCGGCAAGCTCCTCGTCGTGGCCGTCCTCCTGTCGACCGTCGCCACCCTGGAGACCACCCTCATCCAGGTCACCCGCTCGCTCTTCGCGATGGGCCGCGACCGGACCCTGCCGGCCGCGCTCGGCACCGTCCACCCGCGCTGGAACACCCCGTGGGTCGCGATCGCCGCGGTCGGCGGGGCGGCGCTGCTGCTGTTCGCCGCCGCCGCGGCGGCCGGCTCCGTGCAGCAGATCCTCCGGGACGCCGTCTCCGCGATCGGCCTCCAGATCGCCTTCTACTACGGCCTGGCGGGCATCGCCGCCGTCGTCGCCTACAAGGGCCTGCTCCTGCGCTCCGTGAAGAACCTGGTCGTCGGCGGCCTCTGGCCGCTGCTCGGCTCGGCGTTCATGCTGTGGGCCTTCGTCGAGTCGCTCGGCGAACTCTCCACCACCGCCCTCGCCATCGGCCTCGGCGGCCTGCTCCTCGGCGTGGTCCCGCTGGCCGTGTACGGCCGGAGGGGCAGCGACTACTACCGCCGGCCGGCCCGCCTCGACGCCGTCCGCGCCCTCGCGGCCTCGGCCGACGCGGGGGCGGCCACCCCGGGCGCCCGCACGGGCGGCCGGGACAAGAGCTACGCGACGGACTTCTGACGGCAGCCGAACCAGAAGGAGGCCCCGATGGCCGTACGCCGCCGCTCCTCGCGCTCCTCGCGCCCTTCGCGTCCGGAGCGCTTCGTGCCCGACTTCGACCCGGACTTCGGGGACCGGGCGCTGACCGAGGCGCGCCACGACATCGTCATCGGCCGCTGGCAGGGCGTCCGGGACCTCCTGGCCGCCACCGGCGACGACTGGGCGCGCCGCACCCACCGCGTCCGGCTCCTCTCGCACGCCGCCGCGGGCAGCTCCACCGTCGAGACCTGGCGGGGCGCCGAGCCGGGCAACCCGGACGCCGCCGTGCTGCGGGCCGCGACCGAGGTGGTGCGGGTCTTCGACGCGGCCATCGCGGCCGGCCGGGGCGCGGCCGTCGACCGGGGCCGGATCGACGCGGCCGTGGACGCCTGCCGGGGCGCCGCCGAGGTGGCGCCCGCCGACCCGATGCCGTGGGTGTCGCTCCTGTCGGTGGCCCGGCTGTACGAGGGCGGGGTGCCGCGCCGCGAACTGCGCCACTGGTTCGACGAGCTGCGGCGCCGCGACCCGTACAACACCGAGGGGCACATCCAGGTGCTGCGGTACTGGTCGGCCCGGTGGCACGGGACGCACGGCAGCATGTACGACTTCGCCCGCGACGCGGCCGGCGTGGCGCCGCCCGGCTCCCCGCTGCCGGTCCTGGTGCAGGTGGCCCGGGTCGAGGAGTACCGCTACATCGCGGACGGGGCCCTGGGCCGGGGCCCGGTGCGCGGCTTCGACCAGCACTGGAAGCACGAGCTGGCGGTGACCGAGCTGCGCCGCACGCACGCCCGCTGGATCGGCGGCCGGGAGCCGGGCGGCCCGGTGGCGCCCGAAGAGGTTGGAGACCTCAACTTCCTGGCGCACGCGGCCTGTTACGCGGGCCAGGTGGATATCGCCAGGGAGCTGCTCGGGATGCTGGGGCGGCGGGCGGCGTGGGTGCCGTGGGCGTACACGGGGGACCCGGAGGAGCAGTTCGTCCGGTTCAGGGAGGGCCTGGGGGTGGAGTGCCCCCAGGCCCGCGACTGAGACCGGTTCCGCCGTACGGCTCCGGTCAGACGCCGATGTCGCGGCCGTCCGTGCGCCAGACGGCGACGACCGACGGACGGACGATCTTCCCGGGCCCGTCGGGCCAGGTCGACGCGGGCTTCTCGACGGACGCCCCGTCGACCTCGCCCGGGTGCTGCACGGCGACGAGCACGCGCCGGTCCTGGATGATCGGACCGCAGGTCTCGGCGCCCTTGGGCACGGTCAGGAACTGCTTCAGCTCACCGCGCCGCTCGCCCTGCACGGCGACGCCGAACAGGCCGTCGTGCGAGCCGAGCTGGGAGCCGTCGGTGGAGATCCACAGGTTGCCGTGCGGGTCGAAGGCGACGTTGTCCGGGCAGGAGATCGGGGAGACCTTCTCCTTGGGGAAGCCCGCGAAGTAGGTCGCCGGGTCGTTCGGGTCGCCCGCGACGAGGAAGAGGCGCCAGGCGAAGCCGTCCGAGGCCGGGTCGTCCCAGTGCTCGGCCAGCTCCAGGATCTGCCCGTGCTTGTTGAGGTTGCGCGGGTTGGCCTCGTCCGCGCCCGCCTTGCCGGCCTTGCCGCGGTCGGTGTTGTTGGTGAGCGCGACGTACACGCGGCCGGTGCGGGGGCTGGGCTCGACGTCCTCGGGGCGGTCCATCTTCGTGGCCCCGACCTTGTCCCCGGCGAGGCGGGTGAAGACGTACACCTCCTCGGCGGTCATGCCGGGGACGTGCGAGACGTTCCCGGTGGCGAGCGGGATCCACGTGCCGGAGCCGTCGAACTCGCCGTCGTTCGGGAGCTTTCCGGTGCCGTCGACCTCGGCGGCCGGGGAGTCGCCGGTCAGCTTGGCGACGTACAGCGTGCCCTCGTCGAGGAGGGTGAGGTTGTGCTCGCGGGCGGCCCGCGAACTCCCCTTCTTCATCCGCTTGCTGGAGACGAACTTGTAGAAGTAGTCGAAGCGCTCGTCGTCGCCCATGTAGACGACCGGGCGGCCGTCGGCGGTGAGGCGGGGCTGCGCGGCCTCGTGCTTGAAGCGGCCGAGGGCGGTGCGCTTGCGGGGCGTGGAGTCGGGGTCGTACGGGTCGAGCTCGACGACCCAGCCGAAGCGGTGGACCTCGTTGGGCTCCTGCTTGAGGTCGAAGCGCCTGTCGAACCGCTCCCACTTGCGCTCGGTGGCGCCGGAGCCGACGCCGTAGCGCTTGTCGGTGGCGCTGGAGCCGTTGGCGAAGTACTGGTTGAAGTTCTCCTCGCCGTGGAGGGTGGTGCCCCACGGGGTGGTGCCGCCGGCGCAGTTGTTGAGCGTGCCGAGGACCGTGCGGCCGGCCGGGTCGGCGGAGGTGCGCAGCAGCGGGGATCCGGCGGCGGGGCCGGTGACCCGGAACTCGCTGGTGGTGTGCAGGCGCCGGTTGAGGTGGTGGCGGGAGACCGGCGTCAGCCTGCCCGTACGGCGCTCCTCCTCGACCACGACGACGGACAGGCCGTGCGCGGCCCAGGCGATCTCGACCTGCTCGCGGGTCGGGTTCTCGGGGTCGTAGCCGCGGAACATCAGGACTTCGTCGGTGTACTCGTGGTTGGCGACGAGGACCTGGCGGTCGCGCTCCCCGGACAGCGGCAGCAGGGAGAGGAAGTCGTTGTTGTAGCCGAACTGGCCGGCCTGGGCCTTCGCGGTCTGCCTCTCGGCATGGAAGGCCGGGGCACCGCGCAGGATGGGCTCGCCCCAGCGGATGACCACGTTCTGCGCGTAGCCGGAGGGGACGGTGACCTTGTCGGCGGTGTTGGGCGCGACGGGGGCGAAGCGGAGGCCGCGGGCGCCGTCGGCCTTGAC
The DNA here is from genome assembly GCF_044760185.1 of Streptomyces sp. NPDC098101. NCBI lineage: Bacteria > Bacillati > Actinomycetota > Actinomycetes > Kitasatosporales > Streptomycetaceae > Streptomyces > Streptomyces sp. NPDC098101. The sequence continues at coordinate 227,697 of NZ_JBIWAS010000005.1, read as the reverse complement.
GGGCGGGTGGCCGTGGCCGTGACCGCCGCCGTGACCGCCGTGGGCGACGGCCTCGGGGGCCTCGCCGAGCACGGCGGCCCCGCCGACGGCGGAGGCGACGGTGACGACGGCGGCGGCGCGCAGGGCGGAACGGCGGGAGAGGACACCGGCTATGAGGTCGCCGGCGTACTCGTTGTCGCTGGTGTTGGGCACCTCGTGGAAGCAGGCGTCACCACAGCGGTAGCGGCAGGTGAGAGCGGAACGGCCGCCTCCGTGCGGGTTCGTGCTCAGGAGCGGCAGCAGTTTGCGCACTTCGTCCTCCTCCGGCGCAGCACTGCGCCGACATGGTGTCGGGATGTCTTCGGCGGTGACGCTAGGTGCGGGTCCCTGCACGGGGGCGGCGGCGGAATGAACGCCGGATGAATGCGGGGCGTCCGAGGGCGACCGGGGCACGGAGGTGGCGGGAAGTGGCCGCTAACCTTACGTATCCGCCCTGGCCAGGGATGAAAGTCCTGAAGCACCCAGTACGGACATTCACACCGCACCCCCACTCATGCGAAAGGGTTCGCTCATGGGTATTCGGAACATGCTGCGCAAGGTGTTCGGCCGGGACCGCGAGGACTCCCCGGCAACCTCCGTCCCGCCCCAGTCGCGTGAGACGGCGGAGACGGGGGAGGCCGTGCCGGCCGCGGAGCCGGTGACCTCTCCGGATGCGCCCGAGGAGGTCCGCCGCGCGGCGGACGACCTGGTGGCGGCGTCCTTCGACAACCCGCAGGTACCGAAGGCGCGGTCGGCGGAGACGGGGGCGCCTGCGGCTGCGGCTGCGGAGGTGGCTGCTCCTGCGGAGACGGGTGCTCCTGCGGAGACGGGTGTTCCTGCGGAGGCGAGTGCTCCTGCTGAGGTGGGTGCTCCTGCTGAGACGGTTACGCGGCTGGAGCCGGCCGAGCCGGAGACGAGCACCGTGGAGCCCGTGGAGCCCGTGGAGACCCCGGGGTCCACGGAGTCGGTGGTGGTGGAGGAGGAGACCCCCGTCCTCTCCGCCGCGGCGGAGGCGGCGGAGCGGGACGCGGCGGCCGTTGCCGAGGCGGAGTCCGTGGAGGTCTCCCTCCCGGAGGAGCGGACCGACGAGACCGGGCCGTCCACGGAGGTGGAGGCCGTCGAGATCTCCTACCCCGAGCCTGCGGCCGAGCCGAAGACCGAAACCGCGACCCCGGCCGAGCCGGAGACCGTCACCGAACCGGAAGCCGTCGCCCAGGAGTCCGAGCCCGCCGTGGCGGAGGCCCCCGAGGCCGAGACCGCCGTCGCGGAGACCTCGACCGAACCGGAGACCGTCACCGTCACGGAGCCGGAGCCGGAGTCCGAGCCCGTCGTGGTCGCCGCCCCCGCGCCCGAGACCGCCGTCGCGGACACCCCGGCCGAGCCGGAGGCCGCCGCCGAGCCGGAGCCCGTCGTGGTCACCGCCCCCGTACCGACGCCGGAGTCCCCCGTGATCACGGCCCTGGAGCCCGAGGCTCCGGAGGGCACGGAGGACACGGAGGCCACCGAGGTCGCCGCCCCGGCCGCCGCGGGCCCCGCGCTCTCCCTCGCCAAGGTCAAGGCCGCCGCCCCGCACCTCGCCGACGCGTACAGGGCGGCCGGGACCGTGCTCAAGAAGCAGGGGCTCACCGGGGCGCGGGCCGCCGTGTACCTGGTCGTCGACCGGTCCGGTTCGATGCGCGGGTACTTCAAGGACGGCTCCGTGCAGCGGCTCGCCGAGCAGACGGTGGCGCTCGCGGCGCACCTCGACGAGAACGCCGCCGTCACGGCCGTGTTCTTCTCCACGGACATCGACGGCACCGCCGAGCTGACCCCGGCCACGCTCTCCCCCACCGGGATCGAGGAGATCAACGCCGGTCTCGGCCGCCTGGGCCGCACCCACTACCACCGCGCGGTGGAGGAGGTCCTCGCCCACCACGAGAAGACCGACCCCGCCCGCCCGGCGCTCGTCGTCTTCCAGACGGACGGCGCGCCGGACGCGAAGACGGCCGCCACGCAGGCGCTCGCCGGGGCGGCGGACCGTCCGCTGCACTGGCGGTTCGTGGCCTGGGGCGAGCAGGACAACAAGGCCTTCGACTACCTCAGGAAGCTCGGCGGGACCCCCCGTACCGCCGCGTACTTCCCGGGCGCGGCCCCGGTCGAGACGGCGCACGCCGCCTTCTACCGCGGCCTGCTGGAAGGCCTGGAGCTGTAGGAGCCGGACGGGCCCTACGGCCGGGTGGCGGTGACCGGCAGGGTCACCGTCACCACAAGCCCGCCGCCCTCGTCCGCGCCGCGCGCCGCCGCCGTCGCGGTCCCTCCGTGGGCGGTGGCGATCGACCGGACGATGGAGAGCCCGAGCCCGGCGCCGGGCCCCGTCCGGTCGCGCCCCTCGCCGCGCCGGAAGGGCTCGAAGAGTCCCTCGACGTCGTCCGGCGGAACGACGGGCCCGGTGTTGACGACGGTCAGGACGCCCCCGTCGACCCGTACGCCGACGGAGCCCCCGGGCACGTTGTACGCGACCGCGTTCGCGACGAGGTTCCGCACGAGCTGCCGGAGCAGCACCCGGCTCCCCCGTACGACGCCGTGCTCCGCGACGGCCGCGTCCTCGTACTCCTCCGTCACGACCTCGGCGAAGGGCACGTCCTCGCGCTCCGCGAGCCCCCGTTCGCCGCGGGCGAGGAGGAGCAGGCCGTCGAGGAGGCGTTCGCTGTGCCGGTTGGTGTCGAGGAGGACCTGCCGGACCTCGCAGTCCTCGTCGAGCCCGACCTGGAGGGCCGCGCGCTGGGTGGCGAGCGGGGTGCGCAGCTCGTGCGAGGCGTTGGCGATGAACCGCCGCTGGCTGTCGAAGGCGGTTTCCAGCCGCCCGAGCAGCGCGTCGATCGTGTCGCCGAGCTCCTTCAGCTCGTCGTCGGGCCCGCGCACCGCGAGCCGCCCGCCGAGGTCCCGCTCGGAGAGCCGCCGGGCGCGGGCGGTCATCTCGTGGACGGGCCGCAGCACGCGCCCCGCCGTCCACCAGCCGACGACCACGGCGCCGCAGGCGATCACGAGCAGGGACAGGCAGGACCACACGAGCATCTGCTGGTGCGCGGCCCGGCCGACGTCGTCCCCGATCCGGTACGCCTCCACGACGGCGACCTCGTCGGCCCGCGCCACGATCGCCTCCGCCTGCCCGTCCGTACCGGCCCTGACCAGCAGGTTCACCACGAGCAGCAGCAGGGCGCCGAGGACCAGGAAGACCCCTCCGTACACGAGGGCGATCCGGGTCCGGACGGTCGACCCGGCCCCGAGGTATCCGGTACCGGAAGGGCTCACAGCACGTACCCCACGCCCTGCACGGTCCGGATCGGCCCCGGCTCCCCCAGCTTGGCCCGCAGCTTGCTCATGCAGACGCGCACGGCGCCGGTGAAGGGGTCGGCGTGGGCGTCCCAGGCGCGTTCGAGCAGTTCCTCGGCGGAGACGGCGGCCCCGTCGGCCTCCAGGAGGATCTGGAGGACGGAGAACTCCTTCGGGGAGAGGCCGAGGTCGCGCCCGTCGCGTTCGGCGGTCCGCCGGACGGTGTCCATCCGCAGCCCGTGCCGTTCGAGGAGCGGCGGCAGGGGCGGGGCGGAGCGGCGGCGCAGGGCGCGGACCCGGGAGACCAGCTCGGGGAACTCGAAGGGCTTGCCGAGGTAGTCGTCGGCGCCGAGGTCGAGCCCCTCGACCCGCTCCTCGACGGCCGCGGCGGCGGTCAGCATCAGGATCCGGGTGCGGGAGCCCCCGGCGACGAGCCGCCGGGCGACGTCGTCGCCGTGGACGCGGGGCAGGTCGCGGTCGAGGACGAGGACGTCGTACGCGTACAGGCCGAGCCGCTCCAGGGCGTCCTCGCCGTCGTGGACGGTGTCGACGGCGAATCCGGCCCGCCGCAGGCCGGTGGCGACGAACCCGGCGAGGACGCGCTCGTCCTCGGCTACCAGTACACGCATCCCCCCATCCTCCCGAAGCCCCCGTCCTCGCCCTCCCCCTCCCCCGGGTTCATGGATGTGAGGGGATCTTCGCGGGGCCGTTAGGATTTCGACCATGGCGGCCACTGGATCCGAGAAGCAGGGGACGAAGGCGTTCTACGTCACGACCCCCATTTACTACGTCAACGACGCTCCTCACCTGGGCCACGCCTACACGACCGTCGCAGGCGACGTGCTCACGCGCTGGCACCGTCAGCGCGGCGAGAAGGTGTGGTACCTCACCGGCACGGACGAGCACGGTCAGAAGATCATGCGCACGGCCGAGGCGAACGACGTCACGCCCCAGGCCTGGTGCGACAAGCTCGTGGAGGAGGCGTGGAAGCCCCTCTGGGAGCACCTGAACATCGCGAACGACGACTTCATCCGCACCACGCAGAAGCGTCACACCGACCGCGTGCAGGAGTTCGTGCAGGACCTGTACGACAAGGACGAGATCTACAAGGGCGGGTACGAGGGCCCGTACTGCGTGGGCTGTGAGGAGTTCAAGCTCCCCGGCGACCTCATCGAGGCGGAGGACGGCACGAAGCTGTGCCCCGTCCACAAGAAGCCGGTGGAGATCCTCAAGGAGGAGAACTACTTCTTCAAGCTGAGCGCGTACGGCCCGAAGCTCCTGGAGTTCTACGAGGCGAACCCGGGCTTCATCCAGCCGGAGTCGGCCCGCAACGAGGTCGTGAACTTCGTCAAGCAGGGCCTGGAGGACCTCTCCATCTCGCGCTCGACGTTCGACTGGGGCATCCCGGTGCCGTGGGACGAGAAGCACGTCATCTACGTGTGGATCGACGCGCTCCTGAACTACGCGACGGCCGTCGGCTACAACGAGAACCCGGCGAAGTTCGAGGAGACGTTCCCGGCGAATGTGCACCTGATCGGCAAGGACATCCTGCGGTTCCACGCGGTGATCTGGCCGGCGATGCTGATGGCGCAGGGCCTGCCGGTCCCGGGCCGGGTCGCGGCCAACGGCTGGCTGATGGTCGGCGGCGAGAAGATGTCGAAGTCGAACCTGACCGGCATCAAGCCGCAGGACCTGACCTCGCACTTCGGCGTGGACGCGTACCGCTGGTACTTCCTGCGGGCGATCGCCTTCGGCCAGGACGGCTCGTTCTCGTGGGAGGACTTCACCGCCCGCTACACGAGCGAGCTGGCGAACGACTACGGCAACCTCGCCTCGCGCGTGGCGGCGATGGTCGGCAAGTACTTCGGCGGCGAGCTGCCCGCGTCGGCGGCGGACGGCGACGCGGAGAAGGCGGTCCACGAGGGCTTGGCGAAGGCCGTGGCGGTCGCCGACGCGAAGATCGGCGAGGAGCTGGACTTCCAGGCCGGCATCCTGGCGATCTTCGACTTCGTGAAGCAGGTCAACGGCTACATCACGGAGCAGGAGCCGTGGAAGGTCGCCAAGGACGAGTCCGAGGAGGGCCGCGCCCGCCTGGCGACGATCCTCTACACGGCCGCCGAGTCCCTCCGCGCGGTCGCCGTCCTGCTCAACCCGATCATGCCGGAGACCTCGCAGGCCCTCTGGGACTCCCTGGGCGCCGAGGCGTCGCTCGGCGCCCTGGCCGCGCAGCCGGTCCAGTCCTCCGCCACGTGGGGGCAGCTCCCGGCGGGCGCGACGGTGACGAAGGGCGCGGTGCTGTTCCCGCGCCTGGAGGAGCCGAAGAAGGACTGACGGTCCCACGATCGTGAACGAAGGCCGCCGTTCCCGTACGCACGGGGACGGCGGCCTTCGCCGCACCCGTTACCCCCGCGACCGCACAGGAGGCCCGCCGTGCCGGGAGAACCGTTCATGCTGACCCCCGAACCGCGCGACTTCCTGGAAGCGCTGGGCGTCGAGCCGGTGGAGGTCGAGGTCGAGGCGCAGGAGCTCGACCTGACGGAGGTCGTCGGCGAGCCCCTGAAGTTCAGTTTCCACTCCGTGGAGCGGTCGGTCCGCCTGCGGTGGGGCCGCGTCGACCTCTACCGGGAGGGCGCGACGCGCCTGCGGATCGTGGAGTCCCCCGGCAGGACGGGCCTGTACGTCGACTTCGAGACGGGCCCGATGACGGGGACCCTGCGGATCGGGGTCTTCCCGGAGGTCTCGGTCGACGACGAGCTCCTGTTCTCCTGACCTCATGAACGGATCACCCCACCCACCCCGGCGCCGCTCCTGGTCGGCCCCCGCCGACGTCGCCCCGGACAGCGCGACGGCGAATCAGCTCCGCCTCCTCGACGGCTTCACGTCCGGAAGGATCACGGCGGCGGACTTCGCCCTCGGCTGGTACCCGGCCCGCCGGGCGTCGACGGCGAACGGGGAACGCCTCCACGGCCCCCTGTCCGACCTCTTCGACCGGGTCTTCATGCTCCTGGAGGACTACACCCACGACCCGTCCCTCCGGGAGGAGGGCGACCTGTCGGACGAGGAACTCCTCACCGCGGTGAAGACCCTCACCCGAGGATGAGCACGGCCGCGGCGGGCGCCAGGTAGACCAGCGGGAAGGGCACGTGCCCGTACGCGCGGGCCCGCAGGACCGTGACCACGGCCCCGGCGAAGTACAGGACGAGCCCGCCGGCGGCCAGGACGCCGACGACGGGCACGACGTACCCGACGAGCAGCCCGACGGCCCCGGCGACCTTCGCCGCCCCGAGCAGGTCCCACCAGCCCCGGGGCACCCCGTACGCGGCCAGCGGCCCGACGACGAACCCGGCCCGCACGAGGACCGCGACCCCGGAGAACCCGGCCATGAACGCGGCGACGGCGGTGACGACGATGACGGTGGCGGACATGACGGTCTCCTTCGACGCTCCCGACACCCGACCCGACGGGGCCGGACACCCCGTCGACGGAGCGGGGAGGGGAAGTGTGACGGGCCTCGGTGAACGCCCTGACGGCCCGTTGCCGCACGCCGTACGCTCCAAGGCATGAGCGCCAACCTCGGTGACCGCCTGCGGGAGATCCGAAAGCGTCGGGGCCTGAGCCAGCGGGAGCTCTCCGGGCTCTCGGGCGTCTCCCTGTCCCTGATCCGGAAGCTGGAGCAGGGCGAGCGCGACGACACGCGCCTGGAGACCGCCCGCCGTCTCGCCCAGGCGCTGAAGGTCCCCACCACGAGGCTCGTCGTCGAGCACGCCGAGGAGGCGGCCGGTCGGGACGAGGTGAACCGCTGGGCTCCCGTGCACGCCACGCTCACGGCCTCTCCGAGCCCCGACGGGCTCGCGGAGGAGCCCACCTACGACGGCGTACGGGACGCCCTCCGGGCCGCCGTGCCCCTGTTCGCGGGCGACCGTTTCACCGAGCTCGGAACGGCCCTGCCGCCTCTCCTGCGCGACGCGGAAGTGCTCACCGAGGCCGATCCGCGCGGCCGACGGCTCCGCGCGCGGCTCCTGGAGCTCACCGGCTGGCTGATGACCCAGACCCGGCAGTTCGACGCCGCCGAGACGGCCTTGGAGCGGGCCATGGACGATGCCACGGACCGCGCACAGGCCGCCGCGATCGTCATCACCCGGTGCTGGCTCCTCCTCCGTCGCGGAAGGCTCGCGGAGGCCCGCGCACTGGCCGCGCACTGGGCCGACGAGGTCGAGCCGCGCATGTCCCGCGCCACCCCGGCCGAACTGAGCACCTGGGGCTGGCTCCTGCTCCGTCTGTCGGCCGCGGCGGTCCGGGACAACCGCCCCGGTGAGGCCGAGGACGCCCTGCGGCTCGCCAAGTCGGCCGCCGTGGCCCTGGGGCGCGAGTGCACGCCCGAGAACGACTTCCTGCGCGCCTTCGGACCGGTCACGGTGGACCTGAAGCGCACGGAGAACGCGATGGTGGCCGGCCGACCCGACCGGGTGCTCTCCCTGGCCGCCGCGATCCCCCTGGACACCTTGAAGCCGACCTCGAACAACCGGAACCGGCACCTGCTCGACGTCGCGAGCGCCCAGGCGCAGCTCCGCCAGTACGCGGAAGCCGTGGACACCTTCCAGAAGATCCTGGCCGGCTCCCCCCAGTGGCTGCCGAACCAGCGGTACGCCCGCGACGTCCTGGGCCGCGTCGTGAGCCGACGGCGCACGCTGACGCCCGAGATGCGGATGCTCGCGGATGTCGTCGGTCTGCCCATGTGACAGCCGATGGCACTTTCACCTGACCCTGCGTCAAAGTGTCATCGACGCGGCGCGATCACCGGTCATAGCGTCGTCGCATGGCCACAACGGAGAGAGACCGGCCGGGCGTGCCTCCCGAGGACTGCGAGCCCGGCGCTCTGGTGAGGGACATCGCCAGGGACACGATCGGCGTCGTGATGGGACATCACGGCGGAGACCGCGTCCAGCTCCGTCCGATCATGGGCGGCAGGGAGTGGGACGCCTTCGAGGTGCACCCCTTGACGGCGCGCGAGGAGCTGAGCGCCCGCAATGCCGCACGCAACGAGGTGACGAGGCGCTGGGGCTTGTGAGCGGCCCCGAGCCACCCGCCCGGAGCGAGGCGACCCCTCGCCCGTGATCACCGTCCCCACCGGCCCTCTTCCCGGCCGCCGCCGAACCGCCCGGGGCGGAAGCGCGGCAGCACCACCGGTCGACAACCCTTCTCATTCCAAGGAGCATTCGTGACCACGATCGACACCGAGCGGACCGGCACCGTCCGTCCCTGGGGCGCCGGCCGCCTCGCGCCCTACCCGACCACCGTCCGCCGCCCCCACGCCACCGTCGCCGTCGACCCCGTGACGCAGCTCGGGGTGTTCCGCGACCGCGCCGGACAGGTGGTCGAGATGGGCAAGCACGGCACCAGTTCCGGGACCGAGACCTCCACGACGACGAACTCGGACTCCAAGAACGACCAGGGTCACGACCAGGACAGCAGCCAGGACTGATGACCGTGACCGAGGAGAGCCCAGTGCTGGTGGCCACCGAGGCGGACGACGTCACCGCCGACATGGTGATCACCGAGCTCAACCGGCGTGACGTGCCGGTGGTGCGGTTCAACCCCGCCGACATCGGCGAGAGTCTCACGGTCTCGGCCCGGTTCGGCACCTGTCCGGCCCCCGTGGCCGGGCAGGTCCGCACCCCGTCGAGAACCGCCGACCTGAGCAGCGTCCGGTCGGTGTACTGGCGCCGCCCGGAGTGGCCGTCGTTCCCCCGCCTGTCGCCGGACGACTCCCGTTTCGCGGCGGCGCAGGTCCGCCACGGGCTCGGGGGCACGCTCTACGCCATGAACGGCCCGCTCTGGGTCAACCATCCGTTACGCGTCGCCGCGGCCGACCACAAACCCGCCCAGCTCGCCCTCGCCCAACGACTCGGCTTCGCCGTACCCCCCACCCTCGTCACCAACGACCCCTGTGAGGCACGGGATTTCGTCCGCGCTCAAGGAGAGGCGATCTCCAAGACTCTGCGGTGGACCCCATACACCCGTGACGGCGTGCCGGTGACCGGCTGGGCCGACCCCGTCACCGCCGACGAGATCGACGACAGTGTCCGTGTCACCCCGCACCTGTTCCAGGCCCGGGTCGACAAGGTCGCCGACCTCCGCGTCCTGATCGCGGGCCGGCACACCTTCGCCGTGCGCATCGACTCCGAACTCCTCGACTGGCGCAAGGACTACAGCGCGCTGACGTACACCGTCGAACGTCTCTCCACCGGCGTGGAAGAGGCTCTGCGCACCTACCTGGACCGCCTGGAGCTGGTGTCGGGGAGCTTCGACCTCGCGGTGGACCGGGCGGGGGCCTACTGGTGGCTGGAGCTGAATCCCAACGGTCAGTGGGGATGGCTGGAGCAGGAGACCGGCCTGCCGATGTCCGCCGCCTTCGCCGACCTGCTCGCGCGAACCGAACCGCTCGCACAAGCCGCCCCGCGTGTACGGGGCGAACCGCTCTCGCAGGCCGACCCACCCGTGCGATCCGACCCATCCGTGCAAGGAGACCACCGATGACCGACCCGGCATCCGAACGTCGTCGCATGGCGGACGCGCTCGCGGACAAGGGCGTCCTGAAGTCCCCCTGGCTGCGCCGGGCCGTCGAGGCCGTCCCCCGCGAGCGGTTCCTCCACCCCGGAGTCTTCCTCGACGAGGGCCGGGCCTGGCGTCCCGTCACCACCGCCGGTACGGAACCGGACGAGTGGCTGAGGATCGCGTACGGCCTCGACACCCTCACCACCCAGCTCGACGGCCGTCTGACCGCCGACCGTGCCGACGACCTCGTCACGGGCGTGCCCACGTCGTCCTCGACCGACCCGACCACCGTCGTCGGCATGATCGAGGCCCTGGACCTCGCGGCGGGACACCGCGTCCTGGAGATCGGCACGGGTACGGGGTACTCCACGGCCCTGATGTGCCACCACCTCGGCGAGGACAACGTGGCGACCGTCGAGGTGGATCCCGGGGTGGCCCGGCGGGCGGACGAGGCGCTGGAGGCCGTCGGCTTCTCGACCTGGACCGTGACCGGTGACGGACTCCTCGGCTTCCCGAGGAACGCGCCGTACGACCGCGTGATCGCCACGTGCGCCGTACGCCGCATCCCGTACGCCTGGATCCGGCAGACCCGCCCCGGCGGCATCGTCCTCGGCACGGTCGGCTCCTGGCCCTGGGGCACCGGCCTCGCCCAGGTCACCGTGAACGAGGACGGCAATGCCCACGGGCGGATCATCGGAGAGTCCTCGTTCATGCAGGCCCGGGCACAGGCGGTGGTCCCCGTGTCCGGCGACCTGTCCGCCCGGACGGCCTACGCGGACGGTGAGCGGAGGACGGAGGTGAGCCCGCTCCTCCTGGACGAATGGATGCCCGCGTTCCTCGCCCAACTCGCGGCGCCCGATGCCCATCTCGTACGGGCTGCCACGAGCGACGGCCGACCGCTGCTGTACTTGTTCGACCCCGACCGCGAGTCGTTCGCGGAGTTCACCGCCGACGGCGGGTCCTGGGCGGTGCGCCAGGGCGGGCCGGTCGCCCTCTGGGATCGCGTCGAGGAGGCGCTGGTCGCCTGGCGCACGGCGGGAAGTCCCGCCATCGACTCCGTACGGCTCACCGTCACCCGGGAGTCGCACGTGTACGGGATCGAAGGTCACCCGGAACTGCGCTGGGAACACCGCCTCGGCTGAGCGCGACGTGCCGGGTCCCCGACCGGATCACCGGAGCACGGAAACCCGTGCTCCGGTCGGTCGGGCTGCCTTCCAAAGGAACGGGGAGAGAAAGAACCCGTACCAAGCCCCACCCTTTCCCGCCCCGTCGGACACTCACTCTCAGGAGTGAAAAGTGTCAAAAGGGCTGGATGCGGGGCGGGTTGTCGGATCTATCCTCAGCGCGATTGGCATATGACCGCAGACATGCGTCGGCCCCCGCCGGAACTGGCATTCCATGGGCGGGGGCCTGACCACCAAGGAAAAGGCCTTCCTGATGGGTACCCAGCACATTAGCGCGCGCCCCCTCGTCCCGTCCCGCAACGGCGGGCAAAACCGCCCCGTGCGGATGGGCATGAGGTCCGTGCGCGCGGGTGGCGTCATCCACGACAACATCCGCCACACCACCCGCTTCACGGTGGTCGGCAACCACCTCGCCCAGCACCCCGGGCTGTCGCTGCTCGGCATCGGCCTGGCCGTGCACATCCAGTCGCTGCCCAGCGGCGCCCGCATCGACATCAAGAGCCTCGCCGCGCGCTTCCCCGAGGGGGCGGCCCGGATCGCCGCCGGGCTGCGCCAGCTGGAGGCCTACGGCTATCTGCGCCGCGTGCTCGACCGCGACGACACCGGGAGGATCGTCACGCTCACGATCTCCTGCAACCACCCGGGCCTGACCGGTGAGGAGGGCGAGACGGCGGAGCGCCGGGCCCCGGCCCGCCGTACGGAGGCCCCGCGTACGGAGGCCCCGCGCCGGGCCCTGCCCGCCGTGCCGAAGCCCGCGTTCCCGGCCGCGGACCTCCTCAGGTCCGCCCTCGGCGTCCTCGCCGGCCTGCGGCGCGAGGACCCCCGCCTGTACCTGTCGGCCACCGAGACCGAGCACCTGGCGCCGGGGGTCGCCGCCTGGCTGGAGCGCGACCTGACGCCGGAGGCCGTCCACCGGATCCTGACCTGCGCCCTGCCCCAGGAGCCCCTGCGCCGCCCGGCCGCCCTCCTGGCCCACCGCCTGTCCGCCCAACTCCCGCCCCTGCCGCCCCTCGGCACGGGGGACCCGGCGACCCCCCGACACCCCCTCCAGAACTGCGACACCTGCGACCGCGCCTTCCGCGGCCCGGAGCCGGGGACGTGCGGGGCCTGCACACCGACGGGACAGGGGCACCTCGGGGGTCAGTGACCGGGGTTGCCGCCCCCTGGCGTCTCAACTCCCCTCCAGGGACGGGGTGGTGAAAACCGCGTGGCCCGCCGACGGGATCGCGACAAGAATGACGGCGGCGCGACTGATCACGTCGATCGACGACCTCTGGTACCCCTCGACCACGAGGAGCGGTTGACGGTCATACGGATGCACGGGGGCGGACATGACGGAGCGGGACGCGGACAGGGACCGACGGGTCCTCGACCGGCTTGAGGCCCTCGGGCGGCAGGGCGTGGTGGAGGCGGCCGGAGGGGTACCGGAAACCGCGCCGGATCCCAAGAGCGCCTTCTACGCCATGGTGGGGTACGAGGTGAAACCGACCAGGACGGCCCCCCGGAAGGACCCGGACGTACGGGACCGGGTGGACCTCGTCTGGCACGAAGAGGCGGACCGGGCGGGGCTCTTCGGCGAGGACGGAGAGTTCCTCCTCTTCTTCTGGATCCCGGGGAACCCGACCGGCGGATGGCTCAGGGTCAGGGACCCGATCGGCACCCGCCTCCCCTCCCGCATCGCCGCCGCGACCGGAAACCGGGAGTTCATCGCGGCCTCCCTGGACGGAAGGCGCATGTGCGCCGTCTCGGTCGAGGAGTACGACGACTGGATCATCACGCACTCCCTCGAGACCGCCCGGTAGGCCCGGGGGTAGGGAAAGTCATGACGAGCCGCTTCCAATTTGCTGGCCGGGCCCTCGGTCTCCCGCGCCTCCACAAAGCCTTCCCGGTCCCGGACACACCCCGCCAACGGGGCGGAAGGAGCCACCGGGCGTGATCGCGGTGCGGTTCTCGGTGCGGCCGGGGCAGGGGGAGCCCAGTGGGTTCGACCTGGGGGACATCGTCTGTGAGGGGGAGAGCGGGTCGGTGCGGTCGGCCGATCGCGGGTTGATGGTCTACCTGTCGGTGGCCCTCCTGCTCGACGACCTCCGCCCCCTGCTCTTCGGCAAGCGGCAGAACGTCTCGTTCGGCGGCGTCGACATGTCGGTGCGGATCGACTTCGAGCGCGTCGGGAAGGGGCTCGTCTCGGTCTCGTCGCGAGGGGTCCCGGTGGGCAGGGCCCGTGTCGAAGACCTCGCGCGGGTGTTCCTCCGCGCTGCCGAGGAGCTCGCCGAGCAAGGGCTTTCGAGCCTCCCGGAGGGGGACGGGGTGCGGATCGACTACTCCACGGCCGTACGGAAGTTCCGGGCGGCGGAGGCGTGAGCCACGACCACGGCGGGCCTCTCCGCACCCCGCTGGAGGGCCTGGAGCGGTTGGTGTCCGCGCGCGAGGCGGAGGCCTGGTCTCCTGAGCGGTGGAACCAGCTGCGGGTCCTCGCCGTCGGCCGTATGCAGCACCGCGACCTTCCCGACGGGACCCGGATCCGGTGGGGTCGGCTCGCGCTCGCCGCGCTTCCGGGGAAGTACCCGGAGGGGCCGTCGCAGGAGATGGTGATCGAGTCGGTCCGCGTACGCGCTTATCTGCTCCGGGAGTTCGGGGCCGACGACGCCGACCCGGCCAGGGACCTCTCCGCGCTCCTCGCGGACGCCACGCGGAACCTGGGCATGTCGAGGGAGACGGCCGCTCGGCTGGCCGGTGAGTGGCGGGGCCTGTCCCGGGAGCAGATGCTCCGGCTGCGGCTCGTCAAGAACACGCTGTCCGCATTGCTTCCCGTCCTGCCGCTCCTGGAGGACGGGGACTTCTCCCTGGGCGACCTCCGCGCCTGGCTGGAGCTCGTCCCGAGGCTGCCCTGAACGGGCCGGGAAGGCCGTGGCACGCCGGGCGTTGCCCCGTATGAAGATCGGTAAGACTTCCAGGGTCAGCGGGGTGAGTCCGAGGTCGTTGCGTCACTACGAGCACGCGGGCCTGATCGTTCCGGAACGACCCGACCGACGTGACGAGATAGCTCCTTTGTTCGTTGCTCGCGTGAATGAGCCCATGGCAACATGCGGACGTGAAGGACAACGGGGACGACCACGGGGACGGCATACCGGAGCCTCTGCGGGTTTCGAGGCTGACGGAGTTGGTGGGGGCGGAGGAGCCGGCGGATTCGGGGGAGGCGGTGGGGGCGGCCGACACGGCGGTTCCGCCCGCGCCACCCGCGCCGGCACCGGTGCCCGCGCCCGCGCCCCCTCCCGCCGCTTCGGAGCAGAGCACGTCCGACGACGCGATCGCGGCGGCGCGGCGTGAATTTGCGCGTTTGCTGGGGGAGTTCCGGCGGACCGCCGTCCTGGTGCCGTTCGACGACCGGGAGAGTCTGTGGACCGCGGACTTCAACGGGGTGCGGTGGATCTGCGCGTTCTCGGACGAGGAGGCGCTGGCGCGGTTCGCGGTCGCGCGCGGGGAGGCGGGGCGCGCGTGGACGTACCGGACGGTCCTCGGCGCGCGGCTCCTCGACGTGATGGTGCCGATGCTGCCCGGTCCGGGCGGGGTCGCGCTGGACGCGGGCAGTGCGGACGGGGCGCTGTTCCCGCCGGTGGCGGGGATCGTGCCGGACGGGGTCGCGGTGGACCTCGGGGAGACGGACGGGGAGGCGGGGGCGTAATGGGCGGGAACGAGCCCGAGCTCGCGGCGTCGGGGGAGGCGCTGGCGGCGATCGCGAAGGGCATCGACCTGGCGCACGCCGAGCTGAAGGAGCTCGGCATGACGGGTCAGGCGTCGGCGGGCCGCGGGTTCTCCGAACTCGCCCTGTCAGGGCTTGAGTTGGGACACGACGGGCTGACGTCGGAGTTCGGGACCTTCTGCGACCGGTGGGAGTGGGGCGTACGCGCCCTGACCATGCGGGGGAACGGCTTCGCCCAGGGCGTCGGTCTGTCGGCCGGCGCGTTCGCGGAGCAGGAGCAGTACATCAAGGACTCGTTCAAGATCGGGGTGAACTCGCTCAACGGCAACCCCCACCTCTCCGAGGACGAGGTCAAGAAGATGAGCTGGGAGACCGTCCGCGACCAGCACGCGTGGGACGGCGCCGACTGGAGCCCGGAGTCGTTCACCGGCGCCCACCAGGAGGTGAAGCAGACCTGGCGGAACACCGCGTACGACGTCGAGGACTCGCTGCTCGACTCGATGGAGCGCTCGGGCGCGCTCGACCCGAAGCTGCGGGACCGGATGGACGAGGAGCTGAAGGAGACGCTCGATCCCGACGAGGCGACGATCGAGCAGGCCGAGCAGCCCCGGTGGGGGGACAACCGCTGATGGTGGACTGGGGCGGCCTGGTCGACAAGGGCATCGACAAGTTCGGTGAGGGCGTCGACAAGGGCAAGGAACTCGTCGGCGAGGGCGTCGACTTCGCGACCGACCAGACCGGTCGGCTGCTGGACAAGGCGGGGGCGCACGACTGGGCGGACTCGGTCGAGGACTGGGGCGACGAGACCGCCTCCTCGCTCGGCGCGCGGGTCGGGGAGAAGCAGCTCGGGCAGACCGAGGACGCGGACGAGCTGGTCCACGGCAAGCCGGAGAAGATCGCCGCGACGGTGAAGAACCTCCGGGACTTCCAGCGTGCGTTCGACCTGGTCGGCGGCGGGATGAAGAAGCTGGACGCCGACCACTGGAAGGGCGAGGCGGCCAACGCGTTCCGGAAGAAGTTCCAGACGCTGCCGACCGACTGGCTCCGCGCGGCGGACGCGATGGAGAGCGCGGCCAAGGCCCTGGAGACGTACTCCAGGGCGATCGTGAGCGCGCAGGGCAAGGCGCGCGAGGCGATCGCCCTGTACAAGGAGGGCGAGCAGGACTCCAAGGAGGCCGAGGAGAACCACAAGAAGAAGACCGCGGCCTACGAGGCGGCCCGTGACGGGGACAGTCCGCTGCCCCACCCCGGGGCGTACTCCGACCCCGGCGCGGCCAAGCGGCGGCGCGCCCAGGAGGTCCTGAACGACGCGCGCACGGCCCGCAACGAGGCCGGGGAGACGGCGAAGGCGGCGGTCACCGCCGCGCTCGCCCACGCGCCGAAGGAGCCGACGGGCCGCGAGCGGGCCAAGCTGGAGCTGTGGGACCGGGGTCTGGCCCAGGGCGTGGAGCTGGCCCACTTCGGCGGCGGCGTCGTCAAGGGCACGGCCGGTCTGCTCAACTTCGTCCGCTCGGTGAACCCGATGGACACGTACAACCTGACCCACCCGGCGGAGTACTACAAGGGCGTCAACATGACGCTCGCCGGTCTGGCGTCCTCGGCGGCGAACCCGGACCGGGTCCTGAAGAACGCCTGGGACGCGGCGAAGGGCGACCCGTCGGAGTTCCTCGGCCGGCTGGTGCCGGAGCTGATCGGCACCAAGGGCGCGGGGCTCGCGCGCGGCGGCCTGCGGCTCGGTCTGAACGGCGCGAAGCACCTGCCGGACGGGAAGAAGCCCGGCGGACCGGAGAAGCCGGGCGGCAGCCGGGGCGACCACGAGAAGGATCCGGACAACCAGAGCAACAAGTGCCGCGAGAACGTGTGCGACGGCGACCCGGTGGACATGGCGTCCGGCCGCGTCCTGCTGCCGCAGACGGACATCGTCCTGCCCGGCTCGCTGCCGCTGGTCTTCCGGCGCTCCTTCGACTCCTCGCACCGCTCCGGCCGCTGGTTCGGCCCGACGTGGTCGTCGACGGTGGACCAGCGCCTGGAGATCGACGCGGAGGGCGTCGTCCTCAGCTGCGACGAGGGCAGCCTCCTCGCCTACCCGCATCCGGCGCCCGGGGTCCCGGTCATGCCCACGCACGGACGGCGGTGGCCGCTGGACCGGGTCGAGGACGGCTACACGGTCACCGATCCCGAGACCCGCACGGTCCGGCACTTCGCCGACCACGGCGACGGGCTCGCGCTCCTGGTCCAGGTCGACGACCGCAACGGGAACCGGATCGCCTTCGAGTACGACGAGGACGGCGCCCCGACGTCGGTCGTCCACCACGGCGGCTACCACCTGAAGCTGACCACGGACGAGGGCCGGGTGACCGCCCTCCACCTCGCGGGCGCGGCCCCGGACGGCTCCGACCAGGAGATCCTGCGCTACGGCTACACCGACGGGCACCTGACCGAGGTCGTCAACTCCTCCGGGCGCCCGCTGCGCTTCGGCTGCGACGAGCACGGCCGCATCACCTCGTGGACCGACACCAACGGCAGCCGCTTCGACTACGTCTACGACGACCGGGACCGCTGCACCTACCAGACCGGCGCCAACGGACACGTCGAGTCCCGCTTCACCTGGGACGACACCGACCCGGAGACGGGCCTCAGGACGACGTCCATCACCAACGGCCGGGGGCACACGAAGAGGTTCGTCGTCGACGGGCGTGCGAAGGTCGTCGCCGAGATCGACGCCCTGGGCGCGGTCACCCGCTTCACGTACGACCACCTGGGCCGCCCGCTGTCCCGGACGGATCCGCTGGGGCACGTCAGCCGCACCGCCTACGACGAGCGGGGCCGCCCGACGACGGTGGAGCGTCCGGACGGGCGGCGGGCGCGGGCCGAGTACGACGAGGACGGCTTCCCGGTGCGGATCGTCGGCGCCGACGGCAACGCCGTGCGCCAGACCTTCGACGGGCGCGGCAACCGCACCTCGGTGACGGCGCCTTCGGGCGCCCGGACGGAGTTCGCTTACGACGGGGCGGGGCGGCTCACCTCGGTGACGGACCCGCTCGGCGCCACCACCCGGCTCGTCCAGGACGCCCGGGGCCTGCCCGTCGAGGTCACCGACCCGCTGGGGGCCACGACCCGGTACGCGCACGACGCCTTCGGCCGTACGGTCCGGATCACCGACCCCCTCGGCGCGGTCACGCGCCTGGAGTGGACGGTGGAGGGCCTGCCGTCCCGGCGCGTGGCGCCCGACGGGACGGTGGAGTCCTGGACGTACGACGGCGAGGGCAACTGCCTGAGCCACACGGACGCGACGGGCGGCACGACCCGCTTCACGTACACCGACTTCGACCTGCCGACCTCCCGCACGGACCCGGACGGGGTGCGGTACGCGTTCGCGCACGACACGGACCTGCGGCTGACGCGGGTGACGAACCCGCAGGGGCTGACCTGGGAGTACACCTACGACCCGGCGGGCCGGACCCTGTCCGAGACGGACTTCGACGGCCGGACGCTGGGGTACGCGTACGACGCGGCGGGCCGGCTGGTCTCCCGTACGAACGGGCTCGGGCAGGCGGTGCGGTTCGAGCGCGACGCGCTCGGCCGGATCGTCCGCAAGGACGCCGGGGGGACGGTCAGCACGTACGAGTACGACGTCTTCGACGAGCTGGCGGTGGCGACGAACCCGGACGCGCGGCTCGAACGCCTGCGGGACCGCTACGGCCGGCTGGTGTCCGAGACGGTCAACGGCCGGACGCTGTCGTACGCGTACGACGAGGTGGGCCGCCGGGTGGGCCGGACGACGCCGGGCGGTTCGGTCAGCACGTGGGCGTACGACGCGGCGGGGCGCAGGACGGGGCTCACCGCGTCCGGGCGCGAACTGGCCTTCTCCTTCGACGCGCTGGGCCGCGAGGTGGAGCGCTCGGTCGGGGACTTCGTGTCGCTGACGTCGTCGTACGACGTGATGAGCCGGCTGACGGCGCAGGAGGTCACGTCGGCCCGGGGCGGCGGCCGCCTCCAGCACCGCTCCTACGACTACCGCCCGGACGGCGGGCTCGTCGCCGTCACGGACGGGTTCTCGGGGACGCGCCGCTTCGACCTGGACGGGGCGGGGCGGGTCACGGCGGTGCGGGCGGAGCGGTGGACGGAGCGGTACGCGTACGACGAGGCCGGCAACCAGACGGAGGCGGAGTGGCCGTCGACGCATCCGTCGCACGCGGCGACGGGGCCGCGCGCGTACGAGGGGACGCGGATCACCCGCGCGGGGGCGGTCCGCTACGAGCACGACGACCAGGGCCGGATCGTCCTGCGCCGGAAGACCCGCCTGTCGCGGAAGCCGGACACCTGGCGGTACGCGTGGGACGCGGAGGACCGGCTGACGTCGGTGACGACGCCGGACGGCACGGTGTGGAGCTACGCGTACGACCCGCTGGGCCGCCGCATATCCAAACAATCCCCTTCCGAGACGGTCCACTTCACGTGGGACGGCACGACCCTCTGCGAGCAGACCACCGCGAACGTGGTCCTGACCTGGGACCACGCGGGTCTGCGGCCCCTCTCCCAGACCGAGCGCCGCACGGACACGGACGACGAGCGCTTCTTCGCCGTCGTCACCGACCTGATCGGCACCCCGACCGAACTCGTCGACGAGTCGGGAGAGTTGGCCTGGCGCACCCGCTCCACCCTCTGGGGCACGACGACCTGGACCCGAGACGCCACGACATACACCCCGCTCCGCTTCCCGGGCCAGTACTTCGACCCGGAGTCGGGGCTGCACTACAACTACTTCCGGTATTACGACCCGGAGTCGGCACGGTATCTGAGCCCGGATCCGATCGGGCTGGAGGGCGGCCCGAATCCGCGGTGGTACGGCCCCAACCCACACGTATGGATAGACCCGTTCGGTCTGGCGCTGTGCCGGGCGACACCGAGGATGGAGGACGGCAACGCGAAGCAGGGATGGCGACACATCGAGGAGCGCCACATCACCGGTACGGCAAAGAACGGGCACGGCGATCTCATGCCTCCCACCACCACGCGCGCGCAGGTGGAGGCCGCGGCGGAGAAAATGGTGGAGAAGGGAAATCGCGTGTCCGATCCGAACAACCAGTACCAGACATTCGAGAAGCGGATGATGGTCAACGGTATGCGGGCCAATTACCGCCTGGTTGTGGACTCCACCGACGGAAACCGCATCGTCACCTTCTTCCCCATAGGAAAGAGCTACACCCCGTGATCAGGATGACCTTTACAGTACGCCCCGAGCAGGGCGAACCCAGTGGTTTCGACCTCGGAGACATCACCTGCGAGGGGGAGTGCGGAGCAGTTGCGTCGACGGGGCACGTTCCCGATCAGGCGATGATGATCTACCTGTCGGTTCCCCTCCTGCTCGACTCGCTTCGGCCCCTTTTCACTGGCGAGCGGAAGACGGCGTCGTTCGTGGGTACCGATACGTCGTTCCGGCTCGACTTCCGGCGCGATCGCAAGGGAGTCGTCACGGTTTCGGCAAAAGGGACCGTGCTGGGGAAGTGCGGTCTTGAAGAACTCGCGGACGCGGTGCTCCGTCCCACCCTGGAACTCGCGGAGAAGGACCTGTCCGGCCTTCCCTCGGGGGACGGCGCACGCAGTGACTACTTCTCCTCCTTGGAGCGGTTCCGCGCGTCGCTCGCGTGAAGCTCCTGTGGCAAGGGAAAGGGCCCGGAGCCGTACCCACGGTTCCGGGCCCTCCTTAGTACGACCTACCGCTTACCGCGCCGCATCCGGATGCACAGCCTCCGTCACCGGGCGGCCCTCCGTCACCTTCGGCTCCGCCGGCTTGCGGAGCTGGATGTTGAGCTCGCGGAGGCGGGACTCCTCCAGTTCCGTGGGGGCGCCCATCATGAGGTCCTGGGCGTTGCCGTTGAGGGGGAAGGCGATGGTCTCGCGGATGTTGGGCTCGTCCGCGAGGAGCATGACGATGCGGTCCACGCCCGGGGCGATGCCGCCGTGCGGCGGGGCGCCGAACTGGAAGGCGCGGAGCATTCCGGCGAACTCGGTCTCGACGGTCTCGCGGGAGTAGCCCGCGATCTCGAAGGCCTTGAACATGATGTCGGGCTCGTGGTTCCGGATCGCGCCGGAGGAGAGCTCGATGCCGTTGCAGACGATGTCGTACTGCCAGCCGAGGACGTCCAGCGGGTCCTGGGTCTCCAGGGCCTCCAGACCGCCCTGCGGCATCGAGAACGGGTTGTGCGAGAAGTCGATCTTGCCGGTCTCCTCGTCCCGCTCGTACATCGGGAAGTCCACGATCCACGCGAAGCGGAAGACGTTCTCCTCGAACTGGCCGGCGCGCTTGGCGGCCTCGACCCGGACCGGGCCCATGATCTTGGAGACCTCGTCGAACTCGCCCGCGCCGAAGAAGACCGCGTGGCCGGGCTCCAGGCCCAGGCGCTCGGTGAGGACCTTGACGTTCTCCTCGGTGAGGAACTTGGCGATGGGGCCGGTGAGGGCGCCGCCCTCGCCGACGCGGATCCAGGCCAGGCCCTTCGCGCCGAGCGAGATCGCGTAGTCGCCGAGGCCGTCGAAGAACTTGCGCGGCTGGTCGCCGGTGTCCGGGACGGCGAGCGCGCGGACGTGCTTGCCGGCGAACGCCTTGAACTCGGAGTGCGCGAACACGTCGGTGAGGTCGACCAGTTCGAGCGAGGTGCGCAGGTCCGGCTTGTCGTTGCCGTACTTCAGCATCGACTCGCGGAACGGGATCCGCGGGAACGGCGAGGTGACGTGGCGGCCGCCGCCGAACTCCTCGAAGAGCTCCGTCATGAGCTTCTCGATCGGCTGGAAGACGTCCTCCTGCTCGACGAAGCTCATCTCGACGTCGAGCTGGTAGAACTCGCCCGGCGAGCGGTCCGCGCGGGCGTCCTCGTCGCGGAAGCAGGGCGCGATCTGGAAGTACCGGTCGAAGCCCGAGATCATGAGCAGCTGCTTGAACTGCTGCGGGGCCTGCGGCAGCGCGTAGAACTTGCCCGGGTTCAGCCGGGACGGGACGACGAAGTCGCGGGCGCCCTCGGGGGAGGTCGCGGTGAGGATCGGGGTCGCCATCTCGTTGAAGCCGAGGGCCACCATCTTGGAGCGGATGGCGGCGATGACGGCCGAGCGCAGCATGATGTTGCGGTGCATCCGCTCGCGGCGCAGGTCGAGGAAGCGGTACTCCAGGCGCCGCTCCTCGTTGACGCCGTCGTCGGCGTTGATGGTGAAGGGGATCTGCTGGGCGGCGCCCAGGATCTCGACCTCGGCGACCTCGACCTCGACCTCGCCGGTGGGCAGCTCGGCGTTGACGTTCTCGGCGCCCCGCGAGACGACCTTGCCGTCGACGCGGACGACGGACTCCTTGGTCAGCTTGTCGAGCGCCTCGTACGCGGCGGTGCCGGGCCGGGCGACGAGCTGCGTGATGCCGTAGTGGTCGCGCAGATCGATGAAGAGGATGCCGCCCAGGTCGCGCCGATTGTGCAGCCAGCCGCTCAGCCGGACGTCGGTGCCGACGTCAGAGGCGCGGAGCTCGCCGCAGGTGTGGGACCTGTACCGATGCATCGTCGTTCGTCCAGTCTTCGGGATCGATGGTGAAGGGCTTGACGGTGTCAAGGTTTCCCAGCCTACCGGCCGGGCCGTGATCGCTCTTCGGACACCGTCGGTGGCGGCCCGCAGTCCGATATTCATAAAGTGGGGCAATGCGCACCGAGGACGTCCTGGCCGCGATCGCGACCGGCCTGTGGCGCTGGGACAACGCGTCCGGGACCGTTTCGCTCGACGCCGAGGCGGCCCGGCTGCTCGGGCTGCCCGCCGAGCCCGTACGGCTCAGCGAGGCGGCCGTGCGCTCCCGCTTCCACCCGGTCGACTGGAACGAGATCGACGGGGTGGTGAACCTCGCCGTCGCCGAGGAGACCCTCGCCGAGTCCCGGCTGCGGATCATGGACGAGCACGGCCGGGTGATCCGTACGGTACGGAGCCGGTCCAAGCCGCTGGTCGCGGGGAACGACTACCAGCTGGTCGGCACCCTCCAGGAGGTCGCCGAGCAGCCGCCCGGCACCGCCGTCCGCACCCCGGTCACCGGCGACTGGCGCCGCTCCCGCGAGGCCTTCCTGCTCGACGCGGGCCGGGCGCTCGCCGAGGCCCGGTCGACGGCCGAGGTGCTGCGGGTGGCCGCCTCCCTGTCCATGCCGGGCTTCTCGCCGGACGGCCTCGCGGTCTTCGGGGTCGCGGGCGACCGGCTGACGATCATCGGGCACCACGGGCAGAGCCATGACGACGAGGGGCCCTTCGCGTCGATGTCGCTGGACACCGACTACCCGGCGGCCGAGGTGGTCCGCACGGGCCGGGCGATCTACCTGCCGTCGCCCGAGGAGTACCTGCGCCGCTTCCCCGTCACCTGGCCGCTCGCCCGGCGCTTCGGGCGCCGCTCCTGGGCCTTCGTGCCGCTGGTCGTCGCCGGGCGCACGCTGGGCGCCTGGATGGCGGCCTTCAAGCACCCGGTGGTCTTCACGCCCGACGAGCGCTCGGTGCTCACGACGGTGGCGCGGATGCTGGCGCAGGCCCTCGCACGCGCGGGCGTGGCCGAGTCGGAGCGCGAGCTGTCGCTCGGCCTCCAGCGGACGATGATGCCGGTCCTGGGGCCGGGGATCCCGGGGATCCGGGTCGCCGCCCGGTACGTGCCGACCGGCGGCGGGCTCCAGGTCGGCGGCGACTGGTACGACATGATCCGGCTGCCCGGCGGCGCCTCGCGCCCCGACGGGGGCGGCGCGGGCCGGATCGCCCTGGTCATCGGGGACGTGCAGGGGCACGACGTGCGGGCGGCCGGCCTGATGGGGCAGCTGCGGATCGCCCTGCGCGCGTACGCCTCCGAGGGGCACCGGCCGGACGCGGTCCTCTCCCGGGCCTCGCGCTTCCTGTACGGGATCACGGACGGCGAGGACGGGGACGGCGACGGCGGCCCGCGCTTCGCGACCTGTCTGTACCTGGAGGTCGACCTGGAGACGGGGGCGGTGGACATCGCGCGGGCGGGGCATCCCGACCCGGCGGTGCGGATGAACGACGGAACGGTCCTGCTGCGGCCCACGGCCGGCGGGCTGCCCCTCGGCATCGTCCCCGACACCGACTACCCCACCACCCGGATCGCCCTCGACCCCGGCGAGACCCTGATGATCTGCACCGACGGCCTCCTGGAGACCGGCGGGCACGACCTGGACACCGGCTGGGAGCGGGTGAGGAAGCTCCTGGAGGCCCACGACGGCGAGGACCTGGAGGAGCTCGCCGACACCCTCGTGGAGGCCGTCCACGGCCCCGGCTCGCACCACACCACGGGTCCGCTCGCGGACCGGCGCGAGGACGACATCGCCGTCCTGCTGCTCTCCCGCCGCCCCGCCGGGGCCGTACGGGAGAGCCCGCGCCGCACCCTGATGACGATCGCCCAGGCGGAGCCGGAGCGGATCGCGGAGGCCCGGGAGCAGGTGCGGCAGCTGCTGCACGACTGGTCGGACGGGGACCAGCTCGACTCGGCGGTCCTGATGGTCTCGGAGATGCTCACCAACGTCCTCGTCCACACGGACGGCGACGCGCTCCTGGTCGCGGAGGTCGTCTGCGGCGAGAGGTCCCGCCGGCTGCGCGTGGAGGTCTCCGACACCAGCGACGAGCTGCCGCACCGGCGCCAGCCGGGCGAGATGGCGTCCAGCGGGCGCGGCCTGGTCCTGATGGAGATGCTGGCGCACGCGTGGGGCGTCGACCCGCGCGGCGAGGGCAAGGCGATCTGGTTCGAACTGGACGAGGCGGGGGCGACGGCGGGGGACCACTGCGGGCAGGCCCCGCCGGACCAGGACCTGCCCGGCCAGGACCCACCGGACTAAGGCCCGCCCGGCCCGTCCCCCGTCCCGTACCGTCCCCGCAGCTCCCCCAGTACCCCCGTCGCGGCGGCCGTCAGGGGGACGGCCAGGAGCATTCCGAGGATGCCCGCGACGGAGGCGCCGGCCGTGATCGCGAGCATGACGGCGGCCGGGTGCATGTGGACGGTCCTGCTCTGCACCATGGGCTGGAGCAGGTGCCCCTCGATGGCCTGGACGGCGAGGACGACGCCGAGCGCCCACAGGGCGATGACGAAGCCCCGGTCCGCGAGGGCGACGAGGACCGCGATCGCGCCGGAGAGGAAGGCGCCGAGGTAGGGGATGTACGCGGTGACGAAGACGAGCGCCGCGAGCCCGACCGCCCCGGGCACGCGCAGCACGAGCAGCCCGATGCCGATGAGGGTCGCGTCGACCAGGGCGATGAAGGTCGTGCCGCGCATGAAGCCCTCGACGGCCTCGAAGGCGCGGCGCGCCATGGCCTCGACGGTGTCCCCGGTCGTGCGGGGGACGAGGGAGCGCAGGGCCCCGGCGGCCCGGTCGGAGTCGCGCAGGAAGAAGAAGATGAGGAGCAGCGCGAGGACGGCGGTGGCGATGAGCTGGCCGACGACGCTGATGCCGGAGATCACCCCGGAGGCGGCGGTGCCGCCGAACCGTTTGAGCAGGCTCTCGGCGTTCCTGCTGAGGTCGTCGAGGGAGGTCCCGGCCGCGCCGAAGTGCTTGGCGATGTCCTCGGCGGCCTGCCGGAGCGAGGCGACGATCTGGTCGCCGGTGTCGATGAGGGCGGCGACGACGATGTACGTGGCGCCGCCGACGACCGCGAGGACGGCGACGACGGTGAGCCCGGCGGCGAGCGACTTCTGGACCTTCATCCGCAGCAGGCGCCGGTAGAGGGGGCCGAGCAGGGCGGTGCCGAGGATCGCGAGCAGGACGGGCGTGACGGCCGTCTTGAAGACGACGCACAGCCAGATGCCGACGGCGGCGACACCGGCGACGAGCAGCAGGACGGCGCACCAGGCGGCGACCCGGCGGGCGGGTTCGGGAAGGAGCGGTCCGGCGGTGGGCGTCTGCACCCGACCACCGGACCACGCCGCCGGGCGCGCCGTCGCGCGCTGACGGTCCGTACGGGTGACGGCTCGTCAGCGGAGGGGTGCGGGGACCGGCACCGCACCCCTCCGTACTGGCTACTCGCCCATCCCGTGGACCGCCGGGATCGTGCCGAGACGGCCCGCCTGGAAGTCCTCGAAGGCCTGGCGCAGTTCGGCCTGGGTGTTCATGACGAACGGGCCGTAGTGGGCCATGGGCTCGCGGATCGGGCGCCCGCCGAGGAGGACGACCTCCAGGTCCGGGGTGTTGCCGTCCTGCTTCTCGTCGGCGCGGACGGTCAGGGCGCCGCCCTTGCCGAAGACGGCGGTCTGGCCGGTGTGGACCGGGCGCCGCTCGGTGCCGACGGTGCCGCGGCCCGCGAGCACGTACGCGAGGCCGTTGAAGTCCTCCTGCCAGGGGAGGCTGATCTCGGCACCGGGGCGCAGGGTGGCGTGGATCATCGTGATCGGGGTGTGGGTGATGCCGGGGCCCTCGTGGCCGTCGAGCTCGCCCGCGATGACGCGGAGCAGCGCGCCGCCGTCGGGGGAGGTGAGCAGCTGGACCTGGCCGCCGCGGATGTCCTGGTAGCGGGGGGCCATCATCTTGTCGGCGGCCGGCAGGTTCACCCACAGCTGGAGGCCGTGGAAGAGGCCGCCGCTGACGACGAGGGACTCCGGCGGGGCCTCGATGTGGAGGAGGCCGGCTCCGGCGGTCATCCACTGGGTGTCGCCGTTGGTGATGGTGCCGCCGCCGCCCTGGGAGTCCTGGTGGTCGAAGGTGCCGTCGATGATGTAGGTGACGGTCTCGAAGCCCCGGTGGGGGTGCCAGGGTGTGCCCTTGGGCTCTCCGGGCGCGTACTCCACCTCGCCCATCTGGTCCATCATGATGAACGGGTCGAGGTACTGGTAATTGATCCCCGCGAAGGCCCGGCGGACCGGGAAGCCCTCTCCCTCGAAGCCGGAGGGGGCCGTGGTCACGGCGAGCACGGGGCGGGCCGGGGCGTCGGCGGGGGCGGCGACGCGCGGCAGGGCGAGCGGGTTCTCGACAGTCACGGCGGGCATGGCGGGACCTCCTTGGGTGACCTTGCACGTCCACTTTAGTTGAACGCTGAACTTTCTGCCACCCGGAACGCGGAACGCCCGGGAGGAATTCCCCCGGGCGTCCCGGCCACGCGCGGACCGCGCGTCAGCCGTACATCCGCCGCATCGCGAAGTCGACCATCTGCTCCACGGCCTTCGCGTCGAAGACCATGCGGTGGTCGCCCTCCATGTCGAGGACGAAGCCGTAGCCGGTCGGCAGCAGGTCGATCACCTCGGCGCCGGTGATCACGAAGTACTTCGACTCCTTGCCCGCGTACCGCCGCAGCTCCTTGAGCGAGGTGAACATGGGGATGACCGGCTGCTGGGTGTTGTGCAGGGCCAGGAAGCCGGGGTTGTCGCCGCGCGGGCAGTAGACCTTGGAGGTCGCGAAGACCTGCTGGAAGTCCTCGGCGGCCAGGGTGCCGGTGGTGAAGGCGCGCACGGCGTCCGCGAGGGAGGGCGGCGAGGGCTCCGGGTAGAGCGGGGCCTGCTGCCCGTAACCGCCCTGCACGCCCCCCTGCATCCCGCCCTGCTGGGGCGGGATGTACTGCTGCTGGGCGGCACTACCGTCCGTGTGCTGGCCGTATCCGTACATGCCCCCAGCCTATCGAGCGGCGGGGGCCCGCCGGGGGGCCACGGTCCGTACCCTGTCCGTACGTTCGACGACGGGGGGTCGGGGATGGGCGGGCCGAGGAGGGCCGGGGCCGCGTGGCTCGCGGCGGGGGCGCTGCTCGCGGTCGCGGGCGGCGGGGTGGTCGCGGTCGGGACCGGGGCGCCCGGCCTGGAGACGCGGACCTTCACCCGGATCGCCTGCCACGAGCAGCGGACGGCCAAGGGCGGGACCGTGTGGCACTGCTCCGGCATGACCGCCGGGCAGATCGCGGCGGCCGAGGAGGACCGGCGGCGGGCCCTGGAGGACGCGCTGCACGCCCACGACCCCACGTGGCCCTACCGTCCCTCCCCGCCCGACCGGCGCACCCGGCTGTCTTTCGTGGACCACGACGGGCGGAAGGACCCGGCCGAGGTGACCGCGACCCGGTTCGGCTCCCGGTGGATCGCCCACGGGGCCGGGGTGGCCGGCACCGGCGCCGCACTGCTGCTCGCGGGCGCGGGGGCCGGGACCGCGGGGGTCCTCCGGCTGCGGGACGCGAGGGGCGCACGGGGCGCCGGGGGCTCCCGGGACGCCTGAGGAGGGCGAGTCACGTCACAGACGGCCGCCAGGGGTTGCCCTTATTACTGGTGGGTAGCATCATGGTGGAGAGCGTTTTGCTACTCACTGGTACGTGTACGAGGAACCTCCCTCCCCGAGCCTTACGGAGCCGTCGCCATGGGGCACTACAAGTCGAATCTCCGCGACATCGAGTTCAACCTCTTCGAGGTCCTCGGCCGCGACAAGGTGTACGGCACCGGTCCGTTCGAGGAGATGGACGTCGAGACCGCCAAGAGCATCCTCGACGAGATCCGCCGCCTCGCCGAGAACGAGCTCGCGGAGTCCTTCGCCGACGCCGACCGCAACCCGCCGGTCTTCGACCCCGCGACCAACACCGCCCCGGTCCCGGCCACCTTCAAGAAGTCGTACGACGCCTTCATGGAGTCCGAGTACTGGCGCCTGGGCATCCCGGAGGAGATCGGCGGCACCGTCTCCCCGCGCTCCCTGATCTGGGCGTACGCGGAGCTGCTCCTCGGCTCGAACCCGGCCATCTGGATGTACTCCTCCGGCCCGGCCTTCGCCGGCATCCTCTACAACGAGGGCAACGAGGCGCAGAAGAAGGTCGCGCGGATCGCCGTCGAGAAGCGCTGGGGCTCCACCATGGTCCTCACCGAGCCCGACGCGGGCTCGGACGTCGGCGCCGGCCGCACCAAGGCCGTCCAGCAGGACGACGGCACCTGGCACATCGAGGGCGTCAAGCGCTTCATCACCTCCGGCGAGCACGACATGGAGGAGAACATCCTCCACTACGTCCTCGCCCGCCCCGAGGGCGCCGGCCCCGGCACCAAGGGCCTCTCGCTCTTCCTCGTGCCGAAGTACGAGTTCGACTGGGAGACCGGCGAGCTGGGCGCCCGCAACGGCGTGTACGCGACCAACGTCGAGCACAAGATGGGCCTCAAGGCCTCCAACACGTGCGAGATGACCTTCGGCGACCAGCACCCCGCCAAGGGCTGGCTGATCGGCGACAAGCACGACGGCATCCGCCAGATGTTCCTCATCATCGAGTTCGCCCGCATGATGGTCGGCACGAAGGCGATCTCCACCCTCTCCACGGGCTACCTCAACGCCCTGGAGTACGCCAAGGAGCGCGTCCAGGGCACCGACCTGGCGAACTTCATGGACAAGGCCGCGCCCAAGGTCACCATCACGCACCACCCCGACGTCCGCCGCTCGCTGATGACGCAGAAGGCGTACGCCGAGGGAATGCGCTCCCTCGTCCTCTACACGGCCTCCGTGCAGGACGAGATCGCGATCAAGGAGGCGGCCGGCGAGGACGCCAAGGCGCTGCACGGCCTGAACGACCTGCTGCTCCCGATCGTGAAGGGCTACGGCTCCGAGAAGGGCTACGAGCAGCTCGCGCAGTCGCTCCAGACCTTCGGCGGCTCCGGCTTCCTGCAGGAGTACCCGATCGAGCAGTACATCCGGGACGCCAAGATCGACACCCTCTACGAGGGCACCACGGCCATCCAGGGCCAGGACTTCTTCTTCCGGAAGATCGTGCGCGACCAGGGCGCGGCCCTGAACACGCTGTCCGAGGAGATCAAGAAGTTCCTCGCGGTCGGCACCGGCGGCGAGGAGCTGGCCGGCGCCCGCGACGCGCTCGCCAAGGCGGCCGTCGACCTGGAGGCGATCGTCGGCACGATGATCACCGACCTCACCGCCACCGGCGAGGACGTCAAGAACATCTACAAGGTCGGCCTGAACACCACCCGCCTGCTGCTCGCCTCCGGCGACGTGGTCGTCGGCTACCTGCTCCTCAAGAGCGCGGCCGTGGCCGCCGAGAAGCTGGCCGCCGGGGCCTCCGGCAAGGACGTCTCCTTCTACCAGGGCAAGATCGCGGCCGCGAAGTTCTTCGCCGCGAACGTCCTGCCGGGCGTCTCCGCCGAGCGCGCGCTCGCCGAGTCGGTCGACGGCTCGCTGATGGACCTGGACGAGGCCGCGTTCTAGGACGCCCCAGGGCGTTCGAGAGCACTTCTCGTCCATACAAGGAACGGCTCGTCCCCGGGGAGGGGGGCGGGCCGTTCCCTTTGCCCGGGACCGGGCAGGGCCGGACCGTTCCCTCTCCTCCTGCCCGAAAACGGGCTCCCACAGGTGATTCGCGCTTGGTGCGCGTTGTCCCGCCGTCCCTGCCCTTCCGGCCCACCCCCGTTGCCCCCCGGTGCTCCTCCGGGGGCCCGTCACCGCATTCCGGACCCTGCGTAAGGTGAACCCATGAGCAGCGCAGCCTCCCGTCCCGCCGCCGGTCCCTTCGACCGCGGGCACACCGACGACCTGATGGCCTTCCTGTCGGCCTCCCCCTCGCCGTACCACGCGGTGGCGAACGCGGCGGAGCGGCTGGAGAAGGCCGGTTTCCGCCGGGTCGAGGAGACCGCCGCCTGGGACGCGACGAGCGGCGGGAAGTACGTGGTGCGCGGCGGCGCGATCATCGCCTGGTACGTGCCGGAGGGCGCCGCCGCCCACACCCCGTACCGGATCGTCGGCGCGCACACCGACTCCCCCAACCTGCGCGTGAAGCCGCGCCCCGACCTGGGGTCGCAGGGCTGGCGGCAGGTCGCCGTCGAGATCTACGGCGGCACCCTCCTCAACACCTGGCTCGACCGCGACCTCGGCCTCGCGGGCCGCCTCACCCTCCGCGACGGCAGCCACCGCCTGGTGAACGTGGACCGGCCGCTGCTGCGCGTCCCGCAGCTCGCCATCCACCTGGACCGGCAGGCCAACGACGGCCTGAAGCTCGACCGCCAGCGCCACATGCAGCCCGTCTGGGGCATCGGGGACGTCCACGAGGGCGACCTGATCTCCTTCGTCGCCGCCGAGGCCGGCGTCGACGCCGAGGACGTCACCGGCTGGGACCTGATGGTCCACGCCGTGGAGGCCCCCGCCTACCTGGGCCGCGACCGCGAGCTGCTGGCCGGGCCGCGCATGGACAACCTGCTGTCGGTGCACGCGGGCGCCGCCGCGCTCGCCTCCCTCGCGGGCCGCGACGACCTGCCGTACATCCCGGTCCTCGCCGCCTTCGACCACGAGGAGAACGGCTCCGAGGCCGACACCGGCGCCCAGGGCCCCCTGCTCGGCAACGTCCTGGAGCGCTCGGTGTACGCCCGGGGCGGCGCCTACGAGGACCGGGCGCGCGCCTTCGCCGGCACGGTCTGCCTCTCCTCCGACACCGGCCACGCGGTCCACCCCAACTACGCGGAGCGGCACGACCCGACGCACCACCCGCGCGTCAACGGCGGCCCGATCCTCAAGGTGAACGTCAACCAGCGCTACGCCACCGACGGCAGCGGCCGGGCCGTCTTCGCCGCCGCCTGCGAGAAGGCGGGCGTGCCCTGGCAGTCCTTCGTCTCCAACAACGACATGCCCTGCGGCACCACGATCGGCCCGATCACGGCCGCCCGCCACGGCATCAGCACCGTGGACATCGGCGTCGCGATCCTCTCCATGCACAGCGCCCGCGAACTGTGCGGCGCGGAGGACCCGTACCTGCTCGCGAACGCGCTGGTGGCGTTCCTGGAGGGCTGAGTCCGGGGCGGGGCCGTTCGCGAAACATCCGCGAAAGGTCCCGCCCGGCAGGCTCCTCCTCATGCACCGTCATGAGGGTCCGCCACCACGGAAGTTCGTCCCGTTCGCCGTCGTCGGCGTGCTCGCCGCCCTGACCGGGGCGGGGCTGCTGATCGGGGCGTACGACGACCGGCCGCCGTGGGGCACGGACATCGCGTACGAGGGCGGGTACGTCCTGGCCTCCCGGATCCGCGGGTACGACGTGGACGGGTCGCGGACGAGGGCGCTGCTCGCCGGGGAGTGCGCCCGGATGGAGCGGGACGGCATGGGCGGCGACCGGGCCGTCCACGACCCGGCCGCCTGGGTGGACGGCTGCCTGGACGGGGCCGCGGGGCGCCCGTCCAGGAACCAGGGGCTCCTTCGCTAAACGGCCTCGTCCATGCCCGCCAGGATCAGCGGCAGGCGGGAGGCGCCCGCGTCCGTGACCTTCACCGGGACGCCCCAGTCCTGCTGGTGGACGTGGCAGGCCGGGTATTCGTTGGCCGGGTCGTCGTCGCAGGAGGCGGCCATCGCGGAGACGTGCAGGACGCCCTCGGTGACCTCCGGGTTCAGGTCCAGCTCGCGGAAGAGGTCCGTGCCCGTGCCCTCACCGCCGAGGAGCAGCTCCGGCGGGGTCGAGGAGACCAGGAGCCGGGTCGAGGGGCCGTAGCGCTCGTCCAGCTTCTGGCCGGTCGGGGCGCGGAAGACGACATCGAGGCGGAGGCGGCCGGGGGCGACCTCCGTGGCCTCGCGCCGGGTGCGGTGGGCGACCGCCTCGACCCGGACGGCCTCCTCGGGCAGCCGCAGCCGGGTCAGCCGGTGCCGGGCGGACTCGACGACCACGATGTCCCCGTCGACCAGGACCGCGTCGCTCGGCTCGCGCAGATCGGTGGCGAGGGTGGTGACCTCGCCGGTGGCGGGGTCGTAGCGGCGCAGGGCGTGGTTGTACGTGTCGCTGACGGCGACCGAGCCGTCGGGCAGGGCGGTCACGCCCAGCGGGTGCTGGAAGAGCGCCTGGCCCGCGTCGCCGTCGCGGTGGCCGAAGTCGAAGAGGCCGGTGCCGACGGCGGTGCGCACGACGCCGTCCGCGTCGATCCAGCGCAGGGCGCTGGTCTCGGAGTCCGCGATCCACAGCCGGTCGCCGGCGGCCGCGAGCCCGGAGGGCTGCGCGAACCAGGCCTCGGCGGCGGGGCCGTCGACCAGGCCCTCGTTCGTGGTGCCGGCCGCGACCTCCACGGTCCCGGTCTCCGGGTCGTACGTCCACAGCTGGTGGACGCCGGCCATGGCGATCCACACCTTGCCCTGCCACCAGGCCACGTCCCACGGCGAGGACAGGTCGACCTCCAGGGCGGGGCCCGAGGTCGGGGAGCCCTGCCACCACTGCCTGCCGGTGCCGGCGATCCGCTCGATCGCGCCGCTCTCCGGGTCGTACGTGCGCAGGGCGTGGTGCACCGTGTCGGCGACGACGACCTTGCCGTCGGGCAGCCGGGCGAGGCCCTGCGGCTCGCGGAAGACGCCCTCGCCGATGCGGCGCACGACGGTCTCGCCGTCCGCCGCCAGCTCGACCAGCTGGTGCCGGGTGGTGTCGGAGACCAGGAAGTTCCCGGACGGGAGCACGACGGCCTTGCCGGGGAAGCGCAGGTCGGTGGCGGCGGGCTCCGGCGGCACGTACGGCCCGTCGCCGCGCCGCAGCGTCCCCTTGGCGCCGTGCTCGGCCTCCAGCTCCTCGACCAGGGTCCGGATCGCGTTGGCGTGGCCCTCGCCCGCGTGCTGGGCGACGACGTACCCCTCGGGGTCGATCACGACGAGCGTCGGCCAGGCGCGCACGGCGTACTGCTTCCAGGTCGCGAGCTCCGGGTCGTCCAGGACGGGGTGGTGCACCTCGTACCGCTCGACGGCGTCCACCACAGCCTGGTGCTCGGCCTCGTGCACGAACTTCGGCGAGTGCACCCCGACGATCACCAGGGTGTCGCGGTGCTTCTCCTCCAGGTCGCGCAGCTCGTCGAGGACGTGCAGGCAGTTGACGCAGCAGAAGGTCCAGAAGTCGAGGAGGACGATCTTCCCCCGCAGGTCGGCGAGGGTGAGTTCTTCTCCGCCGGTGTTCAGCCAGCCGCCCTTGCCGATCAGCTCGGGGGCGCGGACACGGGCACGTCGGGGCGCGGGGGTGGGCGCGGGATCGTTCATGGATCCAAGGGTGCCGTACGGGTGGAAAGTGGGGGTCGGGCGGGGGCGGCGGGCGTGTCCGGGGGCGGGTTCCGGGGTGGGGGCCGGTCAGCATGGCGGACATGGAGCACGTGGGCAGATCATCTGACTATTCCGGCTTTCGGGTGAGTGCCGGGTTACTCGTGGCGGTGCTGCTCGCGTCCGCCCTCCTGGAGGGCTCCGGGTGGGCCGGCGGGGTCGGCGACGGGAGCCTGCGGCTGACCGTGACCGTGAACGGCCGGGCCGACAGCGACGTCCGGCCGCCCGAGGTGCGCGTCGGGACGTGGGTCGTGAAGCGGTACCGGCTGCTGAACGTGAGCGAGGCGGACCTGCACCGGGTGCGGGTCCTCGACCCCGGCGCCCCCGCCGGGTCCGTGCGGTGCCCGGCGGTGCTCCCCGCGGCCGAGGAGGCCGAGTGCACGGCCCGCTTCCGGGCCGCGGCGGGCACGCACGTGCGTCCCGTACGGGCCGAGGGCGACGTCCCCGCCCTGCGCACCCGGCTCACCGCGACCGCCCGCGCCGGGTACACCGGGGTCGCGGGGGCGCTGGGGCTCACCGAGGAGGTGGTGGTCGCCACCCCGGGGACGGGCGGGGGCGGGACCTCGGCCACCGTGACGTACACCGTCACCAACCGGGGGAACCTCCCCCTCCACGCCGTGCGGGTCGAGGACCCCGGGCTCGCCCTCGCGCCCGGCGCGCCCGACTGCGGGGGGCGGGGCGGGACCGTGGCCGTCCTCGCCCCGGACACCTCCGCCTTCTGCCGGGCGACCGTACGGCTCCGCCCGGGGACCTACCGGAGCACCGGCCGCGCCTCCGGGAGCGACCGGGCGACCACGCTCGGGTCCGGGGGCGAGCGGGTCACGGCCCCGGTGCTCACGGCGGGGGCCTCGGCCGTCTTCGTGGTGCGGGAGGCGCCGGTGGCGCCTGCGCCGAGGACTCCGGCGCCGGGGGTTCCTGCTGCGGGGGCGTCTGTGCCGGGGGCTCCGGGGGCGGGGGTTCCGGGGGCAGGCGGGGCGGCTTCCGGGGGCCCGGGGGCTCCAGGGGCTCCGGGTGCTCTCGCAGAGGCGGGTGCGGGAGCAGGAACAGGAACGGGTACAGGTGCGGGAGCTGCCGGGCCGCCCGCCGGCCCCGCCGCCCCAACCGGCCCCGCCGCTCCCGGCGCGGGCGCCGCCCCCGGAGCCGTACTCCCAGGGGCCGTACCCCCGGGGGCCGTGCCGCCCGGAGCCGTACCGCCGTCCTCCGTGTCCCCCGGAGCCGTGCCCCCCGCCCCTCCCCCCGGTCTCCGGCACGCCGCCGGGGTCGACGACGAGGGGTTCCTCGGGCGGGTGCGGCGGCGGGGCCGGGAGGCGGCGGAGTTCGGGGTGGCCACGACGTTGCTGTTGCTCCTGATCCCGGCGGCCGTCGCCGCCGCGCTCCTCGGCAGTAGGAGGAAGTGACCGTGGCCCTGCTCGAAACCTTCGTCGTCGTCCTCGGGGTCGCGCTCGTCGCCGCCCTCTCCGTGTTCGCCAAGACCCGGCTCTTCCCGGTCGGGGAGGACGAGGAGCCGCGCGAGGACGTGGCCGAGTACATCGCCATGATGGTGTCGGTCCTCTACGCCGTCGTCCTCGGCCTCTGCCTGGTCTCCGTCTGGGAGACGCGGTCCGCCGCCGCCGACCACGTCCAGGCCGAGGCCAGCGCCCTGCACCAGACGTACCTGCTCGCGGACGCCCTCCCGCTCGCCCAGCGGCAGCCGGTGCGCGAAGCGGCCCGGACGTACGCGAGCCACGTCGTGGACGTCGAGTGGCCCGCGATGGTCGGCCGCGAGCCGCTCGACGCCTCGGGCTGGACGCTGCTCGACCAGCTGCGGCGGGCGGGCGAGGTGACCCGCTCCGACCGGGTGTCCGAGCAGATCGCGGCCCAGGAGGTGCTGGCCCAGCTCGGTTACGTGGACGACGCGCGGCGCGGCCGGGAGGCGGCGGCGCAGGAGCGGCTCTCGCCTGTGCTGTGGACGGGGCTGCTGATCGGGGGCGTGCTGACGCTCGCGTTCATGTTCCTCTTCGGGATCAAGCGGAGCACGACCCACGTGGTGATGGTGATGGGCCTGTCCGGGTTCATCGCCTTCACCGTGCTGCTGATCCATCAGCTCGACTCGCCGTTCGGGGAGATGCTCGGGGCGAGTCCGGACGCGTTCACCCGGTACTTCGGGTGAGAAGCGGCGCCGACCGGGCAGGAGTAACCGGGTGAAATATCTCGTACGGGACAAGATCTTCGCGATCGGCGACGACTACTGGATCGAGGACGAGGACGGCCGCCACGCCTTCCTCGCCGACGGCAAGGCCATGCGGCTGCGCGACACCCTGGAGCTGAAGGACCCCGACGGGCGGGTCCTGATCACCCTGCGGCAGAAGATGTTCAGCCTGCGGGACGCGATGACGATCGAGCGGGACGAGCGGCCGCTGGCGACCGTCCGCCGCAAGCGGCTCTCGCTGCTGCGCAACCACTACCGGGTGACGCTGGTCGAGGGCACGGAGCTGGACGTCAGCGGCCGGATCCTGGACCGGGAGTTCACCGTCGAGTACGAGGGCGAGCTGCTGGTCCACGTCTCCCGGCAGTGGTTCCGCGTCCGCGACACGTACGCGGTGAACGTGGTCCGGGAGGACGCCGACGCCGCCCTGATGGTCGCGGTGGCGGTGTGCGTGATCCGGATGGCGGAGCGGGAGGACTGACCCCGCGTCAGGAGGATTCCTCCAGCGCCCGGTCCAGGGCCTGGGCCAGATCCGCCCACAGGTCCTCGACGTCCTCGATGCCGACCGAGATCCGGACCGTGCCGGCGCCGATGCCCGCCGCCGCGAGGGCCGCCGCGTCGAGCTGGTGGTGCGAGGTGGAGGCCGGGTGCATCACCAGCGTCTTCACGTCGCCCAGGGAGACGCTGAGCGAGGCGAGCCGGACCGCCTCGACGAAGGCGCGGCCCGCGTCCCGGCCGCCCGCGAGGTCGACCGAGACGACCCCGCCGCCCCCGGCGGGCAGCAGGCGCGCGGCGACCTCCCGGTCCGGGTGGTCCGCGAGGGACGGGTGGCGGACGGCGGCGACCGCCGGGTGCGCGGCGAGCCGGGCCGCGAGCTCGGCGGCGCTCGCGCACTGGCGCTCCATCCGCAGGGGGAGGGTCTGGATGCCGCGCAGGGTGAGCCAGGCGGCGAACGGGTCGGTGGAGGCGCCCTGTTCGACGGCGTGGCGGCGGACCCGCCCGTACAGCTCGCGGTCCTTGAAGACGGCGATCCCGCCGAGGACGTCCGCGTGCCCGGCGAGGTACTTGGTGGCGGAGTGGATCACGACGTCGGCGCCGTGGTCGAGGGGGCGGCAGAGCAGCGGGGAGGCGAAGGTGTTGTCGACGGCGACCGGGACCCCGGCCCCGGCGGCGACGGCGGCGAGGGCGGGCAGGTCGGAGACGCGGGTGGTGGGGTTGGCGATGGTCTCCAGGTAGAGGAGGCGGGTCTCGGGGCGCAGGGCGGCCCGCACCTCCTCCGGGTCCGCGCCGGAGACGTACGTGACGTCGACGCCCCAGCGGGCGGCGAGGTCGGTGAGCACCGCGTACGTGCCGCCGTACAGGCAGGTCTGGGCGACGACGTGGGCGCCGGAGCCGAGGAGGGCGAGGAGGACGGCGTTGACGGCGCCCATGCCGGAGGCGAAGGAGAGTCCGGAGGCGCCGCCTTCGAGGCGGGCGACGGCGTCCTCCAGGGTGCGGACGGTGGGGTTGCCGAGGCGGGCGTAGAGGAAGGCGTCGGGGGAGGTGAAGCCCTCGGCGAGCGCGTCGGCCGATTCGAAGGCGAAGACGTGCCCCTGGTGGAGGGGGACGCCGAGGGGCCTGCTGCCGGTGACCTCGACGTGGGGCGGGTGGACGGCGAGGGTCGCGGGCCTGACCCCCGGACGGGTATCGGGGTGGTACTCGGGCTCGGGACGGGACTCGGGGTGGGTCGTGGGCCTGGCGTGTGCGAGGTCAGGGGTGTCGGGGTGGGTCGCGGGGTGGCTCATGGACCCAGTCTGGGAAGGAGCCGCTTGCCTTCCCAGGTCCAATCCCGGCAGATTGGTCCGGCGATGGAGCCAATCGATTCCCTTCCCCTTTCCCCTCCCCCTCCCGTCGACGTCCTGGTCGCCCGGCTCGGGCGCTGGTCCGCCGGGCGCGGGCCGCTGTACCTCCTGCTCGCCGCCCGGCTGCGGCGGCTGATCGACGAGGGGGCGCTGCCGCCGGGCGCGCTCCTGCCGCCGGACCGGCGCTTCGCGACGGCCCTGGCCGTGGGCCGTACGACGGTGGTCGCCGCCTACGACACGCTGCGGCAGGAGGGGCGGCTCGTACGGAGGCAGGGCAGCGGTACGCGGGTGGCTCCGGCCGCGCTCGTGGCGAAGCGGCTCCGGTCGGCGGGCACGGGAGCGCGTACGGATTCAGGGACGGGTTCCGGCACGGGGGCTCCACGGGTGCGGGAGACCTCGAACCCGCTCTTCCTGCACCTCCTGGAGGCCCCGGACGACGTGATCCTGCTGAGCTGCGCGGCCCCGGACCGGGCGCCGGACGCGCTGGCGGAGGCGTACCGCTCCCTCGAACTGCCCGTCGGTGACCTCGGCTACCACCCGGCCGGGCTCGGGGCGCTGCGGGAGGCGGTCGCCGCGCGGTACGCGGCGCGGGGCGTGCCGACCGGACCCGAGCAGGTCCTGGTCACCACCGGCGCCCAGCAGGGGCTCGCGCTGCTCGCCCGGCTGCTGCTCGCGCCCGGCGACGGGGTCCTGGTGGAGGCGCCGACGTACCCGGGGGCGCTCGACCTGTTCCGGGAGGCGGCGGCCGTGCCGCTGCCGGTGGCGGTGGGCCCGGACGGGGTCGACGTGGCGGAGGCGGTACGGGTGATGGAGCGTCACCGCCCGGCCCTGGCCTATGTGGTGGCCCGCTTCCAGAACCCGACCGGGACCGTGCTCCCGCCGCTCGCCGGGCGCCGGCTCGTCGAGGCGGCGAACGCGCTCGGGGTGCCGCTCGTCGACGACGAGGTCCTCGCCGACCTGGCCTTCGACGGGGACGGGCCGTGGACCCCGCTGTCGGCGTACGGGGAGGTGGTCGCGGTCGGTTCGCTCAGCAAGGTGGTGTGGGGCGGGCTGCGCATCGGCTGGGTGCGCGGACCGGCCCCGCTGATCGCCCGCCTCGCCCGTCTGAAGGCCCTGCACGACCTGGGCAGCGACGTCCCGGCCCAGCTGGCGGCGGTCCGGCTCCTGGACGGCTTCGGGCCGGTCCTCGCGGCCCGGACGCGGGCCGTCCGGGCGGGCCACGACCATCTGCGGGCCGAGCTGGCCCGGCTGCTGCCGTCCTGGTCCTGCGCCCCGGCGGCGGGCGGCCAGACCCTGTGGGTGCGGCTCCCCCGCGGCGACGGCGTCTCCTTCGCGCAGCTGGCCCTCCGGCACGGGGTCGCCGTCCTCCCCGGCGCCACCGCCGACGCCCTCGGCGGCAGCGTCCGCCACCTGCGGCTGCACTTCCTGGCGGCCCCGGAGGTGCTGACGGAGGCGGTGCGGCGACTGGCGGCGGCCTGGGCCGAGTACACCCCGGGCCCGGAACCGGAACGGGCGGCCCTGCACGCGATCACCCTGTGACCGGCGGGAGCCGCCCAAGGCCCGGGGGTGGTCCGGCACCCTCTAGCGCCGCTTGGGCGCCGCCACTCCCAGGACCCGGTCCTTGAGGGCCGGGAACTCCTCGCGGGTCGTGGCGACCCGGCCGGGGTCGAGCTCGACGCGCAGGACCTCCTCGCCGGGGCCGGCCTCCGCGAGGGTCTCGCCCCAGGGGTCGACGACGATCGAGTGCCCGGCCTGCTCGATGCCCGCGTGGGTGCCCGCGGTGCCGCAGGCCAGCACGTACGCCTGGTTCTCGACCGCGCGGGCCCGGGCCAGGAGGGTCCAGTGGGCGCGGCGGCGGGCGGGCCAGCCGGCCGGGACGACGAAGGCCTGGGCGCCCGCGTCGACCAGACCGCGGAACAGTTCGGGGAAGCGCAGGTCGTAGCAGGTGCCGACGCCGACGGTGAGGTGCGGCAGGTCGACGGTGACCAGGTCCTCCCCGGCGGCCATGAGCACCGCCTCGCCCTGGTCGAAGCCGAAGCGGTGGATCTTCCGGTAGGAGGCGGCGAGTTCGCCGTCGGGGGAGAGGACGAGCGAGGTGTTGTAGAGGTCGCCGGCCGACGCCTCGACGAAGGAGCCGGCGTGCAGCCAGACCCCGGCGTCCCGGGCGGCCTCGGCCATCGCCCGGTGCGTGGGGCCGTTCAGCGGCTCGGACTCGGCGGCGAAGAGGTCGGACGCGAAGGCGCCGACGGTCCACAGTTCGGGGAGGACGACGAGGTCGGCGCGGCCGGATTCCGCCCGTACGAGGCGGGCCGCGCGGGCGCGACGGGCGTCGACCGGTTCGTCCGGGTCTACCGCGATCTGGATCAGCGAGGCGCGCACACTACCACCGTCCTGGCATTCGAGCCGTCAACACCGGCCTACGATCGTCACACGAAAGCACTGCCGGGGTGCCTTCGGGCAGCGTAACTTAGCGTCCGAGCCTCCCACCCAGTCGTGTTTTCAGCCCGCGCACCGAAGAACCGCCGAGGGGTCCCGTGACCGTCCATCCCAGCCTCCAGAACCACGCCGACGCCTGGACCCACTCCATCGAGGCGATAGCCGAGCTGGTGCAGCCGCTCGTGGAGGGCGAGTGGAACCGGCGGACCCCCTGCCCGGGCTGGTCGGTGCGGGACGTCGTGTCCCACGTCATCGGCATGGAGACGGAGATGCTCGGCGACCCCCGGCCGATCCACTCGCTGCCGCGCGATCTCTACCACGTGCGCAGTGACTTCGCGCGCTACATGGAGGTCCAGGTCGATGTGCGGCGGCACCACACGGCACCGGAGATGACGTCGGAGCTGGAGTACATCCTGATCCGCCGGGCCCGTCAGCTCCGCAACGAGAACCGCTCCCCCGACCACCTGATCCGCGCCCCGCTGGGCGCCGAGCAGACCCTGGAAGTGGCCTACCGGATGCGGGCCTTCGACGTGTGGGTGCACGAGCAGGACCTGCGGACGGCGCTCGGGGTGCCGGGGAACCTGGACTCGCCCGGGGCGCACGTGGTCCGGGACGTGCTCCTGGAGGCGCTGCCGAAGGTGGTCGCCAAGGACGCGGGCGCGCCGGCGTCCTCGGCGGTGGTGTTCGACGTGACCGGTCCGGTGGAGTTCCTGCGGACGGTGCGGGTGGACGCGGAGGGGCGCGGGTCGATCGACGGCGCGCCCTCGCTCGGCCCGGCGGTGACGCTCGCGACGGACTGGGAGACGTACGTGCGGCTGGCCTGCGGCCGGGTCCGGGCGGCCGACGCGGCCGACCTGATCAAGGTGGAGGGCGACGAGCGGCTGGCGTGGGCGATCCTGGACAACTTCGCGGTGACGCCGCGGTAACCACGCGCTACACGGGTACGTGCACGGCCTCGACGCGGCTGGCGACGAGCCGTTCCCGTTCCCGGCGGTGGGTGCGGGCCTTGAGGCGGAGGATCTGCACGATGCCGAGGGCTTCGAGGACGAAGACCGAGGAGAACGCGATCCGGTAGTCGTCCCCGGTCGCGTCGAGCAGCACGCCGACGGCGAGCAGTGTCGTCATCGAGGCGACGAAACCGCCCATGTTGACGATTCCGGAGGCGGTTCCCTGACGCTCCGGCGGGTTCGCCGGGCGGGCGAAGTCGAAGCCGATCATCGAGGCCGGTCCGCAGGCGCCGAGGACCAGGCAGAGGGTGACGAGCAGCCACATCGGGGCGCGGTCGCCGGGGTACGCGAGGGTGGACGCCCACAGCAGGGCGGTGGCCGCGACCGTGCCGAGGGCGAGCGGGGCGCGGGCCGCGTGGTGGCGGGCGATGATCTGCCCGTACGCGAGGCCGACGACCATGTTCGAGAGCACGACCAGGGTGAGCAGCGTCCCGGCGGTGGACCGCGAGAGGCCCTGTGCCTCGACCAGGTAGGGCAGTCCCCACAGGAGCAGGAAGACCATGGCCGGGAACTGGGTGGTGAAGTGCACCCACATGCCGAGCCGGGTGCCGGGCTCGCGCCAGGACTCGGCGATCTGGCGGCGGACGTAGGCGGCGCCCGCGTGGGCGGCGGGCTGGGGCTCGTACCCCTCGGGGTGGTCCTTGAGGAAGAGCAGCAGCAGGACGAGGACGAGGACGCCGGCGAAGGAGCTGCCGACGAAGGTGGCGGTCCAGCCGAGGCCGTGCAGGGCGCGGGCGATGAAGACGGTGGAGACCAGGTTCCCGGCCATGCCGAAGAGGGCGGCGACCTGGCCGATGAGCGGGCCGCGCCGGGCGGGGAACCAGCGGCTGCCGAGCCGCAGGACGCTGATGAAGGTCATGGCGTCGCCGCAGCCGAGGAGCGCGCGGGAGGCGAGGGCCGTGCCGTACGACGGGGAGAGCGCGAAGCCGAGCTGGCCGACGGTGAAGAGGACGACGCCGAGGACCAGGACCTTCTTGGTGCCGAGCCGGTCGACCATGAGGCCGACGGGTATCTGCATCCCGGCGTAGACGAGCAGTTGCAGGATGGAGAAGGTGGAGAGCGCGGAGGCGTTGACGTCGAAGCGTTCGGCGGCGTCGAGTCCGGCGACGCCGAGCGAGGTGCGGAAGATGACGGCGACGAAGTAGACGGCGACGCCGACGCCCCAGACGAGGGCGGCGCGGCGGCCGCCGGGCGGGTCTCCGGGGAGGGTGACGGCGGAGCCGTATCCGTTGCGGTTGCTCACCGGTCCTCCCCCCGGACCAGGACCTTGACCCAGCTGAGGTGCTGGCGGACGCAGTGCGCGGCGCCCTCGGCGTCGCCGGCCTTGATGCGGTCGAGGATCTCGGCGTGCTCGGTGATGTTCTTGGCGACGCGGTCGGGCTGGGACTGCATCACGGCGACGCCCATGCGCAACTGGCGGTCGCGGAGCTGGTCGTAGAGCCGGGCGAGGATCTGGTTGCCGGCGTGCTGGACGATCTCGGCGTGGAAGCAGCGGTCGGTGACGGCGACCTCCGCGAGGTCCCCGGCCCCGGCCCGCCGCTTCTGCTCCTCCAGGAGCTCTTCGAGGCGGGCGATCAGCGCGGCGGGGGCGGGCACGGCCCGGCGGACGGCGAACTCCTCGACGAGGAGCCGGGTCTCGACGACGTCGGCGATCTCCTGCGCGGAGACGGCGAGGACGAGGGCGCCCTTCTTCGGATAGAGCTTGAGCAGCCCTTCCATCTCCAACTTGAGCAGCG
Organism: Streptomyces sp. NPDC098101; assembly: GCF_044760185.1. Lineage (NCBI taxonomy): Bacteria > Bacillati > Actinomycetota > Actinomycetes > Kitasatosporales > Streptomycetaceae > Streptomyces > Streptomyces sp. NPDC098101. The sequence continues at coordinate 184,731 of NZ_JBIWAS010000005.1, read as the reverse complement.
CCTCGCGGACGGGAGTCCGCGACACCCCCACGGCCGTGGCGAGTTCCCCCTCGGTCAGGAGGGTGCCTCCCGCGTAGCGCCGTTCGAGTACGGCCTGCTTGACGTGCATGTAGACGCGGTCGGCGGCGGGGGGAGCTGAAGACATGGACACAGCATAGATACAAGAAGGGTGCAAGGACATCCCCGTCCATGATGCGGAATCGAACGGGCCCGCTCCGGCCGTCTCCGCGCACACGGACCCGGCCACGGCATTGATCATGGTGGCGCCCTTCGCTTCACTGAGGCCATGACCCACGAAGATCCCTCCCGCCCCAGTCGCCGCTCCCTGCTCGCGTGGAGCGGCGCCGGTGCGCTGACCGCCGCGACCGTGTCCCTCGGCACCGGAACGGCCTCGGCCGCCACCTATCCCGCATCGGGCTCCGCGCTGCTGGTGCCTTCCCCCCGGCTCGACCTGAACAGCCCCTCGGAGAACTGGATACGCGAGAAGCCCACCCGCGATTCCACCATCATCCAGTCGATCGGCTACGACAACGCCAACGGTCACATCTACTTGGCGCAGGTGACGCAGGGAGGCCTGAAGCTCACGGGTGAGAGCGCCCCGGTGAGCAGCGCCGACCGCAATCGGCGCGGCGACCTGACTCTCACCAAGTGGGACATGTCCGGGAACACCCTCGGCTCCATGTACCTGCGCGGCTTCGGGCACGGCATGAGCATCGGCGTCGAGCCGGTCGGCGGCAAGGCCTATCTGTGGGTCGAAGCCGACGGCGTCGAGGTGGTCGACGTCTCGGGCAAGCCGTCCAACCGCGGCACCCGCCTGGCCCGTTTCCCCTTCGTCAACGGCCAGGTGCTCGACACCACCTCGCCCACGCTCGCCAAGTACACGCCGGTCCCCGGTTCCACGATCAACACCGCCAGCGTCGACCCGGTCTACGGCCGGCTCGCCGTCCGCTACCGCGATACGGACGGCGTGATGAAGTTCCAGGTGCACGACCTCGACCTGGCACGCCTCGGCATCTGGACCCAGCCGCTCGCGAGCATCAGCGAGCCGAAGATCACCTCGGTCCCCGGATGGCCCCTCACCACGTACGGCCACCCCTATCTCCAGGGCTACGTCGTCGTCGGCCGGTACCTCTACCTGTACCACGGCAACAGCTACGGTTCCGTCGAGAACATCGACGGCCAGGACGTGGTGATCTCCAAGCCCGGCGTCGGAAACACGTTCCTCACCTCGGTGGACCTCACCACGGGCACCTTCGCCCCCGCCCCGCCGTCCCCCTTCGACAAGAACGTCAACCCCCTCCACACCACAGCCGCGTACACGCTGGACTATCGCGAGCCCGAAGGTCTCGGGGTCTACGTCCCGGACCTCTCCAAGCCCGGTGTGTTCAGCATCGGCATGGGCTTCGCCTCGGGAGATCCGGGCTCACGCGTGGCGAGCATCTACGGAAAGTCCCTGCTCATCCAGCCCTCGTAGGACGCCCGGGATTCCGCGTTGGAAGACGTGTGGGAGTGCGGGGCGGGAACACGTCCTCGCGCACCGGACGCAGAACGCCCGACCGTGAAGGACCACGGTCGGGCGTTTCACGTGAAACATGGCGACTCGGGCGTCACGCCCAGGTGATCAACCGCTTCGGCTGCTCCAGGATCGCGGCGACGTCCGCCAGGAACTTGGAGCCGAGTTCGCCGTCGACCAGGCGGTGGTCGAAGGAGAGGGCCAGGGTGGTGACCTGACGCGGCTTCACCTTGCCCTTGTGGACCCACGGCTGGAGCTTGATCGCGCCGACCGCGAGGATCGCGGACTCGCCGGGATTCAGGATGGGCGTACCGGTGTCGACGCCGAAGACGCCGACGTTGGTGATGGTGAAGGTGCCGCCCTGCATGGCCGCCGGGGTGGTCTTCCCCTCGCGGGCCGTGGCGACCAGCTCGCTCAGGGACTTCGAGAGCTCGGGCAGGGTCTGGGCGTGCGCGTCCTTGATGTTCGGCACGATCAGACCGCGCGGGGTGGCCGCGGCGATGCCCAGGTTCACGTAGTGCTTGAGGACGATCTCCTGGGCCGCCTCGTCCCAGGCCGCGTTGATCTCCGGGTTGCGCCGGATCGCGACCAGGATCGCCTTGGCGATGAGGAGCAGCGGGTTGACCCGCAGGCCCGCCATGTCCTTGTCGGACTTCAGCTCCTCGACCAGCTTCATCGTGCGCGTGATGTCGAAGGTCACGAACTCGGTGACGTGCGGGGCGGTGAAGGCCGAACCGACCATCGCCGCCGCCGTGGCCTTCCGTACGCCCTTGATGGGGACGCGGGTCTCCCGGGCGCCGGACGTCTCCGCCGCGGGCGCGGCGGCCGGGGCCGCGGCGGGCGCCGGGGCCGGAGCCGGGGTCTCGACGGCCGGTGCGGGCGCCGGGGCGGCGGCCGCGTGGACGTCCTCACGGGTGATGATGCCGTCCGGGCCGGTCGGGACGACCGTCGCCAGGTCGACGCCGAGGTCCTTGGCGAGCTTCCGGACCGGCGGCTTGGCCAGCGGCCGTCCGGCCCCCGCCGCGTGCCCGTTGAGCTGCTCCGGTACGGAGACGACGACGGGCGCCTGCGGTGCGGGAGCGGCCGGGGCCGCGTCTCCGGCCGCCTTGCGGGGGCGGCGCTTGGTGGAGCTGGCGGCCACGCCGTAGCCGACGAGGACCGGCTGGCGGCCCTGCGGCTCGCCCTCCTCCGCCACCGGCTCTTCCGGCACGGCCTGGGCCGCGACGGACTCGGTGACCGGGGCCGCCGGGGCGGGGGGCGCGCCGCCGCCGACGTTCACCGAGATGATGACCTGGCCGACGTCGACCGTCGTCCCCTCGGGGAAGCACAGCTCGTGGACCGTGCCGTCGAACGGGATCGGCAGCTCGACGGCCGCCTTGGCCGTCTCGACCTCGCACACGACCTGTCCGTCGGTGACGGTGTCGCCCGGCTGGACGTACCACTTGAGGATCTCGGCCTCGGTGAGGCCCTCGCCCACGTCGGGCATCTTGAATTCGCGGATCGTCACGGTGCTCTCCTCAGTACGCCAGCGAGCGGTCGACGGCGTCGAGCACGCGGTCGAGACCCGGCAGGTACTCCTCCTCCAGGCGCGCCGGCGGGTACGGCGCGTGGTAGCCGCCGACCCGCAGGACGGGGGCCTCCAGGTGGTAGAAGCAGCGCTCGGTGATCCGGGCGGCGATCTCCGCGCCGGAGCCGAAGAAGACCGGGGCCTCGTGGACGACGACCAGGCGGCGGGTCTTCTCGACCGAGGCCTGGACGGTGTCGAAGTCGATCGGGGAGATCGAGCGCAGGTCCACGACCTCGATCGACCGGCCCTCCTCGGCGGCGGCCGCGGCCGCCTCCAGACAGGTCTTCACCATCGGGCCGTAGGCGACGAGGGTGAGGTCCGTGCCCTCGCGGGCGACCCGGGCCTTGTGCAGCTCGCCGGGGATGGCCTCGGTGTCGACCTCGCCCTTGTCCCAGTAGCGGCGCTTGGGCTCGAAGAAGACGACCGGGTCGTCGCTCTGGATCGCCTGCTGGAGCATCCAGTAGGCGTCCGAGGGGGTCGCGGGGGTGACGACCTTGAGGCCCGCGACGTGCGCGAAGAGCGACTCGGGGGACTCGGAGTGGTGCTCGACGGCGCCGATGCCGCCGCCGTACGGGATGCGGATGACGACCGGCACCTTGACCGCGCCGAGCGAGCGGGCCCGCATCTTCGCGAGCTGCGTGACGATCTGGTCGTACGCGGGGAAGACGAAGCCGTCGAACTGGATCTCCACGACCGGCCGGTAGCCGCGCAGGGCGAGGCCGATCGCGGTGCCGACGATGCCGGACTCGGCGAGCGGGGTGTCGACGACCCGGTCCTCGCCGAAGTCCTTCTGCAGTCCGTCGGTGATCCGGAAGACGCCGCCGAGCTTGCCGACGTCCAGGCCCATGACGACGACCTTGGGGTCGGTCTCCAGGGCCGTGCGCAGCGACTCGTTGAGCGCCTTCGCGAGGGGGAGCTTCTGAACAGCCATGGTTACTCGGCCTCTCCGTTCGCGAAGGACGCCTGGTAGGCGGCGAACTGCGCGCGTTCCTCGTCGACGAGCGCGTGCCCGTCCGCGTACACGTTGTCGAACATCGCCATGTGCTCCGGTACGGGCATGGCGCGGACGACCTCGCGGACGTGCTTGCCCAGGGTCTCGCTCTCCGCCTCCAGCTCCTCGAAGAAGGCCGCGTCGGCGTGGCCCTCGTTCTCCAGGTACGCCTTGAGGCGCAGGATCGGGTCCTTGGCCTCCCACGCCTCGCGCTCCGCGTCGCGGCGGTAGCGGGTCGGGTCGTCGGAGGTGGTGTGGGCGGCCATCCGGTAGGTGAACGCCTCGATGAGCGTCGGGCCCTCGCCCCGGCGGGCGCGCTCCAGGGCGGAGCGGGTGACCGCGAGGCAGGCCAGGACGTCGTTGCCGTCGACCCGGACGCCGGGGAAGCCGAAGCCCTGGGCGCGCTGGTAGAGCGGGACGCGGGTCTGCTTCTCGATGGGCTCGGAAATGGCCCACTGGTTGTTCTGGCAGAAGAAGACGACCGGGGCGTTGTAGACCGCGGAGAAGACGAACGACTCGTTGACGTCGCCCTGGCTGGAGGCGCCGTCGCCGAAGTAGGCGATCACGGCGGAGTCCGCGCCGTCCTTGGTGATGCCCATGGCATAACCGGTGGCGTGCAGGGTCTGCGAGCCGAGGACGATCGTGTACAGGTGGAAATTGTTGCTGTTCGGGTCCCAGCCGCCGTTGTTCACGCCGCGGAACATTCCGAGGAGGTTCGTCGGGTCGACCCCGCGGCACCAGGCGACGCCGTGCTCGCGGTAGGTCGGGAAGACGTAGTCGTCGTCGCGCAGGGCGCGGCCCGAACCGATCTGGGCGGCCTCCTGGCCGAGGAGCGAGGCCCACAGGCCCAGCTCGCCCTGGCGCTGGAGGGAGGTGGCCTCGGAGTCGAAGCGACGGGTGAGGACCATGTCCCGGTAGAGGCCGCGCAGTTCCTCGGCGCTCAGGTCGATGTCGTAGTCGGGATGCTGGACGCGCTCCCCTTCGGGCGTCAGGAGCTGGACGAGCTCGGGCTCCGTCGCTCCCGCCGCGGCGCGCGTGCTCGTCTTCTTGGTGGTGCTCGGGCTCGCGCTTGCGGTGCGCTTGGTGCCGCTGCTGCGTCGCGTCGTCTTGCGCGCGGCAGTGCTCTCCACGGTCACGTGCGTGCTCCTCCGTCGGTCCGGCCCCCGGGTTCGCCGGTGAGGCCAGTGCGGCTCTCCGCCTTGTCCGTACCCTTCGCACGGGGTGGGTGCGACGCGGCCGGGGTCGGGCGTGACAAGTGCCCCGGCGAGCGCCCTGTCATAGGCACGTTACCCACAGCGCGGCATTCCCGCGAAACCCCTCTTGACCTGCGATTTTGCTTGGATTTCCAAGTAAATCGAGAAAAGGGGGAACAGCGGCTGGTCAGCGCGTCGGCAACGGCCTGGAGGGCCGCCGGAACAAGCGGCACGTTATCCCGCGCACCCCGGGCGCGGGAAGAGCCAATATGTGAGACTGACAGCGTGCGCGAAGAAGGAAAAATCACGGTATTCCTGCTGGACGACCACGAAGTCGTCCGGCGCGGCGTCCACGAGCTGCTCTCCGTGGAGGCGGACATCGAGGTCGTCGGCGAGGCCGGAACGGCGGCGGACGCGCTGGTCAGGATCCCCGCGACCCGTCCGGACGTCGCGGTGCTCGACGTCCGGCTGCCGGACGGCAGCGGGGTCGAGGTGTGCCGGGAGATCCGCTCGCAGAACGAGGACATCAAGTGCCTGATGCTGACCTCCTTCGCGGACGACGAGGCCCTCTTCGACGCGATCATGGCCGGGGCCTCGGGCTACGTCCTCAAGGCCATCCGGGGGAACGAACTGCTGAACGCGGTGCGGGACGTGGCGGCCGGCAAGTCGCTGCTCGACCCGGTGGCGACCGCCCGGGTCCTGGAGCGGCTGCGCGACGGGAACGCCCCCAAGGGTGACGACAAGCTCGCCCATCTGACGGATCAGGAGCGCAGGATCCTGGACCTGATCGGCGAGGGCCTGACCAACCGGGCCATCGGCGAGCGGCTCCACCTCGCGGAGAAGACCATCAAGAACTACGTCTCCAGTCTGCTGTCGAAGCTGGGCATGGAGCGGCGCTCGCAGGCCGCGGCGTACGTGGCGCGGATGCAGGCCGAGAAGCGCTGACCGGTCCGCTCCGGGACCCGGGGTCCACCCGGCCCCGGTCCGCCGGACAGGACCTACGTCCCCCCGCGAGGGGGCGGGGGTCCCTTTTCGGACGCGCGGTGGTGACGGAGAGTGGAAGGCATGTCCACCGACGAGATCCGCGCCATCGAGCTGCTGAACCGCGTGTCGTACGGCCGGGTGGCGACGAGCATGAGGGCGATGCCCTTCGTCGCTCCGGCCCGCCACGTCGTGGTCGACGGCCGGGTGCTGCTGCGGATGCACGAGGGGCTCGGCTACCACCGCGCCTGCAACGGCAGCGTCGTCGCGTACGGCGCGGACAACTTCGACTCGGGGGCCGAGCGCATCTGGTCCGTGCAGTTCAGCGGCACCGCACGGGTCGTCGAGCCGACCGGGGAGGAGCGCGCGGCCTTCGGTCCCGAGCCGGAGCTGGTGGACGGCGAGCCCTTCGTCCCCGTCTACATGCGGATCGAACCCCAGTTCGTGACGGTGCACGCGCTCGACTACCCGAGCGAGACGCGGAGCCCGCGGCCCGCGGCCCGTTCCGTACGGCGACACCTTCACCACGTAGCGTGATCTAACATCTGGCGGGTGCCGCGCTCATCTGAAACCCTCACCCCGCCGACCGGCGCACCGCCCGCACGCCCCCGGCCCGCCGCTCTCCGCCCGGGCGGCGCCCGGCCCGTCGGCGCCCCGCCCGTCGGCGCCCCGCCCGTCGACGCGCTGCTGCGGCGGCACCGGCACGCCGGGGAGGCGCTGGACTGCGTGCCGGTCACCGAGGGGCTGCTCAACCGCGGCTTCCGGCTCACCACCACCCGCGGCACCTACTTCCTCAAGCAGCACCTGGACGCCGCCACCGCCGACCGGGCCACCGTCGCCCGCCAGCACCGGGCCACCCACCGCCTGCACGCCCTGGGCCTGCCCGTCGCCCCGCCGCTCGCCGACGCCCGGGGCCGCACGGTCGCCGTCGTCGGCGGCCACTGCTACGCCCTGCACCCCTGGGTCGAGGGCCGGCACCGGGACGGCGGCCAGCTCTCCACCGGCGGCTGCCGCCGCCTCGGCACCCTCCTCGGGCAGGTCCACACCGCGCTCGACCGGGTGATGGACGACCCGGAGGCCGGCGGTCTCGGCGGTCTCGGCGGTCCCGCCGGGGCGGACGCGGACGCGTGCGCGAGCGCGGACCCCCAGGACACCTTCCGGGCCATCGACGAGCTGATCCGCCTCGTCCGCGCGCACCGCCCCCGCGACAGCTTCGACGCGCTCGCCGAGCACCGGCTCAGGGAGCGCCGCGGCCTGCTCGCCCGGCACGCCCACCACCGGCCCCCGGCCGCCTCGGCCGCCGGCTGGGTGCACGGCGACTTCCACCCGCTGAACCTGCTCTACCGGGGCGCGGAGCCCGCCGCGATCGTCGACTGGGACCGGCTCGGCCTCCGCCCGAGGGCCGAGGAGGCGGTCCGGGCCGCCGCCATCTTCTTCGTACGGCCGGGGGGCGAGCTGGCCCTGGGGAAGGTACGGGCCTACGCGCGCGCGTACCGGCGGGCGACGGGCGCCGACGGCGCCGAGCTGGCGGCGGCGGCGCACCGGGTGTGGTGGGAGCGGCTCAACGACTTCTGGACCCTGCGCTGGCGCTACCAGCTGCACGACCGGAGGGCCGACGCGCAGTTCCCCGCGGTGTCGGCCCTGGCGGTCTGGTGGACCCGCGAGTACGAGGCGGTCCGGGAGGCCTTCGCGGGGTGACCGCGGGGCGCGCCCGGCGGAGCCCCCGTGTCAGGGGGTCTCCGTGCCAGAGGGCGGTCTCCGTGTCGGTGGAGCCCCGTGTCAGCCGGTCTCGCCGGTGGCCGGCGGCTGGGTGCCCGGGTCGCCGTCGCCGCCGCCGTCGACGCCCCCGGAGGGGTCGCCGGTCGGCTCGGTGACCGGCGGCGTCGTGGGACGGGTCGTCGGCTCGCTCGTCTTCGTGGGCGTGCCCGTGGGCTCGACCGGCGGCGTGGTGGTCGGCTCGGTCGGCGTCTCGGTGGTCGGCGTGCCCGTGGGCCAGTCCGGCTGCCGCGTCGGCTGCTCGGTCCACGGCTGCTGGGTCGACCCGCCGTTGGACGTGCCCGGGTCCTGCGTCTGGTCCTGGGTGGGCTGCTCCGAGGGCGGGGGCTCCTCCGAGGCCGTCACCGAGGGCGAGGTGCTGACGGTCGGCGTCTTGTCCTCCGTGGTGCCGCCGCCGTTCCCGCCCGCCTTGCTGAGGGCGAACGCGACTCCGGCGACCACCGCGACCAGCGCGAGCGCGGCGAACAGCCACACCTTGCCCCGGCCGCCACCGCCGCCGCCCGATCCGTACGAGCCGCCCTGGCCGTAGCCGCCGCTGCCGCCCGTACCGCCGTCGTAGCCGCCGAACCCGCCGTCGTCGGGGTTCACCGGCGGCAGGATCGGGCCCTGCGCGGTCTCGCCGTGCATCGGGTGGCCCATCGCGGTCGTCGCGGCCACGCCGCCGGCCGGGGTGCGCCCGCCGTCGTGCACCTCGATCGGACCGGTGTTCCACGTGCCGGTGTAGCCGCCCTGCTGCTGGAGCATCTGGAGGGCGTACTGGATGAGCCCGCGCATCTCCTCGGCGCTCTGGAACCGGTCGTCCGGGTCCTTCGCGAGCGAGCGCATCACCAGGCCGTCCAGCTCCGGGGGCACGGACCCGGTCACGTCGGACGGCGGGACCGGCACGTCCTGGACGTGCTGGTAGACGACGGACAGCGGCGTCTCGCCGGTGAACGGGGGACGCAGCGAGAGGAGCTCGTAGAGGAGGCAGCCCGTCGCGTACAGGTCGGAGCGGTGGTCGACGGCCTTGCCGAGCGCCTGCTCGGGGGAGAGGTACTGCGGCGTGCCCATGACCATGCCGGTCTGGGTCATCGTCGACTGCGCGCCGTGCAGGGCGCGGGCGATGCCGAAGTCCATGACCTTCACCGCACCGCTGTGGGTGATGATCACGTTCGCCGGCTTGATGTCGCGGTGCACGATGCCGTGCTGGTGCGAGTAGGCCAGCGCCTCCAGGACCCCGGAGACGATGATCAGGGCCTGCTCGGGACCGGGCGCCTCGGCGCTCAGCAGCAGGTCGCGGATGGTGCGGCCCTCGACCAGCTCCATCACGATGTACGGCACGGGGCGGCCGGCCACCAGGTCCTCGCCGGAGTCGTACACGGCGACGATCGCGTGGTGGTTGAGACCGGCGACGGACTGCGCCTCGCGCGTGAAGCGGGCCTTGGAGACCGGGTCCTCGGCGAGGTCGGCGCGCAGCAGCTTGACCGCCACGGTGCGGCCGAGCCGCACGTCCTCCGCCGCGAACACCTCGGCCATGCCGCCGCGTCCCAGACGGTGCGTCAGGCGGTAGCGCCCGTCGCCGACGACTCCGCCGACGCCCCAGGACTCCGCCGACGAGTCGGGCACGCCGCCGCCTGCTCCGGATTCGGGTGCCATCAGTCCTCGCCGTCGTCTGTCGTGCCGTGTCCAGTCGTCACGCTACAGGCTCCGTACGACATCACGGTCCGAGATGGACCGGCCATCCAATCCCGTTCACGTACACCTGTGCAAATTCGACGCATTACCGCACCGGTTCGGAAACGCTTCCTGTGCGGAGGGTCACGTAACGGGCACTCGGCTTGACGTGTCACCGCCCTGGGGCAGACTTGGCCGGGAAAATCCGGGAACGACGCCGCCACGCGCGCGTAGGGGGAAGCACAGATGAGCCAGGACGGCGCACAGGGCCGCTACGCGGGCGGTTCGGTCGCGGGCGGCCGGTACCAGCTGCGCGATCTTCTCGGCGAGGGCGGCATGGCGTCGGTGTACCTGGCGTACGACACCGCCCTCGACCGGCAGGTCGCCATCAAGACGCTGCACACGGAGCTGGGCCGGGAGCAGTCCTTCCGCGAGCGGTTCCGGCGCGAGGCGCAGGCCGTCGCGAAGCTCTCCCACACCAACATCGTCTCGGTCTTCGACACCGGCGAGGACACCCTCGACGGCGCCGTCATGCCCTACATCGTCATGGAGTACGTGGAGGGGCAGCCGCTCGGCGCGGTCCTCGCCTCCGACGTGCGGCAGTACGGCGCGATGCCGGCCGACAAGGCGCTGAAGGTCACGGCCGACGTGCTCGCCGCCCTCGAGGTCAGCCACGAGATGGGCCTGGTCCACCGCGACATCAAGCCGGGCAACGTGATGACGACCAAGCGCGGCGTGGTCAAGGTCATGGACTTCGGCATCGCGCGGGCCATGCAGTCGGGGGTCACCTCGATGACGCAGACCGGCATGGTCGTCGGCACCCCGCAGTACCTCTCCCCCGAGCAGGCCCTCGGCCGCGCGGTGGACGCCCGCTCCGACCTCTACTCGGTCGGCATCATGCTCTTCCAGCTCCTCACCGGCCGTCTTCCCTTCGACGCCGACTCCCCGCTCGCCATCGCGTACGCGCACGTGCAGGAGGAGCCGGTCGCCCCGTCCTCCGTCAACCGCTCGGTGACGCCGGCGATGGACGCGCTCGTCGCCCGCGCGCTGCGGAAGAACCCGAACGAGCGGTTCCCGAGCGCGGCGGCCATGCGCGACGAGTGCCTGCGGGTCCTGTCGGCCGGGCAGACCGGCGCCCCCGTGATCGTCGCGGGCGGTCCGGTCAGCAGCGGCTCGGGCGTCGGCTCCGCCGTCTTCCCGCCGGTCGGCCAGACCCCGCCGCCCGGTCCGCACTCCGGGCCGCACGGCGTGCAGCAGTACATGGCGCCGACGCCGCAGCCGGGCCCGTACGGCCCCGTGACCCCGGCGCCCGCCCCGACGTACGGCTACCCGCAGCAGGCCCCGACGCCCGCGCCGTACGCCCAGGCCCCGACGCCGGCTCCGTACACCCAGGCGCAGCACGTGCCCGCCCCGGCGGGCGGCGGCTCCCGGCGGAACACCCCGGTCCTCGTGGGCGCGATCGCGGTCGCCGTGCTCGCGATCGGCGGCCTGGTCGTGGCGCTCAACCTCGACAAGGACGACCCGAAGGACCCGCAGGCCGGCGGCACCGGAGGCACCGGCACCCAGCAGACCCAGTCGGCGGCGCCGGGCTACAAGGGCCCCGACCTGTCCAAGACCATCGACGCGAAGAAGTGCACCCAGCCGAGGGAGTCGAGCAGCGACCCCGAGAAGTTCGAGGTGCCCAACTTCAAGTACCGGAACATCCAGTCGGTGAAGGACTGCGTCCAGGCCGCCGGCTGGAAGATCAAGGTCCAGACCCCGGTGGACGAGTCCACGTACGGCGACGGGACGGTCCTGGAGCAGTACCCGCCGTCCGGTACGGACATCACCGCCAAGGACGCGGAGTTCACGCTCCAGGTCTCGACGGGCAATCCGCCGCAGTAGAGGCCGCAGTAGAGGGGTGGGCGGTAGAGCGGTGGGACGGTAGAGCGGTGGGCGAGTAGATACCGGCGCTCTCCAGTTCCCCCTCCTCTTCCCCCTCCTCCGGAGGCCTGTCGGTCGTCTACCGGCGGCCTACCGGATGCCGGTTTCGTCCCGGCATGTGACGCTGAGTCGAACACCTCGGCGGCTCGGTACGGGAGGGGGTCACCCGGTGACTCCAGTACTCCGCAGGGCACGGGCGCGAGCCCTGCGCCCCGCGCTCACCTGCGCGTTCCTCTGCGCCTGTGCCCTGTGCGCCGCGCCCCTCGCACACGCGGCGGAGCCTCCCGCCGCCACGGCGAGCGCCACGGCCCCGGTGACCTCGTCCCCCAGCACCACCCCGGCGGCGCCCCCGGCTCCTTCCACGTCCTCCGCGCCCCCTTCGGGTCCGCCTTCCGCGACCGCCCCGCCGTCCGCCCCGGTCTCCGCTTCCGCGTCGGATCCCGCGTCCGGTCCCGCTCCCGTCTCCGTCGCGCCGGGGCGGACCGGGGGCGCCGTTCCGCCGGCACCCGCACCGGCTCCCGCACCCGCTCCCGCCGGTTCCGGCGCGGCCTCCCCGGTGGCGCAGTCCACCGGGCCCTCCGGCGCCCCCGCGCCCGAGGCGTCCCCCTCCCTCGCGGGCCGGCCCGCCGCCGAGGGCCGGCTCCGGCCCGGCCGCACCGAGACCGCCCCGCCCCCCTCGGAAAGCTCCTCCCGTACCGAAACCGCTACGGAAACGGACCCGTGGGAGGACGAGGAGGAGGGGATCGGAGCCGTACCCGAGGAGGATGCCCTGCCGCCCGAGGCCGCGCCCGCCAGCCTGCCCGCCGTCGCGCCCCGGGCGGACGGCGAGGCCGCTCCCGACCTCGCCCACCAGCGGGTTCCCGTGCTGACCCTGGGCGTGGGCCTCGCCCTGGTGGGGCTCGGAATCGGCTTCCTGGGGCTCCGGATGCGCCGCCGCTGAACCGGCGCGGAGGGCCGGGGTCCCCCTTGAGTGGGACCTCCCGCTTCCGCCTCAGGTCGGTTGTCCGCCGATGCATACCCGGTATACATACTGAGTATGTCGATCCGCCACGGGCTCCTCGCCCTCCTCGAACGCGGCCCGCGCTACGGCTCTCAGCTCCGTACGGAGTTCGAGTCCCGCACCGGCTCCACCTGGCCGCTCAACGTCGGCCAGGTCTACACGACCCTCGGTCGCCTGGAGCGCGACGGCATGGTCCGGCAGGGCGGCGAGGACGGGGCCGGGCACACGCTCTACACGATCACCGACGACGGTCGTGCCGAGCTGAGGGCCTGGTTCGAGAAGCCGGTGGACCGCACCAGCCCCGCCCGTGACGAGCTGGCCATCAAGCTCGCCATGGCGGTGGGCGCGCCGAGCGTCGACATCCGCGACGTCATCCAGTCCCAGCGCCGGCACACCGTGCGGGCGATGCAGGACTACACCCGGCTCAAGGCCCAGGCGCTCCTGGCCGTCGAGAGCGGCGGGGCGCGGGAGCGGGACGACGTGGCCTGGCTGCTCGTCCTGGAGCAGCTGATCTTCCAGACGGAGGCCGAGGCGCGCTGGCTGGACCACTGCGAGTCCCGGCTGATCCGCCTCTCGGCGACCGCGCGGTCGGCCCCGGACGCACAGGACGCCCCGGCCGATCCGGCCGTGCGGGACGCCCCGGCTCCCGTCGCGCCGTCGGGCGCGGACGCCGCCCGTCCGTGACACCGGTGCGCGGAGGCCGACCGCTCCCGGCACCGGGACGCACCGGCCGTCCGCTTCCGGCGCTGGAGCGGGGAGACCGACCGCTCCCGGCACCGGGGCGCGGAGGCCGACCGGCCGCGCCCCTTCCCGTACCTCCGCACCGCTTCCGCACGACCTCCGCACCACCTCCGAACCTCTGACGCACCACCTTCCACCGCACGCTCCGTGCCCGGCCGACCGCCCGGCACGCCCAAGGGGGGAACCCTTCCATGTCCGCACAGCAGCCCGTGCTGCAACTGAAGAACCTGACCCGGGTCCACGGCTCGGGCGCCACCGAGGTGCACGCCCTGCGCGGCATCGACCTCGCCGTGTACCCCGGTGAGCTCGTCGCCGTCATGGGCCCCTCGGGATCCGGCAAGTCCACCCTGCTCACCATCGCGGGCGGCCTGGACTCCCCCACCTCGGGCGAGGTGATCGTCGAGGACACCGACATCACCAAGGTCGGCATCAAGCAGCTCGCGGCCCTGCGCCGCCGCAGCATCGGCTACGTCTTCCAGGACTACAACCTCATCCCGGCCCTCACCGCCGCCGAGAACGTGGCCCTGCCCCGCGAGCTGGACGGGACCTCCGCCCGCAAGGCACGCGTCGAGGCCCTCGCCGCGCTGGAGGAGATGTCCCTCGGCCACCTCGCCGACCGGTTCCCCGACGAGATGTCCGGCGGCCAGCAGCAGCGCGTGGCCATCGCCCGCGCCCTGGTCGGCGACCGCCGTCTGGTCCTCGCCGACGAGCCGACCGGCGCCCTCGACTCCGAGACCGGCGAGTCCGTCCTCGCCCTGCTCCGCTCCCGCTGCGACGCGGGCGCCGCCGGCGTCCTCGTCACCCACGAGCCGCGGTTCGCCGCCTGGGCCGACCGCGTCGTGTTCCTGCGGGACGGCGCCATCGTCGACCAGACCGTGCGCAGCGAGGCCGACTCCCTCCTCTCGGGCCGGGTGGCGGAAGCGTGAAGACCTGGTTCCACTCCTGGCGGGCCGCGATCCGCATCGCCCGCCGCGACGCCTGGCGCGCCAAGGGCCGCAGCGCCCTCGTCCTCGCGATGATCGCCCTGCCCATCCTGGGCGTCAGCGCCTTCGACCTGACCTTCCGCAGCGCGGAGCTGTCCCCCGCCGAGAAGCTGGACCGGACGATCGGCGCGGCCGACGCCCGCTTCCGGGACGCCGACATGGCCGGCGTGCCGATCCTCCAGGACCCGGCCGGGGAGATGAGCGCGCCGGCCAGGAAGGAGGACGACGAGCGGTGGCCTTCGGGCCCCACCGACGTCACCAAGACCTTCCCGGCGGGCTCCACCGTCCTCACGGACCGCGTCGGATCGGCGAAGCTGACCACGTCCCACGGTCTGCTGATGACCGAGGTGCGCGAGCTGAAGGCGTCCGACCCCGTCGCCCGGGGCATCATGCCGCTCCTGGAGGGGCGTTACCCGGAGAAGAACGACGAGGTCATGGCGACCTCGCACTTCCTGGAGACCAGCGGTCTGTCGATCGGCTCGACCCTTTCCGCTCGCAACTTCGAGCGTCCGTATCGAATCGTCGGCTCCTACGAACTTCCCGACTCGCTCAAGACGGATCAGGTCAACGCGCTCCCCGGCGCCTTCCTCGCCCCGTACGGGAAGGCCGCCGAGAAGGCCGGTCTGTCGACCCCGGACTCCTCCGTGTCGTACCTGGTGCGGAAGCCCGGTGGTTTCACGTGGAACACGGTCCAGGAGATCAACACCAAGGGCGTTCTCGTCGCCTCGCGCGCCGTGCTGCTCTCCCCGCCCGCCGACGCCGACGTCCCGCTCTACCAGAAGGACGGCTGGGGCAACTACGAGGCCGGGAGCGCCGATCGGGCCGCCGAACTCGCCGCGGTCGCGACCGTCGTGGGCCTGGCGATGCTGGAGATCTGCCTCCTCGCCGGTCCCGCCTTCGCGGTCGGCGCCCGGCGTTCGCGCCGCCAGCTCGGTCTGGTCGGTGCCAACGGCGGTGCCCGCAGCCACATCCGGGCGATCGTGCTGAGCGGCGGTCTGGTCATCGGCGTCGCGGCGGCCGTCGTCGGCACCGTGCTCGCCGTGGTCCTGACCCTGGCGCTCCAGCCGCTCCTCGAACAGGCGATGGGCCAGCGGTTCGGCGCCTTCGATGTCCGGCCGCTCGAAATCCTGGTCATCGCGCTGCTCGCGGTCCTGACCGGTCTGCTCGCCGCGATCGTCCCGGCCGTCACCGCCTCCCGGCAGAGCGTCCTCTCCTCGCTCACCGGCCGGCGCGGTGTCCGCCGCAGCAGCCGGGTCCTGCCGGTGATCGGCCTCGTGGCCCTCCTGCTCGGCGGGTCCGTCGCCCTCTTCGGCTCCCTCGTCACCGAGCAGGTCGCCGTGGTGGCGGCCGGTTCCGCCCTGGCCGAGCTGGGTGTCGTCGCGATGACCCCGGCCCTGGTGGGCCTGTTCGGCCGCAGCGGACGCTGGCTTCCGCTCTCGCCGCGCCTCGCGCTGCGGGACGCCGTGCGCAACCGGGGCCGTACGGCTCCGGCCGTCGCCGCCGTCCTCGCCGCCGTCGCGGGAACGGTCGCCGTCTCCACGTACATGGCGAGCAGGGAGGCCGAGAACAGGGCCTCGTACGAGCCCAGGCTGCCGTACGGCGCCGCCGCCGCCTTCGTCCGGGAAGAGGGCGGCCGGGACGTCCCGGCGGTCCGCGAGGCCATCCAGCGGTACCTGCCCGTCGAGCTGCGCGCCGATGTCGACCGCGTCTCGGTCGGCAGGCCCGGCTGCTCCCCGTGGGGCGACGACGCGGGCTGCGGCCGCTTCGAGGTCGTCGTGCCCCCGGCGAACGAGTGTCCGCTGTACGTGTCGCTCCCGGGCGGCGGCGACCCCTCGGAGAGGTTCACGCCCGACCAGCGGCGGAAGCTGGTCACCGACGACTGGCGCTGCAAGGAGTCGTTCCACGGCGGGATCTACATCGACGGCGGCCTGCTCGTCGGTGACGCCAAGGTCCTCCAGGTCCTCGGCGTCGACGACCCCGGGGCCGTGAAGGCTCTCGCCGACGGCAAGGTCGTCACCTTCGACCGCACCCAGATCGACAAGAACGGCACCGTCGGGCTCAAGCAGATCACCGACACCGCCGCCGCCGACAAGGCCATGGAGGAAGGCCGGCCGGTGCCCGGCAAGGTCAGCTCCGTGCCCGCCTACCTGGTGCCCGGCGACAAGAACTCCTACGGGCTCCAGGCCCTGATCACCCCGGCCACGGCCAAGGCCGCCGGTCTCTCCACCGTGCCGCTGGGCGTGTACGCCGCCACCGACCGGCTCGTGGACAGCGAGCAGCGGCAGAAGCTCGACGGCGAGATCGCCAAGCTCGGCAGCAGCGTCGACCTGCACGTGGAGGAAGGTTTCGTCAATGAGTACGGGATCGTCCTGCTCTCCCTGGCGATCTTCGCGGGCCTCGTCACCATCGGCGCCGCCGGCATCGCCACCGGGCTCGCCCAGGCCGACGCCGAGGCCGATCTGAAGACGCTCGCCGCCGTGGGCGCCCCGCCCCGGGTCCGCCGTACGCTCAGCGGCTTCCAGTGCGGAGTCGTCGCCGCGATGGGCGTGGTCCTCGGCTCGGCGGCCGGGCTGCTGCCCGCCGTGGGGCTCCGGCTCACCGAGGAGCGCGACCAGCTCCGCTACCACGAGATGAGCGTCACCGAGGGCTGGACCGGCACCGACACGGCGCCTCCGGACCTGCCGATCGTCGTCCCGTGGGAGACCCTCGGCCTGCTGCTCGTCGCCGTCCCGCTGGGCGCGGCCCTGCTCGCCGCCCTCGTGACCCGCTCGCGCGGCGCGCTGGCCCGGCGCGCGGCGACCTGACGGTCTTCGTCGCCCATCTGTGCCCCTGTACGAGGGTGGATCACCCTCGTACAGGGGCACACCCCGTGGTGAGGCACGTGTACGAGAGAATGGCGGCATGGAGATGCCGAGGAATGACAGGTCGCAGGAGAGCCCCCAGGTCCTCATCGTGGGACAGGACGGGATGGCCCTCGGCGGCACTCAGGGCGACGACGAATCCCGCGAGGTCCCGGTGACGGAAATGGTCGAGCAGCCTGCGAAGGTCATGCGGATCGGCAGCATGATCAAGCAGCTCCTGGAAGAAGTACGCGCGGCACCTCTCGACGAGGCCAGCCGGGTCAGGCTCAAGGACATCCACGCGAGCTCCGTGAAGGAGCTGGAGGACGGGCTCGCGCCCGAGCTGGTCGAGGAACTGGAGCGCCTCTCCCTGCCGTTCACGGACGAGGCGATCCCCTCCGAGGCGGAACTGCGCATCGCGCAGGCCCAGTTGGTGGGCTGGCTGGAGGGCCTCTTCCACGGCATCCAGACGGCTCTGTTCGCCCAGCAGATGGCGGCCCGCGCCCAGTTGGAGCAGATGCGCCGGGCCCTGCCGCCGGGCTCGGGGCACGACGATGACGACGACCACGGCCCGGGCCACGCGGTCCGCTCGGGGCCGTACCTGTAGGACGGACGCGGAGGGGCCCGGCACACACCGTGTGTGCCGGGCCCCTCCGTATACGTGTGCCGGGTCAGTCCCGGGGGGCGAGGAGCAGGACCTTGCCGACGTGGTCGCCGGCCTCCAGCACCCGGTGCGCGTCGGCGGCCTCCGGCAGCGGCACCGTGCGGTCGACGACCGGCCGGACCGTGCCCGCCCCGACCAGCGGCCAGACGTGCTCCCGGACGGCGGCGACGATCGCCGCCTTCTCCTGCGGGGGACGGGACCGCAGCGTGGTCGCCATGACGGCGCCGCGCTTCGCGAGCAGCGCCCCGAGGTTCAGTTCGCCCTTCACCCCGCCCTGGAGGCCGATGATCACGAGCCGCCCGTTCACGGCAAGCGCCTTCACGTTCCGTTCCAGGTACTTGGCGCCGACGATGTCCAGGATGACGTCCGCCCCGGCCCCGTCCGTCGCCTTGGCCAGTTCCTCGACGAAGTCCTGCTCGCGGTAGTCGATGAGGACGTCCGCGCCCAGCTCGGCGCAGCGCGCCAGCTTCTCGGGGCTTCCGGCGGTGACCGCGACCCGGGCCCCGATCGCCTTCGCCAGCTGGATCGCCATCGTGCCGATGCCGCTCGCGCCGCCGTGCACGAGGAGCGTCTCGCCCGGCCGCAGGTGGGCGATCATGAAGACGTTGGACCAGACGGTGCACGCGACCTCGGGGAGCGCGGCGGCGGTGGCCGCGTCGACGCCCTCCGGCAGCGGCAGGAGCTGCCCGGCCGGGACCACGACCCGCTGCGCGTAACCGCCGCCGGCGAGCAGCGCGCACACCTCGTCGCCGACGCTCCAGCCGACCACCCCCGGACCGAGCGCGGCGATCCGGCCCGAACACTCCAGGCCGGGGTACGGGGAGCTGCCCGGCGGCGGGTCGTAGAAGCCCTGGCGCTGGAGCAGGTCGGCACGGTTGACCGCGCTCGCCACCACCTCGACGAGCACCTCGCCCTCGCCGGGTACGGGATCGGGCACCTCGGCCCAGACCAGGGCCTCGGGCCCGCCGGGTTCCGGAATCGTGATCGCATACATGGCGGCGAGGCTACTCCCGCGACCGCCGCCGGGGCGGGCGCGGTCCGGCGGCGGGGTCGGAGACAGGGTCGGGGATGGTGGGGTACGGCCGAGGGACGGTCCGGCCGGGGGCGGGCTCAGTCCTCCGGCGGGGTGGAGAGCCGGGTCACCGGCGCGGCGCGCACGATGGTGATCACCCGGTCGGTCAGCTGGAGCGGGTTGGCCGCGGGGTCGTCGTACCCGAGCAGGCGGTGCCCCCGGAGCACGCTCACCACCAGGTCCTCGGTCTCCCGGGGGCTCTTGCCCGCCTCGCTCTTGGTCACGGGACGGTCGACCAGGTCGAGGCCGGAGCCCTGCTGGATCAGGTCCTCCATCACCGTGCCGGCGCTGGGGCTCAGCACCGAGAGGCCGAGCAGACGCCCGGCGGCGCTGGCGCTGGTGATGACCGCGTCCGCGCCGGACTGGCGCAGCAGCGGCGCGTTCTCCTCCTCGCGGACGGCGGCGACGATCTTCGCGCCCCGGTTGAGCTGGCGCGCGGTCAGGGTGACCAGGACGGCCGTGTCGTCGCGCTGGGTGGCGATGACGATCTGCCGGGCCCGCTGCACCTCGGCGCGGAGCAGCACGGCGCTGCGGGTCGCGTCGCCGATGACGCCGACGAAACCGTCCGCGTTCGCCGTCTCGATCACCTTGCTGGAGGGATCGACGATGACGATCTGCTCCTTGCTGAGGCCGGTCGCGCAGAGGGTCTGGATCGCGGACCGCCCCTTCGTGCCGAACCCGACGATGACGGTGTGGTCGCGCAAGGTGGACCTCCAGCGGTTCAGCCGGAACTCCTCCCGGGTCCGCTCGGTGAGGACCTCCAGGGTGGTGCCGACCAGGATGATCAGAAACAGCACGCGCAGGGGCGTGACCAGCAGGATGTTGACGAGCCGCGCCGTGTCGCTGTACGGGACGATGTCGCCGTATCCGGTGGTGGAGAGCGTCACGGTCGCGTAGTAGGCGCAGTCGAGGAAGTCGAGCGTCTCGTCGGCGTTGTCGTGGTAGCCGTCGCGGTCGAAGTAGACGAGGAAGATCGTCACGACGAGCACGCCGAGCGCCATGAGGAGGCGCTTGCCGACCTGGCGCAGCGGCCCCTCCACCTCCCGGCGGGGCAGGGTGACCCGCGGGCCGGAGATCTTCTCCTCCGCGTGGCGGGCCATCACGTCACGACTGGGAAGTTTCACGTGAAACACGCTCCTTGGGCCGGTACGGCCCCCGCCGTCGGCGGCCAGGGAAGATCGAGGACGTCCAGTTCCTGTCCGGGCCGTGCCCCGCCGGGCGGAACGACGGCCAGACCGTCCGCGGCGGCAATGCCGCGGAGCATGGCCGGGCCGTTGTACCGCAGCGGTACGACCGACCCGCCACGACGGACGACCGGGACGAGCCGTGTGTCATGGGGGTGCCCGTGCACCTCGTCCCGAACGGGCACACGGTACGGCACAGGGGTGCGGGGCCCCGATCCGGCCCCGTCTTCCTCGGGGGTGCCGGTCTCCGTCAGCGCGGCGAGCAGCGGGGCGGCCAGGGTGAGGAGCCCGGAGACGGCCGCGAGCGGGTTGCCGGGAAGGCCGACGAGGTGGCGCACGTGGAGCGGGCGGGCGGGATCGGTGCCGAGGCGGGCGAGGAGCATGGGGTGCCCCGGCCGCACCTTCACCCCGTCCACCAGGAGCGTGGCACCGGCCTTCTCGAGCACGCGGTGGACGTGGTCCACGGGCCCGGCGGCGGTGCCCCCGGTGGTGACGACCAGGTCGGCGGTGGAGCCGGTGACGGCCGCGTACAGCGCTTCGGCGTCGTCGCCGATCCGGCGGGTGGCGAGGACGTCCGCGCCGAGCGCCGCCAGCCAGGGACCGAGCATCGGCCCGAGGGCGTCCCGGATGAGCCCTTCGTGGGGGAGCCCGGACGTGAGGAGTTCGTCGCCGAGGACCAGGATCTCCACGCGGGGGCGGGGCCGTACGAGGAGCTCGTCGTATCCGGCGGCCGCGGCGAGACCGAGGACGGCGGGAGTCACGGGGACACCGGCGGGCAGCAGTTCGTCGCCGGAACGGCACTCCTGGCCCCGGGGCCGGATGTCCTGCCCGTCGACGACCTCGCGCAGGGCGTGGAGCAGGGGGTGAGACACGCGGCCAGGGTGCGCGGGAGCCGGTCGTTCGGCGGGTGAGTGCTTGCCGGGCGAGTGCTCGGCGGACGGCTGCTCGGGAGGCAGGCGCTCGGCGGAGAGGTGCTCGGCGGACGGGTCTGCGGCACGGGCCTGTTCCGTACGGGCCTGTTCCGTACGGGAGTGCTCGGTACGGGAGTGCTCGCTGCGGAGGACGGCCGTGGTCCCGGGCGGCACGGGGGCGCCGGTGGCGATCCGTACCGCCTCTCCTACGGCCAGCGCGGCGGCCGGGGCGTGACCGGCGAGGACGGCGGCCTCCTCGCGGACGCGCCAGGGGCCGGGGCCCGCGACCGCCCAGCCGTCCATGGCGGAGGTGTCGAAGGACGGCAGGTCGGCGAGGGCCGGCAGCGGCCCCGCCAGGACCTGCCCGAGCGCCCGCCCCAGCGGGAGCACCAGCGGCTCCCGACCGGTCCGGGCCGCGACCCCGGCGCGGCGCGCGGCGGCCCGCGCCTCGGGCCAGCCGGTGGCCCGGTGCGCATGACCGGCCTTCAATCCGCCGCCGGGCCCGGAGGCCTCGTCGGCGGGTCCGGCGGACTCGGCGGCAGGCCCGGAAAGGCCACCGCCGGATCCAGCGGACTCGCCAGTGGGCCCGGCGGGCTCCTCAGCGGGTCCGGACGGGCCGTCGGTGGGTCCGGGGGCCACGGGAACGGGCTCCTTCAGGCTCATCCGGCCCCGTCCTGCTCGGCCTCCCAGCGCAGGGCCAGCGCCGCGGCCTTGCGGGCGGCCTCCGCGACCGCCTCGGGGCCGCCCTCGCCCGCGCGCGCCGCCGCGTACCCCACCAGGAAGGTGGTCAGGGGCGCGGCGGGACGGGCCACGTTGTGGGCGGCGTCGCGGGCCAGATCGAGCAGCACGCCGGTGTCGACGTCCAGCTCGATGCCCAGTTCGTCCTTGACTGCGGTGATCCATTCATCCAGCACGCTCCCATGCTCCCTGATGCGGGCGCGGGCCGTGGCGATGTCCTCCCAGGTGTCGCAGTCGAAGGAGGCGAGGGGGCCGGCGGGGAGCCGCACGAGCCGGAGCGCGTGCGTGAGGTGACGCAGCGGCAGATGGGCGAGACCGCCGTGGTCGTCCGCGAGCCGGTCCAGCGCGCGGCGCAGCGGACCGGTCCGGTACGCGGCGACGAGCGGCTGGTCGCGCCCCTCGGCGTCGGTGAGGAGCACGGCCTCGGCGCCGGGGTCCTCGTCCAGCGCGTCGAGGAGGCTCCGGACGGTGCCGCCGTCCAGGAAGGGCAGGTCGGCGGAGAGCACGAGCAGGACGGCGGCTTCCGTCTCCCGCGCCCCCGCGTCGAGGGCGGCCACCGGGCCGCCGCCGGGCGGGTCCTCCCTGGTCCAGCGGACGGGGCGGCCGGTCGGCCGGGGGGATCCGACGACCACGGTCCGGCCGGCGCCGGAGCAGGCCGCGAGCACCCGGTCGAGGAGGGTCCGGCCCCCGACCCGTACCCCGGGCTTGTCGGTGCCGCCCAGGCGCCGGGCGGCGCCCCCGGCGAGCACGACGGCGTCGTATGCGGTGGTCACCCCAGCAGTATGGGCCGCTGGGGGTCGCGGGCGCCCGGCCCGTCCCACGGGGAGAGACGGGCCGGGCGGCGGCGGGTGTCGTCAGACCGTGCGGAGCAGGACCGCCGGCTGTTCGACGCAGTCCGCCACGTACCGCAGGAAGCCGCCCGCCGTGCCGCCGTCGCAGACGCGGTGGTCGAAGGTGAACGAGAGCTGCACCACCTGACGCACCGCCAGTTCGCCTCGGTGCACCCAGGGCTTGGGGATGATCCGGCCGACGCCGAGCATGGCGGCCTCGGGGTGGTTGATGATCGGCGTGGAGCCGTCGACCCCGAACACCCCGTAGTTGTTGAGGGTGAACGTGCCCCCCGTCAGATCGGCCGGGGTGAGCGCGGACTGCCGGGCGGCCTCGGTCAGGCGCCCGAACTCCTCCGTCAGCGACTCGGCCGTCCGCGTCCCCGCGTTCCTGACCACGGGGACGACCAGGCCGCGCGGGGTCTGGGCGGCGAACCCGAGGTGCACGTCCGGCAGCCGGACGATCTCCCGGGCGGCGGTGTCGACCGTGGAGTTGAGCTCGGGGAACCGGGCCAGGGCGTGGACGCAGATCCGGGCGAGGAGCGCGAGCAGCGAGATCTTCGGCCCGCCCGCCGCGTTCATCGCCGCCCGCGCGGCCATCAGCTCGGTCGCGTCGGCGTCGACCCAGCAGGTCGCGTCCGGGATCTCCGTACGGCTGCGGGACAGCTTGTCCGCCACCGCGCCACGAACTCCGCGCAGCGGAACCCGCTCGCCCGCCGACGTGAGGGAGGTGGGGGGAACGGCAGGGGCGACGGGGGCGGGCGCCGGATAGGCATCCTGCGGGCCCCGGTCCGTCGCGAGGGCCAGCTCCACGTCGGCCCGCAGGATCAGGCCCTCGGGCCCCGACCCGCGCACCTGCCGCAGATCGAGCCCCCCGTCCCTGGCCAGCTTCCGGACGAGCGGCGAGATGACGGGCACGGGCCTCTGGTGGGTGGGGACAGGCGCGGGCACGGGCGCGGGGGTCGCGGCCGGACCCGTCTGCCGCACCCGGCGGCGCCGGGCGGCGGGCCCGGCAGTGCCGTACCCGACGAGGACGTTGCCGGAATACTCGGAAGACACGGCGGACTCCGGGGACGCGTCCGCCCCGGCGGCGGCTCCGGCGGCTTCCGCCGCGACAGCCACCGGCTCCGCCTCTCCCGTACCGCCCACGGCGACCGTCAGGAGCGGTGCCCCGACGGGCAGTTCGGTGCCCTCCTCGCCGTACCGGGCGGTGACGACGCCGCCGTACGGGCAGGGCACCTCGACCATGGCCTTGGCCGTCTCGACCTCGACGACCGGCTGGTCGACGGCGACGACGTCGCCGACGGCGACCAGCCAGCGCACGATCTCGGCCTCGGTGAGTCCCTCGCCGAGGTCGGGCAGCTTGAATTCGAGGACCTGGGCCATCAGTTGTCCGCCTCCCACTGGAGCCGGGCCACCGCGTCCAGGACCCGGTCCACGCCGGGCAGGTGGTGGCGCTCCAGCATCGGCGGCGGGTACGGGATGTCGAAGCCCGCGACCCGCAGCACCGGCGCCTCCAGGTGGTGGAAGCAGCGCTCGGTCACCCGGGCGGCGATCTCCGCGCCGGGACCGCCGAAGCCGGTCGACTCGTGGACCACGACCGCGCGTCCGGTGCGCCGCACCGAGGCGCAGACGGTCTCGTCGTCGAACGGCACGAGCGAGCGCAGGTCGACGACTTCGAGGTCCCAGCCCTCCGCCTGCGCGGCCTCGGCGGCCTCCAGGCAGACCGGAAGCGAGGGGCCGTAGGTGAGCAGGGTGGCGCCGGTGCCCCGGCGCCGCACGACGGCCCTGCCGATCGGCTCGACGGCCGCGGGGGCCTCGGGGGACCAGTCGGACTTGGACCAGTAGAGCCGCTTGGGCTCCAGGAAGACCACCGGGTCGTCGGAGGCGATGGCCGCGCGCAGCAGGCCGTAGGCGTCCTCGACGGTGGCCGGGGTGACGACGTGCAGGCCCGGGGTGGCCGTGTAGTAGGCCTCGGAGGAGTCGCTGTGGTGCTCGACGCCGCCGATCCCGCCGCCGTACGGGACGCGGATGACAATCGGCATCGGCATCGCGCCGCGCGTGCGGTTGCGCATCTTCGCCACGTGGGAGATCAGCTGCTCGAACGCCGGGTAGGCGAAGGCGTCGAACTGCATCTCGACGACCGGCCGCAGGCCGTACATGGCCATGCCGACGGCCGCGCCGAGGATGCCGGCCTCGGCCAGCGGGGTGTCCGTGCAGCGGTCCTCGCCGAACTCCTTCGCGAGCCCGTCGGTGACCCGGAAGACCCCGCCGAGGGTGCCGACGTCCTCGCCCATCACGTGGACGGTCGGGTCCTCGGCCATGGCGTCGCGCATGGCGCGCTGGAGCGCCTGCGCCATCGTGGCGGGCTTGGCCTTCCCGGCCCTGCCGCCGGTCCCGGCCGCCTTGGGTCCGGTCGTCGCGGTCGTCATCACGCCTCACCCTCGGCTTCGAGCTCGGCGCGCAGCTGCGCCGCCTGTTCGCGCAGCTGCGCGGTCTGCTCCGCGTACACGTGGGCGAACAGGTCCATCGGGTCGAGCACCGGGTCGGCGTTCATCCGTTCGCGCAGGTCGGCGGCCATCGTCTCGGCGGCCTCGGCGGCGGCGCGCCTGCCGTCCTCGTCGAGCAGGCCGCGCCCGGTCAGTTCCCGTTCGAGGATCAGGACGGGGTCGTGCGCCCGCCAGGTCTCGACCTCGTCGGCCTCGCGGTAGCGGGTGGCGTCGTCGGCGTTGGTGTGGGCGTCGATCCGGTAGGTGACGGCCTCGACGAGGGTCGGTCCGCCGCCGCGCCGCGCGCGTGCCACGGCCTCGGTGAGGACCTGGTGGACGGCGACCACGTCGTTTCCGTCGACGAGCCGGCCCGGCATCCCGTATCCGACAGCCTTGTGGGCGAGGGAGGGGGCGGCGGTCTGCTTGGCGAGGGGAACGGAGATCGCGAAGCCGTTGTTCTGGACGAGGAAGACCACGGGGGCCTGCCAGACGGCCGCGAAGTTCAGCGCCTCGTGGAAGTCGCCCTCGCTGGTGCCGCCGTCGCCGACCATGGCGAGGGCGACGACGCCGTCGCCCTTGAGGCGGGCGGCGTGGGCGAGGCCCACGGCGTGCGGGAGCTGGGTGGCCAGGGGGGTGCAGAGCGGGGCGATCCGGTGCTCGCGCGGGTCGTAGCCGGTGTGCCAGTCGCCGCGCAGCAGGGTCAGGGCCTGGACGGGGTCGAGGCCGCGGGCCACCGCCGCCAGGGTGTCGCGGTACGAGGGGAAGAGCCAGTCCCGGTCCTCCAGGACGGCCGCGGCGGCGATCTCGCACGCCTCCTGGCCGGTGGTGGACGGGTACACGGCGAGCCGGCCCTGCTTGGTGAGGGCGGTGGCCTGCGTGTTGTACCGGCGGCCGCGGACCAGCTCCGCGTAGAGCCTCAGCAACAGCGCGGGATCGGCGTCGGCCACGGCGTCCGTGCCGAGCACGCGCAGCGGCTCGGCGTCGGGCAGCAGCGGCGCGGGGTCGGTGCGCGGCCGCCACGTCGGCGGGGTGGTCCGGTGGGCGTGGGCGGCACCGGGCGGCTCTTGGACTGTCGAACTGCGCTGTCGCAACGAGTCCACCTCCTCGTGGGAGCGGGCATACAGCCCGAAGGCGGGCGGCGCGAGTGTGGTGCGCCTCACCTACCGATTGTTCGGTCGTGGAGGCATTTTGGCTATAGGCACCTCCAGCCTGTGGACAAACGGTTCTCCACAGCCTGGGATGGGAACAGGTCGTCCACCGGAGGAAGGCGGGGGCACATGGCGGATGAACAAATGGCCGACGAATGGGAGCAGGTCGTGTCACCGGCTCCCGACGCGGCGCTGCCGGGCCCGCCCGCGCGCCCGCTGGACGCCATCGACCGCGACATCCTGCGCATACTCCAAACGGACGGCCGCGCCTCGATCCGCTCCGTGGCCGAGCGGGTGCACGTCTCCCGGGCCAACGCCTACGCGCGGATCAACCGGCTCATCGACGACGGGGTGATCCGCGGCTTCAGCGCGCGCGTGAACCACGAGCGGGCGGGCCACGGCGCCTCCGCGTACATCACGCTCAAGATCGTCCAGAACTCCTGGCGGACCGTGCGCGAGCAGCTCCAGGCCCTGCCCGGGGCCGCGCACATCGCGCTGGTCAGCGGCGATTTCGACGTACTGCTCCTGGTGCACACCCCGGACAACCGGACCCTGCGCGAGCTGGTGCTGACCAAGCTCCAGTCGATCCCGGAGGTGCTCTCCACCCGGACCCTGCTGGTCTTCGAGGAGACGGACCTCGACCCGGACCACTGAGACGGCCCGGGCCGGGCCCGCCGAGGTCGTCAGCGGGCCGTCCGCAGCCCGTCGAAGGCCAGGTGGACGACGGTCTCGGCGATCCGCCGCCGCTCCGCCGCCGTGTCCGGATGCGGCCGGTACCACTCCACCAGCGAGTTGATCATGCCGAAGAGCAGCCGGGTCGCGAGCCGGATGTCCACGTCGGCCCGCAGGTCGCCCTCGGCGACGGCCGCCTTCAGCAGGTCGGCCACCCGGTGGTCGAACTCGCGGCGCCGCTCCATCGCCCACCGCTCGGTGGCCGTGTTGCCGCGCACCCGCAGGAGCAGCGTCACGTACGGCAGCTCCTCGACCAGCACCTCGACGGTGCGGCGCGTGACGTACTCGACCCGCTCGACGGCCCGGCCCCGCCCGGCTCCCGGCTCGTCGAGGACCGCGAAGAGCCCGTCGAGCGCCCGGCTGACCGCCCGCCGGAGCAGCTCCTCCTTGCCGGACACGTGGTGGTAGATCGACGACTTGGAGATGCCCGCCGCCTTGGACAGGTGCTCCATGGAGGTGCCGTCGTAACCGCGCTCGTTGAAGACCCGCACCGCGACCGAGAGCAGCGTCTCGGGGGTGTACGTGTCGCGCTTCGCCGTGGTCATCGCGCGTCCCGTCCTTCCTCGGCGTATCCCCGGCGGGCGGTGCCCAGGCTCGGCGCGTACCGGCCCGTCGGGTAGCGCTCGTGCAGCGACAGGAGCAGCCCCCGTACGCGCGCGTGGCCCACTTTCTCCGCCCACTCCAGCGGCCCCAGCGGATAGTTCACGCCGAGCCGCATCGCCGTGTCGACGTCCTCGGCGGTGGCGACCCCCCGGTCGACCGCGTCGGCCGCGAGGTCGGCCAGCATCGCGACCGTACGGGCGACGATCATGCCGGGTACGTCGCCGATGACGGACACCTGCTTGCCGAGGGCCTGGAAGAGGCCGACGGCCTCGGCGAGGGACTCGGGCGAGGTGTGCTCGCCGGTCGACAGCACGATCCGGGACGCGCGCGCGTAGTCCAGCGCGAGGTCGAAGTAGACGATCTCCTCGTTGTAGTACTCGAAGGCGGTCTCGCCGTCGGCCAGGCTGAGCTCGGCGCCGCCGGGCAGCTGGACGTATCCGTTGCCGCCCTTGCGCCGGACCTTGATCCCGGCCTCCCCGAAGAGCCCCACCAGCGGCTCGGCGGGTCCCAGATCGCCCCGGACGGTGATCTTCTCCGGTGCCTTCGCCGGCGGGGCCGTGTGCGGCTCGGGACGCTCGGCGCCCTCCGCGTACGAGAACCAGCCGTGGCCCGTCTTGCGGCCGAGGCGGCCGGACTCGACGAGCCGGCGCTGCGCGAGCGACGGGGTGAACTTGGGGTCCTGGTGGAAGGAGTCCCAGACGGATCGGGTGACGGCCTCGTTCACGTCCTGGCCGATCAGGTCGGTCAGCTCGAACGGGCCCATGCGGAAGCCGCCGCTCTCGCGCAGGGCGGCGTCGATGGTGGCCGGGTCGGCCCCGCCCTCCTCGTACACCCGCAGCGCCTCGGCGTAGAAGGGGCGCGCGACCCGGTTCACGATGAAGCCGGGGGTGTCCGCGCAGCGCACCGGCGTCTTGCCCCAGCCCTTCACCGTCCCGTACGCGCGCGTGGCGACGTCCGGGTCGGTGGCGAAGCCGCTGACGACCTCGACGAGCGGGAGCAGCGGCGCCGGGTTGAAGAAGTGCAGTCCGACGAACCGGCCGGGCAGCCGCAGGCCCCCGGCGATCGCGGTGACGGAGAGCGACGAGGTGTTGGTGGCGAGGACGGCGTCGTCGCCGACGACCTCCTCCAGGTCGGCGAAGAGCCGCCGCTTGACCGCCAGGTCCTCGACGATCGCCTCGACGACGAGGGCCGCGTCCGCGAGCTCGGCGAGCTCCTCGGCCGCGTGCAGCCGTCCGACGGCCGCCTCGCGCGCGTCGGCGTCCAGGCGGCCCTTCTCCACGAGCCGGTCGAGACGGGCGGCGAGGGCGGCCACGGCCTCCCGCGCCCGGCCGGGGGCGCTGTCGTAGAGGCGCACGGGGTGGCCGGCGACCAGCGCGACCTGGGCGATGCCCTGCCCCATGGTCCCGGTGCCGACGACGGCGACGACGCGGTCCCGCCCGACGGGTTCCGCGGCTCCGGCCGGGTCCGGCTCCACGGCCCCCGTCCGGTCCGTCTCCACGGCTTCAACGCGTTCCTGCTCCACGGCGGCGGCCTCGTTGGCGGTCACGTCGTCGCTCCCCCTGACGGTCACGTCGGCACTCATGGGAGTGATCCTCCCCGATGGGTTTTCCACAGGATCGCCGGGCCCCCTTGTCCCGACCGATCGTTCGGTTACTCTAACTCCGTACGTGTCTCCCTGCCCAGCTCGACGAGGAGTTGGTCCATCCATGGCCACCGCTCAGCCGACCACCGACCGTCTGGCCGAGAAGCACCGGTCCACGCTCGACCAGGCGCTCGACACCATCCGCACCCGTGCCTACTGGTCGCCGCACCCCGAGCACCCGAAGGCGTACGGGGCGGACGGCTCGCTCGACGCGGCGGCCGGCCTCGCCGCGTACCAGTCCCTGCTGAACGGCCGCTTCGAGCTGGACCAGCCCGGCACGGACGGCTGGACCGGCGGCGAGGTCTCGCCGTACGGGCCGGAGCTCGGCGTCGAGTACCCGCACGCGGACATCGACGTCCTGCTGCCCGCCATGCGCGCGGGAGTGGGCGCCTGGCGGGACGCCGGGGCCGAGACGCGCGCCCTGGTCTGCCTGGAGATCCTCGCCCGGATCTCCGCCCGCACCCACGAGTTCGCCCACGCCGTCATGCACACCAGCGGCCAGGCGTTCATGATGGCGTTCCAGGCCGGTGGCCCGCACGCCCAGGACCGCGGCCTGGAGGCCGTGGCGTACGCGTACGCGGAGCAGACCCGCACCCCCGCCGGGCGGGCCGCCTGGTCCAAGCCCCAGGGCAAGCGCGACCCCCTGGAGCTGAGCAAGGAGTTCACCCCGGTCGGCCGGGGCGTCGCCCTGGTGATCGGCTGCAACACCTTCCCCACCTGGAACGGCTACCCGGGCCTGTTCGCCTCCCTCGCCACCGGCAACCCGGTGCTGGTCAAGCCCCACCCGCGCGCGGTCCTGCCGCTCGCGCTCACCGTCCGGATCGCCCGCGAGGTGCTCGCCGAGACGGGCTTCGACCCGAACCTGGTGGCGCTCGCCGTCGAGCGTCCCGGCGAGGGCATCGCGAAGACCCTGGCCGTGCGCCCCGAGGTCCGGATCATCGACTACACCGGCTCGACCGCCTTCGGCGACTGGCTGGAGGCCAACGCCCGCCAGGCCCAGGTCTACACCGAGAAGGCCGGGGTCAACACGGTCGTGGTGGACTCCACCGACGACTACAAGGGGATGCTCGGCAACCTGGCCTTCTCGCTGTCCCTCTACAGCGGCCAGATGTGCACCACCCCGCAGAACCTGCTGATCCCCCGCGACGGCATCGCCACCGACCAGGGCCCCAGGTCGTACGACGAGGTCACGGCCGACCTGGCGGCGGCGGTCGGCGGCCTGCTCGGCGACGACGCCCGGGCCAACGGCCTGCTGGGCGCCCTGGTCAACCCGGACGTGAAGGCGCGCCTGGAGGCCGCCGCCGACCTCGGCGAGGTGGCGCTGGCCTCCCGCCAGGTGGTCAACCCGGACTTCCCCGACGCCGTGGTCCGCACCCCGGTGATCGTGAAGCTGGACGGCGACAAGCCGGAGGCCCGGGAGGCGTACTTCTCGGAGTGCTTCGGCCCGGTCTCCTTCGCCGTCGCGGTGGACTCCACCGCCGACGCCCTGGAGCTGCTGCGGCGCACGGTCCGCGAGAAGGGCGCGATGACGGTCGGCGCGTACACGACCTCGGCGGAGGTCGAGCGCGCGGTGGAGGAGGTCTGCCTGGAGGAGTCGGCCCAGCTCTCGCTGAACCTGACGGGCGGGGTGTACGTGAACCAGACGGCCGCGTTCTCCGACTTCCACGGCTCCGGCGGGAACCCGGCGGCGAACGCCGCCCTGTGCGACGGAGCCTTCGTCTCCAACCGCTTCCGGGTGGTGGAGGTCCGCCGCCAGGCCTGACCTCCCGCGTGCGGCGGGGCCCGGCCGGGCCCCGCCGTCCTAAGGGGTGTCGATCTCCGCGTACCGCTGGATCCACGCGTGCATGGCGATGGCGGCGGCCGCCCCCGCGTTGATCGACCGGGTGGAGCCGAACTGGGCGATCGAGCAGACCCGCTCCACGTGGGCGCGGGCCTCCTCGGTGAGCCCGGGGCCCTCCTGCCCGAAGAGCAGGACGCAGCGGCGGGGGAGCACGGTCCGTTCGAGGGGCACGGCGCCGGGCAGGTTGTCGATGCCGATGACGGGCAGGCCCTCGGCCGCCGCCCACGAGGTCAGCGACTCGGTGTCCGGGTGGTGGCGGACGTGCTGGTAGCGGTCGGTGACCATGGCGCCGCGCCGGTTCCAGCGCCGTCGGCCCACGATGTGGACCTCCTTGGCCAGGAAGGCGTTGGCGGTCCGTACCACCGAGCCGATGTTGAAGTCGTGGCCCCAGTTCTCCACCGCCACGTGGAAGTCGTGGCGCCGGGTGTCCAGGTCGGCGACGACCGCCTCGCGCGTCCAGTACCGGTAGCGGTCGACGACGTTGCGCCGGTCGCCCCCGGCGAGCAGCTCGGGGTCGTACCGCTCGTCCTCGGGCCACGGCTCCGGGTGCGGCCCGACGCCGACCTCGGGGCCGTACCCCTCGTCGTACTGGACCGGCTCCGGGTCGGGTCCGGCGGTCTCCGGCCCGGTCCCGGGCGTCTCTTCGGTGGTGCTCACCCGACGAGGGTACGGGGGCCGTGCTCCTCGTCCGTACGGCGCTGCTCGGGCAGCTTCCCGTCCGGTGTCCGCCGCAGCAGCCGGTCGCGGACCCGGGTCGCCCGGGCGCCGAGGGCCACCAGGAAGACCGTCGGCAGGAACACCGCGTCGGCGGAGATCATCGCCAGCGAGAAGACCGGCAGGCCGAGGAGCAGGGCGATCCCGGCGTGCTCCAGCATCATCGCGACGAGGAGGACGTTCTTGACCTTGCGGTTGAAGAGCGTGAAGGGGAAGGCGACCTGCACGATCACCGTGCCGTAGGTCAGCACCATGACCATGATCCCGCTGGCGGCGAGCAGCTCGGAGAGGGCGGGCCAGGGCGTGAAGTAGTCGAGGTGGAGCGGGTAGAACAGCGCGGTGCCGTCCTGCCAGCGGGAGCCCTGGATCTTGTACCAGCCGGCCGTGGCGTAGATCAGGCAGACCTCCGCCATGAGCACCAGCAGGGCGGCGTTGTGCGCGAGGTGGGCGAGGGCGTCGAGCAGGGTGCGGGGCTCCCCCGGGGCGTACCGGGAGACCAGCCACCACAGCGCGTTCCCCAGCCAGAGCACCCACAGCAGCACCGGCATCCACCACTCGCCGCTGACGTCGGAGAACCAGGTGGCGGCCATGAGGAAGCCGCCGAGCACGATCCACAGCAGCGGCCCGGTGAGGTCGCGGCGCGGGGGCTCCCCGGCGCGGGCGGCGCGGTCCTCTCGGGCCGCCCTCCGGGCGTCGAGGGACCACACCTGCGAGCAGCGGGTCAGGACGAGGTAGAGCGCGGCGAGGTGGAGGACGTTGTCGCCGCCGTCGCCCACGAAGACGGCGCGGTTCTGCAGCGAGAGGACCCCGGCCATGAAGACCACGGAGACGGCCCGGGTGCGCCAGCCCACCAGGAGGAGGGCGGCGGAGAGCAACGCGAGTCCGTAGACGAGCTCGAACCAGATCCGGCCGTCCGACCACATGAGCACGGTGAAGGCCCGGTTGTCGGAGATCAGCCGCTCTGCCATCCCCCAGGACCAGGGGCTGTCGAGGCCGTACAGCTGGTGCCGGTGGGGCAGCTCGCGCAGCAGGAAGACCAGCCAGGTCAGCGAGAAGCCGATCCGGACGATCGCGGTCTGGTACGGGCCGAGGGAGCGGCCGGTGACGGTCTGGACGGCACGGGCGAGCCGTCGGTCGAAGGGCTCGCGGGCACGCGCGGGCGTGGCGGTGGACACGGGCGTCGGCGTCGGCGTCGGGGCGCTCATCGGGCCTCCTCCGTACGGTTCCGGTCGGCGCCGGCGTCGGTGGACCGGTCGGCGTCGGTGATCCGCCACCACGGGAAGTCGCGGGAGGAGGGGGAGGGCTTCGACTTCTCGGTGCTCCACGCCGGCGCGGGGACGCGCCGGGTGACGGAGCGGAGCTGGATGCGCCGCACCTCGGAGTCCGCGAGGGCCGGGAGGGCGTCGAGCCGCTGCACCGCGATCCGGCGCATGTACTGCTCCGAGAGGCGGCCGCGCGGCCCGTTGGAGCGGTGGTCGTCGGAGTGCGTGTTGGAGTAGAAGTCCAGGGCCCTGCGGAGCTGGTTCTGCTGGGTGTGGCTCGGCATCGGGTTGTGGCGGATCGCCTCGGTGTCCTGGGCGGTGAGGTCGATCCAGCCGGTGGTCCGGCGGGTGCCGTCGGGGGCGGTGACCTCGGCGCGGACCTCGACGGAGACGTTCTGCTGGAGCGGGTTGGGTGCGAAGAGCTTCCAGTTCTGCTCGAACTCGGGGTAGATCCAGTCGTCCACGGCCCGGCCGTTCTGCTTGGTCAGCGTGTTGGACGGCGCCACGTGCAGGAAGACCATCGCCAGGTGGACGCAGGCGAAGACGCCGGTGACGGCGAGCGCGACGGCGACGACGACCTGGTACGGCAGGGACAGGGCCATGATCCCGGTGCCCGCCCCGGTCGTGCCGGGCGTCCCCGTCCCGCCGGTCGTGCCGGGCTCCCCGGCGGTCCGCGAGGACGCGGGGTCCAGGGGGGCGGGGGGCGGCTCCTCCGGGGGTGTCCGCCGGTCGCCGCTCACCTCGACCGCGTCCTTTTCGACGTACGCGTCCATCCCGCCCCGATCCCGATCGGCCCACCTCGGTTATCCACAGGGTTGACACCATACGGGCCGTCGTCTCACCATTGAAGCCAATGAACCGAACGATCGGTCGGTAGGGGATCTGATGACCGCAGTGACGGCAGGAACGGCAGGGACCGCGGGCACGGCGGGCGGCGCGGGCACGACCGGCGCGGCGGACGCGGCCGCGGTGGAGGCGGCCGCCCACGAGGCCGTCTTCGACGCCGCCGTCGCCGCCGACGAGCGCATCGAGCCGCGCGACTGGATGCCCGAGGCCTATCGCGCCTCGCTCGTCCGGCAGATCGCGCAGCACGCCCACTCCGAGATCATCGGGATGCAGCCCGAGGCGAACTGGATCACCCGCGCGCCCTCGCTGCGCCGCAAGGCGATCCTGATGGCCAAGGTGCAGGACGAGGCCGGCCACGGCCTCTACCTGTACAGCGCGGCGGAGACCCTCGGCACCAGCCGCGACGAGCTGCTCGACAAGCTCCACTCCGGCCGCCAGAAGTACTCCTCGATCTTCAACTACCCCACGCTGACCTGGGCCGACGTCGGCGCGATCGGCTGGCTGGTGGACGGCGCCGCGATCACCAACCAGGTCCCCCTGTGCCGCTGCTCCTACGGTCCGTACGCCCGCGCGATGGTCCGGGTCTGCAAGGAGGAGTCCTTCCACCAGCGGCAGGGGTACGAGGCGCTGCTCGCCCTGTCGAACGGCACCGAGGCCCAGCACGCCATGGCGCAGGACGCGGTGGACCGCTGGTGGTGGCCCTCGCTGATGATGTTCGGCCCGCCGGACGACGAGTCGACCCACACGGCCCAGGCGATGGCCTGGAAGATCAAGCGCCACTCCAACGACGAGCTGCGGCAGCGCTTCGTCGACATCGCCGCGCCGCAGGCCGACGCGCTCGGCCTCACCCTCCCCGACCCGGACCTCCGGTGGAACGAGGAGCGCGGGCACTACGACTTCGGGCCGATCGACTGGACCGAGTTCTGGGACGTCCTCAAGGGGAACGGCCCCTGCAACGACCAGCGGCTGAGCAGGCGGCGCCAGGCCCACGAGGACGGCGCCTGGGTCAGGGAAGCGGCGGCGGCCTACGCGGACAAGCACACCGGCGGAAACAACGGGAAGGCACAGGCATGACGAGCGACGGTTGGCCGCTGTGGGAGGTGTTCGTGCGCTCGCGCCGCGGACTGTCCCACACCCACGCGGGCAGTCTCCACGCGCCCGACGCGGAGATGGCCCTGCGCAACGCCCGCGACCTGTACACCCGCAGGAGCGAGGGCGTCTCGATCTGGGTCGTGCCCTCCGCGGCGATCACCGCCTCCTCGCCCGACGAGAAGGACCCCTTCTTCGACCCGGCGGCGGACAAGCCCTACCGCCACCCGACGTTCTACGAGATCCCGGAGGGGGTGAAGCACCTGTGAGCACCCCGGACACCCGAGAAGGCGCCGCCACCCGCGAGACCGGTGCCGCCGTGCCCGTCGGCGCGGCCCTCGCCCTCGGCGACGATGCCCTCGTCCTCTCCCACCGCCTGGGGGAGTGGGCCGGCTCCGCCCCCGTCCTGGAGGAGGAGGTCGCCCTGGCCAACATCGCGCTGGACCTCCTCGGCCAGGCCCGCGTCCTGCTCTCCCTCGTCGGCGACGAGGACGAACTGGCCTACCTCCGGGAGGAGCGCTCCTTCCGGAACGTCCAGCTCGTCGAGCAGCCGAACGGCGACTTCGCCCACACCATCGCCCGCCAGCTGTACTTCTCCACCTACCAGCACCTCCTGTACGCGCGGCTGGCCTCCGGCGACGGGCCCTTCGCGGGTCTCGCGGCGAAGGCCGTCAAGGAGGTCGCCTACCACCGGGACCACGCCGAGCACTGGACGCTGCGCCTCGGCGACGGCACCCCCGAGAGCCACGCGCGGATGAGCCGGGCCTGCGAGGCCCTGTGGCGGTACACCGGCGAGCTGTTCCGGCCGGTCGAGGGGCTCGACGTGGACCACGCCGCCCTGGAGAGCGCCTGGCTGGAGTCGGTGACGGACGTCCTCGGCAGGGCCACGCTCACCGTGCCCTCCGGGCCGCGCACCGGCGCCTGGAGCGCGGGCGCGGGCCGCCAGGGCCTGCACACCGAGTCCTTCGGGCGGATGCTGGCCGAGATGCAGCACCTGCACCGCAGCCACCCGGGGGCGTCGTGGTGACCATGACGGCCCTGGAGGAGGAGCTGAGCCGGGTCGCCGGCTCCGTCCCCGACCCCGAGCTGCCCGTCCTCACCCTGGAGGAGCTGGGCGTCATGCGGGGCGTCCACGTCACCGGCCCCGGCCGGGTCGAGGTCACCCTCACCCCGACGTACACGGGCTGCCCCGCGATCGAGGCCATGTCCTCGGACATCGAGCGCGCCCTCCACGACCACGGGGTCCCGGAGGTCTCCGTCGTCACGGTCCTCACCCCCGCCTGGTCCACCGACGACATCAGCGAGGAGGGGCGGCGCAAGCTCACCGAGTTCGGCATCGCCCCGCCGCGCCCGCAGGGCCCGGCCGGCGGCCCGGTGCCGCTGACGCTGGCGATCCGCTGCCCGCACTGCGGTTCCACCGACACCGAGCTCCTGAGCCGCTTCTCCTCCACCGCGTGCAAGGCCCTGCGCCGCTGCACCGCCTGCCGCGAACCGTTCGACCACTTCAAGGAGCTGTAGATGGTGTCCTCAGGCGCGGGACGGGCCGGGTTCCATCCGCTCGCGGTCAGCGAGGTCGAGCGGCTCACGGACGACTCCGTGGCCGTCACCTTCGCGGTCCCGCCCGAGCTCCACGAGACGTACCGGCACCTGCCCGGCCAGCACCTCGCGCTGCGGCGCACCGACGAGCGGGGCGGGGAGGTGCGGCGCACGTACTCGATCTGCGCCCCCGCCGCCCCGGCCGGCGAGCCCCCCGTCCTGCGTGTCGGCATCCGGCTCGTGGACGGCGGCGCGTTCTCGACGTACGCCCTCAAGGAGCTGGCCGTCGGCGACCTCGTCGAGGTCATGGAGCCGATGGGCCGCTTCACGCTCGCCCCGCGCCCCGGATACTTCGCGGCCGTCGTCGGCGGCAGCGGCATCACCCCGGTGCTCTCGATGGCGGCCACCCTGCTCGCCCGCGAGCCGGAGGCCCGGTTCTGCCTGGTCCGGAGCGACCGCACCGCCGCGTCCACGATGTTCCTGGACGAGGTGGCCGACCTCAAGGATCGCTACCCGGGCCGCTTCCAGCTGGTCACCGTGCTCTCCCGGGAGGAGCAGCAGGCGGGCCTGCCGTCCGGCCGGCTCGACCGCGAGCGGCTCGCCGGACTGCTTCCCGCGCTGCTGCCGGTCGGCGAGGTCGAGGGCTGGTTCCTGTGCGGCCCGTTCGGGCTCGTGCAGGGCGCCGAGCGGGCGCTGCGCGACCTGGGCGTCGACCGGGGCCGGATCCACCAGGAGATCTTCCACGTCGACGACGGCTCCGCGCCCGCGGTGGCCCCGGCGGCCGACGCCCCCGCGCACGCCACCCTGACCGCGACCCTGCACGGCCGGTCCGGCACCTGGCCGGTGGAGCGGGGCGAAACGCTCCTGGACACCGTGCTCCGCGCCCGCGCGGACGCCCCGTACGCCTGCAAGGGCGGGGTGTGCGGCACCTGCCGGGCCTTCGTGGTCGGCGGCGAGGTGCGGATGGACCGCAACTTCGCCCTGGAGCCGGACGAGACGGAGGCCGGTTACGTCCTGGCCTGCCAGTCCCGCCCCACCACCGCCGACGTGGAGCTGGACTTCGACCGCTGACGGAGCCGGGCCGGATCGGGCTCGGTTTTCACGGAGAACGGCGCGAGGGGCGGGGACGGACCCGGGAAGGGTTCAGAGCACGAACGCCTGAGCGCCGTTCTCCGTCACCATCGGGCGCCCGGCGCCGTCCCAGGCGAGCATCCCGCCGTCGACGTTCACCGCGTCGAAGCCCTGCTGGACCAGGTACTGGGTGACCTGCGCCGACCGGCCGCCCACCCGGCACATCACATAGGCGCGGCCGTGCTCGGCCAGGGACTCCGTGACCTCGCCGAAGCGGGCCACGAAGTCGCTCATCGGCACGTGCACCGCGCCCTCGACGTGGCCCGCGGCCCACTCGTCTTCCTCCCTGACGTCCAGCACCAGGGCATCGGCCGGCACGGCGGCCGCGTCCACCGAGGGCAGCGGGGAGAAATTCATGGGACTGGCCTTCTCTCGTCGAAACCGCCCGACTCTCGCCGGAACCGCCCGAAGCAGGGTCTCGGGCGCACGGAAAAACCTACTGCACCAGGCCGGACAGCTCGTTCTCCCGCTCGGAGACCTGCGCGAGCAGCTGCTCCGCGATCTCTTCGAGCAGCCGGTCGGGGTCGTCCGGCGCCATCCGCAGCATCGCGCCGATCGCGCTCTCCTCCAGCTCGCGCGCCACCGCCGACAGCATGTCCTTGCGGTCCGCGAGCCACTCCAGGCGCGCGTACAGCTCCTCGCTCTCGCTGAGCCGCTCCTCGACCGGCGCAGGACCGGCCTCCCACTCGGCGGACAGCTCGCGCAGCAGCCCCTCGTCGCCCCGGGCGTAGGCGGCGTTGACCCGGGTGATGAACTCCTCGCGCCGCTTCCGCTCCCCCTCCTCCCGGGCGAGGTCGGGGTGGGCCTTGCGGGCCAGCTCGCGGTAGAGCCTGCGGGCCTCCTCCCCGGGCCGGACCCGCTTCGGCGGCTGCACCGGCCGCTCGGTAAGCATGGCCGCCGCCTCGGGGGAGAGGCCGTCGGTGTCGATCCAGTCGTGGAACAGCTCCTCCACCCCGGGCATCGGCATGACCGCCGCCCGGGCCTCCTGGGCCCGCCGCAGGTCCTCGGGGTCGCCGGTGCGCGCC
This sequence comes from Streptomyces sp. NPDC098101, assembly GCF_044760185.1. Taxonomy (NCBI): domain Bacteria; kingdom Bacillati; phylum Actinomycetota; class Actinomycetes; order Kitasatosporales; family Streptomycetaceae; genus Streptomyces; species Streptomyces sp. NPDC098101. The sequence goes on along the minus strand of NZ_JBIWAS010000005.1, from coordinate 146,117 downwards.
GCCCGGGCCTCGGCGATCAGCGCCTCCAGCTCGTCGAGCCGCGCGTACATCGGGCCGAGCTTCTGGTGGTGCAGCCGGGAGAAGTTCTCCACCTCGACCCGGAAGGTCTCGACGGCGATCTCGAACTCGATCAGCGCCTGCTCGGCCACCCGCACGGCACGCTCAAGCCGCGCCTCGGGCCGCTCGTCGCCCCCGGCGTCCGCCCCCGGCTGCCCACCGGGAACACCGCCGTCCGCACCGTCGGCCGTCCCACCGGTCACGCCCTCGTCCGCACCGCCGGTCGCACCGTCGGCCACGCTGCCGTCCGCGCCGCCGACCGCGTCACCGTTCACGTCGTCGGCCGCACCGCCGACCGCGTTCTCGGTGCCGTCCCGCTCCTGATCCCGGCCCTGGTCCACGTCGCTGTCCTCGCTCCGGCTCGTCACCCTCCCAGCGTAAGGGGCCGGGGCCGCCCGCCCTCGCGGAGGAGCCCGGCCTCGCGGAGGGGTTCAGACGCCGAGCTCGGCCGCCACGCGTCCGGAGCGGACGGCGGAGAGCAGATCGGCGTGGTCGGCCGTGGTGCGGTCCGCGTACGCGACGGCGAAGGAGGCCACGGCCTCGTCCAGCTCCTCGCTCTTGCCGCAGTAACCGGATATCAGGCGCGGGTCGGCGCTGTGGGCGTGGGCGCGGGCGAGCAGGGCCCCGGTCATCCGCCCGTAGTCGTCGACCTGGTCGGCGGTGAGCGCGGCGGGGTCGACGCTGCCCTTGCGGTTGCGGAACTGGCGCACCTGGAACGGGCGCCCGTCGACCGTGGTCCAGCCGAGCAGGATGTCGCTGACGACCTGCATCCGCTTCTGCCCGAGCACCACGCGCCTCCCCTCGTGGCCCGCCTCCTCCACCGCGAACCCGGCGGGCGGGAGGTGGGGGAGCAGGACCGAGGGCCGGGCCTCCTTCACCTGGAGCACCAGCGGCTCGCCCCGGTGGTCGAGGAGCAGGACGACGTAGGAGCGGGTGCCGACGCTGCCGGTGCCGACCACCCGGAAGGCCACGTCGTGGACGGCGTACCGGGCGAGGAGCGGCAGCCGGTCCTCGGACAGGGTCTCCAGGTAGGCGCCGAGGGAGGAGGCGACCAGGGCCGCCTCGGCGTCCGGGACCCGGCGCAGCACCGGGGGAGCGTCGACGAACCTGCGGCCGCCGCCCTCGGCGTCCGCCACGGCCTCGGTCGACCGGGCGGCGAACCGGGCACTGGTGTTGTTGCGGGCCTTGGCGGAGACCTTCTCCAGGATGCCGAGGAGGTCGTGGGCGTCGGCGTGGGAGACGAGCTCCTCGTCGGCGATCGCGTTCCAGGCATCGGCGGCGGGGAGGCGGGCGAGCAGGCGCATGGTGCGCCGGTAGGCGCCGACGGCGTCGAAGGCGGCGGCCCGGCAGACCTCCTCGCTCGCGCCGACCTCCCGCCCGGCGAGGACCAGGGAGGTGGCGAGCCGCTTGAGGTCCCACTCCCAGGGGCCGACGACGGTCTCGTCGAAGTCGTTGAGGTCCATGACGAGCCGGCCGCGGGCATCCCCGTAGAGGCCGAAGTTGGCGGCGTGCGCGTCACCGCATATCTGCGCGGCGATCCCGGTGACGGGGGTCCCGACGAGGTCCTGGGCCATCAGTCCGGCGGAGCCGCGCAGGAAGGCGAACGGGCTCGCCGCCATCCTGCCGACCCGCATCGGCGTCAGCTCGGGGACCCGGCCGAAGTTCGACTCCTCGACGGCCCGGACGGCGTCCGGGCGGTCGGCGACGGGGTCCTGCCGGTCGTGCGAGGAGCGGGGGACCCGTCGGCGCAGTTCCTTGCCCCGCTCCTTGGGGGAGGCGCCGGCCCCCGCGTCCGCCCGGCGCGCGAACCCCGGCACGTGCGGGACGCGCTCCGCGCGCGGTACTCCGTCCGTACCGCGCCGCTCCGGCACGACAGCCGTGATCACGTCCATGGGACGTCCTCCCCCGATGCGATGTTCGTCCTCGTTCGGCCCTGACGGTACCTCCGCCGCCGATCGGCCGTCTCCCCCTGTGGACAAGCACCTGTGGACAACTCCCCGCCGCCGGGCCCCGGGCGGGAATCAGACCGCGACGGCCTCCTCCATCTCCTCCTCGGCCTCGGCCTTCTTCGCCACGGCCCGCGTCTCGGCGGGCCCGGCGGCCGCCTTGGCCCGCCGTGCCTCCGCGCGGCCCGCGACGGTGACGAGAGCGGCTCCGGCGAGGAGCCAGAGGGCGAGGACGAGGACGTTCCCGCCGAGGGCGTGGCCGTCGAAGTACACGTGGGCGCGCACGCCCTCGACGAAGCCCGCGCCGTTCCAGAAGGCGTGCAGGGCGCCGAAGAAGCCGGGCTGGAGCTCGGGCCGGTAGATGCCGCCGGAGCTGGTGAAGTTGAGCATGACGAAGAGGACCATCACGCCGAGCGTGGTCCAGCGGCGCAGGAAGGTGTGCAGCCCGACGCCGACCAGCAGGATGCCCGCCGCGTACAGCCAGGACATCGCCCACACCCCGCCGAGCCCCCGGTCGACCAGGTGGAAGACCGGTCCGGCGAAGAGGGTGCCGATCAGGCTGACGACGAACGACATCCCGGCGGCGAGCAGGACCCTGATCCGCATGGGCAGGACGGCTCCGGCGCCGCCGATGACGGCGACCGAGGCGTACGCGCCGATGCTGAGGGCGACCAGGAGGAAGAAGACGCCCTGGCCGGTGGGGTCGCCGGAGGCGGTGGGGGCCACGTCGGTGACCTTCAGCGGGGCGCCCTGCGCGGCGGCGACCTTGGTGAACACCTTCTCGACCGCCATGGCGCTGGTGTCGGAGGAGCCCGAGGCGACGAGGAGTTCGGGCTTCTCGCCCGGTACGTAGGCGCCGAAACTGTGCTGCTCGCGCAGCGCGGTGACGGCCGCCTCCCGGTCGGCGACGGTGCGGACGTCGAGGGCGCCCGCCCCCTTGTCCTGGAGCGACTGGGCGAGGACCTGGTGCGCGGGCGCCGAGCCGACGACGTCGACGCGCAGGTCGTGGGGTTCGGGAGCGTGGAAGGCGCCGAGGTAGGCGAGCCCCATGCCGACGCACATCAGCAGGGGGGTGAGCAGATGCCCGAGGACGTGCTTCAACGCTCCCCTGGTGTTCGGTCCTGCGGACACCGAGACCTCCATGGTTGGCTTTTACAACTAAAGAACCGTTGTACTATACAACCGAAAGGTCGTGAGGGGCGAACAGCGCCCGCACGAGCCCGCACGACGACGAGGGAGCCCCCCATGAACGGCGGCGCGGAACCACCCCGCGAGGCGTCCCTGGACGTCATCCAGCGCGAGCTGACGGCCTTCGCCCGCCGGGCCCGCGCCGCGGCGGCCCGAGTCCACCCCGAGCTCCCGCTCGTCTCGTACACGCTCCTCGCCCACATCGAGGAGAGCCACGGCTGCCGCGCCACCGACCTCGCGGCCCACTACCTGCTGGACAAGTCGACGGTCAGCCGCCAGCTCGCCGGCCTGGAGAAGCTCGGCTTCGTGGAGCGCCGACCGGCCCCCGACGACCACCGCGTGCAGGTCCTGCACGCCACGGAGGCGGGCACGAAGGTCCTCGACTCGGCCCGGACCAACCGCCGGGCCGCCTACCAGGAGCGCCTCAAGGACTGGCCGGCCGAGGACCTCGCCCGCTTCGCCGCGTACCTCCTGCGCTACAACGACGCCGGCACGACCGACCTCCCGAACCGCCCCGGAACCTGAGCCTCCGACGGCCCCACAGCCTCCCGCAGCTCCGCAACCCCTGAAGGCCCGTAGTCCCACAGCCCTGAAGCCCCGCAGGCTCCCTACAGCCCCACGGCCCCAGACAAGCCCCCTACAAGAGCCCCACGGGTCCCGGACCAGCCCCCCTACAACCCCGCGTCCCGCGCGAGCAGCGCCGCCTGGACGCGGTTCTCGCAGTCCAGCTTGGCCAGGATCCGGCTCACGTACGTCTTCACCGTGCCCTCGCTCATGTGCAGCCGCTTCCCCGCGTCGGCGTTGGAGAGCCCCTCCCCAAGCAGTGCCAGGACCTCCCGCTCCTTCTCGCTGAGCGCCGCCACCCGCCCCCGGGCCTCCTCCGCGCGGGCCGCCTCCCGGCCCCTGGCGAGCCGCTCCACCACGTGCCGGGTCGCCGCGGGCGACAGGTACGCGTCCCCCGCCGCGGCCGCCCGCACCGCCCCGATCAGCTCCGCGGGCGCCGTGTCCTTCAGCAGGAACCCGGCACCCCCGTGCTCCAGCGCCCGCAGGACGTTCTCCCGCTCGCCGAAGGTCGTCAGGATGATGACCCGGGCGGCGGGCGCCGCCCGCCGCAGCTCCGGCAGCGCCGAGAGCCCGTCGAGGACCGGCATCTGGATGTCGAGCAGCACCACGTCGGCGGCGTGCGCCCGCGCAGCCTCGACCGCCGCCCGCCCGTCGGCCGCCTCCCCGACGACCTGGATGTCCGGGTCAGAGATGAGGATCATCCGGATACCCGCCCTGATCAGCGGCTCGTCGTCGGCGATCACGACCCTGATGGGCTGCCCTGCCACAGCTTCTCCCCCACAGCTCCGGTACGAGCGGCCGCGCTACCGCTGCTCGGCCATGTACGACTTCTTCTCGATCAGCTTGCCGTCCTTGAAGCAGAACCGGAAAACGGGCTCCTCGTCCCAGCTGTCGCTCGTCTCCGAGGACAGCAGCACCAGGCACTCGGATCCTTCCGGCCGCGCGGGCCCCGACCCCTGGAGGCCCACCGTGGCTATCGAGTCGCCCGAGGGCAGCTGGGCGCGGACCTCCTGCTCGCCCGCCCCGACCTTCACCGCCTCGTACTCCGAGGGCTCGATCATCCCCTTCTCCAGCGAACCCACCAGGAAGTAGAGGCCGAAGCCCCCCGCCACCAGAAGCAGGACGAGCGCCGCGAACGCGATCCCGCACCCCAGCGCGACCCCTCTGCCCGTGCCCGCACCCCTGCCCCCACGCACCGCCATCGCCAGCTCCCGCTCGGTGAACGTCCAGTCGGCCGGTCCGACTACGACCGGACGACCATCTCCCACCAGCGGCTTCGTGGTCTGCTGCCGGAAGTCGTCGGCCGCATCGACCAAAGGCACTGCCTCCGCGACCGGCGCCGCCCCGTACGGCAGCATCCCGGCCACCCGGAACCCGCCGCCGTCGGCCGGGCCCGCGTGGCACATGCCGCCCACCAGCCGGGCCCGCTCGGCGAGACCGGTCAGCCCCTGCCCGCCGCTCACCATGTCCTCGGCGGGCCCGTCCGCCGGCGGCTCGTTGACGACCTCCACCACGAAGGCGTCCGGCTCGTAGCGCAGTTCGACGCCGATCGGCGCTCCCGGCGCGTACTTGTAGGCGTTGGTGAGGGCCTCCTGCACGATCCTGTACGCGGCGTGGTCGGCCGCGGGCGCGAGCGGCCGTTCCTCCCCCGCCCGCCGCAGCCCGACCTCGGTGCCGGCCGACCGGGCCGCCGCCACGAGCCCCTCGATGCCGGCGATCCCCCGGGCCGCCCGCCCCGTCTCGTCCCCCGCGGGCGCGGGCGCCACCGCGGGCCCGTCCGCCGCGCCGACCCCGTCGCGGAGTATCCCGACGACCTCCCGCAGCTCGTGCATCGCGGTCACCGAGGCGTTCCGCAGGACGCCGACCACTTCGCGCTGCCGCTCGCTCAGCTCCCGGTCCACCTCCAGGGCCCCCGTGTGCACGGCGATCAGGGCCAGTTGGTGTCCGAGGCTGTCGTGCATGTCCTGGGCGATGCGCTGCCGCTCCCGCAGCCGCGCCTGCCAGACGACCATGGTCCGCTCGCGCAGCAGTTGGGCGTTGCGCTCCTGGAGCGCGTGCAGCAGGGTCCGCCGCTGGGTCCAGTAGCGGTGGGCGAGCCCGGGCGCCAGGGTGGTCCCCAGGTAGTACAGGGTCGCCATGAAGGCGACGGTGAAGAGCCGCTGCCGGTCCCAGGTGTCCACGAGCGTCCCTCCGACGTCGAGGACGAAGGCGGCGATGAACGCGGTCAGCGCCCGCCCGGCGCTCGCGATGTACCGGCCGGCCGACCAGCCGACCACGATCAGCAGCGGCCCGAACCCGGCGGCGAAGGGGGCGAGCGCCGCCGTCAGGACGAGCACGCTCGCGGGGAGCCGCCTGCGCAGCAGCGACAGCACGGCGGCACCGGCGGCGACCCCCGCGAGCCGCCATCCCTCGCCGCCCATCAGCTCCTCGGTCCCGGCGCCGAGCAGCGCCACGACCGCGGCGAGCGCCACCTCACCGGTGGTCCTGCGCCCCGACCACTGTCCGGGCACCGCGAACCAGGCCCACGCGGCGGCGAGCGCGGCCCCGATCCCGTACGAACCCCGGTCCCCCGACTTCGACATAGCGTCCACGCCCGCACCCTAGGCACGCGCCCCGCCGTCGGCCTTCCCTCTTTCGTCTCACCCGCCCATGACGAAGGTCGCGCCCTGTGGAGTACCTCACACGAGGGCGTCGACCCCCACGGCGGGAAACACGACGGGAACCGAGGTGGGAAAAGAGAGAAGGCCGACACCATGAACATGGTGTCGGCCTTCTCGTCCGTACATCTGGAGCGATGCTCCTGGTGCGCGAGGGGGGAGTTGAACCCCCACGCCCTTTCGGGCACTGGAACCTGAATCCAGCGCGTCTGCCTATTCCGCCACCCGCGCATTGGGTGTGCTCCGGGCCCTCTCACTTTTTGGTGGGAGCGCCTGGCGACATCAGAAGATTAGCACGTCGCAGACCGTGGATTCACATCCGTTGTTTCGACTCCGCTCGCGGAGACCAAGGTGACCAGGGTGAGGGAGTGACAGGAGGGCGGACGGGGGTAGGGCGAAGCGAAAGGGAGGCGGAAGCCTGGGGAGAAAGAGGCCCCCGGGGGCAGAAGGAGCCGAGCGGGCGGGCGCCGGGCCGGCGGGGAAAGCCGAGTCGGCGCAGGAGCCGGGCGAAGGGAAGCCGGGGCGAGCAGGAGACCGGAGGGCACGGACCGATCGCGGACGGATCGACGGACGGATCGACGGCCAGAAGGCGGGCAGAGGGCAGGCAGAGGCGGGCAGAGGGCGAACAACAGGGGACGGATCAGGGGCCGGACAGAGCCGGGCGGAGAGCCGGACGAGGACCGGACAGGGAGCGGCCGGACGGAAGCGCGGAACGGGGAACAGCGGGAGGAACGCGGACGGACCGCCCGCACCTCGGACCGCGCCCCCAACTTCCACAGCCGGGTGCGGGACACTGTCCACAGGCCGCCTCTACGATCCGTGGGGGCAACCTGTGAGAGGTGACACTCGTCCACAGGGCAGAGAAGGGGAACCAGCCGATTTCCCGACGCGTGGATACGATCAGTAAGCAGTACCAGGACGACAACGACGGAGGAGGTGCCCCATGGGAGTCCTGAAGCGTTTCGAGCAGCGTCTCGAAGGTCTGGTCAACGGCACCTTCGCCAAGGTCTTCAAGTCCGAGGTCCAGCCGGTCGAGATCGCCGGCGCGCTCCAGCGCGAGTGCGACAACAACGCGCAGATCTGGAACCGCGAGCGGACCGTCGTGCCCAACGACTTCATCGTCGAGCTGAGCACACCGGACTACGAGCGCCTCAGCCCCTACTCGGGCCAGCTCGGCGACGAGCTCGCCGGCCTGGTCAGGGACTACGCCAAGCAGCAGCGGTACACCTTCATGGGACCGATCAAGGTCCACCTGGAGAAGGCCGAGGACCTCGATACCGGTCTGTACCGCGTCCGCAGCCGCACGCTGGCGTCGAGTACGTCACAGTCGCAGCCGCCCGCGGGCGGACAGCAGCAGGGCCGCGACGGCTACGGGTACCCCCCGGCCGGCGCCCCGCCCATGCCCGCCTCCCCGCCCCCCGGCGCGCCCGGCCACCGGCCGCAGGCCGCCGCGGGCCGCCCCGGCGCCATGCCCGGCCCCGCCACCCACGGCGGAGCGGGCACCCAGGTGCGCCGCTGGATCGAGATCAACGGCACCCGCCACCAGATCTCGCGCCCGACCCTGGTCCTCGGCCGCAGCACCGACGCGGACGTGAGGATCGACGATCCCGGCGTCTCCCGCCGGCACTGCGAGATCCGGACCGGAACGCCCTCGACGATCCAGGATCTCGGATCCACCAACGGCATCGTGGTGGACGGGCAGCACACCACCCGCGCTACGCTCCGCGACGGCTCGCGGATCGTCGTGGGCAGCACCACCATCGTTTACCGGCAAGCCGAAGGGTGAAGCGGGGGCAATGTCAGAGCTGACCCTGACGGTCATGCGGTTGGGTTTCCTGGCCGTTCTGTGGCTGTTCGTCATCGTGGCCGTCCAGGTCATCCGCAGTGACCTGTTCGGCACGCGGGTCACCCAGCGCGGTTCGCGGCGCCAGGAGGCGCGGCCCCAGCAGGCCGCGCGCCAGGCCTCCGCGCCCCCGCAGCAGCGCGGCCAGCAGCAGAGCACGGGCGGTCGCCAGCGCCGCGGCGCCCCGACCAAGCTCGTCGTGTCCGAGGGCACCCTCACCGGTACGACCGTCGCCCTCCAGGGCCAGACGATCACGCTGGGCCGGGCGCACGACTCGACGATCGTCCTCGACGACGACTACGCCTCCAGCAGGCACGCCCGGATCTACCCCGACCGGGACGGCCAGTGGATCGTCGAGGACCTCGGGTCCACCAACGGCACGTACCTCGACCGGGCCCGTCTCACCACCGCGACGCCGATTCCGCTGGGCGCGCCGATCCGCATCGGCAAGACCGTCATCGAGCTGCGGAAGTAGTGGCGACATCATGAAGAGGCGCGAGCGGAGCGAGCGAGCCGGGACGATCCCCGCCCCGGGGTGTTCCGTGCTCCCGGCCGGAGCGGCTGAAGCGTCCGGAGCGACTGAAGTGACCGGAGCGACCGGAGGGTGGGCAGTGTGGGTCGAGACCGGCTGTACCCCGATGCAGCGTCGACAGGGCAGGTGCGCATGACTCTGTCGCTGCGCTTCGCCGCGGGCTCGCACAAGGGCATGATCCGCGAGGGCAACGAGGACTCCGGCTACGCCGGTCCCCGGCTGCTCGCCATCGCCGACGGCATGGGCGGCCAGGCCGCCGGCGAGGTCGCCTCCTCCGAGGTGATCTCCACCCTCGTCACGCTCGACGACGACGTCCCCGGCTCCGACATCCTCACCTCGCTCGGTACGGCGGTGCAGCGCGCCAACGACCAGCTGCGGATGATGGTCGAGGAGGACCCGCAGCTGGAGGGCATGGGCACCACGCTCACCGCCCTCCTGTGGACCGGCCAGCGGCTCGGTCTGGTGCACGTCGGCGACTCGCGCGCCTACCTGCTCCGCGACGGCGTCCTGACCCAGATCACCCAGGACCACACCTGGGTCCAGCGCCTCGTCGACGAGGGCCGGATCACCGAGGAAGAGGCCACCACCCACCCGCAGCGCTCGCTCCTCATGCGCGCGCTCGGCAGCGGCGACCACGTCGAGCCCGACCTCTCCATCCGCGAGGTCCGGGCCGGCGACCGCTACCTGATCTGCTCCGACGGCCTGTCCGGCGTGGTCTCGCACCAGACCCTCGAGGACACCCTCGCCAGCTACCAGGGCCCGCAGGAGACCGTGCAGGAGCTCATCCAGCTCGCACTGCGCGGCGGCGGCCCCGACAACATCACGGTGATCGTCGCCGACGTCCTCGACGTCGACGGCGGCGACACCCTCGCCGGCCACCTCAACGACACCCCGGTCGTCGTGGGCGCGGTCGCCGAGAACCAGGCCCAGCTGAACGACGGCGGGGCCATGCAGACCCCGGCCGGCCGCGCCTCCGGGCTCGGCCGCCACGCCTCGCACCGGCAGCCCCCGGCCGGCGGCTTCGGCCCGCCCGGCAGCGGCGACGACCAGGGCTACGACGGGATGCCCCCGGAGGGCTCCTTCGAGTCGTACACCGAGGACGACTTCGTCAAGCCGCGCAAGGGCCGCAAGTGGCTCAAGCGCTCCTTCTTCCTCGTCCTGGTCCTCGCCCTCGTCGGGGGCGGCCTCTACGGCGGCTGGCGCTGGACGCAGACCCAGTACTTCGTGGGCTCCAAGGACCAGCACGTGGCGCTCTACCAGGGGATCAGCCAGGACCTGGCGTGGGTCTCGCTGTCGAAGGTCGAGAAGGACCACCCCGAGATCGAACTCAAGTACCTCCCCGCCTACCAGCGGAAGCAGGTCGAGGACACGATCGCGGGCGGCAGCCTCGGCAAGGCCGAGACGAAGATCTCCGAGCTGGCCGTGCAGGCCTCCGCCTGCAAGAAGACCGAGCAGCGCCGCGCCGCCGCCGAGAAGGCCGCCGACCAGGCGAGCAAGCCGCCGGCCCAGAAGCCCGACGGCACCGCCACCCCCGACTCCAAGCCCACCACAGCCGCTCCGTCCCCGGGTCCCACCCTCACCGGGGAGGAGCAGAAGCTGGCCTCGAACTGCGGCAAGCAGTAAGCACCCGTAGGGGGGCCTTTCACCACCATGAGCGTTGTCACCAACACGACCACCATCGGCGCGATCGAGGCGCCGAGCCGTCGTAACACCGAGCTGGCGCTGCTCGCGTTCGCCGTCGTCATCCCGGTGTTCGCGTACCTCAACGTCGGCCTGGCCATCGACGGCAAGGTGCCGGCCGGAATGCTCGGGTACGGACTCGGCCTCGCCCTCCTCGCGGGCGTCGCACACCTGGTGGTCCGGAAGTGGGCCCCGTACGCCGATCCGCTGCTGCTGCCCCTGGCGACCCTGCTCAACGGCATGGGGCTGGTGCTGATCTGGCGGCTGGACCAGTCGCCGCGGCTGATCGCGACCTCGATGCGGCTCTACAAGAGCTTCAGCCCGGACGCCCCGAGCCAGATGATGTACTCGGCGATCGGCATCGCCATGTTCGTGGGCGTGCTGCTGCTGCTCAAGGACCACCGGGTCCTCCAGCGCTACACGTACATCTCCATGGTGGTCGCCCTCGTCCTGCTGCTGCTGCCGCTCGTGCCGGGCCTCGGCACGGACAGCTTCGGCGCCAAGATCTGGATCCGGGTCGGCGGCTTCTCGATCCAGCCGGGCGAGTTCGCCAAGCTGGTCCTCGCGGTGTTCTTCTCCGGCTACCTGATGGTGAAGCGGGACGCCCTGGCCCTGGCCAGCCGCCGCTTCATGGGGCTCTACCTGCCGCGAGGCCGCGACCTCGGCCCGATCCTGACGATCTGGGCGGTCAGCCTCCTCATCCTGGTCTTCGAGAACGACCTCGGCACCTCGCTGCTGTTCTTCGGCATGTTCGTGATCATGCTGTACGTGGCGACCGAGCGGACCAGCTGGATCGTCATGGGTCTGCTGATGGCTTCGGCCGGAGCGGTCGCCGTCAGCTCCTTCGCCAGCCACGTCCAGTCCCGTGTGGCGGCCTGGCTCGATCCCTTCGAGTGCCTGAAGACGGCGCCCCCCGGCAGCAACATGGCGTACGCCTGCGACCAGATGACCCAGGTGCTGATGTCCTTCGGCTCCGGCGGCATCCTCGGCACCGGCCTCGGCCAGGGCAACTCCGACCTCATCGGCTTCGCGGCCAACTCCGACTTCATCTTCGCCACCGTCGGCGAGGAGCTCGGCCTCACCGGTGTGATGGTCTTCCTGCTCCTCTACGGGCTGATCGTCGAGCGCGGCATCCGCACCTCCCTCGCCGCGCGCGACCCCTTCGGCAAGCTGCTCGCGATGGGCCTCTCCGGTGCCTTCGCGCTCCAGATCTTCGTCGTCGCCGGCGGTGTCCTGGGGCTCATCCCGCTCACCGGTATGACCATGCCGTTCCTCGCGTACGGCGGTTCCTCCGTGATCGCCAACTGGGCACTGATCGGCATCCTGATCCGGATCAGCGACACCGCGCGCCGTCCCGCGCCCGCGCCCGCCCCGTCCCCCGACGCCGAGATGACCCAGGTGGTCCGTCCGTGAACAAGCCGCTGCGGCGGGTCGCGATCTTCTGCGGCCTGCTCATCCTCGCCCTGCTCCTGCGGGACAACTGGGTGCAGTTCGTCCGTTCCGACGAGCTGACCACGCACGCGAAGAACACCCGTGTCCGCATCGAGCGGTACGCCAACGAGCGCGGCAACATCATCGTCGACGGCAAGCCGATCACCGGCTCCGTCGACTCCAAGGACGAGTACTACAAGTACAAGCGCACCTACGTCGACGGCCCCATGTGGGCCCCGGTCACCGGCTTCGCCTCGCAGGCGTACGACGCCACCCAGATCGAGAAGCTCGAGGACGGCATCCTCACCGGCAACGACGACCGGCTCTTCTTCGACCGCACCCTCGCCATGTTCACCGGCGAGAAGAAGAAGGGCGGTGACGTCATCACCACCCTGAACGGCGCCGCGCAGAAGGCCGCCTTCGAGGGCCTCGGCAAGAACACCGGCGCCGTCGTCGCCATCGAGCCCAAGACCGGCAAGATCCTGGCGATGGCCTCCACCCCGTCGTACGACCCCTCCTCCTTCGCCGGATACTCCCGCAAGGACGAGAAGGCCTGGGTCACGCTGGAGAAGGACAAGAACAAGCCGAAGCTGAACCGGGCGCTCCGCGAGATCTACCCGCCCGGCTCCGTCTTCAAGGTCGTCACCGCCGCCGCCGCGCTGGAGAACGGCAAGGTCAACGACATCAACGCGCCGACCGAAACCCCCGAGGGCTGGAAGATCCCCCTCTCCAGCAAGGAGATGGTCAACCACGCCAGCGGCTGCGCGAACGCCAGCCTGAACCGGGCGCTGGAGATCTCCTGCAACTCGGTCTTCGCGAAGCTCGGCGACGACGTCGGCCGCGACAAGATGGTCGAGATGGCCGAGAAGTTCGGTTTCAACGCCGAGCAGTTCACCCCGGTCCGCTCCTCCGCCTCCGTCTACGACAAGAAGTCCGACCGGGGCGGCAACGCGCTCTCCTCCATCGGCCAGTTCAACACCGCGACCACCCCGCTCCAGATGGCGATGGTCACGGCGGCGATCGCCAACGACGGCAAGCTGATGAAGCCGTACATGATCGACGAGCTGCGCGCCCCGAACGTCGACCTGGTCAAGAAGAACGAGCCCGAGGAGCTGAGCCGCCCGGTCTCGCAGGAGACCGCCCAGAAGCTCCAGCAGATGATGGAGAACGTCGTCACCAAGGGCACCGGCGGCAACGCCGACCTGAAGATGGACGGCGTGAAGGTCGGCGGCAAGACGGGTACGGCCCAGCACGGCGCGAAGAACGCCAAGCGCCCCTACGCCTGGTTCATCTCGTACGCGAAGACCGCCGAGGGCTCCCCGGTCGCGGTCGCCGTCATCGTCGAGGACTCGGCGGGCACGAACCGCGAGGACATCAGCGGCGGCGGCCTGGCCGCCCCGATCGCGAAGGCCGTGATGAAGGCGGTCCTGAAGAGCCGGGGATGATCCCCCGGCACGGTACGGGCCAGGTACCGGTCAGGTATCAGCTACCGGCCCCGGGCGGAACGCCTGCCCGGGGCCGGTAGCGTATGCGCGAACAGCACACACCGCCGGACCACCCATGGGTGCGGTCGGGACAGACGGAGAGGGCTGGATTAGCTATGGAAGAGCCGCGTCGCCTCGGCGGCCGGTACGAGCTGGGCTCGGTGCTCGGCCGTGGTGGCATGGCCGAGGTGTACATCGCCCAGGACACCCGGCTCGGCCGCACCGTCGCCGTGAAGACGCTGCGGGCCGACCTGGCCCGTGACCCGTCCTTCCAGGCCCGGTTCCGCCGTGAGGCACAGTCCGCCGCCTCGCTGAACCATCCGGCGATCGTCGCGGTCTACGACACCGGCGAGGACTACGTCGACGGGGTCTCCATCCCGTACATCGTGATGGAGTACGTCGACGGTTCCACCCTGCGTGAGCTTCTTCACTCCGGGCGCAGGCTGCTCCCCGAGCGCACCCTGGAGATGACGGTCGGCATCCTCCAGGCGCTGGAGTACTCGCACCGCGCCGGCATCGTGCACCGCGACATCAAGCCGGCGAACGTCATGCTGACGCGCACCGGCCAGGTCAAGGTCATGGACTTCGGCATCGCGCGCGCCATGGGCGACGCGGGCATGACCATGACGCAGACCGCCGCGGTGATCGGCACGGCCCAGTACCTCTCCCCGGAGCAGGCCAAGGGCGAGCAGGTCGACGCCCGCTCCGACCTGTACTCCACCGGCTGCCTGCTGTACGAGCTGCTCACCGTCCGTCCGCCGTTCATCGGCGACTCCCCGGTCGCGGTCGCGTACCAGCACGTCCGCGAGGAGCCGCAGCCGCCGAGCAACTTCGACTCCGAGATCACGCCCGAGATGGACGCCATCGTCCTGAAGGCGCTGGTCAAGGACCCCGACTACCGCTACCAGTCCGCCGACGAGATGCGCGCGGACATCGAGGCCTGCCTCGACGGGCAGCCGGTCGCGGCCGCCGCCGCGATGGGCATGGCGGCGGCTCCCGCGTACGGCGGGGGCTACGGCGGCTACCCGCCGGAGGACCAGCCGACCACGGCCCTGCGCCAGGCCGACCCGGGCGGCCAGACCGCCATGCTGCCCCCGATCAACCCGAACGACGGCGGCTACGGCTACGACGACCGCCCGGACCGCCGGCGCGGCGGCGGTCAGAAGAAGTCGAACACCTCGACGATCCTGCTGGCCCTCGCCGGCGTCCTGGTGCTCATCGGCGCGATCTTCATCGGCGTCTCAATCTTCGACAAGAAGGACGGCCCGGATCCGGTCACGGTCCCGCAGCTGGTCGGCGAGAAGCTGGACGTCGCGACGAAGCACGCCGCCAACGTGAACCTGAAGGTCCAGCAGGCGGGCACCGAGCGCTGCGAGCAGCCCACCGGCGCCATCTGCCGCCAGGAGCCGGTCGCGGACAACGTCGCGAAGCTGGCGCCCGAGAGCACGATCAAGGTGTACGTCTCCGAGGGCGCGCCGCTCGTGGAGGTCCCGGACGTCCAGGAGCAGTCCCGGGAGCGGGCCACGAAGTCCCTGGAGGACAAGGGCTTCAAGGTCAAGGTCGAGGAGGAGGAGTCCGACGCGAACCCGGGCTCGGTCCTGCGCCAGAACCCGGGCGGCGGCACCAAGGCGGAGAAGAACTCCGAGGTGACGCTCACCGTCGCGAAGAAGAAGCTGAGCACGGTCCCCCCCGTCGTGGGCAACCAGCTCGCTCAGGCCGAGCAGCAGCTGAAGGCGCTGGGCTTCGTCGTGGTCACCGAGGAAGTGGACTCCGACAAGCCCAAGGGCGAGGTCCTGGAGCAGACGCCGGAGGGCAACGCCTCGGTCGCGGGAGGCTCCGAGGTGAAGCTCAAGGTCTCCAAGGGCCCGCAGCAGACCCAGGTCACGATCCCCGACGGCCTCACGAACCGTCCCTTCAAGGACGTCAAGGCACAGCTCGAAGGCATGGGCCTGTCGGTCGTCCAGAAGGGATCGGACAAGGAGGACGCGCTGGTGGTCGCCACGAACCCGGGCGCGAACACCCCGGTCAACACGGGCTCCTCGGTGGAGGTCTTCACCGCGGGCGGCGGGATGCCCAACAACCCCGGTGACAACGGCAACGGGGACAACAACGGCGGCAACAACGGCGGCATCGGCGGTTGGTTCGACTGATCGCCCGCCCCGCTCGAAGGGAGAGCCCCGGCATCCGGAAGATCGGATGCCGGGGCTCTCCCGTACGTCGTGGCCCGGAGGCTCAGCGCAGCTCCGCCGGAGGCGTCCGGTCACGGTCGACCCGTTCCGTGCGCTCCAGTTCGCCCCAGACGATGTACCGGTAGTCCGAGGTGTACATGGGCGTGCAGGTGGTCAGCGTGATGTAGCGGCCCGGCTCGTTCTTGCCGGACTCCTTCGGGACGGGCTGGAGGACGTCCACGTTGTACTTCGTGGTCTCGGGCAGGGTCTTGTAGACCTTGTAGACGTACCAGGTGTCCTTGGACTCGAAGACGATCGCGTCCCCGGTCTTCAACTTGTGGATGTTGTGGAACTTCGCCCCGTGCCCGTCCCGGTGGGCGGCCAGCGTGAAGTTGCCCTGCTTCTCCTGCGGGAGCGCGGCCTTGATCGGGTCGGTGTAGTAGCCGGCCACGCCGTTGTTGAGGACGTCGGGGTCGGTGCCCCGCTTCACCAGGACCTCATCGTCGCCCATCGCCGGCACGTGCAGGAAGCCGATGCCGTCGCGGGTGTCGAGCGCGCCCGGGGCGTCGTCGGCCCAGTGGTCGCGGACCTGGGCGCCGTCCTGGTCGGCGGCGCGGTCGGCGAGGACGTTGGTCCACCACAGCGAGTAGAGGACGAAGAGACCGAGCACCAGGCCGGCTGTGATGAGGAGTTCGCCGAAGACACTGATGATCCCGGCCATCCGGTTGCGCGCTCGTGCCACTAGGTCGTCCCGTCGTCCCGTCCGGAGGTGTGGGGTCTCAGCCTACGAGCGCTTCGGGCTTCCCCTTGCTGCGCGGGCGTTCCTCCAGGAGCCTGCCCCACACGATCATGCGGTACGTGCTGGTGAATTCGGGCGTGCACGTGGTCAGCGTGATGTACCGGCCGGGCTCGGTGAAGCCCGAACCCTTCGGGATCGGGTCGATCACGGACACGTTGGCGGGCGAGGTCTGCGGCAGGATGCTCGCCATCTCGTACGTGTAGTACGCGTTCCGGGTCTCAACGACGATCGGGTCGCCGGGCTTCAGCCGGTTGATGTACCGGAAGGGCTCGCCGTGCGTGTTGCGGTGGCCGGCCACCGCGAAGTTGCCCTGCTTGTCGGAGGGCATCGCCGTCTTGAGGCTGCCCTCGGCGTAGTGCCCGGCCATGCCCTTGTCGAGGACCTTGGTCTTGTCGATGCCCTCGGCGATGGGGACGACGACGTCCAGCTTGGGGATGTACATGATGGCGAAGCCCTCGCCGGGCTGGAAGACGTCCGGCTCGTCCTTGTCCCCGCCCTTGGCCCAGGTGTCCTCGATCCGCTCCTTGGCCTGGTTCGTCTCCTGGCCGGCGAGGACGTTCGTCCACCACAGCTGGTAGGTGACGAAGAGGAGCATGACGACGCCGAGGGTGATGAAGAGCTCGCCGACGACCCGGCTGGCGACGACGCCGACGCTGTCCTTGGCGTCGCGGGCGGCCCGCCGGGCCTCCACCCGGGAGAGGGGCGCGGCCGGTTTCGCCGCGGCGGCGGGCGGGGCGCTCCGGCGGCTCTTCGCCCGGCCGCCGCCCTTGGCCGCACGACGGCGCTCGGCCCGCCCGGGCCCGGGGCTCTGCTCGGCCTCCGGCCCCGAAGACTCCGCGAGCCCCGCAGACCCTGCGGCTCCCGCTGCCCCCACGGCCTCCGAGGGGTCCTCGACGACCGGCAGGGCCGCCGTCACGTCCGAGCGGGTGCCCGGGGTCTCCTCGGTGCCGTACGGCCCGTAGGAGGGCTCGTAGGGGCCCTCGGGAGGCCTGGTCCCGCGGCCGGAGGACTGCTCGTGCGGGTACGACTCAGTCGGTGCGTAGGAATTGTCCGGTACGTACGGATCGGCCTGCCCGTACGATTCGGCGGGCGCGTACGGCTCCGTGGGGGCATATGGCTCCGCGGGCGCGTACGGCTCCGCGGGCGCGTACGACTCGGCAGGCGCGTACGTCTCCGGGGCCGCGTACGGGTCGGCGGGCGCCGCGTACGGACCGGCGGGCGCCGCGTACGGACCGGCGGCAGACACGTAGGGATTCGCGACGGGTGCGTACGGGTCGGTGGGCGCGTACGTGTCAGCGGGGGCGTACGGATCGGCGGGCGCGGCATACGGGTCGGTCGGCGCGTACGGCTCCGTCCCCGGCGCGTATCCGGCCTCCGGCACGTAGCCGTTCCCGGGCGCGTGCCCGTCCCCCGGTATCGGCTCCTGCCCCGGCTCGTGCGAATCCCGGAACCACGGCGAGCCCGTCGTCACGCGACGGCCTTGCCCACCACCGGCGCGAGCCCCGCCGACCGGCCGACCGCCCCCTCGTCTCCGCACTCCTCCAGCCAGTTGGCGAGCATCAGGTGGCCGTGCTCGGTGAGAACGGACTCGGGGTGGAACTGCACCCCCTCGACCGGGAGTTCGCGGTGTCGCAGGCCCATGATGATGCCGTCCTCGGTCCGCGCGGTGACTTCGAGCTCGGCGGGCAGGGCGGCGGGCTCGGCGGCCAGCGAGTGGTAGCGGGTGGCGGTGAACGGCGAGGGCAGACCGGTGAAGACGCCCCGGCCCCCGTGCGTGACGAGCGAGGTCTTGCCGTGCAGCAGCTCGGGCGCGCGGTCGACGACGCCGCCGTACGCCACGGCCATCGACTGCATCCCGAGGCAGACGCCGAAGACGGGCACGCCGGTCTCCGCACAGTGCCGGACCATGTCGACGCAGATCCCGGCCTGCTCGGGCGTGCCGGGGCCGGGCGACAGGAGGACGCCGTCGAAGCCGTCCTGGGCGTGGCCCAGCTCGACCTCGTCGTTGCGCAGGACCTCGCACTCGGCGCCGAGCTGGTAGAGGTACTGAACGAGGTTGAAGACGAAGCTGTCGTAGTTGTCGACGACGAGAATGCGCGCGCTCACTGGCCGTCCACCGTCACATCGTTGAACGGAAGCAGCGGCTCCGCCCAGGGGAACACGTACTGGAAGAGGACGTAGACGATCGCGAGGGACAGCACGATCGAGATCAGCGCCCGTACCCACGCGTTGCCCGGCAGATGCCGCCAGATCCAGCCGTACATGACGTCGACCGCCCCTTCCGTTCGTTACGGGGACCAGAGTACGGGGCGAGGGGCCCGGGAGGGGTCAGCTGTCCAAAGCCTGTGGACGACGGCCGGCCGTCCGGAACCGTTGTCCACAGCCCGTGGACGGGGCCGGGGGCGGGATCCGGTCAGTCCACCGGCTTCGCGTGGTGGAGGTCCACCGTGCCCGAGTAGCCGGGGAGGGACACCGACCGGTGCTCGTCGACCTTCCAGCCGAGCCCGTACGCCTTGACGTACAGCTGGTAGTTCCGGATCGCCGGGGAGTCGGCCAGCGCCCTGCTCAGCCGGTCCCGGTCGCCCACGGCGGTGATCTTGTAGGGCGGCGAGTAGACGCGGCCCTGGAGGATCAGGGTGTTGCCGACGCAGCGCACGGCGCTGGTGGAGATGAGCCGCTGGTCCATGACCCGGATGCCCTCGGCGCCGCCCTGCCAGAGGGCGTTGACGACGGCCTGGAGGTCCTGCTGGTGGATGACCAGGTCGTTGGCCTGCGGTTCGGGGTAGCCGGGGGCGGCCCGGGCGTTCGGCGGGGCGTCGTTGAGGGTGACGGTGAGGCCGGAGCCGGAGACCTCGGTGGTGCCGGCCGCCGCCTCGAGGGCTTCGAGCTTCTCGTCCTCCGCGCGCGTGGAGCCGTCGTCGCGGGCGGCGAGGGAGTCCACCTGGGAGCGGAGCGCGGCGGCGGACTCGTCGAGCCCGGCGTTCTTGTGGCTGCGTTCCTCGATGAGGTCGGAGAGCCTGAGGAGGGAGGCGTCCGTCCGGAGGTTGGTGCCCTTGGCGGTGTTGAAACTGGTGACGAAGATCAGTCCGGCGAGGGCGAAAACGGCAAGGGTGAGCAGCCGGACGGGGCGCCACCTCGCGGTGCGGCCCGGCCCTTCGGGAGTGCCGGCGGAATTGCTCAACGTACCCTGATCCCCTTCGGTGCCGCGGAACCACTACGCTAACGGACGCCTGGGGGACGCAGACGTCCTCCTTCGTCACATCCCGGCGCCAGCCACAGTTCCCTGCGCGGTCACGCAGCGCATCGACAGGAGAGTCCCTCGTGCCGAAGTCACGGATCCGCAAGAAGGCCGACTTCACGCCTCCGCCCGCCAAGCAGGCGACCAACATCAAGCTGACCAATCGCAGCTGGGTGGCGCCGGTGATGCTGGCGCTGTTCGCCATCGGTCTGGTGTGGATCGTGGTCTTCTACGTCACCGACGGCTCGATGCCGATCGAGTCGATCAGGAACTGGAACATCGTGGTGGGCTTCGGCTTCATCGCGGCCGGTTTCGGCGTCTCCACCCAGTGGAAGTAGCGGCGGTCCGGCCGCCCGCGACGGCGGCCTAGCGCGCGTACCGGGTGCCCGTCAAGCTCTCCCCTGAGTTTATCCACAGCGTTGTGCACAGCACTGGATAACTTACGAAGATCTGTGGATAACTCACACGGTGTTGACGCCGGTACGACCGCGCCCACCCTCGTCACGCCCTGAAGCGCCCCTCGCCTGCCTGGGAAAACACCAGGTCACAGGCGAGGGGCGCATTCTTTTTCCACGGAGCGGGAAGGGCCCGCCACACACTGTGGATAACTCTGGGGAAAGCTCGCCCGAAAGCTCATCCACAGCCCTGTGCGCTCAGGCGAGCGCGGCCGAACGGAAGAGCACGATCCCCAGGTCGAGCAGGAGAACCAGTCCACAGGCTGTGTACTGCACCAGGTCCCGGCGGGCCCGGGGCGCGTGCACCAGCGCGTACGTCACCAGGGCGCCGCCGACCAGACCGCCGATGTGGGCCTCCCAGGAGATCCCCGGACGGGTGAAGGTGAGCAGCAGCGACAACGCCACGAAGAGGACGACCGGCCGCATGTCGTGCCGCCGGCGGCGGGCGAGCACGACCCAGGCGCCGATCAGTCCGAAGACGATCCCGGAGGCGCCGAGCGAGAACTGGTTCTGCGGGGAGAGCAGATAGGCGAGCGCCGAGCCGGAGAGCCCGGAGAGCAGGACCAGGACCGTGTACCGGATCCGGCCCAGCTCGGGTTCGACGATCCCGCCGATCACCCACAGGCCCAGCATGTTGAAGAGGAAGTGCGGGATCTCCTGGTGGAGGAAGGCGGAGGTCAGCAGCCGGTACCACTCACCGTCCGCGACCCCGACCAGCTCGCCGGTCGGGAGGAGGGCGTACCCGATGAGCCCCAGGTCGTCGACGAGCCGGTCGCCCACCACCTGGACGGCGATGAAGAGCGCCAGGTTGATCGCGATGAGGATCTTGGTGACGAAACGTTCGTCCGTGGCGATCCGGCCGCCCGCGAGCGTGCGGGGCTGGTTGGCGTCGGGGGCGTGCCCGGTGCCCGAACCGCCGCGCACGCAGTCGGGGCACTGGAAGCCGACGGAGGCGGAGACCATGCACTGCGGACAGATGGGCCTGTCGCAGCGGACGCAGCGGATGCCGGTCTCGGTCTCCGGGTGGCGGTAACAGCGCGGCAGACCGGGCTGCGAGTCCATGGGGTCCCGTCCCTTCCGGCTCAGCGCTTCTCGATCACCACGGACTCGACGACCACGTCCCGGAGCGGACGCTCGGTGTGCGGATCGGTCGCGGTCTCCGCGATCGTGTCCACGACCTTCCGGCTCTCCTTGTCCACGACCTCGCCGAAGATCGTGTGCTTGCGGTTCAGCCAGGTCGCGGGGGCGACGGTGAGGAAGAACTGCGAGCCGTTGGTGCCGGGGCCGGCGTTGGCCATGGCGAGGAGGTAGGGGCGGTCGAAGAAGAGCTCCGGGTGGAACTCGTCGGGGAAGGAGTACCCGGGGTCGCCGGTGCCGTCGCCCAGCGGGTCGCCGCCCTGGATCATGAAGCCCTTGATGACCCGGTGGAAGACCGTCCCGTCGTAGAGCGGATCCGTGGAGACCGCGCCGGTGGCGGGGTGCGTCCACTCGCGCCCGCCCGTCGCGAGGTCGGTGAAGTTGCGGACCGTCTTCGGCGCGTGGAACGGCATCAGCCGCACCTCGATGTCACCCAGGCTCGTCTTGAGGATCGCGTACAGCTGCTCGGCCACGGTCGCCTTCCGTCCACATCGGGTCGCGTCAGGTCCCCCTGACTCTGCGGTGAACGATCCTCCCATGCCCCGGATGCGCGCCCCACATGCCGGACCTGGCTCCGGCGGGCATGATTCCGAAGAGGATGGAAAGGCGAAAACCTGACATCGCCACCGAGGAGGAGGAATCCCGTGACCCGCATGGACAGCGTGCGCGCCGCCACAGGTTCGGCGAAGGAGAGCGTCCTGCACGCCGCCGACGCGGTGGCACCCTACGCCGAGACGGCCAGGGACCACGCCACGCACTACGCGCACGAGGCGCGGGAGATCATCGCGCCCAAGCTCTCGAAGGCCGCCAAGCAGGCCCGTACGCAGGCTCGTACGCAGTACGACGCGTATGTCGCACCGCGGGTACCGCCGCGGGTCGACGCGGCCGCACAGCGTGCGGCGGTCAAGACCCGCCGGGCCGCCCGTCAGGCAGCCGACTACACCGCTCCGCGCGTCGAGAGCGCGGTCGCTGCGACCGCTCCGGCCCTCGAGGAGGCCGGTGCGCGTTCCACGGCCGCCTGGGCCGCGCTGCGCGGTCAGGTGACGCCGAAGGACATCCAGAAGATCGTGAGGAAGCACGAGCGCCGGGCCAGGGCCGGGCGCCTCGCCAAGGGACTCGTCGTCCTCGGCGTGGTGGCCGGCGGCGTGTTCGCCGCCTGGAAGTGGTGGGACAAGCAGTCGAACCCCGACTGGCTGGTCGAGCCGCCCGCCGCCACCGAGGTGGACGAGGAGGTCACCGTACTGACGTCCGTCGACGGCAGTGGGTCCGTCCTCGATCCCGAGGTGGAGGCCAAGGAGACCGAGGCCCGGGCCGAGGCCGCGGAGCTGGACGCCAAGGAGGAGGCCGAGCGGCGCGAAGAGGGCCGCTGACCGGAGGAGGTTTCCCGACGGGTCCCCGCCGCGTCCCGCAGGACGGCTCCGGTGTCCACCGGGTCCTGCTGTACGGGGCCGGGCCTTGCCGGGTTCTGATGGATAGCGCCGGGACCTGCTGCGGCCCGCCGGATGGTGCCGGGGCCTGCCGGTCCCCGTCGTACGAGGCCGAACCCCACGGGGTCCTGCCGGGTGTTTCGGACAGCGCCGGTACCTGTACCCACTGAGTTCCGCCGGACGGTGCCGGGTCCTGCCGGGCGGTACCGGGTCGCCGCGAGCGCTGCGAGCGCCGGGGCGTCACGGGTGAGGCGCGGGGAGTGCACGTCGTGGTCTTCCCGCGCCCTACGCCGCCGAGGCGAGCGCCAGCTCCGTCAGCGCGACCGGGTCGCTCTCGGCCGCGGCGGGCACGGACGACCGCTGGCGCGCGGCGGGGGAGGAACCGTGGGCCTCGGCGGCGATGCGCTGCTTGATGGTGGGCGGCAGGGACCGGTCCCCGACGAGCGGCCACCGGTGCGCCCGCTGTGCCGGTACGGAGGCGGACGCGCGCTCCCCGGCGGCGGCGGAGGTGTTCGCGGCGGCGGAGGCGGCCGGCTCCTCGGGCTGCTGCACGGCGGGCTGCTGGGCCGCGGCGGCGGTGCCCGTCAGGCCGACGGAGGCGAGCAGGGCGAAGAGGACGGAGATGAAGGCGGCCCAGAACTGCTTGACCTTGGCGGTGGCCATGATCCCTCACTTTCGTGATGTTCTCGGATGGTTCATTTCGGGTTGCGCGCTTTACATACCTTCCTCATGATGTGGCTGCGCCCCGGAATGGCACGGAGCGACGCCGCCCGCGCGCAGTTCTTCGGATGAACACCACTCGTACGGATCAGCGGGCGGCTTCCGCCCACCGCACGGCGGGCCCGGTCGCCGCCCCCGCGACCAGGAAGACCCCGCCCAGGAGCAGCCACCCCGGCACGCCCCACCCGATGAGCAGCGTGGTGACGAGCAGCGGCCCGAGGGTGCGGGCGACGGGGACCCCGGTGCCGTAGAAGCCCTGGTACTGGCCGATCCGGTCGTCGGGGGCCAGCGCGAAGCCGATCTGCCACGAACCCGCCGAGTGCCGCATCTCGGCGAGGACCTGAAGCACGGCCCCGAGGACGAGCACCGCCGCCGCGACCCCCGCCCCGGTGCCCCGGCCGAGCCCCGACAGGGCGAAGACCGCGCACGCGGCGCACATGACCGCCCCCGACCACCGCACCGCCCGCGCGGCCGAGGCCAGGTCCGTCACGGACCGGGCGGCGCGGACCTGGAAGAGCGTCACCGCGCCGGTGTTGAGGACGAAGAGCGCCGACACGGTCCAGCCGGGCGCCGCCGTCCGCTCCACGATCCACAGCGGCAGGGCGAGGCTGAGGAGCGGCATCCGCAGCAGCATCAGGGCGTTGAGGAGGGTCAGGAGCGCGTACGGCCGGTCCCGCAGCACCGCGAGCCCCGGCCCCTCGCCCGGCGTCCCCGTGGCCGGGGCCACCGCGGGCAGCCGGGCGAGGACCAGCGCGCAGCCCAGGAACGCGACCGCGTCCAGCGCGAACACGGCGAGGTACGCGGTCCGCGTCCCGGCGTGCAGCGCGAGCCCGCCGAGCGCGGCCCCCACGGCCAGCCCGCCGTTGAGGACGGCCTGGAGCCGGGCGAGCACCCGCGTCCGCGCGGCCGGCCCGACGAGCCCGGCGAGCAGGGCCTGCCGGGCAGCGGCGAGCCCGCTCTGCGCCGTGGCGTACGCGACGGCCGCGCAGAGGAACGGCAGGAAGGACCGCAGGACGAGGAAGCTCCCGACGGACGCGGCGGTGGCCAGGGCGAGCAGGACGGCGGTCCCGCGCGGCCCCCGCCGGTCGGCCAGGTGCCCCAGCGGCACCCCGGCGACCGATCCCACGGCCCAGGCGACCGCGAGCCCGGCCCCGATCTGCGGCGCGGAGAGTCCGACGATCCGCGTGAAGTAGAGCGCCGAGGAGACGTAGAAGGCCCCGTCCCCGACCGCGTTGACGAACTGCGCGACCACCAGCGCGCGGGGCGCCCGTCCACCGTTCCCGGACCCGCCCGACCCGGGCCCGTACGCCCCGGACCTCTGCGGCTCGGGCCCGCACGCCCCGGCCCCCTGCGGTCCTGGCTCGTACGTCCGTCCCCGCGCGTTCGACTCGTTCGCCATGGACACGACGCTAGGTCCGGGTGGCCCACCATTCCTGGTCCATTGACGCCCCTCGCGCCTGGGCCACTCGGGTCCTTGATCACCCAGCGCCACGGCCCCGGCCCCCGCCGGAGACGCGAAAGACCCCCCTGGCCCGCGCTTCCGCAGGTCAGGGGGGTCCGTCCGGAGTGGAGCCTAGGGGAGTCGAACCCCTGACATCTGCCATGCAAAGACAGCGCTCTACCAACTGAGCTAAGGCCCCGGAACGAGGACAGCGTACCGGGTCACCCCCCATCTCCGGCAAAAGGATTGGGACTCCCGGTCCGCGACCACGCTCCGTAAGATGCTGACCGAGGTTCGCAGTGGCGAACCGCAGGGATGGGGAGAAGTGATGGACGCAGCGCAGCAGGAAGCCACGGCCAGAGCCAGAGAGCTTCAGCGCAGTTGGTACGGGGAGCCGTTGGGGGCGCTCTTCCGTCGGCTGATCGACGATCTCGGGCTCAATCAGGCCAGGCTCGCGGCCGTGCTCGGGCTCTCCGCGCCCATGCTGTCCCAGCTGATGAGCGGCCAGCGGGCGAAGATCGGCAACCCGGCCGTCGTCCAGCGCGTCCAGGCCCTCCAGGAGCTCGCCGTGCAGGTCGCCGACGGCAGCGTCAGCGCCGCCGAGGCCACGGACCGGATGGAGGAGGTCAAGAAGTCGCAGGGCGGCTCGGTCCTCACCGGCTCGGGCCAGACCGGCAACGGCTCCGGCGCCCCGACCGTGCGCCGGGTGGTCCGCGAGATCCAGTCCCTGCTGCGCTCCGTCGCGGCCGCGGGCGACATCATCGACGCCGCCGACTCGCTCGCCCCGGCCCACCCGGAACTGGCAGAGTTCCTCCGGGTGTACGGCGCCGGGCGCACCGCGGAGGCGGTCGCCCACTACGAGTCGCACCAGAACTGAGGGGTCCGGCGGCCGGCCGGGCCCGCGGAGAGTCGAAGCGACGGGGAGCGGGCGCAGCGCGATGGGTGAGGTCTTCGCCGGACGGTACGAGCTGATCGACCCGATCGGACGGGGCGGGGCGGGCGCGGTGTGGCGGGCCTGGGACCACCGGCGCCGCCGCTACGTGGCGGCCAAGGTGCTGCTCCAGAGCGACGCCCACACCCTGCTCCGCTTCGTCCGCGAGCAGGCGCTGCGCATCGACCACCCGCACGTCCTCGCCCCGGCCAGCTGGGCCGCCGACGACGACAAGGTCCTCTTCACCATGGACCTGGTGGCCGGCGGCTCCCTGGCCCACGTCATCGGGGACTACGGCCCGCTGCCGCCCCGCTTCGTCTGCGTCCTCCTCGACCAGCTGCTCTCGGGGCTCGCCACGGTGCACGCCGAGGGGGTCGTCCACCGGGACATCAAGCCGGCCAACATCCTCCTCGACGTCACCGGGACCGCACGGCCGCACCTGCGGCTCTCCGACTTCGGCATCTCCATGCGCAAGGGCGAACCCCGGCTCACCGAGACCAACTACGTCGTGGGGACGCCCGGCTACTTCGCCCCCGAGCAGCTCCTCGGCGCCGAACCCGACTTCACCGCCGACCTGTTCGCCGTCGGCCTGGTCGCGCTCTATCTGCTCCAGGGCCGCAAGCCGGACTCCCAGGCCCTGGTCGAGCACTTCCTCACGCACGGCACCCCGAGCGCCCCCGAGGGCATCCCTGAGCCCCTCTGGCAGGTCCTCGCGGGGCTGCTCCAGCCCGATCCGCAGGCCCGCTTCCGTACGGCCACGGGGGCGCGCAAGGCGCTGAGCGCCGCCGTCGAGATGCTGCCCGAGCCGGCCGCCGACGAGGAACCGGTCGAGATCTTCGACCAACTCGGCCCCTTGCCGCCGGGCTTCGGCCCCGAAGGCCCCACGAATCCCGCAAGTCCCATAAATCCCGCGAACCCCACGAGTCCTGCAGGCCCCACGAGTCCCGCGGGTCCCGCGAACCCCACCAGCCCCACGACCCACCCCGCGCAGGACCACCAGGACCACCAGGGCACCCAGGCCGCCTCCGCGACCGCCGCCCCCGGCACGCCCACGGCTACCGACCCCGGGCGCCCCGTCCCCCCGCCCGTACCGGCCCAGGAGCGGCCCGCCGGGCCCGTACACCCCGTACCGCCCCCGCACCCGGCCGCCCCAGCCGTCGCCCCGGCCGCCCCGCCTCCGCCCAGCCCCTCCGAGACCGGCAGCTTCCACCTCCCCCCGCCGGTCGCGTATCCGGCCCCCTCGGGGTCCCCGTACGGGCAGGCCCCCACGAACCCGTACACCGCCCAGCCCGTCCAGGCGCCCGGCCCCTACGGGTACCCCCAGCCGGTGACGGCCCCCGTGCCCGCCCCCGTACGCCGTCCGGGACCGCCCCCGAAGGTCGCGGTCCCGGTGCTCCTGCTCGCGCTCGTCTGCCTCGCGGTCGGCTTCTGGGCCCTCACTCAGGTCTGAGGGGTCACGCCGCCGTCCTCCGCGCGATCAGCGTCCACGCGCCGAGGCCGAGCAGCAGCACCGTCCCGGTGCCGATCCCGGCCGTGGCGACCAGCCGCATGACGTCGCCGCGCTCCGCCTCCTCGGCCGCCTGCGCCCCGTTGGACCCCTTCTCGGCCGCCCGCCTGTCGTCGGGGGTCACGGCGAACGGGCCGGGGTCCCCGTCGTAGCCGGGTCCGGCCTTCGCCGCGTTCAGCACGTTCACCCGCAGCGTCAGCGGCACCGGCCCGTCGCCGTACTCCGCGGCGAGCTCCGGGCTGAGCGTGGCGGACAGGTAGTACCAGCCGGCGAACCGCATCCCGCTCGTGGCCTCGGTGTACGAGGTGCGGTTCTCGTGCGCCACCGGCCGCTGCGGCCCGAGCGCCAGCGTCGCCTGCTTCCCGCTGTAGCCGACGGTCTCGTCGGCGACGTGGCCGAGCGCCGGGTTGTCGAGGGAGAGCACCAGCGCGTTGGAGACGTAGTCGTCGCCCTTCGCGCTGCTGCCCAGTTCGGCGGTGGCGAAGAACTGCTGTCCCCAGTCGAGGGGGACCCGGTAGAAGAGGGTCTGTCCGGGCCGGATGTCGGCCCGCCACTCGCCCTGCGTCAGCGAGGCCGCGTCGTAGACCCCCGAGCCGCCCTGCCGGGGCTTCGGCTCGCCCGTCAGGGGCGGGGGCGTGGCGGACGGCCAGGCCTCCGGAAGCTCGGTGGGCCCCGCCTTCTTCAGGAGCGGCTCGGACAGGTGCCGGATCTCCAGCTCCCAGTCGGCCGGGTCGGAGTCCGCCTTCGTGGTGCGCTCGACGAGCACGTAGTAGTTCCCCGGCTGCTGGCAGCTGGACGTGTCCGGGTTGACGATGCGGCGGGCGTACGCGGCGAGGGGGCGGGCGTACTGCGCCGAGGAGAAGCGCGCCTGCTGGTAGCCGCACTCGGTGCCGGAGTTGTCCTGGATGCTGACCTTGAAGCCGTCGCCGTAGTCGACCTTGGCGCCGGGCCTGGGAACGGCGACCACGGAGACGTACGTGTTCCGCTTCCCGTCGAGGACGACCCGGTAGTAGACCTTGCCCTCCTTCTTCAGCGTGTCGCGGTAGGTCCGCCCGGCCTCCAGCGGCCGCGCGTCCGAGCTGGAGGCGGCGCCCGGGACCCGCTGGGCGGTGGAGTCGAAGGCGTACGGCGGAAGCGCCTCCCCGTCGGCGGCCCGGGCCTGGGCGGGCGGCCCCGCCACCGCGCCCACCGCCGCCGCGGCCGCGATCAGGGCCCCCGCCCTCCTGCCGGTGCCGGCCCGCTTCTTCACGCGCTCCCCCTCATCGCTTGCTCTTCACGTGGGCAAGCAACATATTCGCCCAGGCAAACCGCCGACAGGGCCGGGTGGGATCCGGACGGCCCCGGAACAGAGTGAAGCCCCGGCCGCACAAGTGCGGCCGGGGCTTCACCCACAGACGGTCTTCGTCTCAGACACCCGAACCTGCGGGCACGGAGTCGGTCGCCTCCGTCCACAGATCCTGCTCGGCGCGATCCGCCTGGATCTGGCGGTACACGAGGAGCCCGCCGATGGCGGCCAGTGCGACCAGGAGAAGCTTCTTCACCGCGCGACCTCGTCTTTCGTTGACGTAGGAGACTTCTGACGCCCACTCTACACAGCGACCGATACCGATCGGTGACCTGTGCGAGTTTCAAACCCACGACGTCCCCGATTCACTCCGGGGCTAAAGAGAATCGGCCCGGACGGATGAACCGTCCGGGCCGATCGAAAATGTGGGGCTAACAGGATTTGAACCTGTGGCCTCATCCTTATCAGGGATGCGCTCTAACCAACTGAGCTATAGCCCCGCCGCGCTTTGCGGTGTGTGTCCCGCGCGCTGACTCCTGAAGATTAGCGCACGTGGGGGCCAGTCCCAAAATCCGTTGTCAGGACCGGCCCCGCGCGTCCCGTCCGGCCGCTACTCGTCCTCGGCCAGCGTCAGCTCGACGCCGCCCACGAAGCCGGCCGACAGGTTGTAGATGAACGCGCCGAGCGTCGCCAGGGCGGTCATCAGGACCACGTCGATCACGGCGATCACCGAGGTGAACATCAGTACCCGCGGCAGCGAGAGGAACGACTGCAGGTCGAAGCCGTTGGACTCGTTCGAGCCCGTGGCCTCGCTGATCGTCCCGCCGACCGTCGAGAAGACGCCCATGGCGTCCATGACCATCCACAGCACCGCCGCGGCCACGACCGTGCAGATGCCGAGCGCGATGGAGAGCAGGAAGCTCACCTTCATCACCGACCACGGGTCGGCCTTCGCCACCCGCAGCCGGGCCTTGCGCGTCCGGGGCGTCGTGCGCGCGCCCGTCCGGGGCCGGCGCACGGCCCCGGTCTGACCGCCCGCCGTGCCGCCCGTCGTCGGGGCGCCGTACGCCTGCGGCGGGTGGTACGGCCCGCTCGCCTGCCCACCGGCGCGCTCGCCGGGCAGCGGCCCGTTGTAGCTGTCGTACGAGGGCTGCTGCCCCCGAGTGTCCGTCACCGCAACCCCCTGGGAGTCCGTGGCGGAACCACGGGCGCCGCTCGCGCCGGCACCTGCAGAAGAAGCTCCGGCGGCCGCAGATCCGGCGCCCGTGGCTCCACTCACGCTCTTACTCCTCGTGCTCCCCGGCCGAGGGCTCCGTGCCCTCGGCTGTCCCGACCTCGACCACCGCGGCCTCGGTCACCTCGACACCGCCCTCGACCTCGTCGGCGTCGTCGATCTCGTCGTCGGCGTCGCCCGCCTCGGCGTTCCGCGCGATGCCGACGACGGCGTCGCGCTTGCCCAGGTTGATCAGCTGGACGCCCATGGTGTCACGGCCGGTCTCCCTGACTTCGTTGACTCGCGTACGAATCACACCGCCGGACAGCGTGATGGCGAGGATCTCGTCCGTCTCCTCGACCACCAGCGCGCCCACGAGCGAGCCGCGGTCCTCCACGATCTTGGCGGCCTTGATGCCGAGGCCGCCACGACCCTGGACGCGGTACTCGTCGACGGGGGTGCGCTTCGCGTACCCGCCGTCGGTCGCGGTGAAGACGAACGTACCCGGCCGGACGACATTCATCGAGAGCAGTTCGTCGTCCTCGCGGAAACTCATGCCCTTGACACCCGAAGTGGCGCGTCCCATCGGACGCAGCGCGTCGTCCGTGGCGGTGAACCGGATGGACTGCGCCTTCCTGCTGATGAGCAGCAGGTCGTCCTCGGCCGAGACCAGCTCGGCGCCGATCAGCTCGTCGTCCTCGCCGTTGTCCAGCGCGCGCAGGTTGATCGCGATGACGCCGCCGGAGCGGGGCGAGTCGTAGTCCTTCAGCGCGGTCTTCTTCACCAGGCCGGCCTTGGTGGCGAGCACCAGGTACGGCGCGGCCTCGTAGTCGCGGACCGCCAGGATCTGGGCGATCTGCTCGTCCGGCTGGAAGGCGAGGAGGTTGGCCACGTGCTGGCCGCGGGCGTCCCGGCCGGCGTCCGGCAGCTCGTACGCCTTGGCCCGGTAGACCCGGCCCTTGTTGGTGAAGAAGAGCAGCCAGTGGTGGGTGGTGGAGACGAAGAAGTGGTCGACGATGTCGTCCTGCTTCAGCTTCGTGCCCCGCACGCCCTTGCCGCCGCGCTTCTGCGAGCGGTAGTCCTCGGTCTTCGTCCGCTTCACGTAGCCACCGCGCGTGATGGTGACGACGATGTCCTCCTCGGCGATCAGGTCCTCGATGGACATGTCGCCGTCGAAGGGCACGAGCTTGGAGCGGCGGTCGTCGCCGAAGCGCTCGACCAGCGCGGCCAGCTCCTCGCTGACGATCGTCCGCTGCTTCTCGGGCGAGGCCAGGATCGCGTTGTACTCGTTGATCTTCGCCTGGAGCTCGTCGTGCTCGGCGACGATCTTCTGGCGCTCCAGGGCGGCGAGCCGGCGGAGCTGCATCTCCAGGATCGCGTTGGCCTGGATCTCGTCGATGCTCAGCAGGTCCATCAGGCCGGCGCGGGCGACCTCGACCGTGTCGCTGCGCCGGATCAGCGCGATGACCTCGTCGATCGCGTCGAGGGCCTTGAGGAGGCCGCGCAGGATGTGGGCGCGCTCCTCGGCCTTGCGCAGCCGGAAGCGGGTCCGGCGGACGATGACCTCGATCTGGTGCGTCACCCAGTGGCGGATGAACGCGTCGAGCGAGAGGGTGCGCGGCACGCCGTCGACGAGCGCCAGCATGTTGGCGCCGAAGTTCGACTGGAGGTCGGTGTGCTTGTACAGGTTGTTCAGGACGACCTTGGCGACGGCGTCGCGCTTGAGCACGATGACCAGGCGCTGGCCGGTCCGGGACGAGGTCTCGTCGCGGACGTCGGCGATGCCGCCGATCTTGCCGTCCTTCACCAGGTCGGCGATCTTCTGCGCGAGGTTGTCCGGGTTGGTCTGGTACGGCAGCTCCGTGACCACCAGGCACTGGCGGTTCTGGATCTCCTCGACCTCGACGACCGCGCGCATCGTGATGGAGCCGCGACCGGTGCGGTACGCCTCCTCGATGCCCTTGCGGCCGACGACGAGCGCGCCGGTGGGGAAGTCGGGGCCCTTGATCCGCTCGATGAGCGCGTCGAGCAGCTCCTCGTGCGAGGCCTCGGGGTGGGCCAGGTACCACTGGGCGCCCTCGGCGACCTCGCGCAGGTTGTGCGGCGGGATGTTGGTCGCCATGCCGACCGCGATGCCGGCCGAGCCGTTGACGAGCAGGTTCGGGAACCGGGCCGGCAGGACCGTCGGCTCCTGGTTGCGGCCGTCGTAGTTGTCCTGGAAGTCGACGGTCTCCTCGTCGATGTCCCGGACCATCTCCATCGACAGCGGCGCCATCTTGCACTCGGTGTAGCGCATGGCGGCGGCCGGGTCGTTGCCCGGGGAGCCGAAGTTGCCGTTGGAGTCGACGAGCGGCAGCCGCATCGACCAGGGCTGGGCGAGGCGGACGAGCGCGTCGTAGATCGAGGTGTCGCCGTGCGGGTGGTACGTGCCCATGACGTCACCGACGACGCGGGCGCACTTGTAGAAGCCCTTCTCCGGCCGGTAGCCGCCGTCGTACATCGCGTAGAGCACGCGCCGGTGGACGGGCTTGAGGCCGTCCCGCACGTCGGGCAGCGCGCGGGACACGATGACGGACATCGCGTAGTCGAGGTACGAGCGCTGCATCTCGGTCTCGAGCCCGACGGGCTCGATCCGCAGCACGGGCTCCTGCTCTTCGGTGGTACCGGAGGTGTTTTCGTCGGCCATTGCTGGTCGTCAGTCCTTTCGTACGGTCAGCGGGGACCGACTCAGATGTCGAGGAAGCGGACGTCCTTGGCGTTCCGCTGGATGAACGAGCGGCGTGCCTCGACGTCCTCGCCCATCAGCACCGAGAACAGGTCGTCGGCCTGGGCCGCGTCGTCCAGGGTCACCTGGCCGAGCACCCGGTGCTCGACGTCCATGGTGGTGACGCGCAGCTCCTCGGCGTTCATCTCGCCGAGGCCCTTGAAGCGCTGGATCGAGTCCTCGCGGATCCGCTTGCCGTTCTGCTTGCCCAGCTCGACGAGCGCGTCCCGCTCCCGGTCCGAGTAGGCGTACTCGAAGTCGTCCCGGCCCCACTTGATCTTGTAGAGCGGCGGACGGGAGAGGTAGACGTGACCGGCCTCGACCAGCGGGCGCATGAAACGGAAGAGGAAGGTCAGCAGCAGGGTGTTGATGTGCTGGCCGTCGACGTCGGCGTCCGCCATCAGGATGATCTTGTGATAGCGGAGCTTCTCGATGTCGAAGTCCTCGTGCACGCCGGTGCCGAAGGCGGAGATCAGCGCCTGGACCTCGGTGTTCTGCAGGATCTTGTCGATGCGGGCCTTCTCGACGTTCAGGATCTTGCCGCGGATCGGCAGGATGGCCTGGTACATCGGGTTGCGGCCGGACTTGGCCGAGCCGCCGGCGGAGTCGCCCTCGACGATGAAGATCTCGCACTTGGACGGGTCGTTCGACTGGCAGTCGGAGAGCTTGCCCGGCAGGGACGCCGACTCCAGGAGGCCCTTGCGGCGGGTCAGGTCGCGCGCCTTGCGGGCGGCCACGCGCGCGGTGGCGGCCTGGATGCCCTTGCGGATGATGTCCGCGGCCTCGTTCGGGTTGCGGTCGAACCAGTCCGTCAGGTGCTCGTGGACGACCTTCTGCACGAAGGTCTTCGCCTCGGTGTTGCCGAGCTTGGTCTTCGTCTGGCCCTCGAACTGCGGCTCGCCGAGCTTGACCGAGATGATCGCGGTCAGACCCTCGCGGATGTCGTCGCCCGTGAGGTTGTCGTCCTTCTCGCGGAGCAGCTTCTTGTCGCGCGCGTACTTGTTGACCAGCGTGGTCAGCGCGGCGCGGAAGCCCTCCTCGTGCGTACCGCCCTCGTGGGTGTGGATCGTGTTCGCGAAGGAGTACACGCCCTCGCTGTACGAGGAGTTCCACTGCATCGCGATCTCGACCGAGAGCAGGCGCTCCTTGTCCTCGGCCTCGATGTCGATGACGGTGGGGTTGATCAGCTCGCCCTTGCGCGAGTTGAGGTACTTCACGAAGTCGACGATGCCGCCCTCGTAGTGGTACGCGACCGTACGGGCGGGCGCCTCGGCGGCGGCCTCGGCGTCCGGGTCGTCGGCGCCGACCGTGGCCTTCGCGGACTCGCGCTCGTCGGTGAGCGTGATGGTGAGGCCCTTGTTGAGGAAGGCCATCTCCTGGAAGCGGCGCGAGAGCGTCTCGAAGGAGTACTCGGTGGTCTCGAAGATGTCCGGGTCGGACCAGAAGGTCACCGACGTGCCGGTCTCCGAGGTCGCCTCGTGCTGGGCGAGCGGGGCGGTCGGGACGCCCATCTTGTAGTCCTGCGTCCAGCGGTGGCCGTCCGTCTTGATCTCGACGGAGACCTTGGTGGACAGGGCGTTCACGACGGACACGCCGACGCCGTGCAGACCGCCGGAGACGGCGTAGCCGCCGCCGCCGAACTTGCCGCCCGCGTGCAGCACGGTCAGGACGACCTCGACGGCTGGCTTGCCCTCGGAGGCCACGATGCCCACCGGGATGCCGCGGCCGTTGTCGACGACGCGGACGCCGCCGTCGGGCAGGATCGTCACGTCGATGGTGTCGGCGTGGCCGGCCAGGGCTTCGTCGACCGAGTTGTCGACGACCTCCTGCACCATGTGGTGCAGACCGCGCTCGCCGGTCGAGCCGATGTACATGCCAGGGCGCTTGCGCACCGCATCCAGGCCTTCGAGGACCTGGATGTTGCTGGCGGTGTACTGGTTGTTCTCGTTGGGGTTGCCGGAATCGGCCACGAAGCGCCCTTTCTGGCACAGCACAGGCCGTTCTCCGGGCATACGGGAGCGGCTGCGTCGTTCGACATGTTCCGCAGGGTGGCGGGATTGTCTTCCAGTCTACCGGTAGCGCCGACACTCATGGGGGTTTGCCGGTACCTGAGTCCGCATGTGCCGCCCTGAGCGGGAGCGAGACGACTCCCCATATCCGGATAGGGGCTCCAGAGCCCTCTGACGGCCACCCAGCGCTTCGGCCCGTAGCGGGGCGTGGGCGACGGTGGCCCAACGTTGTCAACGCGTGATCTTGGACGTCGTGGGGCGGGGGGTGGTTCCGGGGCGGGGGTGTGATCCGCTGCGGCCGCGGAGGCGCGGCCGGCCTCGCTGTGGGGCCCCTTGTCGTGGGCGCACGATCCGCCCGTCGTGCGTGGGCGATGCGCTGCCCGCCTGCCCGTCGCGGGCACACGATCTGTTCCCGTCGCGGGGAGGCTCTCCGTTCCCGACACCGGGACGCGCCCCGGCCCGTCGTGGGCATACGTTCCGCAGGGTGGAACGGGTGGGCACGGCATCACCGGTGCGGCGCCCTTCCCCTGTACCTGTACACGCGCCCGCGCGTACCCGCGTACCCGCGTCACGGGAACGAGGCCCCGAAGGGCCCCGCGCGGAGGAGAACCGGCCGCCCGGCGCCCTAGCCGTACGTGTCGCCGGGGCCCACCGATCCCGGCGCCCGCAGCGGTCCGTACCCCCGTCTCGGCGCCCCCGGTCCCAGCACCTTGATCAGCCGTACCGTCCCGTGCCCCAGGTCCTCGTTGAGCCGTGCGACGAGCTTCGGCGCGAGGAGCCGCAGCTGCGTGGCCCACGCGGTCGAGTCGCACTGCACGGTCAGCACCCGCGCGTCCGGCTCGTCGTCGAACCGCACCGGTACGCAGTGCTTCGCCAGGTCCTCGCCGACGATCTGCGGCCAGCGGCCCATGACCCCGCCGACCGCCGCCGGCGTCTCCCAGCCCCGCTCGGTGATCAGCCGGTTGATCGCGGCGCCGAGCGCCATCGGATCGCGCCCGTCGGCACGCGCGCCGGACCGCAGCCCGCCCCCGCGCCGGGCCTGCTTCTTCTGCTGAGCGGCCGCGCCCCGCGCCTTCGCCTGCTCCTTGGCGGCACGCAGTGCCACCCGGGCGAGGTCGACGCCCGAGGCCTCGGGGACCGGGGTTCCGGAGGCCGCCGGACCGTCCACAGGCTGGGGAAAGTTTTCCTCGCTCATGCGCGCTCCCCGGTCATACGCGTTCCACCGTCCCGCCGGCCACCCCGTACCGCGCCCCGGCCAGCACGCCCGGCACGTCGTCGTCCACAGCGGCCGTCACCAGGACCTGCTCGCCGTGCGCCACCAGCTCCGCGAGCCGCTCGCGCCGGCGCGCGTCCAGCTCGGCGAAGACGTCGTCGAGGACGAGGACCGGCTCGTTGCCCTCGGCCCGCAGCAGGTCGTACGAGGCGAGCCGCAGCGCCAGGGCGTACGACCAGGACTCGCCGTGGCTCGCGTACCCCTTCGCGGGCAGGTCCCCGAGCTTGAGCAGCAGCTCGTCCCGGTGCGGTCCGACGAGCGTGACGCCCCGCTCGATCTCCTGCTTGCGGACCTCGGCGAGGGCGGCGAGCACCTGCTCGTACAGCTCCTCGCGGGTGCTTCCGGGGCCCGGCGCGGAGGGCCGGTACTCCAGGAGGATCGGCCCGCCGCCGGGCGCGAGCTGCTCGTACGCCTTGTCCGCGAGCGGCTGCAGCACGCCGATGAGGTCGAGCCGCTGGGCGAGCAGCTCGGCGCCCGCCCGCGCCAGGTGCTGGTCCCAGACGTCCAGGGTCGACAGGTCCATGCCCCGCCCGCCGTGCCGCCGGGCCATCGCGGCCGACTTCAGGAGCGTGTTGCGCTGCTTGAGCACGCGCTCGTAGTCGGCGCGCACGCCCGCCATGCGCGGCGCGCGCGCCGTGATCAGCTCGTCGAGGAAGCGCCGGCGCTCGCCGGGGTCGCCCTTCACCAGGGCGAGGTCCTCGGGCGCGAACAGCACGGTCCGTACGATCCCCAGTACGTCACGCGGCCTGACCTGCGAGGACCTGTTGATACGGGCGCGATTGGCCCGGCCCGGGTTGAGCTCCAGCTCGATCAGCTGGGAGCGCTCGCCCTGGGTGACGGCGGCCCGGATCACCGCGCGCTCGGCCCCCATCCGGACGAGCGGGGCGTCGGAGGCGACGCGGTGGCTGCCGAGGGTCGCGAGATAGCCGACGGCCTCGACCAGATTGGTCTTGCCCTGGCCGTTCGCGCCCACGAAAGCGGTGACGCCCGGGTCGAGCGGGACCTCGACCCGGGCGTAGGAACGGAAGTCGGCCAGCGACAGATGCGTGACGTGCATGGTTGGGCGCCGACCTTCCCCGGCTGCTGTGCACCGCCGGGTGCACAGCCTGTGGATTACTTCTTCGTCTCGACCGCGTGGCCGCCGAACTGGTTGCGCAGCGCGGCGATCATCTTCATCTGCGGGGAGTCGTCCTGGCGGGAGGCGAACCGCGCGAACAGGGACGCGGTGATCGCCGGCAGCGGTACGGCGTTGTCGATGGCGGCCTCGACGGTCCACCGGCCCTCGCCGGAGTCCTGTGCGTAGCCGCGCAGCCCGTCCAGGTGCTCGTCCTCGTCCAGGGCGTTGACGGCCAGGTCGAGCAGCCAGGAGCGGATGACCGTGCCCTCCTGCCAGGAGCGGAAGACCTCGCGCACGTCGGTGACGGAGTCGACCTTCTCCAGGAGCTCCCAGCCCTCGGCGTACGCCTGCATCATCGCGTACTCGATGCCGTTGTGGACCATCTTCGCGAAGTGGCCGGCGCCGACCTTGCCCGCGTGGACCGAGCCGAAGTCGCCCTCGGGCTTGAGCGCGTCGAAGATCGGCTGGACCTTCGCCACGTTCTCGGCGTCGCCGCCGTACATCAGCGCGTAGCCGTTCTCCAGGCCCCACACGCCGCCGGAGACGCCGCAGTCGACGAAGCCGATGCCCTTGGCGGCCAGCTCCTCTGCGTGCTTCTCGTCGTCCGTCCAGCGCGAGTTCCCGCCGTCCACGACGACGTCGCCGGGGGAGAGCAGGTCGGCCAGCTCGTCGATGGTGGACTGGGTCGCGGCACCGGCCGGGACCATGACCCACACGACGCGCGGAGCCTTGAGCTTGCCCACAAGCTCTTCGAGGCTGTGGACATCGGCGAGGTCCGGGTTGCGGTCGTATCCGATGACGGTGTGGCCTGCGCGGCGAATGCGCTCGCGCATGTTGCCGCCCATCTTGCCGAGACCGACGAGACCGAGCTCCATCAGAGATTCCTTAAGCGTCGTGTGCGGTTCGTACCCGCGTCCGAGCCTACGCCCGGACGCGGGTGCACACCTGTGGGGTCAGCCGCTCAGGCGAAGCCCCGCACCAAGGCGTCAGCCGCTCAGGCGCACCGGCATACTGCGGTCTCCCGGGGGACGACCCCCGGACCCCCGGCAGGACCCGACGGGCATCAGCCGCTCAGGCGCACCGGCATGATCAGGTACTTGTAGGCCTCGTCCGCCTCGGCGTCCACCGCGGGCTTGCCGCTGAGCAGCGCCGGCTTGGTGGAGGTCGTGAAGGAGAGCTGGGCGACCGGGGAGTCGATCGCGCTCAGACCGTCGAGCAGGAAGGTCGGGTTGAAGGCGATCGAGATGTCGTCGCCCTCCAGCTGCGCGTCGACCCTCTCCACAGCCTGTGCGTCGTCGCTGGAGCCCGCCTCCAGGATCAGCACGCCCTGCTCGAAGCTCAGCCGGACCGGGGTGTTGCGCTCGGCCACCAGGGCCACGCGCTTGACGGCCTCGACGAAGGGCGCGGTCTCGATCACCGCGACCGAGTTGAACTCGGTGGGGAAGAGCGTCCGGTACTTCGGCAGGTCGCCCTCGAGCAGGCGGGTGGTGGTGCGGCGGCCCGCGCCCTCGAAGCCGATGAGGCCCTCGCCCTTGCCGGAGCCGGAGAGCGCCAGGGTGACCGTGTCGCCGCTGGTGAGCGCCTTGGCGGTGTCCAGGAGGGTCTTCGCGGGCACCAGGGCGACCGCGGAGGCGTCCGGGGACTCCGGCTTCCACAGGAACTCGCGGACCGCGAAGCGGTAGCGGTCGGTGGAGGCCAGGGTGACCGTGTCGCCCTCGATCTCGATGCGCACGCCGGTGAGGACGGGGAGCGTGTCGTCACGGCCGGCGGCGATGGCCACCTGCGCGGCGGCGGAGGCGAAGACCTCGCCGGGGACGGTGCCCGTCGCGGTGGGCATCTCCGGCAGCGCCGGGTACTCCTCCACAGGCAGGGTGTGGAGGGTGAAGCGGGAGGAGCCGCAGACCACGGTCGCCCGTACACCGTCTGTGGAGATCTCCACCGGACGGTTGGGGAGGGCGCGGCAGATGTCGGCGAGCAGGCGGCCGGAGACGAGGACGGTGCCGTCCTCCTCGACCTCCGCCTCGACCGAGACCCGCGCGGAGACCTCGTAGTCGAAGCTCGAGAAGCTCAGGGCGCCGTCCTCGGCCTTCAGCAGAAGGCCCGCGAGTACGGGCGCCGGCGGACGGGCCGGGAGGCTGCGGGCCACCCAGGCCACCGCCTCGGCGAGTACGTCGCGCTCCACCCGGATCTTCACCGGAACCGCCTCCTGCTTGTTGCTGGCTCTTCGTCGACTGCGGGAACCAGTCTGACGTACGCCGCCGACACTCGGTGCTGCTCGGGGTCAAGTCGGGACGAGGGGCGGTCGGAGCTCCGGCGCCGAGTTGTGCACAGGCCCTGCTTCAAAGCGGATTCCGAGCTAACTCTAGGTGGGAGTAGTAGTAGGGCCTGTGGAAACGGTGGATAACCCCGTCCGTGCAGGTCAGACCCAGTTTTTTGTCCACCGTGCCTGTGGGCGGAACCAGTGGAAAACCGGGGGTCTCTGTGGACACCCGAAAGTTCTGCACACCCCATACACAGGACACAGGGAGTTCTCCCCAGCGCTGTCCCCAGCTTTACCCAGGTTCCCCACAGGCCAATCGTCTCCCTTGGTGTGACGGCTTTCACTCTTCGAGGTGAGGACGGGTGTTTCGTTGCCGAACAGTGGACAGCGCTGTGGAGAAGCTGTGGGCAACAGACCGTCCCCTGTGGGCGGCCGGTGGACAACCGTCGAGGCACCCTGTGGACGAAAGTTCCGTCCACAACCTGTGGATAACGTTTGCCAACAATTCCCCAAGGGTCTGAACTGGGGTGATGCCCTGTCACCAGCCAGCCCTGTGGACAAAATCCGGATAACTTCGCAGTCCCCACCCTGTGGACGGGTGATCATCCCGCAATCTGTGGAGAACCCGCCAGCGGAACGGCGCAATCGAACAGGGCCGCCTCGCCGCCGGCCCGTCCCCAGCCTGTGTTCAACGCCCGCGGAGCCTGCTTCGGCCGCCGGGAGAGCCCGAACGGCACCGCGAACGGCCCTGGGGACAGCCCTGGGGACAGCCCTGGAGACACGGCACCGGGCCGCCTGCTGAGAGCCCCCGGGAACGCCTAAGGGCGCCCCGGGAAGAGTCCCGGGGCGCCCGTGGAGCGCGTCGTGTCAGCCGTTCTTGATGCGGTTGGTCAGCTCGGTGACCTGGTTGTAGATGGAGCGCCGCTCCGCCATCAGGGCCCGGATCTTCCGGTCCGCGTGCATCACCGTCGTGTGGTCCCGGCCGCCGAACTGCGCGCCGATCTTCGGCAGCGACAGGTCCGTCAGCTCGCGGCACAGGTACATGGCGATCTGGCGGGCCGTCACCAGGACGCGGCTGCGCGAGGATCCGCAGAGGTCCTCCACCGTCAGGCCGAAGTAGTCCGCGGTGGCCGCCATGATCGCGGGAGCGGTGATCTCCGGCGCGCTGTCCTCACCGCCGGGGATCAGGTCCTTGAGGACCACCTCGGTCAGCCCGAGGTCGACCGGCTGCCGGTTGAGGCTCGCGAAGGCCGTCACCCGGATCAGCGCGCCCTCCAGCTCGCGGATGTTCCGCGAGATCCGCGAGGCGATGAACTCCAGTACCTCCGGAGGGGCGTTGAGCTGCTCCTGCACCGCCTTCTTGCGGAGGATCGCGATGCGCGTCTCCAGCTCCGGCGGCTGCACGTCGGTGGTGAGGCCCCATTCGAAGCGGTTGCGGAGCCGGTCCTCCAGGGTCACCAGCTGCCGGGGCGGCCGGTCCGAGGAGAGCACGATCTGCTTGTTCGCGTTGTGCAGGGTGTTGAAGGTGTGGAAGAACTCCTCCTGCGTCGACTCCTTGCTCGCCAGGAACTGGATGTCGTCGACGAGCAGGATGTCCACGTCGCGGTAGCGCTTGCGGAAGGTGTCGCCCTTGCCGTCACGGATCGAGTTGATGAACTCGTTGGTGAACTCCTCGGAGCTCACGTACCGCACGCGCGTGCCCGGGTAGAGGCTCCGCGCGTAGTGTCCGATCGCGTGCAGCAGATGGGTCTTGCCGAGCCCCGACTCCCCGTAGATGAAGAGGGGGTTGTACGCCTTCGCCGGCGCCTCGGCCACCGCGACCGCGGCCGCGTGCGCGAACCGGTTCGAGGAACCGATCACGAAGGTGTCGAAGAGGTACCGCGGGTTCAGCCGCGCGTGCTGCTCGCCCGGCGCGCCGGAGCCCTGCCCGGAGGAGCCGGAGGACGAGGAGCCGTGGACGCCCCCGGGGCCGGGCACCGGACCGCCGCCCGGGCGGGGGCCGGGGCGCGCGGAGTGGCTCGGCGGGTCGGGCAGCTCGGCGCGCTCGGGCCGCTGCTGCTCGTAGCCGTGGGGGGGCTCGTCGTAGCGCGTCTGCCGGGACTGCTCGGGCCCGGTGTACGGCGCCCGCTCCTGGTAGCCGCCGAGGCGCGGCTGCTGCCAGGAGAGGTCCTCCTGGGTGCGCGGCCAGGAACCGGGGTCGGGCCGCTGCGGCTGCTGGTAGTCCGGATAGGCCGGGCGCGCGGTCGGCAGCCCGTCGTCGGACATCGGCCGGTGCCCGTAGCCGTCGTACTTGTCGTACGAGTCGGACCGGTCGCGCTCGTCGTAGCGGGGCTGCTGCGGCTGCGGCACGGTGGGTGCGGGCGGCGCCTGCTCGCCGACGGAGTCGTCGACGGTGATCGCGATCCGGATCGGCCGGCCGCACTCGCGGCTGAGGGTCTCGCTGATCAGCGGGGCGAGCCGGCCCTCCAGGACGCGCTTGCCCCACTCGTTGGGCACGGCCAGGAGGGCCGTGTCGGCGACCAGGGCGAGCGGCTGGCAGCGCTCGATCCACTGCTTGTCCTTGGGCTCGATCCCCTGCTGGCCCTCGGCGAGGAGCTGTTCGAGGACCCGCGGCCACACTGCGGCAAGATCGGCAGGTACGTCAGCCACAGGGCACGCTTTCTCGCAGGTCCCACGAAGGTGTGGTTCTCGGGGGACGGTGGATCGAAGTCCGGAAGACCGGCCCGTTGAGGACAGGTGAGGACAGAACGGAAAAGATTGTGGAGTCCGCCCACGGTAGTCGGGCGGACTGACGCGGTTCAAGTTGTTGTCCACAGCCTGTGCACAATGGGGGGTGGCGACAGGTCGGTTTGACCGGATGGCGTAGCCGCGCGTACCGTAACCAGGTCGAGTTGTCGATGGCTGCTGCCGCCTGCCTCCGATGGGCAAAGATCACTCTCCGTGATCACGAAGCGGTGCACTCGGGCGTATTGCGAGCTACTCGTGGGCGCACGGTGACAGCCAGGCGATGTCCCGCCACCACCCGAATCATTTCTGGAGCCCCCGAGTGAGCAAGCGCACCTTCCAGCCGAACAACCGTCGTCGCGCGAAGACCCACGGCTTCCGCCTGCGCATGCGCACCCGTGCCGGCCGCGCCATCCTGGCGAACCGCCGTGCCAAGGGTCGCGCGAGCCTGTCCGCCTGATCCACTTAAACAGGTCATGACGTGCTGCCTACCGAGAATCGGCTGAGGCGGCGCGAGGACTTCGCAACCGCGGTACGCCGAGGGCGCCGGGCCGGTCGCCCGCTCCTCGTCGTCCACCTACGCAGCGGTGCAACGGACCCGCACGCGCCTGGGGAGAGCGCTCCCCCGACGCGTGCGGGTTTCGTCGTGAGCAAGGCCGTGGGCGGTGCGGTCGTACGCAACCAGGTGAAGCGTCGTCTGCGTCACCTCGTCCGCGACCGCCTCTCCGCCCTGCCCCCCGGTAGCCTGGTGGTGGTACGGGCGTTGCCCGGAGCCGGCGACGCCGATCACGCACAGCTGGCCCGAGACCTGGACGCCGCTCTTCAGCGGCTCCTGGGAGGGGGCACGCGATGAAGTACCCGCTGCTGGCTCTCATCAAGCTGTACCAGTGGACGATCAGCCCCCTGCTGGGCCCCGTCTGCCGGTACTACCCGTCGTGTTCCCGCTACGGATTCACGGCCATCGACCGGCACGGCGCGATCAAGGGCACGGCCCTGACCGCCTGGCGCATCCTGCGGTGCAACCCGTGGTCGCCCGGCGGTGTGGACCACGTTCCCCCGAGGAAGCGCCCCCGCTGGCACGAAATGCTGAGGAACGCGTTGCGCGGCGACAAGGGCGGGTCCACCGCCGAGACGAGCCCGGCCGCAGAGACCTCGCCCAATGCTCAAGGAGCCTGATTAGTGGACACGATTGCCAGTCTGTTCAGCTTCATCACCTGGCCCGTTTCCTGGGTCATCGTCCAGTTCCACAAGGTGTACGGAGCGATCTTCGGCCCCGACACCGGTTGGGCCTGGGGTCTGTCCATCGTGTCCCTCGTGGTCCTGATCCGCATCTGTCTGATCCCGCTCTTCGTGAAGCAGATCAAGTCGACGCGGAACATGCAGGCGCTCCAGCCGAAGATGAAGGCCATCCAGGAGCGCTACAAGAGCGACAAGCAGCGTCAGTCCGAAGAGATGATGAAGCTGTACAAGGAGACGGGCACCAACCCGCTCTCCTCGTGCCTTCCCATCCTGGCCCAGTCGCCGTTCTTCTTCGCCCTCTACCACGTGCTGTCCAACATCGCGTCGGGCAAGGAAATCGGCGCCATGAACCAGACGCTGGTCGACAGCGCCCGGCAGGCCCACATCTTCGGCGCCCCGATCGCCGCGAAGTTCATGGACACCCCGGAGAAGGTCGAGGCCCTCAACGCCTCGCTGACCGACGTCCGCATCGTCACCGCGATCATGATCATCATGATGTCGGCCTCGCAGTTCTTCACCCAGCGCCAGCTGATGATGAAGAACGTCGACCTCTCGGTGAAGACCCCGTACATGCAGCAGCAGAAGATGCTCATGTACATCTTCCCGGTGATCTTCGCCGTCATGGGCATCAACTTCCCCGTCGGCGTCCTCGTCTACTGGCTGACCACCAACGTGTGGACCATGGGCCAGCAGATGTACGTGATCAACCAGAACCCGACGCCGGGCAGCAAGGCCCAGGACGCCTACCTCCAGCGCCTGCTCAAGAGCATCACCCACCACGGTGAGGTCCGCGGCCGTCGCCGGAAGAGCGTCGTCAAGATCGTCGTCGCCAAGGGCAGCGACCGCAACGAGAACGAGCGCCGCTTCTTCGGAGGCCTCGCCAAGGCCGGCTTCGCCGCCCAGGCCGACGGCACCGTGGTCAAGAGCGACACCATCGCGGCCGAGGCCGAGGGCGGTGCCGCCGCCAAGCGCCAGCAGCCCAAGCGCCAGACCAAGGCCCAGCGCCAGGCCGCCGCGGTCCAGCAGAGCCTGGCCAAGGACACCGAGGGCGAATCCGAGCCGACCGCCGAGAAGGCGGCCCCCTCGCTCGAGAAGAAGCCCCAGGGCCTGGCCAAGACCGGTGCTTCCGAGGCCGCCGACGCGAAGGGCGAGGCCCAGGGCGACAAGCCCGCGCGCCCGAGCCGTGCCAACTCCGGTGGTTCCCGCCAGCAGGGCAAGACCGGCCAGCGCAAGGGCCAGCAGCGGCCCAAGCACCCGTCCTCCAAGAAGTAAGCCTCCCCCGACGCAAGAAGGAGCCCGTCCGTGACGGAAGGCACCACCTCCGCCGCCGCCGAGGGTGGCGACACCCTGACCCGCCTGGAGCAGGAGGGCGAGATCGCGGCCGACTACCTCGAAGGCCTGCTCGACATCGCCGACCTCGACGGCGACATCGACATGGACGTCGAGGCGGACCGG
Organism: Streptomyces sp. NPDC098101; assembly: GCF_044760185.1. Lineage (NCBI taxonomy): Bacteria > Bacillati > Actinomycetota > Actinomycetes > Kitasatosporales > Streptomycetaceae > Streptomyces > Streptomyces sp. NPDC098101. Next base: position 101,573 of record NZ_JBIWAS010000005.1, on the reverse strand, counting down.
GCAGCGGTCTCGATCATCAGCGACTCCAGCAGCCGTGACCTCCAGAAGCTCGTCGGCCGCGACGGCGAGGTCCTGGAGGCGCTCCAGGAGCTGACCCGCCTGGCCGTGCACCGGGAGACCGGGGACCGCAGCCGCCTGATGCTCGACATCGCCGGCTTCCGGGCCAAGAAGCGCTCCGAGCTCGCCGAGCTGGGTGCCAAGGCCGCGGCCGAGGTGAAGGCCGGCGGCCAGCCGGTCAAGCTCGACCCGATGACGCCGTTCGAGCGCAAGGTCGTCCACGACGCGATCGCCGCCGCCGGTCTGCGCAGCGAGTCCGAGGGCGAGGAGCCGCAGCGCTTCGTCGTCGTGCTCCCGGCCTGACCCCTCACGTAGTCTCGGCCCCGTCTGTTCGCAGGCGGGGCCGATCTTTGTCAGCCTGATAGTCAGCCACCACAGTGCGCTCGCACGTCATGCGTGCGGTACGGAAGGACGGTTCCCGTGACGGAGGCAGCGGAGCTCGCCGAGGCGCCGGAGCAGGCACGGACAGTCTTCGGTGAGTACTTCCCGGAGGCCGTGCGGTACGCCGAGCTCCTAGCGGACGCGGGCGTGAAGCGCGGTCTGATCGGTCCGCGCGAGGTCCCGAGGCTCTGGGAACGCCATCTGCTGAACTGCGCCGTCCTCTCGGAGGTCGTCCCCGAGGGCGTCACCGTCTGCGACGTCGGCTCGGGGGCCGGTCTGCCCGGCATTCCCCTGGCCCTGGTCCGGCCGGACCTGAAGATCACGCTCCTGGAACCGCTGCTGCGCCGCACGAACTTCCTCCAGGAGGTCGTCGAACTGCTCGGCCTCGACCACGTCACCGTGGTCCGGGGGCGCGCGGAGGAGATGCTCGGCAAGATCACCCCCGTACACGTGGTGACCGCGCGCGCGGTGGCTCCGCTGGACCGGCTGGCCGGCTGGGGCGTTCCCCTGCTGCGTCCGTACGGAGAGATGCTGGCGCTCAAGGGCGACACCGCGCAGGAGGAGATCGACGGCGCTCGTGCCGCCCTCTCCCGCCTCGGCGTGGTGGAGACCTCGGTGCTCCAGGTGGGTGAGGGGATCGTGGATCCCCTGTCCACGGTCGTCCGGGTGGAGGTCGGCGAGAGCCCCGGTGGTGTGCGGTTCGCGGCCAAGCGGGCCAAGGCCGCCCGGACGAGCAAGACCCGTCGGCGCCGCTGACGGGACGCCGTCGACAGGGGATCACAGGACGACACTGACGCCGCCGGGCGTCGCATACGTCCCATTTCGGAGTGTCGACCGGTCCCGGCGGAGCAGCACGGGCATGGTGTTTCACGTGAAACATCGCTCACTGCTGCAGGGGATCATCAGTCGCGGTCGTGCGGCCGCCACACCCCGGGACCGTAGGCCTCGCGTGAATCCACCCGCGAGGGTTACGGAGATGTCCACAGAGGTGGATTCATCCACAGAACCACCGACCTCGCTGGTTCGCGACCCCGAAAGCATGGCAGGCTCTCCTCATCGCGAGCCCGAAGTCGAGGAGAGTGAATCCTTGCGGTCCGACGCCAACATCGCGGGACCGATGACCGATCCGGTCCCCGGTCCCCGAACCGAATCGGCGGGAGGCGATGTTTCACGTGAAACATCGCCTCCCATGGAAACGCCGCCCCCCATGGACGACACCCCCATCGGCCGTGCTGCCCAGCTGGCAGTAGAGGCCCTGGGACGTGCCGGTGAGGGGCTTCCTCGCCCGGCCCAGACTCGCGTCATGGTGGTGGCCAACCAGAAGGGCGGCGTGGGCAAGACGACCACGACGGTCAACCTCGCCGCCTCCCTCGCCCTGCACGGCGCCCGTGTCCTGGTCATCGACCTGGACCCGCAGGGCAACGCCTCCACGGCGCTCGGCATCGACCACCACGCCAGCGTCCCCTCGATCTACGACGTCCTGGTGGACAGCCGGCCGCTCTCCGAAGTGGTGCAGCCCGTCCTGGACGTGGAAGGCCTCTTCTGTGCCCCCGCCACCATCGATCTCGCCGGTGCGGAGATCGAGCTGGTGTCGCTGGTGGCGCGCGAGAGCCGTCTCCAGCGGGCGATCCAGGCCTATGAGCAGCCGCTGGACTACATCCTGATCGACTGCCCGCCCTCGCTCGGACTCCTCTCGGTCAACGCCCTGGTGGCGGGGGCCGAAGTGCTGATCCCGATCCAGTGTGAGTACTACGCCCTCGAAGGCCTCGGTCAGCTCCTGAAGAACGTCGACCTGGTCCGTGGGCACCTCAACCCCACGCTCCACGTCTCGACCATCCTGCTCACCATGTACGACGGCCGGACGAGGCTCGCCTCCCAGGTCGCCGAGGAGGTGCGCACCCACTTCGGCGAAGAGGTGCTGCGCACCAGCATCCCCCGCTCCGTCCGCATCTCGGAGGCTCCGAGCTACGGCCAGACGGTGATCACGTACGATCCGGGCTCCAGCGGTGCTCTGTCGTACATCGAAGCGGCTCGTGAGATCGCCCTTCGGGGCGTCACCGTGAACTATGACGCCCAGCACGCACGTGTGGGGCACCAGAACCATCAGCGCAGCATGTCGGAGGGAATTCAGTGAGTGAGCGACGTAGGGGATTGGGGCCGCGTGGGCTCGGTTCGCTGATCCCGCAGAGCGCTCCGTCTCCCGAATCGGCGGTGGCCTGGGCCGAGGCCGTGAAGGCGGCCGAGCCGCAGGCCCCCGCCGGGGCGTACTTCACCGAGATCCCGCTCGACGCCATCGTGCCCAACCGGCACCAGCCGCGACAGATCTTCGACGAGGACGCCCTCGCGGAGCTGGTCACCTCCATCAAGGAGGTCGGTCTGCTCCAGCCCGTGGTCGTGCGCAAGGTCGACGGCGACCGCTACGAGCTCGTCATGGGTGAGCGTCGTCTGCGGGCCTCCACGACGGCGGGCCTGGAGCGGATCCCCGCGATCGTCCGGGAGACCGACGACGAGAAGATGCTCCTGGACGCCCTCCTGGAGAACCTTCACCGGGCGCAGCTGAACGCGATCGAAGAGGCGCACGCCTACGAGCAGCTGCTCAAGGACTTCGGCTGCACCCATGACCAGCTCGCGGACCGGATCGGACGCTCCCGTCCGCAGATCTCCAACACGCTGCGGCTGCTGCGCCTCTCTCCCCCGGTGCAGCGCCGGGTCGCCGCCGGGGTCCTCTCCGCCGGCCACGCCCGGGCCCTGCTCGGTGTGGAGGACATGGAGGCCCAGGACAAGCTGGCGGCCCGGATCGTCTCCGAGGGCCTCTCGGTGCGTTCCGTCGAGGAGATCGTGAGCCTCATGGACTCCGAGGAGTCCACCGGTGCGGTCAAGCCGAAGAAGCCGCGTGCCGGCGCTCGGGTCTCGCCCGCCCTCACGGACCTGGCCACCCGCCTCTCGGACCGCTTCGAGACCCGGGTGAAGGTCGACCTGGGACAGAAGAAGGGCAAGATCGTCGTGGAGTTCGCCTCCATGGACGACCTGGAGCGGATCCTCTCGACCCTGGCTCCCGGCGAGGGCCGGGTCCTGGACCAGAAGGGTGCCGAACAGGGCGCCAAGGGCTGACCCCCGTGCTTCCCCCGTTTCGACGGGGCTGAGGGCGGGCCATGATCCGGTTCCACCGGAGCGTGGCCCGCCCTTTGCCTGTGAGCGGTGTTCTCGCGATCGTCCGATCGATACGATTCCGAGAGGCATATTCGTACGCGAAGGCGAGGGAAGCGAGGAACAGCCGTGGGGCGTCGGCTCGTACCGCTCACGCTGGACAACCTTCCGGATCTCCCCAAGCGATGTCGCTCCTGTGTCTTCTGGGAGCTCGACCCGGTCAGTGGCGAGGCCGCCGTGAAGGCGGGGCGATCGGAGCCGGAGAAGGAGTCCTGGATCTCGGCCGTGCTCCTGGAGTGGGGCTCCTGCGGACGGGTGGTCTACGTCGACGAGGTGCCGGTCGGCTACGTCCTCTACGCTCCCCCGGCCTATGTGCCGCGCTCGACGGCCTTTCCGACGAGCCCCGTGGCGGCGGACGCCGTCCAACTGATGACGGCGTGGATCATGCCGGACTACCAGGGCCAGGGGCTGGGCCGGGTGATGGTGCAGACCGTGGCCAAGGACGTGCTGAGACGGGGCTTCAAGGCGATCGAGGCGTTCGGGGACGCCCGGTGGAAGGAGCCGGCCTGTTTACTGCCGGCCGATCATCTGCTCGCGGTGGGCTTCAAGACCGTCCGGCCGCACCACGCCTTCCCCCGGATGCGACTGGATCTCAGGACGACGCTCTCCTGGAAGGAGGACGTCGAGATGGCCCTGGACCGGCTGCTCGGAGCCGTACAGAAGGAGCCCGCTCTCCGTCCCCTCTAGCCCTTCCAGTCCCGGATACGAGAACGGCCCGCCCCGGCGAGGGAGCGGGCCGCTGCTGTTTCACGTGAAACGTTCCCGTGTTCGAACGTTTCACGTGAAACAGCGAAGGAGCGTCAGGCCTTGGTGGGCTCGACGAAACCCTCTAGGTCGCGCAGGATGGCGGCCTTCGGCTTGGCGCCGACGATGGTCTTCACGACCTCGCCGCCCTGGTAGACGTTCAGCGTCGGGATGGACATGACGCCGTACTTGGCGGCCGTGGCGGGGTTCTGGTCGATGTTGAGCTTCACGATCTCGATCTCACCGTGCTCGGCGGCGATCGCCTCGAGCGACGGGGCGATCTGGCGGCACGGGCCGCACCACTCGGCCCAGAAGTCCACCAGAACGGGCTTGTCGCTCTTGAGGACTTCCTCTTCGAAGGTGGCGTCGGTCACAGACTTCAGGGCCACAGCGGCCTCCTTGAACTTCGCGGGGTGTGGGAGGGGAACAGACGGGGGTCAGACGACGGGGGTCTCGGCCAGCTTCTCGGGCTCGGCCACCTTCTCGGTGTCCGCGAGGGCGGCCAGGAAGCGCTCGGCGTCGAGCGCGGCGGAGCAGCCGGTACCGGCGGCCGTGATGGCCTGGCGGTAGGTGTGGTCGACGACGTCACCGGCGCCGAAGACACCCGGGAGGTTCGTGCGCGTGGAGGGAGCGGCGACCTTGAGGTAGCCCTCGTCGTCCAGCTCCAGCTGGCCCTTGAAGAGCTCGGTCCGGGGGTCGTGACCCACGGCGATGAAGAGGCCGGTGACCGGGAGCTCACGGGTCGCGCCAGTCTTCGTGTCCCGCAGGGTCACACCGCTGAGCTTCTGCTCGCCGTGGATCGTGGTGACCTCGCTGTCCCAGGCGAAGGAGATCTTCGGGTCGGCGAAGGCACGATCCTGCATGGCCTTCGAAGCGCGCAGGGTGTCGCGGCGGTGGACGATCGTGACGGACTTGGCGAAGCGCGAGAGGAAGGTGGCCTCCTCGATCGCGGTGTCGCCGCCGCCGACGACGGCGATGTCCTGGTCCTTGAAGAAGAACCCGTCGCAGGTGGCGCACCAGGAGACACCGCGGCCGGAGAGGGCGTCCTCGTTGGGCAGGCCGAGCTTGCGGTGCTGGGAGCCCGTGGTAACGATGACGGCCTTGGCGCGGTGCACGGTGCCGGCGGTGTCGGTGACGGTCTTGATCTCACCGGTCAGGTCCACGGCGACGACGTCGTCGGGGACGAGCTCGGCACCGAAGCGCTCGGCCTGCGCCCGCATGTTGTCCATGAGGTCGGGGCCCATGATGCCGTCGCGGAAGCCGGGGAAGTTCTCGACCTCGGTCGTGTTCATCAGGGCGCCACCGGCGGTGACCGCACCCTCGAAGACCAGAGGCTTCAGCGACGCTCGGGCCGTGTAGAGCGCAGCGGTGTATCCCGCGGGCCCCGAGCCGATGATGATCACGTTACGGACGTCGCTCACGGGTTTCTTCCTCGTCTCTGCAGACTGCCACTGCCTACGGGGCGGTTGTCTCGGTCGCTCACCCCACCCAACGGATCCTAAGGGGCGTGCATTCCCGAGACCGCCGCGCGGCACGTGACCGGGACGGGAAGAGGGGTCAGGAGCGGGGATAGTCCTCGCTGAGGAGCACCTCGGCGGCGGGGGCCCCGCTCTCCTTCCGGTCGGCGCAGGAGGCGTCGACCACATAGGCCTGTACCCGTGTGGTGTCGGTGGGGTCCGGGAGGACGAGCAGATAGGCGGGCTTCCCCCGGTACTCGCCCCGCTCGTGGCCCAGCACCGTGTCGGTGCGGCCGGTGCCGGCGAGGACGCAGGCGGGCACGGCGCCGTCCCCGCTCCGCCGGGGCGTCACGGCCCCGGTGTCGGAGGACATCGATTCGGGCCCGATGCCCTGAGGAGTCCTCAGCGTCCTGTCCTGGACCAGCAGGTCCCGGACCCTCTCCTCGACCGGTGATCCGGAGAAGGGGGCGGCGGCTGTGACGGCGGCATCGGCCTTCTTCGCGCCGGTCGCCACATCGTCGCCGGCCGTGCCGCCCGCCTGGCTGAGGTACAGGCTGGTCCCGAGGACCACGGCACCGAAGGCGGCGCCGATCGTGGAGAGCAGGGCGATCCTGCGGCGGGGCCGCTTGGAGCGACCCGGGCCGGTGGCCGCACGGGGACGCCCGGAGGGGCGGTCCGGGGTCGGGGAGGAGGGCGGTGTCTCCACGGAGGGGCGCGATGTTTCACGTGAAACAGGGGTGTCGCTCTCGCCGTCCGGGGAGGTGGCGTCGAGGAGGGCCTCGGCGGCGAGGGCGGCGTCGATCCGGCCCGCGATCTCGGCGGGCATCCGGGGCGGGCCGGGTAGGGTGCCGAGCAGGCTCCGGATCTCCTCCAGGGAGGACCGTACGTCGGCACAGAGGGGACAGTCGTCCACGTGCCGGCGTACGGCCGCGGAGCGGGACGGCGAGAGCAGTCCCTCGGCCAGGTCGGAGATCTCCGAGACGTCCGGGTGCTGTGTGGTGTCAGCCCTGTCGGCCGTGGAAGTCACGCGCGCCCACCTCCGCCCTTCACAGCAGCTGGATCAGTCGGTCCGGTGTCCGTCGGCCCCGGCACCGGTGGGACGGATGTCCCCGGCGTCCGGTTCCTTCCCCCTTCGGCGGCCTCGTTACCCACGGTGTCGGTACGCAGATGAGTGACCATCGGAAGGAGACGGGCCCGGCCCCGCGCGCAGCGGCTCTTCACGGTTCCGGCGGGAACGCCGAGGATACGGGCTGCTTCCGCGACCGGGTATCCCTGCATGTCGACGAGGACGAGGGCGGCCCGCTGGTCGGCGGGAATCGAGGCGAGCGCGGCCAGGACCTCGCGGTGGAGGTCCCGGCGCTCCACGGGCGCCTCGGCGGACTCGTGGGGGTCGAGGAGCTGCTCGAAACGATCGTCGTCGTTGACGGGCGAGGTCTTGCGGGAGGCGGTCTTGCGCGCCCGGTCGAGACAGGCGTTCACCGTGATCCGGTGGAGCCAGGTCGTGACGGCCGACTGGCCGCGGAAGGTGTGGGCGGCCCGGAAGGCCGAGAGAAGGGCGTCCTGAACGGCGTCAGCGGCCTCCTCGCGGTCCCCCAGGGTCCGCAGGGCCACCGCCCACAACCGATCCCGATGCCGCCGCACCAGCTCACCGAAGGCGTCGGGATCCCCCTCGACGTGACGGGCCAGGAGCTCCCGGTCGTCGGTGGCCTCGTCTATCGGATCGTCCAACGGTGAGCCCCCTCCCTCTGCGGTCGTCAGCCCAGGATCTTGATTTCCGTCAGCTTGCCGCGGAAGCCCCCGTCATTGGCGGGCAGCTCGGTGAGCCAGATCAGAACGTAGCGGGTGGTGACGGGGACGGTGGTCTTCAGCGTCACGTTGCTGCCGGAACCGGAGGCCCGGGTGGTGAACTGGCCGGGCATGGTCGGCTCCGACACCGCGTCCGCGGGGGCGGTCCGCAGCTCCACCGAGGTATTTCCCAGGAAGGCCAGGTCGACCGAGCTGATCTTCTGGGCCTTGCCCAGGTCGAGGACCATGCCCACGCCGGCCTTCAGGTTTCCGAAACGGGCGCTGTAGTAGCTGTCGGTGTACCAGTAGGTGCTGGGGTCTCCGTCGTAGGCCCTCGGTATGGCCTGGGGCTTCTCGTCACCGCCGCCCAGCGGGTCGAAGTCGTGCGCCGAGGAGATGGCGACCGGCTTGAGCGGGGCCGGCTTCTCGTCGGTGATGATCGTCGGGGTCGGGTCCGGGGTCTTGGAGGTTTCCTTCGGGCCGAGGAGGCGGTCGGCGATCTGCCAGCTGCCCAGGCCCAGGGCGGTGATCAGCAGGGCCGAGACGGCCCACTTCAACGCCTTGCCGGTGCGGCTCTGGAGCGGGGGCGGGGGGACGACGACCGTCTGGGTGGCCGCCGGGTGCGGCTGCGGACGCCCGTACGTGCCCTGCTGGTACGTCGTGCGCTGGTACTCCGGCGGGGCGGTGAACTCGGGCTCCGGCGGCTTCACGCGCGGCATCGAGGAGACGGCCCTGGCCAGCTCGTCCGGCGTGGTGCAGGGCGGCTCCTGGCGCGAGGCGGTGGCCCCGTCGTTGGCGAGCGCGCGCATGGCGATCTCGGAGAGGCCCCGGTGGACGCCGGCACGGACCTGGTCGGGGGGAAGCAGTCCGACGCCCTTGGGCAGCCCGGAGAGGCCGTAGGCGTCGTTCTCGTACGGCCAGCGCTGGGTGAGCGAGGCGTACAGCAGGGCGCCGATGGCCTCGGTGTCGCTGCGCTGCGGGCGCTCGGCGGTGATGCCGCGCAGGGCGGCGTTCACCGCGAGGCCGCGGATCCGGTACTGGCCGGTGGAGCTGCGCAGGACCGCGCTGGGGGTGAGCCGGAGGTGGGAGAGGCCTTCGCGGTGGGCGGCGGCCATGGCCTGGGAGACCTGGCTGACGAGCTGGTAGGCGTCGTGGGCCTCCAGCGGGCCGGCCGCGAGCAGCGCGGTCAGCTCGACGGAATCGGGCAGCCACTCGTGCACGACGTACACGAGGTCGTTCTCCTCGACGGCGTCGAGGACCTGGACGAACCGGGGGTCGCCGAGGAGGGCGGCGGAGCGGGCCGCGGCCAGGACCGAACGCGCCCGGGGGTGGTCGGCGGGCAGGAGATGGACCCCGACGGCACGCCGGAGCTTCTCGTCGACGGCCCGCCAGCTGCTGAAGCCGTCCAGACGAGTGACGCACTCCTCCAGCCGGTAGCGCCGGGCCAGTTTGTGGCCGCTGTGCAGTTCCGGAGCCGTGAGGGAGGGCTGTTCACCGCTCTGTCGTTCGACCGCCTTGTTCTCCGTGGCCTCGGCGGTTTTCTCCGCCGTCTTCTGTTCTTCCGCCACCCCGTCGGTCGCGGCCTTGTCCGCCTTGGCGGTCAGCGGGTCGTCACCGCTGTTGTCGGCCACGTCGACGGCAGCCGTGCTACGTTCCGCCACCGTCGTTCCTGCCTCCCCATCCGTTGCGCCACATCCAACAGCCAAGCCAATTGTGCCCACAGTCGGACGCTATGCACGACACGCGGTCCCCGCCGATGGTTGTGCGGGACCTCCGGGTCAGCGTCCCAGGCGGCCGCGGACCATGCCGACCAGGGTGTTCAGTTCCGTGATCCGCATCCGCTTGGCCGCGACGAAGAAGACGCCGAGGAGCACGGCCCCGCCGACGATCAGGGCGACGAGCGAACCGAGCGCGCCCTCGCCGAGCAGCTTCAGGAGGCCGAACCCGACGGCGCCGGAGACGATCGCGGCGGGCACGGAGGCCATGCAGAGCCGGGCGTAGGTCCGCAGCACGTGGGTGCCGTCCAGGTCGCCGCCCAGCCGGTTGCGGAGCCGGCGCCAGGCGACGCCGACACCGACCGCGTAGGCGAGGCCGTACGAGGCGGCCATGCCCACGACGGCCCACTGGGCGGGCAGCACGACGTAGCAGATCGCCGAGGCGGCCGCGTTGACGGCGGCGACAATGACCGTGTTGTAGAAGGGCGTCCGGGTGTCCTCGTAGGCGTAGAAGCCGCGGAGCACGACGTACTGGACGGAGTAGGGGATCAGGCCGAGGCCGAAGGCCATCAGGATGAAGCCCATGCCCTGGGCCGCCTCGATGCCGCTGGAGGCGTAGAGCAGGGTGCACATCGGGACGCCGAGCGCCAGGAAGGCGAAGGAGACCGGGACGATCGCGACGGCCGAGTTCCGGAGGCCCTGCGAGATGTCGTCGCGGACGGCGCCCGGGTCGTCGTCGTGGGCGGCGCGGGAGATCCGCGGCAGCAGCGCGGCCATCACGGAGACCGTGATGATGGCCTGCGGCATTCCCCAGATCAGCTGGGCGTTCGAGTAGGCGAGGAAGCCCGCGCCGTTCTTCCCGGACTCCTCGCCGGCGGCGGTGGCGAGCTGGGTGACCACCAGGACGCCCGCCTGGTTGGCGAGGACGAAGAGGACGGTCCACTTGGCGAGCTTGACGGTCTTGCCGAGCCCGTGGCCCTTCCAGTCGAAGCGGGGCCGGAAGCGGAAGCCCGTCTCGCGCAGGTACGGGATCATCGCCAGGGCCTGGACGACGAGGCCGAGCAGGGTGCCGATGCCGAGCAGGCGGATGCCCTCGTCCGGGATGGTCTGCACGCCCATCTGGGACTCGGCGGAGGTGCCGTAGACCCAGATGAACAGGCCGAAGGTGACGATCATGACGATGTTGTTGAGGACCGGGGTCCACATCATCGCGCCGAACTTGCCGCGGGCGTTGAGGATCTGCCCCATCACCACGTGCACGCCCATGAAGAAGATCGTGGGCAGGCAGTAGCGGGCGAAGGTGACGGCCACGCTGTTGGCCGCCGCGTCGTCGGCGATGGTGTTCGACATCAGCCGGATCAGCAGCGGCGCGGCGAAGACGGCCAGTGCGACGATCGCGGCGAGCGCCACCATGACCAGGGTGAGCAGACGGTTGGCGAAGGCCTCGCCGCCGTCCTCGTCGTTCTTCATCGAGCGGACGAGCTGCGGGACGAAGACCGAGTTGAGGCCGCCGCCGACGGTGAGGATGTAGATCATCGTCGGCAGGGTGTAGGCGATGGTGAAGGTGTCGCCGAGCAGGGCCGCGCCGAGCGCTCCGGTGATCACCAGGCTGCGGACGAAGCCGGTCAGCCGGGAGACCAGGGTGCCGGCCGCCATCACCGCGCTCGACTTGAGCAGTCCGGAGGCGCGGCCGGTCTTCTTGGGGGCGGGCGCGGGCAGCGGGTCCGGCTCCGGGGTGGGCGGGGGCACCTGGCCGGGCGCCTGCTGGTCCCGGTAGAGGTGCGCGAAGGCGTCCGGCTCGGGCGCCTCCTCGCTCGCCCGGGTCACCAGGTCGTCGACGCCGGTGAACTGGACCGTGCGCGCGTCGTCGCCGTACGGCAGGTGGCGCGAGGGGCCGTCGGGTTCCGGCGCCGGGGTCTGCGCCCACACCCGGGGGTCCGGGGCGTGCGGGGGCACGGCCGGCTGCTGGTAGAGCGCCTGGGGGTCCTGGTAGGTGCCGGGGGGCGGCGGCGGATGCGCGGCGCGGTCGTAGAGCGCCTCGGTCACCGGGTCCTGCGCGGAGAGGTCCTGCGCCCGGTACGGATCGTGGGAGAAGGCGTCCTGGACGTAGGGGTCCTGGGCATAGGGGTTCTGGGCGTAAGGATCCTGCGCCGGGGAGCCCTGTGCGTATGGGTCCTGCGCGTAGGGGTTCTGCCCGGGCGGGTGCTGCGCGGGGTCTCCGCCCTGCTGCGGGGCCGGCGCCGGCGGGTGGCCGGGGCCTGAGGGTGCCGCGGGCGTCCCACCGGACGGCGCGGTGCCGCCCGCGCCCTGGCCGCGGTCACCGTCGTACGGCGCGTTCATGGTTACCCCACCTCATCGTCCCCGGCCGACCGGCCACGACATCGCTCAACGGTCCACTTTCTCACCCGTGGCCGACGGGTCGCCGCTTTCGGGCCCGGTGTCCGGTGTCGGGTCACTCGGCTGCTCGGGTCCGTCCGCGTCGTCCCGCGCGGGTTCCGCGTCCGGCCCGTCCGCTCCCGCCCCGTCCGTCTCTCCGGCCTTCTCGGCGTCCTCGGTCTCCCCTGTCCCGTCCGTCTCCCCGGCCGCTTCGGCTTCGGCGGCCCGGGCGGCCGCCAGCCGCTTGCGCTGGCTGTACATCCGCACGCCGGCGAGGACGAGGAGGAGGACACCGCCGGCGATCACCAGCATCACCGTGGGGGTGATCTCGGAGACCTTCACGGTGAACGACATCGGCTTCCCGTACGGGGTGCCGTCCTCGGTGTAGAGCTGGGCCGTCACCGGCACCTGGCCGTTGACGTTGGCCGTGGCGTCGAACTTCACCGACTGGCTGTGTCCGGCGCCGACCTTCACGGGCAGCTCGGCGACCCGCTCGCCGTTGATCTCCAGCCGGTTCCGGTTGTTGGAGGTGAGGCGCAGCACCAGGTGGTCCACGCCCTGGAGCAGCTTGTTCTGGACGGTCACGGGGATCGTCGCGCTGCGGCCGGAGAGCGTGAGGTCCGACTTGTCGACCAGCTGGATGCCCTTGGTGAGCCGCTGCAGATAGCCCTGGACGTTGTCCCGGTAGATCGTGGCGGCCCTGGTCTGACCGCGCCAGGACGTCGACATCTCGCGGTTGATCGCGTTGCCGAACGGGGTCACGACGCGGTCCGGGAACGTCAGGACGACCTTGAAGTCGTTCAGCTCGTCCCGGGTGGTCTTCATGTCCCGGAAGGCCTGGACCGGCAGCTCCCGGTCGCGCAGCTTCTTCGGGTACCGCGAGCTGCCGGGCACCGAGGTGGAGGCGTTCGGGTCCGGCTTGGCCGTGGCCGCCGCGACGAGGTCGCTCGGCTGGCTCCAGCGCCGGCCGGAGAGGCCGCGCAGGGCGGTCGCCATGGTCTGCGCCTGGGCGACGCTGGGCACCCGCTGGGGGGCGACCACGACGCTCCGCTGCTTCTCCGGCTGCTCCAGGGTGATCGCGAGCGACTGGGAGAGGAACTCCTGGACGGCGAGCGTGGACCTCTCGGCGCGGACCATGTCGCCCTCGAAGGCGGTGGACAGGAGCGCGTCGCTCACCACGGCCGTGGTGCTGCCGTTGCCCAGGGGGCGGGCCGCCGTGGGCGTGTAGGAGAGGTCGTCGCGGACGCTGTCGCTGCGGGCGATCACCTTGTCGGCGCCGGCCGAGGTCGCCACCGACACGATGGCGGGGTCGACGGCCCCGTCGACGGGCCAGGCGAAGTCGGTGGAGGGCTGCACGTGGAGGACGGTCTCGACCGTCACCCCGGCGAGGGCGGTCGCCGACTGGAGGTGCCCCAGGGAGCCGGGGACGTCCTTGCCGCGGTGGGCCAGGGAGGCGAGGTCGGGGTCGGCGAAGGGGAGGGCGACGACCTTGTGGCCCTGCACCGCCTTCTCCAGCTCGCCCAGCCACCGCTCGGCGAGCTCCTTGTTCGTGCCGGGGACGTGCAGGGAGCCGTCCTTGACGCGGTAGCCGTTCGCCATGGCGTCGACGGTGGCGAGGAGGTCCGGGTCGATCACCCAGGTGACCGGCAGGTCCTTGCCCAGCGAGACCATCTGGTCGAGGCGCCCGCCGGGACGCAGCTCGGCGGCCAGGGCGTCGTCCTCGAAGACCGGGGTCTGCTGGTCGTCCGTGGCCGTCTCGGCCGAGACGTGGGCCGAGGCGATCAGCGGCCAGAGGTAGGTGATCTGGATCTTCTTCTCGGTGGCCTCGGGCTGGTACGGCAGGAAGGTCCGCTCGATGCCCAGCACCCGGCCGTAGGGGCGGTCCGAGGTCTGTCCGGTGAGGGAGACGCCGAGCTGGTAGACGCCCGCCTCGTCGAGTCCGAGGTCGGAGACCGGGACGGAGATCGAGAAGTCGGCGCTGAGGCCGGCGCCCAGCGCGGGGACCTCGGCGGTGGGGGCGTCCCGCACGGGAGCGGGGTCGCTGTCGTCCCGGTAGCCCGTGCGCCCCGTCACCTGCTCGATCTCGCTGCGGCTGGACATCCGGGGGCCGACGCGCAGTTCGACGACCGCGTCGGTGATGGTCTTCTTGCCCCGGTTGGTCACCGTTCCGGTGACGGTGACGGTGTCCCCCTCGACCGGCGTGCTCGGGGTCAGGGTGTCGAGCGACACATCGACGGTCTTCGAGCCGGTGGCGTCCACGGCGGCGGTCGCCGAGGGAGCGGCGGCCGCGGGAGAGGCGGTGACCGGAGCCTGGAGCAGACCGGCGAGGAGCGGCGCCCCGACGGCGACGGTGAGTGTGCGCCGCAGCCATCGGCGGGCAGGTGAGGGACCGGTCCCCTTGATGTCTGCCGCCTCGGCCACGCGTTCGCCCGTCCTCGTCGTTGTCTCTGGTGCCAGTGGTGTCGGTGGTTCCCGGTTGCTGTGTCCAGGCATGGTAACGAGGCACGCTGGGAGCAAGTGCCGGGGACTGCTCCAGGCGATCTTCAACCGGCCACGCCGTACGGGTCCGGGCGGCTCCGCCCCGGGGAGGCCGGACTGTCCCGCCCCCGGGAAATCGGGCGGGCCGCCCCCGGGAAAACGAGGACGTCGGGGTGAGCCGGGGCACGTACCCTTTTCTGTTGTGCCGAACGCCAACGAAGAGACCCCCACCGCACTGAGTCAGGTGCAACGCCGCGCGGTCAGTGAACTGCTGCGTGTGTCCCCTGCCGCCGACGACCTCGCCCGCCGCTTCCAGGAGGCCGGGTTCAGCCTCGCGCTGGTCGGCGGCTCGGTACGGGACGCCCTGCTCGGCCGGCTCGGCAACGACCTGGACTTCACCACCGACGCCCGCCCCGAGGACGTGCTGAAGATCGTCCGCCCGTGGGCCGACTCCGTGTGGGAGGTCGGCATCGCCTTCGGGACGGTCGGCTGCCAGAAGGACGCCCGCGTCGGGGACACGGTGCAGCGCTTCCAGATCGAGGTCACCACGTACCGCTCGGAGGCGTACGACCGGACCTCGCGCAAGCCCGAGGTGTCCTACGGCGACTCGATCGAGGAGGACCTCGTCCGGCGTGACTTCACCGTCAACGCCATGGCCGTGGCCCTCCCCGAGAAGGAGTTCATCGACCCCTACGGGGGTCTGGAGGACCTGGCCGCCCGGGTGCTGCGCACGCCCGGCACGCCGGAGGAGTCCTTCTCCGACGACCCGCTGCGCATGATGCGGGCCGCGCGGTTCGCCGCGCAGCTGGACTTCGAGGTCGCCCCCGAGGTCGTCACCGCCATGACGGAGATGTCCGGCCGGATCGAGATCGTCTCCGCCGAGCGCATCCGCGAGGAGCTCAACAAGCTCCTCCTCTCGGCACACCCGCGCAAGGGCCTCGGCCTCCTCGTGGACACCAGCCTCGCCGACCACGTGCTGCCCGAGCTGCCGTCGCTGCGGCTGGAGAGCGACGAACACCACCGGCACAAGGACGTCTACGAGCACTCGCTGACCGTGCTCGACCAGGCGATCGACCTGGAGGAGGACGGCCCCGACCTGGTGCTGCGCATCGCGGCCCTGCTGCACGACATCGGCAAGCCGCGCACCCGCCGCTTCGAGAAGGACGGACGGGTCTCCTTCCACCACCACGAAGTCGTGGGCGCGAAGATGACCAAGAAGCGCATGACCGCGCTCAAGTACTCCAACGAGATGATCAAGGACGTCTCGCGCCTCGTGGAGCTGCACCTCCGCTTCCACGGGTACGGGACGGGCGAGTGGACCGACTCGGCCGTGCGGCGCTACGTGCGGGACGCCGGCCCGCTGCTCTCGCGTCTGCACAAGCTGACCCGCTCGGACTGCACCACCCGCAACAAGCGCAAGGCGGCCGCGCTCTCCCGCGCCTACGACGGCCTGGAGGACCGCATCGCCCAGCTCCAGGAGCAGGAGGAGCTGGACGCGATCCGTCCCGACCTCGACGGCAACCAGATCCAGGAGATCCTGGGCATCGGCCCCGGCCCGGCCATCGGCCAGGCGTACAAGTTCCTCCTTGAGCTCCGGCTGGAGAACGGGCCCATGGAGCACGACCAGGCCGTCACCGCGCTCAAGGAGTGGTGGGCGGCTCAGGGCTGAGCCGTCCGCGTCGGGCCGGCCGCTGTTTCACGTGAAACAGCGGCCCACCCGCCGGACGCTCGATGAGGGGTGGTGTTTCACGTGAAACATCACCACTTCGCACGTTCCCCGCGCAGAGCCACGGCGATCGATCCGTAGACCACGGCCACCAGGACGATCAGTGGGGCGGAGCGGCCGTCGGGCGGCAGCATCAGCGCCGCGACCCCGGCCGCGCCGACGAAGGCGACGTTGAACAGCACGTCGTAGAGCGAGAAGACCCGGCCCCGGTAGGCGTCGTCCACGGACGTCTGCACCACCGTGTCCGTCGCGATCTTGGATCCCTGGGTGATGAGCCCGAGGAGGAAGGCGGCGACGAGGAAGGGCACGGGGGCGAAGGTCAGGCCGAGCGCCGGTTCGAGCACGGCCGCCGTCGCCGTGCACACCGTCATCCAGCCGAAGGGCCCGAAGCGCCGGACCGCCCACGGGGAGAGGACCGCGGCGGCGAAGAAACCCGCTCCCGACAGGGCGACGGCGAGGCCGAGGAGGGCGAGGCCCTCGGACTCGGTGGAGCTCCAGGTGTAGCGGCAGAGCATCAGCACGGTAACGAGCAGGGCGCCGTAGCAGAACCGTATGAGGCCCACCGCGGTGAGCGCCCGGAGCGCGGGCCGCCGCTCGGCGAGGTGCCGCAGCCCTTCGCCCAGTCCCCGGACCGTCGACCGCAGGGCTGCGGTGAGGTGCTGCGGCACCAGCTCCGGATCGGGCCCGAGGAGCTCCCGGGGCATCCGCAGGGAAGCGAGGGCGGCGCAGAGGTAGAGGACGGCGCCGAAGGCCACCACGGCCGCGTCGGAGCCGTCGGCGAGCAGGCGGACGCCGAAGGCGAGACCGCCTCCGACGGTCGCGGCGAGCGTGCCGGCGGTGGGGGAGAGCGAGTTCGCCACGACCAGCCGTTCGTCGTCGACGACGCGGGGGAGCGAGGCCGAGAGCCCCGCGAGGACGAAGCGGTTGACGGCCGTGACGGAGAGCGCGGAGGCGTAGAAGAGCCAGTCGGGCACGGAGGCGAGGACGAGCACCGCGGTCCCGCACGCGAGCAGGGCGCGCAGGAGGTTCCCGTACAGGAAGACCTGGCGGCGCTGCCAGCGGTCGAGGAGCACTCCGGCGAAGGGCCCCACGAGCGAGTACGGGAGCAGGAGCACCGCCATGGCGGAGGCGATCGCGGTGGGGGAGGTCTGTTTCTCGGGGGAGAAGACGACGTACGTGGCCAGGGCCACCTGGTAGACGCCGTCGGCGCACTGGGAGAGCAGCCGGACGGCGAGCAGGCGGCGGAAGTTCGTCAGGCGCAGGAGTACGCGCAGATCACGTACGACGGACATGGCAGCAAGACTCACATACGAGGAGGGCCCCGGGCAGTGCCCGGGGCCCTCGATCGTCAGGCGTGCTGCGCGCTCAGCGCTCGACCTCGCCCTTGATGAACTTCTCGACGTTGGCGAAGGCCTCGTCGTCGAAGTACTGCACCGGCGGGGACTTCATAAAATAGCTCGATGCGGAGAGGATGGGGCCACCGATGCCCCGGTCCTTGGCGATCTTCGCGGCGCGCAGGGCGTCGATGATGACACCGGCCGAGTTCGGGGAGTCCCACACCTCGAGCTTGTACTCCAGGTTCAGCGGAACGTCACCGAAGGCGCGGCCCTCGAGGCGCACGTACGCCCACTTGCGGTCGTCCAGCCAGGCCACGTAGTCCGACGGACCGATGTGGACGTTCTTCTCGCCCAGCTCGCGGTCGGGGATCTGCGAGGTGACGGCCTGCGTCTTGGAGATCTTCTTGGACTCCAGGCGCTCGCGCTCCAGCATGTTCTTGAAGTCCATGTTGCCGCCGACGTTGAGCTGCATGGTGCGCTCGAGACGGACACCGCGGTCCTCGAACAGCTTCGCCATCACGCGGTGCGTGATGGTCGCGCCGACCTGCGACTTGATGTCGTCGCCGACGATCGGGACACCGGCCTCGGTGAACTTGTCCGCCCACTCCTTGGTGCCGGCGATGAAGACCGGGAGGGCGTTGACGAAGGCGACCTTGGCGTCGATGGCGGCCTGCGCGTAGAACTTCGCGGCAGCCTCGGAGCCCACCGGCAGGTAGCAGACGAGAACGTCGACCTGGCGGTCCTTGAGGATCTGGACGACGTCGACCGGCTCCTCGGCGGACTCCTCGATGGTCTGGCGGTAGTACTTGCCGAGACCGTCGAGGGTGTGGCCGCGCTGGACCGTGACGCCCTTGCTCGGGACGTCGCAGATCTTGATGGTGTTGTTCTCGCTGGCGCCGATGGCGTCGGAGAGGTCGAGGCCGACCTTCTTCGCGTCGACGTCGAAGGCGGCGACGAACTCGACGTCACCGACGTGGTACTCGCCGAACTGGACGTGCATCAGGCCGGGCACCTTGGTCGCCGGGTCGGCGTCCTTGTAGTACTCGACGCCCTGGACCAGCGAGGCGGCGCAGTTGCCCACGCCGACGATGGCTACGCGAACCGAACCCATTCCGGTTGCTCCCTGTGTGATCGTGTGAAGCCCTGCTCTGTGCGGGGATTCACGTGGTGGTGTCGTCGGACGGATCCGGCCGGGTACTGCCCCCGTGCCGGGGCAGGCCGCCCGTTTCTCCAGAATCGTTGTCGTGCAGAGCGGCGGCTCCGGGGCCGGACCGCCGGTCCCGCCCCGCCCGCTCGCTCTCGATGAGCTCGTTCAGCCAGCGCACTTCGCGCTCCACGGACTCCATGCCGTGGCGCTGCAGCTCAAGCGTGTAGTCGTCGAGGCGCTCGCGGGTCCTGGCCAGGGAGGCGCGCATCTTCTCCAGACGCTCCTCCAGCCGGCTGCGGCGTCCTTCGAGGACGCGCATCCGCACCTCGCGCTCGGTCTGCCCGAAGAAGGCGAAGCGGGCGGCGAAGTGCTCGTCCTCCCAGGAGTCCGGCCCGGTGTGGGAGAGGAGCTCCTCGAAGTGCTCCTTACCTTCCGGGGTCAGCCGGTAGACGATCTTGGTCCGGCGTCCCGCGAGCGACGCGGCGAGGGTGTCCTCGGGGGCGCTGCCCGGTTCCTCGATCAACCAGCCGTTCGTGACCAGCGTCTTGAGGCAGGGGTACAGCGTTCCGTAGCTGAAGGCCCGGAAGACGCCCAGCGAGGTGTTGAGCCGCTTCCGCAGCTCGTATCCGTGCATCGGGGCCTCCCGCAGGAGGCCGAGGACGGCGAATTCGAGGATGCCGGAGCGTCTGCTCATGTGTCGCCTCCTCCGCTGCCGGTGCCCTTATGCCGTGCTGATGTATCGGCTCGATACATCAGCACGATAGAACGGCTGTCTTGTGGCGACAAGTGGACCCGTCGTGACCGGCGTCACATCCTCAATTCACAGCAGTCGACTTGCCTGATTTGGGGTGAAGTCCGGCCCTAGGAGGTTTTTGGCCGTGCGTAGTCTGTGCTGATGCAGATCACCGGGAACCGAGCGATGCCCTGGGGCGTCAGTGCTGCGGGTGACCGGCTGCGGTACGGGGGGACCTCCGATGGGTCCCGGCCGTGCGCATTTCGGGGGGACCGGAACTCAACTGCCGCTTCCAGGCGTACTCGCCTGCCCGAGGAGTAGTCGTTCGATGAGCGAGCATCGTCGCAAAGCGCCGCAGCAGCAGCCACCGACGGGTGGACGCGCGGCGGCACGGCGCGCTGCCCAGCAGCCGGTGGGCCGCAGGTCGGCCCCGGTTCAAGACGTCGGTACGGGGGCTCCTTCGGCCTCCTACGGGCCTCCTTCCTCCCACGGGGGTGAGCAGCGTCCCTACGGGGGGCGTGCGGAGGCCCGCCGTGCCGCCCAGCGCGGCAGCCGCCGGAAGGGTGCCGGCTCCGGTCCCGGCGGATCCGGTGGCGGCCGACGCGGTGGCGGCGGCGGGGGGCGTGGACCCGGCGGGGGCGGTCCCGAGGGGCGCGGACCGGGCAAGAAGCGGTTCATCGACTACCCGCGCCACGACAAGTACGGCTGGCGCCGCTGGCTGCCCTCGTGGCGGCTCGTGACGGGTACGTTCCTCTTCTTCGTGGCGACCCTGATGGGTGTCTCGGCCTACGCGTACTCGCAGGTGAAGATCCCCAACGAGGCCGACACCGCGAAGTCGCAGAACAACATCTACTACTGGGCCGACGGCACCCGCATGGTCGCGACGGGCGACGGCACCAACCGCCAGATCGTCACCCTTCCGAAGATCTCGAAGCACATGCAGAACGCGGTGGTCTCGGCGGAGAACAAGACCTTCTGGGACGACTCCGGCATCGACCCGAAGGGCATGGGACGTGCCGTGTGGAACATGGCCAAGGGCGGCCAGACCCAGGGCGGTTCGACGATCACCCAGCAGTACGTGAAGAACAACCTTCTCGACGACCAGTCGCAGACCCTCACCCGCAAGGCGAAGGAATTCTTCATCGCCATGAAGGTGGGCAACGAGGTCGACAAGAAGGACGTCATGGCCGGCTATCTGAACACCGCGTACTACGGGCGCGGTGCCTACGGCATCCAGGCGGCCTCCCGCGCCTACTTCAACACGGACGCCGACAGTCTCAACCCCAGCCAGGCGGCCCTGCTCGCCTCGGTGCTGAAGGGCGCGACGTACTACGACCCGGCCGGCTACCCCGAGATCGACCCCAACGCCACCGCCGAGAAGAACACCGAGCGGGCCACCAAGCGGTGGAGCTGGATCCTCAACGAGATGCAGAAGGACGGGAAGATCACCGCCGAGGAGCGGGCGAAGTACACGACCTTCCCCAAGATCCAGAAGCCGGGCCAGAGCGCCAACCTGACCGGTCAGATCGGCTACCTGGTCAGGACCGCCAAGGCGAACATCAAGACCCAGTTCGGCATCGACGAGAAGGAACTGGAGCGCGGCGGCTACCAGATCTACACGACCTTCGACAAGCGCAAGGTGGCCGCGCTCGAGAAGTCGGTCCAGAAGGTCCTGAAGGAGAACATCGATCCCAAGAAGCGTCCCAAGACGGACACGAACGTCCAGTTCGGCGGCGCCTCCGTCGACACGGACACGGGAGAGATCGTCGCCCTCTACGGCGGTGTCGACGCCACCAAGCACTTCACCAACAACGCCGACGCCACCGGCGCCATGGTCGGATCGACGTTCAAGCCCTTCGTACTCGCCGCCGCGATGAAGGACGGCGTACGGAACCCGGAGCTGGGACCGGAGCAGGACGCCTCCACCCGCAAGATCGTGGACCCGGACAAGAGCCGCTACTCCGGCAAGAACGGGCTGACGGTCCGGAAGTACAACGGCGAGATCTGGCACAACGAAGAGGGCAAGGAGTGGCGCCAGACCAATGACGGCCAGGAGAACTACGGCAACATCTCCCTGCGCCGGGCCATGATCAAGTCCGCCAACTCGCCCTACGTGCAGCTCGGCATGGACGTCGGCATCGACAGGGTCCGGGACGCCGCCGTCCGCGCCGGCCTGCTGGAGAGCTCGCTCGTCAAGGGCGAGGTCCCCTCGTTCTCCCTCGGCATCTCCAGCCCGAGCGCCATCCGCATGGCCGGTGCCTACGCGACCTTCGCCAACCAGGGCAAGCAGAACGACCCCTTCTCCGTGCGGAAGGTGGTCAAGAACGGCGAGACCATCCACGAGCACGAGGTGAAGACCGACCTGGCCTTCACCCCGGCCATCGCCAACAACGTCACCGACGTCCTCCGGGACGTCGTGGACGACGACGAGGGCACCGGCAGGAAGGCGCGGCTCCCCGGCCGCGCCGTGGCCGGCAAGACCGGTACGACCGACGAGAACCGCTCGGCCTGGTTCGTGGGCTACACCGCGCAGCTGGCGACGGCGATCGACATGTACCGCTACGACGACGACGACACCAAGAAGGACCGCAAGTTCGAGGAGATGTACGGCACCGGTGGCCGTGACACGATCCACGGTTCGTCGTTCCCCTCGGAGATCTGGCAGGACTACATGTCCGAGGCCGTCAAGAACGACCCGAAGGTGAAGTTCCCCGAGCCGGAGAAGCTGGAGGGCGCCGAGACGGTCTACGGCGGCGGTGCGACGAGCCCCACGCCCACGCCCACGCCGACCGAGTCGGAGTCGGCCTCCCCGACGCCGACGGAGACCGTCACCCCGTCGACGACTCCCCCGACCACCCCGTCGACGACTCCTCCCACGCCGACCAGGTCGCCGAAGCCGACCAAGTCGACGTGCAGCATCTGGGACCCGGACTGCTACAACCCGGGTGACCCGGGCGGCAACACCGGGGAGCCCACGGGCACGCCGACGAACACCGGCGAGCCGGAGCCGACCGACACGCCGACGGACGACGGCGGCGGCAGGCCCGGAGGGAACAGGCCCGGCGACGGGTCCTGGGTCCCCTAGGGCCTACCCGACCCCGATCCGCCGGACAGGCCCCGGCCTCCGCCGGGGACGCTCCTCAGGGGCCGTCGCGGCCGCTCCGTACCTTCCGTACGGGGTCGGCCGCGGCGGCCCCCGCCGTTTTCCCGGGGACGTACGGCAGGATGTCCCCCATGCCGAGCCTCCAGAAGACGAGCGCGCCGCGGGAGCGCTCGCAGACGGTCATCCCCACCCACCGGGACGAGGTGGCCGCCGCGGGCAGCGAGCTGATCGGCGGCCCCTACGGCCGCCGGGCGCTGCCCGGCACCGGAAAGCCCTCCCCGGTACGGGTGATCGCCCTCGTGGCCATCGGCATGTTCGCCCTGGGCATGGTGCAGAAGCTGCCCTGCTACAACTGGGCCTGGTTCCGGGGGACGACCTCCCAGTACACGCACGCCTGCTACTCGGACATCCCGCACCTGTTCTCCGGGCGGGGCTTCGCGGACGGCCTGGTCCCCTACTTCGACCGGCTGGCCGGCGACATACCGTTCCTGGAGTACCCCGTCCTGACCGGGCTCTTCATGGAGGTCGCGGCCTGGCTGACGCCGGGCGGCGGCGAAATGGCGGAGCGCGAGCAGGCGTACTGGCTGGTCAACGCCGGCCTGCTGATGGTCTGCGCGGCCGTCCTGGCGGTCTGCGTGGCCAGGACGCACCGCCTGCGCCCCTGGGACGGCCTCCTGGTCGCGCTGGCGCCCGCGGTGGCGCTCACGGCCACGATCAACTGGGACCTGCTGGCCGTCGCGCTGACCGCCGCCGCCGTCCTGATGTGGGCGCGGAGCCGTCCGGTGGCCTTCGGGATCCTGCTGGGCCTGGCCACGGCCGCCAAGCTCTACCCGGTCCTGCTCCTCCTGCCGCTGCTGCTGGTCTGCTGCCGGGCCGGGAAGTGGCGGGAGTACGGGGCCGCGGTGCTCGGCTTCGCGGGGGCCTGGCTGGTCGTGAACCTGCCGGTGATGCTGCTCGCGCCGGAGGGGTGGAAGCAGTTCTACGTCTTCAGCAGGCAGCGGAACGTCGACTTCGGCTCGGTCTGGCTGCTCGTCAGCCAGCGCACGGGCGCCTCGATCCCGCCCGACCGGGCCAACCTGTACGCGCTGCTCCTGATGGGCATGGCCGTCATCGCCCTCGCCTACCTGGCGTTCACGGCGCCCCGCAGGCCCCGCTTCGTCCAGCTGGCCTTCCTGTTCGTCGCCGCGTTCGTCCTGGTCAACAAGGTCTACTCGCCGCAGTACGTGCTGTGGCTCGTCCCGCTGGCGGTCCTCGCCAGGCCGCGCTGGCGCGACTTCCTGATCTGGCAGGCGTGCGAGGTCATGTACTTCCTGGGCGTCTGGATGTACCTGGCGTTCACGACCAGCGGCAACAAGCAGGGCCTGCCGGTGGAGGGCTACCAGTTCGCGATCGTCCTGCACCTGCTCGGCACCCTGTACCTGTGCGTGATGGTCGTGCGCGACATCCTGGCGCCCGAGAAGGACCCGGTCCGGCAGGACGGCTCCGACGACCCCTCGGGCGGCGTCCTGGACGGCGCGGAGGACGTCTTCGCGGCGGGCGGCGCGGGGCACGCGGCCCGGCACGCGGCCCCGGCCTCCGAGGAGGCGCAACGGGTGCGGTGGGGCGCTCCCGGGGATGCTCCCGGTGATGCTTCCGAAGAGCGGGGATCCCGGGGCTGAACGGCCGTCACCGGTCCGGGGCCCGGGGCCCCGGACCGGATGATCAGCGCTCGACGAGCCGGTCGAACTGCGTCGTGGTGTGGCGCAGGTGCGCCACGAGCTCGTCGCCGACCCGGGGCTCCTGGGCGTCGGCGGGCACGAACAGGATCGACACCTGCATGTGCGGCGGCTCGGCGAACCAGCGCTGCTTCCCGGCCCACACGAACGGCGACAGGTTCCGGTTGACGGTGGCGAGACCGGCCCGCGCCACGCCCTTGGCGCGCGGCATGACGCCGTGCATCGCCTTGGGGGCCTCCAGGCCCACGCCGTGCGAGGTGCCGCCGGCGACGACGACCAGCCAGCCGTCCGACGCGGCCTTCTGCTGGCGGTAGCCGAACCGGTCGCCCTTGGAGACCCGGGTCACGTCGAGGACCGCGCCCCGGTACTCCGTGGCCTCGTGGTCGCCCAGCCAGAGCCGGGTGCCGATGCGGGCGCGGAAACGCGTCTGCGGGAACTGCTGCTGGAGCCGGGCCTGCTCCTCGGCCCGCAGGTGGCTGACGAACATGGTGTGCAGCGGCAGCCGGGCGTTCCGCAGCCGGTCCATCCAGGCGATGACCTCCTCGACGGCGTCGGTGCCGTCCGGGCGGTCCAGCGGGAGGTGGAGGGCGAAGCCCTCAAGACGCACGTCCTCGATGGCGGCGTGGAGCTGGTGGAGCTCCTCCTCGCGCACGCCGTGCCGCTTCATCGAGCTCATGCACTCGATCACGACCCGGGCGCCCACCAGGGCGTGGACGCCGTCCACGGAGGACACCGAGCGCACCACCCGGTCGGGCAGCGGAACCGGTTCCTCGCCCCGGCGGAAGGGGGTGAGGACCAGCAGGTCGCCGCTGAACCAGTCCTTGATCTTCGCGGCCTCGTACGTGGTGCCCACGGCGAGGATGTCGGCGCCGAACCGGGCCGCCTCGTCCGCGAGCCGCTCGTGCCCGAAGCCGTAGCCGTTGCCCTTGCAGACGGGGATGAGGCCGGGGAACCGGTCGATGACCGACTTCTGGTGCGCCCGCCAGCGAGCGGTGTCGACGTACAGGGAGAGCGCCATGGCCGGCCCGGAACCTTTCTGATGGCAGCGATGAGTCACAGGTGTGTACGAGGGTACGGAACCGCGCGCCACGGCGCCGGGCCGTGCCGCGCCCGACCGGTCAGCGCCGGGACATGTACATGTCGAGCGCCTTGTGCAGGAGCTTGTTCAGCGGGAAGTCCCACTCGCCGACGTATTCGACGGCCTCGCCGCCCGTGCCCACCTTGAACTGGATGAGGCCGAAGAGGTGGTCGGTCTCGTCGAGGGAGTCCGAGATGCCCCGCAGGTCGTAGACGGTCGCGCCCATCGCGTAGGCGTCGCGCAGCATCCGCCACTGCATCGCGTTCGAGGGCCGGACCTCGCGCCCGATGTTGTCGGAGGCGCCGTAGGAGTACCAGACGTGCCCGCCGACGACGAGCATGGTCGCGGCGGAGAGGTTCACCCCGTTGTGCCGGGCGAAGTACAGCCGCATCCGGTTGGGGTCCTCGCTGTTGAGGACGGTCCACATGCGCTGGAAGTACGAGAGCGGGCGCGGCCGGAAGTGGTCGCGGACGGCCGTGATCTCGTACAGCCGCTGCCACTCGGCCAGGTCCTCGTAGCCGCCCTGGACGACCTCGACGCCGGCCTTCTCGGCCTTCTTGATGTTGCGGCGCCACAGCTGGTTGAAGCCCTTGAGGACGTCGTCGAGCGAGCGGTTCGCGAGCGGGACCTGGAACACGTAGCGGGGCTGCACGTCGCCGAAGCCGGCGCCGCCGTCCTCGGCCTGCTGCCAGCCCATCTTCCGCAGCCGGTCCGCGACCTCGAAGGCGCGCGGCTCGATGTGGCTGGCCTCGACGTCCTTGAGGCGCTTGACGTCCGGGTTCTGGATGCCGGACTTGATGGCGGCCGAGTCCCAGCGGCGGATGACGACCGGCGGGCCCATCTTCACGGAGAAGGCGCCCTGCTGCTTGAGGTGCGCCAGCATCGGCTGCAGCCAGTCGTCGAGGTTGGGCGCGTGCCAGTTGATGACCGGGCCCTCGGGCAGGTAGGCCAGGTAGCGCTTGATCTTCGGGAGCTGGCGGTAGAGCACCAGGCCGACGCCGACGAGCTCGCCGCTCCTGTCGAACCAGCCGAGGTTCTCCGAGCGCCACTCGGTCTTCACATCGGCCCAGGCCGGGACCTGACAGTGGCTCGCGGCGGGCTGGCTCTGGATGTACGCCAGATGCTGCTCACGGCTGATGGTCCTCAGGGTCAGGCTCATGCGGGGCGCTCCTCGGCAGGTGTGTCCCCATCGGTCAGGGGCTCCGGCTCTCGCGCCGAAGCCTACTGTGACCGGGGAGCGCCCCGGATGTCCGTACGGGCCCTGACGTGCCGGGGGGCTCGTCCGATCGGCCCCCGGTGTCCGCCGGACGGGTCCGGTTCCGCCGGGCGGCCCTCCCGGGGCCGCCCGGCGGTTTTCCGGCGTCGAGGGTCAGCCGAAGAGGCCGCCGTGGGCCATGCCGAGGTAGAAGCCGACGGCCGCCGCGCCGAGGCCGACGATCAGGAGGAAGCGCTCGCGGGTCGTCGCGGAGATGAACTGGCCGTATCCGCCGGTCAGGATCCCGATCAGGCCCGCCCAGGAGCTGAGCAGGTGGAGGCTGTGGAACTGCGCGGTGACGAAGGCGAGGACGCCGAGCACCAGCGTCACGCCGACCAGGGTGTCCTGGAGCGGGTGGGGTTTGCCGTCGGTGGCGAAGAGGGAGTGGCCGGGGTCGCGTCGCATTGCCTGTGCCATGGGGCACCTCCTGGCGTGCTTGCCGGAAGGCGGCGCATCGTAGCGCCGCCGACATCCGTTGTGTACAGATTGCGTCCCTTCACCTGGGAATTTCAACCGGAAGCGGTTGTACGGGTACGCTGTACGGTCTGCACCGGTGTCTGCCCAGGTCCCTCCCGGGATCCCGGCGGTGCTCCTCGTCCGATCCGTTCGGCGAGGGGGACTGTCAGTGGCGGCGGATACCGTTGCGTACGCATCACGACCCTCCTGCCACGGAACGACCGTGGCCGCTGAGTCCAAAGGAGGTGGGTTCCACATGCGTCACTACGAGGTGATGGTCATCCTCGACCCCGATCTCGAGGAGCGCGCTGTCTCCCCGCTGATCGAGAACTTCCTCTCCGTCGTCCGTGAGGGCAACGGAAAGGTCGAGAAGGTCGACACCTGGGGCCGTCGTCGTCTCGCCTACGAGATCAAGAAGAAGCCCGAGGGCATCTACTCGGTCATCGACCTGCAGGCCGAGCCTGCGGTCGTCAAGGAGCTCGACCGACAGCTCAACCTGAACGAGTCGGTCCTCCGGACCAAGGTCCTCCGTCCCGAGACCCACTGAGCTTCTAGCTCAGAGGTCATCGGGTCCGAGTAGCAACACAGCAGCCAGCAGCAATCCCGCCGAGAGGTTCCCCATGGCAGGCGAGACCGTCATCACGGTTGTCGGCAATCTTGTCGACGACCCCGAGCTGCGCTTCACCCCGTCCGGTGCGGCGGTCGCGAAGTTCCGTATCGCGTCCACCCCCCGCACCTTCGACCGCCAGACCAACGAGTGGAAGGACGGCGAGAGCCTCTTCCTCACCTGCTCGGTCTGGCGTCAGGCGGCGGAGAACGTCGCCGAGTCGCTTCAGCGAGGTATGCGTGTCGTCGTGCAGGGCCGGCTGAAGCAGCGGTCCTACGAGGACCGTGAGGGCGTCAAGCGCACGGTCTACGAGCTGGACGTCGAGGAAGTCGGCCCCAGCCTCAAGAACGCCACGGCCAAGGTCACCAAGACCACCGGTCGCGGCGGCCAGGGCGGATACGGCGGCGGCGGCCAGCAGGCCGGCGGCGGTGGCGGTGGCGGCTGGGGTGGAAACTCCGGCGGTGGCCAGCAGGGTGGCGGCGGTGCTCCCGCCGACGACCCGTGGGCGACCGGCGCTCCCTCCGGCGGCGGCCAGCAGGCCGGTGGCGGCGGTGGCGGCTGGGGTGGGAACTCCGGCGGCGGCTACTCGGACGAGCCCCCCTTCTAGGGCACGCCCTCGAAGCAGCTCGTACCCAAAACTTCTTGATCACACAGGAGAAACACCATGGCGAAGCCGCCTGTGCGCAAGCCTAAGAAGAAGGTCTGCGCGTTCTGCAAGGACAAGACCGCGTACGTGGACTACAAGGACACGAACATGCTGCGGAAGTTCATTTCCGACCGCGGCAAGATCCGTGCCCGCCGCGTGACCGGCAACTGCACGCAGCACCAGCGTGACGTCGCCACGGCCGTCAAGAACAGCCGTGAGATGGCGCTGCTGCCCTACACGTCCACCGCGCGATAAGGAAAGGGTGACCGACCAATGAAGATCATCCTGACCCACGAGGTTTCCGGCCTCGGCGCCGCTGGCGACGTCGTCGACGTCAAGGACGGCTACGCTCGCAACTACCTGGTCCCGCGCGGTTTCGCGATCCGCTGGACCAAGGGTGGCGAGAAGGACGTGGCGCAGATCCGCCGCGCCCGCAAGATCCACGAGATCGCGACCATCGAGCAGGCCAACGAGATCAAGGCCCGCCTCGAGGGCACGAAGGTCCGTCTGGCCGTTCGCTCCGGCGACGCCGGCCGTCTCTTCGGCTCCGTGACCCCGGCCGACATCGCCTCGGCGATCAAGACCGCGGGTGGCCCGGACGTCGACAAGCGTCGCGTCGAGCTCGGTTCGCCGATCAAGACCCTGGGCTCGCACCAGGTGTCCGTGCGTCTGCACCCCGAGGTTGCCGCGAAGCTCGGCGTCGAGGTCGTCGCCGCGTAACGCTGCCCCCGGCAGTGCGTCTACTTGCGCAGGAAGGAAGGGCCGTACCCCTCGGGGTGCGGCCCTTCCGCCGTGCCGGGCGCCTTCTGCCGCTGTGGGCGCCTTCTCCGGTGCCGGCGGGCAGCCTTCCCCGTTTCACGTGAAACGGGGAAGCGCAGGGGGTCAGCGGGTGGCGCCCGTGACGATCCAGCGGCCCGAGCGGGACCGGAACCAGAGCGTCAGCATCCGCACCGTCATCATCAGCGTCATCGCCCACCACACCGCGGTGAGCCCGCCGCCGAGGGCCGGGATCAGAAGGGCGACCGGGGCGAAGACGGCGAGGGTCAACAGCATCGCCCAGGCCAGGTAGGGGCCGTCCCCCGCACCCATGAGGACGCCGTCGAGGACGAAGACCACCCCGGCGATCGGCTGGGAGACCGCGACCACGAGCAGGGCCGGGAGCAGGGTGTCCTGGACCGCGGTGTCGCCGGTGAAGAGCGGGATGAACAGGGGGCGGGCGAGGACCAGGAGCGCGCCGAGCACCACTCCGGAGACCACGCCCCACTGGACCATGCGGCGGCAGACCTGCCGGGCCCCGTCGGGATCGTCCGCGCCGAGGTAGCGGCCGATGATGGCCTGGCCCGCGATGGCGATCGCGTCGAGGGCGAAGGCCATCAGGCTCCACAGGGACAGGATGATCTGGTGGGCGGCGACCTCCGTGTCCCCCAGTCGGGCGGCGACGGCCGTGGCGATCATCAGGACCGCCCGGAGCGAGAGCGTACGGACGAGGAGCGGGACGCCGGCCCGGGCGGACGCCCGGATGCCGGACGCGTCGGGGCGCAGGGAGGCGCCGTGGCGGCGGGCGCCCCGCACGACCACGGTGAGGTACGCGACGGCCATGCCGCACTGGGCGATGACCGTGCCCCAGGCGGAGCCGGCGACGCCGAGCCCGGCTCCGTAGACCAGGACGACGTTGAGCACGCCGTTGGCCGCGAAGCCGCCGATCGCCACGTAGAGCGGGGTACGGGTGTCCTGGAGGCCGCGCAGGACGCCGGTGGCGGCCAGGACGACCAGCATGGCGGGGATGCCGAGGCTGGAGATCCGGAGGTAGGTGACGGCGTGGGGGGTGGCGGTGTCGGAGGCGCCGAAGACGTCGACGAGCCAGGGCGCGGTGGGCAGGGTCAGGGCGACGACGGCGGTGCCGAGGAGGAGCGCGAGCCAGATGCCGTCCATGCCCTGCCGGATGGCGGCCGGGAGGTCGCCCGCGCCCACGCGCCGGGCGACGGCCGCCGTGGTGGCGTAGGCGAGGAAGACGAAGACGCTGACGGCGGTGGAGAGGAGCGCTGCGGCGATCGCGAGACCCGCGAGCTGGGGGGTGCCGAGGTGGCCGACGATGGCGCTGTCGACCATGAGGAAGAGCGGCTCGGCGACGAGGGCGCCGAAGGCCGGCAGGGCGAGGGAGACGATCTCGCGGTCGTGTTGACGACGGACGGCCTTGGGGGTCGGGGGAGCCTGACTCATGGGAGCAATCTAATCTTCCACAGGTAACAGATACAAGGTATCCATGACCCTTACCTGTGGAGGACGGAGGGCTTCGGATGTGGGCCGTTTGTTCTGATCTTGGCCCGGGAGGAAAAGTTTTTCTCTCCCACAGCCGGTGGACGGTAAAAGGCCAGGTCACATGGGTGGTGTGGAGAGCGGTATGAGTTTGTCCACAAGGCTGTCCCCCGCTCTGTGCACAGGATCCGGCAAGTTCTCCACAGCATTGGGGCGTTCACCCACAGGGCCTGTGGATAACTGGATTGGCTGGAGCTCTCCACAGGCCTACCCTGGTCCGTCGCCCGACGTCCCGGAAGCGGTCGCGAAGCCACTCTCTGATCAGGTCCGTGGCGTGAAAGAGTGGCACGGCTAGGTCCGCGGAGCGGACGGAGGAGGTGGCTTGGTGAGCGTTCCCGAGGCCCTGGACGACCCCTGGGCCGACAGCGGACCGAGCGACCGGCTGCCCACCCGTACCCGGGGCGAACGCGGTCGCGGCCGCGGGCGCGACGACCAGCACGAGCGGGGCGGCGAAGGCCCCTGGGACGGCGGACTCTCCGGGTTCGAGCGCGTCCCCCCGCAGGACCTCGACGCCGAGCAGTCCGTCCTCGGCGGCATGTTGCTCTCCAAGGACGCCATCGCGGACGTCGTGGAGATCATCAAGGGCAACGACTTCTACAAGCCCGCGCACGAGACCGTGTACGCGGCGATCCTCGACCTCTACGCCAAGGGCGAGCCGGCCGACCCGATCACGGTCGGCGCCGAGCTCACCAAGCGCGGCGAGATCACCCGGGTCGGCGGAGCCTCCTACCTCCACACCCTGGTCCAGTCGGTACCGACCGCGGCCAACGCCTCGTACTACGCCGAGATCGTCCACGAGCGCGCCGTCCTGCGCCGGCTCGTCGAGGCGGGCACCAAGATCACGCAGATGGGGTACGCGGCCGACGGGGACGTCGACGAGATCGTGAACTCGGCCCAGGCCGAGATCTACGCGGTCACCGAGCAGCGCACCACCGAGGACTACCTGCCGCTCGGCGACATCATGGAGGGGGCGCTCGACGAGATCGAGGCGATCGGCTCCCGCAGCGGCGAGATGACCGGTGTGCCGACCGGCTTCACCGACCTCGACTCGCTGACCAACGGACTGCACCCCGGTCAGATGATCATCATCGCGGCCCGTCCCGCCATGGGTAAGTCGACGCTCGCCCTGGACTTCGCCCGCGCGGCCTCCATCAAGCACAACCTGCCCAGCGTCATCTTCTCCCTCGAAATGGGCCGCAACGAGATCGCGATGCGCCTGCTCTCGGCCGAGGCCCGGGTCGCGCTCCACCACATGCGCTCCGGCACGATGACCGACGAGGACTGGACGCGCCTGGCCCGCCGGATGCCGGACGTCTCCCAGGCCCCCCTCTACATCGACGACTCGCCCAACCTGTCGATGATGGAGATCCGGGCGAAGTGCCGGCGGCTCAAGCAGCGCAACGGCCTCAAGCTCGTCATCATCGACTACCTCCAGCTCATGCAGTCGGGCGGGTCGAAGCGTCAGGAGAGCCGTCAGCAAGAGGTCTCCGACATGTCGCGAAACCTCAAGCTCCTCGCCAAGGAGCTGGAACTGCCGGTGATCGCGCTCTCCCAGCTGAACCGTGGCCCCGAGCAGCGCACCGACAAGAAGCCGATGGTCTCCGACCTGCGTGAGTCCGGCTCGATCGAGCAGGACGCCGACATGGTGATCCTGCTGCACCGCGAGGACGCCTACGAGAAGGAGTCCCCGCGCGCGGGCGAGGCGGACATCATCGTCGGCAAGCACCGAAACGGCCCGACGGCCACGATCACCGTCGCCTTCCAGGGCCACTACTCCCGCTTCGTGGACATGGCCCAGACCTGACGGGCCGAGCTGTAGATCCTCAGATCCCGTGTCATTTTCTCAGTCGCGATGTCATGTGACTGGCCGAACTGACACGGGATTGAGAATCGCTGGCCACTACCGTCACTCGTTCGGATGGCCTTGCCTCAGGTCCGGCGTGGGCGCCTCACGCGGATGCGAACGTAGCGCTTGCGGAGGAGACTGCCCACGTTCACTCCTTGGGAGACTCCGTTGCCAGCGGGATACCGCACCGCCAGCAGTCGTTCGCATGGTCGTCCTGGCAGACGTACCGGATGGCACCATCCACGCACCATTCGGCGGCCTCCTCGGACAGCAGGTCGGGCCCGGCAAGGAGTAGCCGACGAAATTCCGTGGTATCCGCAATGTCGGCCGGGCGGTTGGTGAACCACTCGTCGAACCAAGGCTTGTCCCGGTATATGCGCCAGTGCGCATTCTCCCGGTCGTCGACAGCCGTAAGGAACCGATCGACGATGCGCCCCCAACTCGGTGCTCCGAACCAGCCGTTGTCGGACGCGCAGAAGGATTCGATCAGGGTTCGCAGGCCGAACTCCTTCTCGTGAAGGCAGCACCGTCGCCCCCATGAGACCGCGACCTGTGCCATCTCCGCGAGTTCTTCTCGCGGATCAACCTCGTGCGCCGGGTCGTCAGGGTTGTGGCAGGCCAGCCCGAGCTCGAGCACGGACTGCCCTGTCGGTAGAACTCGAGACGGGTTGACGATCGCGAGACCGAGACCGATCCAGTCGACATGGTCGAACGAAAGCATCGAGCGCACGAGTCGGGTGGTTGCCACGTTGATCCGCATCATCGTGCCGTCGTGGAGCGGGCTCTTCCCGGCATGCCAGTTCTCGACGGGTGTGTTGCGCCATACGGCGAGCGTGATGCGGGTGGCAGCCAGCCACAGCAGGGCGTCGTCGTCGAGGTGCCCGAACCGCTTGGCACACTCCTGGGCGCCGTAGGTGATCAACTCTTCCGGTTTCGGCCACCTGTGGCTGTCGGGTACTTCAGGCCCTTCAGGCGCGTACTCATAGGCGTCGGCATATTCGTCGAGGATGGCACTCAACTCGGCTGCGCTGTAAGCCTCGCTGTACTCGCAGCTGTCCGGCTCCTCGACGGTGTACATGTCGTGGTCCCAGGAGACGTACACGTTGCCCCAGAGCACGACGTCATCGCACTCGCTGGCGTTGTCCGTCACAACCGGCCTGATGGTGATCGGGGCAGTACGCCCGTCGGCTCGCTCGCCGTCCTTCTCGGCGGCCCATGCGGTGATGACCCCGAGCGGCTTCGGAAGGAGAGGGCCGACCTCGGTGATGCTGAAGGGTTCGTCGTCGTCATCGGTGTCGAACTGGCTGTTGACGAACGCGACCGCCTCGGAGGGCGTGCTGACGATGGACTGGGTACCACTCTGGTTGTCAACCACTCGCCACAACGCGCTGTTCTTCACGATGCTCTCCGATCGCGGTGAATGCACCCGGGGCGGGTGCGATGCACCGGGGCGCTCGATACTGACTCCGATTAGGTGCTCAAAGGGGGCCGCTGACAGGCTGCACTCGTGGCCCTCAACGATGCCTGGACGCTGGTTGGGCCGAAACTACCCCCGAGCAGACCGGGGAGACTGCCGTTTTCCGGTGCTGGCGGCCTCGGTACCGGCCCCATCTCATCGCACTCTAAGTGCAGGGTCTGACATCCGGACCGGGCAGCAGGTTCATGCGGTCGACAATGAGCGCATGGATGTCCCTGAGTTGCTCGAAGCAGCTTTCCTGTTGGTTCCGGAAGAGACCGCCACCGAGAATGACATCACGGTGGGGGACGTCTGGGACTACCTGTTCACGACGAGTGGGAGATCGCCCTGGGTCTGCTGGAGGAGTTTGGGGAGGCTCACTCGCTCCCTTTGGTGAAGTGAAGCGACCAGTGGCTAGTGAACGGAAGCAGTCGGCGCAGGCGCGGTTCGGCGTGCGCGAGCTCGGCGACCTTCAGCATCCGAGGGGCGAACCCCAGACGGTCCGACTCCTGGCGCAGCCTTTCCACGAGCAGGTGCCAGGCCAGCGCGACCGCCTCGGCCGGGCCTTTCTCATGGGCCTCGGCCAGTTCGCCGACCTCGACGAACGGGCTCACCTCGCGGATCTCCGCGAGGCTCAGGCCCTTCCGCCATGCCTCCAGGGCCCGTGCCATCTCGCCCAGGTCCCGAGTCGCCCCCGAGACCAACCGCACTCCCCTGGACCAGCCGCTGAAGATGAAGCACCGTTCCTCGGACCCCAGGCTGATCCAGCACATCTCCCGGTCGGCCGCGCCGTGCTCTCGACGCCTGCCGACCGGAGCGGGTTCGAAGCGTCCACGAGAACCCCGCCCAGGGAGAGGCCGAGCTCGGCGGCCACGGCCTCCAGTGCTCCGGCGAAGCTGCCGGCGGACACCAGGTCCGGATACAGGGAAGCGTCGGCCGGGCGTGGCTCATGCCGGGCGGAAGGTGTCGCGTTCGAGGTCATCGGGGCAGTCTGCTTCTCGTGACGGGGCATCTGCCCTGACCTCTGGCGCGGCCGGGGGAGAACGCCACTCGTCCTGTCCCGGGGCCGCCGGGGTGCGGGATCGTGTGGGATGGGGGTCATGACGACATCTTTCGAAGCTCTGCTGCCGGGAACCGAACGGGCCCTGCTGCACCGGGTCGCGGTGGCCCAGGCCGAAGGGCGGACGCCCTCCTTCGTGGGGGCGGTGGTCCGCGACGGGGCGCTGGTGTGGAGCGGATCGCGCAGCTGCGTGGACGGCCACGCGCCCGACGCCGACACGCAGTTCAGGATCGGCTCGATCACCAAGGTGTTCACCGCCGTTCTGGTGATGCGGCTGCGGGACGAGGGGGTCCTCCGCCTGGACGATCCGCTGGAGCGGCACCTCAAGGGGACGGGCGTCGGCGAGGTGACGATCGCTCAACTCCTCACCCACAGCGGCGGTCTCGCGGCCGAGACGCCCGGAGCGTGGTGGGAGCGTTCGTCCGCAGCGCTGCGGCCGGAGCTCTCCGACGTCCTGGGTGAGCGGCCCTTCCTGCGATCGCCGGGGCGCCGCCATCACTACTCCAACCCCGGCTACACCCTGCTCGGTTCACTGATCGAGGAGCTGCGCGGGCAGCCCTGGGAGGAGGTGCTGCGGCGCGAGATCCTGGAGCCGTTGGGGATGGACCGTACGACGGTCGATCCGGTGGCTCCGCACGCCGGGGGCTGGGCGGTGCACCCCTGGGCCGACGTGATGCTGCCCGAACCGTCCGAGGACCTCGGTCTGATGGCACCGGCGGGACAGCTCTGGTCGACGGCGGCCGACCTCGCCCGGTTCGCCGCCTTCCTCGCGGAGGGAGACGATCGGGTGCTCGGCGCGGCCTCCGTGGCGGAGATGCGCGCTCCGGCCTCCCCGGCCGGCGAGGGGGAATGGGAGGGCGGCTACGGGCTCGGACTCCAGCTCCTGCGCAGGGACGGCCGGACCCTGATCGGCCACACCGGCTCCCTGCCGGGCTTCGTCGCCTGCCTGTGGGTGAGCGTGGAGGACGGCCTCGCGGGGATCGCCCTCTCCAACGCCACCTCGGGGCCGCCTGTAGGGGCCGTGGCCGCCGATCTCGTACGGATCGTGGCGGAGGCCGAGCCGAGGCTCCCGGAGCCGTGGCGCCCCCTTCCCGAGGCGGAGGTCGACGAGGAGCTGCTGTCCCTGACCGGGCCCTGGTACTGGGGCACGTATGCCTACGGGCTGCGGCTCGGTCCCGAGCGGGGTGTGGTGCTCGAACCCCTGCGGGGCGCCGGACGGCGGGCCCGGTTCCGGGCGCTGCCCGACGGCGGCTGGGTCGGTCTGAACGGCTACTACGAGGGGGAGACGCTCCGGGTGGTGCGGCGCCCCGACGGAAGCGTGAGCCATCTCGACCTCGGTTCCTTCGTCTTCACGCGCGAGCCGTACGCGCCGGGTGACGCGGTGCCGGGAGGTGTGGACGAGGCGGGCTGGCGCGGCCTCTGAACCCCGGACGGCTGTTTCACGTGAAACGCCCGGTTTCACGTGAAACGGCGTGCCGGGGCGGGAGGATCAGAGGGACTTCTTGAAGCCCACGTGGGACGCCTCGAAACCGAGCCGCTCGTAGAAGCGGTGGGCATCGGTACGGG
Source organism: Streptomyces sp. NPDC098101 (assembly GCF_044760185.1). Lineage (NCBI taxonomy): Bacteria > Bacillati > Actinomycetota > Actinomycetes > Kitasatosporales > Streptomycetaceae > Streptomyces > Streptomyces sp. NPDC098101. Next base: position 65,326 of record NZ_JBIWAS010000005.1, on the reverse strand, counting down.
TGACGTCGGAGGTCAGCTGGACGAGGCTGCACCCCTGTCGGCCGGACTCCTCGACGGCCCACTTGATGAGCCGCGTCCCGAGGCCGCTGCCGCGCTCGTCGGCGTGGACGCGGACGGCTTCGATGATCGAACGGGTGGTCCCCCGGCGGGAGAGCCCCGGAATGATCGTCAGCTGGAGGGTGCCGACGATCTTGTCCTCGCGGACGGCCACCACGGGAAGCTGGTGGGGGTCGTTCGCCAGACGCTCGAAGGCGGCGAGGTACGGGGCGAGGTCGTCGGGGGATTCGCGCTGCGCGCCCAGGGGGTCGTCGGCGAGCAGGGCGACAATGGCCGGGAGGTCTTCGACGGTGGTCGGACGTATCTCAAGATCGCTCATGCGATGCAGGGTACGTCCGACCGTTTCCACGCCGGGGTCAGGCGGGGGCGCCCACGCCCTCCACGACCTGGACCAGCGGGGCCAGCTCGGGGTTCGTGGCCGCTTCGTCGAGGGCCTCGCGCAGGGCGCTGTCGTTGGTGGGACGGGCCTCTTCGAGGAGCTTCAGGCCCTCCTCGGTCACGTCGGTGTAGATGCCGCGCCGGTCGGTGGCGCAGAGGTACCGGGTGAGCAGGCCGCGGTCTTCGAGCCGGGTGACGAGCCGGGTGGTGGCGCTCTGGCTGAGCACGACCGCGTCGGCGACCTGCTTCATCTGGAGGTGGCCGCCGGGGCCGCTGTGCTGGCGGCTGAGGACGTCGAGCAGCGAGTACTCCCGCACGCTCAGACCGTGACGGGACTCCAGGGCGCGCTCGATGTGGGACTCGATCCTGCCGTGCAGCAGGGAGAGGGCGCACCAGCGCTGGGAGAGCGCGGTGAGGGCGGGGTCCGTCGCGGTCATGGTCTCTCCTCGGTCTCTCCTCGGCACCGGAGTGGCTCGGATCCCAGGGTAAAGGATGAAACGCAATAATGCGCGTCTGCAAGTAAATCTACCCCGGAGGCCCGGAGGCCCGGAGGCCCGGAGGCCCGGAGGCCCGGAGGCCCGGAGGCCCGGAGGCCCGGAGGCCCGGAGGCCCGGGGTCGGGAGCCGGGCGGGGCCGTACCGCCCGGCTCCCGGGCCGTTCCAGTCCGCCCCAGGTCGTTTCGGGCCGGTGGTCGGGCCGGGGCCTAGCCCGCCGCGACCGTGAGAGGGGCGAAGCGGCGGCGCCAGTCGCCGGGAAGGTCCGGCAGGGAGCGGACCATCACCGCGTTCGTGGCGATCGAGTCGATGCCGTTCTCCTTCGCCCAACTCAGCAGGGACGTGTGGCGCACGTCGATGTCCGTGCGCAGAGGCCGGTCGGTGGCGGCGGCCAGGGAGGCGATCAGGGCCTTGGCCGTGGCCGGGTCCCGAGCGATCAGCGGTCCGACGACATGGGTGTCCATGTTGGGCCAGGCCGCCGCGAAGCCCGTGATCTCGCCGTCCTCCTCCGCGACCCGGAGGTGGTCCGCGAAGGCGGGGAGCCGGGTGATCACGGGGGTGCGGTCGAGGCCGAAGACCTCCAGGTCCAGCCGGAGGATCGCCTGGAGGTCCTCCGCCGTCGCCGGGCGGACCGGGACGGCCGGGGCGGGCGAGGTGAAGGTGAAGCGCCCGCGCACCATCTCCGCACGACTCGTCTGCGTGAAGCCCAGCTGCTCGTAGAGGGGCTGCCCGTTCGGCGTGGCGTGCAGGGTGAGCGGGATGTCCCCGGCCTCCTCCAGGACGTACCGCATGAGCCGGCGTCCCACCCCTTGGCGCGCGTACCGCTCGGCGACGAGCACCATGCCGATCGCGGCGAGCCCCGGCCCGTACGAGGTGACCACGCAGCAGGCGAGCAGCCCCTTCCCCGCGGGGTCGTCGATGCCGTATCCGGTGCCGGCGGTGAGCAGGAAGCCCCACTTGTGCTCCTCGCGAGGCCATTCCCGGTTCTCGGAGAGGTCGGCGCAGGCGAGGAGGTCGCCGTGGGTGAGGCGCCGAACGGGGAGCTGGGCGAGGGCGGGAGGAGAAATCGGCATGTCTTTCAGGCTCTCCGACGCCTTGATCCTCCGTCCACTGCTTTACCGGATCCGGTCGGCCCCGAGAGGTGTGTTCGTCCCGTCCCGTGGCATACGGACGATGTTTCACGTGAAACCCGGAGCGGGTGATCCCGGCGCCGACCCTGGCCCGTCCGGCCCCGACCCCGGTGGCCCACCCGGCCTCGACCCCAGACCTCGACCCACCGGAGGAGCCCTGACCGCCCACCGGAAGAACCCCGGCCCAAAACAGCGCAGCCTAGCCAGAAAACCGGCCCTATGGACCGAGAACACCACTTTCCGTCCCCGAAGGCGGTCGGACCCCTCATGCTGCGTTCACGGAAGCCCGGCCGGCATGAGGCGAGGCACATGATGGATGCTCCGACCACCACGACGGACGCGAAGGACGCGGACGAGCACGAACCCCCGCCGGTGGACGGGAAGGAACCCCCGATCTCCCGAGGACCCTCCGCCGACGCGGTCCTCGTCCGCCGCACCCTGGCGGAGATCGCACCGATCGCCGACCGGGTGACCTCGTACTTCTACGCCCTGCTCTTCGTGCGGCATCCTGGGCTGCGCGACATGTTCCCCGTCGCCATGGACACCCAGCGGGACCGGCTGCTCAGGGCCCTGCTGACGGCGGCCGAGCACATGGACGACGCCCCGGTCCTCACCGCGTACCTGCAGAACCTCGGCAGGGGGCACCGGAAGTACGGCACCCACTCCACCCACTACCCGGCCGTCGGCGAGGCCCTCGTCGGAGCCCTCGCCCGGTACGCGACGACCTGGGACGACGCGACCCAGGCGGCCTGGGTGCGCACGTACACGACGATCTCCCAGATCATGATCGACGCGGCGGCGGAGGACGAGCGGACCGCTCCCGCCCAGTGGCACGCCGAGGTGGTCTCCCACGACCTGCGCACCCCGGACGTCGCCGTCGTCACGCTCCGGCCCGACCAGCCCTACCCCTTCCTCGCCGGGCAGTACACGACGCTGGAGACCCCGTGGTGGCCGCGGATCTGGCGCCACTACTCCTTCGCCTCGGCGCCGCGGCCGGACGGACTGCTCTCCCTCCACGTGAAGGCCGTCCCGGCCGGCTGGGTGTCCAACGTGCTGGTCCACCGGGCGCGTCCCGGGGACGTGCTGCGGCTCGGGCCGCCGAGCGGCTCCATGACGGTCGACCACTCCACGGACACCGGTCTGCTCTGTCTGGGCGGCGGCACGGGGATAGCGCCGATCAAGGCCCTGGTCGAGGACGTCGCCGAGCACGGGGACCGGCGGCCGGTCGACGTCTTCTACGGGGCGCGCAGCGGTCACGACCTCTACGACATCGACACGATGCTGAGGCTCCAGAAGACCTTCCCGTGGCTCTCCGTCCACCCGGTCACCGGGGCGCAGGGACACCTCCCGGACGCGGTCTGCCGCTACGGGCCCTGGGGCGAGCGCGACGCCTACCTCTCGGGTCCGCTGGGCATGGTCCGGCGCGGGGTCGACGCGCTGCGGGGCGCGGGAGTCCCCTCGGAGCGCATCCGCCACGACTTCCTCGCCGAGCTGGCCCCCGCGACTTCCGGCTAGCCCGGCCCCGGCCGCCCCGGGTCGGCCAGGACCGGCCCGGCCCGGACCCGGTCGTACCGGGCCCGTCGGCTCGGACCCGTCAGCCCAGGTCCGGGGCGTGCATCGCGCGGACTCCCTCGATGTTGCCGTCGAGGTAGTGGCGCAGGGAGAGCGGGACGAGGTGCACGGCCGCGATGCCGACCCGGGTGAAGGGCACCCGGACGATCTCGTACTCGCCGACGGGCTCCTCGATCTCGGGTCCGTGCCGTAGAGAGGTGTCCATGGAGCCGAGCCGGCACACGAAGAAGTGCTGGACCTTCACCCCGGAGATCCCGCCGTCCACGATGTGCTCGACGGTGTCGACGAAACAGGGCACCACGTCGGTGATCTTGGCGCCCAGCTCTTCGAGCACCTCGCGGTGCAGGGCCTCGACGACGGTGGAGTCGGTGGGCTCCACGCCGCCGCCGGGCGTGAGCCAGTAGGGATCCATCCCCGGCTTGGTCCGCTTGATGAGGATGAGGTCGTCCCCGTCGAGCAGGATGGCGCGTGCGGTGCGCTTGATCACGGGCCGTTCGGTCATGTGAAGAAAATGGCCCGTTCGGAGGGGGCTGAAACGCGACGGTCCCCGTGGGGGCTCACCAGTCCACGGCGGCGCTCAGCAGCGCCTCGTGCGCGCGGGCGAGGTGCGCGAGCGCGAGCGTTCCCGTCCGTACGACCAGGAAGTAGGTCCGCAGCGGGGGCACCGGGGGATCGAGGAGCGCCACGAGCCGCCCCTGCTCCAGGGCCTCCTCGCACAGGTAGCGCGGCAGGACGGCGAGCCCGGATCCGGAGGCGGCGGAGTCCCGCACGGCCCGCAGGTCGGGGGCGATCACGGTGGCGGCGGCGGCCGGCCTGGTCTCGAAGACGCTCGCCCAGTAGCGGGACACGAAGGGCAGCGACTCGTGCACCTCGACCACCGGAAGCTGCTCCAGGACCACAGCGCCCTTGCTCAGGAGCACCTCGGGGGAGAGCCGGGCCGCCCAGCGCGGCGCCGCGACCAGGACGTGCTCCTCGTCGCAGAGCGGGGTGGAGACGAGCAGGCCGCCGCGCGGACGGGCGGTGGTGATGGCGAGGTCGTGGTGGCCGGCGGCGAGCCCGTCGAGGATCTCCTCCGTGGTGACGGGGAAGGAGGTCCGCACGGCGAGGCCCCGGCCTACCAGCGGGGTGAGGGCGGGCAGCGCGCGGAGCGCGGTGAACTCCGGGGGGCCGGCGACGTGGAGGGTCCGGACGCCGCTCTCCTCGTCGAGCCCGGTCTCGGTGATCTCGACGAGGGCGTCCAGGTGCGGGGCGGCGCGGTGCGCCAGCTCGTCGCCGATGGTGGTCGGGGTGACGCCGCGCGCCCGTCTGAGGAAGAGGGGCCGGCCCAACTGCCGTTCGAGCGTCCGGATCTGGCTGGTGACCGCGGGCTGCGAGAGGCCCAGGAGGGCCGCGGCCCGGGTGAAGGAACCGGCCCGGTGCACCGTGACGAACGTCCGCAGCAGGGCAAGATCCACGTCCGCCCCCTCCCGGCCGTGCGGCCGTTCGACTCAGGCGGTCGGCTGACAGCGCCTCAGGACCGTCCAACTATAAATAAGTCGATAGGTCTCTGTCGCTACCGTGATTGGACACTGACGCTCGGTCAACTAGCCTTGTGCAGACGGTTTCCGCACGTGGAACCGAGGGCGTTCCGAGCCACGAGGGGGGAGGCTCGGAGCGCCCCGCTCCGCACGGGAGACCCGTACCCGCCGCTCAGCCGACCGAACCGGCCTCGTCGAGGGCGCGCAGTACGTCGGCGATCAGGTCCTCGGGGTCCTCGGCGCCGACGGAGAAGCGGATGAAGCCCTCCGCGACCGCGTCCCCGCCCCAGCGCCCGCGCCGCTCTGCCGTGGAGCGCACCCCGCCGAAGCTGGTGGCGTCGTCCACGAGCCGCAGCTCCTCCAGGAACCGCTCGGCCCGCTTCCGGTCCGCCAGCTCGAAGGAGACCACCGGCCCGAAGCGCCGCATCTGCCGGGCGGCCACCGCGTGCGAGGGGTCGCCGGGAAGGCCCGGGTAGCGCAGCCCGGTGACGTCCGCCCGCCCGGCGAGCGTCCGCGCCAGTTCCAGCGCGGTCGAGCACTGGCGGTCGATCCTCAGGTGGAGCGTGGCGAGCGAGCGGTGCGCGAGCCAGGCCTCCATGGGGCCGGGAATGGCGCCGACGATCTTGCGCCAGCGCCGCACCTCCGCCGCCCGCTCGGGATCGCGGCAGCTCACGTGACCGAGCAGGACGTCGCCGTGCCCGGTCATGCCCTTGGTGTCGCTCGCGACGGAGAAGTCCGCGCCCAGCTCCAGGGGCCGCTGGCCGAGGGGGGTGGCCAGGGTGTTGTCGACGGCGACGAGCGCGCCCGCGGCGTGCGCCTCGCGGACCAGACGGCGGATGTCGCAGACGTCGAGCCCGGGGTTGGACGGGGTCTCGATCCACAGCAGCCGGGCCCCTTCGAGGACGGCGAGCTGACCGTCGCCCCCGGTCGGCGCGGTGCGGACCTCGATCCCGTACGCCCGCAGCTGCTCGTGGAGCAGGGGGAGCGCCTGGTAGCCGTCGGTCGGGAGCACCACGGCGTCGCCGGACTTCAGCTGGGAGAGCAGGACGGCGGAGATCGCGGCCATGCCGGAGGCGAAGACCAGCGTCTCGACGCCCTCCTCCCCCGGCGCCTCCAGCTCGCCGATCGCCCGCTCCAGGTGGGTCCAGGTGGGGTTCTCGTCACGGCCGTAGGTGTACGGGCCGGTTGGCTCGCCCGGCAGGTGGAAGTGCGCGGCGAAGACCGGACCCGGGAGGGTCGGCTCGTACTTCACCGGCTCGGGCAGTCCGGCCCGCACCGCGCGGGTCCCGTCGCCGAGCGCGGCGGCCTTCGGGCCGGGTCCTGAGGTGTGTTCCTGGTGCGTCACGGTGCCCGCTCAGTCCTGGTCGGGGAGCACGACGTTCAGTGCCCAGGAGACGACGGAGATGATCAGGCCGCCCAGGACCGCGGTCCAGAAGCCCTCCACGTGGAAGCTGAGGTCGAGCTTGTCGGCCAGCCAGGAGGTGAGGAGCAGCATCAGGGCGTTCACCACGAGGGTGAACAGGCCGAGCGTCAGGACGAAGAGCGGAAGCGTGAACAGCTGGACGACCGGCTTCACCAAGAAGTTCACCAGCCCGAAGACCAGTGCGACGAGAATGAGGGTCAGGACCTTCTTGCCGGTGCTCTCACCGGTCAGGGTGATGTCCTGGAGCAGCCAGATGGCGACTCCCAGGGCGCCCGCGTTCGCGAGCGTCTTGACTACGAAATTCATCATGTGTCTGATCGTGGCAGACGTGATCGGGCCGAGGGCAGGGGCTGACGGGCGATGAAGGCATTCCGGCTGGACGAGCTGGAGGCGGAGCGTGCCGCGAACAAGGGCGCGTACCTCCAGTTCCTGCGGGAGCGGAACATGTCGGTCGGCCTGTACGCGCTCGACGCGGGGGAGCTCGACCCGCAGCGGCCGCACGGGCAGGACGAGGTGTACTTCGTGGTGAGCGGCCGGGCGGCGATCACGGTCGGGACGGAGACGACCCAGGTGGCGCGCGGCAGCGTGGTCTATGTGCCGGCCGGGGTGGAGCACAAGTTCCACCACATCAGCGAGGACCTGCGGGTCATGGTGGTCTTCTCGCCGCCGGAGGGCTGAGCGGACTGCGGGCCCGGAAGACCGAGCGGGCCCCGGGACCCCGGGCCCCGGGACCTCGGACCCCGGAGGGCCGGGCCGCCCCCAGACCCTGGGGCCCAGGCCCCCCGACGACCGGGCCGACCACGGGACTCCGCAGGACCGAGTCGACCCCGGCCCCAGGACTCGGGCCCCCAGGACGCGGGCCCAGGACTCGGCCCCGGGAAGGCCCGGCCAACCCCAGTACCCCACCCCCACATCCGGGAAGCGGAGCTCGATCCCCCTAGGGGTCGGATCAGGGGAGAGCGGGGGCCCCAGCGCCCCCCACGGCCCCTTCGGACGCCTAGCCTTGAAGGTGTTCGGCGCGGAGTGCGCGGAACGGACCTTCGGAAGCGAGGTAGGACGATGGCCGTACAGGAGATGCTCGCGGGAATGCCCTGGTGGGTGAAGTGGGTCGCCATACCCGCCCTCGCCCTGCTCGTCTTCGGCGGACTGATCACCAGCGTCCTGACCTTCGTGATCGGCCTCCTCTTCAAGGTGCTGCTCTTCGTGGCCCTCGTCGCCGGACTGATCTACGTCGTACGGAAGTTCAGCTCCTCCGGCCGGTCGCGCGAGGACTGGTAGCACAAGCTACTCATCGGTATGGCGGGACGGGGGAGTGTTAGCCCGGGCGGGGGAACGGGCCGGGCTAAACGGGGTGGGGGCCCAAGGGCTGCCACTACAGTGGAATCTCTCCGCCGCGATGGGGACTACAGGCGTAGACCTCCTTACTGACCAGCGGTTTCCCAGGCCCGGCGGGCGCGGGGGCGGCCCCCGCGGGCGGGTGCGACGCATCCGTCGTCACGCCTGGGGGTGACCTTTGGCCATGGCTTCGCAGACGACCGCTCCTACCCTGATCGGCTCGGTGCAACGCGCGCTGAGACTCCTGGAGGCGGTCGCCTCCCACCCGGACGGCGCCCCGGCGAAACAGCTCGCCCGTGAGACCGGCCTTCCGCTGCCCACCACGTACCACCTGCTCCGCACCCTGACGCACGAGGGCTATCTGCTCCGCGAGAAGGGCGTGTTCGTCCTGGGGGACGCCGCCGTCAGGCTGGCCGACGGCGCGGCTGTGCAGAATCGTCGCATCAAGATCGAAAACTCTCTCGCCCGCTGGCGGGACGAGATCGGCGTCCCGATCTACTTCGCCGTCTACCGGGAGGGGGAGGTCGAGCTCGTCGCCGTCGCCGACACCCCCTCCGCCCCCGCAGTGGAGGAATGGGCAGATTTCCGCGAGACGGCGCACGCTCACGCGATCGGGCAGTGCATCTTGAGCCAACTTGATCCGGGAACTCGTCAAGACCACCTTGACCGCCACCCGGTGGAATCCATCACCCCGTACACGGTGAGTAACCGAAGTGCGCTTTTGGATCGTTTGGGCGGTTTGGGGAGAATGGAACCCCTGGTGGAGCGTCAGGAATATGCGCTCGGCACGGTCTGCGCCGCAATCCCCCTCACCGTGGGCTCCGCGGCGGCCGCAATGGCGATTTCCCTCCCCCTTCACCAGCAAGAACGGTTGCTCCCAGCAGTCGAGCGACTACGCACCGAGATCGGAAGGCTCTTCGGGTCGCTCGCGTTCTCTATCAGTATCTGAAAAATCACTCCTTGTGATCTGCTAGTGCTTACAGCACGATTGCGTCAAGAGGGCCACGGGGGATCATTCCTGGCCGTTTCGGTCACAGCTTTCAGCAGCTGTGTTTACACAACTGCTTCATCTACTGCGGGGTACATGATGCGAGAGTCGGTTCAGGCCGAGGTCCTGATGAGCTTCCTCGTCTCCGAGGAGCTCTCCTTCAAGATCCCGGTCGAACTGCGGTATGAGACCCGGGATCCCTATGCGGTGCGGATGACGTTCCACCTCCCCGGGGACGCACCCGTGACCTGGGCCTTCGGCCGTGAACTGCTGCTCGACGGGATCAACCGGCCGAGCGGGGACGGCGATGTGCACATCGCCCCGACCGAGCCCGAGCGGCTCTCGGACGTCTCCATCCGGCTCCAGGTCGGCGGCGACCGCGCCCTGTTCCGGGCCAGCGCGCCGCCGCTCGTCGCCTTCCTCGACCGTACGGACAAGCTGGTTCCGCTCGGTCAGGAACGGACACTCGGCGACTTCGAGGACAACCTGGAGGCGGCGCTCGGCCGGATCCTCGCCGAGGAGAACGCCGGCCCGGCCTGAAACGAGCACGCCGTCACCGACCCGTACCGATCCGGACCCCTCCGCGTGGCCGACCCCCCGAGCCGGCGCGCCGACGGACCGGACGTACCACCCGGTGCGTGCGCGTCACTTGGCGCGGCGGCGGCGTCCGCCCCGCGCCGGTGAGGGCTTCCGGCCGCCGGTCCCCGGGCGGTCGGTTCCCTCCGCGCGGTCGGCGGAGACCACGAGCGCCGCGAGCGCCGTGGTGACCGGGACGGACGCCACCAGACCGATCGACCCGACCAGCGTCCGGACGATCTCCTCGGCCACCAGCTCGCTGTTGGCCACCGTCCCCATGCTGCTCTGCGCGATGGAGAAGAGCAGCAGCAGCGGCAGGGCGGCGCCCGCGTAGGCGAGCACCAGCGTGTTCACGACCGAGGCGATGTGGTCGCGGCCGATCCGGATCCCCGCCCGGTACAGGCCGCGCGGCCCCATGCCCGGATCGGCCTGGTGCAGCTCCCAGACGGCCGAGGTCTGGGTGACCGTCACGTCGTCGAGCACACCGAGCGAACCGATGATCACACTGGCCAGCAGGAGGCCGGACATGTCGATGTCCGGATAGAGCCCCTTGATCAGGCCGGTGTTGTCGTCGGTGTTGCCGCTGAGCGAGGCCCAGCCGATGAAGAGCGAGCCGAGCAGCCCGATGAGCAGCAGCGAGATCAGCGTGCCGAGGACCGCGACCGAGGTGCGGGCCGAGAGGCCGTGGCACATGTAGAGCGCGATCAGCATGATCGCGCTCGACCCGACCACCGCCACCACCAGCGGATTCGACCCCTGCAGGATCGCGGGCAGGATGAAGAACATCAGCACCAGGAAACTCACGGCGAGCGCGACCAGGGCCATCAGCCCCCGCATCCGCCCGACCGCCACGACCGCGAGGGCGAAGATGCCGGCGAGCACCGCCAACGGCACCTTGCGGTTCACGTCCGTCACCGAATACTGCAGGTCGTAGGGGGCGTCGGGGGCGTACGCCACCACCACGCCCTGCCCCTCCTCCAGTTGGCGCGGGGCGCCCGGCTGCACGATCTCGGTGAACTCGCGCCCCTTGTTCGGACCGGTGGTGACCTCGACCTTCGCCCGCTTGCACTCCCCCTGCTGCGCCTCGACCGCCTCGCGCCCCTCCGGGGTGGAGGTGTCGCCGGTCGGCGGGACCTGACCGGCGTTCACGGCCTTGCAGTCGACCTGCTCGACGGAGACGACCCTGCCCTGCTCGGTCTGCCGGTCGAAACCGACACCGGTCCGCTCGTGCGGCGGGGCGCCGCCGGGCCACAGGACCGCGAGACCGACCAGGACGGCGGTGGCGAAGGGGACCAGGACGGCGGCGATGACCTTGCGCAGGTGCCGGGACACGGGCACGGCGGGCCCGTGCGCGTGGCTGTGCCCGTGTCCGGCTCCGTGACCGGGCCCTGCTCCGCCGCCGGATCCATGGCCGCCGCCGGATCCATGACCGTGGGAGGGTCCATGGCCGTGGGAGGGTCCCGGACCGTGGGAGTGGTCGTGGGGCTCGGGGGGCTGCTGGGGGGAAGTCACCGACCGATCATCGCAAGAACGGCGGGGGCCCACTGTTCAGCACGCCCGGGATGACGCTAGCGTGGTGACACCTTTGCACACGCGGGAGCTCGGAGCACCGGGCTGAGAGGGCGCTGATCACCGTACGCGCGTACCGATGTACGTACGGGAGGAGGCTGCGCCGACCGCCGAACCTGTTACCGGGTAATGCCGGCGTAGGGAGATCGGTCTCATGACCATTCAGGATGCACGCACGCCTGCCACCAGCCAGGAAGACCGCACGCCGGGCTGGCACAAGGGGTACGTCCAGGGATCGCGCCCCGACCTGCGGGTGCCGGTCCGTCAGGTGCACCTCACCAACGGCAAGGACGTCACGCTGTACGACACGTCCGGCCCGTACACCGACCCCACCGTCGACACCGACGTGCGGCGGGGTCTGCCGCCGCTGCGCGAGAACTGGATCATCGCGCGCGGCGACACCGAGGAGTACGCGGGCCGTCCGGCCCGTCCCGAGGACGACGGCATCAAGCACACCTCGCCGCGCGGCGGCGGCCTCAAGAACCTCGACGCCGTCTTCCCCGGCCGCCCCCGGCTGCCGCGCCGGGGCCGCTCCGGTCAGGCGGTGACGCAGCTCGCGTACGCCCGCCGTGGCGAGATCACGCCGGAGATGGAGTACGTCGCGATCCGCGAGAACGTCTCCCCCGAGGTCGTGCGCGAGGAGATCGCGGCGGGCCGGGCCGTGCTCCCGGCGAACGTCAACCACCCGGAGATCGAGCCGATGATCATCGGCAAGCGGTTCCTGGTGAAGGTCAACGCCAACATCGGCAACTCCGCCGTCACCTCCTCCATCGAGGAGGAGGTGGAGAAGATGACCTGGGCGACCAAGTGGGGCGCCGACACGGTCATGGACCTGTCCACCGGCCGCAACATCCACACCACCCGCGAGTGGGTGCTGCGCAACTCCCCCGTGCCGATCGGCACCGTCCCGCTCTACCAGGCCCTGGAGAAGGTCGACGGCAGGGCCGAGGAGCTGAGCTGGGAGATCTACAAGGACACGGTCATCGAGCAGGCCGAGCAGGGCGTCGACTACATGACGGTGCACGCCGGCGTGCTCCTGCCGTACGTGCCGCTCACCGCGCGCCGCAAGACCGGCATCGTCTCGCGCGGCGGCTCGATCATGGCCGCCTGGTGCCTCGCGCACCACAAGGAGAACTTCCTCTACACGCACTTCGAGGAGCTCTGCGAGATCCTGGCGGCGTACGACGTCACGTACTCGCTCGGCGACGGACTGCGGCCCGGCTCGATCGCGGACGCCAACGACGCGGCGCAGTTCGCGGAGTTGAAGACGCTCGGCGAGCTGAACACGATCGCCAAGCGGCACAACGTCCAGACGATGATCGAGGGCCCCGGGCACGTCCCGATGCACAAGATCAAGGAGAACATCGACCTCCAGCAGGAGATCTGCGAGGAGGCGCCGTTCTACACCCTCGGCCCGCTGACCACGGACGTCGCGCCCGCGTACGACCACATCACCTCCGGCATCGGCGCGGCGATGATCGCCTGGTGGGGCACGGCGATGCTCTGCTACGTGACGCCCAAGGAGCACCTGGGCCTGCCCAACCGCGACGACGTGAAGACCGGCGTCATCACCTACAAGATCGCGGCCCACGCGGCGGACCTCGCCAAGGGGCACCCGGGCGCCCAGGAGTGGGACGACGCGCTCTCGGACGCGCGCTTCGAGTTCCGCTGGGAGGACCAGTTCAACCTGGCCCTCGACCCGGACACCGCCCGCGAGTTCCACGACGAGACCCTCCCGGCGGAGCCCGCGAAGACCGCGCACTTCTGCTCGATGTGCGGTCCGAAGTTCTGCTCGATGAAGATCTCCCAGGACATCCGCCGCGAACACGGCGGCACGGAGCAGGAGATCGAGGCCGGCATGGCGGAGAAGTCGAAGGAGTTCGCGGCGAGCGGCAACCGGGTCTATCTGCCGCTGGCGGACTGACGCCGGGCCCTTCGGGCGCGCCGTTCCGGGAAGGACGAGGGGCTTCCCGGAACGGCGTTCCGGACATCCGGACCCCTTCGGCGTGATGGGACGACGGCTTCTATGCTCGGCCGGTGACCCTCTACTACGACCCCGTCGCGCGCCTCGGCGGCGACCGCGAAGCATTCCGGGGCGACTGGGAGGACCGGCTCTGGCTCAACGTGCCGGGGCCCTTCTACGGCGGCGAGACCGATACGTGCCGGACGGGCCGGGACTCCGCGCCCCGGCACGTCCTCTACGGCGGCGCGTACCTGACCGAGTACGTCTACCGCCAGCCCGGGACGCCGGCGGAGACGGCACGGCTGGTCGAAGCAGCCGACCGCGATCCCCTTCTCGGGTACGGCTGCGACGGCGACTCGCGGTGGACGCCGGGCGCGGTGCGGGAGTGGTGGCGCGACCGCGGCCGGATCGCGGAGTACCTGTCCGCCCACGACTGGGACGACGTCGACTGGGCTCGGCAGGGCGTGGCCGCCGCCGTCCGGGACTACGAGTCCTCCCTCGCGGGACGCCTGGCGACGGATCTGCGGATCTACCTCCACTGGCTGGAGGAGGGGCGGTCTCCCGGGGCCGACGAACGGCTGCCCGACCTGTAGCCGACGGGCCCGCTCCGTCTGTAGCCGACGGGCCCGTTCCGTCGTTCCGGGAGTTCCGGGAGTTCCGTCAGGGGTCGGAAGGATCGGAAGGGTCCGTGGCGGCGAGGGCGTCGCGGAGGAAGGGGAGGATGCCGCGTTCGAGGAGGGCGAGGCGCCAGGCCTCGCGGGCGCGGGAGAGTTCGTCGTCCGGGGCGGGGGGCGGGCCGCCCGTGCTCACCTCGGCCGGGCTGTTGCGCAGGGCCGTGACGAGGAGTCCGGCGGCCGCGCAGAGCAGCCCGGCGGCGGCGAGGGAGCCGAAGACCAGGCCGGCCGTGAGCAGGGTCGCGCCGAACGCCACGGTGGGCGCGAGGGCGTGCAGCACCGCGCCGACCAGCAGGAAGATGACGGAGGCGGCGCCCGCGAGGACCGGGACCATGACGGTGACGATCGCGACGACGCCCGCGCCGGGGCCGGGGAGGTCGTACGCGGCCGGGGCGCGGGTCCCGAAGGCCGTGCGGTTCTGCTCGCGGACCTTCACGAAGTGGTCGTACTCGCTCGCGGCGGCGGAGGTGACGAGCGCCGTCGCGTTCAGGGTCATCGCGCGTAGTTGCGCGACGGTGAGCCGGGTGCCCACCCCGGCGAGTTCCGGACGTGCGTGGGCGGTGTCCAGTGCGTCGTCGAGGACCCGCTCGTACTCGGCACGGTCCTCGGTCAGCAGGTGCGGAGCCACGTTCATGTGCATCCCCCGATGCTCCGTAGGCCCGTGACGGCAGCGGGAAGGCGGCCGGGCGGGCGGAAACGGAGGAGAGCCTGCTACGGATGCACCCGATGGTATTGCGGCGACGCCACGGGCTGACAGGGTGTTTCCGGAAATCGCCCTCCACGGATGCGCAGGGTGATGCGTCAGGCGTTCGCTCTTTCGTTCAGGGGGAGTTGGACGACAAGCAGCTTTCCGGCCATGGTCACTCCGCCGTCCATGGCGATCGCGAGCCCGTCGGCGTACACGTGCGGCCCGTCGACGACCGGGCCGCCGCCGTCCTCGCCGTCCTCCGTGCCGACCTGGCCGAGGAGGTACGGGATCGGGCTGTGGCCGTGCACGATCCGGCTGCCGCCGTAGGTGGAGAGCAGCTCCTGGACGGCCTGCGGGCCCCCGTCGTCACGGAACGCGAAGCGCTTGGTGAACTTCCGGAACACGTCCCAGACCTCGTCCGCGTCGTTCCGGGTGAGGATCTCGTGGACCGTGTCGTTGACGTCCTCGATGGTCTCGCCGTATTCGAGGTACGCGGTGGTGTCCGAGTGGACGAGGAGGTGGTCGTCCTCCCGCACCACGGCGTCGAGCCGGGACATCCACTGGAGGTGGACGTCCTGGAGTCGGTCCATGTCCTGCTTCTGGCCGCCGTTGAGCAGCCAGGCGGCCTGGAAGGTGGCCGTGCCCGCGCCGGAGTTGACCGGGGTGTCGCCGAAGCGCTTGGCGCCGATGAGCAGCAGCTCGTGGTTGCCCATGAGGGCCTTGCAGTAGCCGCCGGCGGCGGCGGCCTCGGCGGAGAGCCGCATGACCAGGTCGATCACGCCGATCCCGTCGGGACCGCGGTCGGTGAAGTCGCCGAGGAACCAGAGGCGGGCGTTGCCTGCGGACCAGCCGCCGTTCTCGTCGACGAGGCCCTGGGCGCGGAGGGCCGCGAGGAGTTCGTCGAGGTAGCCGTGGACGTCCCCGACGACGTAGAGGGGACCGGGTCCGTCGCCGGACGGGACCTCGCCCGCGGGGGCGGGCACGGGGGAGACCTTCACCTGGACGGTGTCGCCGCGGTTGATGACGGGCAGGTCGCGCTCGGTCGGCGTGTACCCCTCGGGCACCTCGCCCTCGGGGAACGCGTTCCCGGGGTGGCCGGAGGCGGCGGGGTACGCGGGCGCGGCGGCGCGGTGACCGAGGTGGAGCGTCGGATCGGCGGGCATGGGCGCGGGGGCCTGCGGCGGGGGCGGGGGCGTCTGCGGTACGGACGCCTGCGGCACGGCCTCGGCCGCCGGGGGGTGCACCGGCGCCGGGGCCCGCACCGGCACGGCCTCGACCGGGGAGGGCGCGACGGGGGGCAGCGGCTCGCCGACGGCCGGCCGGGCGGCCGGGGCCGGGGCGGCGTGCGGTTCCGGGCCGGCGTGCGGCGTCGAGGCCGGGCGCGGCGCCGGGTGCTCGCCGGAGCCGGAGGCGGAGGCCTCGTGCGGCGTCGGGGCCTCGTGCGGCACCGGGTGTTCGGACCGTACGTGCTCCGCCGGCGCGGGCGTCCGCTCCTGCCCCGACTGTTCGACGGCATGGCTCTGTACGGGCACGCGTGCGTACGGTGGTACGCGGAAGTCACGCAATGTCGCCGTGCGTACCACGGGCTCCTGACCGGCCCCCTGAGTCATCGACCCCTCCACCACCGTCGCGATGCCCTGCACATCGCGGACCGGCCTGGTCGGGGTGGCCCGCGGTGTCGTCCGCCCATCATAGGAATGAGCGTCCTCCTGTGTGACGCACCAGGGGTGGTGAATCCGGGTCCACTCCGGGTTCACCGGTCGTTTCGCCCGAATTGGGAAGGTCCAGTCCAGGGTTGGGGCCGGTGCGGTGATCGGTTTCGCCGTTCTCGCCCGTGGGCAGGGACGAGAACGGCGTGTTCGAAGGCGTTCCTTTCCAGGGGAGCCGGACCTTCGCCGCGGTCCTCCGTGTCCGGTCGCCGCGGTTCTTCGCGTCAGCCCCCCGTGTCAGTCCTCCGTGTCAGTCCTCCGTGTCAGTCCTTCGCGGGTGAGCGCGGCGGGCTGACCGTCGTGCGGGGCGGGCGGCGCTGCGAGGAGGTGCGGACGATGAGTTCGGTCGGTATCACCTGCTCGACCGGTCCGTCGGTTTCGACCCCCTCGATGGCGTCGATGAGGAGCTGGACGACGGCCGTGCCGATCCGGCGCGGTTTGAGCGAGAGCGTCGTGAGGGGCGGTTCGGTGGTGGCGTAGCCGGCCGACTCGCTGCAGCAGACCAGCAGGAGGTCGTCCGGGACGCGCAGCCCATAGCGGCGCGCGGCCGCGAGGAGGTCGGTTCCGTTGGGGTCGAAGAGGCCGTACACGGCGTCGGGCCGGTCCGGGCGGGCGAGCAGCCGGTCGGCCGCGACGGCGCCCGCGCACGGATCGTGCGCCGGATAGGCCTCGTAGACGGGGTCCTGGCCCACCCGCGCGCACCAGTTGAGGTAGGCGGTGGTGGACAGGCGGGTGTAGGTGTCCGTGCTGGTGCCGGTGAGGAGGCCGATGCGGCGGGCGCCGGCGTCGGCGAGGTGGTCGAGCAGGTCGAGGACGGCGGCTTCGTGGTCGTTGTCGACCCAGGCGGTGACCGGAAGGGTGCCGGCGGGGCGTCCGTCGGAGACGACGGGCAGGCCCTGGCGGACCAGTTCGGTGACGACGGGGTCGTGGTCGGAGGGGTCGATGACGACGGTGCCGTCGAGGGCGACGTTCGACCAGACGTCATGGCGGGAGGTGGCGGGGAGGATGACCAGGGCATAGCCCCGGGCGAGCGCGGCCGATGTGGCCGCCCTGGCCATCTCCGCGAAGTACGCGAATTCGGTGAAGGTGAAAGGTTCATCCCCGTACGTGGTCACGGTCAGGCCGATGAGTCCCGACTTGCCCGTGCGGAGCGTGCGGGCGGCCGCGGACGGGCGGTAGCCCAGCCGGTCGGCGACCTCGCGGACGTGGCGGCGGGTGGCGTCGGGGAGCCGGCCCTTCCCGTTGAGCGCGTCGGAGACAGTCGTGATGGAGACCCCGGCGGCGGCGGCCACGTCCCGGATGCCCGCCCGGCCCTGCCGGCTTCCCCGGGTCTGTGCCCGGCTCACCTGGTGCTTCCCTGCTGCTGTCATGGCGAGCCGATAGTAGGGCGATGAGGGGCGGTCGGTACGGACGCATATGCAGACGTTGACAGGCACGTTTCTGCATGATCGAAAAGCATGAAATGGATCTGGATCAAAGGTAGTTGCAGGTCCACGCCTATGACTTGGCGTTGACAGGCGGTGTGGGCCTGGCGAGGGGGCGAAGTCTCGAAGAGGTCTCAACTCACCTCTACGGGGGATGCGCGCCACGGCGCTCGCCACCGGCGCGCGCCACCCGTCCGCGCGCCCCCACCCCCGGGGCCGGTGGCGGGGCCGTGTCCCTCCTGTTGTCCGCGGCCCATTCGCAGCGGGAGCGAATCCTCTTAAGGTGAGCAGTATTGGCGGTACGGACGGTCGAGGAGGCCACACTGTGAGCGAGACCAGCGGGACGAGGACCGGCAGCCCCAGGCTGCGCGCCGAGCTGGACGGCGTCCCCACCTACAAGCCGGGCAAGCCGGCCGCCGCGGACGGACCCGTGGCCTTCAAGCTGTCCTCCAACGAGAACCCCTACCCGCCGCTCCCGGGGGTCCTGGAGAGCGTGGTGGCCGGCGCCGACACCTTCAACCGGTACCCGGACATGGCCTGCACCGCTCTGACGCAGGAGCTGGCGGACCGCTTCGGCGTGCCCGTCTCGCACCTGGCCACGGGCACCGGCTCGGTCGGGGTCGCGCAGTCGCTGCTCCAGGCGACCTCGGGCCCGGGCGACGAGGTGATCTACGCCTGGCGCTCCTTCGAGGCGTACCCGATCATCACGCAGATCAGCGGGGCCACCTCGGTGCAGGTGCCGCTGACCGACGGCGAGGTGCACGACCTCGACGCGATGGCGGAGGCGATCACCGACCGGACCCGGCTGATCTTCGTCTGCAACCCCAACAACCCCACGGGCACCGCGGTGCGCCGGGCCGAGCTGGAGCGCTTCCTCAACCGGGTGCCCTCCGACGTCCTGGTCGTGCTCGACGAGGCGTACAAGGAGTTCGTGCGCGACCCCGAGATCCCGGACGGCATCGAGCTGTACCGCGACCGGCCCAACGTCGCCGTGCTGCGCACCTTCTCCAAGGCGTACGGCCTGGCCGGGCTGCGGGTCGGCTTCGCGGTCGCCCACGAGCCGGTGGCGGCGGCGCTGCGCAAGACGGCGGTGCCGTTCGGCGTGAGCCAGCTGGCGCAGGACGCGGCGGTGGCCTCGCTGCGGGCCGAGGACGAGCTGCTCGGCCGGGTCGGCGCGCTGGTGTCCGAGCGCGAGCGGGTCCGCGCGGCCCTGGTCGACCAGGGCTGGACCGTGCCGGACACCCAGGCGAACTTCGTCTGGCTGCGGCTCGGCGAGCGGACGGCGGACTTCGCGGCGGCGTGCGAGCGGCACGGCGTCGTGGTGCGCCCGTTCGCCGGCGAGGGCGTGCGCGTCACGATCGGCGAGGGCGAGGCGAACGACCTGTTCCTCCAGGCGGCGGAGGGCTTCCGCAAGGAGCTCTGAGCCTCACCGGAGCGCGTTCCGACGGCCCCCGCGAGCAACCGCTCGCGGGGGCCGTCGGCGTGTGAGGAAAGAGACGCCCTGGAAAGGGCCCCCGAAGACAAGTACGGATTTCGTATGAGCCATAATGCTTGTGAATGTGAACGCGTTCACAAGCGTGCCCCGGTTCGTCCCGCTATAGGGGGGACGGTCAGGGCAAACTGCCGATGTGACCACGGCGATGTAAGGAGAAAACGACGTGGACCTCGCTCTTGCGCCAGAGACCCTCGCGCGCTGGCAGTTCGGCATCACCACCGTCTACCACTTCCTCTTCGTCCCGCTGACGATCTCCCTCGCGGCGCTCACGGCAGGCCTCCAGACCGCCTGGGTGCGGACGGAGAACGAGAAGTACCTCAGGGCGACGAAGTTCTGGGGCAAGCTCTTCCTGATCAACATCGCCATGGGCGTCGTCACCGGCATCGTGCAGGAGTTCCAGTTCGGCATGAACTGGTCCGACTACTCGCGCTTCGTCGGCGACATCTTCGGCGCCCCGCTCGCGTTCGAGGCGCTCATCGCCTTCTTCTTCGAGTCGACCTTCATCGGGCTCTGGATCTTCGGCTGGGACAAGCTGCCGAAGAGGATCCACCTCGCCTGCATGTGGATGGTCTCGATCGGCACCGTTCTCTCCGCGTACTTCATCCTGGCGGCCAACTCCTGGATGCAGCACCCGGTGGGCTACCGCATCAACGAGGAGCGCGGCCGGGCGGAGCTCACCGACTTCTGGCTCGTGCTCACCCAGAACACGGCCCTCACCCAGTTCTTCCACACCATCACGGCGGCCTTCCTGGTCGGCGGCGCGTTCATGGTCGGCATCTCCGCCTTCCACCTGGCCCGCAAGAAGCACATCCCCGTGATGAGGACCTCGCTGCGGCTCGGCCTGGTCACCCTGATCATCGCCGGCCTCGGCACCGCCATCAGCGGTGACCTGCTCGGCAAGGTCATGTTCAAGCAGCAGCCGATGAAGATGGCCGCCGCCGAGGCGCTCTGGGACGGCGAGGCGCCCGCCCCCTTCTCGATCTTCGCCTACGGCGACGTCGACAAGGGCCACAACAAGGTCGCCATCGAGATCCCCGGCCTGCTGTCCTTCCTCGCGAACGACGACTTCACCTCGTACGTCCCCGGCATCAACGACGTCAACAAGGCCGAGCAGGAGAAGTACGGCCCCGGCGACTACCGGCCCAACATCCCCGTCGCCTACTGGGGCTTCCGCTGGATGATCGGCTTCGGCATGGCCTCCCTGACGCTGGGGATCATCGGCCTCTGGCTGACCCGGAAGAAGTTCATGCTGGCGCCGGGGCTGCGGACGGGCGAGGACGAGGTGCCGAACCTGGTCCTCTTCAAGAACAAGGCCCTCAGCCCCCGCATCGGCAGGTGGTACTGGATCGTCGCGCTCTGGACGATGCTCTTCCCGCTGATCGCCAACTCCTGGGGCTGGATCTTCACCGAGATGGGCCGTCAGCCGTGGGTCGTCTACGGCGTGCTGCGCACCCGGGACGCGGTCTCCCCCGGTGTCTCCCAGGCCGAGGTCCTCACCTCGATGATCGGCTTCACGCTGCTCTACGCCGTTCTCGCGGTCATCGAGGTCAAGCTCCTCGTCAAGTACGTCAAGGCGGGGCCGCCCGAGCTGACCGACGACGACCTCAACCCGCCCACCAAGATCGGCGGGGACACCCGTGACCCCGACCGGCCCATGGCCTTCTCGTACTGAGGCTCAGGAGACCGAGGCATGGAACTTCACGACGTCTGGTTCGTACTCATCGCCGTCCTCTGGATCGGCTACTTCTTCCTGGAGGGCTTCGACTTCGGGATCGGCATCCTGACCAAGCTGCTCGCCAGGGACCGGCCCGAGAAGCGGGTCCTCATCAACACCATCGGACCCGTCTGGGACGGCAACGAGGTGTGGCTGCTCACCGCCGGCGGCGCCACCTTCGCCGCCTTCCCCGAGTGGTACGCGACGCTGTTCTCCGGCTTCTACCTGCCGCTGCTGCTCATCCTGGTCTGTCTGATCATCCGGGGCGTGGCCTTCGAGTACCGGGCGAAGCGGCCCGAGGAGAACTGGCAGCGCAACTGGGAGCAGGCCATCTTCTGGACCTCGCTGCTCCCCGCGTTCCTCTGGGGCGTGGCCTTCGGCAACATCGTCCGGGGCGTGAAGATCGACGCGGACATGGAGTACGTGGGCACCTTCTTCGACCTGCTCAACCCGTACGCGCTCCTCGGCGGACTGGTCACGCTCACCCTCTTCACCTTCCACGGCGCGGTCTTCGCCTCGCTCAAGACGGACGGTGACATCCGGGTACGGGCCCGGGCGCTCGCGCTCAAGCTGGGTCTGGTCACGGCGGTGCTCGCCCTCGTCTTCCTGATCTGGACCCAGATCCACACGGGCGACGCCGCCAGCTTCGTGGCGATGGTGGTCGCGGCGGTGGCGCTGGTCGGCGCGATCGTCGCCATCAAGGCGGGGCGCGAGGGCTGGTCGTTCGCGCTCTCGGGCGTCACGATCGCCGCCTCGGTGGCGATGCTCTTCCTGGCGCTCTTCCCGGACGTCATGCCGTCTTCGCTCAACCCTGAGTGGAGCCTTACCGTGACGAACGCGTCGTCGAGCCCGTACACGCTCAAGATCATGACGTGGTGCGCCGGGATCGCGACCCCGCTGGTGCTGCTCTACCAGAGCTGGACCTACTGGGTGTTCCGCAAGCGGATCGGTACGCAGCACATCGCCGACAGCGCCCACTAGGGCCGGCCGGCGCTCAGAGAGGGGCATGTTTCACGTGAAACCGATCGACCCGCGTCTGCTCCGGTACGCCCGGGCCACCCGTGTCTTCCTGATCGCGGTGGTCGTGCTCGGCCTCGTCGGAGCGGCGCTGGTCGTCGCCCAGGCGATGCTCGTCGCCGAGGTCGTGGTGGGGTCCTTCAAGGAGGGCCGGTCGGTTTCCGCCCTGGCCACGCCCCTGCTGCTGCTCGCCGGAGTGGCGGTGGCGCGGGGGCTGGTCTCCTGGCTGACCGAGCTCGCCGCCCACCGGGCGAGCGCGGCGGTCAAGTCCGAACTGCGGGGGCGGCTCCTCGTCCGCGCCGCCGCGCTCGGACCGGGATGGCTCGGCGGGCAGCGGACCGGCTCGCTGATCGCCCTCGCGACGCGGGGCGTGGACGCGCTCGACGACTACTTCGCGCGTTACCTGCCCCAGTTGGGCCTCGCGGTGGTCGTGCCGGTGGCGGTCCTGGCCCGGATCGTCACCGAGGACTGGGTCTCGGCGGCGATCATCGTCGTCACGCTGCCGCTCATCCCGCTCTTCATGATCCTCATCGGCTGGTACACCCAGGCCCGGATGGACCGGCAGTGGAAGCTGCTCTCGCGGCTCTCCGGTCACTTCCTGGACGTGGTGGCCGGCCTTCCCACCCTCAAGGTCTTCGGCCGGGCGAAGGCCCAGGCCGAGTCGATCCGCGCGATCACCTCCGCGTACCGGCAGGCGACCATGCGCACGCTGCGGATCGCCTTCCTCTCCTCCTTCGCCCTCGAACTGCTCGCCACCCTGTCGGTCGCCCTCGTCGCCGTGACCATCGGCATGAGGCTCGTCCACGGCGACCTCGACCTCTACACCGGGCTCGTCATCCTGATCCTGGCGCCCGAGGCGTACCTCCCGCTGCGGCAGGTGGGGGCGCAGTACCACGCGGCGGCGGAGGGGCTCGCGGCGGCGGAGGAGATCTTCGACGTCCTGGAGCAGCCGGTACGGAACGGGGGGACGGGCGCGGTCCCGGACTCCGTGCGCCTCGAACTGGACGCCGTGACGGTGCGCCACGCGGGGCGGACCGAACCGTCGCTCGACGCGGCGACGCTGACGGTCGAGCCGGGCGAGACGGTGGCTCTGGTCGGGCCGAGCGGCTCGGGGAAGTCGACGCTGCTCGACGTGGTCCTCGGGTTCACGGCCCCGGAGCCGGGCGGCACCGTCCGGGTCGGCGGCGAGGACCTCGCGGGGCTCGACCTGGAGGCCTGGCGGTCACGGATCGCCTGGGTGCCGCAGCGCCCGTACCTCTTCGCGGGGACGATCGCCGAGAACGTACGGCTCGCCCGCCCGGACGCCTCCGACGAGGCGGTACGGGAGGCCCTGCGGGACGCGGGCGCCGACGGGTTCGTCGCGGAGCTGCCCGGCGGGCTCGACACCCCGCTCGGCGAGGACGGCGCCGGGCTCTCGGCGGGGCAGCGGCAACGGCTCGCGCTCGCCCGCGCGTTCCTGGCCGACCGGCCCCTGCTGCTGCTCGACGAGCCCACGGCCGCGCTCGACGGCGAGACGGAGGCGGGCGTGGTCGACGCGGTCCGGCGCCTCGCGGCCGGCCGGACGGTCCTGCTCGTGGTCCACCGCCCGGCGCTGCTCGCGGTGGCGGACCGGGTGGTGGGCCTGGGAACGGGTACCGGGGCGGGCGGCGGTGCGGGCCCGGCCGGTGGCGTCGGTATGGACGGGGCGTCGGCTTCGGTCGACCGCGTCGGTACGGACGGGGCGTCGGCTTCGGTCGACCGCGTCGGTACGGATGGGGCGTCGGCTTCGGCCGGTGGCGCGGGTGCCGCCGGACCGGTGGTGCCCGCCGGGCGTACGGAGGCTGCCGGGACGGCTCCGGTCGGCGCCTCCTGGGACGCCGGTCGGGATGCCTCCGGGGAGGTCAACCGGGACGCCGGCCGGGACGCCTTCAAGGACGCCTTCAGGGACACCGGATCCGGTGCCGTCGACGCGGCGGTCTGGTCCGGGGTGGCGACCGTGGCCGCCGCGCCCGACGGCGAGGCGTCGGTCCCCGGGGGTTCCGGGGCGTTCGCGGCCCCGCGCGGTGTGCTCCTGCGGGTCCGGGACATGGCCGGGGAGCTCAAGGGGCGGATGGCGCTCGCGCTGCTGCTCGGAAGCCTCGCCCTCGGATCCGCCGTCGGGCTCATGGCCGTCTCCGGCTGGCTCATCTCCCGGGCCTCCGAACAGCCCCCCGTCCTCCACCTGATGATGGCGGTCACCGCCACGCGCGCCTTCGGCATCGGCCGGGCCGTCTTCCGGTACGCCGAGCGGCTCGTTTCCCACGACGCCGTCCTGCGGATGCTCGCCGACCTGCGGGTCTCCGTCTACCGGCGGCTGGAGCGGATCGCCCCGGCCGGCCTCGGCCGCACCCGGCGCGGCGACCTGCTCTCCCGGCTCGTCCAGGACGTCGACGCGCTCCAGGACTACTGGCTGCGCTGGCTGCTCCCGGTGGGCGCCGCGCTCGTCGTGGGCGTCGGGGCCGCCGGGTTCACCGCCTGGCTGCTCCCCGAGGCCGGTGCCGTCCTCGCCGTGGGCCTGCTCGTCGCGGGAATCGCCGTACCGGCGGCCGGCGGGGCCCTCGCCCGCCGGGCCGAACGGCGGCTCGCCCCCGCGCGCGGCGCCCTGGCGACCGCCGTGGCCGACCTGCTGCGCGGCTGCGCCGAGCTGACCGTGGCCGGCGCGCTGCGGAGCCGTACCGAAAGGGCACGGGAGGCCGACGGCGCCCTCACCGGCATCGCCTCCCGGCAGGCCGCCGCCACCGCGCTCGGAGCCGGGCTCTCCGCCCTGGCCTGCGGCCTGACGGTCGCGGCCGCCGCGCTCGTCGGCGTCCAGGCCGTACGGGAGGGGCGGCTCGACGGGGTCTCGCTCGCCGTGGTCGTCCTGACCCCGCTGGCCGCCTTCGAGGCCGTGACCGGGCTTCCGCTCGCCGTCCAGTACCGCCAGCGCGTCAAGCACAGCGCCGAGCGGGTCTTCGAGGTGCTCGACGCCCCCGTGCCCGTACGGGAGCCGCGGACGCCCGCCGCTCCCCCGGCGGGTCCGTTCCCCCTCGAACTGTCCGGGATCTCCGCCCGGTACGCCGGGCAGGAGCGTCCGGCGCTCACCGGCTTCGGGCTCACCCTGGAGGCCGGGCGCCGGGTCGCCGTCGTCGGCGCCTCCGGCTCCGGCAAGACCACGCTCGCCCAGGTCCTGCTGCGGTTCCTGGACGTGGAGCACGGCACGTACCGGCTCGGCGGCGTGCCCGCCTGGGAGCTGGACGGGGACGCGGTCCGGCGGATGGTCGGCCTGTGCGCCCAGGACGCGCACCTCTTCGACAGCTCCGTCCGCGAGAACCTGCGGCTCGCCAGGGTCGGCGCGGACGACGGGGAGCTGCGCGAGGCGCTGCGCCGGGCCCGGCTGCTCGACTGGGTCGACGGGCTGCCCGACGGGCTCGACACCCTCGTGGGCGAACACGGCGCCCGGCTCTCCGGCGGCCAGCGCCAGCGGCTCGCGCTCGCGCGGGCCCTCCTGGCCGACTTCCCGGTCCTCGTCCTCGACGAACCCGCCGAGCACCTGGACCTCGCCACCGCCGACGCGCTCACCGACGACCTGCTGCGGGCCACCGAGGGCCGCACCACCGTCCTCATCACCCACCGGCTGCACGGCCTCGACGCCGTCGACGAGGTGCTCGTCCTGGACGGGGGCCGGACCGTGCAGCGCGGCCCGTACGCCGAGCTCGCCGCGGAGGACGGCCCGCTGCGCCGGATGCTGGAGCAGGAGAGGGCGACCGACCTGCTCGCCGTCACCACGACGACCGGAGCAGCTGACTTTTCTCGCTAAATAGGACTTACTAGGCTCAAGCCATGACCGCCGCCGAGTCCGACGCCCCGGACCCCCTGGAAGCCGCCACCCGGGCCACCCGCAGCCTCCAGGGGCTGTCCACGGAGCTCACCGCCCGCGTACCGCAGCTCCTGGAGGCCATGCGCTCGGTCGGCACCGGGCTCGAACTCCACTCCACCCTCGACCGCATCTGCGAGACCGCCGCCGAACTCGCCGACGCCCGGTACGCGGCGATCGGCGTCGTCGACGACGAGGGCGACGGCCTCTCCGACTTCGTCACCTTCGGCGTCGACGAGGACACGGCCCGCCGGATCGGACGCCGCCCCGACGGCCACGCGGGGCTGCTCGGCGCGCTGATCCGCGACCCGCAGACCATCCGCCTCGCCGACCTCTCCAAGGACCCGCGCGCGGCGGGCTTCCCGCCCGGACACCCGCCGATGAGGTCCTTCCTCGGCGTCCCCATCCGGGTCCAGGGCGAGATCTTCGGCAACCTGTACCTCGCGGAGAAGCGCGGCGCCGACGACTTCAACGACTACGACGTGCACATGGTCCGGGTGCTCGCCACCGAGGCGGGCATCGCCATCGGCAACGCCCGCCTGTATGAGGCGGCCCGGCAGCGCGAACGGTGGATCGACGGCTCGGTCGCCGTCACCACCGCCCTGCTCTCCGGCGGCGACGCCGACGACGCCCTCACGGTCGTCGCCGAACAGGCCCGCCGGCTCGCCGACGCGGACGCGGGCATCGTGCTGCTCCCCGCCGAGGAGGGCGGTCTGGAGGTCGTCGCGGTCTCCTCGCCCCGGTCCACGAAGTGGCTGGGCGTGGTGGTCCCGCCCGAGAGCGACGTGGTGGAGCAGCTCTTCGAGGGCGAGGCGGTCTTCGTCCAGGACGCCTCCTCGGACCCGCGCATGACCAGCCCGATGACCTCGACGTACGGGCCGAGCATGATCCTTCCGCTGCAGAGCGGCGGGCGGGTGCTCGGGGCGCTCGCCATGCCGCGCGTACGGGACGGCCGTCCGTTCACGGAGACGGAGCGGACGCTCGCCACCCAGTTCGCCTCGCAGGCGGCGCTCGCCCTGATGATGGCCGACGCGCAGCGCGACCGGGAGCGCCTCGCCGTGTACGAGGACCGCGACCGGATCGCCCGTGACCTGCACGACCTGGTCATCCAGCGGCTCTTCGCCACCGGCATGATGCTGGAGAGCGCCCAGCGCAGGTCGATCGTGCCGGCCGTGCGCGAGGGCGTGGGCAAGGCCGTGGACGAGCTGGACGTGACCATCCAGGAGATCCGTACGGCGATCTTCGCGCTCCAGCAGGGACCCGCGGAGGCCCCGTCGGGGCTGCGCACCCGGGTCCTGCGGGAGATCAACATGGCGGCCGTGCCGCTCGGCTTCAAGCCCGCGCACCGCTTCCTCGGCGCGATCGACTCGACGGTCGGCGAGCTCACCGGCAAGAACCTCGTCGCCGCGCTGCGCGAGGCGCTCTCCAACGCGTTCCGGCACGCCGACGCGAGCCGGATCGAGGTGGTCGTCGACGCGGGCGTCACCCTGCCCGATGGCTCCGCCGGGGTGCGCCTGTCGGTCGCCGACGACGGCGTCGGCATCCCGGCGGGCGGGCGGCGCAGCGGCCTGCGCAACCTGGCGCGCCGGGCGGAGTCCCTGGGCGGCGCCAGCTGGTGCGGGCCGGGGCTCGGGGACGGCGGCGGGGGGACGACGGTGGTGTGGGAGGCACCGCTCTAGGGGGTGTCCGTCGCGGCTAGCGCGGGCCCGTGGTTCCGGTGAGGGCCTCGGCGACCAGCCGCTCGATGACGACGGCCACGCCGTCCTCGTTGTTGCCGGCCGTACGACCGGAGGCGGCGGCGAACACGTCCGGGTGGGCGTTGCCCATCGCGTACGAGCGGCCCGCCCAGGTGAGCATCTCGATGTCGTTCGGCATGTCCCCGAAGGCGACGACCTCCTCGGCCGTGATGCCGCGCGCGGCGCAGCACAGGGCGAGGGTGGAGGCCTTGGAGACGCCGAGCCCGCTGATCTCGATGAGGGCGGTGGGGCTGGACCGGGTGAAGGCGGCCCGGTCGCCCGCCGCCGCCCTGGCCACCGCGAGGAACGCGTCGGGGTCGAGGTCCGGGTGCTGGGCGAGCAGCTTGAGCACGGGGGCCGCCGCTCCGGACTCCTCCTCGAAGAGGAGCTTCTCGGCGGTGGCGACGGTGGCGCCGGGGTCGAGGAAGAAGGGCGGGTAGTGCGGCTCGTAGTGGATGCCGGTGGTGAGCTCCACGGCGAAGGAGGTCCCGGGCGCGGCGGCGCGCAGGGCCTCGACGACGTCGAGGGCGACCGGCCGCTCCAGCGGGCGGACCTCCAGGAAGGTGCCTCCGGAGTGGAGGTCGACGACGGCGGCACCGTTGGCGCAGATCGCCATGCCGTGTCCGTGGACGTGCTCGCTGACGACGTCCATCCAGCGGGCGGGCCGGCCGGTGACGAAGAAGACCTCGATCCCGGCCCGCTCGGCCGCGGCCAGGGCGGCGACCGTGCGCTCGGAGACCATCTTGTCGTCGCGGAGCAGCGTGCCGTCGAGGTCGGTGGCGATCAGCCGGGGCGCCGGGGCGGAGGGACGCGGGGACCGCGGGGGGCGCGGAGAACGGGGAGAGGTCACCGCACCATTCTTCCGCACCTCGCGCACGTGCGTGCGGGGAGTCGCACATATGAGTGGCTTGGGAGGGAGTGGAGGGAGCGCGGGGGCGCAGGGGGCGCGCAGGGGTGGAGGGGCCGGTCCGGGTTCCCGGCGGGAGCTGTCGGCCACCACCGCCCGTATCCGGCTCGTTCGGACATGGCCGTAAACATCCGTTCGTTTTCCCGGGTGGCGGGGAAGGCTCCAGGGAGCTGACGGCGTCTCGGAGGGGGCGGGCATGGGCGCGGGCCGGCGAAGTGCGGAGTGCGATTTCTGCGGTGCCCCGTACGGGGCGTGGGTCGCGAGCCTGGGCATGGCCCTCTGCCCCGCCTGCGAGCGGGCCGGGACGGACCAGCCCGCGCGCGACCCGGTCCTGGTGGGCGACGTCCTGGCGGGTCTGGCCGGCGCCCTGGTCCCGGACGGTGCCCCGGCCGTCCTCGCCCCGGCGATCCCCACCCAGGAGCGAAGACACGTCCGACGGGGCGCCTGACCGGGCGGACCCGCCGGGCGCGGCGTCCCGCGCGTCACCCCAGCCGGGCGAGCGCCTCCGTGGCGATGGACTCGAAGACGGCCTGGTCGGCCGCGAAGTCGGAGTCCGGGATCGGCCAGTGGATCACGATCTCGGTGAAGCCCAGCTCGCGGTGGCGCCCGGCGAAGTCCACGAAGGCGTCCACGGACTCCAGCGGCCGGTTCCGGTCCGGGGTGAAGCCGGTGAGCAGGATCTTGTCCAGGTCGGCCACGTCCCGCCCGGCCTCGACGCAGGCCTTGCCGAGCTTCTCGATCTGGCCCGCCAGGGCCGCCACCGACTGCTCCGGGGTCCCGTCCTCGTACAGCTTCGGGTCGCCGGTCGTCACCCACCCCTGCCCGTACCGGGCGGCCAGCCGCATCCCGCGCGGGCCGGTCGCCGCCACCGCGAACGGCAGCCGGGGGCGCTGGACGCAGCCGGGGACGTTCCGGGCCTCGTCCGCCGTGTAGAAGTCGCCCTTCTGCGAGACCGCGTCCTCGGTGAGCAGCCGGTCGAGCAGCGGCACGAACTCCCCGAACCGGTCCGCCCGCTCCTTCGGCGTCCAGGCCTCCTGGCCGAGCGCGGTGGCGTCGAAGCCGTTGCCGCCCGCGCCGATGCCGAGCGTGATCCGCCCGCCGGAGACGTCGTCCAGGGTGATCAGGTCCTTGGCGAGCGTCACGGGGTGCCGGAAGTTCGGCGAGGTCACGAGCGTGCCGAGGCGGAGCCGTTCGGTGACCGCGGCGGCGGCGGTGAGCGTGGGCACCGCGCCGAACCACGGGCCGTCCCGGAAGGCGCGCCAGGACAGGTGGTCGTAGGTGTACGCGGCGTGGAAGCCGAGCTCCTCGGCGTGCCGCCACTTCCGGCGGCCCCCCTCGTGCCAGCGGTCGATCGGCAGGATCACAGTGCTCAGTCGCATGGGACGACCCTACGAGAGGCCGAGCAGCCCCCGCATCGACGCGGCGGCGCGGACGGCGGCGTCCCCGCAGCAGTTGTTGAAGAGGACGTGCACCTCCCGCGCACGCTCGGCCAGCTCGCGGATGCGCGGTGTCCACTCCGCGAGTTCCGCGGGTGTGTAGTCGTGGCGGAACCTCTCCTCCTTGGTGCCGGTGCCCCAGGCGGTGTTGCGGCCGTGGAAGCGCACCAGGGCGAGGTCCGGAGAGGTGACCCGGACGACCGGCGGTACGGACGTGGGCAGCGTCTGCGTCATGTCCACGGCCACGGTGGCCGTGTCCAGCTCCGCGAGGAGGGCGGCCGTCGCGTCGGCGTGCTCCTCACGCCACCAGCCGGGGTTCCGGAACTCCACGGCCACCGGCCATCCGGCGGCGCGCTCGCGGCACCGGCGCAGGAACTCCGCCGCGGGCCTGCCCGGCACGAGCCGGTGCGGGAACTGGAAGACCAGCGCCCCCAGGCGGCCGGCCCCGCGCAGCGGTTCGAGGGCCGCGCCGTACCGCTCCCACACCTCGTCGAGCAGCCCGGGATCGATGCCGCCGCCCGGGTCCCTCCGCTGCCGGAGGAAGGCCGGGCGGAGGTCGGCGGGCAGCGCCTCCGGCCGGGTCGGGTGCCCGGTGAACAGCGAGAACGCCTTCACGTCGAAGCGGAAGCCCTCGGGGGTGCGCTCGGCCCACAGATGGCTGTTGCGGGTGCTGGGCAGCCCGTAGTACGTGGAGTCCACCTCCACCACCGGGAAGCGCGTGGCGTAGTACCGGAGCCTGCCCTCCGCGTCCCGTTGTCCCGTCGGGTACCAGCCGCTGGACACCAGCGCCTTGTCCGTCCACGAGCAGGTGCCGACCCGGATCTCTCCCATCCGGCCAGTGTTCCCCGGGACCGGCGGCGGATTCGCCCGGCACGCGGGGGGTTCCGGCGGCCCTCGCCGGTCCTCCACGACCGCCTACGACCCCCTACGGACCTCTACGGCACCGGGGCCGGGGGCGTCAGCGGACGTTCCGGTTCATCCACGCCGTGAGCGAGGCGCCGGGGACGAGTTCCCGGTACGTCTCGTCGCCGGGCAGCGGGACGACCAGCCACCAGCCGGGCGGGAAGAACCGGCCCTTCACATGGGCGAGGCCGCCGTGGACGGACCGCAGGAAGGCCGGGACGGCGTCGCGGGGGACGTCCGCGAACTCGATGCCCTCCACGGTGATCCGGGCGTCGTCCTCGGGGAAGACCTGGACGGTGACGACGGGGGACCCGCCCAGTTCGACGAAGGCCTCGTGCGGCAGGGAGCCGTCCGGGTCGAGGACGGCGAACGCGTCCGACGCGGTACGCCGGGAGGTCCGGTCCGCGCCGATGTCGTCGGTGACCGTCACCTCCAGGCCGAACTCCCGGGCGATCTCACGGATCGCGGTGACGGTCGCCTCGGTGCTGGGAAGGTGGGGATGGGCCATGCGAACGATCATGCCGCACGGCTCGCGCCCCTTCCTGGCGGCGGGGTCAGGACGGGAGGCGGAGGAAATCCGGCGGGACCGTGTCGGTCAGCCACACCCCGTTGGCGCTGACGTGGAAGACGTGCCCGGCCCGGTGCATGGCGCCGGCGTCGACGCTCAGGACGACCGGCCGGCCCCGGCGGGCGCCGACCCGCGTCGCGGTCTCCCGGTCGGGGGAGAGGTGCACATGGTGGCGGGCCATGGGCCGCAGCCCCTCCGCCCGGATCGCGGGGAGCCGGGTCGCGACCGTGCCGTGGTAGAGGTACGCGGGCGGTTCGGCGGCGGGCAGGTCCAGGTCCACCTGGACCGTGTGGCCCTGGCTGGCGCGGATGCGGGTTCCCTCGACGGCGAAGCGCTTCTTGTCGTTGGTCTCGACGACGTGGTCGAGCTCCTCGCGGGTGATCGGGAAGCCGTGCTCGGCGGTGGCCCGGAGCAGCGCGTCGATCTCGGTCCAGCCCTGTGCGTCGAGGACGAGCCCGATGCGCTCGGGCTGGTGCCGCAGGTGCTTGGAGAGGTACTTGGAGACCTTCACCGTGCGGCGTTCGTCCAAGGGTGGTCGTGGGGTCATCCGGTCAGGATGCCGGAGCCGGGATCGCCCCGGCCAATGATTTCCGACGACTTACGGTGGACAGGTTTGATCCACAGCCGGAGTGAGTTATCCACAGGATCAGGAGCCTTTCTGTGGACAACGAGACTGTTATTTCAGGGCAATTGACCAACTTCAGGCTCTATGGGGCGACTTGAGGTAAGTGCGTCCAATGTTCTCTTGTGGACCTCTCGTTCCGTGGCCGCCGTGACGAAGGCCGCGACCCCCTCCGCCCCGACCAGGCCCTGCACGGCCCGGACCGTCCCGGCGGGCAGGACCACCGGGCGCGGCTCGTCGTCCTGCGCGGGCGGCGCGTCCGGCGACAGGTGGACCTGGAGGTGCCGGGTGGCGAACAGGCGCATGGCACGCGCCAGTTCGGCGTCCACCGTCTGCTGGGCGAGCGGTCTGAGCCGCCGCACCATCGCCGCCGCGTCGGCCGCGTCCGCGTCCGTCGGCGGCCGGTGCTCCAGATAGCGGGCGAAGACGTACTCGGTCGTGAACTCCAGGAAACGGGAGGCGATGTGCTCGACCTGGCCCCGCAGCTCCCTCAGGTGCCCGGTGATCGCCGTCAGCGGCACCCCGGCCGCGTACAGCTCGGCCGCCACCGCCAGTTCCTGGGGGCTCGGTACGAGGTACTCCTCCGTCTCCCGGTCCGGGATCCGCTCCAGCACGCCCAGTTCCACGGCCTCCCGGATCGCCTCCTCGTCCGGCGTGCCGCCGAAGCGGGCGTCCAGCTCCGCGCGCGATATCCGGGCCGCCTCCTCGTCCGTCCACGGCCCGTGGACCTCCGCGACCAGGCCGAGCACCCCGCCGAGCCCCCGGCCGGTGTCCCACGCCTCCATGAGCTCCTTGATCGAGGCCAGGGTGTAGCCCCGGTCGAGGAGGTCGGCGATCCGCCGGAGCCGCGCGAGGTGCGCGTCCCCGTAGACGTTCGCCCTGCCCCGCCGCTCCGGACGGGGCAGCAGACCGCGGTCCTGGTAGGCGCGGATCGTCCGGACCGTGGCCCCGCTGAGACGGGCGAGATCCTCGATCCGGTACTCCGGCTGTGCTGACTGCTCGGACAAACCCGCTCCCACCGACCGCTTCCACCACCCCGCCGCCGCGGAGCCGTCCTGCGAGGGATCGTACGACCGCCGCCCCCGCCCCCTGCCCGCCTCCGTCCCCTGCCCGCCTCCGTCTCCGCGCTTACCCGCCTCCGTCCGCCGCCGCGCCCCCTACGCCGGCGGCTGCCAGCGCGCGAGGGTGCGCAGCGCGCCCGGGCTCAGCCGGGACAGGAAGCGGGCGCCCCGCGCCTCAGGGGTCACCGGCACGACGGCCCGGTCGTGCAGGACGGCCCCCAGGATCGCGTCCGCGACCTTCTCCGGCGGGTAGTTCCGCAGCCCGTACAGCCGGGACGCCTTCTTCTGCCGCCGCTTCTCCTCCGCCTCGTCCGACACCCCGGCGAACCGCGTGGTCGCCGTGATGTTGGTGTTGACGATGCCGGGGCATATCGCGGACACCCCGATGCCCTGTCCGGCCAGCTCGGCCCGCAGGCACTCGCTGAGCATCAGCACCGCCGCCTTCGAGGTGCTGTACGCGGGCAGGGCCCGGGAAGGCTGGAAGGCCGCGGCGGACGCGGTGTTCACGATGTGGCCGCCCTGGCCCCGCGCGACCATCCGCGCCCCGAAGTGCCGACACCCGTGGATCACGCCCCACAGGTTGACGTCCAGGACCCGCCCCCACTCCTCGCTCGACGTCTCGAAGAAGGAACCGGCGAGCCCGATGCCCGCGTTGTTGACCAGGACGTCGACGACCCCGTACTCGTCCTCCACCTTGGCGGCCAGCTTCTCCATCGCCTGCTCGTCGGAGACGTCGACGGCCTCGCCCCAGGCCTCCGGGGCCCCGATCAGCCGCGCCATCTCCGCCGTGCGGGCCGCCCCGTCGGCGTCCCGGTCCACGGCCACGACCCGGGCCCCGGCCTCCGCGAACGCGAAGGCGGTGGCCCGTCCGATGCCGCTGGCCGCCCCGGTCACCAGGACGAGCTGGCCGCCGAACCGCTCCGCGTACTCCGGCCGCACCCCGCTCTTCACCGGCTTCGCCGCGACCGGCGCCGATGCTCCGGCCGCCGACCCCTCGTGGGTCCTGACGAACTCGGCGATCCAAGAGGACAGCTGGTCCGGCCGGGTGCGCGGCACCCAGTGCTTGGCGGGCAGGGTGCGCCGGGTCAGCTCCGGCACCCAGCTGCCCAGGTCGTCGTAGAGCCGGTCGGAGAGGAAGGCGTCACCGGTCGGCACGATCAGCTGCACGGGCACGTGCGCGTACGCGTCGGGGCGCGGCCGGGAGAGCCGGGCCCGGACGTTGTCCCGGTAGAGCCAGGCCCCGTGCGCCGCGTCGTTCGGCAGCGAGGACGTCGGGTAGTCGCCGGCCGGGACCTTCTCCACCCGCTCCAGGATCCCCGGCCAGCGCTTCCCGAGTGGCCCGCGCCAGGCCAGCTCCGGCAGCACGGGGGTGTGCAGCATGTACACGTACCAGGACTTGGCGCCCTGCCCGAGGAGCTGCCCGATCCGGCGCGGGGTGGGCCGGGCCATCCGCCGCTTGATCCAGTGCCCGAAGTGGTCGAGGGAGGGCCCGGACATCGAGGTGAAGGAGGCGATCCGGCCCTCGGTGCGCGGCACGGTGGCGAACTCCCACCCCTGCACCGAGCCCCAGTCGTGGCCGACGAGGTGGACCGGCCGGTCCGGGCTGACGGCGTCGGCGACCGCGAGGAAGTCGTCCGTCAGCTTCTCCAGGGTGAAGCCGCCGCGCAGCGGGGCCGGTGCCGTCGACCGGCCGTGGCCCCGGACGTCGTACAGCACCACGTGGAACTCCTCGGCCAGCCGGACCGCGACCTCCGACCACACCTCCTTGGAGTCCGGATAGCCGTGCACGAGCAGGACGGTCGGCCGGCCCGCCTCGCCGAGCTCGGCGACGCACAGCTCGATCCCGCCCGTACGGACCCGGCGCTCCCGGGCTCCCTTGAGCT
Source organism: Streptomyces sp. NPDC098101 (assembly GCF_044760185.1). Taxonomy (NCBI): domain Bacteria; kingdom Bacillati; phylum Actinomycetota; class Actinomycetes; order Kitasatosporales; family Streptomycetaceae; genus Streptomyces; species Streptomyces sp. NPDC098101. The sequence continues at coordinate 30,616 of NZ_JBIWAS010000005.1, read as the reverse complement.
CCGTCATCAGACCGCTCCCTCGTTCCAGCGCCGCACGTGCGGCAGATCGTCGTCCAGCCAGAACGCGCTCTGCTCGGGGTCCCTGGAGTCGGTGACGACCAGGATCTCCTCGAACTTCGCGCCCGTACCCCGGAATCCGAGGTGCGGCTCGACCGCCCACAGCCCGGGTGTGGGCGGGTGGTCGGAGAACTTGTACGGCGACCAGAGCGGCGACCAGCCGTCCCGGTGCCCGTGCAGGGCGTCGCTCGCCAGGCCCTTGAGCGCCTGGGCGCCGAAGCCGAAGAGCGTCGGTGCCATGCGGCGCTCCTTCACCCGGTCGATCTTGTGGGCGATGACGCCGAAGGGGTAGGCCCGGTGCCGGTTCGCGTACCCCTGACGGACCATGAGCCGGTCCACGTCCTCGTATATCTCGCGCAGCGTGCGGCGCTCGCGCACCTCGCGCAGGATCAGCTCGCGGTGGGCCGCGAGGTCGGCGAGCAGCCTGTCGTGCAGGGGGTCGAGGCCGAGGCAGCCGCTGTAGCCGATGTCGGCCGTGTATCCCTTGTGGACCGGGGCCATGTCGAGGATGAACGGCATCCCCGCCTCCAGGCGCCGGTTCGTCGGGAAGAACTGGAGCGGGATCTTGAAGTCCACGAAGGCCGTGCGGTCCCCGAACCAGGCGAACGGCCGGTGGAACCAGTCCCGGACGCCCCGCTCGTACAGCCACTCCCGCTGCATCCGGGCGGCCTCGCGTTCGGTCACGCCCGGCCTCAGCTGCGCCGCGACGGCTTCCGCGCACGCGTAGGCGAGCCGCTGCACCTCCCTGAATCCCCGCAGCTCCGCGGAGAGTCCACCTGCCACTGCCGTTGCCATGCCACCCGCCGTCCCCTGTGAGCGCCCGGCTGCGCTACGCGTTCGTAACTTGACATCGATGAATGTGACAATGCCCGGCGGCTGAGTCAAGGGGTCGGACGACGGCCTGTGGAAAACTCCGCCGGAAGCGCACCCGGCGATTCCCGGGAAGCACGGCGGACGACCTCCTGAAACCACGGAGAACCACGGAGAACCACGGAGATTCACGGGGAACCACCGCGGAAGGAACCACCGGGAACGACAGTCCGCCGCCCCGCAGGAGACAACTTTCGTCGTTCCGTCCCCGCGGGCTTGTACTCCTGTAGTCGGACAGAGATCGAGCCGTTGGTCTGACGACGCGTGTGGCGCACACCACTACCTTCGTAGCGTGACTGTGATCGCGACCGAAAGCCTCAGCAAGCGGTTCCCCCGGGTGACCGCTCTCGACCGGCTCTCCCTGGACATCGGGCCCGGTGTGACCGGACTGGTGGGTGCCAACGGAGCCGGCAAGTCCACGATGATCAAGATCCTGCTCGGACTCTCCCCCGCCACGGAGGGCCACGCGGAGGTCCTGGGCCTCGACGTCCGGACCTCCGGCCCCCAGATCCGCGAGCGCGTGGGATACATGCCCGAGCACGACTGCCTCCCTCCGGACGTCTCGGCCACCGAGTTCGTCGTCCACATGGCGCGGATGTCCGGGCTGCCCCCGACCGCCGCCCGCGAGCGGACGGCCGACACCCTGCGCCACGTCGGCCTGTACGAGGAGCGCTACCGCCCCATCGGCGGGTACTCGACCGGCATGAAGCAGCGGGTGAAACTCGCCCAGGCGCTGGTCCACGACCCGAAGCTGGTCCTCCTCGACGAGCCGACCAACGGCCTCGACCCGGTCGGCCGGGACGAGATGCTCGGACTGATCCGCCGAGTCTGGACCGACTTCGGCATCTCCGTCCTCGTCACCTCCCACCTCCTCGGCGAGCTGGAGCGCACCTGCGACCACGTCGTCGTCATCGACGGCGGACGCCTCCTGCGCTCCAGTTCCACCAGCGACTTCACCCGGATCACCACGACCCTCGCGGTCGAGGTCACCGACTCCGACGAGCACCCCGACGGCACGGCAGCCCTCCGCACGGCCCTCGCGACCGCCGGCGTCACCCTCCACCCGGGCGTGGAGGAGGGCCTGCCCGGCGCCGGCCACGTCCTGCTCCTGGAGGCGGCCGGCGAGGAGACGTACGACCTGGTGCGCGACACCGTCGCCGGGCTCGGCCTCGGGCTCGTCCGCATGGAGCAGCGCCGCCACCACATCGCCGAGGTCTTCCGCCCGGAGGCCGCCGAGGCGTCCACGCCGCACGAGGAGGTGCCGGCCCGATGAGCACCCAGATCCCCCAGCCCTCCCAGGCCGCTCCCGACACGACCCGCATCCACAACATCGGGTACCGGTCCTACGACGGCCCGCGCCTCGGCCGGGCGTACGCGCGCCGGTCGCTGTTCTCGCAGTCCCTGCGCGGCGCGTACGGGCTGGGCCGCAGCGCCAAGTCCAAGGTGCTGCCGATGCTGCTGGCCGGCGTGATGTGCGTCCCGGCGCTGATCATCGTCGCCGTCGCGGTGGCGACCAAGCAGACCAAGCTCTCGATCGAATACACGCAGTACGCGATCTTCCTCCAGGTCGTCATCGGCATCTACCTGGCCTCCCAGGCGCCCCAGTCGGTCTCCCGGGACCTCCGGTTCAGGACCGTGCCGCTGTACTTCTCCCGCCCGATCGAGCGCGCGGACTACGTGCTCGCCAAGTTCGGCGCGATGGCGTCGGCGCTCTTCATCCTCACGGCCGTCCCGCTGCTGATCATGTGGATCGGCTCGATGCTCGCCAAGATGGACTTCGCCGAGCAGGCCAAGATGTTCGGCCAGGGGCTCGTCTCGGTGGCGCTGCTCTCGCTGCTCTTCGGCGGCATCGGCCTCGTCATGGCGGCCCTCACCCCGCGCCGCGGCTTCGGCGTCGCCGCCGTCATCGGCGTCCTGACCATCTCGTACGGCGCGGTCTCGACGCTCATGGGCATCGCCTACGCCACGGAGAACCCGGGCGCCATCGACTGGCTCGGCCTGTTCTCGCCGATCACCCTCATCGACGGCGTGCAGACCGCCTTCCTGGGCGCACCGCCCATGTTCCCCGAGCTCGGAGGCCCGGGCGCCGGGATCGGCGTGGTCTACCTGCTGGTCGTCCTCGCGCTGATCGCCGGCTCGTACGGCATCCTCATGCGCCGCTACCGAAAGGTCGGACTGTGACCACGCTCCACATCGACCACGTCTCCCGCTGGTTCGGAAACGTCGTGGCCGTGAACGACGTCACGATGGCGGTGGGCCCCGGCGTCACCGGTCTCCTCGGCCCCAACGGCGCCGGGAAGTCCACCCTGATCAACATGATGGGCGGCTTCCTCGACCCCTCCACCGGCACCGTCACCCTCGACGGACGGACGATCTGGGGGAACGAGTCGGTCTACCGCGACATCGGCGTCGTGCCCGAGCGGGAGGCGATGTACGACTTCCTCACCGGCCGCGAGTTCGTCCTGGCCAACGCCGAGCTCCAGGGCCTCGGCGCCAAGGAGGCCCAGCAGGCCCTGGCCACGGTCGAGATGGAGTACGCGCAGGACCGCAAGGTCTCCACATACAGCAAGGGCATGAGGCAGCGCGTGAAGATGGCCTCGGCCCTCGTCCACGACCCGTCCGTGCTCCTGCTCGACGAGCCGTTCAACGGCATGGACCCGCGCCAGCGTATGCAGCTGATGGACCTGCTGCGGCGGATGGGCGCGGCCGGCCGCACGGTGCTCTTCTCCTCGCACATCCTGGAGGAGGTCGAGCAGCTCGCCTCCCACATCGAGGTGATCGTGGCCGGACGGCACGCGGCCTCCGGCGACTTCCGCAAGATCCGCCGCCTGATGACGGACCGGCCGCACCGCTATCTGGTCCGCTCCAGCGACGACCGGGCCCTCGCGGCCGCGCTGATCGCCGACCCGTCCACGGCCGGCATCGAGGTCGACCACGCGGACGGCGGACTGCGCATCCAGGCGGTCGACTTCGGGCGGTTCACGCAGCTGCTGCCGAAGGTCGCGCGCGAGCGGGGGATCCGTCTCCTGACGGTCTCGCCCTCGGACGAGTCCCTCGAATCGGTCTTCTCGTACCTCGTAGCGGCCTGAAAGGAGCCTGACCGATGTACAACCCCACAGTCGCCCGGCTCACCTACCGGGCCCTCCTCGGCCGCCGCAGGGCCCTGATCCTCTTCCTGCTGCCCGCCATGCTGCTGGTCATCTCGGCGGCGGTCCGGATGTTCAACGGCGCGGACGACCAGGTCGCGGCCGACGTCCTCGGCGGCTTCGCCCTGGCCACGATGGTCCCGCTGATCGGCGTGATCGCCGGCACGGGCGCGATCGGCCCCGAGATCGACGACGGCTCGATCGTCTACCTGCTGTCCAAGCCGGTGAAGCGGCCCACGATCATCTTCACGAAGCTGATCGTCGCGATCGCGGTGACCATGGTCTTCTCGGCGGTGCCGACGCTGATCGCCGGGTTCATCCTCAACGGCAACGGCCAGCAGGTGGCCGTGGCGTACACGGTGGCGGCGCTCGTGGCCTCCATCGCGTACAGCGCCCTGTTCCTGCTGCTCGGCACGGTCAGCCGGCACGCCGTGGTGATCGGCCTGGTCTACGCCCTGGTGTGGGAGGCCCTCTTCGGCTCCCTGATCGCGGGCGCCCGCACCCTGAGCGTCCAGCAGTGGGCGCTCGCCCTCGCGGAGAAGGTCACCGGCGACGGCCTGGTCACCTCCGAGGTCGGACTCACCACGGCGGTGGTCCTCCTGGTGGCGGTCACGGTCGCGGCGACTTGGTTCGCCGGCCAGAAGCTCCGCCGCCTGACCCTGGCGGGCGAGGAGTAGACCCGGAAGACGGACGAGGAAGCGGTACGGCTCCGAGGGGCGTCGCCCCCGGCTCCGGGAGGCCCTCCCGGAGCCGTCCCGCCACCCCGGCCCGTGACCTCAGACCGTACGGTTCCGGGCCGCGAGGAGCCCCACGGCCAGGGCCGCCGCGCAGACGCCGAGGACCCCGCAGATCGGCGGGGTCCAGGAGCCGGTGGCCTGGTGCAGGGCACCGGCCGCCAGCGGGCCCGCGGCGGCGAGCAGATAGCCGACCGTCTGGGCCATCCCCGAGAGCCCGGCCGCGGTCACCGCGTCCCCGGAGCGCAGCACGATCAGGGTCAGGGCGAGCCCGACCGCACCGCCCTGGCCGACGCCGAGGAGCGCCGACCAGAGCCAGGCGCCCTCCACCGGCGCCACCAGCAGACCGGCGTAACCGGCCGCGACCAGCGTGGTGACGAGCACGATCAGCGGGCGCTGGCTCCGCATCCGGCCGGCGAGCAGCGGCACCACGAAGGCGCCCGCCACCTGCACCAGGTTGTTGAAGGCGAAGACCACGCCGGCGGTGGAGCGGTCCATCCCGTGGTCGACGAAGATCGTCGGCATCCAGGCGATCAGCACGTACGTCCAGAGCGACTGCAGGCCCATGAAGAGCGTGACCTGCCAGGCGAGCGCCGAGCGCCAGACGTTCACCGGGCGGGCGCCCCCGGCCGGGACGGCCCGTACCGCGTGGCCCGTACGGCCGCGGGCGATCAGCACCTGGGGCAGCCAGGCGACCGCCGCCACCGCGGCGAGCAGCGACCAGGAGCCGAGGGAGGCCTCCCAGCCGCCGCCCAGGGCCTTCTCCAGAGGGACGGCCGCCGCCGCGGCCACCGTGGCGCCCGCGATCATCGCGCCCGTGTACACCGAGGTCATCGCCGCGGCCCGGTCCGGGAAGTCACGCTTGATCAGGCCGGGCATCAGCACGTTGAGCAGGGCGATCGCCGTTCCGACGAGGATCCCGCCGCCGTACAGCGCGTACACGGACGGCAGCACGCGCGCGAGGACACCGGCGCCGAGCAGCAGGAGCGCCGCGAACAGCACGCGCTCGGCGCCGAACCGGCGCCCCAGCCACGGCGCCACCGCCGCGCCCGCGCCCAGGAAGAGCACCGGCACCGAGGTGACGAGCGAACTCGCCGTCGCGGAGAGCCCGAAGGCGGCGGATATCTCGCCGACCAAGGGGGCCACGCTCGCCAGGGCCGCCCGCATGTTCAGCGAGGCCAGCACGATCCCGACGAGGAGCAGCGCCGGATGCGCGAGCAGGGCGCGCCGGGCCGCCGCCCCGGCCGCCGAGGTCCGGACCCCGGCCTCGGCGTCGACGAGCACGGGCGCGGGGCCCGGCGCGGAGCCGGACACGGACGCGGAGCCGGGTGCGGAGTCCGGACCGGAGCCGAAGGCGGGCGCGGAACCAGGGGCCGACGTGGTGTCGGACGCGGTCACGGGCGCCGACGCGTCCGCCTCCGTACCGGACGTACGCGCTCCGGCGCTCATCGGGACCGCCTCTGTACCGGACGTACGTGCTCCGGCGCTCATCGCGTCCGCTCCGTCAGCGCCGCCACCGTCTCCATCGGCACCCGCAGCAGCTCGCGGGCCTGCCGCTCCGCCGCCTCCGGATCGCCCGCCTCGACCGCGGCCACCAGGGCCTCGTGGGCGTCGATGTCGACCGGCGGCATCTCCCGGTCGCCGAGGGCCTCCACCAGGACCTCGTGGACCTGGGCCGAGAAGAAGCGGTACACCTCCACGAAGGCCGCGTTGTGGGTCGCGCCGACGACCGCCAGGTGGAAGGCGAGGTCCGCGTCGGCGTTCCGGTCGCCCTCCTCCCGCAGGGTGGCCAGGGCGGCCCGCAGCCGCAGCAGGTCGTGGGTGTCGCGCCGGGCGGCGGCGAGCCGGGCCGCCTCGGCCTCCAGGGCGACCCGCAGTTCGAGCACGTCGGCCGCGCCCGCGTGCCGGACCCCGCGCAGGACGGCCGCCGGGTCGGCGGTGGACCTGACGAAGGTGCCGTTGCCCTGGCGGGACTCCAGGAGCCCGGCGTGGACGAGGACCCGGACGGCCTCGCGGACGGTGTTGCGGCCCACCCCGAGCTGTTGCGCGAGCTCGTGCTCGGTGGGGATGCGGTCGCCGACCGCCCACTCCCCGTCCGCGAGCTGACCGCGGAGCTGCTTCACCGCGGAGTCCACCAGCGAGGTCCGCCCCGCCGCCCTGAGTGCCATGCCGTCCCGACCTCTCGATTCGCCCGGTTGCCCAGTCATCCTACAACTCACCACCCCGGGAACACGGGACTACTGTGGGGCCGTACGCGGACGGAACACCCTCATCACCCTCGGGAGTCAGTCATGTCAGACCGCTTCGACGTCGTCGTACTCGGAGCTGGCCCCGGCGGCTACGTCGCCGCCATCCGCGCCGCCCAGCTGGGCAAGCGGGTCGCGGTCGTCGAGGAGAAGTACTGGGGCGGTGTCTGCCTGAACGTCGGCTGCATCCCCACCAAGGCGCTGCTGCGCAACGCCGAACTCGCCCACATCTTCCACCACGAGGCGAAGACCTTCGGCATCAAGGTCGACGGCACCGTCTCCTTCGACTACACGGAGGCGTTCCGCCGCAGCCGTACGGTCGCGGACGGCCGCGTCAAGGGCGTCCACTACCTGATGAAGAAGAACGGGATCACCGAGTTCGACGGCCGGGGCACCTTCCTCGACGCGAACACCCTCCAGGTGGCCAAGTCCGACGGCACCACGCAGACGATCGCCTTCGACAACTGCATCATCGCCACCGGCGCCACCCCGCGCCTGCTGCCGGGCACCTCCCGCACCGACCGCGTGGTGACGTACGAGGAGCAGATCCTCGCCGAGGACGCCCCGAAGTCGATCGTCATCGCCGGCGCCGGCGCGATCGGCATCGAGTTCGCGTACGTCCTGAACAACTACGGCACCAAGGTCACGATCGTCGAGTTCCTCGACCGCATCGCCCCGCTGGAGGACGAGGACGTCTCCAAGGAGCTGGCGAAGCAGTACCGCAAGCTCGGCATCGACGTCCTGACCTCGACCCGCGTCGAGACCATCGACGAGTCCGGCCCGCAGGTCCGCGTCACCGTCACCGGCAAGGACGGCGCCCAGAAGGTCCTGGAGGCCGACAAGGTCCTCCAGGCGATCGGCTTCGCCCCGAACGTCACCGGCTACGGCCTGGAGAACACCGGCGTCGCCCTGACCGAGCGCGGCGCGATCGACGTCGACGGCCGCTGCCGCACCTCCGTGCCGCACATCTACGCCATCGGCGACGTCACCGCGAAGCTGATGCTCGCGCACACCGCCGAGGCCATGGGCGTCATCGCCTCCGAGACCATCGCGGACGCCGAGACGATGGAGCTCGACTACCCGATGATCCCGCGCGCCACCTACTGCCAGCCGCAGATCGCCAGCTTCGGCTGGACCGAGAAGCAGGCGCGCGAGAAGGGCTTCGACGTCAAGGTCGCGAAGTTCCCCTTCACCGCGAACGGCAAGGCGCACGGCCTCGGCGACTCCACCGGCTTCGTCAAGATCGTCGCGGACGCCAAGTACGGCGAGATCATCGGCGCCCACCTGATCGGCCCCGACGTCACCGAGCTGCTGCCCGAGCTGACCCTGGCCCAGCAGTGGGACCTCACGGTCCACGAGGTCGCCCGGAACGTCCACGCCCACCCGACCCTGGGCGAGGCCGTGAAGGAGGCGATCCACGGGATCGCCGGACACATGATCAATTTCTGAGGTTCCTCCCGCGACCCGACGGGTCCGGGTGATAGGCACTGAAAGGTGCCGAGCAGAACCTCTCCGGGTGGCGAACCGTCCCGGCCGATCAGGTCGTGGGTGCGTTCGTCACCCGGTACGCACGCGTGGCTGGCGGTCATCGCGCTCACCAGCCTCGTCATCGCGCTCGCCCCGCCGGGCGTGCAGGACTACTTCCTCCACCGCAACAGCAGCAACCTGCACCAGCTCGCGCACCACCCGGTGCGGGCCCTGCTCGGCAGCGCGTTCTGGATCGAGGACCCGGCCGACATCGTTCTGTACGCGGCGCTCTTCGAGCTCCTGCACGCGCCCGTGGAGCGCTGGCTCGGCACCGCGAAATGGCTCGTCATCGTCGCCGCCGCGCACATCACGGCGACGCTCGTCAGCCAGCAGGTGGTCCTGGCGGCCATCCGCCTCCACGACGTGCCGCGCAGCATGGCGCACGTCGTCGACATCGGGGTCAGTTACGGGCTCGCCGCCTCGGCGGGCGTCCTCGCCCACCGGCTCCCCCGCCCCTGGCGCTGGCTCTATCTGGCGGGCGTGGTCGCGTTCTTCGCCGTCCCGCTCGTCACCGACCGCACGTACACCGATCTGGGGCACACGATCGCCCTGGCGGTCGGTCTCGCCTGCTACCCGCTGACGCGCGGAAAACCGGTCGCACACGAACAGCGACCCGGCGCACACTAGACGTACGGGGGACACGGGGGATCTCCCGAGGAGAGGGGCGGCCGCTTCGAGCGCGCGGACCGCGGTCCGCGCGGGCCGCCCCTCCTTTTCGAGTCCAGCCGACCAGCAGGCTTCCGAGTACAGCCGACCAGCAGGCTTTCGGGTTCAGCCGGCCAGCAGGCGCTCCAGGACGACGGCGATGCCGTCCTCCTCGTTCGAGGCGGTCACCTCGTCGGCCACCGCCCGCAGTTCCGCGTGCGCGTTGCCCATGGCCACGCCGCGGGCCGCCCAGCCGAACATCGGGATGTCGTTGGGCATGTCGCCGAAGGCGATCGTCTCCGCCGCCTTCACGCCCAGCCGGCGGGCGGCGAGCGAGAGGCCCGTCGCCTTGCTGAGGCCGAGCGGCAGGATCTCCACGATGCCGGGCCCCGCCATGACGATGTCCACGAGCCCGCCGACCGTGGCACGGGCGGCCCGGGTCAGCTCGTCGTCGGTCAGCGTCGGGTGCTGGATGTACAGCTTGGTCAGCGGCGCCGACCACAGCTCGGACGGGTCCTCGTACGGCACGTACGGCAGCGGACCCTCGTGGACCCGGTAGCCGGGGCCCATCAGGACCTCGCCCTCCAGGCCGTCGCGGCTCGCGGCGAGGGCCAGCGGGCCCACCTCGGCCTCGATCTTGGACAGGGCGAGCCCGGCGAGCTGCCGGTCCAGGGTCAGCGAGGTCAGCAGCCGGTGCTCACCGGCGTGGTAGACCTGCGCGCCCTGCCCGCACACCGCGATCCCCTCGTAGCCGAGGTCGTCGAGGATGTGCCGGGTCCAGGGCACCGCCCGGCCGGTGACCACGATGTGGGCGGCGCCCGCCGCCGTCGCGGCGGCGAGCGCGTCCCGCGTACGGTCCGAGACGGACTCGTCGGACCGCAGCAGCGTCCCGTCGAGGTCCGTCGCGACCAGGCGGTAGGGGAAGGGGCTCACTTGGCGATCGGCTCCAGGACCTCACGGCCGCCGAGGTAGGGCCGGAGCACCTCGGGCACCCGCACCGAACCGTCGGCCAGCTGGTGGTTCTCCAGGATCGCCACGATCGTGCGCGGTACGGCGCACAGCGTGCCGTTCAGGGTGGCCAGCGGCTGCACCGTCTTCTTGCCGCCCTGCTCGTCGCGCATCCGGACGGAGAGGCGGCGGGCCTGGAAGCTGTCGCAGTTCGACGCCGAGGTCAGCTCGCGGTACTTGCCCTGCGTCGGGATCCACGCCTCGCAGTCGAACTTGCGGGAGGCGGAGGCGCCGAGGTCACCGGTGGCGACGTCGATGACCTGGAACGGCAGCTCCAGACCGGTCAGCCACTGCTTCTCCCAGTCCAGGAGGCGCTTGTGCTCGTTCTCCGCGTCCTCGGGCGCGACGTACGAGAACATCTCGACCTTGTCGAACTGGTGGACGCGGAAGATGCCCCGGGTGTCCTTGCCGTACGTGCCGGCCTCGCGGCGGAAGCAGGGCGAGAAGCCCGCGTACCGCAGCGGCAGCTTGTCGGCGTCGATGATCTCGTCCATGTGGTACGCGGCGAGGGGGACCTCGGAGGTGCCGACGAGGTAGTAGTCGTCCTTCTCCAGGTGGTACACGTTCTCCGCGGCCTGGCCGAGGAAGCCGGTGCCCTCCATGGCGCGCGGACGGACGAGCGCGGGCGTCAGCATGGGGATGAAGCCGGCCTCGGTGGCCTGGGCGATCGCCGCGTTGACCAGGGCCAGCTCCAGGAGGGCGCCGACGCCGGTCAGGTAGTAGAAGCGCGAGCCGGAGACCTTGGCGCCCCGCGCCACGTCGATGGCGCCGAGCGCCTCGCCCAGCTCCAGGTGGTCCTTGGGCTCGAAGCCCTCGGCCGCGAAGTCGCGGATGGTGCCGTGCGTCTCCAGGACGACGAAGTCCTCCTCGCCGCCGACCGGGACGTCCGTGTGGACGATGTTCCCGAGCTGGAGCAGCAGGCGCTTGGCCGTCTCGTCGGCCTCGTTCTGCTCGGCCTCGGCGGTCTTGACGTCGGTCTTGAGCTGCTCGGCCTTCTGCAGGAGTTCGGCGCGCTCCTCCGGGGTGGCCCTGGGGATCAGCTTGCCGAGCGCCCTCTGCTCGGATCGGAGCTCGTCGAAGCGGACGCCGGACGACCTGCGCCGCTCATCGGCGGAGAGCAGGGCGTCGACGAGGGAGACGTCCTCTCCACGGGCGCGCTGGGAGGCGCGAACACGGTCGGGGTCCTCACGGAGCAGGCGAAGGTCAATCACCCCACCAGGCTACCGGTGTGCGTTCGCGCGACCCCACCGGATAAGAGGGCGTGTGCGGTTTCGCCCGAATTGCCGCGCTCGGAAATGTCGCGGGCGGGGTGGGCGGTGTCGCAGACGAGGTGGACGCGAATAGTTATCCACAGCCTGTGCGGAAAAACTGTGGACTACGGAAAGGGTCGCAGGCTTTTCTCGCTCCGCGCCTGGGAAATCCGTGATCAAACAGCATCGAGACGCTCATTCGGGTGGGAATCGCTCACTCCGAAGAGTGGGTCTGCCGGGGGATGCTGACGGGGAGGCGGGTGGAGCGCTGTGGATGACGTCCCCGGCGATCGGGAGTGACTAGGGCGATTTGTCGACCTTGCCGGAATGTGGTGTCGACTTGTCCCCAGGCTGGACGGAATACCTGTGGATAACCTCTGTGGGTAACTGAAAAATATGCAGGTAGGACTAGTGGTTCGTACCTGTGGACGACCGCGCACGCTCCGGGGAGCGATCCGCCATTCTCGGGTCAGGCCCGACCGTCCTGGGCCCTCGCCAGCCAGTCGGAGGCCGCCATGAACTCCCCGTCCGAAGTGCCGCGCCGCAGCGCCGGCACGTCCTCGACCGCGACGCCCGCCCGCGGATACGAGCCGAGGAACCGCACCTTGGGGCAGATCCGCTTGAGCCCCATCAGCGCCTCGCCCACCCGCCGGTCCGCGATATGGCCCTCGGCGTCCACGGCGAAGCAGTAGTTCCCGATCCCCGCTCCCGTGGGACGGGACTGAATCAGCATCAGGTTCACCCCGCGCACCGCGAATTCCTGGAGCAGTTCGAGGAGGGCACCCGGATGATCGTCACCCAGCCACAGCACCACCGAGGTCTTGTCCGCGCCCGTCGGGGCCGCGGGCCGGGCCGGCCGTCCCACCAGCACGAACCGGGTCTCGGCGTTCTCCGCGTCGTGGATCTCGGTGACGAGCGCCTCGAGCCCGTACGTCGCCGCCGCGAACTCCCCCGCGAAGGCGGCGTCGAAGCGGCCCTCCCGCACCAGCCGGGCGCCGTCCGCGTTCGATGCGGCCGACTCCCACACCGCGTCGGGCAGGTGCTTCCGCAGCCAGTTCCGGACCTGCGGCTGTGCCACCGGGTGGCCCGTGACCGTCTTGATCTCCGAGAGCTGGGTCCCGGGCCGGACGAGGAGCGCGAAGGCGATCGGGAGGAGCACCTCGCGGTAGATCACCAGCGGCTCGCCGGATGCCAGTTCGTCCAGGGTCGCGGTCACCCCGCCCTCGACCGAGTTCTCGATCGGGACGAGCGCGGCGGCGGCCTCCCCGTTCCGTACGGCGTCGAGGGCGGCCGGGACCGAGACCATGGGGACGAGTTCCCGTGTCGCGGCCTCGGGCAGCGTGCGCAGCGCCGCTTCGGTGAAGGTGCCTTCGGGGCCGAGATAGGTGTACCGGGTGGCGGACATACCGTCACCCTAATGGTCCCCGGAGGCCGCCGACGGTCGTCCGCCGGAGGCCGGCTGCCGTTCGCGGGCCGCCCGCTGCCGCCTTTCGGGCGCCTCCGTCCGGCGTGGGCCGGGCGTCGGCGGTCCGTCCCGTCCCGGGCCGGGCGCCCGGTGTCGATCGCCGCCCGGACGGCTTCACGCCTCCAGGAGGCGCTGGCCCACGTACTCGCCCTCGGCGGGGCCGCCCGGCACCGCGAAGAGACCGCTCGTCTCGTGGCGGATGAACGGGGACAGTGCGTCGCCCCGGTCGAGCTTGCGCTGCACCGGGACGAAGCCCCGCAGCGGATTCGCCTGCCAGCAGATGAAGAGGAGCCCGGCGTCCGGCGTCCCGTCCGGAGCGATGCCGTCGTGGAAGGAGAACGGCCTGCGCAGCATCGCCGCCCCGCCGTTCTGTTCGGGGGCGGAGATCCGGGAGTGGGCGTTGTCGGGGATCACCGTCCCGCCGTCGGGCCCGCGCTTGTCCAGGTCGAGTTCGGTGGTCTCGGTGCCGCCGGTGAGCGGGGCCCCGTCGGACTTCCGGCGCCCGATCACCTTCTCCTGCGTGCCCCGGGGCAGCTTCTCCCAGTCGTCCAGGAGCATCCGGATCCGGCGCACCACCGCGTACGAACCGCCGGCCATCCACTCCCCGGCTCCGGTGGCCCCGGCCGGCACGAAGATCCGCCGGTCGAAGTCGGCGTCGGTGGGCTTCGGGTTGCGGGTGCCGTCGACCTGGCCCATGAGGTTGCGGGCGGTCATCGGACGCGCGGTGGCACCGGCCGAGCGGTTGAAGCCGTTCATCTGCCAGCGCACCCGGGCCGCGTCCCCCGCGTCCTTCTGCACGGCCCGCAGCGCGTGGAAGGCGACGAGGGCGTCGTCGGCACCGATCTGCACCCACAGGTCGCCCTCCGAACGCCGGGGGTCCAGGGCGTCCGAGGAGAAGGCCGGCAGCGGATCCAGCTCGACGGGGCGCCGGGCGGTCAGGCCGGTGCGGTCGAAGAAGGTACGGCCGAAGCCGAAGGTGACCGTGAGGGAGGAGGGGCCCGCGTCGAGCGCGACCCCGGTGTCCTCGGCCGGGGCCCTGCCCGCCATCAGGACCTTCGCCGTGGCCGACCAGCGGCGCATCAGGGCGACGGCCTCCTTGCGCCCGGCTCCCGGGGCGAGGTCGAAGGCGATCAGATGGCCGCGCGCCTGGAGGGGCGTGGTGATGCCCGCCTGATGTTTCCCGTGAAACATCACCTGGGTCGAGCCGACGCTGGTCAGGGCCGCCGGGCCGCCGGCGCCGTTCGCGGAGGCGGCGTCGTCGCCGGACACGGCCGCGGAGATCCCGGCGCCGCCGGCCGCACCGGCGACCAGGCCGGCCGCGCCCGCCGCGCCGACGGTGCCGAGCAGCCGCCGCCGGGAGATCTCAAGGTTGTCGCGCTCGATGTTGTCGCTCTCGCTCACGGGGGGTCAGCCGATCTTCACGTTCTTGTCGATGGTGGTCTGGTCGATGTCGGAGGTGCGGACGGTCACCTGGATCCGCCACTCGCCGGACATCGGGATCTGGACGCCGCTCGCGCTCCAGTGTCCGGCCTGGATGCGGTCGGGGGCGACGGGCAGCGGGCCCACGTCCTTCGCCTCCAGGGTGAGGGCGACCTTGACCTCGGGGACGTCCAGCGGCTTGCCGTCGGGACGCTCGACATAGAGGTGGAGGCCGTTGGCGCCGGTGCGGCCGGGGTCGAGGCTGAGCCGGACCACGCCCTTGCCGTCGACGCCGCCGGTGTCGAAGGGCAGCCGGATGTCGACGGGCCGGTCGGGCACGGCGGCCGGGCCGGAGGCGGCGGTGGACCGTCCGGCCTCCTCCTCGGTGCGGCCGGGCTCGGTCGCGGTGAGCACGGTGGTCACGACGAGGAGGACGACGGCGACGGCGGCCTCGGTCAGCACCGAGCGGCGCAGCCCGGACCGCTCGGGGTCGGCGTCCCGCTCCCGCTTGCGCCGGGCGGTGGCGACGGCGGCCCGTTGCCGGGCGAGCTGAGCGGCCCGCTCGGGGTCGAGGGCGGGGGCCGCTCCGGAAGCCTCTTCGGGGCCGGAGGCCTTGTCGGTCCCGGAAGCCCCGGGCACCTCGTCGGTCCCGGAAGCCCCGGGCACCTCGTCGGTGCCGGAGGCTTCGCCGTCCTCGGTGGCCTCAGCGTTCTCGCCGTCCTCGGGCTCCTCCGAGTCCTCCGTCTCCTTCGCTCCCCGCTCTTCCTCCTCCGTCGGAGGCAGGTCCGCGAGCCGCCGTGTCCATCGGCGGGAGATCCAGGCGATCCCGACGAGGACGGCCATCAGGCCGATCTTGACGAGGAGGAGCTGGCCGTAGCGGGTGCCGGTCAGGGCGGACCAGGAACCGACCTGGCGCCAGGACTGGTAGAGCCCGGTGGCCGCGAGGACGACCACGGAGGCGAAGGCGACCTTGGAGAAGCGCTCGACCGCGGCGCGTTCGACGGAGGGCGCCCGGTACAGGGCGACGAGCAGCACGGTGAGGCCGCCGAGCCAGGCGGCCACGGCGAGGAGGTGCAGGATGTCCACGGGCATGGCGATGCCCGGCTGGATCCCGGTCGAGGCGTGCTCGGCCAGGGCCCAGGTCCCGGCGATCCCGGTGGCCACCACGGCGCCGCCGATGCCGAGGCCGAAGACGAGGTCCTTCTTCTCCTTCGGGTCGGTGCGCCGGGTGTAGGAGCCGAAGAGGACCGCCACGAAGAGCGCGGCCGCGCCGAGCAGCAGCAGCCGGGAGGTGAGCGCCGCCCCGGTCTTCGTCTCCAGGACGCTCTTCAGGCCCGCCAGGTCGAAGGCGTCGGAGAGCTCTCCGGAGCCGGTGTACGGGTTGCGCAGGAGCAGCATCACCAGGGTGGCGCCGGTGAGGGTCAGCCAGGCCCGCACCACCGTCCGCTGCACCGGGCGGACGCTCGCGCCGCGCGGCCAGCAGACCAGGACGAAGGCGCCGCCGCCGACGAGGACGGCGAAACCGGCGTACGAGAGGTAGCGCGCGATGCCGTAGAGGGCGCCGACGAGGCCGCCGCCGGGCTCCCGGTCGGGCAGGGCGACGGAGGTGGCGGAGGGGGCGCCGATGGAGAAGGTGAAGGCGCCGGCGATGGGGTGGCTGTCGGCCGAGACGGTCTGCCAGGCCACGGTGTACGTGCCGTCGGGCAGCCCGGCGCGGAGTTCCACCCCGTACCGGACGACGGAGCCGCTGCACAGGTCGCGTATCTCGCCGGTGTCGGCCCGCCGTCCCGCCGGGTCGAGGACCCGGATGGAGTCGGCGCTCATGGCGACCTGCTCGGAGAAGGTGAGGTTGACCTCCTTGGGCGCGGTGGCGACCACCGCCCCGTCCTTCGGATCGCTGCCGGTGAGCGCCGCGTGCGCGGAGGCGGGTGCGGCGCCGGCGAGCAGCGTGCCGAGGAGCGCGGCCGCGAGGATCAGCAGCCGGGCCAGGGCGGTACCGAGGCGCGGGGCGGTGGTTGTCATCTCTGGGTCACTCCGTCGGTCAGTTCTCTGCGAACCGGTCCTGTACGCGCCGGTCCTGCACGCGCCGATCCTGTGCGAACCGGTTCTGTGCGCGCCGGTCCTGCGCGAACCGGCCCTGTGCGAACTCCGTCAACGCGTTCAGTGCTGCTGCGGGTTGTGGTTGGCGGCCTCGACGGGAAGGTCGACCTTGATGGGGTCGGACTTCTCGAAGTGGAGCTCGACGCTGACCTTGTCGCCCTGCCGGGGCTTCTCCTTCAGCGACATGAACATGATGTGGTTGCCCCCGCGTGCCAGCGCGAGCTTCCCGTTCGCGGGGATCTCGAAGAACTTCACCTCCTGCATCTTCTGGTTCTTCGTTTCGTGGATCGTGACGTCGTCCGAGATCGGGCTGGTGACGGAGGTCAGCTTGTCCGCCGTGTCGCCGTCGTTGGTGATGGTCAGGAAGCCGCCGGCCATGTCCATCACCGGCTGGGGCATGAACGCGCCGCTGACCTTCAGTTCGGGCTTCCCGTCCCCGCCCGCGGCGTCGGACGAGGACGAGCACCCGGTCAGCGCGAGCGAGGCGGCGAGTGCCACGGCGGCGGACAGGGCGGTGGTGCGGCGGTTCACGGGTTCTCCCCCTTGACGAGCTTCGGCAGGTCCTTGGCGTAGTCCTCGACGGTCGTGTCCTCGCCGTACAGGACGTAGCCCTGGTCGGTGGTGGGCGAGAAGGCGATCACCTGGGCCCCGTGCATGGAGACGACCTTGCCGTCCTTCTCCTTCTTCGGCGGGTCGATGCCGATGCCGATCTGCCGGGCCCCCGCCTGGATGGCGGAGAACTCGCCGGTGAGACCGGTGAAGGAGGGGTCGCCGGCGGCGGGCAGCCACTTGGCGAGCTCGGCGGAGGTGTCCCGCTCGGGGTCGGTGGTGACGAAGACGACCTGGAGCTTGTCCTGGTCGGCCTTGGGGAGCTGCTTCTTGGCGATGGCGATGTTGCTCATCGTCATGGGGCAGACGTCGGGGCAGTGCGTGTAGCCGAAGTAGATCAGGGTCGGCTTGCCCTTGGTGCGCTCGCGCAGGTCGTACTTCTGGCCCTTGGTGTCGGTGAGGACGAGGGCGGGCTTGTCGTACGGCCGGTCCAGGACGGTCGCGGCCTTGGTGGTGTCGGTGCCGCCGGAGACCTCGGCGACGGAGCCCTTGCCCGCGCCGGAGGTCTTGCCGTCGTCGCCGAGGCCGACGGCCGCGGTGATGCCGATCGCCGCGACGATCGCGGCCGCGGCGATGAACAGCGGGGTGCGCCGGCCCGGGCGGCCCGGACGAGCCGGACCGCCCTCGGACTCGGGGGCGTTCGTCTTCTGTGCGGACATGCTGTTTCTTTCCGTGTCCTTCGGGAGTTCTTTCCGTGTCCTCGGAGAGGAAGCGGGGCCGTCAGGCCGAGCGGCGGCGGCCGGCGAGGACGCCGAAGGCCACACCGGCCACGCCGATCAGGATGCCGACGACGCCGAGGACCCGGGCGGTGGTGTCGGAGGAGGAAGAGGAGGAGGAAGCCACGGCCTCCTTCTCGTGGTCGCCCGCCTTGTCGTCGTGACCGTCCTTCTCACCCGTGGAAGCGGTGGCGGACGCGGTGGCCGACGGCGCCGCGCCGCCGCCGTGGTGGTCGTCGGACGCGGCGGAGAGCTTCAGGACGGGAGCCGGGTTCTGCGGCTCCTCCGCGCCCTCCTTCTGCTCCTCGATCCAGCGCACGACCTCCTTGTTGTCGTACGTCTGCACCGCCTTGAGGACCAGCTGGTCGGCGTCCTCGGGCAGCTGCCCGAGGGAGAGCGGGAACTGCTGGAACTGGCCGGGGCCGATCTTCGAACCGTCGGCGGTCCAGGTGACCTTGGAGACGGCCTCGTTGATCTTCCTGCCGTGCAGCTCCAGCGGCTTGTCGAGCTTGCTCTTCGTCACCTCGGCCTTCCAGCCGGGGACGGGCTGCGGCATGACGGAGGCGAGGGGGTGGTCGAGCGGGAAGCTGACCTCCAGCTTCACGGTGGAGGCGTTGTCGCGCTCGTTCGGCACCTTGATGTTGACGGTCGCGTAGCCGCCCTTGGCGGCCTCGCCCTGCGGCTGCACGCTGACGTGCGCGAAGGCGGTGCCGGAGAGCAGCACGACGGAGGAGAGGGCGATGCCCCCGGCGAGGGCGGCGCGGGTGGAGATGCGGGAAACGCTCATGACGGAACACTCCAGCTCGGAGAGGAGACGGCGAAGGACGAGAGGGTCCGGCGCGCCGGGCCGGGAATCCGGGACGAATCCAGAACGGAATCCGGGCGGGCGTGCGGACGAACGCGGCCCCGCTCCTTGTCGAGCGGACCGCGTCAGGCTGCGAGCACGCAGTCGGCGGCCGGCGGGCCGCGCCTGATCACCGTGTCCCTGAGCGCCTCGGCCACCGGCGGCGGCGAGGAGTCGAAGGCCGTGCGGAGGGTCCGCCGGGGCGCGGTGCGCGCCACCGAGGGCAGCCCGGCGAGCAGGATCCGTACGAGACGGAGCGCGGCCCGCAGCGAGCGGACCCGGGCGTGCTCCGCGAGCTCGGTCGCGCCCTGCCCGGAGAGTGCGACGAGCCGGCCGAGGGCGAGGTCGCCGCGCCGCAGCAGCCAGCCCGTGGCCAGGGCGGCGAGCAGGTGCCCCAGGAGCATGGGCAGACCGGGCAGCAGCCCGTCGGCCGGGACGGCCTGCGCGGCGGCCGCGCCGTGTCCCGCGTGGGCGTGCGCGGCGGCCGGGTCGACCCCGGCGTCGGTGAGGATCCTGGTGGCGTCTGCGGGGGTGAGGGCCGTGGCCCCGGCCCCGCAGACCAGCCGCGCCGCCATCCGGACGAGGGCGTCGTCGGCCTGGCCGCCCAGGGCGAGCCGGTGCTGTCCGAGGCCGAAGAGGACGTGCAGGCCGAGCTGCCCGGTCGCGAGGGCGCCGACGACGGAGCCGAGGGAGCGCTCGCGGCCGCCGAAGAGGACGGCGAAGCCGAAGACGCCGAGGAAACCGGCGACCAGGGACCACGGGGCGACGCCCGCGCACGCCGCGAGGGCGTGGCCCAGCGCGGACAGCACGACGCAGACCGCGGTGAACACCGCGGCCCTCAGCAGCCGTGGAGCGAGCGCGGGGGCAGACATGGCGGCCCCATCATCGCACCACGCCCCCCACCGCCATACGGCAGGTCCGGAAGGTCGTTCTTGGGCCTCTTCGGACCGACATACACCGGCCCGCGGACCGACATACACCGGCCCGCGGGCCCCGGGCATCCGCCGAACGGGCGCTCTTGACGCCCCGGGGCGCTTACGGAGCCTCCCGTACGGCAATAGGTATCGGTACGTCGTGCTGCTGGACCACTGGTCCGCCGAGCCGATGCCGGGAGGCTGGAGCATGAGCATCTGGTGGTCACTCCATCTGCGGCGCGAAGCCGCGAGCGTGCCGCTCGCGCGCCGGCTACTGCTGGGCACGATGGAGACGGCGGGGGTCGATCCCGACGTGTCGTACGAGCTGTCGGTGGCGCTGACCGAGGCGTGTGCGAACGCGGTCGAGCACGGCGGCGCGGGCGCGGACCCCGACGCGGGGCCGGGCGGACCGCCCGGGGCGCTCTCGGGGGCCTACCGGGTGACGGCGTACCTGGACGGCGAGACCTGTCGCATCGAGGTGGCCGACTCGGGGCCGGGTTTCCCGTACGTGGAGCTTCCCGCGGCCCCCTCGGACGCCGAGCACGGGCGCGGGATGCGGCTGATCGAGGAGCTCGCCGACCACGTGCAGTTCGGCAACCGCTCGGGCCGGGGCGGCGCGGTCGTCAGCTTCGACAAGATCCTGAAGTGGAAGGACACCCCGTCGCTCCTCATGGCGTGAGCGCCTGGGACACACGGGGAACACAGGACGCACGGGCACGGAGAAGGGCCCCCGCCGGTCGGTCGGCGGAGGCCCTTCGTGTTCCAACGTACGCGGAGGTCAGCCCTTCAGCGAGGCCATCCACGCCTCGACCTCGTCGGAGCGGCGCGGCAGCGCGTCCGACAGGTTCCGGTTGCCGTCCTCGGTGACGAGGATGTCGTCCTCGATCCGGACGCCGATGCCCCGGTACTCCTCCGGCACGGTCAGGTCGTCGGCCTGGAAGTACAGACCCGGCTCGACGGTCAGGCACATGCCCGGCGCGAGGGTCGTGTCGACGTAGGCCTCGGTGCGCGCGGCGGCGCAGTCGTGGACGTCCATGCCGAGCATGTGACCGGTGCCGTGCAGGGTCCAGCGGCGCTGGAGGCCGAGCTCCAGGACGCGCTCGACCGGGCCCTCGACCAGGCCCCACTCGACGAGCTTCTCGGCGAGGACGCGCTGGGCGGCGTCGTGGAAGTCGCGGTAGGCGGCGCCGGGCTTCACCGCGGCGATGCCGGCCTCCTGCGCCTCGTACACGGCGTCGTAGATCTTGCGCTGGAGGTCGGTGTACCGGCCGTTGATCGGCAGGGTCCGGGTGATGTCGGCGGTGTAGAGCTCGTTGGTCTCCACGCCGGCGTCGAGCAGCAGCAGGTCGCCGGAGCGCACGTCGCCGTCGTTGCGGACCCAGTGCAGGGTGGTCGCGTGCGGGCCGGCGGCGCAGATGGAGCCGTAGCCGATGTCGTTGCCCTCGACGCGGGCGCGCAGGAAGAACGTGCCCTCGATGTAGCGCTCGCTGGTGGCCTCGGCCTTGTCGAGGACCTTGACGACGTCCTCGAAGCCGCGGGCGGTGGCGGCGCAGGCCTTCTCCAGCTCGGAGACCTCGAAGGAGTCCTTGATGAGGCGGGCCTCGGAGAGGTACACGCGCAGCTCTTCGTCGCGCTCGGCGGTGACCTTGTCGGTCAGCGCGGCCTCGATGCCGGCGTCGTGGCCGCGGACGGCGCGAACCGGGCCGGTGGCCTCCTTGAGCGCGGCGGCGAGCTCGCGCACGTCCTTCGCCGGGATGCCGAGGAGCTGCTCGGCCTCGGTGAGGGAGTGGCGGCGGCCGACCCACAGCTCGCCCTGGCCGTCGAGCCAGAACTCGCCGTTCTCGCGGTCGGAGCGCGGCAGCAGGTAGATCGTGGCCTCGTGGCCGTCCTCCACCGGCTCCAGGACGAGGACGCCGTCCTGCGTCTGGTCGCCGGTGAGGTACGCGTACTCGGTGGAGGCGCGGAAGGCGTACTCGGTGTCGTTCGACCGGGTCTTCAGGTTCCCGGCGGGGATCACCAGGCGCTCGCCCGGGAAGCGGGCGGAGAGCGCGGCGCGGCGCTCGGCGGTCCGGTCGGCCTGGGCGATCGGCTCCAGGCCGTGCAGCTCGGTGTCGGCCCAGCCGGACTTCATGTTCTCGGCCAGCTCGTCGGACACGCCCGGGTAAAGGCCGTTCTTGCGCTGCTTGATCGGCTGGTCTTCGGTCTCTTCCGGGGTCTCCGGGGTGAGCTCCTCGGCCACGGGTCTGCCTCCTCTGGTACGACACTGAACCCCCACCATCGTACGGTCGTACGGAAGGGGGCCCAGGGCCGGAAGGCCCATTACCGGAACGTCACGGTCCGCTTACCCGGCGGCCCGGCACGCGTGCGCGTCCCCCCTCGGAATCCTCACTCGAAACGGGCCGCGAGCAGCACCACGTCCTCGCCCTCCACGGCAGGGTCGAGGCCCTCGGGCAGCAGGGTCCGCAAGACGTGGTCGGCGACGGCGCCCGGGTCGGACCGGTCCGCCCCCGGCACGCTCGCGGCAGCCGCGTGGAGCCGGGCGAAGGCCCGGTCGGTGGTGTCGCCGGTACGGCGCAGCAGCCCGTCCGTGTAGAGGAGCACCGTTTCTCCCGGCGCGGGGGACAGCTCCACGCTCGGCGCCTCCCAGCACGTCAACATGCCGAGCGGGGCCGACAGCGAGGTCTCGACGAACTCGGTGCGGTGGTCGCCGACGATCAGCGGCGGGGCGTGCCCGGCCCCGGCGAGGACGATCCGGCGCTGCGCGGGCTCGGCGTACGCGAAGAGCGCGGTCGCGGAGCGGGCGGGCTCGGTGAGCCGCAGCAGCAGTTCGAGGTCGGAGAGGACGGCGACCGGGTCCTCGCCCTCCATCACCGCGTACGCCCGGAGGGAGGCGCGCAGCCGGCCCATGGCGGCGAGCGCGCTGGGGCCGGTCCCGGAGACGGAGCCGACGGCGAGCCCGAGGGCGCCCTCGGGCAGTGGCAGCGCGTCGTACCAGTCGCCGCCGCCCTGCGGGCCGGTCCGGTGGCGGACGGCGAGCCGGACGCCGGGGACGCGGGGGAGCCGGCTCGGGAGCAGCTCCTCGGCGACGGTGGCGACCCGGACGCGGGCGCGCTCGACCTGGAGGAGGCGGGCGAGGTGTTCGGTGGCGAAGCGGCCGTAGAGCCCGATGAGGTGGCGCCGGCGTTCGTCGGGTTCGGCGGGCTCGTCGTAGAGCCAGACGGCCGCGCCGAGCCGGCCGGCCTCCTCGGTGGCGAGGGGCAGGGCGTAGCTGGCGGCGTAGCCGAGCCGGGCGGCGACCTCGCGGTGGCGCGGGTCGAGGCCCTCCTCGGTCCGTACGTCGCGGATGGCGATCGGATCGGGCACGCGCGCGGGGCGACCGGTTCCGGGCAGGTCGGCTCCGGGCGGATCGGTCTCCGGCAGTCCGTCGAGGAGGCGGCCGCAGCTTCCCGAGCCGCGCGGGACTGTCTCGATGGTGCCGAGGTCGGCGTGGGCGAGGCCGAGGCCGATGGTGCTGGTGGGGCCGAGGCCGTCGGCGGGTTCGAGGACCGCCATGCCCCGGCGGGCGCCGACGAGGGCGGCTCCGGCGCCGAGCACCTCGCGGAGGGCCTCGTCGAGGGACGAGGTCTTGATCAGGCGCTCGGTGAGTTCGTGGAGGGTGGTGAGGTCGGAGACCCAGGAGGCGAGCCGGTCCTGGATCAGGACTCCGGGAGGGAGGGCCGCGTCGGCGGGGGGCGCGGCCGGGGGGACCCCGGGGAGGGGCGCCGTAGTGTGCGGTGGCGCGGGAACCGTTGAATCGATTCCAGCCACTTTCGGCAGACGTGGGGCACTCATGTCAGTCGGCTTTCCGACCGGTGCGTTTGACGCCATAGCATCGCAAACCCCCATGTCATCCTGCGCCGCTCGATGTACCCACATGTACACGCACAAGAGGAGCGATGTCCAGCATTGTCCCCACCGGAAAAGTGGTGTCCGTGAGGTCGCGCGAGAGGGTTGAAGTAACCGGGAAGTTGGCCGAAAATTACCCCCGGTGTGCACCTTTTGCGGTCGACTGGCGTCGTTTGAAAGCGCGTCATTCCGAGCGTGCGGGGTACGTAAACGGTGACAGGCGGGGGCAGTTGAAGCTGCCCCGGAACGTGATGCGGGACCCCGGCGTCTTTCACGCCGCAGGCCGCGGCCCGCCACCGACTGGCGGGGAACGTGTTCTGAACCGCTCTGGCTCTGACCTGGCTCCACTGGGCTCCACTGGCTCCACCGGGTTGTACACGGTTCTTCCGGCCCGACCGGCCCCGCCCCCACGCGGTACCGGTCCCCCGCCGACCCGGTACGCGCTCTGATACGCACGGTGAATGAATCTGCACGTGGTGTGATGGGAATTCGGCGTTCAACGGAAAGGAACGAGCGCTCATGCGCGAGATCCTCGGAAGGCGACGCAAGCTCTGGTTCCGGCGCAAGGCGAGGACCGCACGGCTCGACGCGGCGGTCACCTTCGCCGTCGAATGGAACTGGCCCGTCGTGCCGGGAGCGGGCCTGAGAACGACGCCCCGCGCGGCCACGGGCCTCAAGGTGCTGTCCCGTACGGCCGCGGGCCTGAGGACGCTGTCCCGCACGGCCACGGGGCCGGAGGGACCCGCCCGTACGGACGCGGGCCCGGGGGAGTCGGCCCGTACGGACGCGGGGCCCGACTGCTCCTGTCCCGACCCCGACTGCGTGGTGCCCGGCGCGCACCCCTACGACCCCGGGCTGCTGGCGGCCACCACGGACGAGCGCATGGTCCGCTGGTGGTGGACCCGGCGCCCGGACGCCCCGGTGGTCCTCGCCACGGGCGGCGGCGCGCCCTGCGCGGTCAGCCTCCCCGCCGTGGCGGGCGCCCGGGCCCTTGCCGCGCTCGACGCCACGGGGATGCGCCTCGGCCCTGTGGTCGCCACCCCCACCCGGTGGTCGATCCTCGTCGCCCCGTACGACCTGGAGCGGCTGGGCGACCTGCTGTACGCGAAGGACAGCGTGCCCAGTTCGCTGCGGTTCCACAGTGAGGGCGGCTATCTATTGCTGCCTCCCTCGGTCGCGGGCTCCGGACAGGTCCGCTGGGAGCGGGCGCCCCTCGCGGGCTCGGCCCGGCCGTGGCTGCCGGACGTCGAGGCGGTGGTGGACGCCCTGGTGGAGGCGAGCACGAACATGCCGGGCGGCGGGAGTCGGCTGGCGTACTGACGGCGGTCGACGGGCGGTGAGCGGCGACCGGTACGTGGCGGGCGGCGGACGTTCACCCGAACGGGTGCGGCCCGCCCCGACGCGTACGGGAAACGGGTGCGCGGCCGTCCGGGCACCCGCCGTCCGCCGCTATGTTCGCCCCACCGTTCAGGATCTCCAGCCGAGCAGGAGCAGGTGGGCCCGATGACTCCGGTGAACCTCCGCGTGGTCGTACTCGGGGCCGCCGTCACGGTCGCCGTGCTGCTGCCGCTCGTCGCGACGGCGGGGCCGGCCGGCGACTCCGCACGACCTCCCGGCACCCGGAGCGAAGGCGACGGGAAGGCCGGGGACGACGGAGCGGCCGGAGGGCTCTGGAAGGGCCTCGGCCTCGGGCCCCGCACGCCGGAACCGACCGCTTCCGGGACCTCCGCGGCCCCTCCCGCTCCTTCCGTCCCTCCGGTCGCCGCCGCGCCGGCCGCTCCCGAGCGGGTCACGCGCTGTGGGCCGGAACTCGCCTCTCCCGGAGGCGCCGAGGCGCAGACGTGTGTCTTGAACGAGGGGTCCGACGTCTGGGCGCGTACGTACTACCGCAACGCCACGAGGCGGGAACTCGACGCGTTTCTGACCCTCATGGCCCCCGGCGGCCGGACCGTGCAGGTGCGCTGCGGAGTTCCCGCGCAGGATGAACCGGGCACCTGTGAAACGCCCCGGGAGCGCGGCGCGGGCCCGGTCACGGCGTATACGGCGGTGGCGGAATTCGCCGGCGCGGGCGAGGGCGGCGGCACTCCGCTGCTGCTGCGGGCGGGCAGCAACACGGCGGACCGCGAGGGAAGTTGACGTCGGACGCCCCGGCCGGGCCGGAAGCGGACATGGAAAGGCCCGGTCGCTGGCGACGGGGGATGCACCAGCGACCGGGCTTCCAGAACGGTAACAAGAGATCTGCTGTTCGCAAATTCGATCTCGGTTATTCGGACAGGGATTTACCTGTCCGAAGACCGGGTTGTGGTGGAAGTCACCGACTGGTCGGTCTGTCAGTCACCGATACCACCTGGGGTATCAGCTGAGAGTGACCTGACGGTTCGTGAGGCCGCCGCGCGCACGCCGCTCCTCCGCCGTGAGCGGAGCGTCCGAGGCGAGCGCCCCGGTCAGCCGCTCGAAGAACTCGGCGGCCGGCTTCTCGCACTCCTCGGCCGTCATGGACGTCGGCAGGTCCCACACCGGCACCACGAGGCCGTGGGCGCGGAAGGAGCCGACGAGCCGGGTGTCCGGGCCGAGGGAGGTCTCGCCGGCCGCCTGGAGCCGGGCGAGCGCGTCGAGGAGCTTCTCCTCCGGGTACGGCATGACCCAGCGCAGGTGGTTCTTGTCGGGGGTCTCGCACCAGTACGCGGAGTCGACGCCCGTCAGCCGGACGGTCGGGATCGCGGCCGCGTTGGCCCGCTCCAGGGAGGCGGCGACCTCCGGGTCGGCGCCGTCCGCGGACTGCGGGATCCAGAACTCGAAGCCCGTGTGGACCTCGGGGGCGAACGCGGCGTCGGCGTCCAGCAGGTCCTGGAGGCGCGGGCCCTCGGCCGGGACGCGGCGCGCGGGGACGGGGGTGCCCGGCTCGGAGTCCAGGGCGCGCTGGAGGGTGTCGGCGAGGTCGCGGGCCAGGTCGCCGGAGGTGGAGTCGTTCTGCAGGGCGAGCAGGACGGAGCCGTCGTCGCGGCGGAGCGCCGGCCACGCCATCGGCAGCACGGTCGCGAGGGTCACGGACGGCACGCCCTCGGGCAGCCCGCCCTTCAGGGTGAGCGGCACGGTGGCGGCGGGCACCAGCTCGCGCAGCGCGACCCAGTCGCACTCGCCGGGCAGACCCTCGAAGGGGCGCTGGACGAGCTCGGTCACGGCGTGCGCGGCGGCCCGGCCGTGACACGCCTTGTAGCGGCGGCCCGAACCGCACGGGCACGGCTCGCGCGCGCCGACGACCGGGATCTCCCCGCTCGTGACCTGTGCCTGGCCGGCCTTGCCGGCCTTCGTCTGGGGGCGCTTCTTGGCCATGGTGTGGCTTTCTCCCGATCGCGGCGGTGCTTGTCTGCGGTGCTGTTTCGGGCGCGAGCCTAGCCGCCCCGACCGCCACCGCCCCTCAGGCGGGCCGCGCCGGGGCCCCGACCCGGACCGCGGGAGCGGCTCCCGAACCCGGGACCGGCCCGGACCCTCGTACGTGCCCGTTGGTCGGACCCGGGATCAGCCCCGCTCTCGTGCGCGCCCAGGTGCCGGACCCGGAAACAGCCCGGACCCTCGTATGCGCCGGGAGCCGGACCCGGGATCAGTCCAAGTCCTCGTACGCGTCCAGGAAGTCGAAGCCCGCCCCGCCGCCGACGTGCGTCGCGAAGTCCTCGCGGCGGTGCCCCTCGGTGACGACCACCCAGACGGTGACCTCGCCGGTCGCGCTGTCGCGCACGCCCCAGTCCTGGGCCAGCGCACTGATGATGTTCAGCCCGCGGCCGCCCCGGGCCGTGACCGAGGGCGTCGACGGGACGGGCCGCGTCGGGCCTCCGCCGTCGGTGACCTCGACCCGCAGGCCGCCCGCCGGGTCGACCCGCCAGGCCGCCCGCACGTCCCCGTCGCCACGATCCGCCCGCCCCAGCGGCCTGCCGTACCGGCAGGCATTGCTGAGCAGCTCGGAAAGGATCAGTACCGCGTCGTCGACGACCGATTCCGCGACCCCGCTGCGGTACAGCTCGTCCCGCATCCGGTGCCGCGCCTCACCCACGCCCGCAGGGCCATGGGGTACGGCCATGCTCGACGACGTGGGCACCTCCTGTGCCACCACCAACGCCACCCCCGAGACCTCCTTTGCCCCACGCCACGGTGTGAATGCCCCGATGACCTGGACCGGAAACCGGCCAATCGGCGTGGGATGAGGCACTCGTGACGATCGCGTACGGACGGAACGCGCCGGTGCACTCCCTGTAACCCGTGTTGCTCCCTTTGTCCCCTGTGACGGATGGGGCGGAAGTGAGGGAAAACGGAGGGGCTCAGTCCCGGCCCAGCTGGGTCAGCACCTGCTTCGGGCGGTTGGTGATGATCGCGTCCACGCCAAGCCGCTCGCAGAGCTCGACGTCCTCGGGCTCGTCCACCGTCCAGACGTGGACCTGGTGCCCGGCCTTCTGGAGCCGCAGGATCACCGCGGGGTGGTGCCGGACGATCCGGATGGAGGGGCCCGCGATGCGCGCGCCCGCGGGGAGCCGTCCGTCGCGCAGCCGGGGCGAGACGAACTGGGCGAGCGAGACGGTGGGCAGCGTCGGCGCGGCGGCGGCGATTCGGTGCAGGGAGCGGGCCGAGAAGCTCATGACGCGCACGGGGGAGTCCTCGGGGGACGCGGGCGCGTGGAGGTCGAATCTCTTCAGGAGCTGGAGCAGCCGTTCCTCGACCTGGCCCGCCCAGCGCGTGGGGTGCTTGGTCTCGATCGCCAGCTCGACCCGGCGCCCGGTGTCGGAGACCAGCTCCAGGAGGCGTTCCAGGGTGAGGACGGAGGTGGAGCCGGGGGCCCGCCGGTCGGGGCTCTCCGCCGACTCGCCCCGGCCCTTCCAGGTGCCGAAGTCGAGCTCGGCGAGGGCGGCGAGTTCGAGGGTGGAGACGGCCCCGCGGCCGTTGGAGGTGCGGTCGACGCGCCGGTCGTGCACGCAGACCAGGTGCCCGTCGGCGGTGAGCCGGACGTCGCACTCCAGGGCGTCGGCGCCGTCCTCGATGGCCTTCACATAGGCGGCCAGGGTGTGTTCCGGTACGTCCTCGGACGCTCCGCGGTGGGCGACGACCTGGACGGGGGCGCGGTTCGGTTGCTGCCGTGCGTGAGTCACCGCGTCATGGTGCCATTGGCGGGGCGCGGCGAGCACACCGGGACTGTCCGTTCTGTCCTTTATAAAGGATGGAGTGCGAACGCACAGCTCCGCCTTACAGCGGCCTGACGTCCGGTGGGAAAAGCTGGTCGCAGCACCCTGGAGCCGGAGCGACCACAACCTCACGCGGTCGAGAACAGTCACACGCACGCGCGTGTGGTTCGAATGTCGGGCACCCACAGGTACGCGCGGCCGAAAGCGGGCAGACGACCGGACCACACGTCCGACCAGTCCATGAAGTCAACGCCAGTCAACGCAGTGAACGAGGAGAGCGAGCTGTGAGCACCGAGAACGAGGGCAAGGCGGTTCCGGGGGATCCGGCTGCTCCGTCCGCCCCTCCGACGCCTCCCGTACCCCCGTCGGCCCCTCCGGCCCCGTCCCGGGCCCCCGAGCCGACCGCGGCGGAGCCGGCGCACCCGGCGGACGCGAGCGGGCCGGAAGCCCCGGAGACCCGGGAGATGCCGACGGTCCAGCCGGTCCAGCCGGCCCAGGCGACTCCGGCCGCCCCCGAGACCCAGGCGGTCCACGCGGCCCACGCGGCTCCCGGGCCCCACCACGCCGCTCCCGAGGCCCAGGCGACCCACGCCGCCTCCGCAGCCCCCGCGGACGCGGCCGGCGGCTGGCCCCCGCCCCCGCCGACCGTCCCCTCCTGGGGCGCCCCGCACGCGCCCGTGCCCCCCGCTCCCGCCGCGCCGCGCAGGCGGACCGGCGGCCTCGTGGCGGCCGTCCTGGCGGCGGCGCTCGTCGCGGGCGGCATCGGCGGCGGCATCGGCTACTGGGCGGCCGAGCGGGGTGACGACGGCGTCGGCTCGACCACCGTCTCCTCGGGCGATTCCCCGGCCTCTTTCAAGCGCGACCCGGGAACGGTCGCGGCGGTCGCGGCGAAGGCGCTGCCGAGCGTGGGCACCATCCAGGCGAAGTCCGGCGGCTCCCAGGGCGAGGGCGGCACGGGCACGGGCTTCGTGTACGACCAGGAGGGCCACATCGTCACCAACAACCACGTAGTGGCGTCGGCGGCGGACGGCGGCACGCTCTCCGTGACCTTCTCCGACGGCAAGTCGTACGACGCGGAGGTCGTCGGCCGGGCCGAGGGCTACGACGTGGCGGTACTGAAGCTCACGAACGCCCCGAAGGGCCTCAAGCCGCTCCCGTTGGGCGACTCCGACAAGGTGGCGGTCGGGGACTCGACGATCGCGATCGGAGCCCCCTTCGGCCTGTCGAACACGGTGACGACGGGCATCATCAGCGCCAAGAACCGCCCGGTCGCCTCGGGCGACGCGTCCGGCGGCAGCAACTCGTACATGAGCGCCCTGCAGACGGACGCCTCGATCAACCCGGGCAACTCCGGGGGCCCGCTGCTCGACGCGAGCGGCGCGGTGATCGGCATCAACTCGGCCATCCAGTCCACCAGCGGCGGCTTCGGCCAGTCCCAGGCGGGCTCGATCGGCCTCGGCTTCGCGATCCCGGTCAACCAGGCGAAGAACGTTGCCCAGCAGCTGATCAAGTCGGGCAAGCCGGTCTACCCGGTGATCGGCGCGACCGTGAACATGAACGACAAGGGCGAGGGCGCCGAGATCGCCGCGCGGGGCACCGGCGGCACGCCCTCGGTCACCCCGAACGGCCCCGCGGCGAAGGCGGGCCTGAAGCCGGGCGACGTGATCACCGGCTTCGGCGGCCACCAGATCGACAGCGGCCCCACCCTGATCAGCGAGATCTGGACCCACAAGCCGGGCGACTCGGTGGAGATCACCTACGAGCGCGACGGCAAGTCCGCCACGACCACCGTCGTCCTGGGCGAGCGCACCGGCGACAGCTGACACGGACGCGCACGCGCGCGTGGACGGGTGATGCGCGACGGGGGGGGGGGGGGGGGGGGGGGGGCCCCCCCCCCCCCCCCCCCCCCCCCCCCCCCCACTCCGCTTCACCGGGTGAGATCGAGTGCGGCGGCGACGATGCTGTCGGTGTCGATGCGGTGGTGGCGGTAGACCTCGTCCAGGGAGCCGGACT
>NZ_JBIWAS010000004.1:771425-1007489 GCF_044760185.1 Streptomyces sp. NPDC098101 | reverse complement strand
CGCCCGGTTACATTCCGAACCCGGAAGCTAAGCCTTTCAGCGCCGATGGTACTGCAGGGGGGACCCTGTGGGAGAGTAGGACACCGCCGAACAATCATTGTGGGAAAGCCCCGCACCTTCTGGTGCGGGGCTTTCCTGCGTTCCGGGGGCCGGCGAGACCCCTGTGCGCGGGGGTTCGGTGGCTGAAGGTAGGGTCAGGGGGCAACGTCGGCATCATCCCAGCAGGAGGCCCCCGGGTGGAGGTCCAGGAGACTCGCGTTCAGACCGACCGGGTCCTCACCATCCCCAACATTCTCAGCATGGCGCGCCTCGTCGGCGTGCCGCTGTTTCTGTGGCTGATTCTCCGCCCCGAGTTCGGCGGTCCCAAGAGCGACGGATGGGCGCTTCTCGTCCTGGCGCTCAGCGGCGTCAGCGACTACCTCGACGGAAAACTCGCCCGACGCTGGAACCAGATCAGCAGCCTCGGCCGGCTGCTCGATCCCGCCGCCGACCGTCTGTACATCCTGTCCACCCTCGTCGGCCTCACCTGGCGGGAGATCCTTCCGCTTTGGCTGACCGCCGCCCTTCTGGCGCGCGAGCTCATGCTCCTCGTCATGGTGGGAATCCTCCGCCGACACGGCTACCCGCCGCCGCAGGTCAACTTCCTCGGAAAAGCTGCGACTTTCAACCTCATGTACGCGTTCCCGTTGCTGCTTCTCAGTGACGGAACGGGCTGGCTTTCGTCACTCGCTGAAGTTTTCGGGTGGGCCTTCGCCGGATGGGGTACAACTCTGTATTGGTGGGCAGGGATCCTCTACGTGGTCCAGGTCCGTCGACTCGTGAAGACGGATACCGAGGCCGATTGAGCCCGTTCCTTCTGTGTCGAGCAGCGTCGCCGGCAACAACGAGGACGTCCGCGGGCTACTGAGCGGACAGGCGAAGTCGGCAGGACCGTCATCTCTTGAAGGAGGACGCTTCCGACATGAAGGCCGTCGTGATGGCCGGTGGCGAGGGAACCCGTCTTCGCCCCATGACCTCGAGTATGCCCAAGCCTCTTCTGCCGGTGGTGAACCGGCCGATCATGGAGCACGTCCTGCGACTGCTCAAGAGGCACGGTCTCAACGAGACCGTCGTCACCGTGCAGTTTCTCGCCTCTCTCGTCCGGAATTACTTCGGTGACGGCGAAGAGCTCGGGATGGAGCTCACCTATGCCAATGAGGAGAAGCCGCTCGGTACAGCGGGAAGCGTGAAGAACGCCGAGGAAGCGCTGAAGGACGACGCCTTCCTCGTCATCTCGGGGGACGCGCTCACCGATTTCGATCTCACCGATCTCATCGCCTTCCACAAGGAGAAGGGCGCGCTCGTCACGGTCTGCCTCACCCGGGTTCCCAACCCCCTGGAGTTCGGCATCACGATCGTCGACGAAGAGGGCAAGGTCGAGCGCTTCCTGGAGAAGCCGACCTGGGGCCAGGTCTTCTCGGACACCGTGAACACGGGCATCTACGTGATGGAGCCCGAGGTGTTCGACTACGTCGAGGCCGACACGTCGGTCGACTGGTCGGGGGACGTCTTCCCGCAGCTCATGAAGGAGGGCAAGCCGATCTACGGCTATGTCGCCGAGGGCTACTGGGAGGACGTCGGCACGCACGAGAGCTATGTGAAGGCCCAGGCGGACGTCCTGGAGGGCAAGGTCCAGGTCGACATCGACGGCTTCGAGATCTCGCCCGGGGTGTGGGTCTCGGAAGGCGCCGAGGTGCACCCCGACGCCGTGCTGCGGGGACCGCTCTACATCGGCGACTACGCCAAGGTGGAGGCCGGTGCCGAGATCCGCGAGCACACCGTCGTCGGCTCGAACGTGGTCGTCAAGAGCGGTGCCTTCCTGCACAAGGCCGTCGTCCACGACAACGTCTACATCGGCCAGCAGAGCAATCTGCGCGGCTGTGTGATCGGCAAGAACACCGACGTCATGCGCGCCGCCCGGATCGAGGACGGAGCCGTCATCGGGGACGAGTGCCTGGTCGGTGAGGAATCGATCGTGCAGGGCAACGTCCGGGTCTACCCGTTCAAGACGATCGAGGCCGGCGCGTTCGTCAACACCTCGGTCATCTGGGAGTCCCGGGGCCAGGCCCACCTCTTCGGGGCGCGCGGGGTCTCCGGCATCCTCAACGTGGAGATCACCCCCGAGCTGGCCGTCCGCCTCGCGGGCGCGTACGCCACGACCCTGAAGAAGGGCTCGACCGTCACCACGGCCCGTGACCACTCACGGGGCGCCCGCGCGCTGAAACGGGCGGTGATCTCGGCGCTGCAGGCCAGCGCC
This sequence comes from Streptomyces sp. NPDC098101, assembly GCF_044760185.1. Lineage (NCBI taxonomy): Bacteria > Bacillati > Actinomycetota > Actinomycetes > Kitasatosporales > Streptomycetaceae > Streptomyces > Streptomyces sp. NPDC098101. Next base: position 1,005,193 of record NZ_JBIWAS010000004.1, on the reverse strand, counting down.
ATCGACGTACGGGACCTGGAGAACGTGCCGCTGCCGGTGGCGCGCCAGCAGACCGCGCGCGGCAGCGCCGGCGGCATCATGATCCGGACCTCGCCGGGCGTGCCCGACTCCGTCGACATCATGTTCTTCGACGAGCGCGGCGCCGACCTCTCGCAGGGCGGGCAGCGCAAGCTCGACCGGGTGTTCGCGCGCCAGGAGTACCGGAGGGCCTTCCCCGGTGAGATCGGGGACCTCTCCTTCCCGGCGAGCGTCTTCGACTCGTACACCGGCTCGCTGCTGAGGAACGTCGACACCTCCGGGATCGCGGAGGCCGGGCTGAAGGTCGTCGTGGACGCCTCCAACGGCAGTGCCGGGCTCGTCCTGCCCAGCCTGCTCGGACGGCTCCAGGTCGACTCGCTGACCATCAACCCCGGGCTCGACGAGTCCAGGCCCACGGAGTCGGCCGAGAGCCGGCGGGCCGGGCTCGTACGGCTCGGGGAGATCGTGGCCTCGGCGCGGGCCGCGTTCGGCGTGCGGTTCGACCCCGTCGGCGAGCGTCTCTCGCTCGTGGACGAGCGGGGCCGGATCATCGAGGACGACCGGGCGCTCCTGGTCATGCTGGACCTGGTGGCGGCCGAGCGGCGGTCCGGGCGGGTCGCGCTGCCGGTGACCACCACGCGGATCGCCGAGCAGGTCGCCGCGTACCACGGCACCCAGGTCGAGTGGACGACCACCTCGCCCGACGACCTCACCCGGGTCGGCCGTGAGGAGTCGACGATCTTCGGCGGTGACGGGCGCGGCGGGTTCATCGTGCCCGAGTTCAGCAGCGTCTTCGACGGGACCGCCGCCTTCGTGCGGCTGCTCGGCCTCGTGGCGCGGACGCAGCTCACGCTGAGCCAGATCGACGCCCGGATCCCGCGGGCCCACGTCCTCAAGCGGGACATCGCGACCCCGTGGGCCGTGAAGGGGCTCGTGATGCGCAAGGTGGTCGAGGCGGCGGGCAGCCGCTCCGTCGACACCACCGACGGCGTCCGGGTGGTCGAGGCCGACGGGCGCTGGGTGATGGTGCTGCCCGACCCCGCCGAGGCCGTCACCCATCTGTGGGCGGAGGGCCCCGACGACACCTCCGCGCAGGCCCTGCTCGACGAGTGGGCCGCGGTGGTCGACAGCGCGGGCAACTGACGCGGTCGGGCCGTTCCGGTGGGGAGGCGCCCCAGGGCGCCTCCCCACCGGCGTGGAGGGGCCATTCGGCGGTAGGCCGTACGACGTGCGACGATGTGCGGCATGTCGCAGCAGCCCCCCGTTCGGAGCACCGGATCACCGCCGCCGCGACCCGACGCGTCCATGTCGCTGCTGAACAACGTGATCGACCACGCGCTCGACGACGGCTACGCCGAGGCGACCGCCCGGCGGACCGCCGAGGGCGGGGGACTGCCCCGCAGCCTGCGGGCGAAGCTCGGGGTCGCCGCCGGCCTCCTGCTCGCGGCCGCCGTGGTGACCGTCGGCGCGGCCGAGGCGCGGGTCTCCGCGCCGGTCGTCGCCAAGGAACGGCAGGATCTGATCGACCGGATCGAGACGGAGACGTCGGCGGCCGACGGCCTGGAGCGGGACATCGAGCGGATCCGGGCCGAGGTCGGCGAACGCCAGCGGCAGGCGCTCCAGGAGCACGGCGGCGACCAGGCCGAGCTGGTGGCGCTGCTCTCGGGCGCGACGCCGGTGCACGGCCCCGGGGTGAAGCTGGTGGTCGACGACGCCAAGAACACCGACACCGGTGGCGGCGGACCGAGGGAGAGCAGTGGTTTCTCCGACACGGGCCGGGTCCGCGACCGGGACATGCAGCGCGTGGTCAACGGGCTGTGGGAGTCGGGCGCCGAAGCGGTCGCGATCAACGGGCAGCGGCTGACGTCGCTGTCCGCGATCCGGGCCGCGGGCGACGCCATACTGGTCGACAACAAGCCGCTGGTGCCGCCGTACACCGTCCTCGCGATCGGGAACGGGCAGAAGCTGAGCACCGCGTTCCAGGACAGCGCCGACGGGCAGTACCTGCACGCGCTGGTGGAGAACTTCGGGATCAGGAGCAGCATCTCCGCCGAGGGCGACGTGCGCCTGCCGGCGGCGCCGAGCCTGACCGTACGTACCGCAGAGCCGAGGGGGGTCGGGGCGACGCCCTCCGGCCGGGCCACGGCCGACACAGGGAAGGGCACATCGTGATCGCCGTACTGGGCCTGATCGTCGGAGTGGTGGTCGGACTGTTGGTCCGCCCCGAGGTTCCGGCGGTGGTCGAGCCCTATCTTCCGATCGCCGTGGTCGCCGCCCTCGACGCGGTCTTCGGCGGGCTGCGGGCCATGCTCGACGGGATCTTCGTCGACAAGGTCTTCGTGGTCTCCTTCCTGTCGAACGTGGTCGTGGCCGCGCTGATCGTCTTCCTCGGCGACAAGCTGGGCGTGGGCGCGCAGCTGTCGACCGGTGTGGTCGTCGTCCTCGGCATCCGGATCTTCTCCAACGCGGCCGCCATCCGGCGCCACGTCTTCCGGGCGTGAGGCCGATGAGCGAGAACCCGCAGAACCCCGAGAACCCGCAGGCCCCGCAGAGCCCTCAGGGGCCCCAGAACCCTCAGGTCCCTCGGGGTCCCCAGAACCCTCAGGCCCCTCAGGGTCCCCAGAGCCCCCGGAACCCTCAGGTCCCTAGGGATCCCCGGGTCCCCCAGGGGCCTCAGGCTCCCCGGAGTCCTCAGGAGCCGCCGCGCGCGGCGGAGCCCGAAGCCCCCGAAGGGGCCGGGGCTCCGGAGAGGCCCGCGGCGCCCGAGGTGCCCGAGGACGAGAGCACCCGGGTCCTCCGGAAAGTGGAGGAGCGGCCCTCGTACGCCCAGCCCCACCCCCACCAGCACCGGAAGCCCCCGCACGAAGGCGTTTCCGACGGCCCTCCGGCGCGGGAGGACGCGAACGGGGGCGTACGGGAGCCCGAGACGATCTCGGCCGCCGATCCGCCGGCCGCGAGCGCGTCCGGCAGGGACGAGCAGGGCGGACGGCGGAGGCTGATCTCCGCGCTGTGGCCGCCGAGGGTGACCAGGGCCCAACTCATCGTCGCCCTGCTGCTGTTCGGCCTCGGACTCGGCCTGGCCATCCAGGTCTCCTCGACCAGCGACAACAGCGCCCTGCGGGGCGCGCGCCAGGAGGACCTGGTGCGGATCCTCGACGAACTCGACGACCGCACCCAGCGCCTGGAGGACGAGAAGGCCCGTCTGGAGAAGCAGCGTTCCGAGCTGGAGTCCAGCTCGGACCAGGCCGAGGAGGCGCGCAAGCAGACCCAGGAGAAGGAGCGGCAGCTCGGCATCCTGGCCGGTACGGTCGCCGCCGAGGGCCCCGGCATCACCCTGTCCGTCGGCGACCCCGCCGGATCCGTCGAGTCGGACATGCTCCTCGACGCCATCCAGGAGCTGCGCGCGGCGGGCGCCGAGGCGATCCAGGTCAACGGTGTCCGGGTGGTGGCGGACAGCTATTTCACCGGTAGCGGTGACGACATGCGGATCGATGGAACGCGAGTGGCCGCTCCGTACGTCTTCAAGGTCATCGGCAAGCCGGAGGATCTCGAGCCCGCGCTCAACATCCCCGGCGGTGTCGTGCAGACCCTCGAGAAGGAGCAGGCCACGGCCACGGTGGAGCGCTCGGCGAAGATCGTCGTCGACGCCTTGCGACCGGCGAAGCGGCCTGACTACGCTCAGTCGTCCTCGCAGTGAGGAGGCGTACGAGGGGGGTCCCGCGACAAGGGCAGGGCCTTGCGGGGGGTCGGCGCATCACAACGGTGGTGCGTGGTGGAAACTGTCCGGAGGATACGGACGTTGTGAAGGTGTCCGGGTCGGCAGGTGTGATGGATCTCGGTTCGTCCTGCCCCACGGGCGGGTCTGTTTCGGTCAAGGGGAATCGCCCGTGAAGTTGTTTGCGAAGTTGTTCGGCAAGAGCGCACGCGAGGACGGCGGCAACGCCCGGCACCGCGCGCCGCGCCACGCCCAGAGCGAGGAGCAGGGCGGCGAGCGCCCGCTCTTCCGTGACGAGGTCGGGGGCGGTGACAATCCGGGCGCACCGGGCGCGTCTTCTGTTGACCCCGCCGGGGCCGCCCGCATAGGTTTCGGAGAACCATCGACCTCGAGTACGGGTGGAGGGTTCACCCCCGACCCGTACGCGACACAGACCTCGGCGGGGCAGCCGCGGCAGGAGGATGCGTCCATGCCGGTGTGCACGAGGTGCGGTCACCGCAACGCGGCCGACAGCCGCTTCTGCTCCCACTGCGGCACGCCGCTGCGGGGCGGAATCGCCCCCGAGCGCGCGTCGGAGACGACGTCGACGATCTCCATCTCGGGCCTCGAGGCCTACGACGCGGAGGTCACCGGTCAGAACGCGCTGCCCTCGCTCTCCCCGGAGGCGCTGGCGGCCGTGGAGGCGCTGCCGCTGGGCTCCGCGCTCCTCGTGGTGCGCCGGGGGCCGAACTCCGGCAGCCGGTTCCTCCTCGACGGGGAGCTGACGACGGCCGGCCGTCACCCGCAGAGCGACATCTTCCTGGACGACGTCACGGTCTCCCGGCGGCACGTCGAGTTCCGGCGGGCCCAGGACGGCAGCTTCACCGTCGCCGACGTCGGCAGCCTCAACGGCACGTACGTCAACCGCGAGCCGATCGACTCGGTCGTTCTGTCCAACGGCGACGAGGTGCAGATCGGCAAGTACCGGCTGGTCTTCTATTCGAGCCAGCGGGGCGTGTGACGCCCCGGGGAATCCCCTTCAGGGAAGGTCCATGCTGCGAACACCGACGGGCGGTGCCGGATCCGGCACCGCCACCGCGGGCGACATGGTCAGCATCGGCACGGTGCTGAACCAGCTGCGCGACGAGTTTCCCGAAGTGACCATCTCCAAGATCCGGTTCCTGGAGGCCGAGGGGCTCGTCGAGCCCCGCAGGACGGCCTCCGGGTACCGGAAGTTCAGCCCGCAGGACGTGGAGCGGCTCGCCCGCATCCTGCGGATGCAGCGGGACCATTACCTTCCGCTGAAGGTCATCCGCGAGCACCTCGACGCCCTCGCCCGGGGCGAGGAGATCCCCCTTCCGGCCCCGGGGCGCCGGCGGGACCTCCTGGAGGGTCCCTGGGAGCAGGAGGCGGAGCCGCCCGCCCCCGCGCGGCTCGGGCGGGCCGAGCTGCTCGCCGCCGCCGAGGTCACCGAGGCCGAGCTCGCCGAGTGGGAGTCGTACGGCCTGATCGCCGAGACGGACGGCGGGGGGTACGACGCCGAGGCCGTCACCGTCGCCCGGCTCGTGGCGGATCTGGGGAGATTCGGACTGGAGCCCCGGCACCTGCGGGCCGTGAAGGCGGCCGCCGAACGGGAGGCCGGGCTCATCGAACAGGTGGTCGCGCCGCTGCGCCGGCACCGTAATCCGCAGACCAGGGCCCATGCGGAGGCCACCGCCAAGGAGCTGGCCGCGCAGTCGGTGCGGCTGCACGCGGCCCTGATGCAGATCGCCCTGGGCATCCGCGCGCAGTGATCTCGCGGTGACCTCGGAGGGGCCCGACTATCCAAACCGGTCGGGCACGTCCTAGGGTTGCTGTGTGAACGAGCTCGACGTTGTGGGTGTCCGAGTGGAAATGCCCTCCAATCAGCCGATCGTGCTCCTACGTGAAGTGGGAGGCGATCGTTACCTCCCCATCTGGATCGGACCGGGGGAGGCGACCGCGATCGCCTTCGCGCAGCAGGGGATGGCGCCTCCGCGGCCGCTGACGCACGACCTGTTCAAGGACGTGCTGGAGGCCGTGGGGCAGGAGCTCACCGAAGTCCGCATCACGGATCTGCGTGACGGGGTCTTCTACGCCGAGCTGGTCTTCGCCAGCGGCGTCGAGGTGAGCGCCCGGCCGTCCGACGCGATAGCGCTGGCCCTCCGGACCGGGACGCCGATCTTCGGCAGCGACGGCGTCCTGGACGACGCCGGCATCGCGATTCCGGACGAGCAGGAGGACGAGGTGGAGAAGTTCCGCGAATTCCTCGACCAGATCTCACCGGAGGATTTCGGGACCAACAGTCAGTGAGACCGGGCGGTACGGCCGCGGGCCGTTCCCGGGGTGCTGTCAGAGCATTCGAGTAGCCTTTCCCCGAAGAGAGACACGGGAAACCACTCTCAGGGTGATTATCACTCGGCGTGCCGAGTGTGGCGATCGTTGACGCACCCCGAGTGACTGCCTACCTTCGTGTGGGCAGGTCAAGGACGGAGGGTCGGCGTGATGAGCAGCGCGGACGGTACGGCGGGCAGCTCCCTCGGACGGGTGTCCGGGGAGAACGGTCCGTATCCGCTTCACGGCAGGGTGGGCGACTTCGGTACGGACGCCGGTACGGGCGCGGCCGACGAGGTGATCGGCTACCGCGGCCCCACGGCGTGCGCGGCCGCCGGCATCACCTATCGCCAGTTGGACTACTGGGCGCGCACCGGACTCGTGGAACCGAGCGTGCGGCCCGCGTACGGGTCGGGGACGCAGCGGCTCTACAGCTTCCGTGACGTCGTCGTCCTGAAGATCGTCAAGCGTTTCCTCGACACCGGGGTGGCCCTGCAGAACATCCGGGCCGCGGTGCAGCACCTGAGGGCCCGGGGCTTCCGGGACCTGGAGCGGATGACGCTCATGAGCGACGGGGCCACGGTCTACGAGTGCTCCTCGCCCGACGAGGTCGTCGACCTGCTCCAGGGCGGTCAGGGCGTCTTCGGCATCGCCGTCGGGGTGGTCTGGCGGGACGTGGAGGCGGCGCTCTCGCAGCTGCACGGGGAGCGGGTGGACACCGGCGAGACGCTCGTGGGGCACAACCCCGGCGACGAGCTGGCGCGGCGGCGACGGGACCGGGCGGTCTGAACCGGTTCCCCGGGCGGCTCCCGGGCCGGCCCCGTCGTGGGGCGGCCGGGCGTTGTCAGTGGCGTGGGGGAGCATCGGAGGCGTGAGAGCCGCGCCGACGATCCTGCATCTCGACATGGACGCCTTCTTCGCCGCCGCCGAGCAGGCGGCGAAGCCCAGCCTGCGCGGAAAGCCCGTGGTCGTGGGCGGGCTCGGGCCGCGGGGCGTGGTCGCCACCGCGTCGTACGAGGCGCGCCGCTTCGGGGTCCACTCGGCGATGCCGATGGGCCAGGCGCGGCGGCTCGCGCCGAACGCGGCCTATCTCGTGCCGCGCTTCGCCTTCTACCGGTCGATCAGCGAGCAGGTCATGCGGCTGCTCGGGAACCTCTCCCCGCTCGTGGAGCCCCTCAGCCTCGACGAGGCCTTCGTGGACCTGGAGGCGGGCGGCGTGGCCGGTGACACGGCGAGCGCGCGGGCCGTGGGGGAGCGGCTGCGGGCGGACATCCTCGCGACGACGGGGCTCACCGGGTCGGTGGGGCTCGCGGGGTCCAAGATGCTCGCGAAGATCGCCTCCGAGGAGGCGAAGCCGGACGGGCTCGTCCTGATGGAGCCGGGCACCGAGCGGGCGCTCCTCGGGCCGAAGTCCGTGCGGATCCTGCCCGGGGTCGGACCGGCGACCGGGGAGCACCTGCGGCGGGCCGGGATGACGACGGTGTCCGACCTCGCGGAGGCGGGCGAGGACGAGCTCGTACGGCTCCTGGGGCGGGCGCACGGGGCCTCGCTGTACCGGATGGCCCAGGGGCACGACGACCGGCCCGTGGTGGCCGAGCGGGACGCCAAGTCCGTCTCTGTCGAGGACACCTTCGCCGTGGACCTGCACGACCGGGTGCGGATCCGGGCCGAGGTGGAGCGGCTCGCGGAGCGGTGCGTGGGGCGGCTGCGGGCGTCGGGGCACTCGGGGCGGACGATCGTCCTGAAGGTGCGGAGGTTCGACTTCTCGACGCTGACCCGGTCCGAGACGCTGCGGGGGCCGACGGACGCGCTCGGGGTCGTGCGGGAGGCGGCGGGGCGGCTGCTCGACTCGGTGGACACGACGGGGGGCGTGCGGCTGCTCGGGGTGGGGGTGAGCGGGCTCGCGGACTATACGCAGGAGGATCTGTTCGCCCAGGAGGCGGAGGGGGAGGCGCGGGACGGGGCGGGCGTCGAGGCCGAGGACGTTCCGGTGGCGGGGGAGGCCGTGGCGGCCGAGCCGGCCGAGCGGTCCTGGGCGCCCGGGCACGACGTACGGCACGCGGTGTACGGGGCCGGGTGGGTGCAGGGGAGCGGGCTCGGACGGGTCACCGTGCGGTTCGAGGAACCGGGGTCGGCGCCGGGGCGGGTGCGGACCTTCGCGGTGGACGATCCGGAGCTGGAGACGGGGGAGGCGGTGCCGTTGGTACGGGGGCCGGTGCCGGGTGCGGGTCTTCCCGGGGGTGGTGCCGCGTCGTCGGCGGCTGCGGGTCGTGGGGGTGCGGGTTTGCCCGGGGGTGGTGCCGCGTCGTCGGCGGCTGCGGGTCGTGGGGGTGCGCCCGGCCTTGCGGCCGGGCAGGGTTCCCACCCGCACCACCCGTGACGGTGGGCGGGCAGAGGTGCGGGTCTTCCCATGGGTGGTTTCGCGCCGTCGGCGGCGGCCGGGCCGGGGTTCCCGGTCAGCTGCCTTCCTGGCCCGCCAGGCGGCCGAAGTCCTTGTCCGGGGGGTTCGGGTGGGGTGGCGGGGGGAGGGCGAGGCTGTAGTGGCGGTAGAGCTGGAGTTCCTGCTCCGGGGAGAGGTGGCGGCCCACGCCGAAGTCCGGGGCGTCCTTGATGAGGGCGCGTTCGAAGGGGATGTGGAGGCCGTCGTCGAGCAGGTCGCTCGGCTCCAGGGGGACGAAGGCGTCCCTGCTGAACAGGCCGGTGCGGACCGCGGCCCACTCCGGGACGCCGGTCGCGTCGTCGAGGTACACCTCGTCGACGGTCCCGATCTTGTGTCCGTTCCGGTCGTACGCCTTGCGGCCGATCAGGCTGCGCGGATCGATGTCGGTCTGCACGGTCCCTCCAACTGGTCGCAACTCCTCTACCCCCTACCAAAGGGCACATCCGGGATGTCGGCCACTTGAGCGAAGGGAGCCCCAACCGCGCTGGTAGGCTGGGTGTGGCTGTCGACCCCGTGCGGGAGAGTCCCCCGGAGAAACCTTCCGGTGGGCGCCGAAGGAGCAAATCCTCCCCGGAATCTCTCAGGCCCCTGTACCGCGCGGACGAGGTCACTCTGGAAAGCAGAGCGGATGTCCGACGGCATTCGCTCTCACCGACGGTGAAAGCCGGCGTGCCGCGAGGCGTGCCGGTGAAACTCTCAGGTTGAGATGACAGAGGGGGAGGCCGTCCGGGCACCCGCGCCGTGGTGCCCCTCGCAGGTCGTGACGACCAGGAGGCCTCCGTACATGACCGCCAACCGCATTCCGCTCTCCGAGCTCGAGCAGGGCATCCCGTTCGAGCAGCGGCACATCGGGCCCGACGCCGAGGCCCGGGCCAAGATGCTCGCCCAGGTCGGTTACGGCTCGCTCGACGAACTGACCGCCGCCGCGGTGCCGGACGTGATCAAGAACGCCGAGGCGCTGGGCCTGCCGGCCGCGCGCACCGAGGCCGAGGTGCTCGCCGAGCTGCGCACGCTCGCCGACCGCAACCAGGTCCTCGCGCCGATGATCGGCCTCGGCTACTACGGAACCTTCACCCCGCCGGTGATCCTCCGGAACGTGATGGAGAACCCCGCCTGGTACACGGCCTACACGCCGTACCAGCCGGAGATCTCCCAGGGCCGCCTGGAGGCCCTGCTGAACTTCCAGACCATGGTCGCCGACCTGACCGGCCTGCCCACCTCCGGCGCCTCCCTGCTCGACGAGGGCACCGCCGCCGCCGAGGCCATGGCGCTGTCCCGCCGCGTCGGCAAGGTCAAGAAGGGCGTCTTCCTGATCGACGCCGACGCCCTGCCGCAGACGATCGCCGTCATCGAGACCCGCGCCGAGCCGACCGGCGTCGAGGTCGTCGTCGCCGACCTGAGCGAGGGCATCCCGGCCGAGATCGCCGAGCGCGGTGTCTTCGGCGTGCTCCTGCAGTACCCCGGTGCCTCCGGCGCCGTCCGCGACATCAAGCCGCTGATCGACGCCGCCCACGAGCTCGGCGCGATCGTCACCGTCGCCGCCGACCTGCTCGCGCTCACCCTGCTCACCTCGCCCGGCGAGCTCGGCGCCGACATCGCCGTCGGCACCACCCAGCGCTTCGGCGTCCCGATGGGCTTCGGCGGCCCGCACGCCGGTTACATGGCCGTCCAGGACAAGCACGCCCGCTCCCTGCCCGGCCGCCTCGTGGGCGTCTCCGTCGACGCCGACGGCAACCGCGCCTACCGCCTGGCCCTCCAGACCCGCGAGCAGCACATCCGCCGCGAGAAGGCCACCAGCAACATCTGTACCGCTCAGGTGCTGCTCGCCGTCATGGCCGGCATGTACGCCGTCTACCACGGCCCCGAGGGCCTCAAGGGCATCGCCCGCCGCACCCACCGGTACGCCGCGATCCTTGCCGCCGGTCTGCGCGCCGGGGGCGTCGAGCTGACCGGGGACGTCTTCTTCGACACCCTCACCGCCCGCGTGCCCGGCAAGGCCGACGAGGTCGTGGCCGCCGCCCGCGAGGCCGGCGTGAACCTGTACCGCGTCGACGCCGACCGCGTGTCGGTCTCCTGCGACGAGACCACCACGCGCGAGCAGCTCGTCGCCGTCTGGGGCGCCTTCGGCGTCACCGCCGACGTCGAGGCCCTGGACGCCGCCACCGAGGACGTGCTGCCCGCCGGTCTGCTGCGCTCCGACGCGTACCTGACCCACCCGGTCTTCCACGCGCACCGCTCCGAGACCTCGATGCTGCGCTACCTGCGCCGCCTCGCGGACCGCGACTACGCGCTCGACCGCGGCATGATCCCGCTCGGCTCCTGCACGATGAAGCTGAACGCGACCACCGAGATGGAGCCGGTGACCTGGCCCGAGTTCGGCCAGATCCACCCCTTCGCCCCGGTCGAGCAGGCCCAGGGCTACGTCACGCTCATCACCGAGCTGGAGGAGCGCCTGGCCGAGGTCACCGGCTACGACAAGGTGTCGATCCAGCCCAACGCCGGTTCGCAGGGCGAGCTGGCCGGCCTCCTCGCCGTCCGCGCCTACCACCGGGCCAACGGCGACGAGCAGCGCACCGTCTGCCTCATCCCGTCCTCCGCGCACGGCACCAACGCCGCCTCCGCGGTGATGGCCGGCATGAAGGTCGTCGTGGTGAAGACCGCCGACGACGGCGAGGTCGACGTCGAGGACCTGCGGGCCAAGATCGCCCAGTACCGCGACGAGCTGTCCGTCCTGATGATCACGTACCCGTCCACGCACGGCGTGTTCGAGGAGCACGTCGCGGACATCTGCGCCGAGGTCCACGAGGCCGGTGGCCAGGTGTACGTCGACGGCGCCAACCTCAACGCCCTGGTGGGCCTGGCCAAGCCGGGTCACTTCGGCGGCGACGTCTCGCACCTCAACCTGCACAAGACCTTCTGCATCCCGCACGGCGGCGGCGGCCCCGGCGTCGGCCCGGTCGGCGTCCGCGCCCACCTCGCCCCGTACCTGCCGAACCATCCGCTCCAGCCCACCGCGGGCCCGGAGACCGGCGTCGGCCCGATCTCGGCCGCCCCGTGGGGCTCCGCCGGCATCCTGCCGATCTCCTGGTCGTACGTGCGCCTGATGGGCGGCGAGGGCCTCAAGCGCGCCACCCAGGTCGCGGTGCTCGCGGCGAACTACATCGCCAAGCGCCTGGAGCCGCACTTCCCGGTGCTCTACACCGGCCCGGCCGGTCTGGTCGCCCACGAGTGCATCGTGGACCTGCGCCCGCTGTCCAAGGCGACCGGCGTCACCGTCGACGACATCGCCAAGCGCCTGATCGACTACGGCTTCCACGCGCCGACGATGTCCTTCCCGGTGGCCGGCACGCTGATGATCGAGCCGACCGAGTCCGAGGACCTGACCGAGCTGGACCGCTTCTGCGACACGATGATCGCGATCCGGGCCGAGATCGAGAAGGTCGCCTCGGGCGAGTGGCCGGCGGACGACAACCCGCTGCACAACGCCCCGCACACCGCGGCCGCGCTCGGCGGCGAGTGGAACCACGCCTACACCCGGGACGAGGCGGTCTTCCCGGCCGGCGTCTCGGCCGCCGACAAGTACTGGCCGCCGGTGCGCCGCATCGACGGCGCCTTCGGCGACCGGAACCTGGTCTGCTCCTGCCCGCCGCTGGACGAGTACGACCACTGAGGGGCCGCGCCCTCGTGACGGGGGTTCCATGACCGGGGGCCGGTCCGGAGAGTTCTTCTCCGGGCCGGCCCCCGGGCTTCGGTCCCTCGTACGCGTTCCTCAGGCGGCGGTCGTCACCCGGCCCGCCGTGAGCGGCCGGTGCGGAGCGATGATCTGTCCGTCCGGCAGGAGTTCACCGGTGTCCTCGAAGAGCAGGACGCCGTTGCACAGCAGGCTCCAGCCCTGCTCCGGGTGGTGTGCCGTCAGTCGGGCCGCCTCCCGGTCGGCGGAGTCGGCGGTGGGACAGGCGGGCTGGTGCTGGCACATGGGTGGGTTCTTTCGCTGCGTCGTGGTGGATGTCCTGCGGCTCTGCGCGCTCATGGCCGCCCCGTCGGTCGGTTCGGTTCCGGTCCAAGTCTTGCCCCCGGGACGGACTTCCGCAGGGATTTCGCGGCAGCTCGTCCTCTCCGGGGAGGACGCGTCACTCCCACGGGCGGTTCAGCTCAACCACCCCGTCCCTTCGGGTGGTTCGGGGTGGCCCGAGCGGGCTAGTCCGTAAGGGAGGGGTGTTCGGGCGGCGCGTTCGGACGGGTGGTTCGGACAGCAGTGCGCCCCGTGACCCGCCCGGGTCACGGGGCGCGGCGCGCGTACGGTGGATCAGGCGGGCGCCGCCGAGCCCAGGAGGGGCGGCGGCGCGAGGCGCGTGCTGAGGACGGGCAGGAGGTCGGCGACCGGGTAGGGCCGGTGGGCCGCGATTCCCGGTGGCGCGGGGGCCATGGGTACCAACAGGTCGTCGGTGGCCGGAGCGACGGTGGTGTCGTCCGTCTCCGGGTCGGCGTGCAGCCAGAGGGTCAGCATGTACAGCTCCGGCACGGAGAGCAGCCGCGGCCGGTAGGTGGCCGGCAGCCCCTCGGCCTGGTGCAGGGCCCGTTCCGTGGCGGAGACGTACGGCCCCTCGAAGAAGTGCGAGAAGGACCAGCCGTCCGGGGTGAGCATGGTGTCCGCGGCGGCGATCGTCCGGTCCCCGTTCCGGATCAGGAAGCGCCATCCGGCGAGCCGGGTGCGGGGAGGGTGTCCCGGTGCTCCGGTGACGCCCAACACATGGACGGGCAGGGGGAGTTCAGGGCTCAGTGGTCCCTGCGCGGCCCGCAGGGCGGGTGTGCGCGCCTCACGGACGGCGGTCGGTGAGCCGAGCGCCGCGAGGACGCTGCGGAGGGCCGGCGCAGGGGCCGGGGAGGGTCGGAGCATGGTGGGTCGCCTCTCGCTCAGGAGACACGGTGACGCGTGGGCAGGTACGACGGCGCTGTCGGCGGCGGGGCCAGAGAGGGGCCATGGGGCCATGGCCGGGCGCCAACACTCTGCCTCGTCCGCGGAGTTTATACGACATGTGTTCACACAGTGTTTCCGCTAGACGTCGCCGATATTCCTGACAAGACATCATCAGGTCGTCATCGAGGGGCGTTCAAGAGGAATCAGAAGGACGATACCGTCCCCACCTGCGGATACCGCGAGGAGCCGGTCGGCTGAATTCCGACCCCGAATCCAGCGACAATATGACATTGGTATATGTCGTCTGTTCCATGCCCGTGGAATGTGCCGTTGGGGTGCTGCATCCAGCCTATCCTCCGACAGGCTCCCTCCGCAGGCGTTGTGGATCAAAGAGGTGGGCATCATGGTCCGTGACGCGCGGCCGCCGTGACGGCCGCCCACCCGGGGAAGGACGCTTCGATGGGCGAGAAGGTCGTGGCCGACGGGTTCGGCCCGTCCGACCGGCAGCAGTACCGGAGGAAACTCCAGCAATGTCTGGCGGGGCTCGCGAGGCTCCTGGCGGAGAAGAGGTTCGACCGGCCGCGCAATCTCATGGGCGTGGAGATCGAACTCAATCTCGCCGGTGCCGACGGCCTGCCCCGCATGTTGAACGGGCCGGTTCTCGAAAAGATCGCGAGCCCCGATTTCCAGACCGAACTCGGAATGTTCAATCTCGAAGTGAACATCGCTCCCCACCAGCTGGAAGGCCATGTATTCGGCCGGCTCGCGGAGGAGATCGGAGCCGGAATCGGGTACGCCGACCGCAAGGCGGCGGAGCTCGACGCGGGCGTCGTCATGATCGGCGTGCTGCCCACCCTCGAACAGCACGACCTGGTCCCCGAGAACCTGTCGGACAACGACCGCTACGCCCTCCTCAACGACCAGATACTCGCCGCACGGGGCGAGGACTTCATCCTCGACATCCACGGCGTCGAACACCTCCGGTGCACCTCGGAGTCGATCGTCCCCGAGGCCGCCTGCACCTCGGTCCAGCTCCACCTCCAGGTGACCCCGGCCAGGTTCGCCCCCGTCTGGAACGCGGCGCAGGCCGTCTCCGGGGTGCAGATCGCGCTCGGCGCCAACGCGCCCTTCGTCTTCGGCCGCGAGCTGTGGCGGGAGTCCCGCCCGCCGCTCTTCCAGCAGGCCACCGACACCCGGCCGCCCGAGCTGCAGGCCCAGGGGGTGCGGCCGCGCACCTGGTTCGGGGAGCGGTGGATCGACTCGGCGTACGACCTCTTCGAGGAGAACCTCCGCTACTTCCCCGCCCTCCTCCCGCTCCACGACGAGGAGGACCCGTTGCTCGTCCTCGACCGGGGCGGGGTGCCGCGCCTCCAGGAGCTCGTCCTGCACAACGGCACGGTCTACCGCTGGAACCGGCCGGTGTACGGCCTGGTCGACGGCGTCCCGCACCTGCGCGTCGAGAACCGGGTCCTGCCGGCCGGACCGACCGTGACGGACGTCATCGCGAACGCGGCCTTCTACTACGGCCTGGTGCGCGCGCTCGCCGACGAGCCCCGGCCCGTGTGGAAGCGGATGGCCTTCGAGGACGCCGAGGCCAACTTCGACGCGGCCTGCCGCCACGGCATCGAGGCGGAGCTGCGCTGGCCCCGGCCGGGACGCGCGGGCGGCGTCGCCACCCTGCCGGCGGTACGGCTCGTCCTCGACGAACTGCTGCCGCTCGCCGCGTCGGGGCTCGACGCCTGGCACGTCGAACCCGCCGACCGGGACTTCTACCTCGGGGTGATCGAGCAGCGCTGCCGGCTGCGGGTGAACGGCGCGTCCTGGCAGGTCGACACCTTCCACCGGGCCCTGGAGGCGGGCCTCGACCGGAAGACGGCGCTCGCGGCGACGACGCGCCGCTACCGGACGCTCATGCGGGAGGGGGAGCCGGTGCACACCTGGCCGGTGGGCATCCACTGACGCGCCTCCCGGCCCCCGTCCCCTTCCCGGGCGGCTCATGGGCGATCATGTCCAGACGGTTCGGGTCGTCCGGGCGGTGCCGTCCGGGAAGCGTGGCGTCCGGGAAGTGGAGACGGGTGTGGTGGCGGAGCAACGAGTAAGGGACGACCTGTCGTCTCCGGGGGAACCGCCGCGCGCGGTGCTGCGCTCCGAGACGCTCATCGTGCTCGCCCTCTCGCTCGGGGCGAGCGCGGTCTCGGCCCTCATCAGCTTCATCGGCTCGCTGACCAGGCCCGGGGCGCTGAAGGAGCAGGCGGCGACGCTCAACGGCTCGTACGCCCCCGGACGGCCCTGGCTCGACCTGTCCTGGCAGCTCTTCGGCATCGCCACGGCGCTCGTGCCGGTCGTCCTCGTCGCCCACCTCCTGCTGCGGGAGGGCTCCGGGCTGCGGGCCATCGGCTTCGACCGCACCCGCCCGTGGCCCGACCTCGGGCGCGGGGCGCTGGTCGCGGCGGGGATCGGGAGCGCCGGACTCGCCTTCTACCTGGCGGCGCGGGCGAGCGGGTTCAACCTGACGGTGGTGCCCGAGTCGCTGCCGGACGTGTGGTGGAAGTACCCCGTCCTCATCCTGTCGGCGATCCAGAACTCCGTCGTGGAGGAGGTGATCGTCGTCGGCTACCTGCTGCGCAGACTGGGGCAGTTGGGGTGGACGCCGATGGCCGCCCTGGTGGCCAGCTCGGTGCTGCGCGGCTCGTACCACCTCTACCAGGGCATCGGCGGCTTCATCGGCAACATGGTGATGGGCGTGGTCTTCGTCCTGCTGTACCGCCGATGGGGCCGGGTCGGACCGCTGGTCGTGGCGCACGCGCTGCTCGACATCGTGGCCTTCGTCGGGTACGGGCTGCTCGCGGGCAAGGTGGGGTGGCTGCCGACCGTGTGACGGGAGGCCGCTCACGGCGAAGGGGCGTACGGGATCTCCTCCGTACGCCCCTTCCGTCGTCGTGCTTCCGGCCGGTCAGGCGTGCAGGTCGCCCTCGATGACCGTGACGGCACGGCCGCCGAGGAGGGTGCGGTCGCCGCGCAGCCGGGTGCGGACGAGGCCGGTGCGGGCGCCGCCCTGGAGGCCGGTGAGGTCGTCGCGGCCGAACCGGGCCGACCAGTAGGGGGCGAGCGCGGTGTGGGCGCTGCCGGTCACCGGGTCCTCGTCGATGCCGACGGCCGGGAAGAAGCCGCGCGAGACGAAGTCGTAGCCGCCGTCCGGACGTTCGGCGGCGGCGGTCACGATGGTCCCGCGCGAGGACATGCCCTTCAGGGCGGTGAGGTCGGGAGCGAGGGAGCGGACGGCGGCCTCGTCGCGCAGCTCGACGACGAGGTCCCCGATGTGGGCCCCGGTGTCGTGGACGGCGAGGACCTCGGAGCCGAGTGCCTTCTCCAGGCCGTCGGGACCGGGCACGGGGACGAGGGGCGAGGTCGGGAAGTCCATCGTGATCGTCCCGTCGGCCTCGGCGGTGGCGCCGAGGACGCCGCAGCGGGCCGCGAAGCGGACGGTGCCGGTCGCGGCGCCGGTGGTGTGCAGGACGTGGGCCGTGGCCAGGGTGGCGTGGCCGCACATGTCGACCTCGGTGGTCGGCGTGAACCAGCGCAGCGCCCAGTCGGCCCCGCCGCCGGAGGGCAGCGGGTGCGCGAAGGCGGTCTCGGAGAGGTTGACCTCGGCGGCGACCTTCTGGAGCCAGGCGTCCTCCGGGAAGGAGTCGAGGAGGAGGACCCCCGCGGGGTTGCCGGAGAAGGGCCGGTCGGTGAAGGCGTCGACGATTCGGATGCGCATGGCGCCGACGGTACCGGGGGCGGATTTCCGGCGGCCAAGGCCAATCGCGGAGAACTGGACCGGCCGGTCCGCGCGTCGTTGCGGAGGGGGCGCGCGGGGTGTCCGCCGCGAGCGGCCTCGGGGGGCTTCGATGATGTTCGGGTACGCGGACGACTGGTGGGTCCTGTTCCTCTACCCGGTCCTGCTGTGGGTGCCGTTCGGGCCCTTCCTGATGGGGGCCGCGGGGGCGTGGTGCGCGGCCCGGCCCGGCCCGAAGCCCCGGCTGTGGTCGGTGCTGCTCCCGCTGGTGCCGGTGGGGGTCTCCACGGCCGTGATGCTCCTGCCGCTGGACCAGGAGAAGCGCACCGAGGACCTGGTCGGCTACGCCGCCGTGTACATCGGGGGCATCACGGTCCTGCCCTGGCTCCTCGGGTACGGGATCACCCGCCTGGTCCGGGCGGTCCGGGCGCGGCGGGACGGTCCTTGAGGGCCGGGTCAGCCGCAGAGCTTCGCGATGACGTCGTCGAAGCCGGGGAACTCCCGGGCGGCCCGCTCGATCAGGTCGGCCGCCGGGGCCCGGAGGCCCGGTGCGTACCGCTCCGCGACGGCGGTCAGTTCGGGGTGGGGGTACGAGGCGGGTACGGGCCCGTACGGGTTGGTCGCCTCCCAGGGGCCGACGCCGTCGGCCAGCAGCCACAGGAAGGAGCCCAGGTCGCGCGCGACGACGCCGGTCTCGCCCTCGGAGCCGAGGAAGACGACGGGCTGCCCGTCCGGCGCCCGGTCCGGGCGGACCAGCCAGAACGCGGCGTACCCGCCGGTGCCGTCCTGCCCGAACACGCGGAAGTCCTCGCCGGTGAGCTGCTCGTTCCCGGTCCACGCGCGGATCCACTCGGTGGTCTCGCCGGAGGGGAGGAAGGCGGGGAAGGGCTCGAAGTCGACGCCGTCACCACCGGTGTGCGCGGACCGGACCGCCAGGGCGGCGGCGAGCGCGGGAGGGAAGCGGAGGTCTTCGTCGGGCGTCACGCGGTCAGGGTATCGACCTGCGGTGGCGGGGTGAGGCCGAGGTAGGACGGGAGGTCCTCCAGCGTGCCGGGACCGGTGAAGAACGCCTCCGCGGCGGCCAGTTCCCTCGCGAATCCGGGCGCGCGTTCTTCGAGTACCTCTTCCAGGGGCCGTCGTGCGGGCCGGTCGCGGGCGGAGGCGTTGAGGTCGGTGACGGTCACCAGCATCAGCCGCTGCCACTGTTCGCCCTGCTCGGCGAGCGCGTAGATGCCGGACAGCAGGTCGGCCGCGCCGAAGGGCCGGGTGAGGGAGGAGGGGTCCGTGCCCACGACGGGACGGAGTTCCCAGCCCCCGGCCCGGGCGGCGAGCCGCAGCACGCCGGCCCAGTTCTCGATCCTGCCGAGCCGCACGTGGACCGACGCGCCGGTGTGCGGGGGCAGGAGGCCGCCGTGCAGGGGGTTGGTGGCCGCCACCACGTCGGCCAGGACCGGGCCCTCGGTCTCCGTCGGGGTCCACCGCCCCTCCTGCCGGGCCTCCAGGGCGGTGTACGTCCAGTCCTCGGCCGCGGCCAGGCGGGACGCGAAGTCCGCCGGGCCGTTGAGCGGTGCGTACGGGTACTCGGTGATCACGCCGTCCAGTATCCGGCGCCGGGGGGCGCGTCAGCGCCGGTCGCGCAGTCCGAGGACGTACGTCGCGGTGAGGGCGACGGTGCGGTCCTCGTCGTGCGACAGGGCCGCGAGGGCGCGGGACGCCGTGGGGCCCGGGATGTCCGCGAGGGTCTGGACCAGCCGCCGGCGTGCGGGCGGTCCGGCGGCGGCGCGGGCGAGGTGGTCGACGAGGCCGGTGGCGATGCGGTCCGCGAGTACGGGGTCGCTCGCCAGCGCGCTCAGCGCGTCGGCCGCGTCGACGTCGTTCGTCTCCGCGGCCCCCTTCGCCCTCTCCGTCTCGCCCACGGCCATGGCGACGAGCGTCGGGATCGCGTCGGCCACTCCCCGGGTCCCGAGCGCCAGGGCCGCGTACCGGCGGACCGTGACGTCGGGGTGGGCGAGGGCGTCCCGCAGGAGTGCGGTCGCCTCGTCGCCCGGGAGCTCGGCGAGGGACAGGACGGCGCGTTTGCGCACCTCGGCCGCGGGGGAGCCGAGGCCTTCCGCGAGGAGGGCCGGAGCGTCCTCGCCCGCTCGTACGAGGGCCCAGCGGAGGGCTCCGGCGACGTTCGGGTCCGATTCGTTCAGTACGGCCTCGACCAGCGCCTCCACCGGCAGGGGGGCCTCCCCTGACGTGGCCAGGGCCGCGCGCTGGCGCGTGTCCGCGCTCTTCGACCCCAGCGCCCGGAGCAGCGCGACGGTCTGGAGGACGTCCTCCCAGCCGGCGGGTTCGGCGGCGCCGATCCGGCGCAGGCGCGTGAGCAGTTCGGTCTCCGCCGCGATGCGGTCCCGCGTCCGGCGGGCGAGGTCCTCGACCAGCTCGGTGGGCGCGAAGCCGGGATCGTCGAGGGCGCGTCCGACCTCGCGCAGCGACAGGCCCAGCGACCGCAGGCTCTCGATGTGGAAGATCCGCCGGATGTCCTCGTCGGAGTACTCCCGGTAGCCGGAGCCGGTGCGGCCGGTCGGGCGGACCAGGCCGAGCGACTCGTAGTGCCGGAGCATCCGGGCGCTGACCCCGGACCGCCGGGCCACGTCACCGATCAACACGCCCGTCACCCCTCCTGTCCGGCCCCGCCCAGGGCCACGACGCGCTTCGCCTCCTCGACCGCGAACTCGAACCCGGCGTCCGGGTCGCGCCACAACCGCTCCGTGGCGATCGCGTGCGCGCGCACGTGGGGGCCGGGGTCCGTCGCCGCGGCGGCGAGGACCGGCAGCATAGGCTCCCCGAGCGCGATCAGCGCCCGGCTGAGGCTCAGCCGCGTCTCGCGTCCGCCGCGTCCGAGCTGCGTGGCCAACGCTACGGCCAGCTCGTGCTCCCCGCCCTCGGGCACCAGGACGACCGCCGCCCGCCAGGCGCTCCGGGCCACCTCGTCGTCGGCGTCGGACAGCAGCGCCGGGGTGATCACCGGCCACGCCCGCCGGTCCCCGATCTTGGACAGGGTGTGCAGCGCCTGGCTCCTGGCCCGCGCGCTTCCCGAGCGGACCTCGGGGAGCAGCTTCGGGACCGTCGCCGACGGCGGATGACGGGTGAGCGCCCACGTCAGCATCTCGCGTACGGAGAAGTCGGGTTCGACCGCGCACCGTCCGACCAGCCCGTCCACGGCCTCCGGGTCCGGGGCCGTGCCGACCGCCAGGGCCGCCCGCAGCCGGACCGACGGGTCGTCGCTCTCCAGGGCGCGCAGGGCCCGCGCCGTCTCCTCGTTCACCGTGGTCATCGGGACCACCTCCTCGACGCCAGTGAAGGGCTTGCCACGGTGTCAAGGTCAAATATTGGCTTTCTGGCGGACCGCGCGTGCCCCTAGGGTGTGCCGATGGCAACGATCAGGGAAGTCCAGGTCACCTTCGACTGCGCGGACCCCGCGCGCATGGCCCGCTTCTGGTGCGAGGTGCTGGGCTACGTCCTGCCGCCGGTGCCGCAGGGGTTCGACACGTGGGACGACTACCACCGCTCGCTGCCGGACGGGCACGAGGTCAAGTGGTTCGCCTGCGTCGATCCCTCGGGCAAGGGCCCGCGGCTGTTCTTCCAGCGCGTCCCCGAGGGCAAGACCGCCAAGAACCGGGTCCACCTCGACGTCCGGGCCGGCACCGGCCTGGTGGGCGAGGAGCGCCTCGGCACGCTCCAGGCGGAGTGCGCGCGGCTGGTCGAGTTGGGCGCGGTCCATCTGTACACGCTGTTCGCCGACGAGGAGAACGAGTCCTGCATCGCGATGCAGGACATCGAGGGCAACGAGTTCTGTCTGGACTGAGGTCCACGAAGGCGCCCCCCTATGGCCGGGGGCGCTTTCTTTTTGCCCGTGAGTCGAACTGGTGTTCGGTTTCTGTCCGCCATCTCTCCGGCTTCTTGCTTACCGAACAGTTCCGATATATCGTTGAGCCATCGCGATGGTTCGTAGAAGAAATCCCGATGGAAGGAGCGTTGCGATGCGTTCACATGGACACGAGTACGGAAACGGACACGGGGCCGGTCATGGAGGCCGTGGCCCCGGAGGCCGGGGAGACTTCGAGGGGCGGCGTGCCGCGTTCGGGCCCTTCGGGCCCGGGTTCGGCGGCGGGCCGTTCGGCGGTGGCCCCTTCGGGGGCCGGGGTCGCGGTGGCGGCCGGGGACGGGCGCGGCGCGGTGACGTGCGGGCCTCGATCCTGGCGCTCCTGAAGGACCGCCCGATGCACGGCTACGAGATGATCCGCGAGATCGGCGAGCGCAGCGACGGGGCCTGGAAGCCCAGTCCCGGCTCCGTCTACCCCACCCTCCAGCTCCTGGAGGACGAGGGGCTGATCACCAGCGCGAGCGAGGGTGGCAAGAAGCTGTTCACGCTCACCGACTCCGGGCGCGCCGAGGCCGAGAACGGGCCCGAGGCTCCCTGGGAGGAGGCCGGGCGCGGGGTCGACTGGGACGCCGTGAACGAGATCCGGCAGGCCGGCTTCGGCCTGATGGAGGCGTTCGGGCAGGTCTGGAAGACCGGCAGCCCCGAGCAGCGCGAGAAGGCGGTCGCCGTGATCAACGAGGCCCGCAAGAAGCTGTACCTGATCCTGGCCGACGAGCACTGAGGCAAGGGGGGAAGGGGCCCGCGGCGACTGCCGCGGGCCCCTTCTTCCGTTCCCCCGCCCCCTTGGGGTTTTCCGTTCCCCCGGACCCTCAGGACCGGTGGACCGTCAGCTCCGCCGCGGTCGGGCCCGTCCCGCCGCCGATCCACCAGATCTCCGCCGCGTCGAAGCTGTCGGAGGCGCGCGGCGCCCCGTCCTCCTCGTGGCAGTGGAACGCGGCCCAGAACAGATCGGCGGGCAGCGCCTCCCGGGGCGCGTACACCCGGTACACGTACTGCCGCCCGTCGAGCGCGAGCAGGCCCACCATCCAGAACACGTGCGGAAGGACGTGCGCGGAGGGGGTCGTGGTTGCAGGAGGGGCGCGAGGCAAGGCGGCGCGCGCCTCCCGGGGCGTGTCGCGCGCGATCTCCTCCGCAAGGAGGAGGAACCGGACGCCCGTACCCGACTCCGGTGGGACGCGGACATGCTCCTCTCCGGTGATGTTCCGGCCGTTCCGGCCTGATGAGGTGGAAGGGTGCACAGTCCCGTCCCGCGTCCCCCGTCGTTCCGGCCGCCCGCAGTCCCGCGCGCGGAGCTCACCCCCTACCTGACGCCGTCGCTCGCGGCGGCCGTCTCGGGCGCGCGCCGCAGGGCCCTCCGGGACGGGGACCGCCAGATCGACACCGCGCACCTGCTGCACTCGCTCGTCGAGTCCGACCCCGAGGCCGCCGCCGCGTTCGAGGGCCGCGAGCAGCTCGCCCGCGTCCTCGGCTACCTCGTCCAGCGGTCCATCGGCTACGGCCTGCGCTGGCAGCGCTCCGTCGAGGACTCGACGGCCCGGCGCCTGCTGCCCGCGACGCGCGGGACCGACCTCCGGAACGCCCGGACCCCCGGCTGGTCGCCCGCCGCCACCGCCGCCCTGGAGGGAGCCCTCCGCCGGGCCGCCGGGCGCGGCGAGCCGCAGGCCCGGGGCGTCGACCTGCTCGCCGTCGTCGCCGCCGACCCCGAGAGCCGGGCCGTCGAGGTGCTGCGCCGCGCCGGGGTCGACCCGGCCGCCCTGGCCGCCCGCGCCGACCTCGCCGCCGCCCCGTGCGAGGCCCTCGACCGCGCGGGCGATCCGGCCCGCCACGAGGGGCCGTCTCAACAGGTGTAACGGGGCTTACGCCCCTGACGGCGCCCTGTCATGATGACCCCATGCACGCGTCTCAGGGGAGAAGCGCCGGCCTGGGACTCGCCCTGGCCTCGGCCTTCGCATTCGGTGGTTCGGGAGTGGCGGCCAAGCCGCTCATCGAGGCGGGGCTCGACCCGCTCCACGTCGTCTGGCTCCGGGTCGCCGGCGCCGCGCTCGTCATGCTGCCGGTGGCCTGGCGCCACCGGGACCTCCTGCGCCGCAAACCCGCCCTCCTCGTGGGCTTCGGCCTGCTCGCCGTCGCCGGTGTCCAGGCCTTCTACTTCGCCTCGATCTCCCGCATCCCGGTCGGCGTCGCCCTCCTCGTCGAGTACCTCGCCCCGGCCCTCGTCCTCGGCTGGGTCCGCTTCGTCCAGCGCCGGCCCGTCACCCGCGCCGCCGCCTTCGGCGTCGTCCTCGCCGTCGGCGGGCTCGCGTGCGTCGTGCAGGTCTGGTCCGGACTGGGCTTCGACCTCCTCGGCCTCCTCCTCGCGCTCGCCGCCGCCTGCTGCCAGGTCGGCTACTTCGTCCTCTCCGACCAGGGCGCCGACGAGGCCGAGCCGGCCGACCCGGTCGGCGTCATCGCGTACGGACTGCTCATCGGCGCGCTCGTCCTCACCGTCGTGGCCCGGCCGTGGGGCATGGACTGGGCGGTCCTCGGCGGCCGCGCCACCATGGACGACGCCAGTGTGCCCGCCTGGCTGCTGCTCGGCTGGATCGTGCTGATCGCCACCGTCTTCGCCTACACCACCGGGGTCGTCTCGGTGCGCCGGCTCTCCCCGCAGGTGGCGGGCGTCGTGGCCTGCCTGGAGGCCGTCATCGCGACCGTCCTGGCCTGGGTCCTGCTCGGCGAGCACCTGGGCGTGCCGCAGATCGCCGGCGGGGCGGTGGTCCTCGTCGGCGCCTTCATCGCCCAGTCCTCGACGCCGAAGGCGCCGCCGTCCGGGCCCGTGGCCGGTGGGACGGGCGACGCGGGCGGGGCCGGGGGCGAACCTGAGGCGGACGCGGAGGCCGCCCGGGGCGCCGGGTTGTCCGCCGGACGGACCGCCCCGTAGGGTGCCGATCATGCATTCGACCGTGCTTCCGCCTCCCGCCGCCTAGCGCGCGGGGGACCCTTCCCGACGAAGACCGGGCCCGGGCGGCGATCCCCCGCCGCCGGGCGGTTCGTCGCTGCCCGCGCGCGGAGTCCAGCGACCACCCTTCCCTCCCGTCTTCCACGGAGAAGTCACGTGTCGAACTCCTCGGGATCCGCCCTGTCCGTCGGGCGGAGCCTCTTCTATCTGATCGTCGCCGGGATCGCCTGGGGCACGGCCGGTGCCGCCGCCTCGCTGATCTTCCGCGTCAGCGACATGGGTCCCCTGGCCCTCTCCTTCTGGCGCTGCGCCGGCGGCCTGGTCCTGCTGCTCGGCGCCCTCGCCCTGCGGTCCCGGCGGGCGGCCGTCCCCGCCGTGAAGGAGCCGCGCCGCCGGAGGGCGGTCCGCGTCCTCGGCACCGGCGTCGGGCTCACCGTCTTCCAGAGCGCCTACTTCGCCGCCGTCGAGGCCACGGGCCTGGCCGTCGGCACCGTCGTCACCCTCGGCGCGGGCCCCGTCCTCATCGCGCTCGGCGCCCGCCTCGCCCTGGGCGAGCGCCTGGGCCGGGGCGGGACCCTCGCCGTCGTCGGGGCGCTCGCCGGGCTCGTCGTCCTCGTCCTGGGCGGCGGCACCGCCGAGGTGCGCCCCCTCGGCGTCGCCCTCGCGGTCGTCTCGGCGGCCGGATACGCGGCGATCACCCTGCTCACCCGCCGCCTCGGCCGCGACGGCGGCGGCGCGGACGCCCTGACGACGACCGCCTGGGCCTTCGCGATCGGAACCGCCGGGCTGCTGCCCGCGGCGCTCGCGGAGGGGATCGTCCCGCACACCGGGGCGCCGCTGGGCGTGCTGCTCCTCCTCGTGTACGTGGCGGCGGTGCCGACCGCGCTCGCCTACGCGCTGTACTTCGCCGGAGCGGCCGTCGTCCGGGCCGCCACCGTCTCCGTGATCATGCTCCTGGAGCCGGTGAGCGCCGCCCTGATCGCGGTCTCGCTCCTCGGCGAGCGGCTCACCGCCGCGATCGTGCTCGGCACGCTGCTGCTGCTCGCGGCCGTCGCGGGCCTCGCCCTCGCGGAGACGCGGACGGCGGTGGAACGCAGGCGGGAGGCCGCGGCCGTGTAGGGCCCGGCCCGGGGCGTCAGTCGGCCGCGAGGCGGCGCAGCTGGTGGGTCCGGGCCTCCCGGTCGCCGGGCCCGGCGCGTTCCGAGAGGTGCTGGGCGACGCGCTCGCGGACCTCTCGGGGCTTGTTGCCCGCGTACTTGAACTTGGCCCGTACGTCGTTCACTTCGAGGTCGAGGACGCGGATGCCCGACAGGAGGCGGCCGAACGGCACCTCGCCGGGTGCGGCGGGCGCGGTGCCGCCCTCCGGCTGGAAGTGGGCGACCTGGCGGTTGAGGAGCGCGGCCTTCTCCGCCGGGTCGTCGACCACGCGCGCGGTGCAGCGCAGCTGGACGGCGGCGTAGTACGAGGTCGGCGTGCCGTGCTCGGGCGGGGCGCCCTCGGCGGCCGTCCAGTGGCCCGGCACGAAGACGTAGTCGTCGACCACGCTCAGGAGCACCGCGGGGCTCGCCTCCAGGGCCCGCCAGAGCGGGTTGGGCCGGGCCAGATGGATCAGGACGCGGCCGTGGGAGCCGGGCTCCGGTTCGTACAGGAAGTGCGTCGGCTGCACCCACGGCGGTTCGCCCGGCGGGCCGTTGACGGCGAGCTGGCCGAAGTCGTGCCGGGAGAGCCACGCGCGCCACTCGTCCTCGTCGCGGGCCGCGTCCCAGGGGTGGATCAGCATCGTTCGTGCGTCCCTTCGCCCGCCGTCAGAGCGCGGCGAGGTAGTCGGGCAGGGCGACGGACGGGTCGAGGTCGTCCGCCGGGACCGGGGTGCCGTAGCCGCCGCGCACGGGGACCACGCCGGTCCAGTGGGGGAGGGTCAGGTCCTCGGGGTCGTCGTTGGGGCCGCCGGTGCGGACCTTCGCGGAGACCTCGTCGAGGTCGAGGCGGATCACGGCGGTGGCGGCGAGTTCCTTGGCGTTCGCGGGGCGCGAGTCGGCGGAGCGGCCGGGGACGACGTGGTCCACCAAGGCGTCCAGGGCGGTCCGCAGTTCCTCGGGGTCGGTGACCCGGTGGGCGGTGCCGTGGACGACGACCGAGCGGTAGTTGAGGGAGTGGTGGAAGGCGGAGCGGGCGAGCACCAGGCCGTCGACGTGGGTCACGGTCAGGCAGACCGGCAGGCCGGGGGCCTTCGTGCCGTCGCCGGTCGCGCGCAGCGGTCGCGAGCCGGTGGAGCCGTGGACGTAGAGCCGCTCGCCGACCCGGCCGAAGAGGGTGGGGAGCACGACGGGCACGCCGTCGCGGACGAAGCCGAGGTGGCAGACGTAGGCCTCGTCGAGGATCGAGTGGACCAGCTCCCGGTCGTACGAGGCGCGGTCCCGGGAGCGGGTGGGCACGGTCCGGGCGGTCGGCGTGTAGGCGTCCGGTGTGTAGGCGTCCGAGGGCGGTACGGGGGCGGGGTCGGCGGTCGTGGCGGGAGAGGGGGCTTCGGCGGTGTCGCTCATTGCGCACTCCATTGCACTAGTGCATACTGAGGTTTGTGCTAGGAGAGTATCGGATCGAGGGTCGTCGCGCATCGGACATCGCCGCCAGCGTCGAGCGGGGGGTCGGCGCCGGCGCGCTGGCGCCCGGCCAACTCCTGCCGCCCATGCGGGAACTGGCGACCACCCTGGGGGTGAACCCCAACACCGTCGCCGCCGCCTACCGCACCCTGCGCGAGCGCGGGGTCATCGAGACGGACGGACGGCGCGGCAGCCGGGTGCGGCCCCGCCCCGCCACGACCGCGCGCGGCTCGATCCGCGTCGAGGCGCCCGCCGGGGTCCGGGACGTCAGCAACGGCAGCCCCGACCCCGCCCTCCTCCCGCCCCTCGGCGACGCCCTCGCGGAGGTCGCCCGGCGGTACGCCGAGCGGCCCGGCATGTACGGGGAGGCCCCGGTCGACGAGGAGTTCGGGCGGCTCGCCCGCGCCGCCTTCGACGCGGACGGCGTCCCGGCCGGGCCCGTCGGCGCGGCCTCGGGCTCCCTCGACGCCATCGAACGGGTCCTCGCGGTCCACCTCAGACCGGGCGACGCCGTCGCCGTCGAGGACCCCGGCTGGGGCAGCCTCCTCGACCTGGTGCCCGCGCTCGGACTGCGGCCGGTGCCGGTCGCCGTCGACGACGAGGGGCCGCTCCCCGGGGAGGTCGAGCGCGCGCTCCGGCGGGACGGGGCGCGGGCGGTGATCGTCACCGACCGGGCGCAGAACCCGACCGGCGCCTGCGTCGGCGAGGAGCGGGCCCGGGAGCTGCGGCGGGTCCTCGCCGCGCACCCCGGCGTCCTGCTCGTGGAGGACGACCACGGGCACGGCATCGTCGCGCAGCCGCTGCACCCCCTGGCCGGGGTCACCGACCGCTGGGTTCTCGTCCGTTCGGTCGCCAAGGCCTACGGCCCCGACCTGCGGATCGCCGCCTTCACCGGGGACGCCGAGACCGTCGACCGGGTCCTCGGACGGCAGCGGCTCGGCCCCGGCTGGGTCAGCCGGCTGCTCCAGCGGACCGTCGCGCACCTCTGGGCCTCGGAGTCGGTCGACCCGGCCGTCGTCGCGCGCGCGTACGGCGAGCGGCGCGACGGGCTGGTCCGCGCCCTCGCCCGGCGCGGCGTCGAGGCGTACGGGCGCTCCGGGATGAACGTGTGGGTGCCGGTCGCCGACGAGACGGGCGCGGTCGCGCGGCTCCTCGCGGCGGGCTGGGCGGTGGCCCCCGGCGCGAGGTTCCGGGTGGCCACCGGGCCGGCCGTCCGGCTCACCGTCTCCGGCCTGTCCGTCGCGGACGTCGAGCCGCTGGCCGACGCCGTCGCCGGGGCGGCGGGGCCCGCGCCGGCGCGGAGTTACGGGTAGGAGGCCCGCCGGGGGTGCCGCTGGTGGCGGGTGCCGCTCCAGTGACGTTTCTGCGGTGAATGCGCTACGCCTGGAGGGTGAGTCGTCCCCCTGCGGGGCGGAAGTCCCCCTCCGGGTCGGGGAATCATCGGGTTCCGGCGCGGTCCCACCGTTTCCCGGTGGTGTGCGCCCCTCCACGTTTCCCGTGCTTTCCCCGACCCCCAGGAGCAGGACGATGAGCCACGGCAGCAGGTTGCGCGACCGGATCGCGGAGCCGGGGACGACCCCCCTGATCGGCGTGTACGACATGTACTCGGCCTCCCTGTCGGCCGCGCACTACGACGGGATGTTCGTCTCCGGCTTCGGCTTCGCCGCCTCGCACTACGGGCTGCCGGACATCGGCTTCATCGCCTGGCCCGACATGGTCGCGTTCGTGCAGCGGCTGCGCGGCGCGTTCCCCCGGCACCACCTCCTCGTGGACATCGACGACGGTTACGTCGACCCCGAGGTGGCCTGCCACGTGGTGGAGGGCCTGGAGCGGATCGGCGCCTCGGGCGTGATCCTGGAGGACCAGAAGCGGCCCCGCCGGTGCGGCCACGCGGACGGCAAGCGCGTGCTGCCGCTCGACGAGTACCTCGCCAAGCTGGAGGCGGTCCTCGCGACCCGCCGGGACATGGTCGTGGTGGCCCGTACGGACGCCACCGAGGAGGAGGACATCCTCCACCGGGCCAAGTGCCTGGCCGCCACCGAAGCCGACGTGGTCCTCGTGGACGGCGTGCGCGACGTGGCGGGGATCCGCGCGATCCGCGAGGTGACCGGCGACAAGCCGCTGCTCTTCAACCAGATCGCGGGCGGGAAGTCCCCGCGCCTCTCGCTCGCCGAACTCACCGCGCTCGGCGTGGACGTGGCGATCTACAGCACCCCCTGCCTCTTCGCCGCCCACCGGGCGATCGACTCGGCGCTCGCCGAACTGAAGCGCGCCGACGGCAGGCTGCCGGACCCCGGCCCGGACGGCGGCGTCGGGGTCGCCGTTTCGACCCGCCTCCTGGAACGCAACCTCGCCCACCGCCGTACGGAGGCGTGAGAGGGCGGTCCGCACCCCCGGGTCGTCACCCCGGGGGTACGGAAGCTCAGGCGCGGGTCGCGGGATCCCGGGGAGCGGCGGGGGCGGGCTCCCGTACGTCGGGGAGGCGGGCCGAAGCGGTGCGCAGGGCGGCCGCCTTGGCGGGGAGGGAGGCCGCGGGGAGCGGCTCCGTCTCTCCGGGGAGCGGGGGCGTGCGGCGGCGGGAGGCGCGGGTCTGGGTGAGGGCCGCGCCCGCCAGGACCACGACGGCGCCGACCGGGGTGTTCCAGCCGAGGTCCTCGCCCAGGAGCGTGACGCCCGCCGCCGTGGCGATGACCGGGATGAAGTACGTGACCATGGAGGCCGTCGTCGGGCCGACCTCCGCGACGATGCCGTACTGGAGCAGCATCGCGTACCCCGTGCCGAGCGCGCCGAGCGCGAGCACGGCGAGCAGCGGCAGGAGCTCCACGGATTCCGGCACCGAGGTGAACATGGGGGTGACCACGGCCAGTTGCAGCGTCGCCAGGCCCAGCTGGGAACCGGCGAGCGAGAGGTTCGAGACGCCGGTGCCGCTCAGCGTCCGGCGGACGTAGATCCAGCCGACCGCGTAGCTGAAGGAGGCGAGGAGGGCCAGCGCGGTGCCGGTCACGTCGAGGCCGGAGAAGCCCTGCCAGGCGCCGAGCACCGTCAGCACGCCGACGAAGCCGATGCCCAGACCGGCCGCGCGGACCCGGGTCGGGCGGTCCTCGGAGAGCGCGACGAGGGAGAGCACCATGCCCCACAGCGGGGTCGTCGCGTTGCAGATGCCCGCCAGGGTCGAGGGGATCGTCAGCTCCGCGTACGCGAAGAGGGAGAACGGCAGCGCGTTCAGGAGGAAGGCCGCGACCGTCAGGTGGCCCCAGACGCGGGCGCCGCGCGGCAGCCGGTCCCGCTTCACGACCAGGGCGACGGCGAGCACCGCCGTACCGAACAGGAGCCGCCCGAAGGTGACCTGGAAGGGCGCGAAGCCCTCCGTGCCGACCTTGATGAAGAGGAAGCTGAAACCCCAGATGAGGGCCAGCGCGCCGAACCGGACGCGCCAGTCGAGCAGACGGGAGGCGGGGGCGGGAGGAGTGGTGGGGGCGGCGGGGACGGGGGGAACGGAGGGCGGGGCTGCGGGGCTCATGCTCCTCAGGGTGGCCGGAACAATCGCTTAGGACAAGTGAGACTTCCTCGACCCCTTCCCTTAGCATTGCTTACATGTTGAACCTGGAGCGCCTCCGCACCCTCGACGCCGTCGCCCGGCACGGTTCCGTCAGCGGCGCGGCCGACGGCCTGCACGTCACGACCTCCGCCGTCTCCCAGCAACTGGCCAAGCTGGAGCGCGAGGTCGGGCAGCGGCTGCTCGCCAGGAACGGGCGGGGCGTGCGCCTCACCGACGCCGGGGTGCTGCTCGCCGAGCACGCCGCCCGGATCCTCTCCCAGGTGCAGCTGGCCCAGGCCGACATCGAGGCCCAGCGGGGCCGGGTCGTGGGCGAGGTGCGGCTCGCCGGCTTCCCCACGGCGGCCCGGGGCCTCTTCCCGGGCGCGCTCGCCGCGCTGCGCGCCGGCCACCCCGAACTCCGGGTCCGCACGACGGAGCTGGAGCCCGAGCCGGGGGTCCGCGCGGTGCTGCGCGGCGACGCCGACCTCGCGATCGTCCTGGACTGGAGCAACAAGCGGGCGCCCGTGCCCGGCGGCCTGGAGCGCGCCCACCTCTTCGACGACACCGCCGACGTGGCCCTGCCCGCCGGACACCCGCTGGCCGGGCGCGAGGCGGTGGACCTGGTCGACTTCGCCGACGAGGAGTGGGTCTCCTGGCCGGAGGGCGAGTTCTGCCACGACTGGCTGATGTTCACCCTGCGCTCGCAGGGCATCGAGCCGCGCATCGGCCACTTCGCGGGCGAGCACCACACCCAGCTCGCGCTCGTCGCGGCCGGTCTCGGCGTCTGCGTGACCCCCCGCCTGGGCCGCCCGGTGCCGGAGGGCGTGGCCTTCGTGCCCGTACGCCAGAAGATGCGGCGGCACATCTACGCCACCTGGCGCGCCGACGCGGGCCGCCGCCCCTCCGTCCGCGCGGTCGTCGGGGCCCTGCGGGCGGTGGCCGAACCGCTGGGCTGCTGAGGCGGGGTGCTCCCGGGGCGAGACCGGGGCGACCGGGGCGGGACCGGGGCGACCGGGGCGGGACCGGGGCGACCGGGCCGGTCAGGTGCCGGCGATCTTGCGGAAGTCCCAGGAGGCGACCGCGTCCGGCGTCAGGCGGAGCCAGGCGTGGCGGCCGTCGTGGGGCATCGCGTCCAGACCGAAGTACTTGGCGGCGAAGAGCCTTTCCGGCACGTCGAGCGCGGGGCACGGCTCGCCGGTGCGGGGCGCCTCCCCGACGGGGACGGCCGTGCCCGACAGCTCCGCGCCGCGCAGCTCGCCGTACTCCTCGCCGTCGTCCACCACCACGGCGATCCTCGGGTCGGCGCGCAGGTCCGCCCAGCGGCGGCTGCGGGTCAGGGAGTACAGCCACAGCGAGGTGCCGTCCCAGGCGAACCAGAGCGCGCTCGCGTGCGGGCGCCCGTCGGCCGACACGGTCGCGACCCGGCAGGTGCGCTGCCGCGCGAGGTAGGAGTCGAGCTCGGCCGGGGTCATCATGATCCGGCGTCCACGGCGCTGTGCGGCGGTCATCGTCCGTACCCTTCCGGTTCGCTGAGCGGGTGTCGGAAGCATGGGGGACGGGGCGTGCGCGGGCAAGGGGGTGCGGGGCGGCTCCCTCGCCCCGGCTCCCTCGCCCTCCGGGGGCGCCGGGGCGACCGCGAGCCGTGCCCCCGCCCTCCGGGAAGGGGACCTGGCAAGCCTTACAGTTCTCGGTAGAATGTCCGAACCTGGACATCCTTCCAGGAAAGTGTCCAGCTTCGGGGAACCCGGGGCGCGACGCGGCCGGAACGGAGGCGACGCGCGTGTCGACACGGTCGGTCAGCTCCCACCACGTGCGGGCCGCGCTGCTCGGCGCCGAGCGGCGCGGGGTGGCCCCCGGGCCGCTCCTCGCCCGGGCCGGACTGCCCTCCGCGCTCCTGGAGGAACCCCAGGCCCGGGTCCCCGCCGAGCAGTTCGGCCGACTCGTCAGGACGCTGTGGGCCACCCTGGACGACGAGCTGATCGGCTTCGGCGGCGCGCCCAGCAAGGTCGGCACCTTCGCGATGATGGCCCACGTCGTGGTCCACGGCAGCCGGGACCTGCGCGAGGCCCTGCGGCGCGCCCAGACCTTCTACTCCCTCTTCCCGGCCGGGCCGCGCTTCCGGCTCGTGGAACCCGCGCCGGGCGAGGACCTCCCCGGCGAGGAGGCGGCCGACGAGGCGCGGCTGGAGTTCGACCTCTCCGGGTACGACGACCCCCTCCACTTCGGCGCCGAGTCCACGGTCCTCGTCGCCCACCGCTTCGCCGGCTGGCTGATCCGGCGCAGGATCGGCCTGCGCCGGGTCGAGTTCGTCCACCCCGAGCCCCGGCACGCCCGCGAGTACGGCCTCCTGTTCGGCGCCCCCCGCGTCTTCGGCGCGGAGCGGACGGCCATCGTCTTCGACCGGGCGGACCTCGACGAGCCCGTCCTCCGCGACGGCGCCGCGCTCAAGGTCTTCCTGCGCCGCGCCCCCGTCGACGTGCTCGTCTCCGCCGACTACGGCAGCACCCTCACCGGCCGGGTGCGGCACCTGATCGGGCGCTCCCTGCCCGCCGGTCCCGTGCCGACGCCCGAGCAGCTCGCCGTCCGGCTCTCCGTCAGCCCGCAGACCCTGCGCCGCCGCCTCGCCGCCGAGGGGACGACGTACCAGCGCCTGCGCGACCAGGTGCGGCGCGACCACGCCCTCGCCGAACTGGCCGGCGGCCGGGTCTCCATCGAGCGGCTCTCCCGGCAGCTCGGCTTCTCCGAACCCAGCGCCTTCCACCGGGCGTTCCGGCGCTGGACGGGCGAGACGCCCCGCGCGTACCAGGGGAGGGGCCGGGGGTGACCCCGTACCGGCTGCCGGGCCCGCGCGGTCAACAACCCCGAGCGGTACGGTCACGGCCGACGGCCGCCGTCCGGCCTACCGTCCCGCCATGACCGAAATCGACCGGTCCGGCCGCGTGCGGCGCCCGGACCCCACCCGGCGCCGGTGAACGCGCGCCGGGCGGCCGGCGCCGTCCTCGGGACCGGAGTCCTGCTCTGCCTCCTCGCGGGGGTGGCCGTCACCGCCCTCGGCATCCGGGTCGACGGCACCAGCATGGCCCCCACCCTCCACCAGGGCGACCGCGTGCTCGCCGCCCCGGGCTCCGCCGGGGAGGCCCGCCGGTTCGACGTGGTGCTGCTGCGGGCCACCGGGAAGGACACCCTCCTGGTCAAGCGGGTGATCGGACTCCCCGGCGACCGGGTCGCGATCGTCTCCACGCCGGACACGCCCTTCCAGGTCCTCCTCCAGGAGGGCGGCAAGGGGCCCGTGTACCGGGTGGCGGCGCCCCAGTGGGCCGCGCAGGCCCACCGTACGGGCGCCTGCTGCACGCCGGAGGGCACCCGCTCGTCGCGGGCCGAGCTGCGGACCGTGCCCGAGGGGGCGTTCTTCTACCTGGGCGACAACCCCGACCTGTCGGACGACTCGCGGGCGTACGGCTGGGGCGAGATCGACCGGGTCGAGGGGAGGGTCGGCGTGCGTGCCTTCCCCGTCTCCTCGTCCCCGGACATCGGCAACCGGCCCGTCCTGGAGGAGTACCGGGGGCCGAGCCCCTGAGGCCTACTTCCCCGGGCCCGGCGGGAGCTTCTCGCGGCCCGTGCTCAGGGCGACCCTGACCACCGTGTCCGCGATGCGGCGGGCCGACACCTCGGGGGACGCGGTGGCCTGCACGATGTGGCTCGCGGTCAGCCGGACCGCCGCGTCCACGGCCAGCTCGCGCGCCACCGGGTCGACGGTGGGCCAGGCCTCCGTGACGTACGCGTCGGCCATCGCCGTGGCCGTCGCGAACGCCGCCGCGGACCGGGTCGTGAGGTAGGGGAGGAGCCCGTCCTCGCCGGTGCTGGTCAGCATGGCCCTGATCAGCGGGTTCCGCCCGGCCAGCGTGAGCGTGAAGCCGACGGCGGCCTCGACGGCCGCGCGCAGGTCGTCCCGGTGCGCGTCGAGGCCCGCCTGGATGCCGACGAGGCAGCGCTCCAGCTCGCGCTGGAAGAGGGCCTCGCCGACCGCCTCCTTGGAGGGGAACTCCGAGTACAGCGTCTGCCGGCTGACGCCGACCGCGCCGGCCAGGTGCGCCATGCGCAGCTTGTCGAAGCCGCGGTCCGCGACCGCCTCGTACGCCGCGTCGAGCAGACGCTCGCGCAGCAGTGTCCGGACCGTCTCCCTGAACCGTGGCATCGGCCAAGCCTAGTCCAGAGGAATTCTCCCCAGGATTGTCCGAAGTGTTGACACTCCATAAGAGAGTGTCCAATTCTCGAACATGCAGCCGCAAAGTGTCACCCGTCTCCGACCATCCGGCCGAGGACGCACGGCTGTGTTCACATCCCCACCCGCGCGGCACGTGCGGGACGACGGTTGGAGAGCACATGAAGGAAGAGATCAGAGGGGTCACCCGCTGGCGCAGATCGGCGGTCCTGGCCCTGCCGGCCACCGTGGCGATCGGCGCCATGGCCACGGCGATGGTGCAGGGCGCCCTCGCCGCGAACCTCTCGCTGACGAGCGTCCCCTTCACCCTCAGCTCCAAGACGGTGGCCGCGCCGCAGGGCATCGGCGCGGTCATGCACACCGTCGACGCGGGCGGGCCGAAGGGCGCCGCGGAGGTCGGCCTCGCCAAGGCGGGCCTGGACGGCATCTGCGTCCACGCCGTCCAGTCGGTCAACCTCCCGGTGATCGGCAGCCTCGGCACCTGGTCGCTCAACATCTCCTCGCCGGCCGCCGCGACCCCGCTCACCAGCGAGCAGCTCGTCGCCGGCGCCGGGCTCCAGGCGAACAAGCTGGTCCTGGACGCCCAGGCGCTCAAGGCGTCGACGGCCACCCTGCACGCCGCCGACGGCAGCCCGAACGTCATCGGCGCGGCCGCCGACAGCGCCGGGATCAAGAGCACCGGCATCACCGACGGCACCCCGGGCCAGTTCGGCCTGGACGCCACCGGCGGGCGGACGGACATCAAGAACCTCAACGCCGACGCCAACGCCGCCACGATCTCCGGCGCGATCACCCTGCCCGACCTGGCGATCGGCATCGCCCACGGCGACAAGGGCTGCTGAGCCGTACGGCCCCGGCACCGCCGCCACCGGCCGGGGCCCGCGCTCCCGGAGGCCCGCGTCCAGGCCCTCCGGGAGCGCGGGCCCCCGCCCCCGCCCCCGTACGTCCCCGACCCCCGCTCCCGTACGTCCCCCGACCCACCGCTGCGAGGCCTCCATGAGCACCGATCCGCCGACCGACCCGCCCGAGCCGTCCCGGCCGACCGAGGGGGCCGCCTCCGCCGGGGGGACCGGCTCCTTCGCGGGGGACGCGGAGCCCGACCGACCGCGCGGCGCGCTCGCGGCCTTCCGCCGCTGGCGCCGCACCCGGCCCTTCTGGGCGGCCGTCTGGACCGGGACCGGCGGCTTCGTCATCTTCTTCCTGCCGATGGCCCCCCTCGGCAAGATCCTCCAGGTCGGCATCGGCGGGATCGCGGGCATGGCGGGCGGAGTCGTCCTCATGGCGATGGCCCTGCTCATCCTGCTGCTGCCCAGCCAGCGCCACACCGCGGGCGTCCTCGCGGTCATCGCGGGCGTCGCCTCCTTCCCCCTGTCGAACCTCGGCGGCCTCTTCGTCGGCATGGTCCTCTCGGTCCTCGGCGGCTCCATGGCCTTCGCCTGGCTCCCCGAGAAGCCCGCCAAGCGGGCCGGCGGCCTCTTCCGCCGCGGCCGGACGGCCACCGAAACCCCCGTACCCCCCGTGTCCATTGGGAGCGGATCCGCATGAACCACCTCTTCTCCGGCCCCCGCGGGCTCGCCAAGTCCCTCACCCGGATGCGCACGGCCGGCGCCCGCGCCGCCGCCGACTGGAACACCCGGATGCTGGCCGAGGCCGCCGACGACACCCGTCGCGGCACCCGCTGGGGACGCGGCGCGCTCGCCTTCGTCCCCTCGGCCCTGGCCATCGGCGCCCTCGGCACGGCCCTCGCCCAGGGGGCGCTCGCCGCCAATTTCAGCGTCACGGGCGAGCCCTTCACCCTGACCTCCAACGGCGTCCAGGGCAGCGGCTTCGGCGCCATCGTCAACACCCCGGCCGTCGGCCGCCCGGACGGCACCACGACCACCAACACCGCGATGGCGCGCGTCGGTTTCGCCAGCGCCGGGCTCGCCGGACTGTGCGGCATCGTCCACCAGAAGATCGCCGGAGTCCCGTACTCGCTGCTCCTGACCGGCGGCCAGAAGGTGACGGCCACCCCGCCCGGGACCTTCACCACCGACATCGACGCCTCGAACCTCTACATCCAGGCCACCGAACTCCAGGCGTACGGGCCCACCACCCTCCAGAACGCGGTGCTCGGTCAGTCCGCCGACCAGGTCACCGTCGCCGGCAAGCCCCTCACGGGCGCGCTGCCCGGCGGGTTCGGACTCGGCTCGGCGGGCGGCGAGGGCGGCAGCTCCATCAAGCTGCACGGACTCAACGCCACCGCGTACGACGCGGAGATGGCGGGCGCGCTCGTTCTGCCCGACCTGAAGATCAAGGTCGTTCCCGGAACGGCCACGACGTGCTGAGCCGGGCGAAGGCCGCGTGGGCCTGGTTCGGGGCCTTCCGCCGCACCCGCCCCTTCTGGGGCGGGGTGTGGCTGGTCGCCGGGGGCTGGACCGTCCTCAAGTTCTCCCTCAGCTCCCTCCAGCTGATCGTGAGCACGGGCTTCGGGGGGATCGCCGGCTACCTGGTCGGCGGCGGGATGATCCTGTGCGGCCTCATCCCGATGGCGCTGCCCGCCCAGCGGTACACCTTCGGGCTCATCGGCGCGGTCCTCGCCGTCGTCTCGCTGGTCGTCTCCAACCTGGGCGGCTTCCTGCTCGGCATGGTCCTCGGCGTCCTCGGCGGCTCCATGCTGGTGGGCTGGGGAGCCAAACGCCCGCGCCGCAGGGCGGTGGAAGGGTGACGGCCGGGGCGCGCGGGGTGCGGAAGGCGCGCGGGGCGGGCGCGGCGCGGCGGAAGTCGCTCGCCGTGAGCACCGCCCTGGTGCTCGCCGTCGCCACCGCCGTCTGGTCGGGGCAGCCGGGCAGCGCCTCGGGGGCGCCCGCCGCGGTCCAGCCCCTCGGCGTCCCCTTCCTGCCCTCCCCGGACCCGCTGCGCGTCACCATCGACAGCATGGTCGCCGTCTCGCTGACCGTCGACAAGAACGTCACCATCCGGCTCTCGGACGGCACGACCCGGACCACCAACCAGTACACCTTCACCAAGCTCAAGATCCGCTCGCACATGAACGTGGTTCAGCGGGCGAACGGCCACACCGTCACCATCGACGTGCCCGACGAGGGCTCGCTCGGCGGCTACGACAGCGCGGGCAAGCCCGAGACGACGACGATGTGGGGGAACATCACCAACGTCTGCCTCCGCGTCCTCGTCAAGATCTGCGGGGTGCAGGGCCTCCTCGACTTCTTCGGCTCGATCATCCCGCTGACCGCCGGGGCCGAGGACTTCGCCGGGGACATCTACGCGATCCGGACCGTCGACGACCACGCGGCCCTGAACTCCACCGACAACCCCGTCCACCTCCCCGGAACCATCACGGTGACCTCCCCATGAGCCCCGTCACGAGCCCCGTCACGACCCCTGAGAGCCGCAGCCCGGAAGGGCGCGTCCAGGAGGAGGGCCGCACCCACTGGCGCCGGTCCCTCGCCGTCGCCGTGCCCGCGCTCCTCGCCGCCGGCGGCCTCGGGGCCGCCATGGCGAGCGGCGCGCTGGCGGTCGGCCTCCAGATCCAGGACCGGCCCGTCGACTTCACCACCAGCAGCCTCTACGGGACGCAGTACGGCGCCGCCGTCGTCGACCAGGCCGTCGTGCGGCCCGACGGCTCGGCCGGGACCGTGCGGGTGCTCCGGATGGGCTTCGCGGACGGCATGATCAACGGCCTGTGCCTGAGCCAGAAGCAGCAGATCGGCGGAGCCACGTACACCCTGATGCTGGTCCTCGGCGACGACAACCCCGGCTCCTGGGAGATCAGGACCAAGAACACCGTCCTCGACCTGAAGAACGCCACCGGCGTCCTCGACATGGACGGCATCGTCGACCTCAACACCAACGGCGCCGACGTGAAGACCGTCAAGGACGCCTCCGGGGCGTACGTCGACAACCCGCTGAACAGCCCGCAGCACCGCTTCGGCATCCAGGCGCGCTACGCCAAGTTCGACCGGATCGTCGGCACCGCCCAGGACTTCCAGCTCCCGGGCCTCCTCACCACCCCCAAGCTGAAGCTGTCCGTGAAGCCGGGATCGGTCGCCTGCCCCACCCCGCCGGCGCCGACCGGGACGCCCGGGACGCCGTGAGGCGGGGCGGCGACCGCCCCGCCTCCTCAGGCCGCCGGCATCGCCATCGTCGCCACCGGGTCCGAGGTCGGGCGGGGCGAACCGCCCTCCGGCTCCACGGTGATGCCGATGCCGGCCGAGCGGTTCGCCGGCCCCTCCAGGAGGACCGTCGAGGTCGCCGCGTCCGGCGTCATCAGACCGGCCGACCGCATCGTCCCGGAGTCGTCGTACCAGAGCTGGTAGACCTTCCCGGGCGGCGGCGCGGGCATCCCCGTCGCGGCGAACACCGCCCGGTCCAGGGACGGCGAGTGGACCAGGGTGCCCACCGCGCCGTCCGCGAGCCGGGCCGTGGAGACCCGGGCGTCCGGCGCGGCGAGCACGGCCGCCACGGCCTCCGCGCGCTCCTCCGCGACGGCCGCGCGGCGATCGGCCTCCTCCGCGCGCCCGTACTGCCAGCCCGCGATGCCGCCGAGCGCCACCAGACCGGCCAGCGAGGCGGCCAGCGCCCAGCGGGGCAGCCGCCGCAGACCCCGCGGGCCCCCCGCCGAGCGACCGACGGGCCGGGTGGCGGGCGGCAGTTGGCGCACGTCCGTGATCCGGCGGAGCACCTCGGCGCGCAGGGCCGGGTCGACCGGCGCGGCGGCGGCGAGGCCCAGGCGCACGGTCGTCTCGGACAGTTCGCGGACCTCGTGCGCGCACGGGACGCACTGGGTGAGGTGCCGCTCGACCGCCTCCCGCTCCTCGTCCGTCTCCAGGGCGTCGAGGACATAGGCGCCGGTCAGCGTGTGCAACTCGTCGGTGGTCACGCCGTCACCCCCAGGCAGTCGCGGAGCCGGATGAGCCCGTCGCGCATCCGGGTCTTCACGGTCCCCAGCGGGAGCGAGAGCAGCTCCGCGACCTCACGGTAGGTCAGACCGCGGTAGTAGGCGAGGGTGACGGACTGGCGCTGGCGCTCGGTGAGACCGCGCAGACAGCGCCGTACCCGCTCGCGGTCCAGCCGGTTCTCCACCTCCTCGGTCACCTCGTCGTACGCGGGACTGTGGTCCAGCAGCGCGACCCGCCGGGCGCGGTCCGACGCGGCCTGCTCGGAGCGCACCCGGTCCACGGCCCGGCGGTGGGCGAGGGTCAGCGCCCAGTTCAGGACGGAGCCCCGGTCCGGCCGGTAGTGGGCGGCGGAGCGCCAGAGGTCGACCATCACCTCCTGCGTCACCTCCTCGGACTGCGCGGGGTCGCGCAGCACCGAGCGGACCACGCCCAGGACGGGGCCGGACACCCGGTCGAAGACGCCGGCGAAGGCGTCCTGGTCCCCGCGGGCCACCCGGACCATCAGCTCCGGCAGCCCGTCGCTCCGGTCCGGGGCCGGACCGCCTCCGACGCGTGCGTGCTCTCTCATCCGCCTGTGCCCTCCTGGGTGTCCTCGGGTGCGCCGCTCCGGAGGGTGTTCGGAGCGGCGGCCCCGGGGGATTGGTCAGGTCCGCGCGTGGTCCGGAGCGCCCACCCCCTCCTTCGGGAGGCGGCTCAGCGCGCCCGGCCACCACGCCTTCGGGCCGAGGTCCCGGACGAGCGCCGGGACGAGGAGCGAGCGGACCACCAGGGTGTCGAGCAGGACGCCGAAGGCCACGATGAACGCGATCTGCACGAGGAACGCCAGCGGGATCACGCCGAGCGCGGCGAAGGTCGCCGCGAGCACCACGCCCGCCGAGGTGATCACGCCGCCGGTCGCGGTCAGGCCGATGCGGACGCCCTCGCGTACCCCGTGGCGCAGCGACTCCTCGCGGACCCGGGACATCAGGAAGATGTTGTAGTCGACCCCGAGCGCCACCAGGAAGACGAAGCCGTACAGCGGCACCGAGGAGTCCGTGCCGGTGAAGCCGAAGACGTGCTCGAAGACGAGCGCCGAGACGCCCAGGGTGGCGGCGAAGTTGAGCGCCACCGTGGCGACGAGCAGCAGCGGCAGCACGAGCGAGCGCAGCAGCGCCACCAGGATCACCAGGATGATCGCCAGGACCACCGGCACGATGAGCGCCCGGTCCCGGGCGGCGGTCCGCTGGGTGTCGTACTGCTGCGCCGTCGAGCCGCCCACCAGGGCGTCCGCCCCGGGGACCGCGTGCACGGCGGTACGGAGCCGGGCGAGCGTCTCGCGCGCCGCGTCGCTGTCGGCGGCGTCGGCGAGGGTGGCGTCGATCCGGACCCGGCCGTCGACCACGAGCGGCTTCCCGGGGGCCGGGCGGCCCGTCGCGTCCACCGGGAACGCCGAGTCGACGCCCTCGACGTCCTCGGCCGCGGCGGCCACCCGGGTCGCGGCCCCGGCGTCGGCGATGATCACGGCGGGGTTGCCCGCGCCGCCGGGGAAGTGGCGGCCGAGGGTCTCCTGCGCGGCGACGGACGGCGCGTCGTTCACGAAGATCTCGTCGAAGGGGACGCCCCGGGAGTTCAGCGCGGGCGCGAAGGCCGCACAGGCCAGGAGGCCGGCGAGGGTGATCGCCCACACCTTGCGGGGCGCGCGGTCGACGACGTCGGCGATGCGCTGCCAGACGGCCTGACCGCCCTTCGCGGCCGTGCCGTCCGCGCCCTCGGGGAGCGTCTTCGGACGGGCCGGCCAGTACGCGGCGCGGCCCGTGAGGACCAGGGCCGCCGGGAGGAAGGTGAGCGCGCTGAGGACCGCGCAGACGATGCCGATGGCGCCGACCGGGCCGAGCGCCCGGTTGTTGGACAGGTCGCTGGCGAGCAGCGCGATCAGCGCGAGGGCGACGGTGGCGGCGCTGGCGACGATCGGCTCGAAGGAGCGGCGCAGGGCCTTCCGCATGGCGGCGAAGCGGTCGGCGCCGGGGGCGGTGAGTTCCTCCCGGTAGCGGGCGGCGAGCAGCAGCGCGTAGTCGGTCGCGGCGCCGATCACCAGGATGGACAGGATGCCCTGCACCTGGCCGTCCACCCTGACCAGGTCGGCGTCGGCGAGCACGTACACGACCGCGCAGGCCAGACCGAGGGCGAACACCGCGCCCACGATGATCATCAGGGGCAGCAGGACGCTGCGGTAGACGACGAGCAGGATCAGCAGCACCGCGATCAGGGCGACGCCGAGCAGCAGTCCGTCGATGCCGGAGAAGGCGCCGGAGAGGTCGGCCTGGGTGGCGGCGGGGCCCGCGAGCCACACGGTCGTCCCGGGCACCGGGGCCGCCGCCTTCCGCACCGATTCGAGCGTGTCCGGCAGGGCGTCGCCGAGGTCGGGCCGGAGCGGGACGACGGCCCGCAGCGCCTTTCCGTCCTCGGCGGCCAGGGCGGGGGAGGGGGTCCCGGCGATCCCCGGGCGGCCGGAGAGGGAGGCGAGGGCCCGGGTGGCGTCGGCGGCCGCGCCGGGGGAGAGGGCCCCGCCGTCCTTCGCCGTCCACACCACGATCGCGGGCACGGACTCCGAGGTCCGGAAGGCCTTCTGCGCCTCGATGACCTTGGTGGACTCGGCGCTGCGGGGCAGGAAGGCCGCCTGGTCGTTGGTGGCGACCTCGCCGAGCCGGCCGGCGAAGGGGCCGAGCCCGCCGCCGACGGCGAGCCAGACGAGGAGGAGGACCAGGGGGACGAGGAAGCGGGTCCGGCGCGGGGCGCTGGGCATCGGGTCTCCGAACTATGACTTGACCGTTAAGTATCTCAATGGTTGAGAGAAGTGTGTATCACGCCGGGAAGGGCCGGACCCCCGGGTACCCGGAAAGGACGATCGGATGCCAGGGAACACCGCGTACGAGTGCTCTCGTGGGGGCTTCGGGCGGGGCGGGGTGGGCGGATGCACCCGTTCGGAGTACTCGCCCGTTGGGAGTGTCCGCGTACGCGCTGGTTCGGGGTGTCCGTTCGGGGCCCGTTCGCTCCGGGGGCGCCCGCTCGTTTCGCGACGCGCCCGTCTCAGCGGCGCGGTACGCGCAGGGCGCCCAGTTCGTCGTTCAGGACGTTCAGGAAGCGCAGGGCCACCGCGAGTTCGTCGTCGTCGAACCGGTCCCGCGCGCGGGCCGTCGCCTCCGCGAGCGGCAGGAAGTACCGCCGGGCCGCCGCCCGCGCCCCGTCCTCGTAGTGCACGTGCACCAGACGGCGGTCGGCGCTCTCCCGGGACCTGCGGATGTGCCCGGCCCTCTCCAGCCGGTCCAGACAGGCCGTCACCGCGCCGGAGGTGAGCCCGAGGTGCTCCCGCAGCCGCCCCGGCGTCAGCGGCTCGGGGCTGTCCAGGACGACGGCGAGCGCCTGCACGTCCGTGGGGTGCAGCCCCTGCGCCTGCGCGAAGCCGTGCACGAGCCGGTTGATCTCGCCCTGCGTCCGCCGCAGCGCGACGGCGAAACTGTGCAGGTCACCGGCGGCGCCCGGAGGGGCGGCGGGAACGTCTCGGTCTTCTTCGCGGGCCACGCGTTCAGCCTATAGACCCCGCCCTCCCGCATCCGTCCGGGCCGCGACGGAAGAAGACCGGGAGAAGAATCGACGTGGGACCCGTTCCGCGCGGGCCCCGGCACGCCCATCCCCGGGACGGAACGGAGCACCCCCGCCATGGCGACGCACCCCAGCGCCACGCCCGACCCGACGCCGGACGGACCGCCCGGCGCGGCACCCGGAGGACCGTCCGGTTCCGGTCTCTGCCTCGTGACCGGGGCCGGCGGCTACATCGGCGGCCGGCTCGTGCCCGAGCTGCTCGACGCGGGCCACCGCGTGCGCTGTCTGGCCCGCACCCCCGCCAACCTCCGCGACTAC
The DNA here is from genome assembly GCF_044760185.1 of Streptomyces sp. NPDC098101. NCBI lineage: Bacteria > Bacillati > Actinomycetota > Actinomycetes > Kitasatosporales > Streptomycetaceae > Streptomyces > Streptomyces sp. NPDC098101. Next base: position 961,966 of record NZ_JBIWAS010000004.1, on the reverse strand, counting down.
CCCTGGGCGGACCGGGCCGAGGTCGTCAAGGGCGACGTCACCGACGCGGCGAGCCTGCGGCCCGCGTTCGAGGGCGTGGACGTGGCCTACTACCTGGTGCACTCCCTCGGGGCCGGCCGCGACTTCGAGGAGACGGACCGGCGCGCGGCCCGGACCTTCGCCGAGGAGGCCCGCGCCGCCGGCGTCCGCCGCATCGTCTACCTGGGCGGCCTCACCCCGAAGGGCGTGCCCGAGGGCGAACTCTCCCCGCACCTGCGCTCCCGCGCCGAGGTCGGACGCATCCTGCTCGACTCCGGCGTCCCCACCACCGTGCTGCGGGCCGCCGTCGTCATCGGCTCCGGATCCGCCTCCTTCGAGATGCTCCGCTACCTCACCGAGCGGCTCCCCGTGATGCTGACCCCCAGCTGGGTCAGGACCCACGTCCAGCCCATCGCCGTGCGCGACGTGCTGCGCTACCTCGTCGGCAGCGCGACCATGCCCCCGGACGTCAACCGGACCTTCGACGTCGGCGGCCCGGACGTCCTCACGTACCGCGACATGATGATCAAGTACGCGGCGGTCGCCGGTCTGCCCAAGCGCCTCATCGTGTCCGTGCCGATGCTCACCCCCGGCCTGTCCAGCCACTGGATCGGCCTGGTCACGCCCGTCCCCGCCGGCCTGGCCCGGCCGCTCGCGGAGTCGCTGCGGTACGAGGTCGTCTGCGCCGAGCACGACATCGCGGAGTACGTCCCCGACCCGCCCGGCGCCCCGATCTCCTTCGACCGGGCCCTCGCCCTCGCCCTCCGGCGGATCCAGGAGGCCAAGGTCACCACCCGCTGGTCCTCCGCCTCGCTCCCCGGCGCGCCCAGCGACCCGCTGCCCACCGACCCCGACTGGGCCGGCGGCAGCCTCTACGTCGACGAACGCGAACGGACCGTCGACGCCCCGCCGGAGACCCTCTGGAAGGTCGTCGAGGGCATCGGCGGCGAGAACGGCTGGTACTCCTTCCCGCTGGCCTGGGCCGTACGCGGCTGGCTCGACCGGCTCGTCGGCGGCGTGGGCCTGCGCCGGGGCCGCCGCGACGCCCAGCGGCTCCGGGTCGGCGACGCGCTCGACTTCTGGCGGGTCGAGGAGATCGAGCGCGGCAGCCTGCTCCGGCTGCGCGCCGAGATGCGGCTCCCCGGGCTCGCCTGGCTGGAGATGCGCTCCGAACGGGACGAGCGGGGGCGGACCCGCTACCGCCAGCGCGCTCTGTTCCACCCGCGCGGACTCGCCGGACAGCTGTACTGGTGGAGCGTCGCGCCGTTCCACGCGGTGGTCTTCGGCGGCATGGCGAGGAACATCGCCCGCACGGCGGAACGGGCGGCCGCGTCCCCGAAGGACGCGGGTACGGAAGCGGACGCGCCGACGGCCCGCGCCGGGGACGTACCGGCCCACGCGGGGGACGCGCCGCCCCGGAGCTGAACCCTGCCGCCCCGGGGCCCGAGCCCCACCATCCGGGGTCCGGGACCCGGCCCGGACCTGGGGCCGCCGCATCCCCCGGCGTCGTACCGGACCCGGGACCCGTCGCGCCCCGGCGCCGTACCGGACCCCGGACCCGCCGTGTACCGGAAACCCGCCCCGGACCCGGGACCCGCCACGTCCCCGGGCCCCCAGCCCTGCGGCCACCGCCTCCCGGGGGCGCCCCCGCACGCACGGAACCGTCATTCCCGCCCCCACCCCGCATCCACGCACCCGCCGCCGGGAGAAAAAGGGCGGCACGGCCCTTCTGCGGACACGTCCCACCGGGAGGGCACGGCCCCGTCGCGGGAACAGCCGCACCACAGCCGCAGTCCACCGGGCGCCCGGCCCGGTGGCCGAACCCCAGGAACAGGCGCCATGACCGTCTCCGTCGTCCTCTTCACCTCCGACCTCCGGGTGCACGACCACCCGCCCCTGCGCGCCGCGGTGGACGCGGCGGACGAGGTCGTCCCGCTGTTCGTCCGGGACCCCGCCGTCGACCGGGCCGGATTCGCCGCGCCGAACCGGCTCGCCTTCCTCGCCGACTGCCTGGCCGACCTGGACGCCGGGCTGCGGCGGCGCGGCGGGCGGCTCGTCGTGCGCACGGGCGACACCGTGGCCGAGGCGTGCGGGGTGGTGCGGCGGTCCGAGGCCGACGAGGTCCACATGGCCGCCGGGTACTCGGCCTTCGCCCGCGCCCGGGAGGAGCGGCTGCGGCAGGCCCTGGAGGAGGACGGCCGCCGCCTCTACGTCCACGACGCCGTGACCACCGCCGTACCGCCCGGCGACGTCACCCCGCAGGCCTCCGACCACTTCGCGGTCTTCACCCCGTACTTCCGGCGCTGGTCGGCCGAGCCGCTCAGGTCGCCCCTGGCGGCCCCCAGGGCGGTACGGGTCCCGGACGGCCTGCGCTCCGACGAACTGCCGGCCCGTTCCTCCGTGCCGGGCGTCTCCGAGGGCCTGGCGAAGGGCGGCGAGGAGGCGGGCCGCCGCAGGCTCGGCGCCTGGCTGTCCCGGCACGCCGACGCCTACGGGACCGGTCACGACGACCTCGCGGGCGACACCACCTCGCGCCTCTCGCCGTACCTCCACTTCGGCGCGGTCTCGGTCACCGAGGCCGTCCACCGGGCGCGGGCGCGCGGCGGCCCGGGCGCCGAGGCCTTCGTACGGCAGCTGTGCTGGCGGGACTTCCACCAGCAGATGCTCGCCGCACGGCCCTCGGCGGCCGTCGAGGACTACCGGCCCCGGCACGACCGCTGGCGGCGGGGCGCGGAGGCCGAGGCGGACCTGCGGGCCTGGAAGGAGGGCCGGACCGGCTACCCCGTGGTGGACGCGGCCCTGCGCCAACTCGCCCACGAGGGCTGGATGCACAACCGGGGCCGGCTGCTCACCGCCTCCTTCCTCACCAAGACGCTCTACCTCGACTGGCGGGAGGGCGCCCGGCACTTCCTGAGCCTCCTCGTGGACGGCGACGTCGCCGAGAACCAGCTCAACTGGCAGTGGGTGGCGGGGACGGGAGCCGACACCCGGCCCAACAAGGTCCTCAACCCCGTGCTCCAGGGCAGGCGTTACGACCCCAACGGCGCCTACGTCCGCCGCTGGGTCCCCGAACTCGCCGCCCTGAACGGCGCGTCGGTCCACGAACCCTGGAAGCGCGAGGACCGCGACCGGGTCGCGGGCGACTACCCCGAGCCGCTCGTCGGCCTCGCCGACGGCACCGCCCGCTTCCGGCACGGCAGGGGACTGGAGTAGGGCGGGCAGGCCGAGGGACGGGAGGAGCGGGAGAGGGGGGAGGGCGGGACGGGAAGCGCTGCGCCGGAAGAGGAAAGACGATGCACAAACGATGCGAGTTGTTCCACCTCGCTCCCCGGCCGGAGTCTGAGGGAGCCGGGGGCACGGAGCCCCAGCGAGGAGGAGCTTCGCCATGAACGCAGCCCGTACGGCCGTCCTCGGCCCCGCCCCCGCCCACGAACCGACCGCCTCGGACCACCCCTCGGACCACGCTGCGGACCCCCGGAGGGACGGAGCGGCGGACCTCCCCCTCGGCCTCTCCGACGCCGAGGTCGGCCAGGGGCTCGTCCGGGGCGACGAGCGCTGCCTCGCCCTCGCCCACCACCGCTGGGCACGCCTCGTGCACACCCTGGCCTCCCGCGCCCTGGGCGACCCCCGCGAGGCCGAGGACGTCACCCAGCAGGTCTTCCTCGCCGCCTGGCGCGGCCGTGCCGGATACCGCCCCGAACGCGGCTCCGTACCCGCCTGGCTCGTCGGCATCACCCGGCGGAAGATCGCCGACGCCCTCACCGCCCGCACCCGCCGGCTCGACCTGGTCGCCGCCGCCGGAGCGGCGCTGCCCCCGTCCGACGGCACCGGCGAGGGTCCCGACCACGTCCTCGACCGGATCGTGGTCACCCGCGAACTCGCCCGCCTGCCGCGCGTCCAGCGCGACGTCCTGGCCCTCGCGTTCTTCGGGGACCTGACGCAGACGCAGATCGCCCACCGGACCGGCCTGCCCCTCGGCACCGTCAAGAGCCACGCGCGCCGGGGCCTCCAGCGGATGCGCCGCAGCCTCGCCGTCGCCGAAGCGGCCACCGGCCGGGCGGCCACTGCCTGACCCGGGCCCGGCGACCTGACGTTCTCCGCCTCGCGCGAGCCCCGCGCGAGTCCCGTGCGAGCCCCGTCCGGTTCCCGCCTCCCCCCGGAGGCCCGGGGCCCGGGCGGCCGCCCGCCCGGCGCCCGGACCGCTCCGGGGCCTTCCCGTCCGGTGGGGCCCGTACCTGACAGCCCGTGGGACCTGGCAGACTGCGGGCCTCACGGTCGTCTCCCCCCTCGTCATGAGCGGACCGCTCATCCGGGGAAGCGGCAAGCGACTCCTGGAGGCCCCCATGGCACAGCGGCCCGGACACGCGGCCCACGAGGCCCGCGCGAGCGGTCCCTCCTCCCGGCCGGCGCGCCGGCGCACGGGCGGGACGGCCGCGCGGTGAACGTCTGCCGTACCCGGCGCGCCGAGACCGGCGCCCTCCTCGTCCGCAGCGCCCCCGCCGCTCCCGCCACCCCCACCGCCGCCGTCCTGCTGCTCCACGGCGGCCGCGCCGACGGGCCCGAGCCGCCGCCCGCCCTCAACCTCCCCGCGCTGCGGATGCGCCCCTTCGCCGCCGCCGTGACCCGTGCCGTCCGGGGCCGCAGCGTCCTCGTCGCCGAGGTCCGCTACCGCCACCGCGGCTGGAACGGGGCGCGCGCCGACGCCGCCAAGGACGCCGAGACCGCCCTGAACGACCTCCGGGAGCGGATCGGGTCCGTGCCCGTCGTGCTCCTCGGCCACTCCATGGGCGGCCGCGCCGCGCTCCGCGCCGCCGGCGACCCCGCCGTGCGCGGGGTGGTCGCCCTCGCGCCCTGGTGCCCGTCCGACGAGCCCGTCGAGCACCTCGGCGGCCGCCGCCTCTACCTGCTCCACGACGAGACCGACCGCGTCACCTCCGCCCGCGAGTCCTGGGACTTCGTCCGCAGGGCCAGGGCGGCGGGAGCCGACGCGGTCGGCATCCCGATGCGGATCGGCGGCCACGCCATGCTCCGGGGCGCGGACCTCTGGCACCGCCGGGCGGCCGAGCTCACGGCGGCGCTGCTGTCGCACGGCTGAGACCGCCGGGCCCCGGCCCGCGCCCGGTCACGCCGGGAGGGCGGCCCGTACCCCCGCGTGCTGGGAGAGCGCGTCGAGCGCCTCCCGCAGACCGCCCGGGCGCAGCGTCCCCGGCTCCGGCCTCCGGCCCGCCCAGCCGGGACCGGCCAGGAGCATCAGCGGACGCGTCCGCGCCCCCTTCACGCCGAACGAGCTCCCGGCGACGTGCCGGGCGAGGGCGTGGTTCGCGGTGGAGCGCGCCTGCGACCAGAGCACGACCGCGGCCGGGCCCATGCGCCGCACGGCGGCGTCGAGCGCCTCGGCGGGGACGGCCGCGCCGAACATCCGGGTCGGCAGCCCCCGTTCGGAGAGCCCCGCCGCCAGCGCCTCAAGGGGCAGGGTGTGCTGCTCGCCGGGCACACAGGCCAGGAGCACCGGCGGTACGGAGGCCACGGAGCCGTGTCCGGCGGGCACGACCTGCCGGAGCGCGGTCGACACGTGCCAGGACAGCAGGTGCTCCACCTCGACGTAACGGTCCCCGGACGACTCCCACTTGCGTCCCACGGCGTGCAGGGTGGGGGCCATCACCTCCTCCCAGGCGGTGACGAGCCCGTGGTCCGCGACCGCCTCCCGGAGCAGGGCGTCCAGGGCGGGGCTGTCGAGCCGCACGGCGGCCCGCGCGAGCCCCCGGCACTCCCTCCGTACGTCACCGAGCGGGAGCCCGTTGCCGGACCCGGGCTGCCGTGCGGGCCTCGCCCCGTCCACCGGCCGCGGCCGCCCGTCCGGGGCGCCGGGGACACGGGGCCGGGCGTCCGGCTCTTCGGCCCCTTGCTCCTCCGGCCCCGGGGAACGGACGGAACCGGCCGCCTCGGAACGGTCCGGCTCCGGACCTTCACGACGTTCCGGGTACGGCTCCGTGGACCGGCCCCGCGTCTCCGGAGCCGTGGGACCGGGACCTGCACCGGAAGCCGTGCCGGAGACCGCCCCGGAGCCCGTGTCGGAGGCCGCACCGGAGCCCGCCCCGGAAGCCGCTCCAAAGCCCGCGCCGAGGCCCGCGTCCGGATCCGCGCCCCCCGTCCTGCTCGCCCGCGCGATCCGCGCCGCCTCCGCCGGAGGGGCGCCCGAGGCCGTCAGCCGGCACATCTCCTCCAGCATCGCGACGTCCTCCGGGGCCCACCGCCGGTGCCGTCCGTCCTCGCGGGCGGCGGGCCCGATCCCGTACCGCCGGTCCCACGAGCGCAGGGTGGTCGGGGACACCCCGAGGCGCCGCGCCATCGTCCCGGTGGTGATCCCGTACGTCGCCGAGTCGTTCATACGGCCAGGTTACGACGCACGAACGATGCGAGTACGGCTCAGACGGCGGGACCGGTGCGCTCGGCGGCCAGCAGGCCCGCGCAGGCCTCCCGGGTCGCCCGGTGCACGGCGCGGGCGAGCCGCGCGCCCCAGAGCGAGCGGGGTCCCGCGAAGGGTTCGGGGAGCGGCCCGTCCCCGCCCCCTGCGGGGGAGGGCGCGGCCACGCAGACGGCGTCCGTCGGGGTGCCGGAGGCGTCGGCGCCCAGCTCGACCAGGGCCTGGGTCTTCGCCTCGGTGGCGGTGGCCACCGCGTTCACGAGGGCCGCGTCCGTCAGGGGCACGGGCAGCGACACGATGATGTTGATCGTCCCGGGGCGCGGGACCGTGACCCCGCCGATCCCCGGGGCGGCGGCCCAGCCCCGTACCCCGATCCCGGCCGTGACCACCGCGTGCGCGCCGCCGTCCACCGCGTGGCGCCGGTCCGCGACCGAGGCCGCCGTCATGAGGCCCACGCCCTCGCCCGCGAGCCCCGCGCCCGAGGCGAGTTCGCGGAGGTGGGCGACGGGGTCGAGCCGGCCGTAACCGGGCGGCACCTGGGCGTTGACCACCCACTCCCGCTCGCCGATGCCCCCGCCGAGCACGGCGCTCGACACCATCCGCACGCCCGGCCCCGGGGCCCAGACGAGGAGGGGCCACGCGCGCCCCTGTTCCGTATGGCCGAGGAGGACGGCGTCGGCGAGGGACGGGCGGGCGGGGAGGGTCCGGGGAAGCACCCCACACCCTAACGCGCGGCTTTTTCTCACTCGAACGGGTGAAAGCCGCCTCCGGACCCATCCGGTCGGCGCCCGGTTCCGAATCACCCGTGACAGCAGGGCCGGAAGTGAGCGATTCGCCGCGGACGGCCCGGACGCGCCACCGCGCTCCCCGCCGGGGAGGTGGTGCCGTCTCCTCATACACGTGCGCAGTTCTCTACGCATCCGGACCAAAGAGGTTCCTGCCATGACCACTTCCCGCATCCGCCGCGCCGCCGTCGCCGTGGCCGCCGCGGCCGTCCTGCCCTTCTCCCTGGCCGCCTGCTCGGACTCCGGAAAGAACGAGGCGTCCGGGTCCGGTGCCCAGGCCTCCAGCGCACCGGCGCAGGAGACCTCCTCGGCCCCCGCCGACTCGGACATGACGCCCGACGGTCCCTTCGGTCCGGCCTGTGCCGGTGTGCCGAAGGAGGGCGCCGGTTCCTTCGACGGCATGGCGAAGGACCCCGTCGCCACGGCCGCCTCGAACAACCCGGCCCTGTCCACCCTGGTGACCGCCGTCAAGCAGGCGGGCCTGGTCGACACCCTCAACAACGCCCAGAACATCACCGTGTTCGCGCCCACCAACGAGGCCTTCGCGAAGATCCCGAAGGCCGACCTGGACAAGGTCCTCGCCGACAAGGAGATGCTCACCAAGATCCTCACGTACCACGTGGTGGGCCAGAAGCTGACCCCGAAGCAGTTGGAGAACGGCACCTTCGAGACCCTCCAGAAGAGCACCCTGACCACGAAGGGCTCCGGCGAGGAATACACGGTCAACGACTCCTCGAAGGTCGTCTGCGGCAACGTCCCGACGGCCAACGCGACCGTCTACATCGTCGACACCGTCCTCATGCCCAAGTAGGCGCCACGCGCGCGGAGCCCGCGGGACGGACCGAACGGGATCGGTCCCCACGCGCGCGTACGGGCGGCACATCCGAAGGGCACTCACACGCGGGACCACCGGACTTGGGGCCGGTGGTCCCGTCGCCCTGTCCTGCCCTTTCCCTCCTCTCCTTGTTCCTCTCGTTGTTCCGTCCCTTTTTCCGCCCCGGCCTGTTTCGCCGTTCCTTCCCGTCCGCCGGGCCGCCCCGAGAGGCGTGGATCCGCCACGGGGTCGGAGTGACGCGGACCCGCCGGACTCGTTTGCCGGTCATGCCGTCCCGTCACGCCACCCCCGGCTCCGCGATATCAGCCCACCGCCCGGCCCGCGAGGCCGCCGAGGCCGCGCTCGTCGAGCACTACCCCGCGCTCGTACGGCTCGCCTACCTCGTCCTGCCGCCCGCGCTCGGCCGCCACCGGCGCGTCCTCGCCGCCCACGCCCTCGTCCAGAACTCCCTGGCCGAGGCGGCCGGCCGGGCGGGATCCGGGACCTCCCGGGCCGGGACACCGAGCGCCGGGGCCGCCCTGCCCGGACAGCGTTCCGGCGAGCGCCCCGCGCACGCGTGGCTGCGGGCGACCGTCGTCTGGGCCGCGCTCCGCCCGCCGCGCCGCTTCGGGCCCCCGTTCCCCCTGGTCCTCGGCCTGCGGCTCTTCCCCCGGGCCGGAGGGACCGACGAACTCGCCCTCGACCGGGCCCTGGCCGAGGCCGCCCCCGCCACCCGGGCCGCGCTCGCCCTGCGGACGCTCGAAGGCCTCCCCGCCGACGCGACCGCCCGGCTCCTCGCCTCGGCCGGCGTCGCGGAGCCCGCCGCCGCCCTCCGCGCCGCCGAACGGATCGGCGCGGCGTCCGGCACCGACGTCGAGACGCTCCTCCGCAGCGCCGAGTTCGACCCGTGCACCGTCCACACCCGCCCCACCGACCTCCTGCGCCGCCGCCGTCGCACCCGGCTCGCCGCCCTCGCCGGCGCGCTGCTGCTCGTCACGGCGGGCGCCGCCGTCACCGCCGGGATCCGCGCCGGTACGGAACCGGAACCGGTCGCCGCCCCGGCCGCCCCCACCCGGGCGCTCGACCCCACCGCGCTCCTCCGCACGTCCGCCGACCGCTGGGCCGACACCGCCCGCGTCGACCTCACCGCCTGGCCCGCACGCGGCGCCGGGACGGCGGACACGGCCCTGCTCCGGCGGGCCCTGGACACCTGGGCCCGGGGCCCCGGGGACGGCGTACGGCGGACCGCCACCCCGGGCACGCCCGTCTCGCCGCCCGCCGAACCGCCCCGGCTCCTCTTCGCGGGCACGGTCGACGGCGCGGACGTGGTGCTCCTGTACGACGGAGCCAGGCTGGTCCGGTACGCCGAACCCCGCGACGGACGCGGGCCCGCCGCCCTCGACCTCGCGCGGGCCGACGACGCCGACGTCACCACCGGCGCCGCCGTCGTCCTCACCCGCGCCCCCGGACGGGCGCGGTACCTCCTCGCGCCCTGGATCGCCGAGGCGGCGGTACGGGACCTCGGCGCGCCCGGCACCCCGGCCCGCCCCCTGGACGTCACCCCGGACGGCGTGACCGGCCCCGTCCCGTACGACATCCCGTCCACCTCGGGGGCCCCAGGGCGTGCGCCCGGCGCGTGCGCGGGCGTGACCGCGCTCCAACTGCGCTCCTCGTCCCTGATCGTCGAGGACCACACCTTCCTCCTCGCGGACCTCGGGGAACTCGCCCCGGCGCACCTCACGTGGACGCCCCCGCCGGGCGCGGGCGCCCCGGCCCGCGCGCCCCGCGAGGCGACCGGCGCACGCGGGCTCGCGGCCTGGGCGCGCTCGGCCTGCTCCCTGGCCGCGCTGCACGGCGCCGGGGTCCGGTCGGTCAACCGCTGGGAGTACGCCGAGCAGACCCTGCCCGAGCGGGCGGGCCGGGCCCGGTGGGTCTGCTCCCGCGTGGACACCTGGGAGGGGAGCGGCCGGGTGGCCGTCTCCTTCGAGCCGCCGGGCGGCACCGCGCCCCGGCCCGTCGCGGAGCTCCGGGACACGGCCGCGTGCGGCCGCTTCGGCCAGCACGTCCTCGCGGGCACGTACTGGACGGCCCGCTCGGGCACGCGCTACCTGCTCGCGGCGGGCAGCCGCCGGCTGACCGGCGTCACCGCCGGGGGAGCGGTCACCGCGACCGCGCGCGGCCCGTTCCTGACGGCCAGGGCCACCGGGGAAGGCCCGGTGCGCCTCACGGGCCGGCTTTCCGACGGCTCCGCCCTCACGGGACTCACCGGCCTCCCGTAGGGGTCCGGTCGCCGACCGCGTCAGGGTTCCAGGACCTCCACGTGGTCGGCGACCGCCACCACCAGGACGCGCGCGCCGGGGCCGACGGTCCGCCAGCGGTGGCGCACCCCGCCGGACATCAGCAGCGTGTCCCCGCGCCCGAGCCGGTGGACCCGGCCCTCCGCCTCCACCTCCACGGCGCCGTCCGCGACGTACAGCAACTCGTCGTTGCGGTGCAGGAACTCGCGGTCCGCGTCGTGCTCGCCGGTGAACTCCAGGCCGTGCACCTGGTGCCGGCCCCGGACCACCGGGCGCACCCGCGCGCCGTCCCGCAGACCGCTGTCGTCGCCCGCGCGGACGACGTCCACCGTGCGGGTCTCGTCCGACGCGGCGAGCAGCCGGACGGCGGTCGTGTCGAGCGCGTCGGCGATCCGCTGGAGCGACCGCATACTGGGGCGGGCCCGGTCGTTCTCGATCTGGCTGAGGAAGGGCGAGGAGAGCCCGCTGCGCTCCGCCACGTCGGCCAGGGTCAGGTCGAGGGACCGCCGCCGCCGCCGCACGGCCGCGCCCACGCGCGGGGGGCCGGCCTCCTTCACCCCCTGACCCGCACCACCCGGCGCGTCCGTCCCTCCTGCTGCCTCCCGGCTCCCGCCGCGCGACGGGCTCGCCGGGGCCTCCGTCTCTTCGCCACGCGATACGCCCGCCGCCGCTTCCGGCGCTCCGCCGTCCAGCGCGTCCGTCCCCCCGGCTACCCCCCGGCTCCCGCCAGTCGGCGCACCCGTCCCCCCGGCCCTTCCCCGGCCCCCGCCGCGCGGCGCCCTCGCCTCCATCGTCGTCCCCGTCCCTCTCCGCCCGGCGGTTCCCGCCGCGATCCTCGCTGCTCCCGGCACCCTACGCGGCGGTCGTGACGGGATCCGGGCACGGTTTCGCACGCCCGACACACGCCTGTCACATGACGCCTCTAGTTTCAAAGCCAGTTGCTCCAGTCAAAGAAAGTTTGACGAAGGAGCCCCGCAGCCGACCCGGAACGCAGGAGCCCCGCCATGCCCGCGATCGACCAGAACTCCCGCCGCCGACGACCGACCGGTCTCCTCGCCCTGGACGAGACCGCCGCCTACGACGGCCACACCCTCTACGCCCCGCTCACCGGCACCGGCGAGGTGTACCTCGTCGACCTGCGCGGCGAGACCGTCCACCGGTGGGACCTGCCCTACCGCCCCGGCCGCCACGCCCGCCTCCTCGCCGACGGCACCCTCGCCTACAACGGCGTCCTGCCCGGCGAGGACGCCCTGTTCCCGATGTGGCACAAGTACCGGGGCGGCGTCATGCTCCACGCCGCCCCCGACGGCACGGTGCTCCGCGAGCACCGCGACCCCCTCCAGCACCACGACGCCCACCACCTCGACGACGGCCGCATCCTCTACACCGCCCTCGAACCCCTCCGGGGCGAGGACGCCGGGGCCGTACGCGGCGGAGTGCCCGGCTCCGAGGCCGGCGGCGACACCGTCTGGGCCGACACCATCCGCGAGATCGGACCCGACGGCGAACTCCTCTGGTCCTGGCGCGCCTCCGAGCACCTCGACCGCGACGCGTACCCGCTGCACGAGGCGTACGCCCGCGAGCACTGGCCCCTGATCAACAGCGTCACCCCGCTCCGCGACGGCAACGTCCTCGCCAGCCTGCGCAGCGTCTCCGCCGTCGTCGTCATCAGCCGCGAGACCGGCGAGATCCTGTGGCGCAGCGCCCCCGGCACCACCAGCCAGCAGCACGCCCCGACCGAACTCGACGACGGCCGGTTCCTCGTCTTCGACAACGGCGTCTTCCGGCCGCACCACGACGTCCCGTACTCCCGCGTCGTCGAGATCGACCGCGAGAGCGGCGCGATCGCCTGGGAGTACCACGACCCGGCCCGCGAGTTCTTCTTCGCCCCGTTCATGGGCTCCGCGCAGCGCCTCCCCAACGGCAACACCCTCGTCACCGACTCCCCGTCCGGCCGGCTCTTCGAGGTGACGAAGGACGGCTACCTGTGCTGGGAGTACGTCGTCCCGCACTTCGCCGGATACCGCGAGAGCGAGGTCCGGGGCCTCTTCCCGTCCGAGCCCAACGCCGTCTTCCGCGCCTACCGCTACGCGGCCGCCGACATCCCGTGGCTGGGGGCCGGCGCGTGAACCCGACCGCTGCTCCCGCCCCGGCCGCCGAGTCCGGCACCGCCCCGGTCGACGCCCGCGTCCCGGCGCGCCGGCTCCTGCCGCTCGCCGCGCAGCACGTCCTCGCGATGATCGCCGCGCCCGTCTCCACCGTCTTCCTCACCGCCGGGACCCTGCGCCTCGCGCCCGGCACGACGGCCTCGCTGCTCAGCGCCGTCCTGATCCTGTGCGGGGCGGGCGCCCTGCTCCAGTCCCTCGGCGTGTGGCGGATCGGCGCCCGGCTGCCGTTCGTCATGCTGCCCGGCGGCGCCGCCACCGCCCTCTTCCTCCAGATCGCCCAGGACCACGGCACGCCCACCGCCGCCGGTTCCGTCCTCCTCGCGGCGGCCCTGCTCATCGCCGTGCTCCCGCTCTACGTGCGCGTGGTCCGGCTCTTCCCGCCGCTCGTCATGGGCGTCACCGTGCTGCTCATCGGCATCGCGATGATCCGGGTCGCCGCCCGGCTCGTCACCGGACCCGACGGCGAGGGCGAACCCCGCGCCGTGCTCCTCGCGGGCCTCACCGTCGCCGCCACCGTCGGCGCGTACGTCCTGCTGCGCGGGGTCTGGCGGCAGACCGCGATCCTCACCGGCATGGCGGCCGGCGTCCTGCTCGCCGTCGTCACCGGCCTCGGCACCTTCGCGCCCGCGCCCGGCAGCGGCTTCTCGCTGCCCGCCCTCCTGCCGTACGGCACACCGGTGTTCGACGTCCTGGCCGCCCTCCCGCTGCTGGTCTTCAGCCTCACCACCCTGGCCGAGATCACCGGCCAGACCGTGCTGAACAGCGAGACCGTCGGCCGGACCCCCGACCCCGGCAGGGACGTCCCCCGGGTCGCCCGCGCCGACGCGCTCGTCTCCCTCGTGGGCGGCCTCTTCGGTACGTCCCTGATGGTGACCAGCGCCGAGAACATCGGCATCGGCCGGCTCACCGGGGTCCGCAGCCGCTTCGTCACCGCAGGGGCCGGAGCGCTCCTGATCGGCGTCGGCCTGGCGACCCCCGTCTCCCGCGCCCTCGCCGGCATCCCGGAGGCGGTCGTGGGCGGCTCCTCGCTCGTCGTCTACGCGGTGATCGCCGTGATGGGCGTCGAGATGCTCCGCCGCGCCGAACTCTCGGGCACCGGCACGGGCACCATGGTCGCCGCCCTGGCCCTCGCGGCCGGCCTGCTGCCGCTCCTGACCCCGGGCCTGTACGACGGCTTCCCCGGCTGGGCCCGCACGATCCTGGGCAGCGGCGTCGTCGCCGGCACCCTGACCGCCGTCCTCCTGACCGCGCTCCTCGGCCGGTTCGACCGCCGGTTCGACCGCCGGTTCGACCGCCGGGACGGGCCAAGGGACGGAACCCGCGTCGCGGAGCCCGAGGAGCGGCAGTATGGAGGGGCGAGCACCCAACAGGACGACGTACGTACGTGACGCAATCATGGCAAGAAACATGTAACTTCCCGACTTCCTTTGCGCTAGAGTTGCGTTCGTGACGCGACGACTTGCTCTGGTAGCGAAAAAAGTGGGAGTCAGCGAGGCCACGGTCAGCCGAGTTCTCAACGGCAAGCCGGGGGTCTCGGAGGCCACCCGCCAGTCCGTGCTCAGCGCGCTGGACGTCCTCGGCTACGAGCGCCCCACCCAACTGCGCGGGGAGCGGGCCCGGCTGGTGGGCCTGGTCCTGCCGGAGCTGCAGAACCCCATCTTCCCGGCCTTCGCCGAGGTCATCGGCGGTTCCCTCGCGCAGCAGGGCCTCACGCCGGTGCTCTGCACGCAGACCAAGGGCGGGGTCTCGGAGGCCGATTATGTCGACCTCCTCCTCCAGCAGCAGGTCTCCGGGGTGATCTTCGCCGGAGGGCTCTTCGCGCAGGCCGACGCGCCGCACGAGCACTACCGGCAGCTGGCGGAGCGCAACATCCCCGTCGTCCTCGTCAACGCCCCCATCGAGGAGCTCGACTTCCCGTGCGTCTCCTGTGACGACATCGCCGCGGTGGAGCAGGCCTGGCGCCACCTCTCCTCGCTGGGACACGAGCGCATCGGCCTGGTCCTCGGCCCCGAGGACCACATCCCCTCGCGCCGGAAGCTGACCGCCGCGCGGACGGCCGCCGCGGCGGCGGGGACGGAGCTGGCGGAGGAGTTCGTGGAGCGCTCCATGTTCTCGCTCGAAGGCGGACAGGCCGCAGCGGGCCGGCTGTGGGACCGGGGCGTCACCGGAGTCATCTGCGCGAGCGACCCCCTGGCCCTGGGCGCCATCAGGGCCGCCCGCAGGCGCGGACTCACCGTTCCCACCCACGTGTCCGTGCTCGGGTTCGACGATTCGGCCTTCATGAACTGCACCGAGCCGCCGCTGTCGACGGTGCGGCAGCCGATCGAGGCGATGGGGCGGGCCGCCGTCGACCTCCTGTGCGCCCAGATCCAGGGGACGCAGGCGCACCCCGGCGAGCTGCTCTTCGAGCCGGAGCTCGTGGTGCGGGGCTCGACCGCGCCGCCCTCCACCGCCTGATCCGCACCGCCCGTCCGCCGGCGCGCTCCCCGCGGACGACCCCCAGGGGCCAGACCTGACGGTCTGGCCCCTTTGTCGTGCCCGTTCGCCGTGCCCGGCGACGTCGGCCGCCCGCCCTCCAACGGTCCAGTTGTGTCAGCCCCGTTGACAAAGACGTGACCTGCCGGAAACCTGTCACCCGGTAATCGCAAAAGATTGACTGAACTACTCAAAAACACTTGCTGGCACTCAAATGTTCCGCCTTGGGCATGGAAGGTGTCGTGCGAGGGCTCTGTCATCGTTCATCCGCGCATCCGCCCCCCACCCCCGTCCCACCGCCCCGGTGCCGTGCGCGCCGCCGGCCGGAGCGGGTCACGGCCGGGTGCCCGGACGAGGAATCAAGAGGACGTCATGCGATTGAGAAACCACGGGCGGCGAGTGATCGTCGGCTCGGTGATGGCGGGACTGATGGGCGTGGGGATGCTCCCCGCCCCCGCCCACGCCGCCGAGGGCCCCAACCTCGCCCTGGGCAAGCCCGCCACCGCGGGCGGCACGAACGGAAGCTACGTCGCCGGCCACGTGACCGACGGAAGCCAGGCGTCCTACTGGGAGGGCCCCAACGGGTCGTTCCCCCAGTGGGTGCAGGTCGACCTGGGGGCCAGTACCGAGATCGACCGGGTCGCGCTGAAGCTGCCCGCCTCCTGGGGCTCCCGCGTCCAGACGCTGAGCGTGCTGGGCAGCACGAACGGATCCTCCTTCACCGCGCTCTCCGGATCGGGGGCGCGCACCTTCGACCCGGCCGCCGCCAACACGGTCAGCATCCCCGTCACCGCGACCACGGCCCGCTACGTCCGCGTGCAGGTGGCCGCCAACACCGGCTGGAACGCGGCCCAGTTGTCCGAGCTGGAGATCTTCGGCGAGGACGGCGGCGGCGGTCCGGTCGACCCGCCGCCCAACGGCACCAACCTGGCGCGCGGCAAGGCGATCGAGGCCTCCTCGGTCACCCAGTCGTACGTGGCCGCCAACGCCAACGACGGGAACACCGGCACCTACTGGGAGTCGGCCGGCTTCCCCGCGACCCTGACCGCCAAGCTCGGTGCCAACGCCGACGTCGAGGCGGTCCGGATCAAGCTCAACCCCGACCAGGCGTGGGGTCCGCGCACCCAGGCCGTCGAGGTCCTCGGACGCGAGCAGTCCGCGTCCGGCTTCACCACCCTCAAGGCCCGCGCCGACTACCGGTTCAGCCCGTCCTCCGGCGACAACACGATCACCATTCCCGTGACCGGCCGGTACGCCGACGTACAGCTCAAGTTCTTCACCAACACCGGCGCCCCCGGCGCCCAGGTCGCCGAGTTCGAAGTGGTGGGCGCCGCCGCCCCGAACCCGGACCTCACCGTCACCGACCTCGCGTGGACCCCCTCCTCCCCCTCGGAGACGGACCCCGTCGAGGTCAGTGCCACCGTACGCAACGCCGGGACCGCCGCCTCGCCGGCCACCTCCGTCGACGTCAGCCTCGAAGGCGCCGTGGCGGGCAGCGCGCAGGTCGGCGCGCTCGCCGCCGGCGCCTCCACGACCGTCAGGATCCCCGTCGGCAGGAAGGCGATGGGCAGCTACACCGTGTCCGCCGTCGTCGACCCGGCGAACACCGTCGTGGAGCAGGACGACACCAACAACAGCCGGACCGGTTCCACCAAGCTGGTCGTCGGCCAGGCGCCCGGCCCCGACCTCACGGTCACCGCGATCACCCCGAACCCGTCCTCCCCGGCGGTCGGCGCGCAGGTCTCCTTCACCGCCACGGTCCAGAACCGGGGCACCACCGGCGTCGCCGCCGGCACCGTCACCCGCCTCACCGCGGGAACCACCACCCTGAACGGCGCCACCCCGGCGGTCGCCGCCGGTCAGTCGGTCACCGTGCCGATATCCGGCAGCTGGACCGCCGCGAGCGGGGGAGTCACCCTCACCGCGACGGCCGACGCCACCGCGATCGTGGCCGAGACCAACGAGAACAACAACGTCTTCAGCCGCTCGCTGGTCGTCGGCCGCGGCGCCGCCGTGCCCTACACGGAGTACGAGGCGGAGGACGCCCGCTACCAGGGCACCCTGCTCACCGCCGACGCCAAGCGGACCTTCGGCCACACCAACTTCGCCACCGAGTCCTCCGGCCGCAAGTCGGTCCGGCTCGACTCCACCGGCCAGTACGTGGAGTTCACCTCCACCAACGCCGCCAACTCCATCGTCGTGCGCAACTCGATCCCCGACGCCCCCGGCGGCGGCGGACGGGAAGCCACGCTGAGCCTCTACGCCGACGGACAGTTCGTACGGAAGCTGACGCTCTCCTCCAAGCACAGCTGGCTCTACGGCACCACCGACGACCCGGAGGGGCTCAGCAACACCCCGGGCGCCGACGCCCGCCGCCTGTTCGACGAGTCCAACGCCCTGCTGTCCCAGTCCTACCCGGCCGGCACCAAGTTCCGGCTCCAGCGGGACGCGGGGGACACCGCCTCCTACTACGTCGTCGACCTGATCGACCTGGAGCAGGTCGCGCCCCCCGCGGCCCAGCCGGCCGGCTGCGTCTCGATCACCAACTACGGCGCGGTGCCCAACGACGGCCTCGACGACACCGACGCGATCCAGCGCGCGGTGACCGCCGACCAGAAGGGCGAGATCTCCTGCGTGTGGATCCCGGCGGGCCAGTGGCGCCAGGAGCAGAAGATCCTGACCGACGACCCGCTGAACCGGGGGAACTACAACACCGTCGGCATCCGCGACGTGACCATCCGCGGCGCCGGCATGTGGCACTCGCAGCTCTACACCCTCACCCCGCCGCACCAGGCGGGCGGCATCAACCACCCGCACGAGGGCAACTTCGGCTTCGACATCGACCACAACACGCAGATCTCCGACATCGCGATCTTCGGCTCCGGCACCATCCGCGGCAACAACGCCAACGAGGAGGGCGGCGTCGGCCTCAACGGCCGCTTCGGCAAGAACACCAAGATCAGCAACGTCTGGATCGAGCACGCCAACGTCGGCGTCTGGGCCGGCCGCGACTACACCAACATCCCCGAGCTGTGGGGACCGGGCGACGGCGTCGAGTTCTCGGGCATGAGGATCCGCAACACCTACGCCGACGGCATCAACTTCGCCAACGGCACCCGCAACTCCACCGTCTTCAACTCGTCCTTCCGCAACAACGGCGACGACGCGCTGGCCGTCTGGGCCAGCAAGTACGTC
Organism: Streptomyces sp. NPDC098101; assembly: GCF_044760185.1. Lineage (NCBI taxonomy): Bacteria > Bacillati > Actinomycetota > Actinomycetes > Kitasatosporales > Streptomycetaceae > Streptomyces > Streptomyces sp. NPDC098101. Next base: position 943,790 of record NZ_JBIWAS010000004.1, on the reverse strand, counting down.
AAGGACACCTCGGTGGACATCGGCTCCAACAACCACTTCCGCAACAACACGATCCAGCTGCCCTGGCGGGCCAACGGCATCGCGGTCTACGGCGGATTCGGCAACACCATCGAGAACAACATCATCTCCGACACCATGAACTACCCCGGCATCATGCTGGCGACCGACCACGACCCGCTGCCCTTCTCCGGGCAGACCCTCATCTCCAACAACGCCCTGTACCGCACGGGCGGCGCGTTCTGGAACGAGGACCAGGAGTTCGGCGCCATCACCCTGTTCGCACAGGGCCAGCCCATCCCGGGCGTCACCATCAAGGACACGGACATCGTCGACTCGACCTACGACGGCATCCAGTTCAAGACCGGCGGCGGCGAGATGCCGAACGTGAAGATCACCAACGTCCGCATCGACAAGTCGAACAACGGCTCCGGCATCCTCGCGATGAGCGGCGCCCGCGGCAGCGCCACCCTGTCGAACGTGACGATCACCAACTCGGCCCAGGGCAACGTCCTGGTCGAGCCCGGATCCCAGTTCGTCATCAACAACCCGTAACGCCGTCGGCGGCGCCCCGGGCGCCGTGACGAGGGGGTCCGGCCACGGCGGTGACCGGACCCCCACCCCTCCCGTGCTTCCCCCCGAACCCCGTAGCCCCTCGTGCGCGGGGCCTTCGGCGTGCCCTCGTACGCCCCGGAGGGCCGCGGGAAGCCCGACTCCGCGAGATGTAGACGCCTTGGCAATTGTCTGCAACTCTCTCACCGCTCGCAGCAAACCGACGACATATTCGAGCCGGAGTTCCATCCGACGAGCCGCGCCGCGCAGCCACCGCCTGCGGGGCCGAGATCGAGGACAGATGAGACTGCACACCTGGCGATCACGGGGCATGAGCGCCGTGATCGCGACGAGCCTCCTCGCGCTGGGAGGTCCCCTCATGGCCGCCCAGGCCGCCGGAGGCCCCAACATCGCGCTGGGCGACCCCGCGTCGGCCGGCAGCGCGCTGCCGGAGTACGGCGCCGCGAACATCACCGACGGCAACCAGGGCACGTACTGGCAGAGCTCCGGGTCGAGCCTGCCCCAGTGGGTGCAGACCGACCTCGGGACGAGCACCCGCGTCGACGAGGTCGTCCTGAAGCTCCCGGCGGGCTGGGAGAGCCGCAACCAGACGCTGTCCGTCCAGGGCAGCGCCGACGGAACCAGCTTCTCCACCCTCAAGAGCTCGGCCACCTACACCTTCAGCCCGGGCTCCGGCAACACCGTCACGGTCGGCTTCCCGGCCGCCCAGGCCCGCTTCGTGCGCGTCGACATCACCGCCAACACCGGCTGGCAGGCGGCGCAGCTCTCCGAGCTCGAAGTGCACGCCGCCGACGGCACCTCCGCCAACCTCGCCGCGGGCAGGACCCTGACCGCGAGCAGCCACACCGAGGTGTACGCGGCGGGCAACGCCAACGACGGCAACAAGGCCACCTACTGGGAGAGCCGCAACAACGAGCTGCCCCAGTGGCTGCGGGCCGACCTCGGCTCCTCCGTCCGCGTCGACCGGGTCGTGCTGCGGCTGCCCGACGGCTGGGGCGCGCGCAGCCAGACCCTGAAGGTCCAGAGCAGCGCGAACGGCACGGACTTCACCGACCTCACGGCCTCGAAGGCGTACGAGTTCGCCCCCTCCGGCCAGAACTCGGTGACGATCCCGTTCGGCGAGACGACCGCGCGGTACGTCCGGGTCCTGGTCACGGCGAACACCGTGCAGCCGGCGGCCCAGCTCTCCGAGCTGGAGGTCTACGGCCCGGCCACCGGGGACACCCAGGCGCCGACGGCCCCGGCGAACCTGGCGTTCACCGAGCCCGCGACCGGTCAGGTGCGGCTCACCTGGACCGCCGCCACGGACAACACCGCCGTCACCGGGTACGACATCTACGCCAACAACACGCTCCTGACGAGCGTGGCGGGCAACGTCACCACGTACACCGACAGCCGCCCGGCCAACCAGACGGTGACGTACCACGTCCGGGCCAAGGACGCGGCGGGCAACCAGTCCGCCAACAGCAACGCCGTCACCCGCCAGGGCGACACCGGGGACACGCAGGCCCCGACGGCCCCGGCGAACCTGGCGTTCACGGAGGCGACCTCCGGCCAGGTGAAGCTGACCTGGGGCGCCTCCTCGGACAACACCGGCGTCACCGGGTACGACGTCTACGCGAACAACACGCTCCTGACGAGCGTGGCGGGCAACGTCACCACGTACACCGACAGCCGCCCGGTCAACCAGACGGTGACGTACCACGTCCGGGCCAAGGACGCGGCGGGCAACCAGTCGGTCAACAGCAACACCGTCACCCGCAACGGCAGCGGCTCCACGGGCTCCAACCTCGCCGTCGGCAAGCCGATCAGCGCCTCCTCCACCGTCCACAGCTTCGTCGCGGCGAACGCCAACGACAACAACACCGCCACCTACTGGGAGGGCGCGGGCGGCAGCTACCCGAACACCCTCACCGTCAAGCTCGGCTCCAACGCCGACCTCGACCGGCTCGTCCTCAAGCTCGACCCGGCCACCGCCTGGGCCGCGCGCAACCAGACCGTCGAGGTCCTCGGACGCGAGCAGAGCGCCTCCGGCTTCACGAGCCTGGTCGCCGCGAAGAGCTACGCTTTCGACCCGGCCGGCGGGAACACCGTGACCGTCCCGGTCACCGCCCGCGTCGCCGACGTCCAGCTCAGGTTCACCGCCAACACCGGCTCCTCGGCGGGCCAGCTCGCCGAGTTCCAGGTGATCGGCGTGCCCGCGCCCAACCCGGACCTGGAGGTGACCGGCCTGACCACCACGCCGGCCGCCCCCGTCGAGTCGGACCAGATCACGGTCGGCGCCACCGTCCGCAACAGCGGCCCGGCGGCCGCTCCGGCCAGCGCCGTCGCGCTGCGCCTGGGCGGCACCAAGGTCGCCACCGCCCAGGTCGGCGCCCTCGCCGCCGGGGCGCAGACCACCGTCAGCGCCTCCATCGGCGCCCGGGAGGCCGGCTCGTACGAGCTGAGCGCGGTCGCCGACGAGGCGAACGCGGTCATCGAGCAGAACGAGTCCAACAACACCCTCACCAGCCCCACCCCGCTCGTGGTCAAGCCGGTCAGCAGCCCCGACGTGGTCACCACCGGGGTCACGACCACCCCGTCCAGCCCGTCCGCCGGCGACACCGTCTCCTTCCGGGCGACGGTGCGGAACCAGGGCAACCAGGCCACCTCGGCGGGCACCCACGGCGTCACCCTGAACCTGCTCGACAAGCAGGGCGCCACGGTGAAGACCCTGACCGGCTCGTACGGCGGCAGCCTCGCCGCCGGTGCCTCGACCGTGGTGACCCTCGGCCCGTGGACCGCCGCCAACGGCTCGTACACGGTGCGGACGGTCCTCGCCGACGACGCCGGCGAGCTGCCGGTCAAGCGCGCCAACAACACCGCATCCCAGCCCCTCTTCGTCGGACGCGGCGCGAACATGCCGTACACCACGTACGAGGCGGAGGACGGCACCGTCGGCGGCGGCGCCACCGTCGCCGGGCCCAACCGCACCGTCGGCGACATCGCGGGCGAGGCCTCCGGCCGCAAGGCCGTCCACCTGGACGCGACGGGGGAGTACGTCGAGTTCACCGCCCGCGCCGCCACCAACACCCTGGTCACCCGCTTCTCGATCCCGGACGCCCCGGGCGGCGGCGGCATCGACTCCACGATCAACGTCTACGTGGACGGCGTCTTCAAGAAGGCGCTCCCGCTGACCTCGAAGTACGCCTGGCTGTACGGCTCCGAGATCTCCCCCGGCAACTCCCCGGGCTCCGGCGCCCCGCGCCACATCTACGACGAGGCGCACCTGCTCCTCGGCGAGACGGTCCAGGCCGGCAGCAGGATCCGGCTCCAGAAGGACGCCGCCAACACCGCCGCGTACTACGCGATCGACTTCGTCGACCTGGAGCAGGTCGCCCCGGTCGCCAACCCGGACCCGGCCGCGTACGCCGTCCCGGCCGGCTTCACCCACCAGGACGTCCAGAACGCCCTCGACCGGGTCCGCATGGACACCACCGGCAAGCTCACCGGCGTCTACCTGCCGCCCGGCGACTACCAGACGTCGAACAAGTTCCAGGTGTACGGCAAGCCCGTCCAGGTGGTCGGCGCCGGCCCCTGGTACACGAAGTTCCACGCGCCCTCGACCCAGGACAACACCGACGTCGGCTTCCGCGCCGAGGCGGCGGCCAAGGGCTCGCTGTTCAAGGGCTTCGCCTACTTCGGCAACTACACCTCGCGCATCGACGGCCCCGGCAAGGTCTTCGACTTCGCCAACGTCACCGACATCGTGATCGACGACATCTGGAACGAGCACATGGTGTGCCTCTACTGGGGCGCCAACGCGGACCGGATCACCATCAAGAACTCCCGGATCCGCAACATGTTCGCCGACGGCGTCAACATGACCAACGGCTCCACGGACAACCACGTCGTCAACAACGACGCCCGGGCCACCGGTGACGACAGCTTCGCGCTGTTCTCCGCGATCGACGCCGGCGGCGCCGACATGAAGAACAACGTCTACGAGAACCTGACCAGCACGCTCACCTGGCGGGCCGCGGGCCTCGCCGTCTACGGCGGCTACAGCAACACCTTCCGCAACATCCACATCGCCGACACCCTGGTCTACTCCGGCGTCACCATCTCCTCGCTGGACTTCGGCTACGCCATGAACGGCTTCGGCACCGAGCCCACGACCTTCGAGAACATCTCGATCGTCCGGGCGGGCGGCCACTTCTGGGGCAACCAGACCTTCCCCGGGATATGGCTCTTCTCCGCCTCCAAGGTGTTCCAGGGCATCCGGGTGAACAGCGTCGACATCGTCGACCCCACCTACAGCGGCATCATGTTCCAGACGAACTACGTGGGCGGACAGCCGCAGTTCCCGATCAAGGACACCGTCCTCACGGACATCTCCATCACCGGGGCCCGCAAGAGCGGCGACGCCTGGGACGCCAAGTCCGGCTTCGGCCTCTGGGCCAACGAGATGCCCGAGTCGGGGCAGGGCCCCGCCGTCGGCGAGGTGACCTTCAACGGACTGCGGATGAACGGCAACGCCGTCGACATCCGCAACAACACCACCACCTTCAAGATCAACGTCAACCCGTGATCCACCCGCTTCCCGCCGTCTCCCGGAGGTGACGGAGGCCGGCCCGGGCCCCGGAAGGGACCCGGGCCGGCCGCGACGCCGCGGGACGCTCCGGCGCGCCCCGGCGCGCCTCCGTCCGGCCCTGCTCCCTGTCGACCAGGTACGTGTCGGTCACGTTTCGATTACGCCTGACTGTCGTGCAATTGCGAAATCAGCGCGAGATATTGCGTTCACTTGTTGGTGGTGATTGAGTGTGCCGCACCCCGCCACGCCATCGGCGACGGGGTGACCTCCACTCCACGCACCGCTCCTCCTCGTTCATGCCCGAAGGGGTCCACTCATGAGAACTGCCCGGTTCCGTCGCAGCCGTCGTGCCGCCGCGATCACCCTCGTCTCCGCCCTGTCGCTGACCGCGCTCGCCGCCTGCGGCACGAGCAGCAGCGGCGACGACAACAGCGACGGATCCCAGCAGAACGGTTCGTCCGACCCGACGACGCCGCTGGACCCGAAGACCAAGGTGACGCTCACGATCGACTGCATGCCGCCCACGGCGAAGGCGGCCGAGCTCAAGGAGTGGAAGGAGGACGTCGCCGAGTTCAACAAGACGTACCCGAACGTCACCATCGAGGGCCGCTCCACCCCCGGCCAGTGCCTGGAGCCCCCGCGCTTCACCGCGATGCTCAAGGCCAAGTCGCAGCCGGACGTGTTCTACACGTACTTCACCGACCTGCCGCAGGTCCTCGACAACGACGGCGCCGCGGACATCACGGCGTACGTCAACGACAAGACCGTCCCGGCGCTGAAGGACATCGACCCGAACGTCCTCGCCTCGCTCAAGCAGGACGGCAAGCTCTACGGCCTGCCCACCAGCAACTACACCATGGGCCTGCTGATCAACCGCAAGCTCTTCAAGGACGCCGGCCTGAACCCGGACGCCCCGCCGCGCACCTGGGACGAGGTCCGCACCGCCGCCAAGAAGATCGCCGGCCTGGGCGGGGGCGTCGCCGGCTTCGGCGAGTACAGCGCGGGCAACACCGGCGGCTGGCACTTCACCGCGCAGATGTACAGCCTCGGCGGCGACGTCGTGGACGCGAGCGGCAAGAAGGCCGCGTTCAACACCGACCTGGGCCGCCAGGTCGTGAAGAACCTCCACGCCATGCGCTGGGAGGACGACTCCATGGGCAAGACCCAGCTGCTCAAGTGGGGCGACCTCCAGAAGCAGATCGCCACCGACAAGCTCGGCATGTTCCTCGCCGCCCCCGACGACATCGCCTACATGGTCCAGCAGCTCGGCGCCAAGTACGAGAACTTCGGCATGGGCCCGATCCCCGGCGGCAAGAACACGCTCGCGGGCGGCAACGACTACATGATCAAGAAGGGCATATCCGGCGACAAGATCAAGGCCGCGGTCGCCTGGCTGAACTTCAAGAACCTCACCGTCGGCAAGGGCCAGTTCGACTGGGCCCGCACCAAGGCCGACGGCCTCCCGGTCGGCATCCCGCAGCCCAACTTCTGGCTGAACGAGTCCAAGACCAAGGACGACGCCGCCCGCCTCCAGCACGCCACCATGCCGGTCGAGAACTTCAAGGCCTTCATGGACAACCCGGTCGCCGGCAAGAACGAGCCGCCGAAGGCGCAGGAGGTCTACAAGGTCCTCGACAACGTCATGTCCGCCGTCCTCACCAACAAGGACGCCGACGTCGACAAGCTCCTCTCCACCGCCGAGGCGCAGGTCAACCAGGTCCTCGCCACCCAGTGAGCGGGTCCGGGCGGGGCGGCGGAAGCCCGCCCCGCCCACGGGCCGGTCCCCGTCGACCGGCCCGCCCGTACGCCCGACACCACCGGGCCCCGAAACCGGCAGACAGCACCGAGGAGAGACGATGTCGGCCCCCAGCCTGACCCCGAGCAAGGCGGACGCCCCCCGCCCCGCCCCGCCCCGAGCGGCGGCTCCCGCACCGGCCGCCGGCCGGTTCGCCCGGGGCCTACGGCGCAACCTGACCGCCCACGGCTTCCTCATCGGCGCGGTGCTGTGCTTCGGCGTCTTCTCCTGGTACCCGATGGTGCGGGAGTTCTTCCTCGCCTTCCAGAAGACCGAGGGCGGCCGCACCACCTGGGTCGGCCTCGACAACCTGAACACGGTCGTCAACGACCCGGCCTTCTGGCAGGCGTGGGGCAACACCGCCCTGTTCACCGTGCTCGCGCTGGTCCTCGGCTTCGCGGTGCCCTTCCTCGTCGCGGTGGTCGTCAACGAGTTCCACCACGGCCAGGGCTACCTCCGGCTCCTCGTCTACCTGCCCGTCATGCTGCCGCCGGTCGCCTCGGTCCTCCTCTTCAAGTACCTCTACGACCCCGGCTACGGACTCCTCAACGAACTGTTCACCTCGGTCGGACTGCCCGAGCAGCAGTGGCTCCAGGACCCCGACCTCTCGATGCTCGCCGTCGTCGTCGCCTCCACCTGGATGAACATGGGCGGCGCGACCCTGATCTACCTCGCCTCGCTCCAGTCCATCCCCGGCGAGCTGTACGAGGCCGCCGAGCTCGACGGCGCCGGCCTGCTGCGCAAGATCTGGCACGTCACCATCCCGCAGACCCGCCTCATCCTGTCGCTGATGGCGCTCATGCAGGTCATCGCCACGATGCAGGTCTTCGTGGAGCCGTTCCTGCTCACCGGCGGCGCGGGCCCCGAGGGCTCGACCACCACCGTCGTCTACCTCATCTACCAGTACGCCTTCAACTTCAACAACTACGGTGCCGCGGCGGCGCTCGGCCTGCTCCTGCTCGTACTGCTCGCCGGTTTCTCGGCGGTGTACGTCAAGCTCAGCCGCGCCGAGGACGAATAGGACCGGAGACCCAGCCATGTCCACACGCACGCTCATCTCGCCGGCCGTCCTCGCCAGGCCCCGCGGCAAGGTCCTCTACTGGACCGTCTTCACCGCCGTCGTCCTCCTCTTCACCCTGGTCTTCCTCGGCCCCCTCTACTGGCTCGTGTCCAGCGGCTTCAAGGACGCCCAGGAGGTCATCCAGACCCCGCCCACCCTGGTCCCGGGCTCCTTCGAACCCGGGAACTACACCCGGGCCTGGGAGGTCATGGACCTCGCCACCCTCCTCTTCAACACCCTCTACTACGCCTTCGGCGCCCTCGCCTTCCAGCTCGTCCTCGACGTCGCCGCCGCCTACTCCCTCTCCAAGCTGCGGCCCGTCTTCGGCAAGGCGATCCTCGGCATGATGCTCGCCACCCTGATGATCCCGGCGACCGTCCTCGTCGTCCCCCAGTACCTCACCGTGCTCGACGTGCCCGTCGTCGAGCGCAACCTGCTCAACACGCCGTGGGCCATCTGGCTCCCGGCCGTCACCAACGCCTTCAACATCTTCCTGCTGAAGCGGTTCTTCGACTCCATCCCCAAGGAACTGCTCGACGCCGCCTCGATGGACGGGGCCTCGCCCCTGCGGGTCCTGTGGTCGATCGTCCTGCCGATCTCCCGGCCCATCCTCGGCGTCGTGTCGATCTTCGCGGTCGTGGGGGTGTGGAAGGACTTCCTCTGGCCCATGCTCACCCTGCCCGACCCGTCCAAGCAGACGCTCAACGTCGGCATCTACTCGCTCTCCAACGGCGTCCCGGTGAACGTGCTGATCGCCGCGCTCACCATCGCCTCCCTCCCCACGCTGCTGATCTTCCTGGTCTTCCAGCGGAACATCATGAGCGGCCTCACCGCCGGCGGCCTCAAGGGCTGAACAGGCCCGCACCCCCGCCCCGTCACGAGCCCGCACCCCATAAGCCTTCGCCGCCGGCCCCTCCGCCGCCCCGCTGTCCGGGCCGGCGGCGAAGAACCACCCTGCCCGAAAGGACCGTCCCGTGGCAGCCCCTCATCCGCCCCGCACCGACGACTGGTGGCGCGACGCCGTCATCTACCAGGTCTACCCGCGCAGCTTCGCCGACGGCGACGGCGACGGCACCGGGGACCTCGCGGGCGTCCGGGCGAGACTGCCCTACCTCGCCGAACTCGGCGTCGACGCCCTCTGGTTCACCCCCTGGTACGCCTCCCCGATGGTGGACGGCGGCTACGACGTCGCCGACTACCGGGCCGTCGACCCGGCCTTCGGCACCCTCGACGAGGCCGAGAAGCTCATCGCCGAAGCCGCCGAACTGGGCCTGCGCGTCATCGTCGACATCGTCCCCAACCACGTCTCCGACCAGCACGCCTGGTTCCGCGAGGCCCTCGCCGCCGGCCCCGGCAGCCCCGAACGGGAACGCTTCCACTTCCGCCCCGGCCGCGGCGAGAACGGCGAACTCCCGCCCAACGACTGGCCCTCGCAGTTCTCCGGGAACACCTGGACCCGAGTCCCCGACGGCGAGTGGTACCTCCACCTCTTCACCCCGGAACAGCCCGACCTCAACTGGGCCCACCCCGACGTCCGCCGCGAGCACGAGGACATCCTGCGCTTCTGGTTCGCGCGCGGCGTCGCCGGCGTCCGCATCGACTCCGCCGCCCTCCTCACCAAGGACCCCGACCTCCGCGACTTCACCGAGGGCGTCGACCCCCATCCGTACATCGACCTCGACGAGATCCACGACGTCTACCGCTCCTGGCGGGCCGTCGCGGACGAGTACGGCGGCGTCTTCGTCGGCGAGGTCTGGCTGCCCGACGCCGAGCGCTTCGCCCGCTACCTGCGCCCCGACGAACTGCACACCGCCTTCAACTTCAACTTCCTCGCCTGCCCCTGGGACCCCGACCGGCTGCGCCGCACCATCGACGACACCCTCGCCGAGCACGCCCCCGTCCACGCCCCCGCCACCTGGGTGCTCTGCAACCACGACGTCACCCGCACCGCCACCCGCTACGGCCGCGCGAACACCGGCTTCGACTTCGCCGAGAAGCGCTTCGGCACCCCCACCGACCCGGAGCTCGGCACCCGCAGGGCCCGCGCGGCCGCCCTGCTCACCCTCGCCCTGCCCGGCTCGGTCTACCTGTACCAGGGCGAGGAACTGGGCCTGCCCGAGGCCGACATCCCCCTGGACCGCATCCAGGACCCCATGCACTTCCGCTCCGGCGGCACCGACCCCGGCCGCGACGGCTGCCGCGTCCCCCTCCCCTGGGAGGCCGACGCCCCCTCGTACGGATTCGGCGCCGGTACGGACCCCTGGCTGCCGCAGCCGGACGGCTGGGGCCGCTACGCCGTCGACCGGCAGGCCGCCGACCCGGGCTCGATGCTCGTCCTCTACCGCACGGCGCTGGAACTGCGCAGGGCCGAGGCCGCGTTCGGGGACGGGCCCATGCGGTGGCTGCCGTCGCCCGAGGGGGTCCTGGCCTTCGCCCGCGCGGAGGACCTCCAGTGCGTGGTGAACCTCTCCGGCGCGCCCGTCGACCTCCCGGCGCACACCGGCGTCCTGCTGGCCAGCGAGCCGCTGCCGGCGGACGGCTCCCTCCCCCCGGACACCGCCGTCTGGCTGCGCACCTGACCGCGCCGCCCGCGGCGGAACGCCCGGTGCGCGCCCCCGGCCACGGGGACGCGCACCGGGCTCCCGGCTCCCACGGCCCGGGCCCCGCGCCCGGACGACGTCCGCGTCACCTCCGCGTCACCCCCGACAGATCCGTGTCACCTCCGACAGAAGTGAGCCCGACATGAGTCCGAGCCGATCAGGACGCGGCGCGCGCGGCGGCCGAAGAGCCGCCCTGGCGATCGCCGCCCTCGCACTGAGCACGAGCGTGCTCCTCGACGGCGTGGCCGCGGCGGGGACCGGGAGCCGGGGGCCGGCCGCCCGGGGGCCCGTGGTCACCCGGGCCGCCCTCGCCCCCGACCTCGTCGCCGGCCGCGGCGCCACCGTGGCCTTCGACGAGCAGGAGGCGGAGAACGCCGCCACCACCGGCACGGTCATCGGACCGGACCGCACCCCGTACACGCTTCCCTCCGAGGCCTCGGGGCGCTCCGCCGTACGGCTGACCGCCGGGCAGCACGTCGAGTTCGTCCTGCCGCGGGCCGCCAACGCCCTCACCGTCCGCTACAGCATCCCCGACGCGCCCGGGGGCGGCGGCATCACCGCCCCGCTCGACGTCGCCGTCGACGGACGCCACCGCACGACGATGACGCTGACCTCCCAGTACTCCTGGCTCTACAACCAGTACCCCTTCACCAACGACCCGCGCGCCGACCTGCTCCACCCCGACTGGTGGATCACCGAGTGCGCCTGCGTCCCGGCGGCCACCACGCCGGCCCCGGAGATCGCCAAGCCCTTCCGGCCCACCCACTTCTACGACGAGCAGCGCCTCCTCCTCGGCCGTACGTACCGGGCCGGCGACCGGATCCGCCTCACCGTCCCGGCCGGCAGCCCCGCCGCCTGGACCGTGATCGACCTCCTCGACACCGAACTGGTCGCCCCGCCGCACGTGGAGCGCGGCGGCGTGAACGTCCTGGCCTTCGGCGCCGACCCCACCGGCCGCCGGGACGCGGCCCCCGCCGTCGAGCGCGCCATCGCCTTCGCCCGCCGCGTCGGCCGGCCCGTGTACCTGCCGCCGGGCACCTTCCGGGTCGACCGGCACATCGTCGTCGACGACGTCACGATCGTCGGCGCGGGCAACTGGCACACGGTCCTCAAGGGCCGCCAGGTCGCCCTGGCCGAACCCGCGCCCGACGGATCCCGCCACACCGGCGTCGGCCTCTACGGCAGGAGCGCCGCCGAGGGCGGCAGCCGCGACGTGCACCTGCGCGGCTTCGCGATCGAGGGCGACGTCCGCGAGCGGATCGACACCGACCAGGTCAACGCCATCGGCGGCGCCATGAGCGACTCCACGATCGACGGCCTCCACCTGCACCGCACCAAGGTCGGCCTGTGGTTCGACGGCCCGATGTCGAACGTGAGGGTCACGAACAACGTCATCACCGACCAGATCGCCGACGCCCTCAACTTCCACACCGGCGTCACCGACTCCCTCGTCCACAACAACTTCGTCCGCAACACCGGCGACGACGGCCTGGCCATGTGGTCGGACACGACCGCCGACGCGCGCAACACCTTCTCCCGCAACACCGTGCAGTCCCCGACCCTCGCCAACGGCATCGCGATCTACGGCGGCGAGGACAACACCGTCAGCGGCAACCTCGTCGCCGACCCCGTACGGGAGGGCAGCGGCCTGCACGCCGGGTCCCGCTTCGGCGCCGAGCCCTTCACCGGCACCCTCCGCTTCACCGGCAACACCACGGTCCGCGCCGGCACCCTCGACCTCAACTGGAGGATCGGCCTCGGCGCCATCTGGTTCTATGCCCTGGACCGGAGCATCGACGCCGACGTCCGGGTCACCGGCGACCACTACCTCGACTCGACCCACAACGCGATCATGCTGGTCAGCGAGTACGGGGTGAAGGACCGGGTGGACGTCCCGGCCGTCCACTTCAAGGACGTCCGCGTCGACGGCACCGGCAACTCCGTCCTCAGCGCCCGGGTGAAGGGCTCCGCCACCTTCGAGAACGTCGACGCCCGCAACGTCGGGGCCGTCGGGGTCAACAACTGCGGCTCCTTCAACTTCCCCGCCACGGGCTCGGAGTTCGCCCTGACCGACCTCGGCGGCAACGACGGCGGCTGGCTCGCCCCCTGGCTCCTGCCCAACACCCTCACCTGCGACGACCGCCCACCGGTCGTCGCACCTCCGGCGCCGTCCCGCTGGTGACGCGGCCCGCGCCGTCACGGCCGGGCGGCCCGGAAATCCGGGCCGCCCGGCTCGTTCAGGCGGTTAACCTGGGGAAATGCTGACAGAAGTGACAGCGACCCGCTACGTCACGCCCCTGCGTGAAGGCGGCTCGCTCCCCGGGATCGTCGAGGCCGACGACCTCGGCACGTACGTGATGAAGTTCACCGGCGCGGGGCAGGGCCGCAAGACCCTGGTCGCCGAGGTGATCTGCGGGCAGCTGGCCCGCCGGCTCGGGCTGCGGGTGCCCGAGCTCGTCGCCATCCAGCTCGACCCGGTCATCGGGCTCTCCGAGCCCGACCAGGAGGTGCAGGAGCTGCTCAAGGCGAGCGGCGGGCTCAACCTGGGCATGGACTTCCTGCCCGGGTCGCTGGGCTTCGACCCGCTGGCGTACGAGGTGGACCCGGCGGAGGCGGGCCGGGTCGTCTGGTTCGACGCCGTGATCAACAACGTCGACCGGTCCTGGCGCAACCCGAACATGCTCGTCTGGCACGGCGACCTGTGGCTCATCGACCACGGCGCCACCATGATCTGGCACCACAACTGGAAGGGCGCCCAGGCGTCCGCCGCCAAACCGTACGACGCCTCCGACCACGCGCTCGCCCCCTTCGCCCCCGACGTCGCCGCCGCGGCCGCCGAGCTCGCGCCGCTCGTCACGCGCGAGCTCCTCGACGAGGTCGCCGCCGACGTGCCCGACGAGTGGCTGGTGGACGAGCCCGGCTTCTCGGGCCCGGACGAGGTGCGCGCCGCCTACGTCGAGGCGCTGCTGCCCCGCGCCGCCACCATCCACGAGCGGATCACGCTCGGACCGCGCACCGAGAACCGGCCCCAGCAGCCGCCCGGCTGGCTCGCCGAGCGCCTCGCGCCCCGGCCGCACGCCACCCAGAAGGCCACCGAGAAGGCCACCCAGAAGGACGGCACCACGTGAGCGACCGTGACGTCTTCGAGTACGCGCTGCTGCGCGTGGTGCCGCGGGTCGAGCGCGGCGAGTGCTTCAACGCGGGCGTGGTCGTCTACTGCCGCGCCCGCTCCTTCGTGGCCGCCCGCACGCACCTGGACGAGGCCAAGCTGACGGTGCTCGACCCGGCGGCCGACGTGACCGGGGTACGGGCGGCCCTCCGCGCCGTCGAGGGGGTCTGCCTCGGCGGGGACGCGGCCGGTCAGGCCGCGCGCGACGACGCGGGGCGCCGCTTCCGCTGGCTGATCGCGCCGCGCTCCACGGTCGTGCAGCCGGGGCCCGTGCACACCGGCCTCACCGCCGACCCCGAGGCCGAGGTGGAACGCCTGCTCGATCTCCTCGTGCGCTGAGCGTCCGCCCCCGGACGGAGCGTGACCAGGTGCACCCGGTGGGCCGTTGACACCGGGTGCCAGGGCTTCTAGCGTCTCGTCTGCGGACGATACTAAGCGGTCGCTCATGTGCGGGACGCAGGAGCGGGCGACGGTCCGGCCGCCACCAGGGACGATCCAAGGGCGAGGAGAACCAAGCATGTCCACCACCGAGCAGCGCGTAGCCGTCGTCACGGGTGCCGCACGGGGCATCGGCGCGGCCACCGCGCTCCGCCTCGCGGCCGAGGGCCGCGCCGTCGCCGTACTCGACCTCGACGAGGCGGCCTGCAAGGACACCGTCGAGAAGATCACCGCCGCGGGCGGCACCGCCCTCGCGGTCGGCTGCGACGTCTCCGACGGCGCCCAGGTGGAGGCCGCCGTCGCGCGCGTCGCCGCCGAGCTCGGGGCGCCGACGATCCTCGTCAACAACGCGGGCGTGCTCCGCGACAACCTGCTCTTCAAGATGTCCGAGTCGGACTGGGACCTCGTCGTGAACGTGCACCTGAAGGGTGCCTTCCTGATGGCGAAGGCCTGTCAGAAGCACATGGTGGACGCGGGCTTCGGCCGGATCGTCTCCCTCTCCTCCTCCTCGGCGCTCGGCAACCGCGGCCAGGCCAACTACTCCGCCGTCAAGGCCGGTCTCCAGGGCCTCACCAAGACCCTCGCCAAGGAGCTCGGCAAGTTCGGCGTCACCGCCAACGCCGTCGCCCCCGGCTTCATCGTCACCGAGATGACCGCGCAGACCGCCGAGCGCGTCGGCATGGGCTTCGAGGACTTCCAGGCCGCCGCCGCCTCCATGATCCCGGTCCAGCGGGTCGGCCGCCCCGAGGACGTCGCCAACGCGATCGCGTTCTTCACGGGCGACGACGCCGGCTTCGTCTCCGGCCAGGTCATGTACGTGGCCGGCGGCCCGCTCAACTGACGACCGGCAGCCACAGGAGCAGGAGGAGACGGACATGAGCACCAAGCAGCAGCCGGAGCCGTCCGGCAGGGTCGCCCTGGTCACCGGGGCGAGCCGGGGCATCGGCTACGGCATCGCCGAGGCGCTGGTCGCCCGCGGCGACCGGGTCGTCATCACCGGGCGCGGCGAGGAGGCCCTCAAGGAGGCCGTCGAGCGGCTCGGCGCCGACCGGGCGATCGGCGTCCCCGGCAAGGCCCACGACGAGGCCCACCAGGCCACCGCCGTCGAGGCGGCGATGGACGGTTTCGGCCGGGTGGACTTCCTGATCAACAACGCCGGTACGAATCCGGTCTTCGGCCCCATCGCGGACCTGGACCTCAATGTGGCCCGCAAGGTCTTCGAGACCAATGTGGTCTCCGCGCTCGGCTTCGCCCAGCGGACCTGGCACGCCTGGCAGAAGCGGAACGGCGGGGCGATCGTGAACATCGCCTCGATCGCCGGCGTATCCGCCTCGCCTTTCATCGGGGCGTACGGAATCAGCAAGGCCGCGATGGTCAATCTGACCCTTCAGCTGGCGCACGAATTCGCGCCGGTCGTGCGGGTCAATGCGATTGCCCCGGCCGTTGTCAAGACCAAATTCGCGCAGGCGCTCTACGAGGGCCGCGAGGCGGAGGCGGCCGCCTCCTATCCGCTCGGCCGGCTCGGCGAGCCGGAGGACATCGGCGGCGCCGCCGCCTTCCTCACCTCCTCCCAGTCGGAGTGGATCACCGGCCAGACGCTCGTCGTCGACGGCGGGATTTTCCTGAACGCCGGAGTCGGGTGACCGATAACCGGACACTTTCCGGAATTCGTGTCCGGATTGGGCCCGGTTCTGCATCGAATGCCTCAAGTGCCCCGTCAGGCTCGAACATTGACCTGACGGGGTGCTGCGGTATCGTCGGCCGACCCATGGCTGAACGAGGAGCGTGCACGTGTTCAACCGGACCAGTCTGCAGGCGGCTGCAGCCCTTGTGTCCATATCCCTGGTGACCGGATGCGGTGTCTTTTCGGACAGCGAATCCCCCGGGGATCAGAGGCTCGTGATCGGCACGACGAGTTCTCCCTCCACGCTTGATCCAGCCGCGTCCTGGGACAATGCCTGGGAACTCTTCCGGAATGTGTTCCAGACTCTGGTGAGTTTCCCCACGGGCAGCACGACGCCGCAGTCGGACGCCGCCGACTGCAAGTTCACGGACACCGCCAGCCGGGTCTTCGAGTGCAAGCTCATCGACGGCCTCACGTTCTCCAACGGGCACAAGCTGGACGCCAAGGCCGTGCAGTACTCGATCGAGCGCATCCGCACGATCAACCACAAGGGCGGCCCCAACGGGATGCTCGGCTCCCTCGACAAGATCGAGACCGTCGGCGACCGCACGATCGTCTTCCGCCTCAACAAGCCGGACGCCACCTTCCCGTTCGTCCTCGCCACCCCCGCCATGTCCATCGTGGACCCGGCCGACTATCCGGCCGACCGCCTCCGCTCCAAGGACGGCAAGGTCAGCGGCTCGGGACCGTACGTCCTCGACGGGTACACCGAGGAAAAGACGGCGGAGCTGACGAAGAACCCGACCTACAAGGGCTTCGCGCACCTCAAGAACGGGGGGGTGACCATCAAGTACTTCAAGGAGTCCGAGGCGATGGTCACGGCCCTCCGGAACAAGGAGATCGACGCCACCTACCGCGGCCTCACCGCCGAGGAGGTCATCTCCCTCCAGGACGACAAGCCCGAGAACAAGGGCCTCCAGCTCGTCGAGTCCACCGGCGCCGACATCCGCTACCTCGTCTTCAACACCCAGGACTCCTCGGTCGCCAAGCTCCCCGTCCGCAAGGCCATCGCCCAGCTCGTCGACCGCGACGAACTGGTCAACCGGGTCTACCAGGGCACCGCCGAACCCCTGTACTCCATGGTGCCCAAGGGCATCGCGACCCACACCACCAAGTTCTTCGACCGCTTCGGCACGCCGAGCGTCGAGAAGGCCACCAAGATCCTCCGCGAGGCCGGCATCGACGAGCCCGTCAAGCTGAGCTTCTGGTACACCACGGACCGCTACGGCTCCTCGACGGCCGCCGAGTTCGCCGAGCTCAAGCGGCAGCTGGAGGAGTCCGGGCTCTTCGAGGTCACCCTGAACGGCAAGCCCTGGACGGAGTTCCAGGCGGCCTACCAGAAGGGCGAGTACCCGGTCTTCGGCCGCGGCTGGTTCCCCGACTTCCCGGACCCGGACAACTTCGTCGCGCCCTTCGTGGGCAAGGAGAACGTCCTCGGCACGCCCTACCTGAGCCCCCGGATCACCGACGAGCTCCTCCCGAAGTCCCGCCGCCAGAGCGACCGCGGGACCGTCACGGACGAGTTCGTGGCGGCCCAGGAGATCATGGTCCAGGACGTCCGCCTGCTGCCCCTGTGGCAGGGCAAGCTCTACATCGCGGCCCGCGAGGACATCGGCGGCGGCGAGCGCGCCCTCGACCCGCAGACGGTCATGCAGCTCTGGGAGCTGCACCGCCGGGCCAGCTGGTAGCGGACCCGGACGGACGGGGACCGGACACGGTCGCGAAGACCTGCGGGGGCCACTGTCAGTGGCCCCCGGTAGGTTCTGGGGCGTAGACAGGAACGTCCACCGGAGGTTGTTGACCGTGACCGACACCAACATGCTGCCCGAGTCCTGGCGGGGTGTCCTCGGCGAGGAACTGCAGAAGCCGTACTTCGCCCAGCTCACCGAGTTCGTCGAGGAGGAGCGCGCCAAGGGACCGGTCTTCCCCCCGAAGGACGAGGTGTTCGCCGCCCTCGACGCCACCCCCTACGACAAGGTGAAGGTCCTGATCCTCGGTCAGGACCCCTACCACGGCGAGGGCCAGGGCCACGGCCTCTGCTTCTCCGTCCGCCCCGGCGTGAAGACCCCGCCCTCCCTGCGGAACATCTACAAGGAGATGAACGCCGAGCTCGGCCTGCCCATCCCGGACAACGGCTATCTGATGCCGTGGGCCGAGCAGGG
Source organism: Streptomyces sp. NPDC098101 (assembly GCF_044760185.1). Lineage (NCBI taxonomy): Bacteria > Bacillati > Actinomycetota > Actinomycetes > Kitasatosporales > Streptomycetaceae > Streptomyces > Streptomyces sp. NPDC098101. The sequence goes on along the minus strand of NZ_JBIWAS010000004.1, from coordinate 925,739 downwards.
CGTCCTCCTGCTCAACGCGGTGCTGACCGTCCGCTCCGGCGAGGCGAACTCGCACAAGGGCAAGGGCTGGGAGAAGTTCACGGACGCGGTGATCACCGCCGTCGCCTCGCGCCCCGACCCGGCCGTCTTCGTCCTGTGGGGCAACTACGCGCAGAAGAAGCTGCCCCTCATCGACGAGGAGCGGCACGTCGTGGTGAAGGGCGCCCACCCCTCGCCCCTGTCGGCGAAGAAGTTCTTCGGGTCGCACCCCTTCACGCAGATCAATGAGGCCGTGGCGGCCCAGGGCCACGAGCCGATCGACTGGCGCATCCCCGACCTCGGCTGAGCCTCGGCCCGATCCGGGCCGGAGACGGCTAGCGTCGGCCCTCCCAGTGGTGATCTTGTGGAGGTCGCGGTGACCGAGCAGCAGCAGGTGTCGGACGACGGGGTCATGACCAGGATCGGGCAGGCCCTGATGCTGCTCCACGGCGGCGACCGCGAGGAGGCCCGCAACCGCTTCGGGCTGCTCTGGCAGCAGATCGGCCCGGACGGGGACCCCCTGCACCGCTGCACCCTCGCGCACTACATGGCGGACGCCCAGGACGACCCCGACACCGAGCTGGCCTGGGACCTGCGGGCGCTGAGCGCGGCCGAGGACCTCACGGACGAGCGGCTCGCCGCGCACGACGCCTCGGCCGCGGTCCGCGCCCTGTACCCCTCGCTCCACCTCAACCTGGCCGCCGACTACGCCGGGCTTCACCGGCCCGACGCCGCGCGCGCCCATCTCGACCGGGCCCGCGCGGCGTCGGCCCACCTGGACGACGACGGCTACGGGAACGGGGTGCGGGCCGCGATCGAGCGCCTGGAACTGCGGCTGCGGGGCCGGTGACGGACGGCCGGCCCGTACGCCCGCCCCCGGCTCACCGGCCGTACGGCTCCGGACAGATCCCCGACCGGTCGCCGCCGGGGCCCAGCGCCCCGTACCGCTCGCCCAGCGCGCAGACGTCGGCCCGGGAGAGCGGCGGGTTCCCCGGCAGGTCCGCCGCCGGCCGGAGCGGTCCGGCCGACGCGGACGGCCCGGCGGGCGCGGACGGTCCGGGCGGGTCCGGTACGAACAGGTCCGGCCGGGCCGGCGGGCGCGGACGTGCGCGCGGGGGCGGTACGGCGCCGGGGCGCGGGGCCTCCGGGAGCGCCGGGGCCGCCGTCCTCCGGCCCCGCCCGTCCGTGGGGATCGCGCGGGGCGCGGCGGACGGTGGGGGAGCGGGGAGCGCCGCTTCGAGGGCCTCGCGGGCCGGGCCGTCGACGATCTGCGGCGCGACGTCCTTCCCGGGCCGTACGGGCTCCGCCGCCGGAGCGGGGGCGGGCGCCGTCGCCGGCGCGTCCACCGAGACGCAGCCGGTCAGCGCGGCCATCGCCGCCCCTAACAGGATCTTCGCTGTGGTTCGGGTTCCATGCACCCGCGCCACTCTGCTGCTCCGGCGGCGGTCTCCGCGCCCCTACCGGCGGGGAATGCCCCGCACGGGTGAGCCGGCGCGTGCCCGCTCTTGACCCCGCGGACCGGCCGGGCGGCTCAGTCGCCGGTCGCGCCGTCGATCCGCTCCCGGAGCAGGTCCGCGTGGCCGTTGTGACGGGCGTACTCCTCGATCATGTGGAGGTAGATCCAGCGGAGGTTGAACCTCGTCCCGCTGTGGTGCTTGCCGGAGTCCAGGTCGTCGAGGCCGCGGGTCGCCGTCAGGGTGCGGGCGTGGGCGATCTCGGCCTGCCAGGTGGCGTAGGCCTCCTCGTAGGTGTCCCCCTCCTTGGTGTGGATGTCCCCGTCGCGGTCCTCCTCCGACGAGTAGATCCAGTCGGTCTCCTCGCCCGCCAGGGTGTGGCGGAACCAGCCGCGCTCGACCTCGGCCATGTGCCGGACGAGACCGAGCAGGTTGAGGTCCGACGGCGGGGCGGAGGGGGTGCGCAGCTGGACGTCGTCGAGCCCCTCGCACTTCCTCGCGAGGGTCGCGCGGTGGAAGTCGAGCCACTGCTCCAGCGCTTCGCGCTCGCCCGACGTGGTGGACGGGGAGACGCGCGGGACGGTGTCGATCTGTTCGGTCGTCATGCCGGGCATCGTTCCCCATGACCGCGGGGCGATGCCACCGGATTCGGCTCTGTTCGGATCGGGTTCGGTTTCCGGGCCGGAGCGCCCACGAGGCTCTCCGCGCGGCGGCCCGACCGGCCCCGCGTAAGCTGACCGGCGCGAACGGCCCGTACCGGCGGGGCCGGCGAACGACGACAAGGGAGACCCCGTGAAGGTTGGCTGCATCGGACTCGGCGACATCGCGCAGAAGGCCTACCTTCCCGTCCTGGCCACCCTCCCCGGGATCGAACTGCACCTCCAGACCCGCACCCCCGCCACCCTGGAGCGGGTCGCCGACACCCTGCACCTGCCCGCCGCCCGGCGCCACACCACCCTCGACGGGCTGCTCTCCGTCGGGCTCGACGCGGCCTTCGTGCACGCGTCGACCGCCGCGCACGCCGAGATCGCCGAGCGGCTCGTCGAGGCCGGCGTCCCCACGTACGTCGACAAGCCGCTCGCGTACGAGTACGCCGACTCCGAGCGGATCGTGGAGCTCGCGGAGAAGCGCTCGGTCTCCCTCGCCGTCGGCTTCAACCGGCGCCTCGCCCCGAGCTACGCCCAGTGCCTGGACCACCCGCGCGACCTGATCCTGCTCCAGAAGAACCGGATCGGGCTGCCCGAGGACCCCCGCACGCTGGTCCTCGACGACTTCATCCACGTCGTCGACACCCTGCGCTTCCTGCTGCCCGGCGAGACCGAGCACATCGACGTGCGGGCCCGGGTCCGCGACGGGCTCATGCACCACGTGGTGCTCCAGCTCTCCGGCGACGGCTTCACCGCCATCGGCATGATGAACCGGATGAACGGCTCCACCGAGGAGGTCCTGGAGGTCTCGGGCCGGGACACCAAGCGCCAGGTCCTCAACCTCTCCGACGTCGTCGACCACAAGGGCCAGCCGACCGTCCGCCGGCGCGGCGACTGGGTGCCGGTGGCCCGGCAGCGCGGCATCGAGCAGGCGGTGCTCGCCTTCCTCGACGCGGTCCGCGAGGGCCGGGTGCTCAGCGCCCGCGACGCCCTCCTGACCCACGAGCTGTGCGAGCGCGTCGTACGGGAGTCCCTGGCCCAGGCGTCCTGACGCAGGGGGACACCGGACCTCCGGCCATGATGAGGCGGGTACTCGGCCGCGAGTATGCGGCGGAGCTGGAGCGGCAGGGCTTTTCGGCTCCATGCGGCGTCGGCAGGTAGTACGACAGTGCCCCTTCGCCTTCGGGCGGAGGGGCAGTCTCATCGCGTCTGGACCCCGTTGCCAGACCCTCTTGTCACACCACCCTCCAGCCCATTCGATCGCCGCGGCCCCGTACGACACGGATCCGGCCCGGGTTGCGCAATCTCGCGCAACTCCCCTGCGCACACGTCGGTTGCCGACCATGCTGGGGCTCCACCCGACGAGGACGGAGCCCGCCATGACGCTCAGGTTCATCGGCACCACCAGCGAGCACGGCAACTGCCCCACCCTGTACGAGGTCGTCGAGACCGGCGACCTCGTCGTCCAGGGCGACGAGATCGACACCGAGCAGCGGGCCCAGCTCCGTGACCTCGGTGTCGCCGAGACCGCCGTTGTCATCCCCCGCGCGCTCCTCACCCGCTTCGCCCCCAAGGAGTAACCGTGCCCCCGCTGATCCCCTTCGAGGAGGTCACCCACCTGTTCGCCGAGTTCCAGCACACCGCGTTCAGGCTGGAGACCCGCCGCGGCTACGCCACCGATCGGGACGGCGCCCGCTTCCAGGCGTTCATGCGCGGCGTCGCCCCGGTCTCGGAGCCGAACCATCCGTGGAACGTGAACGTGCGCGAGAAGGCCCGGCAGGGCGCATGTTTTTCCCGGGTCCGGATCATCGACGAGCCGCCCACGGACGGGCAGCGGTTCCTCATGGCGACCGCCGCCGGGAACGTCGCGGCCGGCGAGGACATTCGCGTCCTGGCCCGCGCTGCGGCCGAGGGCCTCGGGGTTGACCTGGCCCACGACTTCTGGCTCTTCGACTCCCGGGTCCTCGTCCGGATGCACATCGACGACACGGACACCACGGTCGGCGTCGAACTCGTCGAGGACCAGGCACCGGTTCTCGCCGCGTGCCGGGCGCGCGATGCGGCGCAGGCCGCCGCCGTGCCTACTGCCGAGGCCTGGGCGGCGGTACGGTCCACGGCGTGACCGACCCCGACAGCAGCCGGGAAGCCCTCGGCGCGCGGCTCCGCGAGCTCCGCGCCGAGACCGGCCTGACCGGCAAGGAGTTCGCCGTACGGATCGGCTGGCAGGAGTCGAAGGTCTCCCGGCTCCAGTCCGGCAGGCAGAAGCCCAGCCCGGAGGACCTCACCGAATGGGCCGCGGCCGCCGACCGGCCGGACGTCCTCGACGAGCTCCTCGCCCGCCTCCGGGGAGTGGAGTCCCAGCCGGCGCACTGGCGCCGCCAGCTCGCCGCCGGCCACGCACCCGTCCAGGACCGGTACGTCGTCGAGTACCGGCGTACGACTACGGCCCGCGGCTACGAGACCAGCGTCATCCCGGGCCTCTTCCAGACCGCGGACTACGCCCGCCACCTCCTCACCCAGAACGCCAAACTGATGTGCTCACCCCGGGACACCGAGGCCGCCGTGCAGTCCCGAATGCGCCGTCAGGAAGTGCTCTACGAGCCCGAGCGTCTGTTCCGCGTCCTGATCTGGGAGGCTGCTCTCTACGCCCAGGTGGGTACCGCCGACACGATGACCGGTCAGCTCGACCGGCTCGTCGGTCTCATCGGCATGTCGACCGTCGACCTCGGCATCGTCCCCCTCCGCGCGCCCATGCCGCTCACCCCCAAGCACGGCTTCTGGATCTTCGACGAACAGCGGGTCGTCGTCGAGACCATCAACACCGAGCTCCAGTACGACAGCCCGGACGACGTCGCCCTCTACCTCCGGGTCTGGGACCAGCTCTCCGCGCACGCCGCCCGCGAGCTCCGGGCGCAGCGCCTCATCGGCCGCATCCGCGCCGCGATTGCGCGGACCTGAGCAACCCCGTGAAACCCTCGGACGGGCCTGTGCAATACGGCGCAATTGTCCACCAGCCATGAAATGTCACGGCCTACGGTCGGCTCATGGCGACGCGAACTCGCAGGCCACGCGCCTGTACGTACTGCCCCGAGCCCAACGCCGACGTGTGCGTCCAGGTCCAGCCGCCCGCAGCGGGATCGGCCCACATCTTCGCCCACCGGAAGTGCGCGCAGGAGCGCGGTGTCACCTGGTGGTACGCGATCGTCGACGAGCCGACGCAGGCCCCGCGGTGACGCCGGACACGGTCCTGCGCCACGCCCTGTGGACCATCGGCCCCGATCCCGACCGCACCTTGCCGATCCTGTACACCGCGTGCAAGGACTGCCCGGGGCAGTCGCCCGCGACCACCGACCGGGCGGCCTCCGATCTGTGGGCTCTGGAGCACGCCGGCCGGACCGGACACCGCCGGTACCGCGAGTGCGTGTCCGTCGACCTGTACGCCCGACCCGTGAACGAGACCGGAGGCACCACGCCATGACCGCCCAGGACGGCACCCGCCGCTGTGACGACTGCGGACACCCGATCACGGGCCGAGTCCGGGCCGTGCCGACGTTCTCGACGAGCGGTGCCCGGCCGGACGCGACCTATCACGCCGACAAGTCCGAGTGCGGCACGTTGACACCGGGTGCGCCCACAGGGTCACCCATCGGCCCGGTGTCCTGATCTCCTGCTCGCCCGTGGTCACGGCGGGCCACGGCCGGTGTCCGCACCGGCCTGCCGCCGACGCCCGCGTCAAAGGGGGCGACGAGGTGGAGCACCAGGATGAATCGACGTGGCGGAGCCAGGTCGCCCGCCTGCGCTAAGGCTCACGCGGTGGCTGGCCGGCTTCGACAACCCGCTACCCGGCCGACTCGCCCGCGTGCGGGCTCAGGACGTCTGTGCCGACCAGGACGAAGAGCAGGATGCCGAGCAGGATCCGGTAGATCACGAAGGGCATGAAGCTCTTGGTGGTGATGAAACGCATGAACCATGCGATGACGGCGTATCCCACCACGAAGGCGACGATCGTCGCGAAGATCGTCGGGCCCCAGGAGACGTGTCCCTCGCCCGCGTCCTTCAGTTCGTACGCGCCCGAGGCGAGGACCGCCGGGATCGCGAGGAGGAAGGAGTAGCGGGCCGCCGACTCGCGGGTGTAGCCCATGAGGAGGCCGCCGGAGATCGTCGCACCCGAGCGCGAGACGCCGGGGATCAGGGCCATCGCCTGGCAGACGCCGTAGATCAGGCCGTCCCGCACGCCGAGGTCCTTGAGCGTCTTGCGCTCGCGGATCGCCCGGTGGCGGCCGCCGATCTCGTCCCGGGCGGCCAGCCGGTCCGCGACGCCGAGCACGACGCCCATGACGATCAGGGTGGTGGCGATGAGCCGCAGGTCCCGGAAGGGGCCCTCGATCTGGTCCTTGAGCGTGATGCCGAGGACGCCGATCGGGATCGAGCCGACGATCACCAGCCAGCCCATCTGGGCGTCGTGGTCGGACCGCATCGACTTGTCGGTGAGGGAACGGAACCAGGCCGAGACGATCCGCGCGATGTCCTTGCGGAAGTAGATCAGGACCGCCGTCTCCGTACCGATCTGGGTGATCGCGGTGAACGCCGCCCCCGGGTCGTGCCAGCCCGCGAACGCCGCCGTGAGGCGCAGGTGCGCGCTGGAGGAGGTGGGGAGGAACTCCGTCAGCCCCTGGACGAGTCCCAGGATGAACGATTCGAACCAACTCATGGGGCCAGGGCCGTCCCGTTTTGTACGTGTGTGGTCAGAAGGTCGTGCGCAGCGTACCGCTCCGAGGTGAAGAAACCCCTGACGGAGCATGTACGCGAAGTAGCGCCCGCCCCACGTGCCGGGACGTCGTCGGCGGGCCTCAGCGGGCGCTGCCCACCAGTTCCGGTTCGGGCGTGTCGTCCCGTACGGGGGCCGGGGCCCGCAGCCCGTGCCGCTTGCGCCAGGCCACCACCGCGGCGCCGAGTCCCGACAGGACGATGAAGCCCGCCGAGAAGAGGAAGGCCGGCGAATCCGGCGACCCGGCCTGGGCGCCCGCCACCACGTACGCCGCCGTGTTCGGGACCGTGCCGATCCCGGTCGCCAGGAGGAACGGCACGTACTTCATCCGGGAGACCGCCGCGCAGTAGTTGGCCGCCGCGAACGGCACCCCGGGGAACAGCCGGATCGCCAGCATCGAGCGGAACCCGTGCCGGCTCAGCTGCCCGTCCGCCGCCGTGAGGAGACGGCCCCGCAGCAGTGGCCGCAGCGCGTCCTGGCCCAGACAGCGGCCGAGGGTGAACGAGATCCCGGCGCCGAGCACCGTCCCCGCGACCGCCCCCGTCAGACCGGCGGCCGAGCCGAAGAGCGCGCCCGCCGCCAGGTTCAGGACGGGGCGCGGCACGAAGGCCGCCGTGCACACCCCGTACGCCAGGGCGAAGAGCAGCACCGCGCCCGCGCCGCTCGTCCGCGGCGGCCAGCCCGAGGCCAGCAGGCGCTGCGGCTCGTAGAGCACCACGAGGGTGGCCGCCGTGAGCAGCAGCAGCGCGAGCAGCGAGAGCCGCGAGCGGGGGGCGAGGAGGGCCCGGGAGCAGCGGACGGCGAGGGAGCCCGGCAGCCGGGGCACGGGAGCGAGCATTCGGGGAGAGTAACGGACGCGGGTGTAGGAGCGCCGTAATGTGCGTCATGTCCGTCCGGACCGGGTTCCGGAACACGACGGGAGGGAGAGGGCCCCGATGACGACCGACCCCGCGTCCGGGGGAGCCCCGGCCGAGAGGCACCCGAGGACCGCTCCGGTGCCCGGGGGAGCCCCGGCCCCGAGGCCTCCGGCGACCGGTCCCGTGCCCGGCGGAGTTCCCGACAGCGCTCTCGCCGACACCGTCCTCGCACGGCTCGCCGTCGTCTACCCGGCCGCCGGGAACCCCTTCCGGGCGCAGGAGATGGTCGCGTACATGAAGGGCGTCGCGCCCTTCCTCGGGGTGCGGACGCCCGAGCGGCGGGCCCTGTCCCGGACCGTCCTCGACGGCACCCCGCGCCCCGACGAGGACGACTGCGCCGCGATCGCCCTGCGCTGCTTCGCGCTGCCCGAGCGCGAGTACCACTACTTCGCCGTCGACTACCTCCGCCGCCACGTGCGGCGCTGCTCCTCCGGCTTCCTGCCCGTCGCCCGCCGCCTCGTCACCACCGTCTCCTGGTGGGACACGGTCGACCACCTCGCCGCCCACGTCGTCGGCGGCCTGGTCGCCGCCGACCCCGCCCTGGCCCCCGAGATGGACGTCTGGATCGAGGACGAGGACCTGTGGGTCGCGCGCACCGCCCTCCTCCACCAACTCCGCTTCAAGGGGGACACCGATGCGGACCGCCTCTTCGCCCACTGCCTGCGCCGCGCCGACCACCCCGACTTCTTCGTCCGCAAGGCGATCGGCTGGAGCCTGCGCGAGTACGCCAAGACCACCCCCGCCGAGGTCCGCGCCTTCGTCGCCGCCCACGGGTCCCGGCTCTCCCCGCTCTCCGTGCGGGAGGCCCTCAAGAACCTCACCCCGCCCCCCGGCCACCCCAACCACCGCGCCAGAATGGGGACATGACACGGGAGACGCAGAAGCGGACGGCACTGGTACTGGGCGCGGGCGGCATGGTCGGGGCCGCCTGGGAGACCGGAGTGCTGCGGGGACTCCTCGACGCCGGGCTCGACGTGACCGGGGCCGACCTCGTCGTCGGCAGCTCCGCCGGAGCGGTCGTCGGGGCGCGGCTCGGCGCGCTCGGCCCCGACGCGCTGTACGAGCGGGAGCTCGGCGACGAGGACGCGGAACCGGCCGCGCGGCTCGGCGTCCCCGTGCTCCTCCGGTACGCCGTCGCCGTCCTGCGGTCCCGCACCCCGGAGGAGTACGGACGCAGGCTCGGCCGACTGGCCCTCGGCGCCCGCACGGCGGACGGGGCGGTCCGCCGCGAGACCGTGGTCCGGCGGCTCGGACCGGCCACGGAGTGGCCCGCCCGCCCGCTGCTCGTCACCGCCGTCGACGCCGCCACCGGCGAGCTCGTCGCGTACGACGCCGACGCGGGCGTCCCCCTGGCCGACGCCGTCACCGCGAGCTGCGCCGTCCCCGGCCTCCAGCCCCCGGCCACCGTCGGCGGACGCCGTCTGATCGACGGCGGCGTGCACTCCACGGCCAACGCCCACCTCGCCGCCGGGTACGAGAGGGTCGTGGTCGTCGCCCCCGACGGACGCGGCAGCAAGACGATTCCCTCGCCGGACCGGCAGGGCGCCGACCTCGCCGCCGCGGGGGCCCGCGTCGAGGTGATCACCCCCGACGCCGCGTCCCGCGCGGCCTTCGGACGCAACGCGCTCGACCCCGCCCACCGGGCCGCCGCGGCCCGCGCCGGACGCGCCCAGGCCGCCCGCCACGCGGAGGCCGTCGCCGCCGTCTGGAACGGCTGACCCCGCGATCGGCGGGTGCCAAGCCCCGCCCCGCACCGGCCCGTCCCGCCCCGTCACAATGGAGGCGTGAACGAGCACATCCCCGTCGTCCGCGAGGTCGACCAGGGCACCGCGCGCCTCATGCCCGACGTCGACCGGGAGCGGGCCTGGCTCCTGACGGTCGACGGCGCGCCCCAGTCGTACGTGGACCTGGACGACCCGGCACACCTGGAGTTCGAGTACGCGCGACGGCTCGCCCACGTCGTCGACGGCGCGGCCGGCGAGGGCGAACCGCTGGACGTCCTGCACCTCGGCGGCGGGGCGCTCTCCCTGCCCCGGTACGTCGCCGTCACCCGGCCCGGCTCGCGCCAGGACGTCGTGGAGGCGGACCGCAGCCTGCTCGCCCTGGTCGCGGAGCACCTGCCGCTGCCCGGGGGCTCCGGGATCGCCGTGCACGGCGCGGACGCCCGGCGCTGGCTGGAGGCGGCCCCCGCCGCCTCGGCCGACCTGATCGTCGGCGACGTCTTCGGCGGCTCGCGCGTGCCCGCCCACCTCACCTCCGTCGAGTACGCGCGCGAGGTCGGGCGCGTCCTGCGGCCCGGCGGCGTCTACGCGGCCAACCTGGCCGACGGCGCCCCCTTCGCCTTCCTCCGCTCCCAGCTCGCCACCTTCGCCACCGTCTTCCCCGAGCTCGCGCTCGTCGCCGAACCGGCCGTCCTGCGCGGCCGCCGCTTCGGGAACGCCGTCCTGGTCGCCTCCGCCCGCGCGCTCGACACCGCCCGCCTCACACGCCGGGCCGCGGCGGACGCCTTCCCCGCGCGCGTGGAGCACGGCGACGCGCTCGCCCGGTTCACCGGGGACGCGGAACCGGTCGGGGACGCCGGGGCCGTACCGTCACCCGTTCCCCCGGACGGGGCTTTCGGCATCGGCTGAGCGGGGGCTCGGGACGGCCGGGAGTTCCTTCCCGGTGGGCCCGGTGGGCCCGGTGGGCTCGGTGGACCCGGTCGGCGCGTGCGGGCGCCGGGTCAGGTTGCGTACGTCCGGGACCAGCAGGACGAGGGCGGTGACGAGCACCATCAGCGCCGCCGCGCCCCACAGCGCCCCGCTCCGGCCGAACGCGCCCTCCGCCGGGCCCGTGAGCGCCGTCGTCAGCGGCAGCAGGGCCGTCGAGCCGAACCAGTCGTAGGCGGAGACCCGGGACAGCTTCTCCTCGGGGATCTCCTGGTGCATCGTCGTCATCCACGAGACGCCGAACACCTCGATCGCCACGCCGCTCACGAACATCGCGGCCGTCAGACCGCCCGCGGGCAGCGGCACCGCGAGCGCCGCCGAGGGCAGCGCGATCGGGAAGACGCACAGCGTCCCGACGAACAGCATCCGGCGCGGTTTCCACCGGGTCATCAGGACGGCGCCCGCGACCGTCCCCGCGCCGAACGCGGCGAGCGCGAAGCCCCAGGGGCGCGCGCCGCCCAGCTCCTCCCGGGCGACCAGCGGCCCGTACACCGCCTCGACCGCGCCGATCAGGCCCACCACCACGGAGAACTGGGCGACGATCGACCACAGCCAGGGGCGGCCGGTGAACTCCTGCCAGCCCTCGCGCAGGTCGGCGAAGAGCCCTCCGCCGGGAGCGCGCTCGGGGACGCCCTTCACGTCGAGGAAGGCGCGCATCCCGCCCGCGACGGCGAAGGCGACGGCGTCGACCACCAGGACCCAGCCCGGCCCGACGAACGCGACGAGCGCGCCGCCGAGCGCGGCACCGCCGATGGAGGCGCCGTGCATCGCCATCCGGAAGACGGCGAACGCCCGGCTCGCCTGCTCCCCGCTGACGGTGGCCATGAGCATTCCCTCGGCCGCCGGGTTGAAGAAGGCCTGGCCGGTGCCGCAGAGCGCGGTGAGCACCATCATCTGCCAGATCCGGGCCTCGCCGGAGAGGACGAGGGCGGCGAAGACGGCCTGCGAGACGCAGTTGAGGACGTTGGCGGCGACCATCACCCGGTGCCGGGGCAGCCGGTCGGCGACGGCGCCGCCGACGAGCAGGAAGAGGACGAGCGGCAGGAAGCGCGCCATCGCCACGAGACCCACGTCGCCCGCGTCGCCGCCGGAGTCGAAGACCGCCCAGGTGGTGGCGATCAGGGCGCCGTGCGTGCCGAGGTTGGTCACGACCGTGGCGGCGGTCAGCAGGAGGTAGTTGCGCCCGGCCCACTCGGGCCGGCGGGAGCGGGCCGGAGCGGGGGCGGGGGAGTCGGGCGAGGGGGAGTCGGGGGAGCCGGCGGGTGATGTCACCCCGGGACTATCCCCGGCACCCGCCCGAAGTGCCAAACCGATATTCGGACAGGTGGTGGCGTTGGGCAGGGCGTGGCGCCGGGCCGGGCGTGTTACCGGGTGGGGCATGACGTCGGGTCGGCCGTGCCACCGGACAGGCCCGTGACACCGGCCGGGTGGTCCACTGGCCCACCTGGCCCACCTGGCCCGGCGGTCCACCCGGCCTACCGGCCCATCCAGTCCACCCGGCCGACAGGCCCCGGCGGTCAGAGGTCCCGGACCGTCACGAGCCCCGGACCGTCACGAGTCCTCCGCGAGGCGGACCGTGGAGAGGATCTGCCGGATCGTGGCGTCCGGCAGCTCGTCCGCGACGCCGTCCGCCGCGTTGAGGACCCAGGTCGAGAAGTCGTTCTGCGCGTTCTTGAAGGTGAAGGCGATCGCCTTGCCGTCCGACTCGCACTTGTTGCGCTTCTTGACGCCCGGCGCCGTGGCCGTCGACATGCTGCCGGTGAGGCCGGACTTCGTCGTGTACGGCACGGCCTTGGTGATCTTGATGGTCTTCTGCGGCATGTGCTGCGCGTAGCCGCCCCACACCCACGTGCCGGCCTCGTTGTACGCGGCCTCGCCCGTGCTCTTGGCGCCCTGGCCGCCCTTGGTGCCGGCCGACGCCAGGCTCCAGGACTCCTCGCTGCCGTCCTTGTTCGTGTCGTAGGTGCACCACTTGCTCTTGAGGTGCGTGGGCCCCGACATCGTGACGAGCGGGCTGCCGTCACCCTTCTTCTCGTCCTCCAGGAAGCTGATCGTCCCGGGCTTCGAGACGTCCCACTCCGGCGGCACGTCGAAGAGGGTGCCGTACTTCGGGTTGTAGACGACCTTCCAGCCGGGGATCGTCGGCTGCCGCGCGGCGTCGTCGCGCGGGTTGTCGAGCTCGGACGACCGGCTCGGCTCGGGCGCCGGGATCGCCGACGGGTCCGCGGGGGCGGTCGCGGTCGCGGACGGCTTCGGGTCGGCGGCGGCCGGGTCCTTGTCGTCGTCCTTGTTCAGCACCAGGAAACCGGTGACGCCGGCCGCGACGACCACGGCGGTCGCCGCGACGATCACCACGGCGGTCGTCCTCTTCTTCCCGCCGGGCCCGCCGGGACCACCGACACCGCCCGGCCCGCCCGGCTGCCCCGGACCCGGGACCGCGTACTGCTGCGGCACGGTCGGCTGCTGGTACGGGTTCGGCTGTCCCGGCTGCGGGCCGTACCCCGGCTGCGGGTACCCCGGCGGGGCCGGCGGCTGCTGTCCGTACCCCGGCTGCGTCGGCGGCTGCTGCGGGTACCCGGGCTGGGCCTGCGGCTGCTGGTACGGGTTCGGCTGCTGGTACCCCGGCTGCTGGTACGGGTTCTGACTCTGGTCCTGCGGGTTCTGCTCGCCCCCGGGCGGCTGCTGTCCTGGCCACATGGCCAGTAACCATAGAGGTGCGGAGGCCGTCCGACCACGCCCGCCCCCGCTCCCGGGAGACCGCGACGGACGCGCGGGGGATGGCCAAGACATCTACCCGTGAGTAACATCGGGTTCCATGAGCGCAGACCAGATGACCGTCGGCGAGATGCTCGCCGCGACGGTGCCCATGGCCGGGACCCTGAACCTGGAGTTCCTGGAGACCACCGCCGAGCGCGCCGTCGTGCGCCTGCCGGACCAGCCCGCCTACCACAACCACGTCGGCGGCCCCCACGCCGGAGCGATGTTCACCCTGGCCGAGTCCGCCAGCGGCGCCATCGTGCTCGCCGCCTTCGGCGACCAGCTGAGCCGCGCGGTTCCGCTCGCCGTCAGGGCCGAGATCGGCTACAAGAAGCTGGCCATGGGCGTCGTCACGGCCACCGCCACCCTGGGCCGCCCCGCCGCCGAGGTCGTCGCCGAGCTCGACGCCGGACAGCGCCCGGAGTTCCCGGTGCGGATCGACATCACCCGCGAGGACGGTGCCGTGACCGGCGAGATGACCGTCGTCTGGACCCTGCGCCCGAACGCCTGACCCGGCCCGGAACGCCGCGCCCCCGCCCCCGTACCCCTTCCGGTGCGGGGGCGGACGCGTTCCCGGCGCCCGCCACGAGGCCGGAAGCGGGCCGGAAGCGGGCCGGGGGCGGAGGCCGGCCCCGCCCCCGGCGTCCAGGTCCGCCCTCCCCGACCCGGTAGGCTGCCCCGGCGTGCCCGCCGAGGCGCACGCCGGCGCCGCGCCCCCGACCACGGGCGGGGCGCGACAGGGGAGCCGAAACGGGAGGAAGCCGCGTTGCACGTCCAGGAGTGGCTGGAGACGATCCCCCCGATCGCCGTCTACCTCCTCGTGGGGGTGGTGATCGGCCTCGAGAGCCTGGGCATCCCGCTGCCCGGCGAGATCGTCCTCGTCAGCTCGGCGCTGCTCGCCTCGCAGCACGGCGACATCAATCCGTACGTGCTCGGCGCCTGCGCCACCGTCGGCGCGATCGTCGGGGACTCGATCGGCTACGCCATCGGCCGCAAGGGCGGCCGGCCCCTGCTCGCCCGGCTGGGGAAGAAGTTCCCGAAGCACTTCAGCGAGGCCAACATCGGACTCGCGGAGAGCTCCTTCCAGAAGTGGGGCATGTGGGCGGTCTTCTTCGGCCGCTTCGTCGCCCTCCTGCGCATCTTCGCCGGTCCGCTCGCGGGCGTGCTGCACATGCCGTACTGGAAGTTCCTCGTCGCCAACGTCTTCGGCGGAATCCTCTGGGCCGGCGGCACCACGGCCGTCGTCTACTCGGTCGGCGTCGTCGCCGAGGCGTGGCTGAAGCGCTTCTCCTGGCTCGGCCTCGTCCTGGCCGTCCTGATCGGCCTCACCTCGATGCTCGTCATCAGGAACCGCGCCAAGAAGGCGGCCGCCGAGCGGGCCTCCGCCGCCCCCGCCGCCGAGGCGAAGCCGGAGCCGGTCCTGGCGGACTGAGCCCGTCCCGTACGGCTCCGGCCCGTACGGCGAGGAGGGCGGCACCCCGGCCGGGTGCCGCCCTCCGCCTCTTCCTCTTCCCGGCGCCCGGTTTCCCGGCGCTCAGTCCCCGAAGGCCTCTGCGTGGCCCTTGGCGAGGTGCAGGTACATCTCGGCGTTGAGCCGGATGCCCGCCCGCTCCTCCTCGGTCAGCGGGCGGCGCACCTTCGCCGGGACGCCCGCGACCAGCGAGCCCGGCGGGACCTCCATGCCCTGCGGGACGAGCGCCTGGGCGGCGACCAGCGACCCGGCGCCGATCCGGGCCCCGTTGAGGACCGTGGCGCCCATGCCGACGAGCACGTCGTCCTCGATGACGCAGCCGTGCACGGTGGCGTTGTGGCCGACGGTCACCCGGTCCCCGATCGAGACGGGGAAGCCGGGGTCGACGTGGACCGTGCAGTTGTCCTGGACGTTGGAGTCCTCGCCGATCTCGATCGGGCCGCAGTCCGCCCGCAGCACCGCGTGGTACCAGACGCTCGCGCGGGCGCCGAGGGTGACCTCGCCGAGGACCACCGAGGTCGGGGCGGTGAAGGCCGTCGGGTCGATCCGCGGCTCCTTGCCGCCCACGCCCTTGATCAACGCCTCTGTCATGGTTCTTCGCTCCTGATCGTCAGCGGTCGTGTCGCGCCCGGGGGTGCCCCCGTGCCGCACCCTATGCCGTGCTCATGACGGACATCACAGCGCACGGCGGTGATCGGGCGCGACGGCGCCGACTACCGTGGCCGGGTGCCCAGGAACAGAAACACGTTCTCGTCCCTCGCCGCCCGGCGGCGCCGGATCGTCGCGCACGCCCTCCAGGGAGCCTGGCGCTGGGTGCAGCAGGCCGGCTCCGTCACCGCCGAGCACCAGGGGCGGCTGCGCTTCCGCCGGCTCGGCGAGGGCACCCGGCTCGCCTTCCCGCAGGGCACGGTCTTCGGCGAGCGGTGGATCGAGATCGGGGCGTGCTGCATCATCGCCGAGCAGGTCACGCTGACGGCCGGGATGCTGCCGGACCTCGACCTCGGCACGGAGACGGTCCTGGCCCTCGGCGACGGGGTCGTCCTCGGCCGGGGCAGCCACGTCATCGCCGACGCGAAGGTGACGATCGGCTCGGACACGTACTGCGGCCCGTACGTCTACATCACCTCGACGAACCACAGCTACGACGACCCGGACGAGCCGGTCGGCCGCCAGTGGCCCCGCTCGGCGCCGGTCTCCATCGGCCCCGGCTGCTGGCTCGGCACGGGCGCGGTGGTCCTGCCCGGCGCGCGCCTCGGCCGGAACGTGGTCGTCGCGGCGGGCGCGGTGGTGCGCGGCGAGGTCCCCGACCACTCGGTCGTGGCCGGCGCCCCGGCGCGGGTGGTCCGCAGCTGGGACCCGGAGAAGGGCTGGCAGCCCCCGCTCCGCACCCCCGCCCCCGTCCCGATCCCGGAGGACGTCACCCCCGAGCAGCTCGCGGCGCTCGCGGCGTGGGAGGTCGAGCAGGCGGGCACGGCGGCGTCCTGACGGACGGACGGGCCTGTTCGTACACCCCCGCCGGTACGGACGGACGGCCCCCGTACGTACGCCTCCGCCGGTACGTACGGACGCCCCCGCAGGCGCACGCCCCCCGCCCGTACTCCGAGACGGCGCCCCGCCCGTCCGGGGCCGGTTGTTAGCGTGGCGGACATGCGCGCACCCATCGGAGACTTCGCCGACGCCCGGCCCGCCCCGGACAGCCTCGACCTCCTGACCGGACCCGTCGCCGACGCCGTCCGGGCCTGGACCGGTCCCGTCCCGGCCGACCAGGTGCTGTACGTCGACACCGACCCGGCCATCGCGGACACCGCCGTCTTCGTCGAGCACCACGGCGCCGACCTCCTCGACGCCTCCGCGAACTGCGTGGTCGTGGCGGCCCGGCGGGGCGGCGACACGACCCTCGCCGCCTGCGTCGTCGGCTCCGCCACCCGCGTCGACGTCAACGGGGTGGTGCGCCGTCACCTCGGCGCCCGCAAGGCCTCGTTCGCCCCGATGGACGCGGCCACCGGCGGGACCGGCATGGAGTACGGCGGGATCACTCCCGTCGGCCTCCCCGCCGCCTGGCCGCTCCTCGTGGACGCCGCCGTGGTCGACATGCCCTGGGTCCTCGTCGGCAGCGGCCGCCGCCGGGGCAAGCTCATCCTCCCCGGCAAGGCCCTCGGACAGCTCCCCGGCGCGGTCGTCCTGGAGGGCCTCGGCGTCCCCGCCGCCTGACCCCGCTCAGCCCAGGCGCGGAATCTCGATCGCGGGGCAGCGGTCCATCACCATCTCCAGGCCCGCTTCACGCGTCCGCGCGAAGGCGGCCTCGTCGATCACGTCCAGCTGGAACCAGACCGCCTTCGCGCCGATCGCCACCGCCTCGTCGGCGATCCCGCCCGCCAGCTCGCTGTTGACGAAGACGTCGACGACGTCGACCGGGAAGGGGACGTCCGCGAGGGACGCGTAGCCCGGCTCGCCGTGGACCGTCTCCGCCTTCGGGTGGACGGGGACGATCCGCTTGCCGAAGCGCTGGAGGACGGCCGCGACCCCGTAGGCCGCCCGCGCCCGGTTGTTCGAGAGGCCGACCACCGCCCAGGTGTCGCCCGTGGACGTCAGGATCCGCCGCACCGCCTCCGCGGCGGAGTACTCGGCGGGGCCGGTGGTGGTCGTGCTGTCGGCGCTCATCGTCTCTGCTGCCTCTCCTCGGCGCGGTCCGTCTCCCGGGAGAACGAGCCGCGCCCACCCCTGATTCCCGCCGCCCCGGCCGGCCGCCGGGAAGCGCCGGGCCGCACGGAACGTAGGCTGGCCGGATGCAGGAGCAGTACCGCACCCCGGCCCGCGAGGGCGTGCACGAGACCGAGATCAACCGCTCGCGCTTCCTCTGCGCGCTCGCGCCCGTCGCCGACGAGCAGGAGGCGCAGGAGTTCGTGGCGAGGATCCGCCGCGAGCACCCCACGGCGACCCACAACTGCTTCGCGTACGTCATCGGCGCCGACGCCTCCGTGCAGAAGGCCAGCGACGACGGCGAACCGGGCGGCACGGCCGGCGTCCCCATGCTCCAGATGCTGCTGCGCCGCGAGACGCGGTACGTCGTCGCCGTCGTCACCCGCTACTACGGCGGCGTGAAGCTCGGCGCGGGCGGTCTGATCCGCGCGTACGGAGGAGTGGTCGGCGAGGCGCTCGACGCGCTCGGCACCGTGACCCGGCAGCGCTTCCGGCTGGTCACCGTCACCGTCGACCACCAGCGGGCGGGCAAGCTGGAGAACGACCTGCGGGCGACCGGCCGCGCCGTCCGGGACGTGCGGTACGCCGACGCCGTCACGATCGAGATCGGCCTCCCGGACGCCGACGTCACCGCCTTCCGCGCCTGGCTCGCCGACGCCACGGCGGGCACGGCCACGTGCGAACTCGGCGGCGAGGCGTACGGAGAGGTGTGACGCGCGGCCCCGGTGCCCGTCACCGGGACGGCCGCGCCCACGCCCCCGCTCGGGATAGCGTGGTGGACGCACACGAACGGGAACCGGGCGGGACCGGTGGGGGAGGGACGGCGACGTGAGGCTCCTGCACACCTCGGACTGGCACCTCGGCCGGTCCTTCCACCGCGTCGGGCTCCTCGGCGCCCAGGCCGCCTTCCTCGACCACCTCGTCGCCACCGTCCGCGAGCGGCGGATCGACGCCGTCCTCGTCGCCGGGGACGTCTACGACCGGGCCGTGCCCCCGCTGCCCGCCGTCGAGCTCTTCGACACCGCCCTGCACCGGCTCGCCGAGGCCGGGGTCCCCACCCTCATGATCTCCGGCAACCACGACTCGGCCCGCCGCCTCGGCGTCGGCGCCGGACTCATCGAACGGGCCGGCATCCACCTCCGCACCGACCCCGACGGCATCGGCACCCCCGTCGTCCTCACCGACGCCCACGGCGACGTCGCCCTCTACGGCCTGCCCTACCTCGAACCCGCCCTCGTCCGCGAGCGGCTCGGCGCCGGGAAGGCCGGTCACGAGGCCGTGCTCGCCGCCGCCATGGACCGGGTCCGCGCCGACCTCGCCGGCCGGCCCGCCGGGACCCGCTCCGTCGTCGTCGCCCACGCCTTCGTCGCCGGCGGCGCGCCCAGCGACAGCGAGCGGGACATCACCGTCGGCGGCGTCTCCGCCGTCCCCGCCGGGATCTTCGACGGCGTCGACTACGTCGCCCTCGGCCACCTCCACGGCAGCCAGACCCTCACCCCCCGGGTCCGCTACTCCGGCTCCCCCCTCGCGTACTCCTTCTCCGAGGCCGGCCACCGCAAGACCATGTGGCTCGTCGACCTCGGCCCGGCGGGCCCCGACGGCGCCGTCCTGGACGCCGAGCGCCTCGACTGCCCCGTCCCGCGCCCCCTCGCCCGGCTCCGGGGCCGGCTCGACGACCTCCTCGCCGACCCCGCGCACGCCCGCCACGAAGGATCCTGGGTCGAGGCCACCCTCACCGACCCCGTCCGGCCCGCCGACCCCATGAACCGGCTTGCGGAACGCTTCCCGCACACCCTGAACCTGGTCTTCGACCCCGAGCGGACCGAGGACGACTCCGGCGCCTCCTACGCCCGGCGGCTCCGGGACCGCAGCGACCAGCAGATCGCGGAGGACTTCGTGGCCCACGTGCGCGGCGGCGCGGCGCTCGACGGAGCGGAACGGGCCGTCCTGTACGGCGCCTTCGACGACGTACGCGTCGACACGGCCGCGCGCGAGGTGGACCGGTGAGGCTGCACCGCCTGGAGATCACCGCCTTCGGCCCCTTCGGCGCCACCCAGACCGTCGACTTCGACGCCCTGTCCTCCGCCGGGCTGTTCCTGCTCCACGGGCCGACCGGCGCGGGCAAGACCTCCGTCCTCGACGCCGTCTGCTTCGCCCTGTACGGAAGCGTGCCCGGCGTCCGCCAGACCCCCGGCGCCTCCCTGCGCAGCGACCACGCCCCCGTCGGCACGTACACCGAGGTCCTCCTCGAACTGACCGTGGGGGACCGGCGGCTGGAGATCACCCGCCGCCCGGCCCAGCAGCGGCCCAAGAAGCGCGGCGGCGGCTTCACCACCGAGAAGGCCCAGACCTGGCTGCGCGAGTACGACCCCGCCACCGGCGCCTGGAACGGCCTCAGCCGCTCCCACCAGGAGATCGGCGAGGAGATCACCCAGCTCCTCGGCATGAGCCGCGAGCAGTTCTGCCAGGTCGTCCTCCTGCCGCAGGGCGACTTCGCCCGCTTCCTGCGCGCCGACGCCGAGGCCCGGGGCAGGCTCCTCGGCCGCCTCTTCGACACCCGCCGCTTCGCCGCCGTCGAGGAACGCCTGGCCGACCTGCGGCGGGTGGCCGAACAGCGGGTGCGGGAGGGGGACGAGCGGCTGCTCGCCCTCGCCCACCGGATGGCCCAGGCCGCCGGCGGACTCGACGCGGCCCGCACCCCGGTCGAGGGCCGGCCCGGCGAACCCGGACTCGCCGCGTCCGTCCTCACCTGGGCCGCCGTCGCCCGCACCGAGGCGCGTGAGGCCCTCGACGTCGCGGACGCCCGGCTCGCCGCCGCCGAGCTCCGGCGGACCGGAGCGCGCGCCGCCCTCGACGCCGAGCGCGACCTCGCCGGTCGCCAGGCCCGCCACGCCGACGCCCTCCTGCGCCGCGAGCGGATCGCCGGGCGGGCCCCCGAGCGCGACCGCCTCCGGGCCGCCCTCGACCGGAGCCTCCGGGCCGACCGGGTCGCCCCCGCCCTGGCCCTGCGCCGGGACGCCGAACGCGAGCAGGCCACCGCCCTGGCCGCCCTCGCCCGCTCCCGCGACCGGCTGCCGCCCGACCTCGCCGACGCCGGGACCGCCCAGCTCTCCGCCCTGGGGGACCGGCTGCGCGAGGAGCTCGGCGGCCTCGAAGCGGCCCGCCGCGCCGAGCACCGCGCCGCCGTTCTCACCGAGGAACGGGCCGTACTGGCACGGGAGGCGCGCGCCGACGAGGACGTCCTGCGGGACGCGGCCGACTGGCTCGCCGGCTGGGAGCCGCGCCGCGCCCGGCTCACCGGGCATGCCGAGGCCGCCCGGGACGCCGTCGCCCGCGTCGAACACCTCTCCGGACGCCTGGAGCCCGCCCGCCGCAGGCTCGCCGCCGCCCGCCGCCGCGATGCCCTCGCCCGGGGCGCCGAAGCCGCCGAGAGCCGCCTCGCGCAGGCCCGCGAGCGGCGGAACGACGCCCACGAGACCTGGCTCGACGTCAAGTCCCGCCGCCTGGAGGGCATCGCCGCCGAACTCGCGGAGGCCCTGGAGGCGGGCGCCCCCTGCCAGGTCTGCGGCTCCACCGCCCACCCGGCCCCCGCCCGCACCACCGCCGGCCACGTCGACCGCGCCGCCGAGGACGCCGCCTACGCGGCCTACGCCGACGCGGAGGAGGCCCGTACGGCCGTCGAGCGCGAGCTGGCCGTCACCCGCGAGTCCTGGACGGCGGCCCGCGCGGAGGTCCGGACCGGACCGGCCGACGACCCGGCCGCCGCAGACCCCACCGTCGAGGAACTGGCCGGTGAGGTCGAGGAGTTGACCCGGCTCCACGCCGACGCCCACGCGCTCGCCGGACAGGCGCACGCCGCCCGCCAGGCGCTCGCGGGGGCCGAGCGGGAGCACGAGGAGCGGGTGGCGGCGCAGCGGGAGGCCGAGCGGCGGGCCGCCGCCCGGACCTCGCGGCGCGAGACGCTGGAACGGGAACGGGCCGCGCTCGACGAGGAGATCGCCCGGGGACGCGGCGCGTTCGCCACCGTGGCCGAACACGCCGACCGGCTGGAGCGGCGGATCGCCCTCCTCGCCGACGCCGCCGGCACCGTGCGCTCCGCCGAACTCGCCGACCGGCGCCTCAAGGAGGCCGACGCCCTCCTCGCCGACGCCGCCTACAAGGAGGGCTTCGCCACCCCCGACGAGGCCGCCGACGCGTTCCTGGCCGAGGGGGCGCGCCGCGACCTCCAGGACCGCCTGGACGCCTGGCAGGCCGAGGAGGCCGTCGTCGCGGACCGGCTCGCCGAACCGGACACCGCGGCCGCCGCCGCGCTTCCGCCCGCCGACCCCGCCGCCGCCGAGGCCGCCCACACGGCGGCCGAACGCGCCCTGCGCGAGGCCGACTCCGCCCTCGCCGCCGCCCGCGAACGGGTCGCGGACCTCGCCGGACTCTCCCGGCAGGCCACCGCCGAGGTCCACCGCCTGGGGCCGCTCCGCGAGGAGTACGAGCGGGTGGCCCGCCTCGCCGCCCTCACCGCCGGCACCTCCGCCGAGAACGAGCGCCGGATGCGCCTGGAGTCGTACGTCCTGGCCGCCCGGCTCGAACAGGTCGCGGCCGCCGCGACCGCCCGCCTCCTGCGGATGTCCTCGGGCCGCTACACCCTCGTCCACTCCGACGCCCGCTCCGGCGCCAAGCGGGCCGGGCTCGGCCTGCACGTCGTCGACGCCTGGACCGGCAACGAGCGCGACACGGCCACGCTCTCCGGCGGCGAGACCTTCTTCGCCTCCCTCGCCCTCGCCCTCGGCCTCGCCGACGTGGTCACGGACGAGGCGGGCGGCGTCCGGCTCGACACCCTCTTCATCGACGAGGGCTTCGGCAGCCTCGACGAGCAGACCCTCGACGAGGTCCTCGACGTCCTCGACTCGCTGCGCGAGCGGGACCGCAGCGTCGGCATCGTCAGCCACGTCGGCGACCTGCGCCGCCGGATCCCGGCCCAGCTGGAGGTCGTCAAGGCCCGGCACGGCTCGGCGGTGCGGCTGAGCACCGGCGGGGACGCGCTCAGCGGCTGAGGGAACGCCGGGGCAGCGGCGAGGAGTAGACGACGCTGGTCGTCACCGAGCCGAGCCCGGCGATCTTCCCGGTGATCGTCTCCAGGTCCCTCATGGAGCGCGCCGCGACCTTGAGGACGAAACAGTCGTCCCCGGTGACGTGGTGCGCCTCCAGGACCTCCGGCGTGGTGTCGAGCAGGTCGTGGAACGGCTTGTAGTTGCCGTGCGGATAGCGCAGCCGCACGAAGGCCAGGATGGGGAGCCCGAGCCGGTCCTGGTCGACGAGCGCCGTGTACCCGGTGATCACTCCGGCCTCCTCCAGGCGCCGCACCCGGTCGGTCACCGCGGACGGCGACATCGACACGGCGCGCGCGAGTTCGGCGAAGCTGGCGCGGCCCTCGGACTGGAGGGCCGCGAGGATGCGCCAGTCGGTGGCGTCCGGGGTGTAAGCGGTGGTCATGGGGGAGGGATAGCAGGGGAATCCCCGCCGATCAAGCGAGGTCCCCCGCCGGTCAGGGGAGGTCTCCGGCCGAGCAGGGGAGATCCCCGGCCGGTCAAGGGGGCTCCCCGGCCGGTCGGGCGAACGGCCGGGGGGTTCCCCGCCCCGTGCTCAGAGCCGCGAGATCTCGTCCACCAGGTCGTCCAGGCCGAGCGGCCCCTGCGAGAGGGCCGCCATGTGCCAGGCCTTCGCGTCGAACGCCTCGCCGTGCGCCGCCCGGGCGTTGGCGCGGCCGATCAGCCAGGCGCGCTCGCCCAGCTTGTAGCCGATCGCCTGGCCCGGCACCGACAGGTAGCGGGTCATCTCGCTCTCCACGAAGGCCGGCGGGCGGCTGCTGTGCAGCTGAAAGAACTCCTGGGCCAGCTCCGGGGTCCACCGCTCGCCCGGCCGGAAGGGGGAGTCCGCCGGGATCTCCAGGCCCAGGTGCATCCCGATGTCCACGATGACCCGGCACGCGCGCATCATCTGGGCGTCGAGGTAGCCGAGGCGCCGCTCCGCGTCGGGCAGGAAGCCGAGCTCGTCCATCAGCCGCTCCGCGTACAGCGCCCAGCCCTCCATGTTGGCGCTGACCTTGCCGATGGTCGCCTGGTAGCGGGAGAGCCGGTCGGCGACGTGCACCCACTGCGCGGTCTGGAGGTGGTGGCCCGGCACGCCCTCGTGGTACCAGGTCGACACCAGGTCGTACACCGGGAAGCGGGTCGTGCCGTCCACGGGCAGCCAGGTGCGGCCGGGGCGCGAGAAGTCCTCGGACGGGCCGGTGTAGTACGGCGCGGCGGCGCCGCCCGGCGGGGCGATCCGGGACTCCACCCGCCGCACCCGGTCGGCGAGTTCGAAGTGGGTGCCGTCGAGCGCCTCGATGGCCTCGTCCATGAGCCGCTGGAGCCAGGTCCGCACCTCGTCGACGCCCTCGATGTGGGTGCCGTGCTCGTCCAGGTGGGCGAGCGCCTCCCAGGGGTCCGCGCCGGGCAGGATCCGCTCGGCCTCGGTCCGCATCTCGCCCAGGAGCCGGTGGTACTCGGACCAGCCGTACGCGTAGGCCTGGTCGAGGTCCAGGTCGGTGCCGTTGAAGAAGCGGGACCAGCGGCGGTAGCGCTCGCGGCCCACCGTGTCCGGGGCGTCGGCGACGGCCGGGGCGTACACGTCCCGCATCCAGTCCCGCAGCGCGCCCACGGCCGCGGTGGCCTCCCCGCCCGCCGCCGCCAGTTCGCCGCGGAGCTTCTCGGGGAGCGTGCCGGGCCCGGCGGCGGCGAACTCCTCGAACCAGCCGGGCCGTCCGTCCTCCCCGCCCGCCCACTCGGTGAGCTGTCCGACGAAGGTGGCGGTGGGGCGGGGGCCCGCGAACAGCTTGCGCTCCAGGCCCAGGGCGAGCGAGGAGCGGTAGCCCTCCAGGGCGGCCGGCACCGCGCGCAGCCGGGCCGCCACCGCCGTCCAGTCCTCCTCGGTCTCCGTCGGCATCACGGTGAAGGCGATGCGGACGCTGTGCGCGGGCGAGCGCATGTTGCTGACGGTACAGAGGCCCTCCTCGGCCTCGTGCACGGCCAGTTCCGCCGTCAGGCGCTCCCGCAGCAGCCGGGCGCACCGCCGCTCGGCGTCGCCGTCGGCCCCCGGCGTCCGCTCGGCCGCGTCGAGCCGGGCGAGCGTGCGGCGGGCGAGGTCGGCCACGGCCCGCTGACCGGCGGGCGAGAAGTCGGGCAGCAGTCCGGCGCTCTCCCTGACGCCCAGATACGTACCGACGATCGGGTCGAGGGCGATGAGTGCGTCGACGTGGTCGTCGGCGACCTGGCGGGGCAGCGGGCTGCTGGAAATCTCTGGCATGGGGGCCATCCTGGCCTCTCCGGCGGGCCGCCGTCACCCTCGTCAGGCCTCAGACGGCTGACAAGGAGGGGCCCGCCGAAGGGGGCAGAAGCGGCCCGCACTCCCACTGCTGGAAGATCAGCCGGGTCTCCACCCGGGCCACCTCGCGGCGGGAGGTGAACTCGTCCAGGACGAGTCGTTGCAGGTCGGTGGGGTCCGCCACGGCGACGTGCACCAGATAGTCGTCGGGCCCGGTGAGGTGGAACAGTGCCCGGGACTCCGGCAGGGCCCGGATCCGGTCGACGAACGGACCGATCAGTTCCCGCCGGTGCGGGCGGACCTGGACGAGGAGGAGCGCTTCGAGCCCACGGCCGAGTTTGGCCGGATCCAGACGTAGTTGGTGTCCGAGGATCACGCCCGTGCGCCGTAGCCGGGCCACCCGGTCCAGGCAGGTCGAGGGAGCGACGCCGACCTCGGCGGCGAGCTCGCGGTAAGTGGTCCGGGCGTCGTTCTGCAGGAGGCGAAGAATGTGCAGATCGACCGGGTCCAGTACGACGGAATCGGCCATCCGCCGAACGTAGCACGGCGATTCCGCGCTACTTGCCGGTATCCGTTCACAGTGCCGCCATGGACGCCATGGATCTCGGCCCCTCGGCCACCCCGAGGGCCCTTGCCACCGAAGCCGTGCACGCGGGCCGCGAGGATCTCGCCGGGCTCGGACTGCACGCCCCGCCGATCGACCTGTCCACCACCTACCCCTCGTACGACGCCCGGGCCGAGGCCGCCCGGATCGACGAGTTCGCCACCACCGGCGCCCGGCTCGACGGCCCGCCCGTCTACGCCCGGCTCGACAACCCGACCGTCGCCCGCTTCGAGGAGGCCCTCGCCCGTCTGGAGGGCACCGAGGCGGCCGTCGCCTTCGCCAGCGGCATGGCGGCCCTGACCGCCGTCCTGCTGGCCCGGGCGAGCCAGGGCCTGCGGCACGTCGTCGCGGTCCGCCCGCTGTACGGGTGCAGCGACCACCTGCTCGACGCCGGACTGCTCGGCACCGAGGTGACCTGGACCGACCCGGCCGGCATCGCGGAGGCGATCCGGCCCGACACCGGCCTGGTCATGGTCGAGTCGCCCGCCAACCCCACCCTCGCCGAGGCCGACGTCCGGGCCCTCGCCCACTCCTGCGGCTCCGTGCCGCTCCTGGTCGACAACACCTTCGCCACCCCCGTCCTCCAGCGGCCGGTCGAGCAGGGCGCCCGGATCGTGCTGCACAGCGCGACCAAGTACCTGGGCGGCCACGGCGACGTCATGGGCGGGGTCGTCGCCTGCGACGAGGAGTTCGCCCGTACGCTCCGCCAGGTCCGCTTCGCCACCGGCGGGGTGCTCCACCCGCTCGCCGGCTACCTGCTGCTCCGCGGCCTCGCCACCCTGCCGGTCCGGGTGCGGGCGGCGTCCACGACGGCCGCCGAACTGGTCCGGCGGCTCGCCACCGACCCCCGGATCGCCCGCGTCCACTACCCGCGGATCGGCGGCGCGATGATCGCCTTCGAGGTGTACGGGGAGCCGCACGACGTGATCGCCGGGGTACGGCTCATCACCCCGGCGGTCAGTCTCGGCAGCGTCGACACCCTCATCCAGCACCCGGCCTCCATCAGCCACCGGATCGTGGCCGAGGGGGACCGGCGCTCGGCGGGCGTCAGCGACCGCCTGCTGCGGATGTCGGTCGGCCTGGAGGACGTCGAGGACATCTGGCGGGACCTGACCCAGGCACTCAGCGCTCCGCCGGCCGGGTCCCCTCGTGCCGCTGCGTCCGGGCACCGGGATGCCGTGCCGGGGCCAGCCGGGCGGTGATCACCAGGGTGCCCTCCTCGATCTGGTAGTCGAGGGGCAGGTTGAGCGCCCGCATCGCGGCCACCATCCCCGTGTTGGACGACTGGGTCACGGCGTACACGCTGTCGCAGCCGGCCTCCTCGGCCATCGCCACGAGCCGGCCGAGGAGCTCGCCGCCGATGCCGCGCCGCTGCCAGTCGTCCTCGACCATCAGCGCGACCTCCGTCTCGTCCCCGTCCCACAGCAGGTGGCCCAGGGCGACGAGCCGGCCGGAGGCGGTCCGCACGGCGAGGGTGCGCCCGAAGCGGGGGCTGAGCAGGTGATCGAGGTAGCGGTCGGCGTCGCCGACCGGACCGTGGTAGCGCAGGCCCAGAGTGCGGGCCGAGCAGCGGTCGTGCATGGCCCGCGCGGCCGCCAGGTCGCGCTGGTCGGCGCGGCGGACGGTGATCTCGTTGCCCTCGGGCAGGGTCAGCACGTCCCGGCCGCGCGGGAGGCGCGGGCCGAGCCGGGCGTCGAGCTCCACCAGGGCGCGCGCCCGGGCGAACTCGGTCGGGGTGAAGGGGAGGTAGGGGCGCTCGACGACGAGCGTGCCGCCGTGCGGGTCGCGCAGCCGCATCACGGTCTCCTCCAGGACCCCTTCGACCGGGGCCTGTTCGCCGGTGGGGCGCCCGGTGAGCGAGACGGCCGGCACGGAGTGGAGGGTGCAGCGGCCGAGGAGCTGGCGCAGCGCGAGCGGCAGTTCGGCCGCGTCGAGCGCCGTACGGGTGGCGAGCCCGAGGACCCGGGTCGGCGTGTCCACCAGGTCGTGGGCGTCGGCCCGCTCGGTCCAGGTGTCCCGGCCGCCGGCCGCCGCGACCTCGCGGGCCAGCTCCTGGGCGGAGAGGCCGGCGGGGGCGCGCAGCAGGAACTCGTCGACCGTGCCGTCCGCCAGCGGGTGGGTCTGGAGGGTGAGGATGTCCACGTCCAGGCGGGCGAGGACCGTGCACAGGGCGGCGAGGCTGCCCGGGGTGTCCGCGACGGTGGTCCGCATCCGCCACAGCGAGGTCCCGGCGGCCCGGCCGGACTCCTCGTCCGTCCCCGCGCCGGGCTCCGGCCGCGCCGCGGGGACGGCGGTGCGGCGCCCGCCGGGATCACCGGCGGGCGGGGCGTGGCTGGCATGACTGCGCCTCCGCGCCCACCAGGTGTGGAAGGTGGCGGTGGCGACCAGCGCGATCGCCGAGAACACCAGCAGGTAGGGGCCCTCCGGGCCCTTGGCGATGGTCTTGGCGATCGTGTCGGCCACCACCACGGCGGTGAACAGCGCGGCCAGCTCGATCAGGTCGTGCCGCCAGTGGTGCGGATGGCGGGCACTCTTCGAAGACGTCACATCGGTCATGACTTCACTGTGACCCAGTGGTGTTGCGTGATCACGAACGCTTTGTGACTGACGGGTTAAGCGCCCGTCTGGCGGCTTAACGGCTGATTCAGGCCGTTTCTGTCGGAGTCTGATCGGCCTCCTGGCGGAGTGCGTTCAGCAGCCGTCCGGCCTGCACCACCAGCTGCGAGGAACCCCGCGCCGAGGCCACCGCGTCCAGCCCGTCGACCTCCCCCCGGGCCCCGCACCGCTCCACGCAGTCGGCCGCGACCGCGAGCAGCTCACCCAGCCCCCGCACCGGCTTCTCCGCGCCGAGCAGCTCCGGCAGCACCGCCTCCAGGACCGCCCAGACCGTCCCGTACGCCCCGGTGGTCGCCGCCGTCCGGACCGCGTCCGCCAGCCGGTTCGGCTTGAGCGACCCCTCCGCCACCAGCCACGTCAGCTCCGCCCCGAGCGCCCGGGCGTTCAGCTCGCCCCGCGACGCCAGGACGAGCAGCGCGTCCACCGCGCGCAGCCGGTCGTCGGAGTCGACGCAGCCCAGACCGAACGCCAGGGCCAGGTGCACCGCACGGCCGACCGGACCCCCGGCCTCGGCCAGTGCGGTCAGCGGCTCGGTCGCCCCGCGCTGGTCCCCGTCGACGGAGTGCGCCATGGCCGGAAGCAGACAGGCCGCCAGGACCTCGCGGTCGGCCGGGAGCACCGACGCCCACTGCGCCCGGTCCCCGAACCAGTGGTAGCAGTGCCGGGGAGTCGCCCGCACGGCTCCGCCCAGCCAGTGGAAGGCGGGCGGGAACCCCTCCCGCACCACGGCGCGCTCGCCGAACTCGACCACGGTCCGGTCGATCAGCCACCACTTCCCCGAGAACTGCTTGGCCCCCCGGGGGAAGAACCGCACGGTCGCCCCCAGCGCGTCCTCGTCCCGCAGCCAGGCGGCGAGCCGCAGACCGGCCGGGGTGCCGAGCTCCGCCGCCTCCCCGGCCGCCCGCCCCGCCGACGGGTCGGCCCGCAGGACCCGGACCAGGGCCTGGGCGAGGTCCACCGGGGCGGGCTCCACGCCCGCGTCCCGGTAGGCCCGCAGCCGCTCCACGAGGACCGGCGGGTCGATCCCGCCGGTGTGCTGGGTCGGCGTGGCGAGCAGGAACGGCAGCTCGTCCGTGCCCACCAGGGCGGCGGCCTCCCACAGCCGCGCCTGGAGGACGCCCGACAGGCCCTCGTGGGAACAGGAGTCCCGGTCGGGCACCTCCGCCCGGTGGACGTCGATCACCGACCGCCGCACGAGGCCGAGCAGCGACGCGAGCACCACGTGGATGCCGTGGGTGTAGTGCGTGAAGTGGTGGGGCGTGCCCCAGGACTCCTTCGGGAACGCCTCCCGCACCGCCTCCGCCACCGCCGCCCGGTCCCGGTGCGCGTGCCGCACCAGACCGTCGAACGCCCGCTCGAACGCCACGGGGTCCTCCATGAGCCCCTTCGCCACCAGCTCCTCCACCAGCGCCCCGACCGTGGCCGCCGCGGGCGCCACCGGCTCCGGACCCGGCACCGGCGGCAGGATCTCCTCGTACGGCCCGGAGTCCACCGCCACCAGCGCGTCCCCGAACACCTCCGCGGCCGCCCGCCGGTGCGCCGGGCCGAGCAGCCCGGCCGCCTCGGCCAGCTCGTCCCGCACCTCCGGGCCGACGGCGGACAGATAGCGGCCCACCAGCTTCAGCGCCCGCTCCTGGACGCCGGTGTCCTCGTGCCCGAAGGCCTCCGCGACGGCGGGCAGCAGCTCGCCGGCCGCGCCCCGCTCCCGCGCGAGCACCTTGCCGACCAGCGTCAGCTGCGCCCGCACCAGCTTCTTCTCGGTCCGGAAGAGCACCGCGCCCGTCATCTCGGCCAGCGCCCCGGCCGACAGCGTCCCCGCCCCGGCGAGCCCCGCGAGGACCTCCTGCGCGTACCCGGCGACCGGCGACGGCGCGTCGGCCGCCATCCCGATCCAGTCCGGTATCCGCTCCCGCAGCTCCTGTTCGGTCGGGGCGAGGAGCCGCAGCACCTCAAGGGGGAACCGCAGGTCCCGCACCCGCCCGCCGCGCAGTAGCCGGGACACGCACAGGTCCACCACGGCGGCCCGGTCGAGCACCCCCTCCGCGACGAGCGTCGTGAGCGCCGTGGGCCAGTGCGTCGGCGCCTCCGGGCCGACCGACCAGACCAGCCGGTCGGGGGTCTCACCCATCGACAGCGCGTGCGCCACCAGGACCGGCGTCTGCGGGTCCGCGCGCAGCCGCTCCAGGAGCCGCTTGTCGGTCACCTTCCGCGTCCAGCCCAGGACGTAGCCGTCGGTCGCCGGGACCGGGCAGCCGGAGCGCACCACGAGCCCGCGGATCAGTTCGTAGGCGCTCTCCGCGACGTTCCGCCGCTTGGCGAGCCGTCCCGCCACGTCCGCCAGCCAGGCCGGGTCCCGGTCGGCGAGCACCGCCAGGACCGGGCTCGCGTCCTTGAGGTCCCAGCCCAGCATGTCGCTGCCGGCCAGCCAGGTCGCGGCCGCCGCCGCGCCCGTGTGGCACCCGGCCCCCGCCACGTACAGGCCGCGCCGGATGCGGGCCGCCTCCTGCCCCCGCTTCCAGTCCCAGGAGCGGACCTCGGCGCGCAGCGCCTTCAGCCGCCCGAGGGCCTCCTTGCGCGCGGCGGCGTCCAGCGGCTCCAGGAGCTTCGGCACCTGCCGGGCCTGCCCGGCGCGCACCGCGTCGAGCAGTCGCCCGACCGCCGCGCCGCCCGGGGCCGCACCCCGCGCTCCGTCCTCCACCGACACTGCCGCACCGCTCTCCGTACCGGTTCCCACGTCTGCCCCCATTGTCTTCCGTCCCGCCCCTTCGACCCGTGCCCTGATCCCGGCCACCGCTCCGGCCGCCCACTCCCCGATGCCGGTCACGGCGCCGCTCCGGCCGCGACCACCGCGCCCCGCCGGGCCATCCGCACCGCGAGCGCGTGCTTGCACGGCCCCCGGCGCCCCCGGTAGTCCGCCCACCACTGGCAGGTGCAGCTCAGGACCCCGTCCGACTCCCGCACCCGGTAGCGCCGGTCGCCCGAGGCCACCGCCGCCGACTCCCCGTCCAGCTCCACGGCACCCTCCGCGACCAGCCGGCGCGCGCTCACCAGACGCGGGTTGTGGCGCTCGGCGCGGTCCGCGTCGTAGGGCAGCTCCCGGTGGAAGTAGGCCGCGTCCGCCACGTCGTACCCCACCCGGCCGGCCGTGCCGAGCCGGGTCAGCGCCGCCCGCACCCGGTCGGCCGTCAGGCCCGCCTGCGCCGCGAGGTCGGCCGGATCGATCCGCGGCTCCCAGGCGAGCAGCACCGCGACCAGCTCGGCGTCCTGCTCCGCCTCCTCCGTCGCCAGCGCCTCCAGGACACCACCCTCGCCGGAGAAGCCCCGCGCCGGGTCGGGCGACAGCGTCAGCGTCAGCCGCATTCCCGGCAGGGTCACCTCCCAGGCGCTCGCCGCGGCCGTGCCGTCCGGCACCGGCCCGTACACCCGCAGCCCCGTCGCGTACCGCAGCACCCGCTCCAGGGCGATCAGCCGGTCAGGCCCCGGCAGGCACACCGCGCCCGCGCCCGGCCGGGTCGTCGGGCGCAGGGTCCGGCCCGACGGGACGATCCACAGCGGACCGCGCCCCCGGGACTGCGCGCGCGGCAGGGATCGGAGGAACCGCACGGCCTCCGCCCCCGTCAGCTCCGCCCGCAGGTCGAACCGCGCCGAGGCGACCTGGGCCTCGGCGAACCCCCGCAGCCAGCGGTCGGGCAGCGGCACCTTCTTCTCCACGACCGCGCCCGCGAGGGTGCTCACCGCCATCTCGTCGGGGCCGACCCGCAGGTGCAGCGGATCGTCCCCCGTCATCCGCGACAGCGCCTCGCGCAGCGGGTCGTTGACGTCGACGTTGGTGGTGCCGTGTCCCGTCTCCGCGCCGTCGAGGCCCTCGTCGAGCACGTCCAGACGCGCGTACACCCCGCCGCAGCCGGAGAAGGACTCGAACCGCAGCCGGTCCCCGTTCCCCGTCACCACCGGATCCAGCGAACCCGGCCGTATCCGCTGGTAGTAGCGGGCCGCGGCCACGTCGGCAACCGCGAGCAGACCCCGGGCGGCGACCTGCGGCGAGGCCAGGAACCCGGAGAAGAAGCGGGGATGGGCCTCGGCCCCGCGGGGCGTGAGGCCGCCCGCCGTCTCCAGACCGAGCAGCCGGCCGGAGCCCGTGGACTCCAGCGCGGACGGGCGTGCGTAGGCGAGTGCCTGTACGGATCGCGTCATGGAAAAACCGTAGGACCCACCACTGACAACGCCCCTGAACAGGGCTTTTCATACCGGGGGCGCCTGCCTGGCC
Organism: Streptomyces sp. NPDC098101; assembly: GCF_044760185.1. Classification (NCBI taxonomy): domain Bacteria; kingdom Bacillati; phylum Actinomycetota; class Actinomycetes; order Kitasatosporales; family Streptomycetaceae; genus Streptomyces; species Streptomyces sp. NPDC098101. The sequence continues at coordinate 893,453 of NZ_JBIWAS010000004.1, read as the reverse complement.
GGTGTCGTGCGACGAGCCCGTGCCACCGGACGCGCCGGTGCCGCAGAACGCCTTCGCGTCACTGGACACGCCGGTGGCGTCGAACGCCTTCGCGTCACTGCCCGACGCGCCCCGGCCGCAGCACCTTGCTGAACAGGACCTGTCCGCCCTCGGCCCGCAGCCGGACGGTCAGGTCGCCGCTGTGGCCGTCGATGTCGACCTCGCCGAAGTACTGCGGGCTCTCCATCGGCGACAGGTTGGCCCGCTCCGGCGCCCGCACGAAGACCCGCTCGTGGCCGAAGGTCCCGTCGAGCGCGTTCGCCGGGAAACCGCCCGCCGCCAGCGGCCCGGACACGAACTCCCAGAAGGGCGCGAAGTCCTTGAAGGCCGCCCGCTCCGGCGCGTAGTGCTGCGCCGAGGTGTAGTGCACGTCCGCCGTCAGCCACAGCGTGCCGGTGATCCGCCGGTGCTTGACGAACCGCAGCAGCTCCGCGATCTGGAGCTCCCGGCCCAGCGGCGCGCCCGGATCGCCCTGCGCGATCGCCTCGAAGTTCGCCGCCCCGTCCGGGACGACCAGGCCGATCGGCATGTCGGCCGCGAGCACCTTCCACACGGCCGTGGACGCGGCCAGCTCCCGCTTCAGCCAGGCCAGTTGCTCCGCGCCGAGGATGCCGGTGGTGTCGTCGGCCTGCCGGTTGGGCGAGTTGGGGTTCCGGTACGAGCGCATGTCGAGCACGAACACGTCGAGCAGCGGCCCGTACCGCACCACTCGGTGCACCCACCGCCCGCGCCCGCCCCGTCCGCCCGGTACGTGGAGGGAGGAGACCGGCGTGTACTCGCCGAAGGCGCGCGCCGCGCGGGCGGCGAGGACGTCCACGTCCTTCTCCGTGTACCGGGGGTCGTCCAGGATCTGCCCCGGATACCAGTTGTTCCGCACCTCGTGGTCGTCCCACTGCACGATCGACGGCACGCGCGCGTTGAACGCCCGGACGTTGTGGTCGAGCAGGTTGTACCGGAAGTTGCCCCGGTACTCGTCGAGGGTCTCGGCGACCTTCGACTTCTCCGGCGTCGTGACGTTCCGCCAGATCCGCCCGTCCGGCAGGGTCACGCTCGGCTCGATCACCCCGTCCGCGTAGATCGCGTCGCCGCTGCACAGGAAGAAGTCCGGGTCCAGCCGGCGCATCTCGTCGTACGCGCGGAAGCCGCCGACGTCCGGGTTGATGCCCCACCCCTGCCCGGCGATGTCCCCGGACCACAGGAACCGGACGCCGTCGCGGCGCCGGCCGGGGGCCGTGCGGAACGTGCCGGTGACCGGCTCGCCCGTACGGCGCGGGTCGTCCGGGTCCGCCAGGGTGACCCGGTAGTGGATCTGCTCGCCGGCCGGCAGGCCGCGCAGGGCGGTGGTGCCGGTGAAGTCCGTGCCCGCCCCGAGCAGCGGCCCGTGATGGCGGCGCGCCCGCCGGAAGGACTCGGTCGCGGAGGTCTCGACGACCATGCGCGCCGGTCGGTCGGAGCGCACCCACACCAGCCCGGAGGAGGCCGTGACGTCGCCCGTCTGCACGCCCCACGCGGCCCGGGGCCGGCCCCGGAGCGCGAACGCGGGGGCCGCGAGGCCGACGCCGCCGAGGGTGAGCGCGGCCGAGGCGGCCAACGACCCGCGCAGCACACTGCGCCTCGCGGGAGCGGGAGCCGGAGCAAGGCCAGGAGCAGGGACAGAGGCGGGATCGGAGGAGGAGCCGGGCACGGGGTGGGACATGGAAGGGCCTCCGGGAGGTGGTCGATTCCGGTCAAGGGCGGTACGCCGCCCCATGCCTAACGGCCGGGGGAGGCGCCCGCGCGAACCCCGCGTGAACAGAACACCCCCGCCGGACCCGTGAGGCCTCCCGTGGGAAGCGCTCGCCCCGGACCGGGCGCCTTCACCCCGGCCCCGCAGACCCCGCAGACCCCGCAGACCCCACCGGCCTCACAGACCCCACTGGCCTCACAGGCCCCGCAGACCCCACCCGCCCCCCGACCACCCCGGCCAGCAGCGCGATCCCCTCCGCGATCGCCGACGGCGACAGGTGCGCGTAGCCGATGACGAGCCGTACGTCCCCGTCCGAGGGCCGGGCCGTGCCGTACTCCTCCAGGGCCCGCAGCGCCACCCCCGCCTCCGCCGCCCGCGCCAGGAACCGCTCCGGCGGCCCGAAGCGCGCCGGTACGCGCGCGATGACGTGCAGTCCGGCCGCGATGCCGCTCACCTCGGTGCCGGGGAGGCGCGCGGCGAGGGCGGCGAGCAGCGCGTCCCGCCGCTCCCGGTAGGCGCGCTGGCAGCGGCGCAGCTGCCGGTCGTACCCGCCCCGCGTCACGAACTCCGCGAGGACGGCCTGGTCGAGCACCGGATTGCCCAGGTCCATCGTCCGCTTCCGCTCGACGACCTCGTCGAGCAGCGCCTCGGGGACCAGGGCCCAGCCGAGCCGCAGCCCCGGCGCCAGCGACTTGCTGACCGATCCCGCGTAGACGACCCGCTCCGGATCGAGCCCCTGGAGCGCGCCGACCGGCGCCCGGTCGTACCGGAAGTCCCCGTCGTAGTCGTCCTCCAGGACGTAGCCGTCGACCGTCCGCGCCCAGTCGAGGAGCGCGGCGCGGCGCTCCGCCGACCAGCCGATCCCGGACGGGAACTGGTGGGAGGGCGTCACGACCACGGCCCGCACCCCCGAGGCGGCGAGCGGTCCGGGCCGCAGCCCCTCCCCGTCCAGCGGCAGCCACACCGTCTCCATGCCGGTCGAGGCGAAGAGCCGCCCGTGCTCCGGGCTGCCGGGGTCCTCGACGCCGACCGCGCGCAGCCCCCGCGCCCGCAGCACGAACCCCAGGAGGGTCGACGCCTGGGCCACGCCCGAGCAGACCACCAGCCGTTCCGGATCGGCCACCACGCCCCGGCGCCGCGCCAGCATCCCGGCCAGCGCCCCGCGCAGCTCGGGGAGGCCGCGCGGGTCGGGGTAGCCGAGGGCCCGGTGGGGGAGCCGCGCCAGGACGGACCGCTGCGCCGCCGCCCACGCGCTCCTCGGGAACAGCGACAGGTCCGGGGTCCCCGGCCGGAAGTCCACCCGCACGTCCGGCGCTCCGGCGACCGGATCGCGGCCCCCGGGCCCGGCCGCCGCCGCACTCCCCGTCCCGGTCGCGGTCCCGGTCGCGGCACCGGCACGACCCGCCCTGACCGCCCCGCCCACCCAGGTCCCCGCGCCCCGTTCGCCGCGCAGGTAGCCCTCGGCGGTCAGCTGCTCGTACGCCTCGGTGACGAGCCCCCGGGAGACGCCGAGGTCGGCCGCGAGCTCACGGGTGGACGGCAGCCGGGTCCCGGCCGCGAGCCGCCCCGAGCGGACCGCCTCCCGCAGGGCCTCCTGGAGCGCCCGGCCCCGCCGCCGCGCCGGTGCTCCGGCGGCCGGGAGCAGCAGCTCCCACGCGGGCTGCCCGGCGGGGCCCGGAGCCCCGCCCGAAGTGGTCCCCGATGGTGTCATGGAAGTGGACCTTAACCGGCGCCGCCGGGATTCCTAGCGTCGGAACCATGAACGCGAACTCCCTGCGCGGGGTCCTCCTCGTGACCCTCGCCTATGCCCTCGTCGGCGCCTCCTTCACCGCGAACAGCCTGCTCGGCGCCTACCCGTACGCGGGCGGACAGGCGCTCCGCTACGGCGCCGCCTGTCTGCTCCTGCTCCCGCTGCTCGGACGCGGAGGACTCGCCCCGCTCCGGCTCCTGACCCCCCGTCACTGGCTGCGGCTCGCCGCCCTCGCGGCCGTCGGCATGGTCGGCTTCAACCTCGCCGTCCTGGCCGCCGAGCGGACCGCCGAACCGGCCGTCCCGGGCGTCCTGGTGGGCTGCGCGCCGGTCGTCGTCGCCGTCCTGGTCCCGCTGGCCGAGGGCCGCAGGCCGGCCCGCGCCGTGCTCTACGGGGCGCTGCTCGTCGCCGTCGGCGCGTTCACCGTGCAGGGCTGGGGGCGGACGGACGCGGCCGGGATCGGCTGGTCGGTGGCGGCGCTCGCGGGCGAGGTCGGGTTCACGGTCCTGGCCGTCCCGGTGCTGCGGATCCTCGGCCCGAAGCTGCTCACCGCCGCCGTCTGCGGGGTCGGCGCGGCCGAGGCGGCGCTCCTCGGGCTGCTCGTGGACGGCGCCGGTTTCGTCCGGACGCCGACGGGCGTGGAGGCGGGGGCGCTCGTCTGGCAGGCGGCCCTGGCCACGGTCGTCGGCTTCGTCCTCTTCTACATGGGCGTGCAGCGGATCGGCATGGAGCGGGCCACCCTCTTCACCGGGGCGATCCCGGTCGCCGCCGCGCTGAGCGCCGTCCTGGTCGCGGGCGCCGCCTTCGGCCTCCCGCAGGCGGCCGGCAGCCTGCTGGTGGGGGCCGGCGCCGCCCTGGGCACCGGCCTGTTCACCCGTACGGGGAAGGCGTCAGCGGCTGCCGTCGAGGATCACGCGCGCGACGAGGGCCGGGTCGTCGTTCATGGGCACGTGGCCGCAGCCGGGCAGCCGGACGAGCCGCGCGCCGGGCAGGGCGTGCTTCGCGCGGACGCCCTGGCGGCGCAGGAGCAGCCGGTCGCGGGTGCCCCAGGCGACGGTGACGGGGACCGCGGAGGAGACGTCGTCGCGGAAGAGCACGGTCCGGCCCGCCGCCAGGGTCTGGTGGAAGCCGGTCGCGCCGCGCAGCGCGAGGGTCTCGGCGACGACCGCCTCGGGTGAACGCCGCGCGGGCCGGGCGTAGATGGTGCTGGTGAGGGCGGTGCGCCCGGCGGGCGTGCGGGAGAGCCGCTCGATCACCGGCACGGGCAGCGACAGGGCCGCGCCCCGCATGGCCCGCAGCGTTCCGAAGGCGTACCGGCGCTCGGCCTCCGTCCAGAAGCCGGCGGGGGAGAGGGCGGTGACCGAGCGCACCAGCTTCTCCCGGCCGAGCTCCAGCGCGAGCAGTCCGCCGAGCGAGTTCCCGGCCACGTGCGGGCGCTCCACGCCGAGGGCCCCGCAGAAGGCGCCGAGGACGGGGACGACCGTGGACAGGTCGTACGGGGCGCCCTCCGGCAGCGCGTCGGAGGCGCCGAAGCCGGGCAGGTCGACGGCGATCACGTCCCGCTCGGCGGCCAGCACGTCGAGGACGGGCTCCCAGGCCTGCCAGTGGTGTCCGATGCCGTGGAGGAGGAGCAGCGGCTCGCCCGCGCCCCTCCTCTCGTACGTCAGGGACGTCGTCCGGGGACCCGTGGGGGTCTCGATCGTGAACGTGATCCGTGCGGACATGAGGACTCCCTGTCGTGACACCTCTTAGACGACCCGTCAGTAAGAATTACCGGTCGGTAGCCGGGAGTTCAAGAGCCAGGTCCGAACTGGACAGTCCGGAGGCGGTGGGCTGGGATGGACGGGTGCCCACCGACACCCCGACCGGCGCCGAGGCCGGCATCCCCCCGCGCACCACCGGCGGCGTTCCGTCCGACACGCCGACCGAACTCTTCGAGGAGCACCGCCCGATGCTCCTCGGCGTCGCCTACCGGATGCTCGGGCGCGCCGCCGACGCCGAGGACGTCGTCCAGGAGGCCTGGCTGCGCTGGACCGCCGAGGACCGGGCCGACGTCCGCGAGCCCCGCGCCTTCCTCGTGCGCATCACCACCCGCCTCGCCATCGACCGGCTCCGGCTCGCCCACACGCGCCGCGAGACCTACGTCGGCCCCTGGCTGCCCGAGCCCGTCGTCACCGACTTCGGCCCGGCCGCCCCCGACACCGCCGAGCGCGCCCTGCTCGCGGACTCCGTCTCGCTCGCGGTCCTCGTCGTTCTGGAATCCCTCTCGCCCCTGGAGCGGGCCGTCTTCGTGCTGCGCGAGGCCTTCGGCTTCCCGTACGGGGAGATCGCCGCCGTCCTGGACCGCTCCGAGGCGGCCGTGCGCCAGCTCGCCGGGCGGGCCCGGCGCCACGTCGACGAGGGCAGGCCGCGCTACGACGTCGACCCGGCCGAGCGCCGCGACCTCACGGAGCGCTTCCTCGCCGCGGCCGCCGGCGGCGACCTGGGCGAACTGCTCGCCCTGCTCGCCCCGGACGTGCGCCTCGTCGGCGACAGCGGCGGCAAGTCCAAGGCGCCGCTGCGGATCATCGAGACCGCGTCCAAGGTCGGCCGCTTCCTCCACGCCGTGTCCGCGGACGCGGGCCTCTACGAGTACCGCCTCGTCGAGCTCAACGGCGCCCCGGCCCTGGTCGCGTTCGCCGGCGGGCGCCCCGACACGGTGATCCAGCTCGAAGCGAGGGACGGACGCGTCCAGACCGTCCACATCATCCGGAACCCCGACAAGTTCCACGGCCTGAAGGACGCCTGAAAGGGCGCCTGACCCTCCGGGCACGACGACGGGCCTCCCTCCGCGGTGCGGAGGGAGGCCCGTCGCCCGTCGGGGACGCGGGCGCGTCACACGCCCGCTATCGACCTGATCCAGGAGCGGTACGCCGTGACGTTGGTGTACGCCGTGGTGGTCTGGCGGTCGCTGGTGGAGGCCACGCCGACCTGGACGCCTGCTGCCATCATCGGACCGCCGGAGTCGCCGCCGGCGGTGATGCCGTCGCCCCGGCGGGCGCAGATCGCGGAGCCGCCGTAGGCGTCGGTGCAGCCGCTGGTGACGGTGACGTTGGCGACCTTCAGGTAGCGGGACTGGCAGTTGGCCTCGGAGCCGCACTGGGACGTGGCGCCCCAGCCGTACACCTGGACGTTCTGGCCGACGCGCACGGTGCCCGGCTGGCCGAGCGTCGCGTAGGTCGCGGAGACGGAGCGGTCCAGGCGGACGAGGGCCAGGTCCGAGCTGTGCGTGTAGGTCTGGGCGCCGTTGGCCAGGGTGCCGCCGCTGTGCTGGTCGAGGCTGCCGATGCGGAACGAGAGGCCGCCGCCGGTGACGCAGTGCTTGGCGGTGAGGATCCAGGTCGGGGCGATGATCGTGGCCGAACAGGTCTCCCGGCCGTTCGAGAGCAGCCGGGCCGCCCACGGGGCGTTGGAGGCGTAGCCGCCGCCGATGATCGGCTGCACGGCCTGGACGGCCGGGGGCGCGGGTGCCGCGGAGGCGGTGGGGGAGAGGAGGGCGAGGACGGAGACCGCCGCGGCCGCGAGGGTGGGCACGAGCCGTGAGATGCGCAAGGTTCCTCGATTCGGTGGGCGCGCCCGGCGGGCGCGCGTGTGGGGGGCGGGCGGCCCGGAGGGGCCGCGCACATGCCGGGGTCCCGCCGGCGGGGCGGTGGTTCGGCATGGACATGACCCATGATTCCGAAGGGGAGGGCGCGCGGGGTAATAGCACTTGGCCATAACACGGCGCTCTCTCCCCGGAGGCTCCCGAGGAGCACGCGTCTTCGCCGTCCGGCGCCGTCGCCGCCGCACGAACCCCCGCCCCCGCCGCCCCGCGACGGGGGTTTTCCGCTACCGGAGCCTCACAGGGGTGCGAACGTCCTGTGAACGATCTAGGTCAGAGGGCCACATTCCGGGGTTTTCGACGGAGGATTGGTCTTGACCAAGGGAGTGGCTCGCCTTATGGTCGCAGAGTTAGTGCAGGAACCTTTAATAAACAAGGGCGCGGAAAAACGCCGCGGGACACGGCGAATTGCGGAGGATCAGGGTGGGGACCACGCAGCTGGCATCGGTACCGGAACCGAAGTACCAGCACCTCAAGACAGTGATCGGCGAAGCGCTCGACTCGGACTTCGCCGTCGGGGAGATCCTCCCCAACGAGCGCGAGCTCGCCGCCCGCTTCGGCGTCGCCCGGGCCACGCTCCGGCAGGCCCTGGAGCAGCTGGAGCTGGAAGGGCGCCTCCAGCGCCGCCGCGGCGTCGGCACCACGGTCGCCCCGCCGCGCGTCGGCGTGGACGTCTCCACCACCCAGCACGCCTGGCCGGGCGTCGGCGACGAGGCCTGGCAGTCCCTGGACTCCGCCTCCGACGTCCCCCCGGCCGCCGTCGCGCGCGTCCTGGAGACCGGCGCCGAGGACCGGGTGCACGTCGTCCGCCGCCTCCGCGTCACCCAGGGCCAGCCGGTCGCCGCCGAACTGCTCTACGTCCCGGCCGACTCCGTCCCGGGCCTCAGCGGCATCGACGCCCCCGCCGGCCCCGCCCGCGCCCGCGCCGTGCTCCGCGAGCTCCAGCACCTCGCCCTGGACGGCCAGGACCGCTCCGTCGAGCTCGGCTCCGCCCGCGCCGACGACGCCAAGGAGCTCGACCGGCTGCCCGGCGCGCCCGTCCTCGTCGTGACGACCCGCTACCTCTCCGGGGGCCGTACCGCCGCCGTCTCGGTGGCCACCTACCGCGCCGACACCTGCCGCCTCACCTTCGGCGACTCGGTCGACCTGGTCATGGCCTCGTAGTCCGCGCCCCCCGACAGACACCGGCCCGCCCCGGGACCGCCCCTCCGGCGGTTCAGCGGCGGGCCGTCACCGTTCCGTCGACCGCGAAGAGCTGCTCCTCGACGTGGTCGAGGGCGAGCCGCAGCGCCCCCGTGCCCACCGCGGCCTCGCCGAGCAGGGAGAGCACCACCCGGGGCGGGCGCAGGCAGAACCGCGCCAGCTCCTCGCGGAGCGGCTGGAGCACCCCGTCGAGACCGGCCGCCCAGCCGCCCACCACGACCAGCTCGGGGTCGATGGCCAGGACGAGGGCCGCCACGTCGTGCACGAGCCGCTGGATGAACCGCTCCACCGCCGCCCCGGCCCGCGCGTCGCCCTTCTTGGCCAGCGCGAAGACCTCCGCGACCGCCTGCTCGTCCAGCGGGTGCAGCGGCTCGTCCGTCGTCGAGAGCAGGTGCTCGGGGGTGACGTCCCGGCCGAGCAGGTGCAGGGCGCCGATCTCCCCGGCCGCCCCGCCGAAGCCGCGGTGCAGCCGGCCGCCGATCAGCGAACCGGCCCCCGGGCTCAGCCCGGCCAGGACGAACACGATGTCGTCGGAGTCGGTCGCGGCGCCCTTCCAGTGCTCGGCCACGGCCGCCGCGTTGGCGTCGTTCTCCACGATCACCGGGCAGCGGAAGGAGCGCCGCAGCCGCTCGCCGAGCGCGAGGCCCGTCCAGCCGGGCAGCGCCGTGCCCAGGCGCACCGTCCCGTCGGCCTCCACGATGCCGGGCGTGCCCACGCCCACGGCCCGCAGATTGGACCGGGCGACCCCGGCCCTGCGCAGCACGTCCGCGACCACCGTGCGCACCCGGTCCAGGCGCTCGTCCTCGGGCGCCGTCTCCGACACCTCGCGGGACCCGGCGCCGATGATCCGTCCGTCGAGACCGGAGAGCAGGGCGGCCACCCGGTGCGGGCCGATCTCGATGCCGAGCAGATGACCGGCCTCCGCGCGGAAGCGGAACCTCCGCGCCGGACGCCCCTGCCGCCGGGCCTCGCCCTCCTCGGGCGCCGACTCGACGACGAGCCCGCCCTCCATGAGGCCCTCGACGACCCCTTCGACCGTGGGCCGCGACAGACCGGTGATCCGGGTCAGATCGGTCAGCGTGGGCGCGTCGGCGCCCCGCAGCGCATGGAGTACCACCGCGGAGTTGATCCGCCGCAGCAGAGACGGATCCCCGCCGGTCAGCCGCCCCACCGTGTGTCCTCCCAGCTCGTGAGCCATTCAGCCGGATGGTACTCAATGGGTCCCGCTGCGGCGAGTGCCGCCCCCGTCACGCTTGGGTGACGGTCCGCCTCCGGGGCCCCGCCGCCACCGGCGACGAACGCGCACGTCAGGCGGGAGGCGGGGGCGGAACCCGAAGCGGAACGGGCCGTACGGGGCTCCCGCCCGCCGTGGGTACGACCCCCGCCCGCCACCGGTACGACCCACCGCCCGCCACCGATACGGCTCGCCCGCCGTCGTACGGCGCGCGGGCCCCGCTCCGGGCCACGGCTCCGCTCCACGGGCAGGTGCCCTACGCCTCCGCGATCCCCGCCGCCTCGCGGAGCCGGGCGAACTCCTCGGCCATCGCCGCCGTCGACCAGTGGGCGTTGAGACCGCTCGGGCTGGGCAGCGCCCAGATCCGGGTGGTGCCGATCGTGCGCTCCTGCGGCCCGATGACCGCCTTCGGCTCGTCGAAGGCCGCGCGGTACGCGGTGACGCCGGCGATCGCGAGCCAGCGCGGCTCCAGCCGCTCCACCCGCGCGGCGAGCAGCCGCCCGCCCTCCCGGTACTCCTCGCGGGTCAGCTCGTCGGCCCGCGCGGACGGCCGCTCCACCACGTTCGTGATCCCGAGCCCGTACGTCAGGAGCTCCTCCTGCTCGTCCGGCCGCAGCTGCCTCGGGGTGAACCCCGACAGGTGCAGCACCGGCCAGAACCGGTTGCCCGGCCGGGCGAAGTGGTGTCCGGACGCCGCCGTCATCAGACCCGGGTTGATCCCGCAGAAGAGCACCGAGAGGCCGTCCGCGACCACGTCGGGAACGACGCGGTCGCGAGCGGCCTCCAGCTCCTGCCGGGTGAACCGGGGGGAGGGGGTCAGAGGATCGCCCCGGGGGTGTAGGCGGCGGCCTCCGGGTGCTGCTTGAGGATCTCCTCGACGCGGGAGACCACGGACGCGACCTGGTCGGCGGCGGCGCCCGTGAAGGACAGCTTGTCCGCCATCAGCTCGTCCAGCTGCGCCCGGTCCAGCGGGATGCGCTCGTCGGCGGCCAGCTTGTCGAGCAGCTCGTTGCGCTCGGCGCCCTGCTCGCGCATGGCGAGCGCGGAGGCCACCGCGTTCTCCTTGATGGCCTCGTGGGCGACCTCGCGGCCGACCCCGGCGCGCACGGCTCCCATGAGGACCTTGGTGGTCGCCAGGAAGGGCAGGTAGCGGTCGAGCTCGCGGGCCACGACGGCCGGGAAGGCGCCGAACTCGTCCAGCACGGTCAGGAAGGTCTCCAGGAGGCCGTCCAGGGCGAAGAAGGCGTCCGGCAGCGCGACCCGGCGGACCACGGAGCAGGACACGTCGCCCTCGTTCCACTGGTCGCCGGCCAGCTCGCCGGTCATCGAGGCGTAGCCGCGCAGGATGACCATCAGGCCGTTGACGCGCTCGCAGGAGCGGGTGTTCATCTTGTGCGGCATCGCCGAGGAGCCGACCTGGCCGGGCTTGAAGCCCTCGGTGACCAGCTCGTGGCCCGCCATCAGACGGATCGTCTTGGCGGTCGAGGACGGCGCGGCGGCCAGCTGGACCAGCGTGGTGACCACGTCGTAGTCGAGCGAGCGCGGGTAGACCTGGCCGACCGAGGTGAAGGCGTGCGCGAAGCCGAGGTGACCGGCGATCCGCCGCTCCAGGTCGGCCAGCTTGCCGGCGTCGCCGCCGAGCAGGTCCAGCATGTCCTGCGCGGTGCCGACCGGGCCCTTGATCCCGCGCAGCGGGTAGCGGCCGAGCAGCTCCTCCAGGCGCGCGTACGCCACGAGCAGCTCGTCCGCCGCCGTCGCGAACCGCTTGCCGAGGGTGGTCGCCTGGGCGGCGACGTTGTGCGAGCGGCCGGCCAGGACCAGCTCGGCGTACTCGGCGGAGAGCTTGCCGAGGCGGGCGAGGACGGCGACCGTGCGGTCCCGCATCAGCTCCAGGGAGAGCCGGATCTGCAGCTGCTCGACGTTCTCGGTGAGGTCGCGCGAGGTCATGCCCTTGTGGACGTGCTCGTGACCGGCGAGGGCGTTGAACTCCTCGATGCGGGCCTTCACGTCGTGCCGGGTGACCTTCTCGCGCTCGGCGATGGAGCCGAGGTCGACCTGGTCGAGGACGCGCTCGTAGTCGGCGAGGGCCTCCTCCGGAACCTCGATCCCGAGGTCCTTCTGCGCACGCAGCACGGCGAGCCACAGCCGGCGCTCCAGCTTCACCTTCTGCTCGGGGGACCAGAGGACGGCGAGCTCCGCGGAGGCGTAGCGGCCGGCCAGAACGTTGGGGATGCGGGGCTTCGCAGTCACAGCAGTCACGTGGGCAGAGTTTACCTGGCGGTTTCTGCAGGTCGGCGCCGCCGCCCGATGTGGAGCTTGCTACGAGACGCGGGTCACGGGCGCTCGGACCGGACGCTCACCGAGGGCGCGTACGGAAGCAGCTCCGGGCGCTTGGGCGCGCGGCCGTCGCCGGAGGAGCGGCCGGTCAGGCGCCGCCCGATCCAGGGGCCCAGGTGCTCCCTGGCGAAGCGGGCGTCCGCGAGCCGCCGGCTCGCCCAGCGCGGGCGCGCGGTCGGCGGCAGCGGGGTGCGCCAGTCCTCCTCCGGCTCCAGGCCGAGGGCCTGCCACACGGCCTCGGCGACCCGCCGGTGCCCCTCGGCCGTCAGGTGGAGCCGGTCCACGTCCCACAGGCGGGGGTCGCCGAGCGACGGCGCCCCGTACAGGTCGACGACCAGGGCGCCGTGCCGGGCGGCGAGCCCGTCGATGTGGGCGAAGAGCTCCTCCATCCGGGGCCGGAAGCGCTCCATGACGGGCCCGTTCCGGCCGGGGCTGCGCATCAGGACGAGCTGCCCGCAGGCGGGTGTGAGGCGTTCCACTGCCTCGGTGAGGAGGTCCCTCACCCGGACCATGTCGACCTTGGGCCGGAGGGTGTCGTTGAGGCCGCCGACGAGGGTGACCACATCGGCCTCCATCGTTGCGGCCGGGCCGACTTGCTCCTCGACGATCTGTCCGATGAGCTTCCCGCGCACGGCGAGGTTCGCGTAGCGGAAGCCGGGGGAGCGGGCGGCGAGACGGCCCGCGAGGGCGTCGGCCCAGCCGCCGTAGGAACCGTCGGGCCTCAGGTCCGACATACCCTCGGTGAAGCTGTCGCCGAGGGCGACGAAACTGTTGTACGTGGCATTGATCTCCATGGCGGAGCGATCATACCGTGCGGTATGCGAGGCGTGCCGTGGAGAACCCGGGAGGGGAAATCCGATGAGCGAAGCGCTCCTGAGCGCCCTGGCAGAGGCCCTGGCCGGACTGGTGACGGAGGTCGAGGCGGCCGACGAGGACGTCCTCGACCCCGACACGGCGGTGGCGTGGCTGGAGTCCACCGGGCACGCCCTCGCCGGGCTCACGGCGGCCGACCGGCGGACCCTCGACGGGCTCTTCCGCGCGGCGGCCCTGCGCGAGCCCGAGGGCCCCCGGCGGAACGGGCTGCTCAAGGTCTCCGAGGGCCTGGGCCTCACCGAGGACACCCACGCCACCGCCTGCGACGCCGCTCTGGAGCACGCCCGGCGCCTCGCCGCCGTCGTCCGCGCCGCCGACCCCGCCACCCCCGTCCCCGGCCGTCCCGACCGGACCCTCGCGGACCTCGCCCGGCACGTCGGCGCCGTCCACCGCTGGGCCGAGCACCTCGTACGGACCCGCTCCGCCGTCCGCGTCCTCGCGGAGGACCTCCCCCTGGACCCGCCGGCCGACCCCGCCGCGTACGCCGACTGGCTCGTCGCCGGGGCCGAGCGCTTCGCCGCCACCGCCCGCGCCGCCGACCCGGACGCCCCCGTCTGGTCCCCGGGCGCGGACCCGCACGTCCGCCACTACCCCCGCCGGGTGCTCTACGAGACCCTGGTCCACCTCGCCGACGCCGAACGCGCCGTCGACGGGAAGGCCGGCCCCCTCGACCCCGGCACGGCCGCGGAGGCCGTCGACCACTTCCTGACCGACGCCCCGTACGTCGGCCGGATCGCCGAGCCGGTCTCCCGGCTCGGCCGGGACGGGGCGGTCCTGCGCCTCGCCGCCCGCGACGCCGACGCCGTCTGGACCCTCGTCCTCGGCGGGGGCGGCTTCACCTGGACCCGGGGGAGCGGCGGCGCCGAGCCGACCGCCGCCGTCGAGGCGGACGCCGGGGAGCTGCTGCTCCTGCTGCACCGCCGGTACGACGCCGACGAGCCGTGCTTCGCGCACACCGGCGACCGGAGCCTGCTCGACGCCTGGCTGTCCGCCACCGCGCTCTGAACCCCGAACCCTCTGAAACTCCGCGAGAAGCCCGAAGGGCCCCGGGACGGATCCCGGGGCCCTTCTCCGTTCACGCGGACCGGCTACGACGCCGCGGGGCGTCCCACCAGCTCGCGCAGCACGTCCTCCATCGCCACGAGACCGGCCGGGCGGTCGTTCTCGTCGAGCACCGCCGCCAGGTGCGTCCGGCTGCGGCGCATCGCGGTCAGGACGTCGTCCAGCGGCGTCTCCGCCCGCACCCGGGCGATCGGCCGCAGCGACGTCACCGGGAACGGCAGGTCGCGCGGGACGATGTCCAGGGCGTCCTTGACGTGCAGGTAGCCCATGATGTGGCGCTCCGCGTCGACCACGGGGAAGCGGGAGAAACCGGTCCGCGCCGACAGCGCCTCCAGCTCCTCGGGGGTGGTGCCGACCGGGGTGGACACCACCTTCTCCGCCGGCATCACCACGTCCCGTACGGGACGGCGGCCCAGCTCCAGGGCGTCGTGCAGCCGCTCGGCGGCCCGGTCGTCCAGGAGCCCGGCGTCACCGGCGTCGGTGACCATGCGGGCCAGCTCGTCGTCCGAGAAGGTCGCCGAGACCTCGTCCTTGACCTCCACCCGCAACAGCTTGAGCAGGGTGTTCGCGAAGGCGTTGATCGTGAAGATCACCGGCCGCAGCGCCCGGGCGAGCGTCACCAGGGGCGGCCCGAGGAGCAGCGCGGAGCGCGTCGGCTCCGCGAGCGCGATGTTCTTCGGCACCATCTCGCCGAGCAGCATGTGCAGGTACGTCGCGAGCGACAGGGCGATCACGAACGAGATCGGGTGCACCAGGCCGTGCGGGACGCCGACCGCGTCGAAGACCGGTTCGAGCAGGTGCGCGATGGCCGGTTCGGCGACGATGCCGAGGACCAGGGTGCAGAGCGTGATGCCGAGCTGGGCCGCCGCGAGCATCGCGGAGACGTGCTCCAGACCCCAGACGACACTGCGCGCCCGCTTGTTCCCCGCCTCCGCGAGGGGTTCGATCTGGCTGCGGCGGACCGAGATCAGGGCGAACTCGGCGCCGACGAAGAAGGCGTTGACGACCAGGGTGAGCAGGCCGATCAGCAACTGGATCGCGATCATCGGCCGGCCTCCCCGGTCTCGTCCTCGGTGTCGTGCGCGGGCTCGTGCAGCAGCACGCGGGCCGCGCGCCGGCCCGAGGCGTCCACGACGTCGAGCCGCCAGCCGGCGAGCTCCACGCCGTCGCCGACGGCCGGGATCCGGCCCAGCTCGTGGGCCACGAAGCCCGCGAGCGTCTCGTACGGGCCGTCCGGCACCTTCAGGCCGATCGCGCCGACCTGGTCGGTGCGGGCCGCGCCGTCGGCGGACCACAGCACGCGCCCGTCCGCGTCCTCGCCGGCCCGTGCCAGGTCCGGTGTCTCGTGCGGGTCGTGCTCGTCGCGGACCTCGCCGACGACCTCCTCGACGATGTCCTCCAGGGTCACGACCCCGGCCGTACCGCCGTACTCGTCGATGACGACCGCCATCGTCTGCTTCCCGGACAGCCGGTCGAGCAGCTTGTCCACGGTCAGCGTCTCGGGGACGAGCAGCGGCTCGCGCAGCATCTCCCCGATCGGGCGGCGGTACCGCTCGGCGGCCGGTATGGCGAGGACGTCCTTGATGTGGGCGATGCCGACGACCGCGTCCAGGCTGTCCCGGTAGACCGGGAAGCGGGACAGGCCGGTCGCGCGGGTCGCGTTCGCCACGTCCTCGGCGGTCGCCTGCACGTCCAGGGCGGTGACCTGCACGCGGGGCGTCATCACGTTCTCGGCGGTCAGCTCCGCCAGGTTGAGGGTGCGGACGAACAGCTCGGCCGTGTCCGCCTCCAGGGCCCCCTCCTTGGCGGAGTGCCGGGCCAGGGCCACCAGCTCCTGCGGGGAGCGCGCGGAGGCCAGCTCCTCGGTCGGCTCCATGCCGAGCCGGCGCAGGATCCGGTTCGCGGTGTTGTTGAGGTGGCTGATCAGCGGCTTGAAGGCCGCCGTGAACACGCGCTGCGGGGTGGCCACGACCTTCGCCACGGCGAGCGGCGAGGAGATGGCCCAGTTCTTGGGGACCAGCTCGCCGACCACCATCAGGACCACGGTCGACAGGGCGGTGCCCAGGACCAGGGCCACCGAGGAGGCGACCGCGGCGGAGAGGCCGACGGCCTCGACCGGGCCCTTGATCAGGGCGGCGATCGACGGCTCGGCCAGCATTCCGACCACCAGGTTGGTGACGGTGATGCCCAGCTGGGCGCCGGAGAGCTGGAACGTCAGCGACCTCACGGCCTTGAGCGCGCTCGACGCGCCGCGCTCGCCGCGCTTCACGGCGGCCTCGAGTTCGCCGCGCTCGACCGTGGTCAGCGAGAACTCGGCCGCGACGAAGGCGCCGCACGCGAGGGAGAGCAGGAGCGCGAGGAGGAGCAGGAGCACTTCGGTCATCGGTTCACCTCCGTCCCATGATCACGCGGCGGGAGGAGGATCGCTCGGCGTCGGCGGCCGGAGCTTTCGAGTCTGTGGAAACCAGTGCTACTGGGAGGCTCGCCCATGGGCGGACGCTCACACCTTTCGGTCGTCGGGATGAGAGACCATGGTAAAGGACGGGCAAAGCGAGGTACTGGTCACCCCGGGGCTCCTCACCTGGCACTTCTCATCGTCCCTCCTGCTCCTCTTGTCGCCCCGCGAGCGGCTTCACCCAGCGGCGCCAGTGGTCCTCGCGCGCGTACCCGGCGGCCGCCCACACCATCCGCCCCGTCCCGTTCGCCTCCAGGACCATGGCGTCCGCGCGCCGCCCGCCGAGCGCGGCGAACCGCTCCTCGGCCGCCCGCAGGAGCGCGGTGGAGATCCCCCGGCGCCGGTACGTGGGCAGGACGGCGAGCCGGTAGAGGGAGGCGCGCCAGCCGTCCCAGCCGGCGATCACGGACCCCACGATCCGGCCGCCGGCCAGCGCGAGGAGCAGGGCCTCCGGATCGCGCGCGACGAGCCGGGTGACCCCGTCCACGTCGTCCGAGACGGACGTCCCCTCGGCGGACTCCCGCCAGAAGGCCAGGACGGCCTCGGCCTCGTCGGCGGTGGCGGCGCGTATCTGAAAATCGATCATGGCCGGATCCCATCACGGGGGTCGTCGGCCGTGCCAGGGAGTTCCGGAGGGCGGGACGGCGGCGCCTCACCGCCTCGCCGTGCCCAGGACACAGGGGGAGGACGGCAGCCTCGGCCCGCCCTCCGGGACGTCGAAGGAGCGGTACGGGCCGAGGGCGAACCCGGCACCCCCGATCTCCGCCAGCGGGGCGCGGGAGGTGTGGCAGCCGCCGAAGAGCAGCGGCCACACCGTCCGGTCGAGGCCCCGCTGCACCCGCGCGAGCCCCGGCGTGTCCGCCGCCCCGTGCTCGAAGAAGCGCAGCTCGCCGCCGGGGCGCAGGACCCGGCGCAGCTCCGCGAGGGCCGCCGGAACATCCCGTACCGTGCACAGGACCAGGGAGACCACCGCCGCGTCGAAGGCGCCGTCCTCGGCCGGCAGCGCCTCGGCCGTCCCCGGCAGCACGGTCACCGGAACGGCCGCCCGCCGCGCGGCCCTCCCGGCCAGTTCGCGCAGCCGGGCCTCCGGCTCGACGGCCACGACCTCCGTGACCCCGACCGGGTAGTGCCCGAAGTTCAGCCCGTTCCCGGCGCCGACCTCGACCACCCGGCCGGCGAGCCCGGCGAGCAGCTCCGCCCGGAGGGGCCCGATCCCGCCCCGCGTCTCGGCGGAGACGCTGAACCGGGCGTAGAAGCGGGCGAAGAGGGGGTGGTGCACCCGGGGCGATCCGCCGGACACCGGCCGCGAAGACGTCATCGGAGGCTCCTCACGCCTGGACGCGCACACCTCCAGCCTACGGAGCCGCACGCGCCGGGGCCGGACGACGGGCCGGAGCCGGACGACGGGCCGGACTCGCCCGCCCCGCCCGTACGAGAAGACCGTGCCCCGGCACGTGGGCACTCCCCCCTGCGGACCGGCGGTCAGCCCCCGTACGGCTCCGCGTGCGTCCGTGCGAACGACTCCGCGTCCCACGTCCCGCCCAGGGCCGGGGCCAGCCAGCCGCCCGCCGCCGTCCGGAACTCCGCCGGGGCCAGGGCGCCCGAGCCCTCCGGTACGGCTCCGAGGAGGGGTGCGCCCGCCGCCTCCGGCAGGTCGGCCAGGTTGCAGCGTGCCGCCAGGTCCGGCGCGGCCGGCCAGCTGCCGATCACCACGCCCAGCTGCGCGATCCCGCGCGCCCGCAGCGCCTCGGCCGTCAGAGCGGTCGAGTTGAGCGTCCCGAGCCCGGCCGGGGCCACCACCAGGACCGGCGCGCCGAGCAGCGCCGCCGCGTCCGCGAGCGTGCCGCCCTCCTCGTCGAAGCGGACGAGCAGCCCGCCCGCCCCCTCCACGAGCACCAGGTCGTGTCCGGCGGCCAGCTTCCGGGCGGCCTCGGCGACCTCCCGGGGCCCGACCGGCGCGAGACCGGCCCGCCGGGCGGCCGTCCCCGGGGCCAGCGGCTCCGGGAAACGGCCCAGCTCGGCCGAGGCGGCGGCGCCCGAGAGCCGTACGACCTCGTCCGCGTCGCCCCGCTCGTCCGGTCCGACGCCCGTCTGCGCGGGCTTCAGGACGGCGACCGAACGCCCGGCGGCGGTCGCCGCGGCGGCCACGGCCGCGGTCACGACCGTCTTGCCGATCTCGGTCCCGGTGCCGCTGACGACGACGATTCCCATGCCTGTCCCAGTCCTTCCGTTCAGCCCGCCGCCGCGGCGGCCCGTACCGCCGCGCAGATCCGGGCCACGTCCTCGTCGCCGGTCACGTACGGCGGCATCGTGTAGATCAGGTCCCGGAACGGGCGCAGCCACACGCCCTCCCGGACCGCCGCGCGCGTCGCCGCCGCCATGTCGACCTCGTGGTCGAGCTGGACGACCCCGATCGCGCCGAGCACCCGCACGTCCCGCACGCCCGGCAGGGCGGCGGCCGGGGCGAGCCCCTCGCGCAGCCCGGCCTCGATCCGCTTGACCTCGACCCGCCAGTCCCGCGAGAGCAGCAGGTCGATCGAGGCCAGGGCCACGGCGGAGGCCAGCGGGTTTCCCATGAAGGTCGGCCCGTGCGCCAGGACCGGCACCTCGCCCCGCGAGATCCCGTCCGCCACCCGGCTCGTGCAGAGGGTCGCGGCCATCGACAGGTAACCGCCCGTCAGCGCCTTGCCCACGCACATCACGTCGGGGGACACCCCGGCCGCGTCGGCGGCGAACAGCGTGCCCGTGCGCCCGAACCCGGTCGCGATCTCGTCGAACACCAGCAGCACGCCGTGCTCGTCGCAGGCCTCCCGCAGCACCCGCAGGTACGCCGGGTCGTGGAAGCGCATCCCGCCCGCGCCCTGCACCACCGGCTCCACGACCACCGCGGCCAGCTCGTGCGCGTGCCGCCCGATCGAGGTCCGCAGCAGCTCCGCGTACGACTCCTCGTACGCGGCCGGCGGGGCGTCCGTGAAGACCTGCGGCTGGAGGACCCCCGACCACAGCTCGTGCATCCCGCCCTCGGGGTCGCACACCGACATCGGCTGCCAGGTGTCCCCGTGGTAGCCGCCGCGCCAGGTGAAGAGCCGCCGCTTCTCGGGGCGGCCGAGCGAACGCCAGTACTGCAGGCACATCTTGACGGCGACCTCGACGGAGACCGAGCCCGAGTCGCTGAGGAAGACGTGCCGCAGCGGCTCGGGGGTGATCTCCACCAGCCGGCTCGCGAGCCGGACGGCCGGCTCGTGGGTGAGCCCGCCGAACATCACGTGGCTCATCCGGTCGAGCTGGCCGCGCACCGCCTCGTTGAGGACGGGGTGGTTGTAGCCGTGCACCGCCGACCACCACGAGGACATGCCGTCGACCAACTCCTCCTGCCCCTCGGCGGGTTCGGCGAGCCGGAGGCGCACCCCGGACGCGGACGCGACGACCAGCGGTTCCGTGCGGCCCGGCATGGGGCCGTACGGGTGCCAGACGTGCGCCCGGTCCAGGGCGAGGAGCTCGTCGTTACGCATTCGGCGCGAGGTCCGTCCCGGCTCCCCGGCGGCGCACCGCCACCAGATCGGTCCGGGCGCCGCCCGGCGCGGCCTCGGCGGCCGGGGTCGCGGCGGGCTCGGGCACCGGGGCGTGACCGCCGCACGGACCGCAGCCGCCGCCGGAGTGCGAGCCGCAGCCCGCGCCGGCCTCCGCCGCGCCGCCCTCCGCCGGCGCGTGCGAGCCGCAGCCGCCACCGGTCTCCGCGCCCGCGCCCGAACCGCAGCCGCCACCGGCCGCCGCGAGCGCGTCCGCGCGGTGGGCGGGCAGCGTGGGCGTGCCCGCGCCCTCCACCTCGAAGCCCGCGTCCGCGATCATGTCCAGGTCGGCCTGCCCGGCCTGGCCCTCGCTGGTCAGGTAGTCGCCCAGGAAGATCGAGTTCGCGATGTGCAGCGCGAGCGGCTGCATCGAGCGCAGGTGCACCTCGCGCCCGCCGGCGATCCGCACCTCGACGTCGGGGCAGACGAACCGCACCATCGCCAGGATCCGCAGACAGCGCTGCGGCGTCAGGTTCCACTCCTTGGCGAGCGGAGTGCCCTCGAACGGGATGAGGAAGTTGACCGGCACCGAGTCCGATCCCAGCTCCCGCAGCGCGTACACGACGTCGACCAGGTCCTCGTCGGCCTCGCCCATGCCCGCGATCAGACCCGAGCAGGCCGAGAGCCCGGCCGCGTGCGCCTTCTGGACGGTGTCCACCCGATCGGCGTACGTGTGGGTCTTGGTGATGCCCCCGTACGTCGCCTCGGACGTGTTCAGGTTGTGGTTGTACGCGTCGGCGCCGGCCTCCCGCAGCCGCTCCGCCTGGCCGTCCGAGAGCAGACCGAGGCAGGCGCACACCTCGACGCCCTCGTTCTCCTCCTTGATGGCCTCGATGGTCCTGCCGACCCGCTCGACGTCCCGGTCCGTCGGACCGCGTCCGCTCGCCACCAGGCACACCCGCTTGGCGCCGCCCGCGACGCCCGCCGCGGCCGCCTTGGACGCCTCGTCCGGCTTCAGCCAGGTGTACTTGAGGATCTCGGCCTTGGAGCCGAGCCGCTGCGAACAGTACGAGCAGTCCTCGGGGCACAGGCCGGACTTCAGATTGACCAGATAGTTGAGCTTCACCCGCCGCCCGAACCACTGACGGCGCACCTTGCCGGCCGCCGCCACCACATCGAGCAGTTCGTCGTCGGAGGTCGCCAGGACGGCGAGCGCTTCTTCACGGGTCGGCGGCTCGCGCCGCAGCCCCTTCTCCACCAGCGTGTTCAGCAGGTCCATAACCGCTGATCCTGGCCTATCGCCCGGCCCCGGGCCAAGGAGGATCCGAACAAACGGCTCCGAGCGGGGTGTGTGGATGACCACACCACGATCCCGGTCTCCTGCGGTTAGGGTCTGTGCGCTGCCTACAAAAGGCGCCGGCCGGCCGGCCGAAGGCGCCGACGGAGGAACCCGTATGCCACAGGCCGACGACGCACGGGCCGCGGGTCCGCGCCGCACCGCGTTCGACTGGACCGACGCCGAGGCGCGCCGCCGGGCCGACGCCGGTCTGGTCCGCACGCTGCGGCCCCGGGCGGCCGAGTCGGACCTCCTCGACCTGGCGGGCAACGACTACCTCGGCCTCACCCGCAGGCCCGAGGTGACCGGGGCGGCGGCCGAGGCGGCCCGGCGCTGGGGCGCGGGCTCCACCGGCTCCCGGCTCGTCACCGGCACCACCCTGCTCCACGCCGACCTGGAGCGCGAACTCGCCGACTTCTGCGGCTTCGAGGCGGCCCTCGTCTTCTCCTCCGGCTACGCCGCCAACCTCGCCGTGCTCACCGCGCTCGGCAGCCGGGACTCCCTGATCGTCTCGGACGCCGCCAACCACGCCTCCCTGGTGGACGGTTGCCGGCTGGCGCGCGCCGAGACCGCCGTCGTCCCACACGCCGACCCCGAGGCCGTGCGCAAGACCCTGGAGGCGCACCCCGGGCGCCAGGCCCTCGTCGTCAGCGACTCCGTCTTCTCCGTCGACGGCGACCGGGCCCCGCTCGCGGAGCTGGCCGCCGCCTGCCGCGCGCACGGCGCCGGTCTCGTCGTGGACGACGCCCACGGCTTCGGCGTCCTCGGCGACGGCGGCCGGGGCGCGGTGCACGGGGCCGGGCTCGCGGGCGACGAGGACGTGGTCGCCACCCTGACCCTCTCCAAGTCCCTGGGCAGCCAGGGCGGCGCGGTCCTCGGCCCGGCCCGGGTGATCGAGCACCTGGTGAACGCCGCCCGCACCTTCATCTTCGACACCGGCCTCGCCCCGGCCGCCGTCGGCGGCGCCCTCGCGAGCCTGCGGCTGATCGCCGCCGAACCGGGGCTCGCCGAGCGGGCCCGTACCGTCGCCACCACCCTGTACGAGCGGCTGACCGCGGCCGGACTCACCGCGGCCCGGCCCGACGCGGCCGTGGTCGCGGTCCGCGCGCCCTCCCCGGAGGCGGCGCTGCGCTGGGCGGCGGACTGCCGGGAAGGGGGTCTGGCGGTCGGCTGCTTCCGGCCCCCGTCCGTCCCCGACGGCGTCTCGCGCCTGCGTCTGACGGCCCGCGCCGACCTGACGGACGCGCAGATCGCCCGGGCGGTGGAGACGGTCCTGCGGACCGCGCCCGCCGCCTGAGGGCCGGGCCGGGGCGTTCACGGTTCGTACGGTTCACCGCTTCGGGCGACAGACGGGGCCACAGCCTGGTGGAACCGGGTGGGGCGCGGCAGCATCGGTGGGACTCTGACGCGCAGTGCGATCCGGGGCAGCGGCCCCGGCGGGAAAGGGACAGAGTCGCCATGGCAGACCATCAGGAAGCATCCGTCACCCTGCCGAGCGAGCCCGCCTCGGTCCCCGCCGCCCGGCGGTACGTCGCGGAGGTGCTCACCGCCTGGGGTCTCGACGACTCCTCCGACCGGGCGGACGCGGTCCGTCTGGTGGTGTCGGAGCTGGCCACCAACGCCGTCCTGCACACCTTCGGCCAGTCGCCCTCCTTCACGGTCGGCGTCCGCCTGGAGCACGGGGAACAGCTCCACGTCGGCGTCACGGACAGCCATCCCCGCCGCCCCCGCCGCCTCCCCGCGGCGGTCCAGCAGGACAACGGCCGCGGCATGGCCATCATCCGTTCCCTGGCGGCGGAGTCCGGCGGCCGCCTCTCGGTGACCCCGACCGAGGACGGCGGCAAGACGGTGGGCGTCACCCTGCCGTGGAAGGCGGCCGCTCCGGTGGGCTGTTAGCCCGTCCGGCGGCGGCCCGGGTGCGAAGGCGGTGCGGGTGCGACGGCGGTTCGGGTGCGGCGGCGCCACCGCACCCCCCGGTCCGTCTCGAGGCGCCCGGTCAGCGCCCGGGCGGGGTCACCGGACGCGTCCGTAGTAGACCTTCGAGGACCAGATCTTGTCGAGCTTCACCCAGGAGCCGGTCTTGGGCGAGTGCCAGATCTTGTTGCTCCCGGCGTAGATGCCCACGTGGTAGACCTTCCCGCCGGAGTGGAAGAAGACCAGGTCCCCCTTCTGCCTGCTCCCGGCGGAGACGTGCCGGGTCTTGTTGTACTGCTGCTGCGCGGTGCGGGGCAGCGACTTGCCCGCCTTCTTGTACGCGTAGAGCGTCAGGCCCGAGCAGTCGAACCGGGAGGGGCCGACGGCCCCGTAGCGGTAGGGCGCGCCCTTCTTGGACGCGGCGATGCTCAGCGCCTTGTTCGCGTGTGTGGTGGCCGCCTGGGCCTCCGGTGCCGCGCCCGGTGCGAGCAGCGTGCCGCCGACGGCGGCGAGGGTGAGAGCCGAGACGGCTCCGGCCCGGGACAGCAGGGACGGGACGTGCATCTGCGCAGTCATGCGCAACCCTTCGTCAGCCGCCTGTGAAGGATGACCTGTCGGGTTCGGGCAGGCGAAGATGCCCGGCCGCGGCTGCGGCTTCACCCCAAGGGCCGGCCCCGCTGCGGAAACAGCGCGTACGGCCCGTACTGCTCGGGTCCTCCACTCCTGCCGATCCAATCCTGTCGACCAGACGTCCGGGACAGCGGCAGGACTCGGCGTCCGCCCGGACCGCCCCGCCTCGGATGGCGGGGGCTTGTCGTCGGCAGGGATCTTGCCCCACAGCCTGGTCGAAATCCGAGTGGAAACAGCGATATGTGAGAGTCCTCACGACTGATCCATTCGGGTGGACAGGATGCTTTCGTGATCGCGGAGGTTTGACCGGCGAGCCCCGCACCAGCAAAGGAACGCCCGATTCCGCCAGATGTGTACCCCCGGTGCGCAACTCGCCCGAGCCATATGTCGACTCGTCGACTCCACCGAACGGACGAGTGCTTCCGGCGCGGCTGTCGGCCGTCCGGCCCTCGACACGACATGCCGGAATGTCAACTCCGTCATGTCCGGGGGAGCGTGACCCGGCCGGCCCGCCGCTCCCCGTCCAACACCCGCAGGGCGCGCGCCAGGGTGTCCACGTGGACCTCGCTCTCGCCCCGCGCGTGCATGAGCGCCAGGGCCTCGCGCAGCGCCTCCGCGCGCCCCACCAGGGCCTGAGCCGCCCTCAGTGCCCCATAGGTATGCGTAGTTCTGGATGGATTGATCTTCCCCAGGAGGTCGACCACCGCGAGGTACGCGTCGACGAGTTCGCCCTCGGCCCGCGTCAGGGCGGGCAGCGGGGGCGGTTCGGGGACCACGGCCCGCTCACCGCACCGCGTCGCGCCGGCGCGTGATCACATGGTCCACCAGGCCGTACTCGACCGCGGCCGGAGCGTCCAGGACCGTGAGGCGGTCGAGGTCGGCGTCGACCCGTTCCCTGCTCCGTCCGGTGTGCTCGGCGAGCATCCCGGCCACCAGGTCGCGCTGGCGGAGCAGTTCGCGCGCCCGGATGTCGAGGTCGCTCGGCTGTCCGCGCAGGGGCTCCTCCGTGGCGGGCTGCCGGAGCGTGACCCGGGAGCCGGGGAGCATCGTGCGCTTGCCCGGGGTGCCGGCGGCGAGCAGGACGGCCGCGGTGGAGGCGGCCTGCCCCAGGCAGGTGGTCGCCACGTCGCAGGCGAGCGTCCGGATCGTGTCGTGGACCGCGGTCATGGCGTCGACGGAGCCGCCGGGGGAGTTCACGTAGAGCGCGATGTCCTGATCGGGTGCCGCGTACTCCAGGTACAGGAGCTGGGCGATCACGTCGTTGGACGAGGTCTCGTCGATCCGCGTGCCGAGGAAGACGATCCGGGACTCCAGCAGTTTCGTGTACGGGTCGAGGGTCCGGATCCCGTGAGCGGTCCGCTCCGTGAACTCCGGCAGGACGTGTCGAGCCTCCATGACGGGCACCTCCATCGGTAAAAAATGTACAGGACGTACAGACCGTAAGATGGGGAGCATGACCTACGAGATCCCGGTGACGCAAGCGCGAGCCGAGCTCGCGGACCTCATCAACCGCGTCGTGTACGGCGGTGAACGCGTCGTCGTCACCCGCCACGGGAAGCCCCTGGTCGCCCTGGTCTCCGCCGCCGACCTGGACGTACTCGAAGGGGCGGCGCGGCCGGAGGAGGAGCCGGTGGTCCGCTCGGTCTCCGGTTTCCACTCCGTCGACTCCGCTCCCGGCGAACAGGGGCACTTCGGCCTCGCCGCCCGCCACCGCGAGCCCGGCGCTCCGTAGCGGCCCGCCGGTCGGATGATCATGGGAACGCAAAGCCGGAGTTAACGAGCCGGAAAAACTTCCGCCCTAACGTGCAATGTCTCGCCGCGGGCCGCATCCGGGCCGTTCAACAGAGTGTTGACGGTCGGTAGGGTCCGCAGCTGTCCGGGTGCCGTCCCGGTCGACGACTGTGAGGTGGAAGAGTGCAACTGAGCCCGCACGAGCAGGAACGCCTGCTCATCCATGTGGCGGCGGACGTGGCCGAGAAGCGCAGGGCCCGGGGCGTACGGCTCAACCACCCCGAGGCCGTCGCCCTCCTGACCTCCCACGTCCTGGAGGGCGCCCGCGACGGCCGGACCGTCGCCGAGCTGATGGCCTCCGGCCGCAAGGTGCTCACCCGCGACGACGTCATGGAGGGCATCCCCGAGATGATCCACGACGTCCAGGTCGAGGCCACCTTCCCGGACGGCACCAAGCTCGTCACCGTCCACGACCCCATCGTCTGAACGGGCGCCGCCGATGATCCCCGGAGAGATCCTGTACGCGGACGGCCCCGTCGCCCTCAACGAGGGGCGCCCCGTCACCCGCCTCACCGTGCTCAACGCCGCCGACCGGCCCGTCCAGGTCGGCTCCCACTACCACTTCGCCGAGGTCAACCCCGGCCTGGAGTTCGACCGCGCCGCCGCGCACGGGCTGCGGCTGCACATCGCCGCCGGAACCGCCGTCCGCTTCGAGCCCGGCATCCCGGTCGAGGTCGAACTCGTCGCGATCGCCGGCCGCCGCGTCGTGCCCGGACTGCGCGGCGAGACCGCCGGACCGCTCGACGCCGACCGCGCCACCGGCCCCGGCGCGGACTCCGGTACGGGCTCCGGTACGGACGGAGGCCCCCGTGCCTGAGCTGCGCCGCGCCGTCTACGCCGACCTGTTCGGCCCCACCACCGGCGACCGGATCCGCCTCGCCGACACCGACCTCCTCGTGGAGATCGAGGAGGACCGCTCCGGCGGCCCCGGCCGCGCCGGGGAGGAAGCCGTCTTCGGCGGCGGCAAGGTCGTCCGCGAGTCCATGGGGCAGGCCCGCACCACCCGCGCCGAGGGCGCCCCCGACACCGTGATCACCGGCGCCGTGGTCATCGACCACTGGGGGATCGTCAAGGCCGACATCGGCATCCGCGACGGGCGGATCACCGCCCTCGGCAAGGCCGGCAACCCCGACACCATGGACGGCGTCCACCCCGGCCTGGTGATCGGCCCCGAGACCGAGATCGTCGTCGGCAACGGACGGATCGTCACCGCCGGGGCCGTCGACGCCCACGTCCACTTCATCTCACCGACCGTCGTCGAACAGGCCCTCGCCACCGGCGTCACCACCCTCGTCGGCGGCGGCACCGGACCCGCCGAGGGCACCAAGGCGACCACGATCACCCCCGGCCCCTGGCACCTGGCCCGGATGTTCGAGGCCCTCGACACCTTCCCGGTCAACATCGGCCTCCTCGGCAAGGGCAACACCACGTCCCGCGAGGCCATGCACTCCCAACTGCGCGGCGGAGCCCTCGGGTTCAAGATCCACGAGGACTGGGGTGCCACCCCGGCCGTCATCGACGCCTGCCTGGGCGTGTGCGAGGAGACCGGCGCCCAGCTCGCCATCCACACCGACACCCTCAACGAGGCGGGCTTCGTCGGCGACACCCTCGCCGCCATCGCCGGCCGCACCGTCCACGCGTACCACACCGAGGGCGCCGGCGGCGGGCACGCCCCCGACATCATCACGGTCGTCTCCGAGCCGTACGTCCTGCCCAGCTCCACCAACCCGACCCGGCCGCACACCGTCAACACCATCGAGGAACACCTCGACATGCTGATGGTCTGCCACCACCTCAACCCGGCCGTCCCCGAAGACCTCGCCTTCGCGGAGTCCCGCATCCGGCCCTCCACCATCGCCGCCGAGGACGTCCTGCACGACCTCGGCGCCATCTCGATCATCTCCTCCGACTCCCAGGCCATGGGCCGGATCGGCGAGGTGATCATGCGGACCTGGCAGACCGCCCACGTCATGAAGAAGCGGCGCGGCGCCCTGCCCGGCGACGGCCGCGCCGACAACCACCGGGCCCGCCGCTACGTCGCCAAGTACACGATCAACCCGGCCGCCGCCCAGGGCATGGACCACCTCATCGGCTCCGTCGAGCCCGGCAAGCTCGCGGACCTGGTGCTCTGGGAGCCCGCCTTCTTCGGCGTGAAGCCGCTCCTCGTCCTCAAGGGCGGCCAGATCGCGTACGCGCAGATGGGCGACGCCAACGCCTCCATCCCCACGCCCCAGCCGGTCCTGCCCCGGCCGATGTTCGGCGCGCTCGGCAAGGCCGCGGCGGCCGGCTCGTTCAACTTCGTCGCCGGCGCGGCGATCGAGGACGACCTGCCGCAACGGCTGGGCGTGCACAAGGAGTTCACCGCCATCGGGAACACCCGGCGGGTCACCAAGGCCGACATGCGCGAGAACGACGCGCTGCCCCGGGTCGAGGTCGACGCGGACACCTTCACGGTGACCATCGACGGCGAACCGGTCGAACCGGCCCCCGCCGCCGAACTGCCCATGGCCCAGCGCTACTTCCTCTTCTGATGGCAGTACCGACGATGACGCGCTCGGCCCTCCTCGTGCTCGCCGACGGCCGCTTCCCGGCTGGCGGGCACGCCCACTCCGGAGGCGCCGAGGCCGCCGTCAAGGCCGGCCGGATCAAGGACGCCGACGACCTGGAGGCCTTCTGCCGGGGGCGCCTGCACACCACGGGCCTCACCTCCGCCGGACTCGCCGCCGGAGCCGCGCACGGGCTCGACCCGCACGCGCTCGACGCGGCGGCCGACGCCCGCACCCCCTCGCCCGCCCTGCGCGCCGCCGCCCGCAGGCTCGGCCGCCAGATGATGCGGGCCGCGCGCGCCGCCTGGCCCGACCCCGCACTCGACGCGCTCGCGGCCGCCTTCCCGCGCGGCGCCCACCAGCCCGTCGTCCTCGGCGCCGCCGCCCGGGCCGCCGGACTCGGCCCCGAGGACGCGGCGCACTGCGTCGCGTACGAGACGGTCGGCGGTCCCGCGACCGCGGTGGTCCGCCTCCTGGGCCTCGACCCCTACCGGGCCACCGCCGTCCTCGCCCGCCTCGCGCCCGAGATGGACCGGGTGGCCGAGCGGGCCGCCGCGGCCGCCCGGGACGGGGTGGACGCCCTGCCGGCCGCCTCCGCGCCCCTGCTCGACCTCACCGCCGAACAGCACGCGGCCTGGCCGGTCCGCCTCTTCGCGTCCTGACGCCCCGGCACCCCGGACCCCGCCCTTCTTCCGCGACACGACCAACGCAACCGACACGACCACCCCGGAGCCGCCCCATGCACCTCGGCCACGCCCACACCCACCACGGCGCCGTCTCCGCCGACGCCCACCGCCCCGACGGCACCCGCCGCGCCCTGCGCGTCGGACTCGGCGGACCGGTCGGCTCCGGCAAGACCGCCACCGTCGCCGCCCTCTGCCGCGCCCTGCGCGACACCCTCTCCCTCGCCGTCGTCACCAACGACATCTACACCCGCGAGGACGCCGAGTTCCTGCTCCGCGAGGCCGTCCTGCCGCCCGAGCGCATCCGAGCCGTGGAGACCGGTGCCTGCCCGCACACCGCCATCCGCGACGACATCTCCGCCAACCTCGAAGCCGTCGAGGAGCTGGAGGACGCCGTCGGCCCGCTCGACCTCATCCTCGTCGAGTCCGGCGGCGACAACCTCACCGCCACCTTCTCCAGGGGCCTCGTGGACGCCCAGATCTTCGTCATCGACGTCGCCGGCGGCGACGACATCCCGCGCAAGGGCGGCCCCGGCGTCACCACCGCCGACCTCCTCGTCGTCAACAAGACCGACCTCGCCCCGTACGTCGGCTCCGACCTGGAGCGGATGGCCCGCGACGCGAAGGAGCAGCGCGGCGACCTGCCCGTCCTCTTCACCTCCCTGCGCTCGGCGGAGGGCGTCGGCCCCGTCGCCGACTGGGTCCGGGCACAGCTTGCGGCATGGGCCGCGTGAGCCTGCGCGCCACCGCCCGGATCGACGCCGACGCCGCCGGCGGGCTGCCGCTCCTGGTGAGCGACGGCCCCCTCGCCCTGCGCCGCACCCGGGCGGCGGGGCCGTACACCCGGGTCACCGTCGTCGGGGCGATGAGTGCCCCGCTCGGCGGCGACCGGCTCGCGATCGAGACCCGGGTACGGGCCGGGGCCCGGCTCCTGGTCGACTCGGCCGCCGCCACCCTCGCCCTGCCGGGCCGCGGCGCCGACCCGGCCGCGTACGACGTCCGGATCGACGTCGAGGGCGACGGCGTGCTCCGCTGGCTGCCCGAGCAGGTGGTCTCCGTCGAGGGCTCGCACCTGCGGATGCGGACCACCGTCGAACTCGCCCCCGCGGCCCGGCTCGTCCTGCGCGAGGAGCAGGTCCTCGGGCGGCACGGCGAACCCTCCGGCACCCTCGCCACCCGTCTCACCGTCCGCCGCGCCGGACGCCCCCTGCTCGACCAGGAGCTGTCCTTCGGCCCCGGCGCCCCCGGCGGCTGGGACGGCGGCGCGGTCCTCGGCGGCCACCGGGCCACCGGACAACTCCTCGTCGTCGAACCGGCGTTCGCGGAGAAGCCGGTGGAGGCCCGGCTGCTCGGGGAGCACGCGGTGATCGCCCCGCTCGCGGGCCCCGCCGCCCTCGTCACCGCCGTCGCCCCGGACGCCCTGGCCCTGCGCCGCCTCCTCGACACCGCGCTGGCCGCGCTCGCCCCGTTCTGACCCGCACCGCCCGGCCCTCGCCGTTCACCGCTCAGCGGTACACCGCTCTCCGGTTATTGGTTCGGCAAAGAAACACGCGTTCGCTCTTTCCTCCCGGGTCCCCCTGGCGAAAGGATCCCCTGGACCACCAACACCCGGCGCCACCACGGGAAACGGCGCCCCACCGGGGGAGAACCCATGAGACGTACGACCGTGCTCGGCTCGGCCGGCACGCTGATAACGGGCGCGCTCGTCGCGGGCGCGCTCGCGGCTCCGACGGCGAACGCCCAGAGCGACCGGCACCACCGCGACGCCGAGTCGATCGGCGTCGCGGTCGCCGCCGCCCGGGCCGCCGCCACGGGCATCGACTGGCAGGACTGTCCCGCCGACTGGGGCCTGGAGAAGCCCATCCAGTGCGGCTGGGTCACCGTCCCCGTCGACTACGCCAAGCCCCACGGCAAGAAGATCAAGCTCGCCGTGGACCGGATCAATTCCACCGGCACCCCCGGCGAGCGCCAGGGCGCCCTGCTCTACAACCCCGGCGGCCCCGGCGCCTCCGGCCTGCGCTTCCCGCGCCGCGTCACCACCAAGAACGCCGTCTGGGCGGGCGCCGCCAAGGCCTACGACTTCGTCGGCTTCGACCCGCGCGGCGTCGGCCACTCGGCCCCCCTCTCCTGCGTCGACCCGACCGAGTTCGTCAAGGGCCCCAAGGCCGACCCGGTCCCGGACGGCGAGGCCGACAAGCGCGCCCAGCGCAAGCTCGCCGCCGAGTACGCCGACGGCTGCGCCGAGAAGAGCGGCGCGATGCTGCCCTTCATGACCACGCCCAACAGCGCCCGCGACCTCGACGTCATCCGCGCCGCCCTCGGCGAGAAGAAGCTCAACTTCGTCGGCGTCTCCTACGGCACCTACCTCGGCGCGGTCTACGGGACCCTCTTCCCCACCCACGTCGGCCGCATGGTCCTCGACAGCGTCGTCAACCCGTCCCGGGACAAGATCTGGTACGAGGCCAACCTCGACCAGGACATCGCCTTCGAGGGCCGCCTCAAGGACTGGATGACCTGGGTCGCCCGGCACGACGCCACCTACCACCTCGGCGACAGCTACGCCGAGGTGCGCGGGCAGTGGGACGTCCTGCGCGCCGCCGCCAAGAAGAACCCGCTCGGCGGCAAGGTCGGACCGGCCGAACTCATCGGCTTCTTCCAGAACGCGCCCTACTACGACTCCATGTGGGCCCCGGTCGCGGAGGCCTGGAGCGCGTACGCCGCCGGCGACCCGCAGCCGCTGATCGACTCGGCCGCCGCCGACCTCACCGACACGGCCGGCAACATCTCCTCGGAGAACGGCAACGCCGTCTACACCGCCGTCGAGTGCGCCGACGCCCCCTGGCCGACCAGCTGGAAGAAGTGGGACCGGGACAACACCCGGCTCCACCGGAAGTACCCGTTCATGACCTGGGCCAACGCCTGGATGAACCTGCCCTGCGCCACTTGGTCCGCGCCGAGCCGGCGGCCCGTGGAGGTCAAGACCCACCAGGGACTGCCGCCGGTGCTCATCGTCCAGGCCGAGCGCGACGCCGCCACCCCGTACGAAGGCGCCGTCGAACTGCACAAGCGCTTCAAGGGCTCGCGCCTGATCACGGAGCGGGACGCCGGCTCCCACGGCGTCACCGGCCTGGTCAACCCGTGCGTCAACACCAAGGTCGAGGCCTACCTGCTGACCGGCAAGCCGGACGCCAGGGACCAGACCTGCGCCCCGCACGCCACCCCGCAGCCGTAACGGCACCGGCGCGGGGGTGGAGGGAGCGTCCCTCCCTCCACCCCCGCGTCACCCGCGCGCCGCGAGCCAGGCGTCCTCCGCCGCGTAGTCGAACCAGTCCACCCCGTACTTCGCGAGGTTCGGGAACGCCTCCCGCCACTCCCGCCCGCGCACCCGTCCGGCCAGCCACTCCACCGTCTCCGGCAGCGAGTCGGCGTACGACACCACCGGCCGGTACCCCAGCTCCCGCTCCGCCGCCGCCATGTCGTAGACGATCGGATGCTCCGAGGTCCACGGCGTGAGCCCCACCAGACCCCCGGGGCCCTCCGGCGGGCCCTCGATCAGGACCCGCTCGCTCTCCACGCCCAGGACCGCGTCGATCGCGGCCCCGATCTCCGCCACCGTCGGCGCCTGCGGATCGGCGCCGTTGAGCACCCGGCTCCCCGGTCTCGCCGCCGCCAGGCGGACCAGCTCCGCCAGGTTGTCCACGTGCGCCGGGTGGAACCGCGACCTCCCGCCGTACGCGAGGAAGCGCACCGGCCGCCCGTCGAGCGCCCGCTTCACGAACCACAGTTCGCGCGGCCCCGGGCAGTACGGCCCGTGGATCGCGCCCGCCCGCAGCAGCGTCGTCGGCAGCGCCCCGCCCGCCGCGAGCAGCTCCCGCTCCAGGGCGACCTTCCGCGTCCCGTACGTGGCCCCGCCCGGCGCGACCGTCCGCCACTCCTCGGACAGCGGCACCGGATAGGCGGGGAAGCCGTCCGGCTCGTCCTGGGTGTCGAAGCTCCGCCCCCGGTCGTCCTCGTAGACGGCGCCGCTCGACACCACCACCGCCGAACCGATCCGGTCCGCGAGCCCCGTCAACTGCCGCGCGTGGGAACGGTCGTACGCCACGACGTCCACGAGCACGTCGCAGCCGTCGCCGATCCCCGCCGCGAGCGCCCCCTCCTCGTTCCGGTCGAGCCGCACCGACCGGACCTCCTCCGGCCACCTGTCGTCCCTCCCGCCGCCCCGCGAGGCGGCCGTCACCTCCCAGCCGTCCCCGGCGAGGGCCCGCACGGCCGCCCGCCCCACCTGTCCCGACGCACCCAGCACGAACGCGTGTCCCTTGGTCATGGACGGGACGCTACGACCGCCCGGCGCACGTGCCCAGGGGATTGCGCCGTGCGCGGATCCGCCCTCAGCGTTCCCCGCCGGGCAACTTTCGCGGCCCCTCGTCCGGCGGGTCTCCGGCCTCCGCGGCCTTCACCACCGCCGCGTACGCGTCCACGTACTCCTGCCCCGACAGGCGCAGGATCTCGTACATGATCTCGTCCGTGACCGCCCGGACCACCGCCTTCTCGCCCTCCTGCCCGGCGAACCGGGAGAAGTCCAGCGGCTCCCCGAAGCGGATGGTGACCCGGCGGATCCGGGGCACGACCCGCCCCGGCGGCTGGATCTCGAAGGTCCCCACCATCGCGCAGGGCACCACCGGCACCCCGGCCCGCAGCGCCATCACCGCCACGCCCACCTTGCCCTTGTAGAGCCGCCCGTCGTGCGAACGGGTCCCCTCGGGATAGATGCCGAGCAGCTCGCCCCGGGCAAGGACGCCGAGCCCCTCCCGGATCGCCGCCTGCCCGGCCTCCTTGCCCGAGCGGTCCACCGGGATCTGCCCGGCGGCCCGGAAGAAGGCGGCCGTGAGGCGGCCCTTGAGCCCCGGCCCCGTGAAGTACTCCTGCTTCGCCAGGAAGGTGATCCGCCGCTCCAGGACGGCCGGCATCAGGAAGTGGTCCGAGAAGGAGAGGTGGTTGCCCGCCACGATCGCGGCCCCCTCCGCCGGGACGTGCTCCAGGCCCTCGATGCGCGGCCGGAACAGCAGCCGGAGCAGCGGTCCGAGGAGCACGTACTTCATCAATTGGTAGAACACTCGCGACCCCGTTCGCCGGTCCGTCGGTCCGTCCGTCATCTCTTCGTCTTCCCGCCACGCCCGTTGTATCCGCGCGCGGGCCCGTGGTCCACTGGTGGGGGAGCGTCATCCCGACCGACGGGCACCCCATGACCAACGGGCACAGCATGACCGATGGACACGGCACGAGACGCCCCGGCCGGATCCTCACCGCGTTCCTCTGCGCGCTGACGGCGGCCGGGCTGTACGGCTGCTCCGGCACGGCCGCGCCGGACCCGGCCCCCACCACGACGGCCCCGGCCGGCCGCTCGCCCTTCACGGGCCTCCCCGCCGAACCCGGCCCCGTCCTCGGCGTCAAGATCGACAACGCGGCGGCGGCCCGCCCCCACACCGGGCTCGGCGCGGCCGACCTCGTCTACGTCGAACAGGTCGAGGGCGGCACCACCCGGCTCCTGGCCGTCTACTCCTCCCGCCTCCCCGAGCGCGTCGGACCCGTCCGCAGCGCCCGCGAGTCCGACATCTCCCTGCTCGCCGCCTTCGGCCGGCCCGCCCTCGCCTACTCCGGGGCGCAGACCGCCCTGAACCCGCTGCTCGAAGCCGCGCCGCTGTACCCGGTCACCGAGAGCACCGCGCCCGGCGCCTTCCTGCGCTCCCCGGACCGGGCCGCCCCGCACAACCTCTACCTGCGGCCCGCCCGCGCCCTCGCCGCCGCGCCGGACGCCGGGGACGCCCGGGACATCGGCTTCCGCTTCGGAGCCGCCCCGCCGGACGGCACCCCGACCACCACCTCGACCGTCCGCTACCCGGCGGCCCGCTACACCTTCACCTGGTCCGCCGCCGACCGCGCCTGGCGGGTCGCCATGGACGGCCGCGAGGCCCGCGCCACCGACACCGGACCGCTCACCCCGGAGACGGTCGTCGTCCAGCGCGTCACCGTCCGCCCCTCCGACTTCCGCGACGTGACCGGCGCGGTCTCCCCGTACACCGAGACCGTCGGCGAGGGCACCGCGCTCGTGCTGCGCGACGGACGCGCCCACGAGGCCCGCTGGTCCCGGCCCTCCGCCGCGTCCGGCACGGCCTTCACCACCCCGGACGGGGCGCCCCTGGCCTTCGCCCCGGGGCAGGTCTGGATCGTCCTCGCGCCCCGCTGAGGAGGCGTGCGGAGGTCAGATCCCCGGGGGACCCATCGGGCCCGTGGGGCCGCTGGGCCCCGGGCGCTCCGGCGGGCGCCGGCGCGGACCCGCGGGGGCCGTCGCGCTCTCCGACGCGGCCACCCCGATCGTCACCACGATCAGCACCATCAGACCGAACCAGAGCCAGCCGCTGCTGCCGAGCGCCACCGTGTACGCCGTGGTCAGCACCAGCGCGGCGCAGGTGAGCACCGCCATCGTCTTCGTGGGACCGGACATCAGTCCGCCCTCCTCCCGACCGAGGCCGCGGAAGCCGTTCCGACCATCGTCCCCCGGGGGAGGGGGCGCGCGCTACTCCCCGGACGCTCCGGCGTGCGCCGGAAAACGGCTTCCACACGCGGAACGGGCCCGGCGCCGCACCCGGCACCGGACCCGTCCACGACCTTCCGGAGGTCAGTTCCCCCGCGCCCGGAGCGAGGCCAGGTACGCGTTGTACGCCTCCAGCTCCTTGTCCCCGTCCCGGTCGGCCGCCCGGTCCTTGCGGACCGCCTGCCGCTGCTCGGAGTGGTACCACTGGTAGACGAGGGCGATCAGGACGAGCACGGACGGGATCTCGCTGAACGCCCAGGCGATGCCGCCCGCCGCGTTCTGGTCGGCGAGCACGTCGATCCCCAGCGAGGCCGGCGGGTTCGCGTACGCCTCGACCATCGGCTCCGAGGCCATCATCAGCGCGATGCCGAAGAAGGCGTGGAACGGCATCCCGGCGAACAGCTCCAGCATCCGCATCACGTACCCCGGCCGGTGCGGGCCCGGGTCCACGCCCATGATCGGCCAGAAGAACACCACGCCGACCATCAGGAAGTGGATCATCATGCCGATGTGGCCCGGCTTCGACCCCATCAGGAAGTCGAAGAGCGGGGTGAAGTACAGCGCGTAGAGGCTCGCGATGAACATCGGGATCGTGAAGCCGGGGTGCGTGATCACCTTCACGTACCGGCTGTGCAGCAGCTTCAGGAGCAGCTCGCGCGGCCCGGTCGAGCCCCGGCCCGCCACCGGCAGCGCCCGCAGCGCGAGCGTCACCGGCGCGCCGAGCAGCAGCAGGATCGGCGACAGCATGGAGATCACCATGTGCTGCACCATGTGCACGCTGAACATGACCATGCCGTAGTCGTTCAGCTTGGTGCACATCACGAGGGCGACGGTGAGGACGCCGACCGCGAAGAACACCGTCCGGCTCACCGGCCACGCGTCCCCGCGCCGCCGCAGCCGCGCCACGCCCCACCCGTACAGGCCGAGCGCCGCGAGGCAGCCGACCAGGAAGAAGAGGTCGGGAGAGAACTCCAGGCCCCGCCCCAGCGTGAACGGCGGCAGATCCGTGGTCATGCCGTGCCCGCTGTGATCCATCCGTACACTCCCGGAGCCCGATTCGCGCTTGTTGTCCGCACCAGACTAGAACCGCCCCCGGCCGCGATCGCGACCGGGGGCGGGTGTCACGTACGGGACGGCGTACGGTCACGCACGGGAGCCGTCAGAGCACGCACTCCGCCTCGGCGTAGCGGTCGGCCGGGACGGTCTTGAGGGTCTCCACGGCCCGCGCCAGCGGGACCGTCACGATGTCCGTGCCGCGCAGCGCCGTCAGCATCCCGAACTCGCCGCGGTGCGCCGCCTCCACCGCGTGCCAGCCGAAGCGGGTCGCGAGGACGCGGTCGTACGCGGTCGGGGTGCCGCCGCGCTGGACGTGGCCGAGGATGACCGGGCGGGCCTCCTTGCCGAGGCGGCGCTCCAGCTCGACGGAGAGCTGGTTGGCGACGCCGGTGAAGCGCTCGTGGCCGTAGATGTCGGTGCCGGCGGTCTTGAACTCCATCGAGCCCTCGCGCGGCTTCGCGCCCTCCGCGACCACCACGATCGCGAAGCGCTTGCCGTCCGCGAAGCGGGCGCCGACCCGGGCGGTCAGCTCGTCCATGTCGAAGGGGCGCTCGGGGACGACGACCGCGTGCGCGCCGGCCGCCATGCCGGAGTGCAGCGCTATCCAGCCGGTGTGGCGGCCCATGACCTCGACGACCAGGACCCGCTGGTGGGACTCGGCGGTGGTCTTCAGCCGGTCGAGGGCCTCGGTCGCCACGGTGACGGCGGTGTCGAAGCCGAAGGTGACGTCGGTGGAGGCGATGTCGTTGTCGATGGTCTTCGGGACGCCGACGATCGGGAGGCCCGCCTCGGACAGCAGGTTCGCCGCCTTCAGGGTGCCCTCGCCGCCGATCGGGATGATGGCGTCGAGGCCGAGGTCCGCGACGTGGCCCCGGGCCCGCTCGACGCCGTCGACCAGGTGCGCGGGCTGGACCCGCGAGGAGCCGAGGATGGTGCCGCCGCGGGCCAGGATGCCGCCCACCGCGTCCAGGTCGAGCTTGCGGTAGTCGCACTCCAGGAGGCCCTTCCACCCGTCGTGGAAGCCGATGACCTCGTCGCCGTGGTCCACCACGGCGCGGTGCACGACGGACCGGATGACAGCGTTCAGACCGGGGCAGTCTCCGCCGGAGGTGAGCACGCCAATGCGCATAGCCCAAAAACCTTTGCAACGTGGGCCGACTCCCGGACCACGTCGTCCGGCTGGATCCCCGCCACCCTATAGCCGCCGGGTGGCGGGGCCGAACCGGATGTCCGCACCGTGGACAACGCACGTGCGTACGAGCGGCGCGGACGGGCCGTGCGGGCCGGTCAGGCGGGCTGCGTGGCCGCCGCGATGCGCTCGGCGCGCAGCGCCTCGTACCAGCGGTCGTCGGTCGGCGGCAGCGCGTTCACGTCGAGGGCCAGCTTCAGGAGCAGGTCCGCGATCTGCGGGTTGCGGGCCATGACGGGGCCGTGCATGTACGTGCCGAAGACGGTGTCGTTGTACGCGCCCTCGGTGCCGTCGCCGGTGCCGTTGCCCTTGCCGAGCACGGTCCGGGCGAACGGCCGGGCCGTCGGGCCGAGGTGGGTGATGCCCTGGTGGTTCTCGAACCCGGTCAGCTGGGGCAGGCCCAGGCGGGGGTCGATGTCCGCGAGGACGTCGCCGACGCACCGCTCGCCCTCGCCGCGGGTCGAGATCACGTCGATGAGCCCGAGGCCGCCCTCGCGCTCGCCGAGGTCGTTGATGAACTCGTGGCCCAGGATCTGGTAGCCGGCGCAGACCGAGAAGATGATCGCGCCGTTGGAGGCGGCCCGGCTCAGGCCGCCGTCCCGCCGCAGCCGCTCGGCCGCGAGCCGCTGCGGACGGTCCTCGCCGCCGCCGATCAGGTAGATGTCGCCCGAGGTCGGCACCGGCTGGTCGCTGCGGACGTCGACGCGCTCGACGCTGAGGCCGCGCTGCAGGGCGCGGCGCTCGACGACGAGGACGTTGCCCTGGTCGCCGTAGGTGCTGAGCAGGTCCGGGTAGACCCAGACCAGGCGCAGGCTGCTGTCACTCATGCTGCATGTCCTCTACGGGTCAGTTGCCGACGCGGCGGCGGACGTCCTGGAAGGCGGTGTAGTTGGCGATGAGCTCGATCTGCCCGGGCGGGGCCATCGCGACGGCCTCGTCGAGGGTCTCGCAGACGCGGAAGTCCACGCCCGCGACCTCCAGGCGGACCGCCAGGTCGAGCCGCCGGTCGCCGATCACCATGATCGGGTGGCCGGCGAGCCGGCCGTAGTCGACGTCCCACAGCCAGGAGGTGTCCGTGCCGTCGGCGCCGCGCGCGTTGACGGAGAGGATCACCGGGGCCGGCGGGCCGTCGATGAGGGAGAAGGTCTCCAGCCAGCCGGCCGGGTTCTTCGCCAGGAGCAGCCGCAGGTCGCGGTTCTGGAAGGAGACCACGTCGTAGCGGCCGGCGACGGCCTGCACCTGGTACATGCGCTCCAGGGCCACCTGCGGCGGCACCCCGAAGACGGCGGCGACGGCGGCCGAGGTGGTGGCGTTCGCCTTGTTGGCGCGGCCGGGCAGCTGGAGGCGGATCGGCCAGGCCGAGCCGTGCGGGTCGAGCACGTGGTCGCCGCTGAGCGCCCAGCTCGGCGCGGGGCGCCGGAAGCCGCACTCGCCGCAGAACCAGTCGTCGCCGGGGCGCTGCATCACACCGCCGCAGGCGGGGCAGGACCAGGCGTCGTCCTTCCACTCCTGGCCCGCGGCGACCCACACCACGTTGGGGGAGGAGGAGGCGGCCCACACGATCAGCGGGTCGTCGGCGTTGGCGATGACCACGGCCTTGGTGCCGTTGAGGCCCTCGCGCCACTTCTCGGCGAGCATCCGGGTCTCGGCGGCGCGGTCGAGCTGGTCGCGGGAGAGGTTGAGCAGCGCGATCGCCTTGGGTGTGGTGTCCCGGGCGACGCCCGCGAGGTACTTCTCGTCGACCTCGATCACGCCGTACTTGGAGTCCGAGCCGCCGGCGAGCGCCGAGGTGATGCCCGCGGGCATGTTCGCGCCGAGCGCGTTCGAGACGACGGGGCCGGCGGCGCGCAGGGCCTCCGCAATCAGCCGGGTGGTGGTCGTCTTGCCGTTGGTCGCCGACACCAGGACGACGTCCAGATGCTGGGCGAGGCGCCCGAGGAGGTCGGGGTCGAGCTTCAGCGCCACCCGGCCGCCGATCACCGATCCGCTTCCGCGACCCGCCGCCCGCGACACCGCGGCCGCGGCCTTGCCCGCCGTCACGGCCAGCTTGGCGCGCGGCGACAGCGGCTCTGGATTACCGGGGTGTCCTGACATCGTTCTTGTTCCTCCTCGCGTCGGTCCGGGCTCAGCCTATCGAGATCCGGCCAGGAGCCCGAACAGCGGCACCGCCGAGCGATCGTACGAAACAGGCAGGTCACGGCGGACCGTACCCTTACCGACATGCGAAACCGCCCCATCCCCGGCAGTTCCGGCCTGGTCCGAGCGATGACCCTGCTCGGCGATCCCGTGCTGCACGCGCCCTGCGCGCCCGTCACCGACTTCGGACCCCAACTGGCCCGGCTGGTCGAGGACATGTTCGCCACGATGTACGCGGCGAACGGGGTGGGTCTGGCGGCGAACCAGGTGGGCGTCGGCCTGCGGGTCTTCGTGTACGACTGCCCCGACGACGAGGAGGTCCGCCACCTGGGGCACGTGGTGAACCCGCGCCTGGTGGAGGCGGACGGCGACCTGGTCAGGGGGCCGGAAGGGTGCCTCTCCCTGCCGGGCCTGGAGGCCCCGACGCCCCGCTTCGACCGCGCGGTGGTGGAGGGCGTGGACCTGGACGGGGCCCCGGTACGGGTCGAGGGCACGGGTTTCTTCGCCCGCTGCCTCCAGCACGAGGCCGACCACCTGGAGGGCGGGGTCTACGCGGACCACGTCACGGGGTGGCGGAGGTCACGTCTGCTGCGGGCGGTCCGCAGGCAGCCGTGGGGCGGCGGGGTGTCGGTGCTGGAGGGCTGAGGGGGCTTCCGCGGGTCGTCCGGGCGGGACCTCCGGGCGGGGTCTCCGGGCGGTCCTAGAACCCCGGTCCGTCCGCGCGGTCGTCGGCCTCGGCCAGCCGGCCCCAGAGGAGGTCCGCCAGGCTGCGGACCAGCTCGGCGCGGGAGCAGGGGCGCTCGCCGAGCCACCAGTCGCCGGCCGCGTGCATCATGCCGACGATGCCGTGGCCCCAGATCCGGGCCTGGGCCTCGGCGGCGGGGCCCAGGTCGACGCGCTCGGCGATGACCTGGCCGAGCTCCTCGCCCATGCGGCGCAGCAGCGGGGCCGAGTGGCGGCCGACGTCGAAGCCCTGCTCGTTCTGGTGGGGCTCCTCGGCGGGGTGCATGAGGAAGCGGTAGACCTGCGGCATCGCCTCGATCGAGGCGAGGTAGGTGTCGAGGGTGGACTCGACCCGGCGGCGCCGGTCGGAGGGGGCGTCGAGCGCGGCTCGCAGGGCGTCGAGGAGCGCGTCGGTGTGCCGGGTGGCGAGCGCGCGGTACAGACCGCCCTTGTCGCCGAAGTGGCGGTAGAGGATCGGCTTGGTGATGCCGGCCTCGGCCGCGATCGCGTTCATGGACGCCTTGGGGCCGTCCCGGAGCACCACCCGGTCCGCCGCCTCCAGCAGTTCGCGCCGCCGCTGCTCGGCGGGCGTCTGCTGGTCGGTGGTCCGGTGCGCGATGTCCATGTGCCTGTCTCCCCGGCCGTACGGTCGTCGGTCCCGCGGTTGCGCGGTGCTGTGTTTGTCGGGCCGTCGCAACGTAACACCCGGCCCGGCCCGGATGCCGGTCGGGCCGAACCGCTTCCGCGCAGGTTGACAGCCCCTACCCGGCGGTAACAGACTGCTGTTACCGCAAGTAACATACTGCTGGGAGGGAAAATGGGCGAGTTCACGTTCGAACTCAACGAGGACCAGAAGCAGGTGCGCGACTGGCTCCACGGCTTCGCGGCCGACGTCATGCGCCCCGCCGCCGCCGAGTGGGACGAGCGTGAGGAGACCCCCTGGCCGATCATCCAGGAAGCGGCCAAGCTCGGAATCTACTCCCTCGACTTCTACGCCCAGCAGTTCTTCGACCCGACCGGCCTCGGCATCCCCATGACCATGGAGGAGCTCTTCTGGGGCGACGCGGGCATCGCCCTCTCCATCGTCGGCACCGGCCTCGCCGCCGTCGGCGTCCTCGCCAACGGCACCGAGGAGCAGATCGGCACCTGGGTCCCGCAGATGTACGGCGACGCGAACGACGTCAAGGTCGCCGCCTTCTGCTCCTCCGAGCCCGACGCCGGCTCGGACGTCGCCTCCATGCGCACCCGGGCCGTCTACGACGGGACCAAGGACGAGTGGGTCCTCAACGGCACCAAGACCTGGGCGACCAACGGCGGCATCGCCAACGTCCACGTCGTCGTCGCCGTCGTCGACCCGGAGCTCGGCTCCAAGGGCCACGCCTCCTTCATCGTGCCGCCGAACACCCCCGGCCTCTCCCAGGGGCAGAAGTTCCAGAAGCACGGCATCCGCGCCTCCCACACCGCCGAGGTCGTCCTGGAGGACGTCCGGATCCCCGGCCACTGCCTCCTCGGCGGCAAGGAGAAGCTGGACGAGCGCCTCGCCCGCGCCCGGGAGAAGGCCAAGGCGGGCGGCGAGCGCGTGAAGAACGCCGCCATGGCCACCTTCGAGGCCTCCCGCCCCGCCGTCGGCGCCATGGCCGTCGGCACCGCCCGCGCCGCGTACGAGGTGGCCCTCGACTACGCGAAGACCCGCGTGCAGTTCGGCCGCCCGATCATCGAGAACCAGGGCGTCGCCTTCCAGCTCGCCGACATGGCCACCCGGATCGACGCGGCCCGCCTCCTGGTCTGGCGCGCCTCCTGGATGGCGACGGCCGGCAAGCCCTTCACCTCGGCCGAGGGCTCCATGTCCAAGCTGTACGCCAGCGAGGTCGCCAAGGAGGTCACCGCCCAGGCCATCCAGATCCTCGGCGGCAACGGCTACACCCGCGAGTACCCGGTGGAGCGGATGCACCGCGACGCCGCCATCTACACGATCTTCGAGGGCACCAGCGAGATCCAGCGCCTGGTCATCAGCCGGACGATCGCCAAGTAAGTCAGGTACCCGCAGGACGTGTTCGCCCCGCACCCCTCCAGGTGCGGGGCGGACGCGTCAGAACGGCCGGAGCACGTCCGCGACGGCGTCCAGGGCGGTCCGCCACGGGTAGGCCGCCGGATCCTCCCCGCCCGGCTCGTGCGGTACGAACCCGCCCTCGCCGTACAGCACCCGCACCCCGGCGCCGCGCAGGACGTCGAGCGACCGGTCGAACCGGGGGTGCGCGGCGTACGCGGAGTTCACGCACGGCATCACCGCCATGGGGATCCGCTTCCCGATGCCCTCGGCCACCACCCCGACGAGCCACGTGTCCGTGAGGCCCAGCGCCCACCGGTTGACCG
Organism: Streptomyces sp. NPDC098101; assembly: GCF_044760185.1. Taxonomy (NCBI): domain Bacteria; kingdom Bacillati; phylum Actinomycetota; class Actinomycetes; order Kitasatosporales; family Streptomycetaceae; genus Streptomyces; species Streptomyces sp. NPDC098101. Next base: position 850,656 of record NZ_JBIWAS010000004.1, on the reverse strand, counting down.
TGTCGAAGGTGGCCGGCGCGACGACGATCGCGTCCGGCGCCGGCCACACGTCCGGCTGGCCCGGGAAGGGGTGCTCCCAGCGCACGGGGTGCCCGGTGAGGGCGGCGAGCCCGTCGAGGGAGCCGGCGAGCCAGCGGGCGGCCGTCGGCGTGAGGCCGAGGCACACGTCCCAGCCGTCGGCCTGCGCCTCCTCGACGACCCGGGCGACGTCGAAGACGGGTGGGGCGGCACTGCTGAACAGGTACAGGGTCCGAGCGTTCATGACCTCCATCCGATCATATGAAGGTCATGAGGAAACGCTCCCGGTTCGGACTCAGCCCTTCCGCTTTTTGTCCTGCAGGTGGAGCGAGCGCAGGACCGCCTCCAGGGCGAAGCGCCGGTCGGGGTCGAGGAGCCGGTCGCCGAAGTGGTTGTCCAGGTTCCGCAGCCGGTAGCGGACCGTCTGGGCGTGCACGCCCAGCATCTCGCCGACCTGCTCGGCCGGGGCCCGGGTGGAGACGTGGACGCGCAGGGTCTCGATCAGCCGGTCGCGCCGGCTCCCGGACAGGCCGTCGAGCGGGGCCAGTTCGCGCGCGGCCAGGTGGTGCGTGAGCGCCGGGTCGGAGAGCAACCACAACGTTGTCAGATGGTCCTCGCAGTGCACGACGGGGGCGTCCGCCACGAGGCCGTCGTCGATGAGCTGGAGGACGCGCCGCGCCCAGCGGACGGAGTGCGCGGCCTGCGCCGGGGGCACGGTCAGACCGACGACGGCGGGGGTGCCGGCCAGGGCGGATTCGAGCATCGCGAGGCGCTCGGCGGTGAGCGGGCCGGGGATGAGCACGTGCGGCTGGGGGAGGCTGAGGTCGGCGAGGACGTCCCGGTCGAGACCGGCCTGGACGAGCTCGGCGACCGGGGCCCGTAAGGCGACCATCGTGCACTCGGCGGGCAGCTCCCAGGAGGCCTCGCGACACAGCTCGGCGATGGTCGTCCGGGGCAGCGGCGGCCCGGCGAGGACGAGGTGGAGGAGCTGTCTGCGCAGCGCCGCCGTGTCCGACACCGCGCGCCCCTGGACCATGACGTACCCCTCGCGGGAGAGCGCCTCCAACTCCTCCACGTAGGCGAAGAGGGCGTCCGCGAAGGCCAGAATGAGCGTGGGGGAGAGGTTGTACGTGCGCCCGATGCTCTTGGCCCGGCGCAGCGCGATGCGGGCGCCGAGGCGGTAGGCGCCCTGCAGGGTGTCGAGGTCGCGGCCCTCGTAGGCCTCCACCCGGCCGAACTTGCGCAGCAGCTCGTCGCGGAGCGCCGAGTTCGTCCCGGGGTCGGCGACCCGGTCCACGAAGGCCGCCAGGGCCTGCTCCACGCCCTGGCGGATCGCGTCCGAGTGGGGCCCGTTGAAGAGGTGGGCGTACACGGGATAGGTCCGCTGGACCTCCACGCCGATCTCCTTGATGAGCCCGGGGATCTCCGGCCTCATCAGATCGGCGAACTCCCGGGGGAGCGGGTCGAGGGGTTCGCCGATGCTCGGCGGCTGTGCGATAGCGGGCATGGACCGATCCCTTGCTCTTCTGCGCGACCGGTGGGGGAACGGCGGTGCGGCGCCCTGCCCGGAGAACGGGGCGCCGCCACGGCCGTCAGGTGCGTACCTGCGGGGACTGCTGAAGCTAGGACAACTGCTCGGTGGTGTACACAACTTGCGCAGGAGTTGGCGTCCCCGCGAGGGCGTGTGCCGCCGACTAGGCCGGTAATCGACCTTGGGTGGCCGTTACTTGACGGCCGAGTGCCAGCTCTGGGAGAAGACCTTTCCGGCGTCGGGGGCGGCGACGCCCGGCGCGTACAGGCCGGTCAGATAGGTCTGGGTGTTGTTGAGGACGAGGCTGTTCTTCCCGGCGGGGGAGGGCAGGCCCGTCTTGAGGTTGACCGCGCCGTCGATCAGGCCGAGCAGCCCGAGGCCGCAGCCGCTGGCGCCGGGGACGGCGAAGGTGTCGTCGCCCTGGGTGGAGCCGAGGAGGTTGATGCGGCTGATGTCGCCCTCCTCGTTCGGGGTGCCGTCGTTGCTGAAGCGGTCGAGGCCGAACTCGGGCGCGGTGTAGTTGCGCGGGCGCAGGATGATCGGCTTCGCCTTCGTCCCGATGTAGCAGTTGCTGCCGAGGAACGGGTTCTCCAGGCGGATCCGGACCGGGAGGGTGACGATCGGCTGGTCGGTGAGGACGCCCGCGATCTGGTCGAAGTCCGAGGGAGAGCCGACCGATTCCATGGTGGCGGTGATCTTGTTGAGCTTCCCGTCGGACAGCTGCTTGCAGATGCTGGTGATGAACGGGATGTCGCTCGGACACATCAGGCCGAGCAGGCCGCCGGGGACGGTGGCGGAGTCGGCGATGAGCGCGCCGGCGGGCGGGGCGACGACCGTGCTGGTGCCGTCGGCGTTCTGGATGGCCCCCATCTGGAGGTTGGTCTTCCCGGTGTGCACCGTCGTCTTGCCCAGCTTGATGGAGCCGCTGAGCGAGAAGGAGACGACGCACTGCGGCGCCCTGTCGAGGCCGTCGGTCGCGAGCATCGCCGGGGCGTCGACGGGGCAGCGGGTGGACGGGGCCCAGCCGCCGTTCAGCTCGGGGGCGGCGGCGGTCGCCGTGCCCATGGAGGCGAAGGCGCCGAGCGCGGTGAGGGCGGAGACGGTGGCCAGCTTGGTGCGGGAGGAGACGAGGGGCATGGCGGACACCTTTCGACGAAGGGGGTGGGGACGGGGGAGCGGTGGGACGGGCGTGCCGGTTCAGCGCTCGGGCTTGGGGATCACCCGGGGCTGGCGGTCCTCGGTGCACTGGTCCATGGGCGGGTCCTCCAGACCGGCGGAGCAGGTCTGGCCCTGGATCTGCTTGATGTAGTTGCCGGAACCGGAGATGGAGGCGGTGAAGAGCCGGTCGAGGTTCTCGCCCCCGGCCCCGCAGCCCTTGAAGGCCGGGATGGTCACCTCGCCGGTGAGCGCGCCGCCGCTGGTGAGCTGGTAGCCGGTGGCGGGGTCGGGAATGACCTGTCGTCCCTTGCCGTGCAGCACCAGGTGGTCCCCGGGGTACTTGGCGGGGTCGGGTTCGACGGAGGCCAGCGGCTTCTCCGTACGGCAGGAGGGGCCGACGTCCAGCGGGGTGCCGTTGACCCGGGCGTCGAGCACGCGCAGGACGAGGGAGGCGCGGACGTAGGCGTCCGAGGTGTAGACGGGGAAGTTGGCGAGCATGTCCGACTCGACGCTCATGGGCCCCACCTGCTCCAGGACCAGGGTCGCCGTGGTCGGGGCGAAGCCGAACGTCAGGAAGGTGGCCTCGAAGGGCGGGGTCTGCTTGCGTCCCTCGTGGAAGAGGTGGGCGTCCGACTTCTGGACCACGTGCATCCCGTCCGGCCGGAACTCGACCCCGGGCTCTCCCTGCTCGATGAAGACGCAGGACACCGGGATGATGTTGGCGCCGTTCAGCTTGCGCACGTTGGAGTAGCCGGTGATGTACGCGGTCAGGGTGGTGGGGGTCGCCTGCTCGTTGCGGCAGGTGGGTACGGAGCGTGTGCCGGCCGACGCCCCGGGCGCCGTGTCCGCCACCTCGGGGGCTCCGGCCGGTGCCCCTTCCCGGGGCCTCTCGGCTCCGGGGCCGCTCTCCCCGGTCTGCGGAAGGCCGCGCGTCGGGATCGTGCCCTCCTGGCTCCCCGAGGGGTCCGGCCCGGGGGCCGGAGGGGAGGAGGAGGGCGGGGCGGAGTCCGACGGCGAGGGGGAGCCGCTCGGTTCCCCGGTGGAGGGGCCGGGGGCGACCGGGACGGTGGCGAGCGGTCCGCCCTGCTCCGCGTCCGCGTCCGGCGCGCAGGTGACGGAGAGGGACGCGGGGTCGGCGGGCGTGCCGTCGGCCGTGCTCAGGGCGAGGCCGACGTCGAGGTTCCCCGCGGTGAAGGAGAGGTCCCCGGCGGTGCTCGTGGTCACGACCGGGACGTCGCCGGTCGTGACCAGCGCCAGCGGCCCTTCGGCCGGTATGCCGACCGGCTGCGCGGTGCCGCGCCAGGCGGCCCCCGTCTCCTGGCCGTTCTGGCTCACGGCGACGCCGAGCGCCGTCTCCGCCCGGACCTCGGCGGCCTTGAGGGCCGTGAGGTCGGCGACGGCCGCCGCGGGGAGTTCCACGGTGGTGGTGACGTCGGTGGGCCGTATCTCCTCTCCCACCGCCGCCCGTTCGGGGAAGGCCGCCGTGATCCGTACCGTCGCGGGCTGTGGTCCCGAGGGCAGGTCGCAGACGTAGGACAGCGCGGCGTCGACCTTCAGGGTCTCCACGGCGGCCGCCGCGGCCGGGAGGAGGGGGGCGAGCGCCACGAACGCGGCGATCGTCGCGCCGCGCGCCCGGACGCGGGAGGGTCGGGTGGTGGGCCGTGGGCCTCTCATCTGGTGCTCCGCTCGGATCGTTCGTGCGCCGGCGGGACGAGGAGGCCGGCGAGGGGTGCGGACAGTCCGCGAAGGCGGGAGGGCGCCCTTGGTGGCGCTGTGCGGGTCTTCACGAGCCCGTACGGGGCTTCACGGGTTGGTCCCGACGATCGTCGGGACGGTGGTGGTGCCCGTCTTCTTGAGCAGGAGGTCGGCCTTGAGGAGCAGGCCGGCGCCGACCGGCATGGCCGAGCCGCAGTTGGTGGACGCGACGACGGGCAGCTCTCCGGCGACGCCGGCGACGGACAACTTGCCCGTCGCGTTGGTGTACGTGCTGGAGGACGTGCCCCGGACGCGGAAGACGCAGGCGCCCCAGGTGAGTTTGAGGTCGATGCCGCCCACGTGGCCCTTGGTGACGCCCGTCGCGGCGGTGTGGTCCCGCGCCACGATCGTCCAGGGGGCGGTCGGGACCATGGAGACGTTGCCCAGGACGCTGGTGCAGGGTGCGCCGGAGGCGCCGAAGGCGATGGAGCTGATGGTGCCGACGGTCGCCGGGTTGCCGGCGGAACTGTGGAGCGTGCCCGAGGCGGAGGACGTGGTGCACGTGATGGCGATGCCGTTGATGGAGATCGCCAGGTTCACGGCGTTCTTCGCGGAGAAGGCGACCGGCGACGGGGTGACGGTCCAGACCGTGGAGGGCACGGCCGAGGCCGGTGCCGCCGTGAGGACGAGCGTGGCCGCGGCCGCTCCCGCGGCGACGGCGGACTTTCCGATCGGCTTCTTCATCTCGGCTTCTTCATCGCGTGCGGGCCCTCCTCGGGGCGTGACCGGTGGTCGGGGGCGCGGACAGGCCCGCGTCCGTCCGGCCGGGGTCGCCGGCCGGACGGACGCGGGTTCCTGCGCCTTACGGGTTGGAGCCGACGATCGTCGGGATGACGGAGCCCGCCTTGAAGAGGTACGTGCCCTTGAAGGTCGGCTTGGCACCGACCGGCACGGCGCTGCCGCAGTTGGTCGCCGAGACGACGGTCAGCTCACCGGCGAGGCTGTTCACCGCGAGCGCGCCCGTCGAGTTGGTGTACGTCCCGGAGGCCTTGCCCGTCACGCGGAAGACGCAGGCGCCGACGGTCACCTTGGCGTCGACGTTGCCGACGTGGCCCTTGGTGACGCCGGTCCCGGCGGTGTAGTCCTGCGCCACGATCGTCCAGGGGGTGGTCGCCACGGTGGTGACGTTGCCCAGGAGGCTGGTGCAGGGCGCGCCGGTGGCACCGAAGGCGATGGAGTTGATGGTGCCGACGGTGGCCGGGTTGCCGGTGGTGCTCTGCCCCGTGCCCGCGCCGTTCGACTTCGTACACGTCATGGCGATGCCGTTGACGCTGAGGACGATGTTCCCGCTGTTGACCGCGGTGATGCTGGCCGGCGACGGGGTGACGGTCCAGACCGTCGAGGGCACCGCCGAGGCCGGGGACACCGTGAGGGCGAGGGCGGCGGAGGCGCCACCGGCGGCGACGGCGAGGTTTCTGATGGACTTCTTCATGGCTCTGGGACTCTCCTTGGGGATTGACCGGCAGAGGGGTGGCCGCGTTGGAGGGGGACGAGCGGCCGGCGGCACGGGATTCCCGGGCTGCGAAACCTGACGTTACTTGCGGGAAACTTAGCTGAACAATGGCGGGGTTCATGATTCTTTTAAGTTGCCTTATTGCCTGTCAGGCGGGTGAGCGGTAGCGGGAACCGCCTTGGTTCCGGGGTGCGCAATGTCGACAATTATGATCGATCGTCCAAGGGTCGGTAACCAGCCGCACCGCGGTGGCCCGTATGCCGCCGAAGTGGCCCGTATTCACTCTCCGCGCTGACAAGCCGGACGGCGGAACTGTTTCCCCGATGACAAATATCCGGCCGTTCTTCCCCGTCTTCCGAAAACTCGGAACCCGGTATTGCCCCGGGAGGTTACTCGGCCGTAACGTTCCCCCGGCGACGCTCAGTCGCAGGTCGGCGCGTACCCACGGGCCGGTTCCGATGCCGCATCGGGGCGGAACTCCGGCGACGGGGAGCCGCTCGCCCGGCCTTGAGGAGAAGCGATGCCCGCTGTATCTCGGCGGAGACAAAGACCGGTCCCGGCTTTGTCTCCGCGGTGACAAGAACGGCAATGGATCAAGGATCGCGGCGACGCGCCTATTGTCCCGGTGATCCGCACCGACTTAACGTGCGCCCGCGGCGCACACCCGACTCACGCCTGCTGGAGGTGGTATGGGAATCGAAGTGGTCGTTGAGGGTCTGACCATGTCCTTCGGCAAGCAGAACATCTGGCAGGACGTGACGCTGACATTGCCGGCCGGAGAGGTGAGCGTGATGCTCGGCCCTTCCGGTACCGGTAAGACCGTCTTCCTGAAATCGCTCATCGGACTGCTGAAACCCCAGCGGGGCCGTGTCCTCATCAACGGGGTCGACATGGTCAGCAGCCCCGAACGCGACATCTACGAGACCCGCAAGCTCTTCGGCCTCATGTTCCAGGACGGGGCCCTCTTCGGCTCCATGACCCTGTTCGACAACATCGCCTTCCCGCTGCGCGAGCACACCCGCAAGCGGGAGTCGGAGATCCGCCGCATCGTCATGGAGCGGATCGAACTCGTCGGCCTCCTCGGCGCGGAGGGCAAACTGCCGGGCGAGATCAGCGGCGGTATGCGCAAGCGCGCCGGCCTCGCCCGCGCCCTCGTCCTCGACCCGCAGATCGTCCTGTGCGACGAACCCGACTCCGGACTCGACCCCGTCCGCACCGCGTACCTCTCGCAGCTGCTCATCGACCTCAACGCGCGGATCGACGCGACGATGCTGATCGTCACCCACAACCTCGACATCGCCGCCACCGTCCCCGACAACATGGGGATGTTCTTCCGGCGCGAGCTCGTCACCTTCGGACCCCGCGAAGTCCTCCTCACCAGCGAGGAACCGGTCGTCACCCAGTTCCTCGCCGGCCGCCGCGAAGGCCCCATCGGCATGTCCGAGGAGAAGGACGCCGCCACCCTCGCCGCCGAGGCGGACAGCGCCGGAGGCGTACGGACGGACGCGCCCCGCGTCATCGTCCCCCAGCTCGAACCCTCGCCCGGCCTGCCGCCCCGCGCGGCGGTCGCGCGCCGCAGGGAACGGGTCCTCGGGATGCTCGACCGGCTGCCGCCCGCCGCCCGCGCCGCCATCCAGGACACCTACGCGCGAAACGCCGGGGCACCCACCCTGCGGATGCCGGCCGCCGGGAGCGGCTCGTGATCACCGGCGCGCTGCGGCAGACCGGCCGCCTCTTCGCCCTCGCCGCCGAGGTGACCCGGGCCGTCTTCCGGCGCCCCTTCCAGTTCCGGGAGTTCATCGAGCAGTTCTGGTTCGTCGCGAGCGTCACCATCCTGCCGGCCGCGCTCGTCTCGATCCCGTTCGGCGCCGTGATCGCCCTCCAGGTCGGCTCGCTCACCCAGCAGCTCGGCGCCCAGTCCTTCACCGGCGGCGCCAGCGTCCTCGCCGTCATCCAGCAGGCCAGCCCGCTCATCGTCGCCCTCCTGATCGCCGGCGCCGGCGGCTCCGCCATCTGCGCCGACCTCGGCTCCCGCAAGATCCGGGAGGAGCTCGACGCCATGGAGGTCATGGGCGTCTCGCCCGTCCAGCGCCTGGTCGTCCCCCGGGTCCTCGCCACCATGGCGGTCGCCGTCCTCCTCAACGGCATGGTCTCCGTCGTCGGCACCCTGGGCGGCTACTTCTTCAACATCGTCCTCCAGGGCGGCACCCCCGGCGCCTACCTCTCCAGCTTCTCCGCCCTCGCCCAGCTGCCCGACCTCTACATCAGCGAACTCAAGGCCCTGATCTTCGGGTTCATCGCGGGCATCGTCGCCGCCTACCGGGGCCTCAACCCCCGGGGCGGCCCCAAGGGCGTCGGCGACGCCGTCAACCAGTCCGTCGTCATCACCTTCCTCCTGCTGTTCTTCGTGAACATGGTGCTGACGGGCATCTATCTGCAGATCGTCCCGCCGAAGGGAGGCTGAGGCCGATGGCCTCCCCGTTCGTCTGGCTCGACCGTTCCGGCGACCAGCTCCTGTTCTACGTCCGGGCCCTGCTCTGGATCCCGCGGACCCTGCGCCGCTACCTCAAGGAGGTGCAGCGGCTGCTCGCCGAGGTCGCCTTCGGCTCCGGCGGCCTCGGCGTCATCGGCGGCACCATCGGCGTGATGGTCGCGATGACGCTGTTCACCGGGACCGTCGTCGGCCTCCAGGGCCACGCGGCCCTCGAACAGATCGGCACCGCCGCCTTCACCGGCTTCGTCTCCGCCTACTTCAACACCCGGGAGATCGCCCCGCTCGTCGCCGGCCTCGCCCTCTCCGCGACCGTCGGCGCCGGCTTCACCGCCCAGCTCGGCGCCATGCGCATCAACGAGGAGGTCGACGCCCTCGAAGGCATGGGCATCCGCTCCATGCCGTACCTGGTCACCACCCGCATCATCGCGGGCGTCGTCGCCATCATCCCGCTCTACGCGATCGGCCTGCTCTCCTCCTACCTGGCCTCCCGCTCCATCACCGTCCTCTTCAACGGCCAGTCGGCGGGCACCTACGACCACTACTTCAACCTCTTCCTGTCACCGACGGACGTCCTCCTGTCGGTGCTCAAAGTGCTGATCTTCAGCGTGATGGTGATCATCGCCCACTGCTACTACGGCTTCCGCGCCTCCGGCGGCCCCGCCGGCGTCGGCATCGCCGTCGGCCGCTCCGTGCGCAACGCCATCGTGCTGATCAGCGTCACCGACTTCTTCCTGTCGCTGGCCCTCTGGGGCGCGACCACGACCGTGAAGGTGGCGGGGTGAGATGAGCGACACCCGAGGCGCGACCCTGCGCCGCCGGTCCGCCGGCATCGTCTTCCTGCTGGTGCCCGCCCTGCTCGCCTGGCTGGCGGTCGCCGTCTACGAGAAGCGCTTCACCGCGTCCGACCCGGTCGTCGTCGAGACCGGCAGCGTCGGCAACGAGATGCACCTCGGCGCCGAGGTGAAGCTGCGCGGCGTCGTCGTCGGCGAGGTCCGCGCCATCGACACCACCGGCACCGGAGCCCGGCTCACCCTCGCCATGCGGCCCGGCACCCTGGACCACGTCCCCTCCGACGTACGCGCCCAGATGCTGCCCACCACCCTCTTCGGCGAACGGTTCGTGGCCCTCGTACCGCCCGGGAACCCCTCGACGAAGCCGCTGGGCCCCGGGGCCGTCATCCCCGAGGACCGCTCCGGCAACGCCGTCGAACTCCAGCAGGTCCTCGACAACGTCCTGCCCCTGCTGACCGCCGTCCAGCCGCAGAAGCTCTCGGCGACCCTGTCGGCCGTCTCCCAGGCCCTGGAGGGACGCGGCGACGAGCTCGGCGACACCCTCGGCCGGCTCGATGCCCACCTGCGCGAGTTCAACCCCCACCTGCCCACCCTCAACCGCGACCTGAAAGAACTCGTGAAGGTCAGCCACCTCTACGCGGACGCCGCCCCGGACATCGTCACCGCGCTCACCGACTTCACCACCACCAGCGGCACCCTCGCCGAGAAGGAGGCCGAACTGACCGGCACCCTCGGCGCCACCACCCGCACGGCCCAGGACCTGACCGCCTTCCTGCGCCAGAACAAGGACAACATCATCCGGCTCAGCGCCACCAGCAGGCCCACCCTGGAGCTGCTCGCCGAGTACTCCCCGTCCTTCCCCTGCACCCTGCGCACCCTCGCCCAGTTCGTGCCCGCCATGGACAAGGCGCTCGGCAAGGGCACGAACCGGCCCGGACTCCACGTGAACGTCACCACCGTGCCCTCGCGCGGCGCCTACGTCCCCGGCCGCGACGCCCCCTCCTACGGCTCCGGCGGCGGACCGCGCTGCCACCCCGTGCCCTACCTCGGCGTCCCGGCCGCACCCGCCGCCCGGGCCTCCACCGCCGCCGACCAGGACCTCGGGCCCGCCAACTCCCCGCAGGAGAACGACCTCGTCAACGAACTCCTCGCCCCCGCCGCGGAGAAACGGCCCGGCGACCTGCCGGACTGGAGCAGCCTCCTCGCCGGACCCGCCTTCCGCGGAGCGGAGGTGACCCTCCGATGACGACCCCGCCCGCCCACACCCGCCGGCGCGGCCTGACCGGGACGGTCCTGAAGTCCCTCGTCTTCGTCCTGGTCACGGCGCTCGCCACCACCGTCCTCGGCTTCAGCATCGCCAACACCGGCGTCGGCACCGACACCCGCTCCTACAAGGCCCTGTTCACCGACGTCACCGGCCTCGCCGAGGGCGACTCCGTCCGCATCGCCGGAGTGAAGGTGGGCGAGGTGACCGACGTCCGCGTCGTCGAACGGCGCACCGCCCAGGTCACCTTCACGGTCCGCGAGGACCGCTCCCTGCCCCGCTCCGCGACCGCCGCCGTGAAGTACCTCAACATGGTCGGCCAGCGGTACGTCTCCCTCGACCGGGGCAGCGGGGACCTGACCGGAAGCCTCCAGTCCGGGGACACCATCCCGCTGGAGCGCACCACGCCCGCGCTCGACCTCACCCTGCTCTTCAACGGCTTCAAGCCGCTCTTCGAGGGCCTCTCGCCCGCCGACGTCAACGACCTCGCCGGCTCCCTCGTCCAGGTCCTCCAGGGCGAGAGCGGAACCGTCGACAGCCTCCTGCGGCACATCGGCTCCCTCACCAAGACCGTCGCCGCCAAGGACGAGGTCATCGGCCAGGTCGTCACCCACCTCAACACCGTCCTGACCACCCTCAACAACCGCGAGGCCGGCTTCAACGAGCTCGTCGTCACCCTCCAGAAGCTCGTCACCGGCTTCAACGCCGACCGCAAGCCCCTCGGCCAGGCCGTCCAGGCCATCGGCGACCTCACCACCACGACCGCCGGACTGTTCCGGGAAGGACGCGCCCCCCTCAAGCAGGACATCCGCGAACTGGGCCGGCTCTCCGGGAACCTCGGCGACCGCACCGCCGACATCGAGGACTTCCTCGCCCGCACCCCCGCCAAGCTGACCGCCCTGGCCCGCCTCTCCTCCTACGGGTCGTGGTTCAACCTCTACCTCTGCGAGGCGCGCGTGAGCGGCGTGGGAACCTCCGACGGCTCCAAGCCCCCGACCGGCATCACCGTGACCGAATCGAGGTGCCGCGGATGACCGCCCGCCCCCGGTTCAAGCCGGTCAAGGAACGCAGCCCCGTCGCCGTCGCCCTCGTCGGACTCCTCCTCCTCGCCCTCCTCGCCGCCCTGGCCTACAACGTGGAACGGCTCCCCCTCGTCGGCGGCGACACCGCCTACAGCGCCGACTTCACCGAGGCCGCCGGACTCGACGAGGGCGACGAGGTCCGCATCGCCGGCGTCAAGGTCGGCAAGGTCACCGGAGTCGCCCTCGACGGACCCAAGGTCAAGGTGACGTTCGAGGTCGGCGACGCCTGGGTCGGCGACCGGTCGACCGCCGCCATCGCCATCAAGACCCTCCTGGGCGAGAAGTACCTGGCGCTCGACCCGCTGGGCTCCGCCCCGCAGGACCCCGGGACCCGCATCCCGCGCTCCCGCACCACCTCCCCGTACGACGTGACGCAGGCCTTCCAGGACCTCAGCGGCACCGTCGACGCCATCGACACGAAGAAGCTCGCGGAGAGCTTCGAGACGATCTCGGACACCTTCAAGAACTCCCCGCCCCATGTCCGCAACGCCGCCACCGGCCTCTCCGAACTGTCCAGGTCCGTCTCCAAGCGCGACACCGAACTCGCCCGCCTCCTGGAGAACAGCAAGAAGTTCACCAAGACCCTGGAGGGCAGGAAGTCCAGCTTCGAGACCCTCATCGAGGACGGCGGCTCCCTGCTCGGCGAGCTCAAGAAGCGCCGCGACGCCATCCGCGCCCTGCTCAAGGGCAGCAGGGAACTGGGCACCCAGCTCAGCGGCCTCGTCGGCGACAACGACCGGCAGCTCGGCCCGACCCTGAAGGCCCTCGGCCGCGTCACCGCCGTCCTGGAGAAGAACAGCGGCCGGCTCGACGAGACCCTCGCCCTCGTCGGCCCGTACTACCGGCTCGTCGGCAACACCCTTGGCAACGGCCGCTGGTTCGACAGCTACCTGTGCGGCGTGGTGCCCCGGAACTACCTGCCCGAAGCCTCGCAGCCCACGACCGGATGCCTGCCGCCGAAACAGACGGCGACGGCCAAGGGGAGCGGTGAACGATGACCAAGCCCAGAACGCCCCTCGTCGCCGGACTCGCCCTCGTGGTCCTCGCCGCCTGCGGATTCGCCGCCGTGCGCGTCCTCGAACCCGACGGCACCCGCATCACCGCCTACTTCGACCGGGCCGTCGGCGTCTACGCCGGATCCGACCTGCGCGTCCTCGGCGTACGGGTCGGGGAGGTCGAGTCCGTCGAACCCCAGGGCACCCGCGTCCGCGTCCGGCTCCACCTCGACGAGGGCGTCCGCGTCCCCGCCGACGCCCGGGCCGCCGTCGTCGCCCCGAGCATCGTCGCCGACCGCTACGTCCAGCTCGCCCCCGCCTACAGCACCGGCCCCGCCCTCGCCGACGGCGCCGAACTGCCCGCCTCCCGCAACCGCGTCCCCGTCGAGATCGACCAGCTCTACGCGTCGATCACCGACCTCAGCGAGGCGCTCGGCCCGAACGGCGCCAACTCCGCCGGAGCCCTGTCCGAACTCCTGGACACCGGCGCGAAGAACCTCAAGGGCAACGGCGCCTCCATCGGCACCTCCATCGAGGAGTTCGGCAAGGCCGCCAAGACCCTCGACGGCAGCAGCGAGCAGCTGTTCACCAGCCTCGGACAGCTCCAGACCTTCACCACCATGCTCAAGAAGAAGGACGGCGACGTCCGCACCGCGCAGGAACGCCTCGACGAGGTCGTCGGCTACTTCGCCGACAACAAGGACGACCTCACCGGCGCCCTCAAGGAGCTCGGCAAGGCCCTCGCCCAGGTCAAGACCTTCATCAAGGACAACCGCGGCGAGCTGAAGAAGAACGTCGACCGGCTCGTGCCCCTCACCCAGACCCTCGTCGACCAGCGCGCCTCCCTCGCCGAGGCCCTCGACGTCGGCCCGCTCGCCGCCGGCAACCTCATCAACGCGTACAACCCGGAGACCCGCACCCTCGACGGCCGCGCCAACCTCAACGAGATCAGCGCGGGCGGACCGCTGCTCCCGCTGCCGGCGACCGGCGGCTCCGCCGCGGGCACCGGGAAGGGGGAGTGATGGCACGCTCCACCTCGACCTCCGGGAAGCTCCTCGGCGCCGGAGCCGTCGGCACGATCGCCCTCGGCCTGGGCATCGCCGTCGTCCTCGGGGTGGTCCCGGCAAACCCGATCCGGTTCGACGGCATCGAGGACCTGCCGCTCCCCGGCGGCGCCGACCTCGGCCCCCACCCCTACACGGTCACCGCCGAACTCGACGACGTCCTGAGCCTCGCGCCGCAGTCCGCGGTCAAGGTCAACGACGTCGCCGTCGGCCGCGTCACCGCCATCGAGCTGGTGCCCGGCAGCTGGACCGCCCGGGTCACCCTGAAGATCAACGGCGCCGTCCGGCTCCCCGCCGACGCCGGAGCCCGCCTGGAGCAGTCCAGCCTGCTGGGCGAGAAGTACGTCCAGCTCGTCGCACCGGGCGGGACCGGGACCACCGCGGGCGGGACCGGCGTCCGGCGGGCCGCCGCGCGCCGGGACGGCGGCGAACTCACCGACGGCAGCGTCATCCCGCTGGCGCGCACCGGCCGGAACACGGAGGTCGAGGAGGTCTTCGGCGCCCTGTCCCTGCTGCTCAACGGCGGCGGCGTCAACCAGCTCAAGACCATCACCCGGGAGCTCAACGCGGCGCTCGGCGGCCGCGAGCCCGAGGTCCGCTCGATGCTGAAGCGGGTGAACACCCTGGTCACCAACCTGGACGCGCACCGCGGCGACATCACCCGCGCCCTCGACGGGGTCAACCGGCTCTCCGCCACCCTCGCCGGTCGCAAGAAGGACGTCGACACGGTCCTCACCGGCCTCTCGCCCGGCCTGAAGACGCTGGAGAACCAGCGGGGCTCCCTGCTGACCATGCTGCGCGCCCTGGACACCCTGTCCGGCGTCGCCGTCTCCACCGTCAACGCCAGCAAGCAGGACATGGTGGCCGACCTGAAGGCCCTCGCGCCGACCCTGAAGGCCCTCGCGGACGCCGGCGCCGACCTGCCCGCCTCGCTCCAGGTCCTGCTGACGTACCCCTTCACCGACGAGGTGATGCGGGGCATCAAGGGCGACTACCTCAACACCTATCTGCACCTCGCCGCCGTCCCCGGCACCGAGGTGATCCCGCCCCTGGTCCCCGGGGCCGACCCCACCCCCGAGCCCACCCCCTCGCCCCCGGAGACGACCGACCCGGAACCCGAACCGGAGCCGGAGCCGGAACCCGAACCGGAGCCCGAGCCCGAACCGGAGCCCGAACCGGAACCCGAGCCGGGCGCCCGGCAGGGACAGGGCACCGGAACGGCCCTGCCGCTGCCCCCGGTCCACCCCGGCGGCACCCCGACGCACGGAGGCGAGAACCGGTGATCACCCGTACCGTACGGCTGAAGAACCTCGCGTTCCTCGTCATCGCCGTCCTCGTCCTCGGCTTCGTCGGCATCCGCTACGCGGACCTCGGCCGCCACGTCGGCGTCGCCGACCACTACACCGTCAAGGTCCACCTCGCCCGCACGGGAGGCCTGTTCACCCACTCCGACGTCACCTACCGGGGCGTCTCCGTGGGCCGCGTCGGCGACATCGGCCTCACCGCCGAAGGGGTCGTCGCCGAGCTGCGCATCAAGAAGTCGGCCGCCCGGATCCCCGCCGACGCGAAGGCCGTCGTCGCCGGGCTCTCCGCCGTCGGCGAGCAGTACATCGACCTGCGCCCCGAGAGCGACGGCGGCCCCTACCTCGCCGACGGCGCCCGCATCGAGCAGACCGACACCCAGGTGCCCGCGCCGGTCACCGACGTGCTCGCGAGCATGAACGACCTCACCTCCTCCGTGCCGCTGGAGTCCCTGCGCACGGTCGTCGACGAGTTCGGCAAGGCCTTCGAGGGGCACGGCGACGACCTCCAGGTCCTCCTCGACAGCGGCAGCGGCTTCGTCCGGGCTGCCGACCGGGCGCTGCCCTCCACCGTCCGGCTCATCGACGACGGGGAGGTCGTTCTGCGCACCCAGGCCGACGAGAGCCGCGCCATCCGGGGCTTCGCCACCGGAGCGCGCGACCTCGCCGCCGCCCTCAAGGGCTCCGACGCCGACCTGCGGCGCGTCCTGACCGTCGCCCCCGACGCGGCCGGCCAGGTCAGCGGCCTCCTGCGCGACCTCGACCCGAGCCTGGGCGTCGTCCTCGCCAACCTCCTGACCACCTCGGAGGTCGCCGTCACCCGCCAGCGCGGCATCGAGGAACTCCTCGTGAAGTACCCGGCGGCCGTCTCGGCCGGAGCCACCACCGTCGACGGCGGAAAGGTGAACTTCGGCATGGCCGTCACCTTCTTCAAACCCCTGCCCTGCACCTCCGGATACGGCGGTACGCGCTACCGCAACGGCCTCGACCTGGGCACCGCGCCCGCCCTCAACACCGGCGCGGCCTGCACGGGTTCCGCCGCGGCCGGGGTCAACGTGCGCGGCTCGGCGCACGCCCCGAAGGGCGGCTCCGTCCCCGCTCCGGCCAAGCCTGGCTCCCTTCCCTCGGGCAGCGCGAGCGGCGGTGCGAAGGGCTCGCAGCGGCAGGCCCTGCCCGGCGCGCTCGCGCTCCCCGGCCAGGGCGCCGGACCGGTGGACATGGCCGGGCTCCTCGGCCTGAGCACCGGGAGCAGGCGATGAGGCGGGCGAGGGTTTTCGGCGCCGGCGCCCTGGTCGTCGCCCTCGGCTTCTGCGGGACCGGCGCGTGGACCTACGCGCAGGCCCGCTCCGACGAGGGCCTCTCCTTCGGCCGCGAACGGGATGCCGCGCTCGCCGAGGGCCGGCAGCGCCTCACCGTGCTGAACACGCTCGACGCCTCGTCCCGCGAGCGCGCCGCGGCGGGCATCCGGGCCTGGCGCGACGCCTCCACCGGCCCGCTCCGCACCGAACTGGGCCGCACCCAGCCCGTGGTGGGCGCCTCGGCGCGCGCCACGGTCACCGAGGCCGCCCTCACCGCGCTCGACACGCGGGCCGGTACGGCGAAGCTCATCGCGACCGTACGCGTCGACGTCACCCCGCGCGGGAGCGCCGCCCCGACCACCGACCGCAAGCGCCTGGAAGCCGTCCTGACGCGCACCGGCGAGGACACGTGGAAGGTCGCGGCCCTGAGCGCGGTCCCCGTCACCGGCGTGGACGACGGCGAGCAAAAGGAGGGCGGGGACGAGTGACACGACTCCTGCGCGGAACGACCGACCGGACCCCGGAGTCCCCGGAAACCTCGGTGGATCCTGAGACCCCGGAGCCCGACGGGAAGGAGACCCGGGACGCACCGGACACCCCCGAAGACGAAGACGCGGGCAGTGACGCCGACAGCGGCGGCAACCGGTTCATCGCCCGATGGCGGACGGTCGTCCTCGTCGCGGCCCTCGCCGCCCTCCTCCTCGGCGGGAGCTCGTTCTTCTACGGAGCCCACCAGCTCCGGTCGACCCCGTCCGCCCGCAACCAGGCGCTCACCGACACCGCCACCACCGTCCGCGTCGGCGGCGACGTCGGCGAGGGCCTCGCCCGGGTCTTCTCCTACGCGCCCGCCCGGGCCGACGCCGCCGAACGCTCCGCCGCGTCCGTCCTCTCCGGACGCGCCGCCCGCCAGTACGCCGAACTGTTCGCCCAGGTCCGCGAGAGCCTCGCCGCGCAGCGCCTCACCCTCACCACCCAGGCCGTCCGCACCGGGGTGATCGAGCTCAAGGGGAACACCGCGCGCCTCCTCGTGTTCCTCGACCAGACCTCGCGGCGGGACGGGGCGCCCGCCACGTCCGCCGCCGCCCAGCTCACCGTCACCGCGGAGTTCCGGGACGACCGGTGGCTGATCGTCGACATCAAGGCCCGCTGAGCATGAGCGGCAGCGGGAGACGGGAGCACTCCATGACACGCGCGTTCCGCACCCCGGCGGGCATCGGACCGGCCCTGGCCGTGGCCCTCGTGCTCACCCTCGTCGCGGGCGCCTTCGCGGCCTGGGCGGGCCGGGACTGGTACGCCGCGGCCCACGACGACTCCGCCGCGTACGCCGTGCAGCGCGACCGGGTGCTCGCGGCGGGGGAGCAGGCCGTGCAGAACCTCAACACGCTCGACCACCGGCGCGTGGACCAGGGCCTCGACCTCTGGGAGTCCTCCACGACCGGCGAACTCCACCAGCAGCTCGTGGACGGGCGCACGGAGTTCGCCGGACAGGTGAAGGCCGCGAAGACGGTGACCACGGCCCGGGTGCTGTCCGGCGCCGTCACGGAGCTCGACGACCGCGCGGGGCGGGCCCGGCTGCTCGTCGCCCTGCGCGTCACCGTCACGACGCCCGACAGCAAGAGCACGGACAAGGACAGCCGGATGCTGGGCGAACTCACCCGCACCGACGGCCGGTGGAAGCTCAGTGCTCTGGGGCAGGCCCCCGTGGGCGGCACGGCGACCGGCTGACCGGCCCGGCCCGTACCGCGAGAGCCGCCCGCACCCGAAAGGACACGCACGATGCCCACGCCCCGCCACCACCTCAACCGCCAGCGCCGCCGCCAGGCCCTCGCCGCCGCGCCCGAGGACACGGCCCCCCGCCCCCGCGCCTCCGTGGGCGTCCTGACCGGGCCCGCCCCCGGGGCCGGGCGGCGACCGGCGGCGAAGCCCGTACGGGAGACGTCCGGGGCGCCGGAGGAGGAGGCCGTCGCGAGCGGGTCCGGGCCGCGCCGGCTCGTCCCCCTCGTGGTCCTCTGCGTCCTGACCCTCCTCCTCGGCGGCTTCGCCGGATGGGCGCACGGCCGGGCGGGCGAGCTCCGCGACGACCCCGCCCGGAGCAACACGGCCCTCACCGACCTGGCCCGCACCAGCGAGATCAAGGGACAGACCGCGGCGGCCGTCGCCGCGCTCTTCTCCTACGACCACGCCGACACGGCCCCCTTCGAGAAGGCCGGGAAGACCCTCCTCACCGGGAAGGCCGTGGAACAGCACCGGACCCTGCTCGGCGGGGTGCTCGCCCGGGCGGCCGAGCAGAAGACGGTGATCACCACGACGGTCACCGACAGCGCGGTCGAGCGGATCCACGGCGAACGCGCCCGCGTCCTGGTCTACGCCGACCAGAGCAGCGTGAGCACGGCCGGGACCGCGAAGGCCGGGGGCAAGCAGTCGAAGGCCCGGGACCAGGGGGTCTACGCGGGCGCCATGTTCGCCGTGGACGTCGTCCACCGGGACGGCCGCTGGCTCGTCGAGAACATCGACACCTTCGGCCGCTGAGCCGCCGGGCCACTGAGCCGCCGGGCCGCCGGAACGCTGGGCCGCTGGAATGCCGGGTTCCCGAGCAGCTGAGCAGCTGAGCAGCCGGGCCGCCGAAAAGCCGAGCCGGTCGAGTCACCGGGCCGCTGAGCCGCCGGGCCGCTGGGTCACCGAGTCACCGAGCCCCTGGGACGCCGAGTCACCAAGTCACCGAGCCGCCCCCCGGAGGGGCACCCGTCCGTCTCACTCCCCCCGCGTGGCGATCAGCACCGTCGCGTACCTCTCCCCGCACGTGACGACCTCCGCCGTCAGGCCGTGCGCGGTGACCGTCTCCGCCGCCCGGTCCGCCTGCCGTTCGCTCGTCTCCACCAGCAGGTGGCCGCCCGGTGCCAGCCACTCCGGGGCCCCGGCGGCGACCCGCCGCAGTACGTCGAGGCCGTCCGGGCCGCCGTCGAGCGTGACGAGCGGTTCGTGGTCGCGGGCCTCGGGCGGCAGCAGGCCGATGTCCCCGGTCGGCACGTACGGCACGTTGGCGACCAGGACCTCGACCCGGCCCCGCAGCCCCGGCGGCAGCGGCGCGAACAGGTCCCCCGCGTACACCCGGCCGCCGCGCGGCTCGACGTTCCGCCGGGCGCACTCCACCGCCGCCGGCTCGACGTCCGAGGCGTGCACCTCCGCGCCCGCGACCCGGTCGAGGAGCACCGCGCCCGCCGCTCCCGAGCCGCAGCACAGGTCGACGCAGAGCGCGCCGGGCGCGGCGAGGGCCACGGCCCGCTCCACCAGGAACTCGGTCCGCCGCCGGGGCACGAACACCCCCGGGTCCACGGCGATCCGCAGCCCGGCGAACTCCGCCCACCCCACGACGTGCTCCAGGGGCAGACCGGAGGCCCGCCGCTCGACCATCGCGGCGAGCCCGGCGGGCCCGGGAGCCGCCGCGATCAGCATCGCGGCCTCCTCCTCGGCGAAGACGCAGCCGGCGGCCCGCAGCCGTTCGACCACCCCCGTGCCGGACGGCGCGTCAGGCAAGCTGGGCCTCGACGGCCGCCACGATCTCGGGGGCGTCCGGCTCGGTGCGCGGACGGAAGCGGGTGACCTGACCGTCCCGGCCGATGAGGAACTTCTCGAAGTTCCACTGCACGTCACCGGCCTCGCCGTCGGCGTCCGGGACCTTCACCAGCTCCGCGTAGAGCGGGTGGCGGTCCGCGCCGTTGACGTCCGTCTTCTCCAGGAGCGGGAAGGACACCCCGTACGTGGTCGAGCAGAACGTCCGGATCTCCTCCGCGCTGCCCGGCTCCTGGCCCGCGAACTGGTTGCAGGGCACGCCGAGCACGGTGAGGCCGCGCTCCCCGTACTCCTTCTGCAGCCGCTCCAGGCCCGCGTACTGCGGGGTCAGACCGCACTTGGAGGCGACGTTCACGACCAGGACCGCGCGGCCCCGGTAGTCGGCCAGGGAGACCGGCTCGCCGGTGAGGGTCTTCAGGGGGATGTCGTACAGGCTCATGGCCGCTCCTCGCGCGTACAGGGGGATGGGGTTTGATCTGACCATGGGTGACGAACCACTGGCAATCTCGATCGATTCCGCCACGGAGGGGACACCGCGCCGGGTGCGCTGCCGGCTCTGCGGCCGCCCCCTGACGGGCGCGGACTCGCGCCGCACCGGCCTCGGCCCCACCTGCGACGCCAAACTCCATCCGCCGGGCCCGGACATCCGCACCCGCCGCCACGAGGTGGAGCAGGACGTCCTGCCGGGCCTGGACCCGCCGGGAGCCTGAGCCGCGCGACGCTACCAGCCGGAAAAACCGGTGGGCCAGCGGTTTCCCCGCCCGGCAGGGTGGCCGGGATGAGAACGCCACCCGAGCCACCGGAACCGGAGTCCTGAACCGTGTCGACCCTGCGCGTCACCGCCGAAGTCCTGACCGTCCACCCGCATCCCGACGCCGACGCCCTGGAACTGGCCCAGGTCGGCCTCTACCGGGCCGTCGTCGCCAAGGGCGCCTACACGACCGGCGACGCCGCCGTCTACATACCCGAGCAGGCGGTGCTGCCCGCCGCGCTCATCGAGGAGCTGGGACTGACCGGGCGCCTCGCCGGGGGGAACGCGGACCGGGTCAAGGCGGTGCGGCTGCGCGGGGAGCTGTCCCAGGGGCTCGTCTGCCGCCCCGCCGCCCTCGCGGACACCGACCTGGTGCGGGCCGCCGCCGAGGGCACCGACTTCGCGGAGCGGCTCGGCATCGTCAAGTGGGCGCCGCCGATACCGACGCACATGAGCGGGGACGTGGAGGCCGCGCCCGACCTGCTGCCCTGGGTCGACGTCGAGAACCTCCAGCGCTACCCGGACGTCTTCGAGCCCGGCGAGCCCGTCGTCCTCACGGAGAAGCTCCACGGCACGGCCTGCCTGCTGACGTACAACACCGGGGACGGGCGCGTCCAGGTCTCCTCCAAGGGCTTCGGCGCCAAGGGCCTCGCCCTCAAGGAGGACCCGCGCAACCTGTACTGGCGCGCCGTCCGCGGCCACGGCCTGGCCGCCGTCGCCGAGCGCCTGGCGCAGCGCCTCGGCGCCCGCCGCGTCGGCCTCTTCGGCGAGGTGTACGGCTCCGGGGTCCAGGACCTGGCCTACGGCGCCGACGCCCGGAGCGGGACCGTCGGGTACGCCCTCTTCGACGTGTCCGCCGAGATCGACGGACAGGTCCGCTGGCTGGACCCGGCCGAGGTCCTGGAGCCCGGCGAGGTCCCGCTCGTCCCGCGCCTGTACTCCGGCCCGTACGACCCGGACACCGTCCTCGCCCACGCGAGCGGCCGGGAGACGGTCTCCGGCCGGGAGGCGCACCTGCGGGAGGGCGTCGTCGTGCGGTCCGCGACCGAGCGGTACAGCCCGGTCCTGGGCGGCCGGGCCATCGCCAAGGCGGTCAGCCCGGCCTACCTCACCCGCAAGGGCGGCACCGAGTTCGAGTGACGGCCGCCGGGGCCGTCACAGCTTGCGGAACAGGCCCTCCTGGACCACCGACACCAGGAGCTCGCCCTCGCGGTCGTAGATCCGGCCCCGCGCGAGTCCCCGGCCGCCCGTGGCGATCGGGGACTCCTGGTCGTACAGGAACCACTCGTCCGCCCGGAACGGCCGGTGGAACCACATCGCGTGGTCGAGCGACGCCATGTCGAAGCCGCGCGGGCCCCAGAGGGGCTCGACCGGGATCCGGACCGCGTCCAGGAGGGTCATGTCCGAGGCGTACGTCAGGGCGCAGGTGTGGACCAGCGGGTCGTCGCCCAGCGGCCCCACGGCCCGCATCCACACCGCGCTGCGCGGATCGGCGCCCTCGACCTCCTCCTTCGTCCAGCGCAGCCGGTCCACGTACCGGATGTCGAAGGGCTGCCGGCGGGCCATCCGCTCCAGGGCCTCCGGCAGCTCGCCCAGGTGGTCGCGGATCTCGTCCACCAGCATCGGCAGGCTCTCCGGGTCCGTCATGTGCCGGGGCGGCAGCTGGTGCTCGAAGCCGGCCTCCTCCGGCCGGTGGAAGGAGGCCGTCAGGTTGAAGATCGTCCGCCCCTCCTGCACCGCCGTGACCCGGCGGGTCGTGAACGAGCGCCCGTCGCGCACCCGCTCCACCTGGTACACGATCGGCACCCCGGGACGGCCCGGCCGCAGGAAGTAGGCGTGCAGCGAGTGCACCGGCCGGTCGTCCTCCACGGTCCGGCCGGCCGCCACCAGGGCCTGCCCGGCGACCTGCCCGCCGAAGACCCGCTGGAGCGACTCCTGCGGGCTGCGGCCCCGGAAGATGTCGACCTCGATCCGTTCCAGGTCGAGCAGGTCCACCAGTCTCTCGGCGGGATTGGTCACCACGGGAACTCCTCCTACAGCTGTCCGACGGACGTGACGCGGACGACCGCGCGCCCCTCCTCGTCGGAGGCCGCGAGATCCACCTCCGCGCCGATGCCCCAGTCATGGTCGCCGTTGGGGTCGGCGAAGGTCTGGCGGACGCGCCACAGGCCGTGGGCGGCGTCCTCCTCGATGTTCAGCAGCTTCGGGCCGCGCGCGTCCGGGCCCGTGCCGAGGTCGTCGTACTCGTCCCAGTACGCGTCCATCGCCTCGCCCCACGCGTCCGCGTCCCAGCCGGACTCGGCGTCGAGCTCGCCGAGCGCGTCGACGTTGTCCAAGGCGGCCAGCTCCACCCGGCGGAACAGGGCGTTGCGCACCAGGACCCGGAAGGCGCGGGCGTTCGCCGTGACCGGCTTGACCTGGTCGGCCTTCTCCTGGGCCTCCTCGGCCGTCTGGACCTCCGGGTTCGCCAGCTGCTCCCACTCGTCGAGGAGCGAGGAGTCCACCTGGCGCACCATCTCGCCCAGCCAGGCGATCAGGTCCTCCAGGTCCTCGGTCTTCAGGTCGTCCGGGATGGTGTGGTCCAGCGCCTTGTACGCGCTCGCGAGGTAGCGCAGGACGATGCCCTCGGTCCGCGCCAGCTCGTACCAGGAGGTGAACTCGGTGAAGGTCAGGGCCCGTTCGTACATGTCGCGGATGACCGACTTCGGCGACACGGGGTGGTCGCCCACCCACGGGTGCGAGGTCCGGTAGACGCCGTACGCGTGCCAGAGCAGCTCCTCCAGCGGCTTCGGGTACGAGATCTCCTGGAGCCGCTCCATCCGCTCCTCGTACTCGACGCCGTCCGCCTTCATCCTCCCCACGGCCTCGCCGCGCGCCTTGTTCTGCATGGCGGCGAGGATCTGGCGCGGGTCGTCGAGCGTCGACTCCACGACGGACACCATGTCCAGGGCGTACGAGGGGGATTCGGGGTCGAGCAGGTCGAACGCGGCGAGCGCGAACGTCGACAGCGGCTGGTTGAGCGCGAAGTCCTGCTGGAGGTCGACCGTCAGCCGGATCGTGCGGCCCTCGGCGTCCGGCTCGGCCAGCTGCTCCACCACGCCGCCGTCGAGCAGCGAGCGGTAGATCGCGATGGCCCGGCGGATGTGCCGCAGCTGCGCCTTGCGCGGCTCGTGGTTGTCCTCCAGGAGCTTGCGCATGGCCTCGAAGGCGTTGCCCGGCCGGGCGATCACCGAGAGCAGCATGATGTTGGTGACCTTGAAGCGGGAGGTCAGCGGCTCGGGCTCGGCCGCGATCAGCTTCTCGAACGTCGTGTCGCTCCAGGCGACGAAGCCCTCCGGGGCCTTCTTGCGGACGACCTTGCGGCGCTTCTTCGGGTCGTCGCCGGCCTTCGCGAGCGCCTTCTCGTTCTCGATGACGTGCTCGGGGGCCTGCGCGACGACCAGACCGGCCGTGTCGAAGCCCGCCCGGCCCGCCCGGCCCGCGATCTGGTGGAACTCCCGGGCGCGCAGCGTGCGCACCCGGTTGCCGTCGTACTTGGTGAGGGCCGTGAAGAGCACCGTGCGGATCGGGACGTTGACGCCCACGCCGAGCGTGTCCGTCCCGCAGATCACCTTCAGCAGACCGGCCTGCGCCAGCTTCTCCACGAGCCGCCGGTACTTCGGCAGCATCCCCGCGTGGTGCACGCCGATGCCGTGCCGCACGTACCGCGAGAGGTTCTGGCCGAACTTGGTGGTGAAGCGGAAGTTGCCGATCAGCTCGGCGATCCTGTCCTTCTCCTCGCGCGTGCACATGTTGATGCTCATCAGCGACTGCGCGCGTTCGACGGCCTGCGCCTGCGTGAAGTGCACGATGTAGACGGGCGCCTGCCGGGTCTCCAGGAGCTCCGTCAGGGTGTCCGTGATGGGCGTGAGCCGGTACTCGTACGACAGCGGCACCGGCCGGGTCGCGGAGCGGACCACCGAGGTCGGCCGGCCCGTGCGCCGGGTCAGGTCCTTCTCGAACATCGACACGTCGCCGAGCGTCGCCGACATCAGGACGAACTGCGCCTGGGGGAGTTCGAGGAGCGGGATCTGCCAGGCCCAGCCGCGGTCCTGCTCGGCGTAGAAGTGGAACTCGTCCATGACGACCTGGCCGATGTCGGCGTACTTGCCGTCCCGCAGCGCGATCGAGGCGAGGACCTCCGCCGTACAGCAGATCACCGGCGCGTCCGCGTTCACGGAGGCGTCGCCGGTCAACATGCCGACGTTCTCGGTGCCGAAGAGC
Source organism: Streptomyces sp. NPDC098101 (assembly GCF_044760185.1). Lineage (NCBI taxonomy): Bacteria > Bacillati > Actinomycetota > Actinomycetes > Kitasatosporales > Streptomycetaceae > Streptomyces > Streptomyces sp. NPDC098101. The sequence goes on along the minus strand of NZ_JBIWAS010000004.1, from coordinate 825,868 downwards.
TTGCACAGGTCGAAGAACTTCTCCGACACCAGCGCCTTGATCGGCGCGGTGTAGAAGGTCACCTGGTCGTTCGCGAGCGCCGTGAAGTGCGCCCCCGCCGCGACCAGCGACTTTCCCGATCCGGTGGGGGTGGACAGAATCACGTTCGCCCCGGAGACGACCTCGATCAGCGCCTCTTCCTGGGCCGGGTAGAGCGTGATGCCCCGCTCCTCGGCCCAGGAGGAGAAGGCTTCGAAGAGGGCGTCGGGGTCGGCGGTCGGCGGGAGCTGGTCGATAAGGGTCACGCCCCCATCTTGCCTGGATTCCGCCCCGAGGAGGGAACCGGCCGCCGACGGTGTTGATCACGAGCGGTAGGCTCGTCCGTCGACCGGACGTCAACCGAGCGCCGGCAGGGGAGAAACGGGGCGGGCCAACCATGATGGGACCGGCGCATTCGCTGTCCGGAGCGGCGGCCTGGCTGGGGGTCGGGGCCCTCGCGGCGGCCTACGACCGCCCGATGCCCTGGCCGGTGCTCGTCGTCGGCGCGCTCATCTGCGCGGGCGCCGCCCTCGCCCCCGACCTCGACCACAAGTCCGCGACCATATCGCGCTCCTTCGGTCCCCTCTCCAAGATCCTCTGCGGGATCATCGACAAGCTGTCGTACGCCGTCTACAAGGCCACCCGCTCCAAGGCCGACCCCCGGCGGACCGGGGGACACCGGACCCTCACCCACACCTGGCTCTGGGCGGCCCTGATGGGCGTCGGGGCCTCCGCGGCGGCGGTCAGCGGCGGCCGGTGGGCGGTCCTCGCCCTCCTCTTCGTCCACGTCGTCCTGGCCGTGGAGGGCCTCCTGTGGAAGGCCGCCCGGGCCTCCAGCGACGTCCTGGTCTGGCTGCTCGGCGCGGCCGGCGCCTGGATCATGGCGGACATCCTCGAAGACCCCGGCAACGGCGCGAACTGGTTCTTCACCGGACCCGGCCAGGAGTACCTGTGGCTCGGGCTGCCGATCGTCCTCGGCGCCCTCGTCCACGACATCGGCGACTCCCTGACGGTCTCGGGCTGCCCGGTCCTCTGGCCCATACCCGTCGGCCGCAAGTTCTGGTACCCGGTCGGCCCGCCCAAGTTCATGCGGTTCCGGGCCGGCAGCTGGGTCGAGCTGAAGGTCCTCACCCCCGCCTTCATGGTCCTGGGCGGGATCGGCGCGGTCTTCGCGCTCGGCCTGGTGTAGCTCCGGCGTACGCGAGGGGGCCCGCACCGGATCTCCGGATCTCTGGTGCGGGCCCCCTCGCGTACGTCCCGGGGACCGGTCACCCGTGCCAGGACCGCCACAGCGCCGCGTACGCCCCGTCCGCCGCGACCAGCTCCTCGTGGCTGCCCAGCTCGCTGATCCGGCCGGCCTCGACCACCGCGATCAGATCGGCGTCGTGCGCGGTGTGCAGCCGGTGCGCGATCGCCACGACCGTGCGCCCGTCCAGGACCCGGCCCAGGGACCGCTCCAGATGACGGGCCGCCCGCGGGTCCAGCAGCGAGGTCGCCTCGTCCAGGACCAGGGTGTGCGGATCCGCCAGGACGAGCCGGGCCAGGGCGATCTGCTGGGCCTGCGCCGGGGTGAGCGACCGGCCGCCCGAGCCCACCTCGGTGTCCAGGCCCCCGTCGAGGCCCCGGGCCCAGCCCTCCGCGTCCACGGCCGCGAGCGCCGCCCACAGCTCGGCGTCGTCGGCCCCGGCCCTCGCGAGCAGCAGGTTGTCCCGGAGGGAGCCCACGAAGACGTGGTGCTCCTGGTTGACCAGGGCCACGTGCTCGCGGACCCGCTCGGCGGGCATCCGCGCCAGCTCGGCCGCGCCGAGGGTGACCGACCCGGCCCGGGGCGCGTACACCCCCGCGAGCAGCCGCCCGAGGGTGGACTTGCCCGCGCCGGACGGGCCGACCAGGGCGAGCCGGGTGCCCGGCGCCACCCGCAGGGACACCTCGTGCAGCACGTCGACGCCCTCCCGGTAGCCGAACCGCACCCCGTCCGCCCGCACCGTCCGGCCCTCGGGCCGCACCTTCCCGTCGCCCGCCTCCGGCTCGATCTCCCGGACGCCCACGAGCCGGGCCAGGGACACCTGCGCGACCTGGAGCTCGTCGTACCAGCGCAGCACGATCCCGACCGGTTCCACGAGCATCTGCGCGAGCAGCGCGCCCGTGGTCAGCTGCCCCACGTCCATCCAGCCCCGCAGCACGAACGTCCCGCCGAGCAGCAGCACCACGCACAGCACCACCACGTGCGTGAAGTCGACGACGGGGAAGAGCACCGAACGCAGGAAGAGCGTGTACCTCTCCCACGCGACCCACTGTCCGACCCGCCGGTCCGACAGGGCGACGCGGCGCGCGCCGAGGCGGTGCGCCTCGACCGTGCGGCCCGCGTCGACGGTCTCCGCCAGCGCGGCCGCCACCGCCGCGTACCCCGCGGCCTCCGAGCGGTACGCCGAGGGCGCCCGCCGGAAGTACCACCGGCAGCCCACGACGAGGAGCGGCGCCGCGAGGAGCGGGGCGAGCACCAGCGGCGGGGCGGTCACCACGAGGCCGCCGAGCAGCAGCCCCGCCCACACCACGCCGATCGCCAGCTGGGGCACGGCCTCGCGCATGGCGTTGGCCAGCCGGTCGACGTCCGTGGTGATCCGGGAGAGCAGGTCGCCGGTCCCGGCCCGTTCGAGCACGCCCGGCGGCAGGCCCACCGAACGCACCAGGAAGTCCTCGCGCAGGTCCGCGAGCATCTCCTCGCCGAGCACCGCCCCGCGCAGCCGCACGAGCCGCACGAACACGGCCTGGACGAGCAGCGCGACCGCGAACAGCGCGACCGTGCGCTCCAGGTGCAGCTCGCGCGCCCCGGCCGCCAGGTCGTCCACCACCGAGCCGAGCAGGTACGGTCCGGCCATCGAGGCGATCACGGCGACCGCGTTCACCCCGACGAGCAGGGCGAACGCCCGGCGGTGGCGGCCGAACAGCTCGCGGACGTAGCCGCGGACGGTCGCGGCCGTGGCGACGGGCAGCGTCGTCGCCGTCGTCGGGGCCGCCGGGTCGTACGAGGGCGGCGCCAGGCCGATCATGCCGATTCCCCTTCCAGTGCTTCGAGCGCGTCCCCGGGAGCGGGGACGGCGGCGAGCTCCTCGTCGGTCTCGCGGGTGACGACCGCGCGGTAGCGGGGCTCCCGGGCGAGCAGCTCGCGGTGGGTGCCGACCGCGACCGCCGTGCCGTCGTGGACCAGGACCACCCGGTCGGCGCGGTCCAGGAGCAGCGGCGAGGAGGCCAGGACCACGGTGGTCGCGCCCGCCCGCAGCCCGGCGATCCCGGCGGCCACCCGCGTCTCGGTGTGCGCGTCGACCGCCGAGGTCGGCTCGTCGAGGACCAGCACCTCCGGGTCGGCCACCAGGGACCGGGCGAGCGCGAGGCGCTGGCGCTGGCCGCCGGAGAGCGACCGGCCCCGCTCGGTGATCCGGGTCCGCATCGGGTCGCCCCCGGTGTCCACGGACGCCTGGGCCAGCGCGTCGAGCACGTCCTCGCAGCGGGCGGCGGCCAGCGCGTCCCCGGCCCGCACCGCGCCCGACGCGGGCACGTCGAGCAGCTCGCGCAGGGTGCCGGAGAGCAGCACCGGGTCCTTGTCCTGCACGAGGACGGCGGTACGGGCGGCCTCCAGCGGCAGTTCGTCGAGCGGGACCCCGCCGAGCAGCACCGAGGCGTGCTCCGGACCGGGGTCGGCCGGATGGCCGCCGAGCCGGTCCGCGAGCCGCCCGGCCGCGTCAGGGTCGCCGCAGACGACGGCGGTGAACAGACCGGCCGGGGCGCGCACCCCGGTCAGCGGGTCGTACAGGTCGCCGGACGCCCGGCGCTCCCCGCCCCCGTCCCCGGTGGCGGTGGTCGTACGGGCGAGCGCGAGGACCCGCGCGGCCCGCTTCGCGGACGGCCGGGAGAAGGCGAAGGCCATCGCGATCTCCTCCACGGTGCGCAGCGGATGGTGGGCCAGGGCCACGGCGCCGTAGACGGTGACCAGTTCGCCGACCGTGATCCGCCCGTCGAGCGCCAGCCGGGCGCCGTACACCACGACCGCGATGAGCAGCAGGCCGGGCAGCACGACCTGGACGGCGGAGATCAGCGCCCACATGCGGGCGCTGCGCACGGCCGCCCCGCGCACCTCCTGGGAGGCGGCGCGGTAGCGGTTCAGGAACAGCTCCTCGCCGCCGATGCCGCGCAGCACGCGCAGCCCGGCGACGGTGTCGGAGGCCAACTCGGTGGCCCGGCCCGCCTTCTCGCGCTGCTCGTCGGCCCGACGGGTCGCGCGGGGGAGCAGCGGCAGCACGGCGAGCGCGAGGACGGGCACGCCCACGGCCACCATCGCGCCCAGGGCGGGCTGGTAGACGAGGAGGCCCGCGCAGATGGCGACCAGGACGAGGACGCTCGCCGCGAACCGCGACAGGGCCTCGACGAACCAGCCGATCTTCTCGACGTCCCCGGTGGAGACGGCGACGACCTCGCCGGCCGCGACCCGCCGGGTCAGCACGGAGCCCAGCTCGGCGGTCTTGCGGGAGAGCAGCTGCTGCACCCGCGCGGCGGCGGTGATCCAGTTGGTGACGGCGGTCCGGTGCAGCATCGTGTCGCCCGCCGCGATCGCGATCCCGAAGCCGACGAGCAGCACCCCGGCGACCCCGAGCCGCCCGCCGTCCCGGTCCACGACCGCCTGCACGGCCAGCCCGATGCCGAACGGCAGCCCGGCGATGCCCGCGTAGTGCAGCAGCCCCCAGGCCAGGGACCTGAGCTGCCCGCCGAGTTGCCGGCGTCCGAGCCAGACGAGGAACCACGTGCCCGAACGGACGTCGGGGGTCCCCGGGTCGGCGTAGGGAAGATCTCGAATCTGCATGGCGTCCCAGGATCTCCGGGTCCTTCTGGGGGAACGCGCGCCGGAGGTGTGCGACGGCGTCGGAAACCGTGCAAGGTTCGCTTTTTCGCCGGGAACCGGCAATCGATTTTCCACCTGAGGGGAATGGATCCGGCCACGACCGCCCCCGGCCGGCACCGCCACTGGGGCCGTGACCGGGTGGGACGCCGCACCTGGACACGACCGTGCCCGCCCCCCCCGGCGAGTATGGGGCAGGTCTGTGGCCAAGCCTTTAGAAGGCACTTGGCGGATGGGGGAGTGGGGTGGCTCTGACCTGCGCGAACCCACCCAGCCGGTCACCGTCCCGAGAAACTTCGGGCGTTCTCGGGACGGCAGAGAGTGGGCAGGCCCATTACAAGAGTGGACGTCGAGGTCGGTCCTCCCGCCCGTGATTAGCTCAGGGGCGCAGCTCAACCGAGAGCGCGTCAACGGCTGCTTGGATGAGGTCACCCCGCAGACGATTCCTTCTCCCCCTGAGTGCCTCAGTCTCGCTGGGATCTGTGTGCAGCGACGCTACGACGACGGCACCGTAGGCATGAGCCGCCTCAACCACTGGCGCTGGCCCGGTGAGTTCAAGCATCGTCCTAGCCTGGAGGAATTGGGAGCGAACCGTCTCGAGTGCACCCCCCCGGCGTGGAGCCCTCCGCTATCAGGGTCATCTCATGCAGAGCATGAAGGTACTGGAGGTACGTCTGACGTCGGTTGTCAAGGAGTCGAGCGCGGCGTTGTTCGTTCAGGCTGGCATTGACAGTGGCCATCAGGGCGTTTGCTTGCGCATGGCCGGCGTACTCGGCGGCACGTGCCTGACGATGTGCGGCAACCCATGCGAAGAAGCCTGTCGTGATGCTGCCCGCGATGGCCGCTCCAGCAGCTATCAGCGCGATTCCCCAGTCACTCATGGTCATGATCCTGCCGCTTGGGGATGATGAGCGGTGCAGTTGATCTGGCCGTTCTTCCGGTGCTGGAGTATGTGCCAGTGCCTGTGCGAGTGAACGGGCTCACGTCCTGAGCTCTGACGTGCGGCGGAGGCTGCCAGGATGCCAGCTACGTGTGGCACCCCTCGCTGGACGGCGCGGTCATGGTGACCAACGGAATCACCGTCGATGGCGAGCTGATCCTGAACCGCCGGGCGCGCCCCAGCGCGTCCTTCACGGACGCGCTGGGGGATAGCGTGGATGGCCTCGGACTCCGTCCGGACGGGGTCGGGTGGAGCCGAACGAGTGCTATTCGGGCGGCTACGTTAGATCCTGTGGGGCTTCCATCCTCCAGGCTCGGATTTGTCCGGTCAGGGCCAGGGCTCGCTCCTTCAGCGGCGCCGGCAGATTGTCAAAGGCTTCCTCGTCATCGGGGTAATTCGCGTAGAGGGCAGCGAGCAAAACTTCGAGTGCGTCTTCCTGCTCGGCGCACGACCAGCCGCTCCCCGTTGCGATGGACACGCCGACGCTGTGCCACACGCTGGATTGTTGCCCTTCGGCCGGCTTGCCGGTGAGTCCGCAGAGGTGGGATAGAGCGCTGGGTGTGATAAACGCCGCGACTGCCTTCTCGTCGTTCACTTGCAGATGGGACCGGATGCGCGCGGCGCTTACGTGGTGCTCCTGCAGGTAGGCCGCGATCGTGCCGATGAGGAGGTGGAGGTGCTCAAGAGCGTCGGTGAGGTGGCAGAGAGTCATCCGCTGCCAGTCGTAGAAGGGCAGGCTCGTGTAGCGGGCGCGATGGATCGCATCGTTGAGGTAGCGGCAGACACTGTCGGCGTGGAAGCGGACGAGTCCTGCGAGCTCGGCGGGCACGGGGCCGTCGGCGGTCGGGCCCGAAGGCGGGGCGCTCGTCACCTTCTCGCGATGGTCGATCCGCTCGTTACGAAGGCTCACGAGCGCCGCCTGGTACGACTGACCTGTCGCCTTTTGGCGTGACCGAGTGGCGTTCTTCTCGGCTTGATGGCGTGACATGTGCATTCCCATCCGGCGCCGGTTTCCCGTGACCCGCCGCCTATCGGGCAAAACATGTCGACTCGGCCGGAGTGATGCCGCGAGGCGTCTTCGGGTCGTGGACGCTCCATGTGGTCACGGGCCACCAGAGCTGGACCTTGGCCGTCACTAGGCGACCACTCCCATGAACGAGCTGGCCGGTGGCAAGTTACGGTGATCGGAATTTTCTTGCCAGCCGTTGGCCGATCGGCACCCATACGGGATGCTGTCTATCTGGGACTGCGGCAGCAGGAAAGCGGCGAGGAGTGGCTGTGCGGAATCGCCACAACGATGACGTGAAGCCGGTGCCGTAGGCAGCAGCTGCACGAGTACAAGCAGAGGACTGCCGGAAAACGATGTGCGGCGGGGGCAGGCGGAGTGGTCCGGGTGGGTGTCTGGCGTCGGTACCCTGGAGCGCATGTCTACTGTCCCGGTTCGCGTTCGTTTCGCCCCGTCCCCGACCGGCATGTTCCATGTCGGTGGTGCTCGGTCCGCTCTCTACAATTGGGCCGTGGCGCGACAGTCCGGCGGTACGTTCGTCCTGCGGATTGAGGACACCGACGCGGCCCGGAACAAGCCGGAGTGGATCGACGGGATCATCAACGCGCTCGCGGCGATCGGCATCCACGGCGAGGACGCGGCCTTCGAAGGACCGTACTTCCAGTCGCACAACGCCGACCGGCATCGCGAGGCGGCCCAGCAGCTCTTCACGGCCGGCCGGGCGTACTACTGCGACTGCACCCGGGAGCAGCTGAAGGAACGCACCGGGTCGGACCACCTCGGGTACGACGGGTTCTGCCGGGAGCGGGGGCTGGCCTTCGAGGAGGGCCGGGCACTGCGGTTCCGGACGCCGGACGAGGGCGAGACCGTCGTGGTCGACCTGATCCGCGGGGAGCCGGCGTTCCCGAACAGCGCCATCGAGGACTTCGTGATCGCCCGTGGTGACGGGTCCCCGGTCTTCCTGATCGCCAACGTCGTCGACGACCTGGACGAGGGCATCACGCAGGTCATCCGTGGCGAGGAGCACCTGTCGAACACGCCGAAGCAGCAGCTGCTGTGGGAGGCGCTCGGCGCGAAGCCGCCGGTGTGGGCGCACCTGCCGGTGATCGTGAACGAGAAGCGGCAGAAGCTGTCCAAGCGCCGCGACAAGGTCGCGCTGGAGGACTACCTCGCCGAGGGCTTCCTGCCCGAGGCGATGGTGAACTACCTCATGCTCCTCGGCTGGGGTCCTGGTGACGACCGCGAGATCATGCCGTACGAGGAGCTGGAGCAGCTCTTCCGGATCGAGGACGTCAACACCGCGCCAGCGTTCTTCGACGTGAAGAAGCTGACGGCGTTCAACGGCGACTACATTCGCGCACTCTCGCCGGAGCAGTTCGCCAACGCCTGCGCGCCGTGGCTCGTCGCCCCGTACGCGCCGTGGGCGCCGGATGCGTTCGACAAGGATCTCTTTGAGGTGGCGGCCCCGCTGGCCCAGACCCGCTTGGCGCTGCTGTCGGAGATCACCAGCTACGTGGACTTCCTGTTCCTCGACGAGCCGGTAGAGGACGAGGCGTCGTGGAACAAGGCGATGAAGGTCGGCGCCGGCGACATCCTGTCCGACGCCCGTGCCGAGCTGGCCACCGTCGCGGACTGGAAGGCGGATGACCTGAAGGCCGTCCTGCTTGCCGTCGGCGAGAAGCATGGCCTCAAGCTGGGCAAGGCCCAGGCGCCCATCCGGGTCGCGGTCACCGGCCGCACGATCGGACTCCCGCTGTTCGAGTCCATGGAGCTGCTCGGCCGGGACTGTGTGCTGGCCCGTCTGGACGCGGTGGCCAAGAAGCTGGCCGTCACGCAGGCGTAGCGCCGGTCAGGCGACCTTCGAGAGAAGGTCGCCCCAGGCGTTGCCGAAGTAGTTCAGATCGAACCGGGCCAGGGCCTCGTACGCGGCCTTGGCCTCGGTCTGGCGCGCCGCCGCGCGTTCCCGGACCTGCGCCGGCAGGCGGCGGAGGTCCGGGGCCGGCTGGCCGGTCAGCGTGGCGAGGTCGCCCAGGCCGGCCACCGGGCGGATCAGGCAGGGCAGGCCGAGCAGCAGGGCCTCGGCCGCGCAGCGGCTCCAGCCCTCCCGCATCTGGGGGAGGAAGACGCCGACGTCGCACGCGCACAGCAACCGCAGGTACCGCTCGCGTTCCACGTCGTAGTGGGCGCCGTCGAAGCCGATGGTGTTGCTGCCGCTGGTGATCACCCGCAGCCCGGGGGAGCCAGCCAGGTCCGCCGAGACCTCCTCGGTGCCCTTCCAGTGCACGGCCTTGCCCGCGTACACCCCGATCACGTCCGGCGACAGACCGAACTCTGCGCGGCACTCGGTCCGGTCGAAGCCGCGGGCCCGCTCGACCTCCGCCATGTCGAAGGCGTTGTAGATCACCCGTACGTTGCGGACGCCTCGGGCCTGGAGGAAGCCGGCCCAGTACGGGGCGACGCAGACCACGGCGGCGCACTGGGGCAGTACTCGGAATAGGCGCTCCCAGAGCATGGCCTCGACAGGGGCGGAGTCGTGCTGCAGCGGCTCGTAGTGGTGCAGGAGAAATACCGTGCGGGCCCGCATCTCTGGCGTGAAGAGCAACAGGCTCAGGTCGTCCCACATGAAGGTGCCGGTGGTGCTGTCGAGCGCCCGGATGGCCGGGGCCAGGCGGGCGAGGTGACGGAGCTTGCGCCAGCGGCGGGCACGGTAGGTGCGCTTGTGGTCCGGGACCGTGCGCCACTCCACGTCGTCGGCCGTCGCCTCGTGGAGCATCCGCAGGTAGACCCGGCCGCCGGTCCGGCCGATCGGCTCCATCGAGTAGACGACCCGCTTCACAGACGTACCTCCTGTTGGTGTCGGACGTACTCGGCGTGGAGCAGTGAGCGCATGACCGCCAGGTGGGGGCTGAGGCCGCGGGCGGCGTCGGCGAGCGGGAGGTAGAAGTCCTCCAGGCTCTGGAGGAACCGCCGACGCCGGTCGACGTTGGGCGAGGCGGCGAGATCGCGCAGGTTGTGGAGGCGGTCGGCGAGCCGGACGAGGAGATCTTCGGGCGGGAGCGCGGCTTGCTTGAAGCGCCAGCGGGTCTCGTCACCGGCGGCCTTGGGGCGCCGTTCGAGGCGGTGGTCGGCCGTCATCGCACGCAGACGGCCGGTGAACGGGACGCCGAGATGCTGGACGAGCAGCGCCTCCGATTCGGGGGCCACCTCAAGGGCGTCGTGGAGGAGGGCGAGGAGGAGAGTTTCGACCTGGCTGACCCTAATCTCGGTCGCGAGCAGCGTGATGATGGCGAGCGGGTGTTCCAAGTAGGGCGTGCCCTGGTCGCGGGTGTGGCCGTCGTAAATGGTGACGGCGAGGGCGCCGGCGACGCGGGCGCGGGACTGCTCTTCCGTGCTCCAGGCGGCGGCGCCGAGGACGGTCAGGACGTGGTCCAGGCCGATGAGGTTCATCCGCTTCACCTCGTACGGAGGGCTGTGGCTCGGGGGTCGGGCACGTGGTCGGCGAGGAGCAGGATGTCGCCGATCGCCAGGGCGTCGAGGCCGAGGTCTGCCGCCGCTGCCACGGCCTGTTCGGCGGTCCGCAGGATCGGGGTGCCCTTACGGTTGAAGGAGGTGTTCAGCAGCAGCGGCAGTCCGGTGCGCTCGTGGAACTGCTCCAGGAGTTCGTACAGGCCCTGGTGGTCGGGGGCGACGGACTGGACTCGGGCGGTGCCGTCGTGGTGGGTGACCGCGGGGATGCGGTCCGCTCGGCATCGGCGGACGCGGGCGACACGGTTCATGAAGGGGTCGCCCGACGACATGAACCACTCCGTGGCGTGCTCGGCGAGGACCGCCGGAGCGAAGGGGCGGTACATAGCTCGCTTCTTGATCGCGTTGAGCCGGTCGCGCGTGGCGGTGTGGCCGGGGTGAGCGAGGATCGAGCGATGGCCGAGGGCTCGCGGGCCGAATTCGAGCTGTCCCTGTACCCAGCCGACGATGCGGTGCTCCGCGAGGAGCGCGGCTACCGTGGGCGCCAGACCCGGCCCGAGGTCGGTCAGCGCGCGGTATCCGGGTGGCACCGCCGTCGTTGGCACGGTGCCCGGGTGCGGGCCCCAGGCCGCGTCGATCGGCACCGGAAGGCGCTCCTGCCCGAGCTGGTAGTGCCAGCCGTAGAGCGCGGCGCCGACGGCGGTGCCCGCGTCATGCGGGGCTGGGGCCACGAACAGGGTGTCGAAGCCGCTGTCGGCGGCCAGCTGGCCGTTGAGGTGGGAGTTCAGGGCGCATCCGCCGGAGAACACCAACGTCGATGCCCTGGTCAGCCGTTGCAGGTGACGGGCGATGTGGACGACGGACTCGGCGAAGACCTCCTGGACGGCGGCGGCTAGATCGGCCCGCTCATGGGCCGGCTGCTCGGCGACGTTGTCGGCGGTCCAGGCCCGGCCCGCGAGCAGCAGCGGTGTACTGCTGTCCGCCGAGCCCCAGGGAGGGTCGATGCGGACCTCGCCGTCGTCGCCGAGCCGGACCAGCTCGCTGATCTGCGCTCCGTAGCGCTGAGGGTCGCCGAACGCCGCGAGCGCCATCATGCTGCCCTCGGGCTCGTTGCCGGGCGGGATCACGCGCTGCGCGAGGTTCCGGTAGAAGTGCCCGAGGGAGGAGTGAACGCGCCGGGGGCCGGCCTGGCCGGGCATGACGATCGGCATGCCCTGGTGGAGGCGGTCGATGCGATCGGGCCGCAGGTCGTACCCGGTGATTCGCTCGCGGCCAGGGCCGAAGTCGGAGCCGAGGGAGGAGCCGCCCGCGTCGATGACGAGGCCCGCCGCGTGCTCGTGACCGGAGAGCAGGTAGCCGGAGAGCACGTGGGCCGTGTGGTGGGAGAGGAGGCGGAGGTGTTTGCCGAGCGGGGCGGGCAGGAGGGCGGCGAGTTCGTCGCGCTCCTCGGCCAGCCACCAGCCGGCGGCGGGGTTGGGGCGCATGGAGGCGGCCCAGACGGCGTCGATGTCCTGCGGCTCGAGGCCGGCGGCCTCCAGGCACCACTGGAGCGCGCGGGTCGGGGCGGTGAGCGTGCCCTTGCGGGTGGGGTGGTTGTGCTTGACGCCGCTCCAGCGTTCCTCCTCGGCCGCGTAGAGGCGGCCGTCGACGAGTAAGGCGGCGCTGGTGTCGTGGTGGAAGTTCAGTCCGAGGACTGCGGGCATGGTCGTGTACCTCCGGTCTGGGTCAGACGGCGAGGGCCGAGGTGGGGAGGAGGGCGGCGCCGGAGTCGGTGTACTCGTGGCAGCGCAGGCAGAACCGGAAGTGGTGGCCTCGGGGCGCGAACACCTTGGCCGCGAAGTCCTCGTCCCAGATGCTGAATTCGCTGTCGTCCTTCGCCATGGCGTTGAAGCAGCGGTAGCAGGACCCGTCCATCTCGATCATCAGGTGCTGGTCGAGGTAGCGGTCGCAGATGCCGCGCAGCTCGTTCGCCGGCTGGCCGATATCGACGTGGTGCACGTGGTTGGTGACGTGGATGGCGCCGTGCCTGTCGCACAGCCTCGCGAGCTGCGTGAGGCGGGAGGAACTGATGCCTTCCAGGACGCTGTTGATGACCACGGTCTTGCCCGCCTCGCGGAGGCGGGGCACCACGACGTGCACCTCGTCGTAGTTCTCGTGCTCGTCGTCGCAGCCGATGAGGATCTGGTCGTACGAGCGGAGGGTGGCCTCCATAATCCGCTTGTTGCGGGCCAGGGTGATGGCGTTCGTGCCCAGGACCATGACCTTGTCCGGCAGCCGGGTGCGGGCCGCCTCGCTGAGGGCGGGGAAGTCCCGGTGCACAGTGGGCTCGCCGCCGTTGATGTGCAGCTGCTGGAACGGGATGATCTCCAGCCGGGCCAGGATGGTGGAGAACAGCTCCAGGGACATGTTCTCGCCCTGGGCGCCGTCGGCGAAAATGCAGAAGTCGCAGGACCGGTTGCACTTCGTCGTGATCTTGACCTTGGCCGTCTTCAGGATGCGGGGCAGGGGTGCACGCGCGGGCATGGCGGGGACTCCTTGGGTCAGGGATGGACGTCACCGGGGGTGAGGCTGAGGAAGTCCTGCACGGTGGACTTCTGCCGGTGCCAGAGCGAGAGGGTCGAGCGCAGGGTGCCGGCGGTGGTCGGGCCGGTGGGGATCAGCGCCGCCATCCGGGCGGCCAGCCGCTGGGTGGAAGTGGCCTCGTCGGCCGCGAGCACGTTCAGGGCGTGCGCGGCAGTTCGGAGTTCCTTCGCCTCGCGCCGGATCAGATAGTCGGTCGCCACGCCGGGTGGCGGGTTGAGGTAGTAGAGCCAGCGGGCGACACGGACGCGGAGCATCCCGGCGGTCATCACCCAGTCGGTATGGACGTGCTTGTCGCTCTGACCGGCGGGCCCCGCGGCGGGAACGCGGCGCATCGCAGCTTCCAGGGCGACATGGGCCGTGCGGAGCAGGTGCCGCGGACTCCGCGGACGGACATCGGGTCGATCTTCGGCGTGCCCGAGGAACAGCTCGGCGTACCCGTCCAGCCCCTCCGGCCGCCACTGAGTGAGCGCAGCCGTCTTGCCGGGGCAGCGGGTCCGCGTCGCGAGCGCGGCGGCGGCGAACCAGCACGGGGCCAGGTAGTGCCAGGCCACGCAGTGGCGTCGGTACGAGACGATGTCCTCCGCCACGTTGTCGGTGCTGTCCGCCGCCAGCTGGTACCGGCCGCTCAGTCGCCCGTGGAGGATGCCCCTGTAGAACCGCTCGTCGACGTCGCACCACGACGCCATCTGGGCGCGGGACTTCCAGCGCTGGAAGTCCCGGGGGCTCCCGCTGATCAGCGACCAGGTCGCGAGCTCGGGCGCGGAGACGAGCCGTCCGTCCGCCTCGGCCATGGTGAACGCGAAGCCGGGCGGGTGCTCGAGGAGGCGTCGGTGGGATACCCCCCGACCGACTGCGGCGGTGTGCGCAGCGGCCAGGCGGTGGTTCCACTCCTCCCAGTCCGCAGGGGCCTGGGGGAGGAGAACCCGGACATCGATGTCGGAGTGGGGAGCCAGCAGGTCGGCCGGCTGCCACTTGTGTGTGAGCATCACCGCGCCGATGCCGTGGGCGTCCAGCTCGCGTTCGTACAGCGCTCCGAGCCCCAGGTAGAGGGACGGCGCTTTGACCACCATCATCACCGTTCCCCCGAGGAGGCGCGGGCGCAGGCGGGCCGGGCCGCGTCCGTGGTGAGCAGAGGCAGTACGGGCAGTACGGGGGCGCCCTCGGGACGCTCCATCCGGTCCCAGCGAAGGTCGTAGTCGACGTAGTGGAAGCCCTGCCAGGCGTCGTTGGCGTTGCGGTCGAGCATGGCCTGGAAGAGGTGGGCGAAGGCGTCGCCGAGGGTACCTTCGGTGAGGTGGGGCTTCAGGGGGATGTCACGATTGTGGAGGATGCAGGGGCGGGCGACGCCCGTGGGCGTGATCTTGATGCGGTTGGCGTCGGAGCAGGTGGCGCAGCTGGAGTTGGAGATGAAGCCGATCGAGCCCGCCCAGCCGTCCGGGCGGAGGTACTGCCCGGGGCTGCGGACCCCGAGCTCGTCCCTGCAGACCTCGCCGGCGTTCGCGAACCACTCGTGGAGACGGTCTCGGACCTCGGCCTCGCTGATGAACTCGGTGTCGAAGAGCGCCTGGGCGGGGCCGATGTTCTGGAGTTCGATCAGCCGGACGGCGATGGGCAGGTCGCGGGCGAGCTCGGCGACGGCGAAGGCGTCGTCCAGATAGGTGCGCTGGAGAACGCAGTTGATCTTCACGCGCAGGCCGAGGGAGAGGGCGGTGTCGAGGGTGCGCCGGGTGATGCGCGGGTCGCCGCCGCCCATGATCTCGGCGGATCGGTCGGGGGCGAGGCTGTGGAGGCTGAGGTTGAGGTACGTCAGGCCGGCGCGGTGGAGCTGTTCGACGCTCAGGCCGCGGCGCAGGTTGCCGTGGCTGGTCATGCCGATCGCGGCACCGGTCCCGAGACCGTCGGCCAGGCCCGCGATCACGTCGAGGATGTCCGCCCGGAGAGTCGGTTCGCCGCCGGAGCAGTGCGCCTTCTTGATCTTCCAGGCGCCGGCCTCGACGGCGATAGCCGCGTAGTCGGAGGCGGCCAGGGGACGGTCCTTGTGCCCGTAGTCCGGCATGCAGCGGGGCTTGCAGAACACACAGTCGAGGTTGCAGAGCGAGTTCAGGGTGAAGGCCAGGTAGGGGTGGTTGCGGCCGGTCGCGGCGAAGGCGGCGGCCAGGTCGCGGTGTCGTGTGGCGGGCATCGGTCAGCCTCCTACGAGGGGAGAACGGGCAGCGGGCACTTCGGCCAGACCGTTGAGCGGCTGGCCGGTGAGGTAGCGGCGCAGGTTGTCAGCGAAGAACGCGACCGCCTCGTTCATGTACGTGCGGCTGAGAGTGGAGCTCTTCGGCGTGAGGACGACCCGGGGGTGGAGCCGCAGCGGATGGCGGGCGGGCAGCGGTTTCGGGTCGAAGACGTCCAATGCGGCGCCGCGAAGGTGGCCGGTGTTGAGGGAGGCCAGGAGGGCAGCCTGGTCGACGGTCGACGCGCGGCCGAGGTTGAGGAAGAGGGACCTGGGCTTGAACGCCGTGAAGAGGTCGTGGTCGAAGAAGCGGTCCGTGGCCCGGGTGGCGGGCAGCAGATCGACCACCACGTCGGCGACGGCGACCGCCTGGTGCACCGCCGACGTGTGCATCCACGTGATCCCGCCCTCGGCGGCCACCGGCGGCGTCCGCCGTACGCCGATGACATCCATCCCGAAGGAGCGGGCCGCACGAGCGAGGTGTCCGCCGATACTGCCGCAGCCGACGATGGTCATCGTTGCCCCCGCGAGGTCGAAGAACTCCTCGGCCAAGTCGTCCTTCCACCAGGTCCGGTTCCGCTGGGCGAGCTGGCTCATGAACAACCCGCGGGAGAAGCCCAGGACCATCCCCATGGCGTGCTCGGCCATGGGCCTGCCGTGGAACCCGTACGAGCGAGTCAGAGCCACCCCGACGGAGTGGGCCTCGGCGACGGGCAGATGGTCGGTGCCGGCGGCCGGGGAGGCGATCCACCTCAGATGAGGCGCACCGAACAGCCACGACGGCTTGAACACCCAGCCGAAGTAGACGTTCGCCTCGGCCAGCTGATGCGGCACGGCCTCCTCGCTCGCCGTACGGAACTCGACACCAGGGAAGGCGGCCAGCAGCGCGCGCTCGTGCTCGGCGGACAATCGCCAGAAGGAGTGCGGGGACTCCAGTCTGATCAAGACCACCGGCCGGTTCATCGCGCTCGGCCCTTCGCGCTGGACGCCGGCACCAGAGCCCAAGGGGCGATGCGTTCGATGACGGAACCGATGCTGGCCTCGTAGTCGTGGCGCGAGCGCACCAGGGCCGCCCCTGCGCTCCGAAGCCGGTCGCGTTCGCGAGGCAGGACGGTCAGGGCGCGGTGGAGCGCGGAGGCCAGGGACCTGGCGTCACGGGGTGCGGCGGTGAAGCCGGTCTCGCCCTCGACGACGGTCTGGACCAGCCCGCCGGCCGTGGTCGCCACCACCGGGCCCGCTCCGGCCGCGAACGCCTCCAGAGGGATGCGACCGAAGGGCTCCTCCCGCGAAGGAACGACAACCGCACGCAGGGCCGGGTTGTGCAGCCAGGCGCGGATCGCGGGGGTGAAGCGGGTGATCAGAGTCGCGTCCAGGCCGTACGCCCGGATGCGCGCCGCCAGGTCCTCCTGGTACGAGGTCGGGCGCTCGTGTTCGTCCGAGGCCACCGCCGCCAGGACCAGGTGCGGAGCGCGGACCCCGCGCTCCTTGAGGATGCGCAGCGCTTCCAGGAGGTCGTCGAAGCCCTTCGTCGGCACGGCACGGCCCATGGCGAGAAGGAAGCCGGCGCGGGCCTTGAAGGGCAGGGGCGGTGCGCTCGTGGGCGGGGCCATCTCTTCCTGAATCAGCCCGTTCGGGACGCTGACGATGCTTCCTCGCGGGACGGCGTAACTGACGACGAGGTGGCCCCGCATGTGGGAGGAGATGGCACCGATCCGCCCGCCTCGGACGGTCGCTGCCCGCAGTGCGTCCCGCTCCCAGCGGACGCGGGACATGTCCTTGGGCCTTGTCAGCGCGGTCGTGGAGCGGGGTACGAGCAGCAGATCCGTGGTCGGCGAGGTGTAGGGGGCCAGCCCGAGGAACGGGACGTCGAGGCCGATGAGGAGGCACCGGCTCGCTCGATCAGCGATGCGTATGGCCGCTTCGCCTGCCAGATCGCACAGCTGTGTGGAACCGTGGATCGAGTCCGGCGCCGCCTGGACCTCCGGGATCGTGACGACGTCGGCCTCGGCCTGCCGCAACATCTGCTGGACCTCGTCGGCCCACCGCCGATCGTGGGCTCCTGCCGTCTCCGGCACGCGCGGGGTGATCACGGAGAGGCAGCCAGGCGGCAGCAGGCGGGCCAGGGCCGTGAGGAAGGCCCGGTTACTGAAGCCGGTGCCCGACGCCGCGCCGTAGAAGCCCTCGTGGAGGGCGACGACGACACGGGGCCGGCGAACTGCCGCCGGTACAGCGGCCGTGGGCGGGGGCGGTGGAGTGGCATGGTCGATGCGCACCGTGTGGTGCCTCCTTCGAAGAGGGGGAGCGCGGGCGTGGGCGTCAGGTGCTGGCGGTCGACGGGCTGGGCTCTCGTGTGAGTCGGCACCAGGCGCGGGTGCCATGGGCGCCAGTCGTCAGCGACCAGGCATCGGCCAGGGCCTCGACGATGACCAGCCCTCGTCCCGATTCGGCCTCCTCCTCGGGAACTGGAGGGGAGGACGGCGGGGAGTGGGAGCAGCCGCCGTCGGTGACGGTGATCTCAACCTCCAGGCCACCTGTGGTCGGTGTCGTGCGGTCGACGCACAGGACAAGGGGCGGGCTGCCCGAGGCGAAGGCGTTCGTCGCGAGCTCGGACGTGATCAGCCGGGCGTCATCGAGGAGGTCCGCCTCGGCGCCGTGTAGGGCGACCGCCACAGCCTCCCGGGCGATCTCGGCTGCCTTCGGCCCGTACGGCAGATCCGTGATCAGTGAGGTCGTGCCGGCGCTGCCGAAGTCGTCCTGCCTGGCGACGGAGGCCGACTGTACGACGTCTCGCTCCAGCACACTGCCAGGACGGCTTCGGGAGGTGCTCGTGCGGTGTCTCAAGGCCCACCCCTTTCTCCGTCGGCACCGAAGGCGGTGCCTTCCGCCGGGATCCAAGAACACCGGAGGAGGCCGGCCACGCAGGACCCGATCAACGGGTCAACTCGGTCAACTTCCTTGAGAAGAAGGTGAAACGGCCGCCCATGGGCGTCACCATGAGGGAGCGCGAGAAATGATGGACGAACCACTGGGGCAAGAGGTGGTCGCACGTGGCACCGCAGGCAGGGGAACCCAATGCCGTACTGGCTGGGTGCCTTGACGAACTCGGGTGGAGCCCGAAGGCGCTCGCTCGCAAGCTCAACAGGGTTTTCGGAGCGGGGACGGTGGCCGAGTCGGCGCCGTATCACTGGCGGGACGCCGGTTCACTGCCGCGCTCGCCGTTACCGATGATGGCCGCCTACGTGCTCTCCCAGGAACTGGGTAGACCTGTCTCGGTGGCCGAACTCTGGCAGGGCCGCGTGGGCGACTCCTCGGCGCTCGTTCCGGCCGACACGGATCTCGCACGGCCCTGGACCGTGCAGGGCATGGAGGCGATCGTGGAGGACTGGGTGATGGGAGGGCTCGTCGACCGACGCCGGTTCCTCGCGATCTCGGGCGCGGGGCTCCTCGCGATCGTCGCCCAGTACCTCGACGGCACCGCGGGGCGCGGCCAGTACGCGCCCAGGATCACGCCGTCCGCAGGTGCCGATCCGCTCGTGGACCAAGTCGAACAGCACCTTCCCATGCTCTCCGCCCTCGATGACGAGCACGGTGGAGCACGTCATCTCCCCTATGTGGGTGCACAGTTCCGCGCGGTCGGCCTGCTGATCCGCGAAGGCGGTCATGTTCCCGCCGTCGCGAGCCGCCTCATCCGCGCGCTCGCGGAGATCGGCCAGCTGGCTGGCTGGATGGCCTTCGACGCCGCCGACCACGGTCTGGCGCAGCGCTACTTCGCCACTGCGTTGCGGGCAGCACACCAGGTCAACGACTTGCCCCTCTGCGCCCACATCCTCGGTGACCTCTCCTTCCAGGCGGCCAGCCGGGGCCACCCGGCAGACGCCATCGCCCTCGGCGAGGCCGCCCGCCGCGCCAGCGACGCCGCCCCGCCGGTCGTCCGGGCATCCGTCCTGTCCCGGCTCGCGTACGCGTACGCCACCGCCGGCCGCGACAACGACTTCGCCCACGCCCGCGGGGCCGCTCGCGAACTGATCGCCAGCCGGGACGGCGGCCGAGAGGAACCCCGATGGATGTACTTCCTCACCGACAACCACCTGGACTGCCAGGCCGGTTACGGCCTCATCCAGATGGGCCGCGCCCAGCTGAAGGCGGACGGCGGCACGAGGGGACGGCGCCTCCTCGCCCAGGGGGCGGAGACGCTCCGGTCCGGGGCGTACGGCGTCCCGCGCGGCGATCCCAGCCAGCGCAGGGCCATGTTCGAAGGGGCCTGGCTGGCCCTGGGCCACAGCGCCCATGGTGACCTGGAGGTCGCCTGCGAGGTCGGCCAGATCGTCGCTGACCGCCTCGACGTCGTGCGCTCGCCTCGCAGCGAGGCCCTGCTCCACCAGCTCGCCGCAGACCTGCGCCGCCGACAGCGCAACGCCCACGTGCGCAGCTTCCTGCCAGTCCTGGAGCACGCCCTCGCCGAACACGCCCCGTCGACGCAACCCGGTCGTTAGGGTCAGGATCATGATCGCAGGGGAGCGCGTTGTCGTTGTCGGGGCCGGGGTGGCAGGGCTCACCACCGCTGTCGTTCTCGCCGAGGCCGGAGTCTCGGTGCACGTGGTCGCCGAGCAGGTGCCGGGTGTCACCTCGCTGGCGGCCGGGGCGATGTGGGGGCCGTACCTGGTCGAGCCGAAGGACAAGGTCGACCAGTGGGGACAAAGGTCGCTGGAGATCTTTCGGAAGCTGGCCGAGGACCCGTCCACGGGCGTCCGGCTCACCAGCGGCATCGAGGCGTCCCGTACGGCCGAGGCTCCACCGGACTGGGCCACCGCACTGCCCGGCTTCCGACCGTGCGAGCCGGCCGAACTGCCGGCAGGGTTTTCGGCCGGTTACCGGTTCACGGTGCCGCTGATCGACATGCCCGTCTACCTTGCCTACCTTCTGCGTCGGCTCGACACCGCTGGAGGAACGATCGAGCGGCGGCGCCTTGCCTCGCTCGCAGACGCCGCGCCCACTCCCGTGATCGTCAACTGCACGGGCCTTGGTGCGAGGAATCTGCTCCTAGACCCTGACCTTCGTCCCATCCGCGGACAGCACGTCGTCGTCACCAACCCGGGATTGACCGATTTCTTCTCCGAGGACACCGGCCTCTCCCCGGACCTCCTGTGCTTCTACCCCCACGGCGATACCGTCGTCCTGGGTGGCACAGCCATTGACAGTGAAGGTCACCTCGCCCCCGACGACACGGCGGCGGCCAGCATCCTGGCCCGCTGCGCCGCCGTCGAACCCCGCCTTGCTGGGGCCCGCGTTCTGGAGCACCGGATTGGTGCCAGACCGACCCGAGCCCGGGTCCGCGTGGAAGCAGAGTGGGTGGAGGGGGGCACCGTAATCTTGCATAACTACGGGCACGGAGGTGCCGGCGTCACGCTCTCGTGGGGCTGTGCCGAAGAAGCCGCAAGTCTCCTGACTGCCGGCGGGGGAGACGGGCGGTGAACGACCACCCGAGGAAGCCCTTCCTCTACGTCGTCGTCTGCGCCGCCGGCATCGCGGGCGACGCCCACAAGCTGATCACCGAGGCGCAGGAGCGGGGCTGGGGCGTCGGAGTCGTCGCGACACCGCAGGGACTCGGCTTCCTTGACACCGAGGCGGTCGAGGCCCAGACCGGCTTTCCGATCCGCTCGGCGTGGCGCAGACCGGGCGACGCGCGTCCGCTCCCGCCCGCCGACGCCATCGCCGTCGCGCCGGCCACGTTCAACACCGTCAACAAGTGGGCCGCCGGCATTGCCGACACCCTCGCGCTGGGCATCCTGTGCGAGGCGTACGGAATGGGGATCCCGACGGCTGTGCTGCCGTACGTGAACGCCGCCATGGCCGCGTACCCGGCGTACGGGCGGAGCCTGGAGCGGCTGCGGGAGATGGGCGTGAGGGTCGGGTCGTACGAGCCGCACCGGCCGAAGGCGGGCGGGGGAGCGGACCGCTTCCGGTGGGAGGAGGCGTTGGAGCTGCTGGAGGGCAAGACCGACTGCACATGATTCGGCACGCCTTCTCACCATCGTGGCGAACGTGTCCCCGCCGGAACGGGTTCGTTGTTCGGATCCGGGACAACGTGAATATTCCGCATCAGAGCGCGAGTGCTGTGACTTCGGGAAACACGATGTCTGTTCCTCCAGGGAATGCGCTCGGCGTTCCTTGGAAGAGCGGGCCCCGCCATGCGCCCCGGCAGGACCCGAACATGCGGTCAAGTGCTCAGAAGCCACATCCCCTACCCGGCCCCCTCGCTCACGGGAGCCGGGCGCGGCCATGTTCCTCAGGTCGGCTTCACCGAGTCCAGTCCCGGGCGGGTCCGCTGCCACTCCCCGCGTGTGAAGTCCGGGATCTCCTGTGGGGCCCCGCCCGCCTTGATCGAGGCGTGGCTGAGGGGTACCGGGGCCGTCCAGGTGGCGGCGTCGTACACGTCGAAGTCCGGGGGCAGGCCGAGCCTCATGCACTGCATCAGGCGGTAGACCATGATGTAGTCCATCCCGCCGTGCCCGCCCGGCGGATTGGCGTGCTCCTTCCAGAGCCAGTGGTCGAACTCGGCGGCGTAGGCCGAGAAGTCCCCCCACCGGTCGTCCGTGTGGTCCGGCTCGATGTAGACCCGGGCCGGGTAGTCCTCGAAGACCCCGCGCGTCCCGCCGAGGCTGTTGACCCTGCTGTACGGGTGCGGGGTGGACACGTCGTGCTCCAGGCGGATCACCCGGCCCTTGGCGGTCTGGACCACGCTGACCGTGCGGTCGCTCCCGACGTACGTCTCCTTCCAGCTCGGGTCGCCGGACGGCACGTGCTCCTCCCGGTACTCGGCCAGCCCGAGGGCCGGGGTGCCGAAGCTGCTGATGCTCACCGCCCGGTCGCCCCGGTTGATGTCCATGTAGGCGGCGACCGGACCGAAGCCGTGGTTGGGGTAGAGGTCGCCGCGCAGCCGGGTGTGCCACAGCCGGCGCCAGGGCCCCTCGTAGTACGTCGGCGAGAACATCAGGGACCGCAGGTCGTGGTTGTACGCCCCCGCCCCGTGCAGCAGCGTGCCGAACTTGCCCGCGTGCGCCATCCGCAGGACCCGCATCTCGGTCCGGCCGTAGCAGCAGTTCTCCAGCTGCATACAGTGCCGCCGGGTCCGCTCCGACAGGTCGACCAGCTCCCACAGCTCGTCGAGCCGCATCGCGACCGGACACTCCACGCCGACGTGCTTGCCGTTCAGCATCGCGGTCCGGGCGATCGCGAAGTGGCTGTCCCAGGGGGTCGCCACGTACACGAAGTCGAGGTCGGTGCGGGCGCAGAGGTTCGCGTGGTCCTCCTCGCCCTTGGTGTACAGGGCGGGGGCCGGCTGTCCGGCGGCCACGACCTTCGCGGCGGCCTTCTCGGCCTTCTCCCGCACCGGATCGCAGACGGCGACCACCCGCACCCAGGGCAGGGACAGATAGAGGCCGAGCATGGAGCCGCCGCGGTTGCCGAGGCCGACCAGACCGATCCGCACCGTCGAGCGGCCGGGGAAGGGGACGCCGGCCATGGTGGCGCTCCGGCGTCCGGGCGCCACCGGGGCGGCGGGCGCGGGGACGGCGGCCGGAGCGGGCCCGGCGGGCGCGACGGCCCGGGCGGTTCCCGTTCCGGCGGCGAGGCCGAGGCCCGCTCCGGCCGCTCCCGCCGTGGTCCTGAGGACCTTGCGGCGGCTCGGGGTGGGCGGGGTCTGCTCGTTCACGGAACCTCCCGGAGCTGTGTGCACGGCTGTCGCGCGAATCCCGCACAGGACCCTGGCCCCGGCGGCCGGCGGCCCGTGGGGGCGCCGGCGGGACACGGGCAGACGGATGATCGGACTGTACTGTTCCGGACCCCGCGCGGAGCCGTACCCGCCTGCGCACCTCACCCGAACGGACGAAGGGCCCCTCACCGTCCGGGGTGAGGGGCCCTGCTGACCGGGGAACGCAAGGGGTTTGACGGGGGGTCAGGGGCGGGTGGCCCGCTCCAGGGCGATCAGCGCCGACAGATAGGTCCGGCCCGTCGCCCGGTCCATCCCGATCTCGCACATCCGGTTGGCCGAGAGGTGCGCGTCGAACGGCCGGGACGTGACCTCGGCCGCCTCCCGGGCCGTCGCCGACGCCGTCAGCTCCGGGTGCAGCATCCCCCGGTCGCCCGCGAAGGCGCAGCAGCCCGCGTCGGCGGGGACGACGACCTCCTCCGCGCAGGCACCGGCCAGTTCGGTCAGCCGGTCCTCGTCGCCCAGGTGCCGCATCGAGCACGTCGGATGGACGACGGCGGAGCCGACCCGGCGGCGCACGTCGAGCCGGGGGAGCAGCTCGTCCGCTGCCCACACGAGCGAGTCCACCACCGTGAGTCCGGCGTGCAGCTCCCGGTTCTCCTCCGTCAGGTACGGCACCACCTCGTGCGCGATGCCGAGCGTGCACGAGGAGGCGTCCACCACGAGCGGCAGCCGTCCGCCCGCCGTCCACCCCCAGGCCGCCTCGACGATCCGGTTCGCCATCACCTCGTTGCCCCGCTCGTACCCCTTGGAGTGCCAGATCGTCGCGCAGCAGGTGCCGGCCACGTCGTCCGGGATCCACACCGGCCGCCCGGCCCGCGCCGACACCGCGACGACGGCCTCCGGCAGCGAGGGGCCGGGCTCGCCGTCCGGATCGCCGAAGATCCGGTTCACGCAGGCCGGGTAGTAGACGGCGACCGCCGCCGGGCGGTGGGTACGGGGCAGCCGGCGCCGGGCCGCTCCGGGGACCTCCGGCAGCCACTCCGGTACGAGGTCGGGGCGGACGGCCCGGCGGGCGAGACCGGTCACCGACTCCACGACCCGGTCGCCGATCCGGTCGGCGGCGGCGACCGCGAGCCGCGCGGAGGCCTCCACGGCCCGGAAGTTCTTCGCGGTCAGGGCGGCGATCCGCTCCTCGCCCGGCGAGTGCCGCTCGTGCCGGAACTCCTTCATGAGGGCGCCCGTGTCGATGCCGACCGGACAGGCCAGCTTGCAGGTGGAGTCACCGGCGCAGGTGTCGACGGCGTCGTACCCGTACTCCTCCAGGAGCCGGGTCTCGACCGGCGAGCCGTCGTTCTGCCGCAGCATCTCCCGGCGCAGCACGATCCGCTGGCGCGGAGTGGTCGTCAGGTCGTGGCTGGGGCAGGTCGGTTCGCAGAAGCCGCACTCGATGCAGGGGTCGGCGATCCGCTCCACGGCCGGGATCGTCTTCAGGCCGCGCAGATGGGCCTGCGGGTCGCGGTCCAGGATGATCCTCGGGGCCAGCACCCCGGCCGGGTCGAAGGCCTCCTTGATCCGCCACATCAGCTCGGTCGCCCGCGTCCCCCATTCCAGCTCCAGGAAGGGCGCGATGTTGCGGCCGGTGGCGTGCTCGGCCTTCAGGGAGCCGTCGAAGCGCTCCACGGTCAGCTTGCAGAACTCGTCCATGAAGGCCGCGTACCGCTCGACGTCGGCCGGGTCGGCCGCGTCGAAGGCGAGCAGGAAGTGGAGGTTGCCGTGGGCCGCGTGACCGGCCACGGCCGCGTCGAAGCCGTGCCGGGCCTGGAGGTCGAGCAGCGCGGCGCAGGCCTCCGCGAGCCGGGCCGGCGGCACCGCGAAGTCCTCGGTGATCAGGGTGGTGCCGGAGGGGCGCGAGCCGCCGACCGCCGTCACGAACGCCTTGCGGGCCTTCCAGTAGCCGCCGATCCGCTTCGGGTCGCGGGTGAACGCGTTCTCCACGGACGCCACCGGGGCGACCAGGTCGAGCCCGGTCAGGACCGCGTCCGCCGCCCGCTCGTACGCCTCCAGGGCGGCGGTGTCCGGGGCCCGGAACTCGACCAGGAGCGCGGTGGTGTCCTTCGGCAGCTCCGCCCAGTCGGCGGGCACGCCCGCCACGCTGACCGAGGCCCGCAGCGTGTTGCCGTCCATCAGCTCGACGGCGATCGCCCCGGCGTCGTTGAACGGCGGCACGGCAGCGGCGGCGGCCGGGAGCGAGGGGAAGAAGAGCAGGGCCGTGGAGACCTCGCGGTCCAGCGGCAGGGTGTCGAAGACGACCTCGGAGAGGAAGCCGAGGGTGCCCTCGGAGCCCACCATGAGGCCCCGCAGGATCTCGACCGGGGTGTCCCCGTCGAGGAAGGCGTCGAGCCGGTAGCCGTTGGTGTTCTTGAGGGTGTACTTGGCCCGGATGCGGGCGGTCAGTTCGGCGTCCGCCTCGATCTCGGCCTTCAGCGCCAGCAGCTCCGCGCAGAGCGCCGGCTCGGCGCGCGCCAGCTCCTCGTCGGCGTCCGGGCCGGCGGTGTCGACCACGGTGCCGCTCGGCAGGACGGCGGTGAGCGAGGCGACGGTCCGGTACGAGTTGCGGGTCGTCCCGGCCGTCATGCCCGAGGCGTTGTTGGCGACGACGCCGCCGATCGTGCAGGCGATGGCGCTCGCGGGGTCGGGGCCGAGGATCCGCCCGTACGGGGCGAGCGCCGCGTTGGCCCGGACGACGGTGGTGCCGGGGCGGATCCGGGCGCGGGCGCCGCCGTCCAGGACCTCGACGCCGGCCCAGTGGCGGCGCACGTCCACCAGGACGTCCTCGCCCTGTGCCTGCCCGTTGAGGCTGGTCCCGGCGGCCCGGAAGACCACCTCGCGGCCCTTGCCGTGCGCGTACGACAGGACGGCGGAGACGTCGTCCAGGTCCTCGGCGACCACGACGACCTGCGGGACGAAGCGGTAGGGGCTCGCGTCCGAGGCGTAGCGGACCAGGTCGGAGATCCTTCCGAGCACCTTCCCGGGGCCGAGGATCCCGGTCAGCTCCTCGCGCAGCCGGCGCGAGGTCCCCTTGGCGTGCAGCTCCGGGACCCGGTCCGGGGCCGGGGTCCGTTCCCGGCCGGGACGGAGGGCCTGCGGGTCGGGTTCCAGCAGCGGCATGGCACGGCTCCCCTTCGGCGCGATCCCGTCCCCGGGAGGTCAGCGGCCGCCCTCCGGGCCGGGGTCGACCAGGGCGGTCAGCAGGCCCCCGAGCACCTCGCGCTGTTCGGCGGTCAATGGAGCAAGGATGTCCTCCGCGGCGGCCCGGCGCGCGCTGCGCAGCTCCCGCAGCGTGGCGCGGCCCGCGTCGGTGAGCTCGATCCGGATCACCCGGCGGTTGTCCGGGTCGGGTGCCCTGCGCACCCGGCCGGCCGCCTCCAGGCCGTCGACGAGGCTGGTCACCGCCCTGGGGACGACCTCCAGACGGGCCGCGAGGTCGGCCATCCGGGGCGGCTCCACGAAGGCGGCGACCGTGCGCAGGAGCCGGGACTGCGCGGGGGTGATGCCGACCGGCTCCAGATGGCGCTTCTGGATGCGGTGCAGCCGGCGGGTGAGCCGGAGCAGCTGCTCGGCGAGGAGCCCGTCGGCGTCGGAGGCGCGCGGCCCGCCGGTGCGGCCGGGGACACGGACCTCGCCCGTCCCGTCCGTCCCGTTCGTCTCGCCCATCCCGCACGTCTCGTCCGCGCGGTCCGTCCCGTCCGCTCCGTTCGTGCGGTCGGGAGCGTCCGGATCACTCGTACGGTCGGTAGTGCTCATGACGGGAACAATATCAGGACGCCGTTCATTGTGAGTATAGGTAACAGTGACCTATGCTCTGATCGACACCGCACCCCCGAAGGAGCCCATGCGCCCCCACGACCCGCCCGAATGGACGCCCCCGCCCCGTGACCCCGGAGAACCGAAGGAGCCCGCCCAGGTGCGGCGCATCCTGCGGCTCTTCCGGCCCTACCGCGCGCGCCTGGCGCTCGTCGGCCTCCTGGTCGGCGCCGCCTCGCTCGTCACGGTCGCCTCGCCGTTCCTCCTCAGGGAGATCCTGGACGTCGCGATCCCCCAGGGCCGCACCGGCCTGCTCACCCTGCTCGCCCTCGGCATGATCGTCACCGCTGTCCTGACCAGCGTCTTCGGCGTCCTCCAGACCCTGATCTCGACCACCGTCGGCCAGCGCGTCATGCACGACCTGCGCACCGCGGTCTACGAGCAGCTCCAGCGGATGCCGCTCGCCTTCTTCACGCGCACGCGTACCGGCGAGGTCCAGTCTCGCATCGCCAACGACATCGGCGGGATGCAGGCGACCGTGACCTCCACGGCCACCTCCCTCGTCTCCAACCTCACCGCCGTCGTCGCGACCGTCGTCGCCATGCTCGCCCTCGACTGGCGGCTCACCCTCGTCTCGCTGCTCCTGCTGCCGGTCTTCGTCTGGATCAGCCGCCGCGTCGGCCGCGAGCGCAAGCGGATCACCACCCGGCGCCAGAAGCAGATGGCCGCCATGGCCGCCACCGTCACCGAGTCCCTCTCGGTCAGCGGCATCCTGCTCGGCCGCACCATGGGTCGCTCCGACTCGCTGACCAGGGCCTTCGCCGAGGAGTCCGAGCGCCTGGTCGACCTGGAGGTGCGCTCCTCCATGGCCGGGCGCTGGCGGATGTCCGTCATCGGCATCGTCATGGCCGCCATGCCCGCCCTGATCTACTGGGTCGCCGGACTGACGACCGGACCGGCCGGCACCACGATCTCCCTCGGCACGCTCGTCGCCTTCGTCTCGCTCCAGCAGGGCCTCTTCCGGCCCGCCGTCAGCCTGCTCTCCACCGGCGTGCAGATGCAGACCTCCCTCGCGCTCTTCCAGCGCATCTTCGAATACCTCGACCTGCCCGTCGACATCACCGAGCCCGCCGAGCCGGTCCGGCTGCCGGAGGTCCGCGGCGAGGTCTCCTTCGAGAAGGTCGGATTCCGCTACGAGCCCGGCGCCCCCGGCCGCCCGACCCTGGACGCCGTCGACCTGACCGTCCCCGCCGGCGGCAGCCTGGCCGTCGTCGGCCCGACCGGCTCCGGCAAGTCCACCCTCAGCTACCTGGTGCCCCGGCTGTACGACGTCACCGACGGGCGCGTCACCCTCGACGGGGTCGACGTGCGCGACCTGGACTTCGACACCCTCGCCCGCGCGGTCGGCGTCGTCTCGCAGGAGACGTACCTCTTCCACGCCTCCGTCGCCGACAACCTCCGCTTCGCCAAGCCGGACGCCACCGACGAGGAGATCGAGGCCGCCGCCCGCGCCGCCCAGATCCACGACCACATCGCCTCGCTCCCGGACGGCTACGACACCCTGGTCGGCGAGCGCGGCTACCGCTTCTCGGGCGGCGAGAAGCAGCGCCTCGCCATCGCGCGCACCATCCTGCGCGACCCGCCCGTGCTGATCCTCGACGAGGCGACCAGCGCCCTGGACACCCGGACCGAGCACGCCGTGCAGCAGGCCATCGACGCCCTGTCGGCGGGCCGCACCACGATCACCATCGCCCACCGGCTCTCCACCGTCCGCGACGCCGACCAGATCGTCGTCCTGGAGGAGGGGCGGATCGCGGAGCGCGGGACGCACGAGGAGCTGCTCGCCCGGGACGGACGGTACGCGGCCCTGGTCCGCAGGGACGGCGCCACGGCCTTCGAGGCGGCCGTCTCCCGGTCCGCGTGAGCGTTCCGGAAGGCGGGCGCCCGGCCGCCGTACGGGGCCGTCGCGTGCGGGGTTCCCCGGATTCCCGTACGGGCCGGGTTAGCGTGCGGCCATGACGTACCGGCCGACACCGTACGCACCCCCGCACCGCCCCCGCCCCCGGCTCACCCGCCGAGGACGGCTGGTGCTCCTCCTCGGGGCCGTCCTCGCCGTGGCCGCGGCGGTCGCCGTCCCCCTGCTGCTCGCCCGCGACGAGCGCCCGGCCGCCGAGCGGCCCCGCCCCCTGCTCGTCCCGGAGGGCCGCCGCTCCGCCCAGGTCTACGCCTCCGTCGACCGGGCCCTCGGACTGCCCGGGGGCACCGCCCGGAAGACCGCGACCGCGCCCGGCACCGCCCTCCCGCTGCCCGCCGAGGCCCGCGGCAACCCCGAGGGCTACCTCTTCCCCGCCACCTATCCGGTCCTCTCCACCACCACGCCGGAGGAACTGCTGCGCTTCATGGTGGACACGGCCGGAAAGCGGTTCGGCACCGCGAAGGTCGCCGAGGGCGCCAAGGCCCACGGGATGAGCGTGTACGAGGCGGTGACCGCGGCCAGCATCGTCCAGGCCGAGGCCGACAACCCGGACGACATGGCCAAGGTCGCCCGGGTCGTCCACAACCGGCTCGCCCGGGGCATGGCCCTCCAGATGGACTCGACCCTCAACTACGCGCTCGACCGCAGCACCGTGGACACCACCCGCGAGGACACCCGCTCCACGAGCCCGTACAACACCTACGCGCACAAGGGGCTGCCGCCGACCCCCATCGGCAACCCGGGGGAGCAGGCCCTGGACGCGGTGGTCGGTCCGGCGGACGGGGACTGGCTCTACTTCGTCACGGTGGCCCCGGGCGACACCCGCTTCACCGCCGACTACGCCTCGCACCAGGCGAACGTGGCCGAGTTCAACGCCAACCGGAGGTCGGGCAGACCCTGAGACGGCGGGAACCCGTCGGTCGGCGCGAACGCGTCAGCAGGCGGAAATCCGTCGGCCGACGGGGACGGATCAACCGGTGGGCACGGCCGCCCGGTCCCCTTCGCGAGTGCCGTCCCGGTCCCCTTCGCGGCGCAGCAGCCGCCGGACGCCGGAGACCGCCGCGCGCCCGGCCCGGTTGGCGCCGATCGTCGAGGCCGAGGGGCCGTAGCCCACGAGGTGGACGCGCTCGTCCCGTACCGCGCGCGTGCCCTCCAGCCGGATGCCGCCGCCCGGCTCCCGCAGCCGCAGCGGGGCCAGGTGGTCGATCGCGGCCCGGAAGCCGGTCGCCCACAGGATCACGTCCACGTCGACGCTCCGGCCGTCGTCCCAGGCCACCCCGGTCGGGGTGATCCGGTCGAACATCGGGAGCCGGTCCAGGATCCCGCGCGCGCGGGCCGCCCGGATCGCGTCGTTGAGGGGGAGGCCGGTGACCGAGACGACGCTCCTCGGGGGAAGTCCGCGCCGCACCCGCTCCTCCACGAGCGCGACGGCCGCCCGGCCCTCCGCCTCGCCGAACGTCCCCTCGCGGAAGACGGGCTCGCGCCGGGTCACCCAGAACGTGTCGGCGGCGACCTCCGCGATCTCCATCAGGTGCTGGGTGCCGGAGGCCCCGCCGCCCACCACCAGCACCCGCGCGCCGGCGAACTCCTCCGGGCCCGGGTATCCGGCGGTGTGCAGCTGACGGCCCCGGAAGGTCTCCTGGCCCGGGTAGCGCGGCCAGAAGGGACGGTCCCAGGTGCCGGTGGCGTTGATCAGGGCCCGGGTCGCGTAGACGTCCTCCGAGGTCTCCACCCGCAGCCGGCCGCCCTCGCCCTCCCGGACGGCGGTGACGTCCACGGGCCGGTGGACCCGCAGGCCGAAGGTCCGCTCGTACGCGTCGAAATAGGCGCCGATCACCTCGGAGGAGGGGCGCGAGGGGTCCGCGCCGGTCAACTCCATCCCGGGCAGCGCGTGCATCCCGTGGACCTTGCCGTACGTGAGGGAGGGCCAGCGGAACTGCCAGGCGCCGCCCGGGCGCGGGGCGTGGTCGAGGACGACGAAGTCCCGGTCCGGCTCCAGGCCGGTGCGCCGCAGGTGGAAGGCGGCGGAGAGGCCCGCCTGTCCGGCGCCGATCACGACGACGTCCACCGCGCGGGCTTCCCCGACCGCCGCTTCTTCCCTCACGAAATCGTTCACGCTTCTACCAACCGGGGCGGGGGCGCGGATCTTCCCGCGTCCCCGCCCCGGTCGACGGCCCCGGCGGCCCCCGACGGCCTCCGACGACCGCCGCCGGTTCCTACCGGCCGCCGGGCACGAGCAGCGGGGCGCCGCCCGGCGCCGAGGCCGGACGCCCGTTCGCCGCCGGGACGCCCAGGAGCGGGGAGGCCGGGGGAGAGGGGAGCAGTCCGCGCGCGGCCAGCTCCGGCGTCACGCCCTCGCCGAACCAGTACGCCTCCTCCAGGTGCGGATAGCCCGACAGCACGAAGTGCTCCACCCCGAGGTCGTGGTACTCCTCGATCCGGTCCGCGACGTCGGCGTGGCTGCCGACGAGCGCGGTCCCGGCCCCGCCCCGCACCAGCCCCACGCCCGCCCACAGGTTCGGCGAGATCTCCAGCCGGTCGCGGTCGAGCGCGCCGCCCCGGTGCAGCGCCAGCATCCGCTGCTGGCCGACCGACTCGCTGCGGCCGAGGAGCTCCTGCGCGGCGGCGACCGTCTCGGCGTCGAGGTCGGAGAGCAGCCGGTCGGCGGTCGCCCAGGCCTCGCGGGCCGAGTCCCGGGAGATGGTGTGCAGCCGGATGCCGAACCGGACCGTCCGGCCGCGCTCCTCCGCGAGCCGCCGGATCCAGTCGATCTTCTCCTTCACCTGCCACGGCGGCTCGCCCCACGTCAGGTACACGTCCGCGTGCTCCGCCGCCACCGGCCCGGCCGCCTCGGACGAGCCGCCGAAGAAGATCTCGGGCAGCGGGTCCGGCGGCAGGGCCGTGAGTCCGCCCTCGATGCGGAAGTGCTCGCCCTCGAAGTCGTACGGCCGCCCGCCCCACACGCCCCGCACCACCGAGAGGAACTCGGCCGTGCGCGCGTACCGCCGGTCGTGGTCCAAGTGGTCGCCGAAGCGCCGCTGCTCGGCCGAGTCGCCGCCGGTCACCACGTTGAGCAGCAGCCGTCCCCGGGTGATCCGCTGGTACGTGGACGCCATCTGGGCCGCGAGCACCGGCGAGATCACCCCCGGCCGGAACGCCACCAGGAACTTCAGGCGCTCGGTGTGCTGGGCGAGCGCGACCGTCGTCAGCCAGGCGTCCTCGCACCACGTGCCGGTCGGGGTCAGCACCGCCTCGAAGCCCAACTGCTCGGCGGCCTTGGCGATCTGGACCAGATAGTCGATGTCGGGCGCGCGCACCCCGGACACGGTCCGGTTCCGGGTGATCCCGCCGTCCGTGTAGGCGTGCCGGTCGACGAGGGTCCGGCCGTCGCCGCCGGTCGGCAGGAACCAGTGCAGATGGACGCTCATCAGGAGGCCTTTCCGTAGCTGCGCGCCGCGGTGGTCGACGGCGGCAGGTCCTTGTTGAAACGGGTGTCCACGTAGTCCGCGAAGCGGAACTTCCTGGGGATCAGCTTGAGTTCGGCGAAGGTGTCGGCGATCTTCTGCTCGGAGGCGATGGCCGCCTCGTCGAGGGCGACGGGGACGCGGGTGCCGTTGCTGCGCTTCACGGAGGCCAGGGCCACCTCGTACGGCAGGCCGGTCTCCTTCGCCCAGGCCGTCGCCCACTCCTCGGGGTGCTCGTACACCCAGTCCTGGGCGCGGCGCAGCCGCTCGACGAAGTCGCCGATGGCCTTCGCCTTCTCCTCGTCGGCGAGCGCCGAGGGGGCGGCGACCTGGAAGTTGAGGCCGTTGACGGTCCCGCGTCCGTCGGTGAGGATCCGGCCCTTTCCGCTGAGCAGGACCTGCGAGGTGTACGGGTCCCAGACGGCCCAGGCGTCCACCTTGCCGGTGGTGAACGCGGCCAGGGCGTCGGCCGGCTGGAGCAGGGTGACCTGGACGTCGGACGGCTTCAGCCCGGCCTTCGCGAGCGCGGCGACGAGCTGGAAGTGGGCGGAGCTGCCCTGGGCGACGGCGACCTTCTTGCCCTTCAGGTCGCGCGCGGTGCGCAGCGGCGAGTTCTTGGGGACGAGGACCGCCTCGCCCGCCGGGTCGCCGTGGCTCGCGGCGACCACGGTGATCTTCGAGCCGGCGCCGGCGGCGAAGACGGGCGGGGTGTTGCCGACGGATCCTATGTCGACGGCCTTGGCGTTCACCGCCTCCAGGAGGGGTGGTCCCGAGGTGAACGTCGACCAGGTGACGCGGTACGGCAGGTCGTCGAGTTCACCGGCGGCGCGCAGCAGGGCCTCGGCGCCGCCCTTCTGGTCGCCGACGTTCAGGACGAGGGAGCCCTTGCCGTCGGTGTTCGAGCCCTCACCGGCGGCGGAGGCGCCGGAGCAGGCGGAGGCGAGGAGGGCCAGCGGCACGAGCAGGGCGGCGGCGGACAGACGGAAGGACTTCACGGGGGTTCTCTCCTCGGGAACGCAGGGGGACGCAGGGGATGCAGAGGGGTGCAGGGAGATGCACGGGGACGTATGGGGACCTACGGAGGCGTACGGAGGGGGCGGCGGGCACGTACGAAGGCGGGATCGGGGGAGGTGCGAGGGCGGGGCCGGGAGACGCGCGCGGGCGGGCGGGGGAGGTGCGGAGGTCACGCCGCCTTCCCGGTCGACTCCCCCTCCTCCACGCCGAGTTCGGCGAGCAGCCGGGTGCGGAGCGCGGCCAGCGCGGGATCACCGGGGGAGCGGGGCCGGTCCAGGTCGACGGCGGTGTCGTACGCGATGACGCCGTCCCGCATCACGAGCGCGCGGTCCGCGAGCAGCAGCGCCTCGTCCACGTCGTGCGTGACGAGCAGGACCGTGCAGCCGCGCCGCTGCCACAGCTCGGCCACCAGGCGCTGTGCTTTGATCCGGGTGAGCGCGTCCAGCGCGCCGAACGGTTCGTCGAGCAGCAGCAGGTCCGGATCCCGTACCAACGCCCTGGCGAGGGACGCGCGTTGGGCCTCGCCGCCGGAGAGGGTCTTCGGCCAGGCGCCCGAGCGCTCGCCGAGGCCGACCTCGGACAGGGCCTTCTCCGCGACCTCCCGGCCCGGCTTGCCCGGAAGCCCGAGCAGCACGTTGCGCCAGACCTTCTTCCAGGGCATGAGGCGCGGCGCCTGGAAGGCGACGGCGCGGCGGCGCGGGACGAGGACGGTCCCGGATATCTCCCGGTCGAGCCCGGCCAGGACGCGCAGCAGCGTGGACTTGCCGCAGCCGCTGTGCCCGAGCAGCGCGGTGAACTGCCCGGCGTGGAGGGTCAGATCGAGCCCGTCGACCACGGGACGGCCGTCGAAGGAGCGGGTGAGACCCTGGACGGTCACTGCCCGGTGAAGGTCGGTCGCCATTGCAGCAGCAGCCTTTCGAGAGTGCGGACGAGGGCGTCGGCGAGCAGGCCGAGGAAGGCGTAGACGACCAGGCAGACGACGATCACGTCCGTGCGGAAGAACTCCCGGGCCTGGTTCATGAGGAAGCCGATCCCGGCGTCGGCGTTGATCGACTCGCCGAAGACGAGCGCGAGCCAGGCGGTGGCGAGCGAGTACCGCAGACCGGTCATGGCGCCGGGCAGCGCGCCCGGCAGGACGACGTGCCGGACCAGGCCCCACCGGCCGAGCCCCAGGGACTCGCCGGCCTCGACGAGTTGGGCGTCGACGCCCCGGATCCCGGCGTACACGTTCAGATAGAGGTGGAAGGCGACGCCCAGGGCGATGAGCGCGACCTTCGGGGCCTCCCCGATGCCCAGCCAGATGATGAACAGCGGGATGAGCCCGACTCAGGGCACCGTCCGCAGCATCTGCACGGGGGCGTCGACGAGGTCCTCCCCGAGGCGCGAGAGCCCGGAGACCAGGGCGAGCGCGATCCCCACCGCCCCGCCGAGCAGCAGGCCCACGGCGACCCGCCGCAGCGAGACCCCCATCGCGTGCGGCAGCGTGCCGTCCCCGATCAGCTCGCCGGCCGCCCGGGCGATGGTCCCCGGCGAGGCGAGCACGTCCGCCGGCAACACCCCGGCCGAGCTCGACAGTTGCCAGCCGAGGAGCAGCAGCAGCGGTCCCACGGTCCGGCGCAGCCAGCGGGGGACGGAGAAGCCGCGCCCGGGCCCCCGTGCGGGAGTGAGGGACTCGACGTCCGGATCGGGCAGAACCGATATGTCGGGCGCGGCAGGGGCCGAGGGGGGTGGGGCATGGTCGACCGTCATGACGGACTCCGGGAGGGAGGGGGCGGCGAGGGTACGCGTCAGCGCCCGTGGGCGCGGAACGGGCGCGCGCACACGGCGATCAGGGCGTCAGGAGGGGGCGAAGAACGGTGAAAGGGCGTCAGCGGCCGCGGCGACACGCGGCGGAGGCCACCCGCAGCAGGTCGATGTGACCGCGCGTGGTGAGCAGGGCTGTACGCAACATGGCGCGAACGTAGCGGCCACCCCGCACCGGGTCAACGGCGTCTCGGAGGGTGGACGCGCCGTCCCGCCGGTCGGAACGGGGTGCGGCCGTGCCCCTCGCACCGGTGGGGCGCCCGGCGACCGGACGAACGCGGCCGGAGGCGAAGCCAATTGGCGCGTTCGCGGAACAGCGGAGCCACGGCCGGGCCAGAATGGCCGCCGGAGCTCGTCGAACGGGGAGGGCGCTGTGGCATCGCGGCGTGTACGGGCATGGGCCGGGGCGGTTCTGGGCGGCATCGGCCTGGTCGCCCTGGGGGTGTTCTTCGTCCGTTCCGGTCTGGAGTCCGCCGATCGTCTGGCCAGTGTCATCGGGGTGTTCGTGGGAATCGCCGGCCTGGCGCTCGCCGCCTACGGAACGGTGCAGACCCGCCGGACCCCTTCCGGTCCGCCCGCCGGGCACCACGGGGACGTCGTCAACGTCGTCCGCGACGCGACGGTGGAGGGGGCGGTCCTCCAGGCACGGGACGTGACGGCCGGGCGGGGTCCTCGCGGAAGGGCCCCGTACCCCGGTGGCGTCTCCAACTCGGTGGAGAACTCGACGGTGCGGGGCGATCTGACGCAGTCCCGCGACACCTTCGGCGACGCCCCGCACCCGGCCGGCGGACGAACGGACGAATGACCTCCCGCAGCCGCGCGCCCGCGCACGAGGAGTGACCACCGACGAGGAGAGGCGAGACGTATGGACCCGCGGCGCGAGGAGGACTCCGGCACCCGCAACGAAGTCAGGGGGAGGGTCGACGGCGGCATCGTCCAGATCGGGACCCTGGTCGACTCCTCGCCGTCCAAACGGTGGTTGTTCCTCGCGGGCCTGCCCGTCCTCGCCGTCCTCGCGACGGTGGGCGGCGTCCTCGCCCTCCGGCAGGACGATCCCGGGCCGCTCCGTACCGCCGACGCCAAGGTGAGGACCGAAGCCGTGGCCGACTCCACCACGAACAACTGGGAATGCGGCGACTCGGCGGTCGTGCCCGGCCTCGACGTCGGAGCCGAGGGCCTGCCCATGGTGCGCGCGTTCCCCCGTGGCGGCGTCCAGGCCGACGGAAGCGTCATCACGGTCGTCCTCCAGGGGACCACGCAGGAGGAACTCGTCCTGACCGGGGCACGCACGGTGATCGTCTCCCGGCGCCCGCCCCTCAAGGGGCCGCACCTGGCCGCCGTCTGCGCGTCGGACGTCCCCGTCCGCGCCTTCGAAGTCGACCTCGACGTCGACGGCGCCCCCCTGGTGCCCGTGCCCGACCCCCGTCCGGACGCCGAGCAGAAGAGGGTCACGAGATGGCCGTACGCCATCAAGGAGGGGGACGCGGAACATTTCGTCATCAGCCCGAAGACCATGAAGTACGACACCGAGTTCCGCATCGTCGTCCACTGGAGCAGCGGAGGGTCCAAGGGGGAGGTCGTCCTGGACGACCACGGCAAGCCCTTCCGCTACACCGCCACCACCGCCGCCGACCCGCTGTGCGTGGTCCAGGACCCGGACGGGGCATACCGCCATCTGCCGGCGGCGTCACCGCGCTGCCCGGGGAAGAGCTGATGCGCGCCGCACCGGCCGCGCGGGGCCGGTCCCGGACCCGCCGGGGCGGACGGCTCCTGGCCCCGGTGGCGGCGGCCCTCCTCCTGGTGCCGGCGTGCCAGGGATCCGGGGACTCCCGGAAGGACCGCGAGCCGGACCCCGCGACCATCCAGTGGGTCCGGGTGCCCCAGGAGGACACGTCGTACGTCTTCCACGGCCTGCGGCCCCTCCAGGTCACCGCGACCTCGACGGAGTTCCTCGTCCTGGGCGTTCCGTACCGGAGGACGGGCGGGCTCTACGGCTCCCGGGACGGCCGGACCTGGTACGAGACCGGCCCCGAGGCGGCGTTCGTGGACCACGTCGCCGCGACCGCCGACGGCGCCACCCTGGCGGGCAACGCGCCGAACGCCGGCACGACCGTGCCGGCCGTGTGGCGGTCCACCGGGAAGGGGAAGTGGGGCCCCGCGGAGATCCTGGCCGGCGGCGGCCCGTCCGACGAGGTGCTGGGCCTGGCCCGGGGCCCCCGGGGCAGCGTCGTCGTCGCGCACGACGGCGGACCGTTCGGCGAGGAGCAGCCTTCCGACGACTCCTACCGGGGAGAGTCCCTGCGTCTGTGGACCGCCGGGAAGGGAGGGGGTTTCGGCCAGCCCCACGTGGTGCCCTGTCCGGCGTCACCGAAGCTGGAACCCGAGGTGTCGGTCCTCGCCGACGCACACGGCTTCGTCGTGTCGGCGCAGTGCACCGACAAGGCGTTCACGTCGAAGCGCGTCGTCCTCACCTCCGCCGACGGCACGACCTGGAAGAGCCGTCCCGAGCTCTTCAGGGGGGAGCTGAACGGCGCCGGGGCGACGGGTCCCCGTGGCAGCGTCCTGATCAGTCACCCCGAGAGCACGGACGAGGAACCTGGCCTGTACGTGTCCACCTTCTGGAGCCGGGGCGGCGAGGAGACGTGGACCGCCGGTGAGCCGATGGACGTGGGCCGCCTCCCCGATCAGGGGGTCGTCCCGAGGAAGTTCCAGTCCGTCAGCGGGGTGAGCGCCGTCACCGGCGGCTACATCGCCTCGGGCCGGGCCTTCGACGCCCTCCACGGGGAGTCCGTCGGCGCCCTGTGGACGTCGGCGGACGGCCGGCGCTGGACCAAGGCGCCGACCGGGAAGAACCTCTTCCACGAGGTCTACGGCCTGGACGGCGCCGCCGAACTCGACGGAACGGTCATCGCGCTGGGCGTGGGAGCCGCGCCCGACACCAGCGAGGGATCCGCGCCCGACGGCAGCGAGGAACCCGCGCCGACGCGTCTCTGGATCGGCCGCTACGGCGCCCGGCCCGCACTCGACCGGCCGTCGGGGCTCGCGCCCTTCGTGGGGACCTGGAGCTGGGGCCACGGCAACATCGTGATCGACCCCGAGGGACGGTTCACCTACCGGTGGCGTCTGTACAAGGACTGCGCCACGGAGCCGGCGCCCTGCGACAACGGGCCGGAGTGGGGCGGCAGGGCCACGGGGAAGCTCACGCCCGCCGCCGGGGGAGTCCTCCGCGGCCGCCTGGAGACGACGAACAGGCCGGACGAGGAGGGCTACCGCCGGAACGCGGTCGTCGAGCTGCGACGGGCGCCCTACAGCGCGGTGTGGATGACCGTGGCGGGCCGGCCGCACGGAATCTTCTGCGCGGGGGGAGAGGCGGACGCCCGCTGCGTCGCCGCGCACGGATGACCCCCGTTCCACGAGCGGGCACGTCCGCGTCACGACCCCGCCCCGTACCGGCCCGGGGCGGCCGGGGACGGTCCGGTCCTTCCCGCGTGCCACCCGGCCCCGGCGTCGGCCGCACGGACTGCGGCGCGCGTGCGATCCGAGCCCGGCCACGGCGCACGGTCCGCGCCCCGGCCGGCGACCCCGCCCCGAGGCCACGGAAGAACACGGAACGTAAGCCGGACCCCGCCCGGTCGCCGTGCGCCGGTTCCGGCGCGCCGCCGGGCAGGCCCTAGGCTGCGAACCGCACAGGCCACGACCCAGGAGCACCCCCATGACCGACCGCGACCGGACCCACCCCTACCCCGACGCCCTCCGGCCGGACGCGGTGCCCGTGCCGCACCCCCTGCTCGCGCCGGTCCTCGGGCTGCTGGGGGTCTGGACCGGCCGGGGGAAGGGCGGATATCCGTCGCTCGACGAGGACTTCGCGTACGAGCAGGAGGTCGTCTTCAGCCACGACGGGCGGCCCTTCCTCCACTACGAGGCGCGCGCCTGGCTGGTCGACGGGGACGGCGCCCCGCTGCGGCCCTCGGCGCGGGAGAGCGGCTGGTGGCGGCTCCAGCCGGAGGGGCGCGTCGAGGCGCTGATCACCCAGCCCACCGGCATCGCGGAGATCTCCGTCGGCCGCGCGGACGGCGGCACGGTCGACCTCGCCACCCACGAGGTCGCCCTCGCCCCCACCGCCAAGCGGGTCGACGCCACCCGCCGCCGCTACACCCTCGCCGGCCCGGACACGCTCGACTTCGTCCACGACCTCGCGGCCGTCGGCCGCCCCCTCCAGCACCACCTGGGCGCACGGCTCCACCGGACCGCCTGAGGCCGCGCGCGCCGGTCGCGCACAATACGGGGGTGAGCGATGACGACCCGTACCTGTGGCTGGAAGAAGTCTCCGGCGACGCCGCCCTCGCGTGGGTGGCCGAGCGGAACGCCGAGACGGCGGAGGCCCTGGCCGCCGATCCCGGCTTCACCCCGCTGAAGGAGCGCCTGCGGGAGGTGCTCGACGCCTCGGACCGCATCCCGTACACCACCCGGCGCGGCGCGCACCTCTACAACTTCTGGCAGGACGCCGAGCACGTGCGCGGGGTGTGGCGGCGCACCACCCTGGAGCAGTACCGCAAGGACCGGCCCGAGTGGGAGGTCCTCCTCGACGTCGACGCGCTCGCCGCCGAGGAGGACGAGAAGTGGGTGTGGGACGGGGCGACCGTGCGCCGGCCCGACCACGACCGGGCCCTGGTGCGCCTGTCGCGGGACGGCGCCGACGCCGCCGTGGTCCGCGAGTTCGACCTGGGGACGAAGGAGTTCGTCGCGGACGGCTTCCGGCTGCCGGAGGCGAAGACGCAGATCGGCTGGATCGACGCCGACACCGTCTTCGTCGGCACGGACACCGGACCGGGCTCCCTGACCGACTCCGGCTACCCCCGCACGGTCCGCCGCTGGCGGCGCGGCACCCCCCTGGAAGAGGCCGCGACGGTCTTCGAGGCCGAAGCCGGGGACGTGTCGGCCTGGGGCTACCGCGACGACACCCCCGGCTACGAGCGGGAGTTCGTCGGCCGCTCGCTGGACTTCTTCCGCGGCGAGACGTACCTCCTGGAGCCCGACGGGACGCCCGTGCGGATCGACGTGCCCGAGGACGCCGTCGTCTACGCCCACCGGCGGCACCTGATCGTCACCCCGAGGTCCGCGTGGCTGGGGCAGCCGAGCGGCTCCCTCCTCGCGTTCGGCTTCGACGCCTTCCTCGCGGGCGACCGCACCTTCGAGGTCCTCTTCGCCCCCGACGAGCGGACCGCCCTCGCCGGGCACGCCTGGACCCGCCACCACCTGATCCTGGAGAGGCTGCGGGACGTCACCACCCGCATCGAGGTCCTCACCCCGACCGACGCGGGCCCCTGGGACCGGGCGCCCCTCGTCGGCGTCCCGCCCCTCTCCGCAGTCGACGTCGTCGACACCGACCCGGACGTCTCCGACGAGTACTTCCTCGACGTGTCCGGGTTCCTCCAGCCCTCCACCCTCCACCGGGGGAGCGTCGGCGGCGACGCGGAGGTCCTCAAGCAGGCCCCGGACCGCTTCGACACGACAGGCCTGAGCGTCGCCCAGCACTTCGCGACCTCCCGGGACGGCACGCGCGTGCCGTACTTCGTCATCGGCCCCGACCGCACGGCCACCGGCCCCGGCCCCACCCTGCTCTACGGCTACGGCGGCTTCGAGGTCTCCCTCACCCCCTCCTACGGCGCCGTGCGGGGCCTGGCCTGGCTGGAGCGCGGCGGCACCCACGTCGTCGCCAACATCCGGGGCGGCGGCGAGTACGGCCCCGGCTGGCACCAGGCCGCGCTCGGCGCCGAACGGCCGCGCGCCTTCGAGGACTTCGCGGCCGTCGCCGAGGACCTGGTCGCCCGGGGCATCACCACCCCGGACCGGCTCGGCGCGGTGGGCGGCAGCAACGGCGGCCTGCTCATGGGCGCGATGCTCACCCGGTACCCCGAGCTGTTCGGCGCGATCGTCGCGCAGGTCCCGCTCCTCGACATGACCCGCTTCCACAAGCTCCTCGCGGGCGCCTCCTGGATCGCCGAGTACGGCGACCCGGACGACGAGGCCGACCTGCCGCACCTGCGGGACCTCTCCCCGTACCACCGCATCGAGGCGGACCGGGCCTACCCGCCCGTCCTCCTGACGACCTCGACCCGCGACGACCGCGTCCACCCCGGCCACGCCCGCAAGACGGCCGCGCGGCTCCGGGAGCTCGGCCACCCCGTCCTGTTCCACGAGAACACCGGCGGCGGCCACGCGGGCGCGGGCGACAACGAACAGGCCGCCCACAACAGCGCCCTCCTGCACACCTTCCTGTGGAAGAACCTCACGCCCGCCCCCGGCGGCGTCACAACCACCCCGAGCGCTGCGCCTGGAGCGCCATCTGGAACCGGCTCGTAGCACCGAGCCGGGCCATCAGGACCTGGATCCGGCGGAAGAGCGTACGGCGGCTGACCCCGAGCTCCCGGGCGACGACGTCGTCGCCCGCCCCGGCCGCGAGCAGCCGGAGCAGCCGGCGGTCGGCGGGCAGCAGCCCCGCCGGCCGCACCGAGCGGCCGTGCAGGGGCAGCGCGCTCCGCCAGGTCTGCTCGAAGAGCGCCACGAGCGCCGAGAACAGGCCGCACGGCTGCACGACCACCATGCTGTTGTGGACGTCGGCCTCCCTGATGGAGAGCGACACCAGGGCGTACGCCTCGTCGATGACCAGCAGCTTCACCGGCACCGACGGCAGCACCCGCGCCTGCTCGCCCGCCTCCACGCACGGCTCGATCGACTCCTCCAGCTGCCCCGGGAACTCCAGGGACGCCTGCGAGTAGACGACCCGCTGCGTCACCCCGCGCGCCAGGGTCGCGAGGGCGTCCTCGGTGGCGCCCGGCAGCGGGAAGTACGGGGGCGAGTCCAGCTGCCGGATCTGCTGCCGCGCGCTGGCCCAGGCCTGCCGCATCCGGGGACCGACCGCCTCCCCGGTCACCACCTCCACCAGGTCGTCGTGGTACGCCGCGAGCCTCTGCCGACGGAACGCCTCGAACGCCCCGCCGACCGTGATCCGGGACTCGTCCAGCTCGGCCGCCCGGTGCCGGCCCAGGATCTCCAGACCCGCCGCCGGGGGCACCGGCGCCACCGGGTCCCCGCCGTCCGCGACGGCGCTCGCGAGCCCCGCGTCGACCAGCTCGCCGTACGCCGCCGCGAGGCCGTCGCCGGTCAGACCGGCCGCCGCGCCGATCGCGTCCAGCGGCGCGGGCCCGAGCTCCAGGAGGCGCGGATAGAGCCGCCGGGCCCCCTCCCCGACCCCCAGCAGCCGGAGCGCCTCGCCGAGCCTCGCGTCGTTCGCCATGACCGCATTATCGGCGCCCGCCGCACCTCGCGGTGGCCGATCCGTGCCACTGGCGGACCCCGGCCACCGG
Organism: Streptomyces sp. NPDC098101; assembly: GCF_044760185.1. NCBI lineage: Bacteria > Bacillati > Actinomycetota > Actinomycetes > Kitasatosporales > Streptomycetaceae > Streptomyces > Streptomyces sp. NPDC098101. Next base: position 783,606 of record NZ_JBIWAS010000004.1, on the reverse strand, counting down.
CGGGCGCCGGGCGCAGTACCGTCCGGGGGCCGTCGACGTCCGGCGGCCGTGCACCTCCCCGACGAGAACCCGAAGAACCCGAAGAACCGGAAGAAGGAGCAGGACGTGGCGAAGGGTCGCAAGAACGGTCTCTACGAAGGCGTCTCCGAGGAGCTCTCCGCCCTGATGAGGACGGGATGGGCGGACACCGAACGGCAGGGGCTCGCACCCGGCGAGCAGGCCCCGTACGCGGCCCGCCGCCGCGCCGCGCTCTCCGCGCTCTTCCCCGGCGAGCGCCTGGTCGTCCCCTCGGGCAACCTCAAGTACCGCTCCAACGACGACGTCTACCCGTTCCGCCCGTACTCGGGCTACGTACACCTGACCGGCGACCGGGCCCGCGACGGCGCCCTCGTCCTCGAACCCCGCCCCGGCGGCGGCCACGACGCGTACTGCTACCAGCTGCCCCGCGACAGCCGGGAGGACGACGAGTTCTGGCTCGGCTACACGGCCGAACTGTGGACGGGCCGCCGCCCCTCCCTCGCCGAGTCCGGCGCCGTCCTCGGGCTGCCCTGCCGCGACGTCCGCACCGCCGCCGCCGACCTGGCCGCCGGCTCCGGCGTCCCGACCCGGATCGTCCGGGGGATCGACCCGGCCCTCGAAGCGGCCGTCACCACCGACGAGAAGCGTGACGAGGAGCTGGAGGAGGCGCTGAGCGGCCTCCGGCTCGTCAAGGACGCCTGGGAGGTCGGCGAGCTGCGCAAGGCGGTCGACTCGACCGTGCGCGGCTTCACCGACTGCGTCGCGGAGCTCTCCCGCGCGGTCGCCACCTCCGAGCGCTGGATCGAGGGCACCTTCTTCCGCCGGGCCCGCCTGGAGGGCAACTCCGTCGGCTACGGCTCGATCTGCGCCGCCGGCGAGCACGCCACGATCATGCACTGGACGGACAACGACGGACCGGTCCGCCCCGGCGACCTGCTCCTCCTCGACGCCGGAGTGGAGACCCGCACGCTCTACACCGCCGACGTCACCCGCACCCTCCCGATCGACGGCACCTTCACCCCCGTCCAGCGCCGGGTGTACGACGCCGTGTACGAGGCGCAGGAGGCCGGGATGGCGGCGGTGAAGCCGGGCGTCCCCTACCGGGCCTTCCACGAGGCGGCGCAGCGCAGCCTGACGGCCCGGCTGGTCGAGTGGGGGTTCGTCGAGGGCCCGGTGGACCGCGCGTACGCCCTCGGGCTCCAGCGCCGCTTCACCATGGCGGGCACCGGCCACATGCTGGGCCTGGACGTCCACGACTGCGCGCGGGCCCGCACGGAGGAGTACGTCGACGCCCTCCTCGCGCCGGGCATGGTCCTGACCGTCGAGCCGGGCCTGTACTTCCAGCCCGACGACCTGACCGTGCCCGAGGAGTGGCGGGGCATCGGCGTCCGCATCGAGGACGACCTGCTGGTCACCGGGGACGGCCACGAGAACCTGTCGGCGGGTCTGCCGCGCTCGGCGGACGAGGTCGAGGCGTGGATGGCGCGGGTGGCCGGCTGACCGCGTTCCCTGGACGCGGGCGCGTGCCATGCGGTTAGCTGATCCTGCACCTAATCAACTAGTTGTCTAGGGAGTCGCGCCGTGCACCCGTTCCGTACCGCCGTGGAGAACCGCGACCTCGACGCCGTCGAGGCCCTGCTCGCCGAGGACGTCGTCTTCACCAGCCCCGTCGCCTTCAAGCCGTACCCCGGCAAGGCCCTCACCGCCGCGATCCTGCGCGGGGTCCTCCGCGTCTTCACCGACTTCCGGTACGTCCGCGAGATCGAGGGCGCGGACGGCCGCGACCACGCCCTCGTCTTCACCGCGAAGGTCGGGGACAAGGAGATCAACGGCTGCGACTTCCTCCACTTCGACGAGGAGGGGCGGATCGACGAGTTCACCGTCATGGTCCGTCCCCTCTCCGCCGCCCAGGCGCTCGCCGCCGCCATGGGCGCCGAGTTCGGCCGGATCCAGGAGGAGGCCGCCGCGGCCCTCGCGGCGGACGGGCGCTGAACGGCCGGCCCGATGCCGGGCGGAGGGGATCCGGGCCGGATTTTCACCGATTCAGGTGATGACGGAACGGGGGAAACATCCCTTCCGTACGGGAATCGGTCAGGCTCGACCCGACACGTGGAGCCAACCGGTGGAGGGGCCTGTGCAGCCGATCACCCGTCACGAACCGCATGAACCGCATGAACCGCATCTCGTCGTCCGCTCGGCCGACGGACTCACCGTCGCCGCGCTCCGGGGCGAGCTCGACCTCGTCCTGGTGCGGCACCTGCGCCCCGAACTCGACGCCCTGGCCCGGGGGTCCGGGGACCTGACCCTCGACGTCCGCAGGCTCACCTTCTGCGACGCCACCGGACTCGGCCTCCTGGCCCGCTGCGCCGAGCGCACCCGCGAGCGGGGGAGGCGCTGGCGGCTGCTCTGCGACCAGCCCTGGATCCTCCGGCTCATCCGCCTGACCGCCCTCGGCGACCTCCTCCGGCCGGAGACCGTGCTGCCGGGCGTGCCCGTGCCCCGGCGGGAACGGGCTCCCGGGCTGGGGCCGGGACCGGAACCGGGGCCGGGGGCGGTGGGCCCCGCCGCGTGAGCGGTGGCCGTGGCGCGGGCCCGCCGGGCGGAAGGGGCCCCGGGGTACGGTCGCCGCATGTCTGAAGTCCGGTTGACCACGCCCTCCTACCTCGTGCTCGGCATCATCGACAAGCTGGGCGAGGCCACTCCGTACGACGTGAAGGTCGAGGCCGCGCGGACCGTGGCGCCGTTCTGGTCCATGCCCCACGCGCAGGTCTACGCGCAGTGCGACCGGCTTCTGGAGGCGGGGCTGCTCTCGGAGGTGCGGCAGCCCGGAGGCCGCAACCGGCGGCTGATGAGCCTCACCGGAGAAGGGGCGGCCGCCCTGCGCGACTGGCTCGCCGACCCGGCCTTCGTCCCCGTCGAGGCCCGCGAACGCGGCATCCTCAAGCTGTGGTTCGGCGCCAGTCCCCGCGTCCACGCCCCGGTCCAGGTCGACGAGCACCGGCGGACCCTCGACGCGTACGAGGAACTCGCCCGCGACGTGGGCGAACTGCTGACGCGCGGACAGCGCGAGGCGCTGGAGTTCGGCATCCGCTACGAGCGGATGATGGTCGACTTCTGGCAGTGGGTCGAGAGCCGCGAGCCCTGACGGCCGCCGCGGACCCCCGTCGCGGATTGTTGTTACCGACCGGTTGACCCCGCCCCGGGGCGGCCCTACCTTCCTCCGTAGTCCCTCCATGGTCCAGACAGGACTATCGCGTACATGGGCGCGGGGACGGCGACAGGGGGGAACCGCCGTGGAACGTGGACGTCCGGCGAGCACGAGGCGGGGCCGGGCGGCCGCCCTCGCGGTGACGGTGGTCTGCCTGGCGTACGCGCCGATCGCCGTGACCGAACTCTGGCCGTACGCGAGACCGGGCGCGCCCGCCCTCGGCGAATGGGTCCTCGGCCGGACCGTCTCGCCGGAGTTCGTGGCCGAGGCCGTCCGCGACCGGACGGAACCGTACGCACGCAGCCTGGTCCCGCTGATCGTCCACTCGGTCCTCGGCGGCCTCCTGATGCTCCTCGGGCCCGTGCAGCTCCTCTCGGCCGTCCGGCGCCGGATCCGGCTGCACCGGGCCGCCGGAACCGTCTTCGCCGTCACGGTCTACGCGTCGATGGCGGGCGCCGCCCTCTACCTGGTGCGCACCCCGCCGGAGGAGGCGTTCAGCGGGGCCGCGTTCTGGATCGTCCTCGCCACCATCCTGGTCGGCACCGTCGGCAGCGTGACCTTCGGCGTCCTGGCCGCCGTCCGGGGCTTCCCCGACCTGCACCAGCGCTGGATGCTGCTCTGCTACGGCTTCCTGATGACCGCTCCGCTGCTGCGGCTCGAATGGGGCGCGCTGCCCCGGCTCCACCCGGGGCTCGACATCCTCGACGTCAACCGCGTCGCGATCATGCACCTCGGCGCGCTCGTCTCCTTCGGCGCGCTGCTCGCCTCCCGCGCCCTCGACCACCGCACCGCCGTCCCCGGCCTGACCGGCACCTGGTGTCCGGCGCCGGTCCTGGTCGCCGTCCACCTCGCGGGCGCCGCGGGCCTGGCCCTGCTCGCCGTCCCGTTCCTCGACGGGGGCACGGCGGGAAGGCGGCTCCTGCTCGCGTACCTCGTCCCGTACGCCGTGATGTACGCCGTCATCGCCGTGCGGGCGGCCCGCGCCCGCGCCCGGGGGTCCCTCTGGGCCGCCGAGGAGTGGACCCTGCACCTCGCCGCCCTGTGCCTGGCCCCCGCGTTCTCGGCGGTCGCGGCCCCGGTCCTGGAGCGGGCCTTCGGCCTCGACCGGCCGACGGCCCTGATCGCGGGCGTCGGCATCGGCTGCGGCGTCCTCGCGTACGCGGCCGTCACGGTGGTGAGCCTGCGGATCCTGCACGCCCGGGAGGCCGTGAAGCGGCGGGGGGAGCGACCGGCCCCCGTCCCCACGGTTCCCGTACCGGTCACCGGAGGAGAAGGGGAACGGGCATGAGCACCACCGGAGAACGGACCGCCGCGGACCGGGGAACGCCCGGCGGCCGGGAACTCTCGCCCGGCGTCGTGGTCCTGAGCAAGGTCGTCGGGGGCATCAGCCTCACCGTCGGCGCCCTGCTCGCCGTCACCGGTCTGGCCGGATACGCGGCGGGGGCCTGGGTGTCCCCGGAGGCGCTCAGCCCCGGCCTCGTCGGCGCGGCGATGGCCGGGGTGGCGCCCGCCCTCCTCACCGTCGGCCGGGCCCGGCTCTGGGAGGAGGTCCGCAGCCTCGTCCTGCCGCTCGCGACCGTCCTCGTCGGCCTCTTCGCGGTGAGCCTGCTGAACGGCGGAAGCCTCCGGGCGGCGAAGGGCGGCCCGCTGTTCCTCGTCCTGTTCAGCCTCGGCTGGGTCGCCACCCTCGGCGTCCTCGCGCTCGGCGCCGTCGGCTGCCTCGTCGCGCAGTACCGGGTGCGGGCCCGGCCGGCGGACGCGGGCCGGCGGGAGCCCGCCGCCCCGCTGCCCGGCTGGTCGAAGCCGCCGCTCGCCGTGCTCGGCTCCGGCTGGCTCGGCATCGGGGCCGGACTCCTCGCCTTCCCCGCCTTCTGGGGCCCGCTCGTGCCCTGGACGGTGAACCGCGCCGACGCGCAGGGCCTCGGGGTGTGGGCGCTCGCCCTCGGCGTCGGCGTCCTCGCCTCCCTGGTCGAGGACGACCTGACCCGCCTCCGTCCGGCCCTCCTCGCGGTGCCGTCCGTGGCCCTCGCCGCCGCCGTCGTCCTCGCCGTCCACGCCCCGGAGGTCGACTGGGCGTCGGGCCCCGGCGCCTCCCTCGTCGCCCTGCTCGCCGGCCTCCTGGTGATGGGCGCCTCCGGCCGGTGGCTCCTGACCAGGGCGTCCCGCACGACGGACGGCTGACCGCCCGCCGTGTCTCCCGGGCCGAAATCCCGTGGCGGCACGGCCCGGTGGGGGACGAGGATGACGGGATGACCGACAGCGCCCAGCCCGCACAGATCCCGCCCGTCGACGCCCTGATCGTCGTCGACGTGCAGTCGGCGTTCGTCACCGGCGCCGGAGCCGTGCCCGCGGCGGAACGGCTCGTCGACCGGACGGCGGACCTGATCGCCCGGGCCCGGCGGGACGGGGCGCTCGTCGTCCACCTCCAGAACGACGGCCCGCCCGGCTCCGAGGACGAACCCCACACCCCCGGCTGGGAGCTGCACCACCCGGTGGAACCGGGCCCCCTGGAACTGGTGATCCGCAAGCCCGAGGACGACGGCTTCCGGCGGACCCCCCTGGGCGGCGTCCTCACCGACGCGGGCGTGCGGGCGGTCGCCGTCTGCGGGGTCATGTCCGAGATGTGCGTACAGGCGACCGCCCGCACGGCCCTGGCCCGCGGCTACCGCGTCGTCGTGCCGTACGACGCGCACGCCACCCAGGACGTCCCGGCGGCACCCGGCATCGCCGGGACGATCCCGGCCGCGACGGCCTCACGGGTCGCGGCGTACGCCCTCGGAAGCGACGCGGAGATCACCGCACCGGCGGCGGCCGTCACGTTCACGGCCCCCGGAAAGGCCTGACCGCCCCGCCCCGAGCGAGCGGAACGCGCCACGAACTCGTCCCGGAACGACGGCGAGCGGGCTGTTCAAAGGCTTGTCGATCTCTCTACGGTGGAGCCGGGACGCCTCGTCGGCGTCCCGCGCGACACGATGGGGGAGCGGTGGAAGAGCTGACGGTGCTCGCCATGTCGGGAGCGACGACCGTGCTCGGGCTCGTCGTCTCGGACCTCTGGGAGCAGGCGAAGGCGCGGGACTGGCGCCTGTTCCGCCGACGGGGCTCCGACGGGGGGACCCGGGAGGGCGCCGACCGGGACGCGGAACAGGTCGTCGCCGAGCTGGAGGCGGCCGGACACGAGGTCGCGACCGCGCGGGCCGCCGGGGACGAGGCGGCCGCCGCCGCGATCGAGGAGCGGTGGCGGGAGAGGTTCCTCCGGACCCTCCGGGACGACCCGGCCGCCGTGACCGAACTCCAGGAGATCGTCGCCGCCTTCGGGGCGCCGGGCACGGTCGCGTACGTCAGCGCCGGGGTGAACCACGGCCCGGTCTTCCAGGGATCGCCGGTCCACGGCGATATCAACGTCTACGTGCCCCAGCCCCCCGCCCCCCGGCCGCGCCCCGACCAGGTGCCCGCGCTCACCGCCGCCTTCGTCAACCGCACCGCCGACCTCTCCGAACTCGACCGCTGGTTCGGCCCGCCCGCCCCGGGGACGCCCCCGGTCGGCATCGGCGTCCTCCACGGGCTGCCCGGCGTGGGCAAGACCGCGACCGCCTGGCACTGGGCCGCCGGCACCCGGGAGCGCTACCCCGACGGCCAGTTGTACGTGGACTTCGCCGCCCTGCGCGGACAGTCCGGCGGCGACGTCTCCGAGGCCGTGGCCATGTGCCTGCGCGGACTCGGCGTCCTCGACACGTACATGCCCGACTCGCTCCAGGAGCGGGCCGCGCTCTTCCGCACCCGCACGGCCGACCGGCGCCTGCTCGTCGTCCTGGACGACGTGGGCGACCCGGCCCAGGTCCGGCCCCTCGTGCCCAAGGGCCCCGGCAGCGCCGTCCTCGTCACCAGCACGTCGGCGCTCGGCGAACTGGCCCTGGACGGGGCGCGGATCCTCGCCCTCAAACCGCTCGACCCGGCCGGCGCCCTGCGGCTGCTCGCCGAGCACGGCGGGGAGCGGATCACCGCCGACCCGGACTCCGCCGAGCGCCTCGTCGAGCTGTGCGGCGGCCTGCCCGTCGCCCTGCGGATCGTGGCGGGCCGCCTCGCCACCGACCCCTCGCTCACGGCGGCCGACCTGGCCGGGGAGCTGGCCGACGAGAACCGCCGGCTCGACGCCCTGTCCCTGGGAGAGGAGCACTCCATGTCCGCCGTACTCAACCCCACGTACCGCCTGCTTCCGCCCGACGCCGCCCGCCTCTACCGCTGCCTCGGCCGGTACCCGTGCGCCACCTTCGACGTCGAGTCGGCCGCCGCCGCCCTCGACGCCCCGCCCGCCGGGACGGCCCCGCTCCTGCGCCGCCTCGCCGGTGACGGCCTGATCGAGCGGACCGCCGACGGCCGATTCCACATGCACGACCTGGTCCGGCTGCACGCCCGCGAGCGCGCCGACGCCGAGGAGCCGCCCGGCGCGGAGTCCGCCCTCGTCGCCCGGGTCCTCACCCACCACCTGCTCCTCACGGCCCTCGCCGACCGGGCGATCCGCGAGGACAGGCTGCGCGTCGCCGACCTCGGGGCGCTCCTGGCGGAGGCCCCGAACCCCTTCGCCGGGCCCACCGGCGCCGATCCGCTCGCCTGGCTGGAGAGCCGGAGCGCCGACGTCCTCGCCGTCCTGCGCGCCGGAGCCGCCCGGGGCGGCCTGGACACCCCCGTGTGGCAGCTGGCCGAGGCGTACAGCGTGCTCTTCCTCCACCGGCGGGCCCTCGGTCCGTGGCGGGAGTCCCTCGCGCTGGGTGCCGCCGCCGCGGCGACGGCCGTCGCCCCGGCCGCCGAGGCCCGCCTGCGCAGCCTGCTGTCCCGGCCCCTGCTCGACCTGGGGGAGGACGCGCGGGCCCGGACCGAGCTCGACGCGGCCCTCGCCTGCGCCGAGGTCGCCGGGGACGCCGTCGTCAGCGCCTCGGTGCGCGAGTTCGACGGACGGTACTGGGACCGGCACGACCCGGCCCGCGCCGTCGCCTCCTACCGCGCCTCCCTGGAGCTCAACACCCGGGCGGGGGAGGCGCGCGGCGCGGCCATCGCCACGTACTTCCTCGGCTGCGCCCAGGACGCCGCCGGTCAGCACGTGACCGCCCTGGCCACCCTGAACGACGCCCACCGGATGCTGACGGAGTGCCGGGACCCGCGCATGGCGGCCCGCGCCACGGCCGCCCTCGGCGTCGCGCACGACCACCTCGGCGACCCCTGGGAGGCGATGCGCGTCCTGGAGGACGCCGCCGCCACCCTCCGGGCGGCACGGGCCACCCACTACGAGGCCCAGGCCCTCGTCGCCCTCGCGGACGTCGCCGAACGCACCGGCCTGCGCCGCGCCGACGTCCCCGGCTGGCTGGACCGCGCCGCCGGCATCCACGAGGAGGGCGGCAGCCCCCTCGCCCCGGCCCTGCGGGCACGCCTGCGCGCTCTGGAGGGCGAGTAGCGGGGGCCGGCGGCTAGGACGCCTCCGGACGGGCGAGGCCGTCCAGGACCAGGGCGAGCAGGTGTTCGCGCCGGGCGGCCAGGGAAGGAGCCTGGTCGGCGGCCCAACTGACCGCGTTCGCCAGGGCGAAGAGGTCCGTGCCGTCGACGTCCGGCCGGATCCGCCCGTCGTCCTGGGCCGCCCGCAGCAGCCGGCCGGCCGCCGCGCGCATCGCCGCGCAGGAGGCGTGCAGGGCGGACTCCTCGTCGCCGAGCGTCGCCATCAGCGATGCCGGAAGCCCCCGGAAGGAGCCGGACCGGAGGGTGAACTCGCCGAGCCACAGGGACAGCGCCCGCTCGGGCGGCAGGTCGTCGGCGAGGAGTTCGTCCGCGCGGGCCGCGAGACGGTCGAAACCGGTGCGCAGCAGGGCCTCCAGCAGATCGTCACGCGTGGGGAAGTGGCGGTAGAGCGTCCCCAGGCCGATTCCGGCACGGCGGGCCACGTCCCGCAGCGAGGCCTGGGTGCCCTCCGCGCCGACGACCTCGGCGGCGGCCTCCAGGATGCGTTCCCGGTTGCGCAGGGCGTCGGCCCGCCGTCCCGGCCGCATCGGCTCATCCGGCATGTGAATCCCTCGCGTTGACAAGCGGAGCACTGCTCCGTTTACTAAGCGGAGCAGTGCTCCGCATCCTGTCGGGATCCTATCGGGCGGAGCACGTGGCATGACGACGGGGGACGAACACCATGGGTGCGGAGACGATGCGGGCCGTGCGCGTGCACGCTTTCGGCGGGCCGGAGCGACTGGTGCACGAGGAGGTCCCGAGGCCGGCGGCCGGGCCGGGCGAGGTCCTGGTCCGGGTGCGCGCGGCCGCGTTCAATCCGCCCGACCGGTACGCGCGCAGGGGCTTCGTGGACATCCCCGAAGCGGTGCGCCCGGCCCGGCCGCTGCCGTTCGTCCCGGGCTCGGACCTCTCGGGGACCGTCGCGGCCGTGGGCGCGGGGGTCACCGAGTGGCGGGTCGGCGACGAGGTGTTCGGTCTGGTGAACTTCCCCGGCCGGTCGGCGGCCTACGCCGAGTACGCCACCGCGCCCGCCGCCCACCTCGCGCGCAAGCCCGCCTCCCTGAGCCACGAGGAGGCCGCAGCCGTACCGATGGCCGGCCTCACCGCGTACCAGCTCCTCTTCGAACACCCCGGCCTCCGGGAGGGGTGCACCGTGCTCGTCAACGGCGCCGCCGGCGGGGTCGGCCACTTCGCCGTGCAACTGGCCGGGGTCGCCGGCGCGGGGACGGTCGTCGGCGTCGCCTCCGGCCGCCACGAGACCTTCCTGAAGGACCTGGGCGTCGACCGGTTCGTCGACTACACGCGGACCGACGTCACGGAGGCCGTGCGCGACGTGGACCTCCTCGTCGACACGGTCGGCGGCCCGGACGGCCACCGGCTCCTGCCCCTGGTGCGCCGCGGCGGCCACCTCGCCCCGGTCTTCTTCGGGGAGTACGACCCGGAGCGCGCGGCCGCGCTCGGCGTCACGGTCGGGGGCCGGCAGGTCCGTTCCCACGGCGGGCAACTCGCCGAACTGGCGGCCCTCCTGGACTCCGGCCGCGTGAGGGTCGGCATCGAGGCCGTCTTCCCGCTGCGCGAGGCGGCCCGGGCCCACCTCCGCGCCGAACGGGGGCACCTCCAGGGGAAGATCGTGCTGCGCGTGACGGAAGACGACCACGCCTGAGCCGGGGGCCTCGCCCCGGGACGAGACCCCCGGGCAGGGCGCCGTCTCCCGCTCAGCCGCGCCCCGTCGTCCCCTCCACGGCGCGGACGCGCAGGACGAAGTCCTCGCCGGGCCGGCCGTCGACGCGCAGGGACGCCGTCCCGGCCAGGGGGAGGCCGGCGCGCAGGTACGCGTACACGAGCGCCGCCGCGCGTTCGGGGCCGTGCGCGCCCTCGGGCCCGGTCGCCTCGACGACCCGGCCGTCGCGCAGGCCCACCAGGTGGCCGCCCGCGCCGAGCGGGACCGCGGCCGCGAGGCAGCCCGGCCGGGAGGCCAGGGTCCCGTCGATCCAGCGCAGCGCGGCCGCCCCGGAGGCGGCGGGCGCGGCGGCCAGGACGACCGACGCGCTCTCGGCGGTCCGCAGGTCGCGCTCCGCGTCCGTGCAGGCGAGGTGCTCGAACACGCCCGGGGGCTCCGGCCGGTGGCCGGGCGCCACCACAGCCGGGACCCGCTCCATCCCGACGACCGCGCCCGCCCCGCCGTCCCGGACCGCCACGCGCGTGCGCACCCGCCACGACGTGACCGGCTCGGCCGGGACCCGCACGGGGGCGAGGGCCCGGACCGGCGGCGGCCCCGACGACGGCTCGGGCAGCCGGAGCAGCTCGTACAGGACCGCACGCAGCCGTACCAGGGCCCGGCCCGGTTCGCTGAACGCCCGCTCCGCCACCCCCGCGTACCCGGCGCGCGCGGCGGGCTCGAACGCGTCCTCCACCTGGCGGCGCGCGTCCCGGCCCGGTGCGAGGCGCGGCGCGTGCCGGCCGAGGACCTCGGCCGCCGTCCCCGGCACCGAGTCGCTCCCGAAGGCCCCCAGCAGCACCGGCCGCCCGAGCGCCGCGCCGTACAGGGTCACCGACCCGTGGTCCCCGACGACCAGGTCCGAGGCGAGCAGCACCGAGCGCCACGCGTGCGCGGGCGGCACGAGCAGCAGGCCCGCGTCGAGCGCGGCCGCGAGGTTCCGCCGGAGCTGCCAGGCGCCGTGCGCCGCCCACACGTTGGGGTGCACGATCGCCGCCACCCGGTACGTGTCGTGGGGCAGCGCGGCGAGGAGCCGCGCCGGGAGGTCCGGGTGCTCGCCGAGCAGCGAGGTCGGCCCCCAGGTCGAGCTGACCACGACGAGCCGCCGGTCGTCCCCGACGCCCAGCGCCGAGCGGTACGCGGGGCGCAGCGCGGCGCTCGCCGCGAGCTCGTCGAAGCACGGGTCGCCCACCAGCAGCGTCCGCCCGGCGGCCTTGGGGTGCGCGGCGAGCAACTGCTCGTCCTGGTCCGGGTGCGAGGTGGCGAGCCACGCCCGCCCCGCCTCCAGGAGCGCGTCGGGCACCAGGCCCGAGAGCCGCACGCGGTCGGCGCGCGAGTCCGGCACGTACTTCTGGAAGCCGATCCCGTGCGGGAGGACGAGGACGGGGCACGTCCCCTCGGGGACGTCGACGTTCTCGCTCGCCGTGAGGACGAGGTCCGGGGAGACGTCGCCCAACTGCGACCAGGGCATCACGCGGCAGCCGGAGTCGTGGAGCAGGTCGAGGACGCCGCCGTTGAAGGCGGAGGTGGGGTCGTACGCGAAGACGACGTTCACCCGGCTGTCGTCGCGCAGGACGGCGGGCAGGCACTCCAGGACCCGGGTGGTGGAGACGACGGTCCGCGCGGCGACGACGAGCGTCCGCTCGCCGGGAAAGGTCCGCCACCGCTCGGCGTCCCGCCCCACGGGAACGCGGAGGGGCCGTTCAGTCTCCATGGCCACCTCGCCAACGTACGCCCGACTCACCCGTTACGCG